>NZ_JBIAWI010000020.1:0-228502 GCF_042895385.1 Streptomyces sp. NPDC001401
CCCCGGGGGTATATCAGGGCCCCACCCCCCCCCCGCGGGCGGGGCGGGGGGGGGCCCACCCCCCCCCCCCCCCGGCCCCCCGGCCCCCCCCCCGGGGGGGGGCCCCCCCCCCCCCGGCCCCCCCCGCCGCGGTTCGTCGGCCGAAACGGCCGGCCTGGTCGTCCTGCTCAGCTCGCCTGCGTGGCCGGGACCCGGCGGGTGACGGCTCGGCGCACGCCGGTGCCGGTGAAGGCGAGGGCCGCGCACGCGACCACGGCCAGCAGGACCAGTCCCAGCGCGTACGAGCCGAGGGCGCCGTACAGCGAGCCCATCACCAGCGGCGGTACGAACCCGTCCAGGCCGCCCGCGGCACCGACGATGCCGGTGACGGAGCCGACCTTGCCGGCCGGGGCCAGCAGGGCCACCAGCGCGAACACCGCGCCGCTGCCCGCGCCCAGCGCGCCGGCCATGACCAGGCAGGCGAGCGTACCCAGAGGTGCGAGCGCCGGGGTGAAGGACTGCAGCACCGCACCGCCGACCACGGCCACCAGCGCCCCGCCCAGGATCCGCACGGGGCCGATCCGGTCGGACAGCCAGCCGCCCACCGGGCGCATCGCCACCGCGATCAGCACGAAGCCGGCCATCCGGTTCGCCGCGTCCGCCTGGGTCAGGCCGTATCCGGTCTTCAGACACGTCGGCAGGTAGACGGAGAAGGCCACGTAACCGCCGAAGGCCACCGCGTACAGTGCGGAGGCCTGCCAGGTGACGCCCAGGCGCAGGGTGTCCGCCAGACGGCGGGACAGCGGCTCGTCGGGCACTGTGCGCCCGGGGGCATCGCGCAGCACCAGTGCGGCCACCAGCGCATAGGCCGCGAGAACTGCCGCCGTGATCAGGAAGGGTGTCGACATGCTGTTCGCGTCGACCAGCTTCACCGTGGTCAGGACGCTGAGCGCCGCCCATGCCCATGCCGAAGACGCCGATGGCCAGACCGCGCCGCTCGGGCGGGAACCAGGCGCCCAGAAGGGCACTCCCACGGCGAACGCGGTGCCGCCGATACCGAGGAAGAACCCGCCGGCCAGCAGCGCGCCGAGCGAGGAGTGCCCGGCCAGGCCCAGGTGGAGCACCGGCACGATGGTGGCCGCCGAGACGATCGGGAACATCACCCGGCCGCCGAACCGGTCGGTCAGCGTGCCGACCGGGATGCGCCCCAACGAGCCGACCACGACCGGTACGGCCACCAGCAGCGACTGCTGAAAGGAGGTCAGCTCCAGGGTGTCCTTGAAGCGCGGGCCGAGCGGGCTGAGCAGCGCCCACGCCCAGAAGTTCACTGCGAATCCGACGGTGGCCACGGCGAGCATCAGCTACGCCCGGCCGGGTACGGAGGCCTCGGCGGCCGGCGCGCCTCTTGTCCTCTTCGACGGCTGGAACATGCCGTCTTCCCTTCTGCTCGCGGTGGTGCGGCCCCATCAGCGCTCGGGGCCACAGGCTCCTGGCGCGGACTGCGCACCGGTCGTCCGCAGTCACTGTCCGAGGCGCACGTCCTCGCCGCGGTGGGCCGACAGTCCTGGCCACCGGGCCGGCTGTCCCGAGTTGCTGCCCCGGGCGCAAGCACTGATAAGAGGGCCGACCGGCCCTAACCACGGCGCGCCCCCAGGGGGAGCATGGGCTGATGTTCCACAGCGACGGCTTTCGGGCACTCGACCGGCGGGAGTGCCTGTATCTGATGGCCAAGGTGCCGGTCGGCCGCATCGTGTACACCCGGCACGCGCTGCCCGCCGTCCTCCCGGTCAACTTTTCCCTGGACACGGACGGCTCGGTGCTGCTGCGCACCTCGGCGAGCTCGGATCTGGTCCGCGCCATCAATGGAGTCGTGGTCGCCTTCGAGGCGGACGAGTTCGACGCCGAGAACCGGTCCGGCTGGAGTGTCGTCGTCACCGGCCGAGCCGGCGTGGTGACCGACCCCGCCGAGCAGGAACGGCTGTCACGGACCGGCCTGCGGTCCTGGATGCCCCTTCGGGACGCCGTCTTCGTGCGGATCGAGTCGGAGATGGTCACCGGGCGCGAGATCGGAGACGAACGCGGCGCGGCCTGAGCGGACGCGCCGCACCCTCGCCGGGCGCAGGGACCATCCGGCCCTTTGGCAACACCGTGAAGTGGGCCGGACGGCTGTCCGGCCGGAACGGCTGGACCCAGATGCACCGCGGCGTACGCCGTGTCCGGTGCTGGAGTCGCCGATCAGGCAGAGCGGCTCACCCTTCTTGACAGTCGGCCTTGAGGCGGCGCTCGGAACGTCGGCGTGCCCAGGCCCCGCGGTGCTGCGCGAGTCCTTGTCCAACGTCGCTCCGCATGCCCACGCCACAGCCGCGGAGGGCGACGTCTGACACCCCGTCAGCCCATCGGCGCGTTCGAGGAATGGATGATGCCGCTGGACACTGGCCGGTGACGGTGTCAGGACGACAGATCCACCCCGTACAGACTGCGTCCGCCCGCGAGATCGCGGCCGGTGACCAGTTCGGGCTCGATGCGGACGAAGACCTCCTCGGGCGAGGGCGCCCAGGAGCGCGGTCCGGTCCGGATCAGGCGCTGGTGCTCGTCCGGGTCGGTCACCACCGTCGCCGAGCCGGTGACGACGACGCTCCAGCCGGAGTGGGCGACCGCGTCGACCTCGTCGACCTCGAAGGCGACCACCACGCCGTCGACCGCACGGACCAGTTCCGAGGCCGCCGAGGTGCGCAGCACCACGGCACCGTCGGCGTCCACACAGAAGTTGACGGGCAGCACCGCGGGCAGCGCGTGACGAGTGTGCACGATGCGGCCGACGGGCACCTTCGCCAGCAGACGCAGGCACTCCTGCCGTTCGAGTTCACGGAAACCGTCGTTCGGGTACATGGGCCAGCCCCGTCTCTCACCTGGGTACAGCTCTTGAGCGTTGTCTCCATCCTCCGCCGGGCGGGGGCCGGCGATGAGGGGCCATCGGTCCCGGCCGCGCCGGAGAACGTCCCGGGTCACACCGTGATGCGGCGTCCGGTGATGACGAGGGGATCGATGTGCACCCACTGGTCACGGCGTCCGCCGGCCCAGGGTGCGCCGCGGGCCTGATCGGCGAGCCGGCGTATCTCGTCGAGGTCCGTCACGGTCCGGGCGTGGCCCCGCACCAGCACGCTCCAGCCCCGGCTGAACGCGTCGTCGATGCGGTCGACCTCGAAGGCGACCTGGCAGCCGGACGCCTGCGCGGGGGTGGAGCCGGGCTCGGTTCGGAAGACGATCGCGCCGTCGACGACGCTGTAGTTGACGGGCACGACGACGGGCCCGGAGGCAGTGGGCACGGCGATCCGCCCCACGCCGTGCGTCGAGAGCAGGGCCCGGCACTCCGGGACGCTCAGCTCTCCGAAGCCGGGGCTGCGGGCGGGCTCCCCCAAGCCGTGCGGCAGATCGGCATTGCCGCCGGTGAGGTCCCGCACGGTGGTCCCCAGGACTTCGGCCAGCCTGAGGAGGACGCCTCCGCCGGGTGCGGCACCGGGGCGCTCCTCGAGGTACTGGAGGTAGCCCGGCGCCATGCCGGCCCGGGTGGCCGTCTCCCTCCGGCTCAGGCCGAGTTCCGTGCGTCGGGCGGCGAGACGGCGCCCGAGATCGCCGAGCGGAGGTCCCTCCACTGCCTGGGACGGTGCCTGTTCCCTCATGGCCCGTCACTTCCTCTCGTCGGGCCGGCCGCCGGTGCGGCGCCCGGATTGCACCTCAGATCCAGCTTGTCCGGCTTCGACCGGGTGCGCTTGGGCCGGTCGGCCCCCGGAGCACGGCCGGACGGGACCAGGGGGTCCGGAACTCCGCCGTGCTCGGGCACGGGACGAAAGCCGGGGCACCGCCGCAGCGCTGCGGCGGTGCCCCGGTCCGGGACGGTCAGGTACGTCAGAGCAGCCAGCGGTTGCGGCTGACGAAGGGCAGACGTGCCCAGATCCTGCCCAGTCCCCAGGTGGCGCCGGCGCTCGCGGCCGCGAGGGCGATGAGGACGACGGCGTAGATGAGGTGGTAGTCGGCGAACGGGTTGGTCGACATGCTCAGCGACCCGTCGGACAGGTGCTTGGCGGGCGGCCACTCGGCCAGCCACATCAGCGCCATCATCGCGGTTCCGGCCGCGGCCGCGAGCCGCAGACCGATGCCGGCGATCAGGGCGACACCGATACCGAGGAGGCCGAGCATGAACAGCCAGTCCGCCCAGCCGGCCCCGGCCCAGTCGTGGAAGGTGGACTCCATGGGCCCGGCAGCGACCGAGCTGAGGAAGCCCTTGGTCGGCGAACCGCCGTCGATCCAGCCCTTGCCGGACGCGGTGGCGTAGCCGAAGCCGAAGGTCTTGTCGAGGAAGGCCCACAGGAAGACGAACCCGGTCAGGACGCGGAGCCCGGCGAGGACATGTGCACTGGTCGCCGTCATGACGACAGTGGTGGTCTCGTCGGCGGGCCGCCGGGCCGCCCCTGCCTTGCGCACGGACGGCATGTGGAACCGCACGTGCCGGTGGGGCTGATCGTGAACTGCCATGATGTTCATCCCTTTCAAGGGGTGACTCGTGAGCTATTGACGGCTCGTTGCGCTTTTAATGTCCCGCTTCCTCAACCGGCCTCGCAGGGGCTGCGAGGCCTGCACAGCAGGGCCGAACGTCCCTCCCGTGCAGGCCTGTTCAGCTCCTTCGGGTCATCGGGTCGGCACGACGACCACGGGGCAGTGGGAACGGTGCAGCAAGGTGTGGGCGACCGGGCCCAGGTGCCGGCCGAGCCGACCGGGGCGGCGGTGGGCGCCGATGATCACGACGCCGGCCTCGCGGGTGGCCTCCAGCAGCGCATGCGCCGGCCGCGTACGAACTGTGCTCGTCTCGACGCCGACTTCGGAGTGTTTCTCCCGCAAGTCGGC
This sequence comes from Streptomyces sp. NPDC001401, assembly GCF_042895385.1. NCBI lineage: Bacteria > Bacillati > Actinomycetota > Actinomycetes > Kitasatosporales > Streptomycetaceae > Streptomyces > Streptomyces sp. NPDC001401. The sequence goes on from NZ_JBIAWI010000020.1 coordinate 4,882, forward strand.
CATGGTGAAGCGGGGTACTGCCGCCTCGCCGGCGTCACGCAGGGCAAGTTCCCGCTGTCCGGGGCTCGTTGCGGGCACCAGCGACGGCAACTCGGGCGCGACCTGCCGGTGGGACCAGGAGTGCACGACGCGCAGCCGGGCACTGCGCCGTTCCGCTTCCTGGAAGGCATAGGCCGCCGCGTCCGCGTCGGCGTCGCTCCCCAGCCCCAGCACCACCTCCCGGTCCTCGTCGCACCGATGATCGCCGCGTACGACCAGCAGCGGACTGCGGATGTGCGCGGCCAGGCGCAGACTCACCGAGCCGAACAGCACTCCGGTGACCCCACCCAGGCCACGGCTGCCCACGACCGTGACGGCCGCTCCGTCGCTCTCACGCACCAGCGCCGCCACGGCGCCGCCCTCGGCCGACACGGTCTCGACCGGCAGGTCGTGGTGGTGCGCGCGTATCCGTGAGGCGGCCGAAATGAGGATCGGCCCGGCCTCGTCCTGTTCGGGGGCGGCGTAGACGATGCGCAGGGCGACACCGCGGCGTACCGCTTCTTCGGCCGCCCAGTCCAGCGCACGTACGGCGATCAGCGAGCCGTCCCATCCGGCGACCACGTGCTGGGAAGTCATGTGCCCGTTCCCTTCGGTGCTTCCATGCCTGACATGTACGGACGAAGCGGCCCACGGGCGCCCGTCCTGCACCCCCGTACGAGGTATGGATCCCATCGTCCGGCGGGCGGGCGGCCACGGAGTGGGGTCATCGGTCCCGTCCCGGCCGGAGAACGGCCCTGGTCCCCATCTCCGGTCCTCCGGGGCCGACCGGCCCTACCGTCGGCTCTGACATGCCGCTTTTCTCTGTGCATGGCCAAGACCCACACCAGGCCCGCGCCTTGCCACACGGAACGAGTCGTCGGCGGCACGACCGTGGTCGAAGTGCGCGGCGAGATCGACATCCTCACGGCGCTGCCCCTTTCGGCGCGCCTGGACGCCCTGTCCGCCGATCCGTGCCCCGACCTGGTGCTGGACCTGCGCCCCATGTCGTTCATCGACTGCAGCGGCCTTCGCCTGCTGTGCCGGGCGAGGAACCGGACGCTGGCCCGGCACGGCCGGCTACGGCTGGTCACCGACAGCAGCCTGTTCCTGCGCATCCTGCGCTGTGTCCAGCTGGCCGGCGTCTTCGAGATCCACCCCGACCTGTCGGCCGCGCTCGCCGCGGTTCCCCGCGAGTGCGTCGCCTCCGCCACGGCGGGCTGACCGGAGCCGCCGGCCGAGGGGCGCGGGTCACCGGTTCGGCACGCCCGTGTCGAACACCGTGTGCGGGGCGCGCCGCGGAGTGGCGGCGCCCTCCGGGCCGTAGCCCAGGCGGATCAGCATCTGCGCGTGCCCGGTGAGATCGGGATCCGGGCTGAGAGTGCGCCGCAGGTCGCTCCATTCCAACGGCTGGTGCAGCAGGGACGCCCGCAGTCCGAGGGCCGTGGCGACCAGCAGGACGTGTTCGAGCGCCTCTCCGGCGCGCAGCCAGTCGGTGCGGCGGTCGTGCACGGTCCTCAGCAGGGCGACGACCGGGGCGGTCTCGAAGTCCTGGGCCGGCAGTCGATCGGGGTGCCGCTCAGCGGTGAAGTCCCGCATGGGGACGCGTTCGCGCGCGTCCTGTGGGCCGAGCGCCGTCCGTGGCAGCCCGGCGTCGGCCGGGTCGTCCGGGTCCCTGTGCACCCAGCGGCGGCTCTCCGTGCCTCGGTCGGCGTCGAGGCGGTTGCGGTGCTCGGCCTCCGCGGTCACGCGGAGCAGACGTGCCGTCTCGGCGGCCTCGGGGAAGGCGAGTGAGGCACCTTCCGCGTGAGCTGCCTCGGCGAGTTCGGCGCGTGCCTGCGGCGGCAGCGGCTTGCCGGTGAACGGGAAGCGACTGCTGTGCCTGCGCCAGATCGCGGGGTAGAGGTCGGCGCGGTGTTCCGTGGTGTGCCCGCGCACGGATCCCGTCGGACGGACGATGGCGAGCAGTCCGGGATCTTCGGGGCGCGGCAGCAGGCGCACGACGGGTGCCCAGCCGAAGTGGGACACCGCCACGCGGAGGTTGAAGACGGAGGCGCCCACCGAGAGGTGGAGGGCGCGGCCGGCGGGGTCGGCGTGGCGCAGGCTTCGCTCCGGAGCCGCGCGCACCTCGAAGGCGACGGTGTCGGGGTCCAGCCTGAAGCGCCACGGCTGGGTGTTGAAGAACGAGGGTGCGGCCACGGCCGCAGCGATGCAGGCTTCCAGGATCTCGGCGTCGAGAGGCGTGGATCGCATGGTGTCCTCCTCCCGCACGGATTGCTGAACAGATGCGGTTGTCCTTCGAGGGTGGGAGCCCGGCGGCGTTCGGGTGAGGGGCCGATGGTCCCTCATCGCCGGCCGGTCAGGCCACCGTCGACCGGCGAGGCAGGGACGGAGCAAAGGGCCGTCCGGTCGGACACAGGGGGCGTCCGCGGCTGCCTGCGGCCACAGGGCTGAACGGCCTGCCGGCGTCCGGGACTTGGCCCCGGTCGGCCCCACCACTCCCCCTGACCGGCCCATGCCGCCGAGAGCTCCCGGCTGCCACCGTCCGGAGAGCGACGACGAGGAGGTGCGTACCGATGCGCGCAGGCAGGCGAGGCAAGAAGTGGCTGTGGCGGTGGCGGGCCAACCCGCTGCGCCGCCGGGACGACGTTCTCGAGGCGTGTCTCGTGCTGGCCGTCTGGGCGCTCATCGCGGTGGGCGGCACGCTCGCCGGTGTGCTCACCGCCCGGGCCGCCGACGACGTCTTCGCCCAGCAGCGCGCCGAGCACACCCCCGTACGGGCGGTGCTCCTCACGGACGCACCACGGGCGGTGACGAAGGGCTACCGGGCCCTGGTGAAGGTCCGCTGGACCGTCGCGGACGGCTCCACCCGCACCGGCAAGACCCTGGTGGACGGCGGACGAAAGGCCGGATCCACGCTCGCGCTGTGGACGGACCCGCAGGGGAACCTCACCACCCAGCCGCCGAGCCGCACCGATGCGGCGGTCGAAGCGGGATTCCTGGGGGCCGGGTCAGCCCTCGCCGTGACCGGCATGGCGTTCGGCGCCGGCGGCGCCGCGCGCTGGTGGCTCGACCGGCGGCGCATCGACCAGTGGGGCACGGAGTGGGATCTGGTCGGTCCGCGGTGGGGGCACAAGACGGGCTGACCGCGCACCCCCGCCGAGGCCTCTCGGACCATGACCGGCCGGTCCTGCTCCCCGCGACGAGTGTTTCCCATCCCATGCGCCGACACGCCGCGCGTGGCACGTTGGGTACAGCACCCATTCCGAGGAAGCGGTGGCGATCATGCGAGCTCAACTCGGCGATCAACTCGTTGTCGAAAGCCCTGCCACCGGCGCAACCCGGCGCGACGGCGAGATCGTGGGACTGCACCACGAGGACGGCACCCCTCCGTACGACGTGCGCTGGTCGGACACGGACGAGGTGACGCTCGTGTTCCCCGGACCCGACGCGCACGTCCGTCACATCGAGCCCCGGACCGGGAGAACCGGTGAGCAGGCGGATGCCGCGTCCGGCAGGACGGCGCCGGGCCGAGCGCCCGACCCCGGTGACGTCGGCCGACGCATTGCCGCGGAGCGCAAGCGGCAGGGACTGGACCGGGCAGAAGCCGCCCGCCGCGCCAGGATGGCGCCGGAGTACCTGGCGTACTTGGAAGAACGGCCGGCCGAACCGAGCCTGGCGACTCTCATCAGGCTGGCCGACGCACTCGGCACCAGCGTCGCGGCCCTGCGCGGGAGCGGCACCGACATGCCCCCGGGCCAGGGCCATGCGCTCCTCCACCCGCAGCTTGAGGATCTCGGGCCCGACGAATGCCGTGCCCGGCTTTCCACCCACGGTGTGGGACGCGTCGCGGTGTCCACACCCGACGGCCCGGCCGTGATGCCGGTGAACTACGAGGTCGTCGACGACACCATCGTCTTCCGGACCGCGCCGGGCTCGGCCCCGGCGGCGGCCGTGGGGGCGGATGTCGCCTTCGAGGTCGACCACGTGGACGAGGCCATGAGCCGGGGCTGGAGTGTGCTCGCCGTCGGCCCCGCGCGGGTTGTCACGGACCCCGACGAGGTGCGAAGGCTGGCCGGTCGGGCGCACACCGAGCCATGGGCGGGGGGCGTGCGCGAGATGTGGGTGTCGATCCGGCCCAGGCGTCTGACCGGGCGCCGCATCAGTCCGGCCGATCAGTGAGCCGCTGCGGACTTTCGCACGCGGCCGCCCGGCTGCTGCCCGATCCCGCCGACCCGGCCCTCCTCGCGGCCACAGCACGGGAGCCGGGGCCGTCACTGGAAGGCGGCGTGGATCTGCTGTTCGGTGGCGGCGTGCGAGACGACGAGGAGTTCGTCGCCGGGCTGGAGGCGCATCTCGGGGGTGGGGACGGTGGGTTGGCCGTCGCGGATGACGGTGGCGATGACGGTGCCCGCGGGCAGGGTGACCTCGGCGAGGGTGCGTCCTGCGGCGCGGGACTGCGGTGTGATGGCCGTTTCGATGACGTCGACGCCGGCCTTGCTCAGGCGCAGCAGAGCGACGGTGTCCGTGGCGCCGGTGGCCTCCTCGATGAGGGAGATCAGCGGGGTGGCCGCGGGGACCGCGGTGTCGACCCCCCAGTTCCGGTCGAACAGCCAGGTGTTCTCCGCGTCGTTGACGCGCGCCGCGACCCGGGGCACCTCGAACTGCCGCTTGGCGAGCAGGCTGATGACGAGGTTGTCCTCGTCGTCGCCGGTGGCCGCGATGACGAGATCGGCGGTGAGCACACCCGCGTCCTCCAGGACGCCGGGTTCGCAGGCGTCCCCGGCCAGGAGACGTACGGGAAGGCGGCCTTCGAGCTCGGCGACGCGGTCGTCGTCGATGTCGACGAGGGTGACGTCGTTGCGGGCCGCGGCGAGGACCTGGGCGATCTGGGTGCCCAGGCGGCCCGCACCGGCGATGAGAGCTTTCATGACCCCAGTTCCTTGTCCAGAAAGCCGCGCAGGCGGCCGAGCGCGGTGGCCGCGACGGCGAAGGTGACCAGGTCCCCGGGCTCGGCGCGGGTGCTGTGGGCGGGCACGAGCGAACGGCCCGCGCGGGTGACCTCGACGACGCGGATCTCGCCGTCCACGTCGAACTCGGCCAGCCGCCGCCCGCTGACGTAGGACGGCAGTTCGGAGCGGACCAGCAGGGTCTCGCCGTTACCGAAGGTGAGTTCCGGGGTGAGGTGGCGGTGCAGGAGCATCTGGTGGATCTGGTGGACGGTCCAGCGGACGCTGGCGATGGTGGGGATGCCCAGCTCCCGGTAGATGTCGGCGCGGCGCGGGTCGTAGATGCGGGCGAGGACGATGGGGACGCGGTAGGTCTCCTTGGCCGTGCGTGCGCTGACGATGTTGCTGTTGTCGCCCGAGGTGGCGGCCACGAACGCGTCGGCGTGCTCGATCCCGGCGGCTTCGAGCACCGTACGGCTGTAGGCGTTGCCCTCGTGGAAGCCGCCGGGGAAGCCGGCCGGGAGCAGTCTGCGGGTCCTGGGCCGGCGGTCGATGAGCTGTACGTCGTGGCCTTCGGCGACGAGCTGGACGGCGAGTGCGGATCCCACCCGCCCGCAGCCCGCGATGATCACTCTCATTGCGCTCCTTCCCTCCGGTCTGCGGGCCGCTGGTGACGCAGCCACCACTTGCGGGTTTCCTCGGCGGCCAGCAGCAGTGCGCCGAATCCGGCGAGGACTGCCCAGTCGGCGGCGGCGAGCGGGGCGGTGTTGAAGACGGCCTGCAGGGGCGGCGCGTAGCTGATGGCCGCCATCATTGCGATGCCGAAGCAGCCGGCCGCCAGCAGCCAGGGGTTGGACAGCAGACCGATCCGGAACACGCTCTGCCGGTCGGTGCGCACGGCGAGCGCGTTGAAGAACTGGCTGACCACGATCCCGGCCTGGACCATGGTGATCGCCTCCCGGTAGACCGTGTCGTCCTTGGTGAAGTCGGCGTACGGGATGCCGGAGGCGTGGATGTGCCAGAAGAACACGGCGCACACGCCGAGGGACTGGATGCCGCCGAGGAACAGGATCCGGCCCATCACGGCGGTGGAGAAGAGCCGTTCGCGCTTCGAGCGCGGCGGGCGGTCCATGACGTCGGGTTCGGGTGGCTCGGCGCCCAGCGCCAGGGCGGGCAGGACGTCGGAGCCGAGGTCGATCGCGAGGATCTGTACGGCGGTGATCGGAACCAGCGGGAAGCCCGCGAAGGTGGCGGCGAGGATCGGCATGAGCTCGGCGATGTTGTGGCTGAAGAGGTAGATCAGGAACTTGCGGATGTTCTGGTAGACCGAGCGGCCCAGGCGCACCGCGGTGGTGATGGAGGCGAAGGAGTCGTCCAGCAGCACCATGACGGCGGCCTCCCGGGCGACGTCGGTGCCGGAGGCGCCCATGGCGACGCCGATGTCCGCGTGTTTGAGGGCGGGCGCGTCGTTGGCGCCGTCGCCGGTGACGGCGACGACCTCGCCGCGCCGCTGCAGGGCGGTGACCACCCGCATCTTGTGTTCGGGGCTGACCCGGCACAGCAGCAGCTCGCCCGAGGCGGCGAGCAGGGTGTCCAGGGCGTCGTCGTCGAGCGTGTCCAGCCGGGTGCCCGTGACGACGGTGGGATCGGGCTGCCGGACGATGCCCACCCGGCGGGCGACGGCTTCCGCGGTCAGCGGGTGGTCGCCGGTGACCATGACGATGCGGATGCCGGCGTGCCGGCAGGCGTCGACGGCGTCGCTGACCTCCGGTCGGGGCGGGTCGAGCATGCCGACCAGGCCCAGGAGGGTGAGGTCCGATTCGGCCTCGTCCTGGGTGGGACGGCCGTCGAGCAGGGTTCGCGAGGCCGCCGCGAGCACTCGCAGTCCCTGGGCGGCCAGTTCGTCGTTGGCGCCGATCACGGCCGCGCGCAGTTCCTCGGTCAGCGGCTGCCGCTCGCCCTTCCAGACGACGGCGGTGCAGCGGGCGAGCAGCTCCTGCGGTGCGCCCTTGACGTACGCCTGGTGGCCGCCGTGCGGGTCGCCGTGCACGGTGCTCATCAGCTTGCGCGTCGAGTCGAAGGGGAACTCCGTCACGCGTGGCGTGGATGCCTCTTCGGCTGCCGGGTCGAGACCGGCCTTGGCGGCGGCGACGAGTATGGCGCCCTCGGTGGTGTCGCCGAGGACACGCCAGCCGTCGTGGTCCGACGGCGGGACCATCCGGGCGTCGCAGCACAGCGCCGCCGTCCGGAGCAGTTCGCGCACCGCCTCTGGGTCGGTGACCGCGCCGACCGGCGCGTATCCCACTCCGGAGACGGGGTGCCGGACGCCTCCCGCCCACACCTGTACGACGGTCATCTCGGCCTGGGTGAGGGTGCCGGTCTTGTCCGTGCACACGACGGTGGTGGAGCCCAGTGCCTCCACCGCCAGCAGCTTCTTGACCAGCGCGTGCCGGCGGGCCATGCGCCGCACGCCGATCGCCAGCGACACCGACAGCGTCGCGGGCAGGCCCTCGGGCACCAGGGCGACCATCACGCCGAGCGCGAAGACGAATGTCTCGACGAGGGGCTCACCGGCGGGCAGCCGCACGGCGAACAGGAGCGCCCCGATCGCCAGCGCCGCGCCCGCCACCCGACGGGCCATCGAGGCGACCTGGCGCTGCAGCGGGGTCTTCTGGCGCGGCGCCGCAGACGCGAGCCGGAAGATGCGTCCGAACTCGGTCGCCGCGCCCGTCGCGAACACCACGGCCTTCGCGGTGCCCGCCACGACGTCGGTGCCCATGAACACGCAGTTGCGGGCTTCCAGCACCGGCCCGGCCGCCACCGGCTGGCGGGTGCGCCCGACGGCGTCGCTCTCCCCCGTCAGCGCCGCGTTGTTCACCGAGACCTCGTGCGCCTCCACGAGACGGCAGTCCGCCGACACCGCGTCCCCGGCCTCCAGGACCACCACGTCTCCCGGGACCAGGTCGCGCGCGGGCAGCTCCTGCCGCTCCCCGCCGCGCAGCACCCGGCAGGTGTGGGGCACCATCGCCTGCAGCGACTCGGCGGTCCGCTCGGCGGAGTACTCCTGGACGAAGCCGATGCCCGCGTTGAGCAGCACCACGCAGAGAATCGCCACGGCCAGCTGCAGGGTGCCCGTGTCCCGGGGCTCCTGGAGCCCGTACGCCAGGAAGGTGATCGCGGACGCGATGAGCAGCACCACCGCGAACAGGTCGGTGAACTGGCCGGCGAGATCCCACCACCAGCTCCTGCGCCGGGCCCGCGGCAGTTCGTTGGGGCCGTACCGCTCCCGCCGTACGGTCGCCTCCGCGGGCGCCAGACCGCGCGACGAGGTGTCCAGGGCGGCGAAGACGTCCCGGGGGGCCAGGGTCGGCACCGCGGGGCCGCTCGTCGTCACGGCGTGACCACGCGTACGACCGTGGGCTCGGACGTCGCGGCCGGGCGGGCCCGAAGGACCTCGAAGCGGTCGGCGTGGCGGGCGGCCATGTCCTCATCGTGGAGTCCGTCATTCCGGGCCGCAATCCCGGCACCCGGGATCACGTACGGTGCCCGCTGCGGCGCATACGCGGCGTTCATCCCCCAAGAATCCGTGGCTCCGGGCCTCACGGGCGCGGGCCGTACGGCCCCGACGCAGAGCCGTTCGGCCCCTGCGGGAGGCGGCGGTTCCCGCCCGGGCGGCGGGTCCGGCGCGCAGCCGCACACGGGCCGGCGGACGCCGGGCCGGATGCCGCAGTCCGAGGACCGACCGGCCCTAGCCGACGGGCCGGGAACGGGCGGAGTTTGGCGAACGAGGAGGGGTGACCGTCTTGCCCCCCGCTCGGCGCAGAGAAGGGGACAACCGTGCTCACGACCAGGCAAGCCGCAGCGCAGTCCAGCGCCCGAAGGCGCGAAGCCACGCGAGAGTGCGGTGCCGTTCCGAGGCGGGTGTGAGACATGGCGAGCAACGATTCTGCGCGCCGATTGCACCGGCTCGACCGCTGGATGTACCGCGGTGGCCGCCCGGGCTTCCTGGCACGCGTGATGAACCGGCAGTCGGTGCTCGCCGCCTCGGCGGGGCTGGCGCCGCGGCGCCTGGTCGCGATGGAGGTGCGCGGGCGCCGTTCGGGCCGCCGTATCTCGCTGCCTCTGGTGGTCGCGGACCATGAGGGCGACCGCTATCTGGTGGCGATGCTCGGCAAGGACGTGAACTGGGTGCGCAACGTCCGTGCGGCCGACGGGCGGGTGGTGCTGCGGCACGGCCACCGCGAGGCCGTACGTCTCGAAGAGGTCGAGGTCGGCGCCCGCGCGCCCGTCCTGCGCCGCTATCTCGCCCTGGCACCGGGAGCCCGGCCGCATCTGCCGGTGGACCGCCGGGCCCCGCTGGAGGAGTTCGCGCGGATCGCCGACCAGGTTCCCGTCTTCCGTATCCGGCCCGACCGGCCGGAGCCGAGCGACGGGAGCGGGTCATGACCGCCACGTCCGCCGCGACGGGAACCCCCGCCGGCGCTCGCGGGCATGCCGTCGCGATCTCCGTCTCGGGGCTGGTGAAGACGTTCGGGCCGACCCGTGCCCTGGACGGGCTCGACCTGACCGTGGCCACCGGAGAGGTGCACGGCTTCCTCGGTCCCAACGGGGCGGGCAAGACCACGACGATCCGGGTCCTGCTGGGCCTGCTGCGGCCCGACGCGGGCGAGGTCCGGCTGCTGGGCGGCGATCCGTGGCGCGACGCGGTCGCCCTGCACCGGCGGCTGGCGTATGTGCCGGGGGACGTCAGCCTGTGGCCGAAGCTGAGCGGAGGCGAGATCATCGACGTCTTCGGGCGGCTGCGCGGTGACCTCGACCGGGCACGGCGGGACGAGCTCCTTGAGCGGTTCGAGCTGGACCCGACGAAGAAGGCCCGCACCTACTCCAAGGGCAACCGGCAGAAGGTCGGCCTGGTCGCCGCGCTGGCGTCCCGCGCCGAGCTGCTGATGCTCGACGAGCCGACCTCGGGGCTCGACCCGCTGATGGAGACGGTCTTCCAGGACTGTATCCGCGAGGCGAAGGCCGAGGGCCGCACCGTGCTGCTGTCCAGCCACATCCTGGCCGAGGTGGAGGCCCTCTGCGACCGGGTGAACATCATCCGGTCCGGGCAGACGGTGGAGAGCGGCACCCTGGCCGAGCTGCGGCATCTGACCCGTACGTCCATCGACGTCCACACCGGCCGCCCGGTGACCGGCCTCGACGCGCTGCCCGGCGTGCACGACCTGCGCGCCGACGGCGACCGGGCCCGCTTCGACGTCGACACCGACCACCTCGACGAGGCCGTGCGCCACCTCACCGGCTTCGGCATCCGCACCCTCACCAGCCAGCCGCCCACACTGGAGGAACTGTTCCTGCGCCACTACGGCGACGAGCTGGCCGAGGAGCGGAAGTTGTCGGAAGGCCACCTCAACGGGGCCGGGCAGCGCGGCGGGCGGTCATGAACGCCGCGGCGGTCGAGCTGACGGGAACCGGCACGCTGACCCGGCTCGTGCTGCGCCGCGAGCGCGTCCGCATTGCCATCTGGGTCGCTGCGATCCCGCTGCTGGTGCTGCTGACCGCGGCCAGCGTCAAAGGCCTCTACCCCACCCAGCACGACCTCGACGTGGCGGCCCGGGGCAGCCAGGGCAACGCCGCAGCCATCGCCTTCAACGGACCTGCCCTCGCGCTCGACACGATGGGCGGGGAAGTGGCCTTCCAGACAGGCACGATCGGGCTGGTCGTGGTCGCCCTGATGAGCATCTTCATGATCGGACGGCAGACCCGCGGCGAGGAGGAGGCCGGCCGCACCGAACTGGTCCGCGCCCTGCCGACCGGCCGGCACGCGACAGCCGCCGCCGCGCTGCTCGTGGTGACCGGCATGAACGCGGCCGTCGCCGCCGTGGTGACCCTGGGCCTGCTCGCCCTGGGTCTGCCGGCGGCAGGCTCGGTCGTCTTCGGTGTCTCCTTCTTCACTCTCGGCCTGGTCTTCGCCACCTTCACCACCGTGGCGGCCCAGATCAGCGAGAACACCCGGGTGGTGCACGGCAGCACCGGCGCCGCCCTCGGCGCCGCCTTCGTGGTGCGCGCCGTCGGGGACATCGGCGACGGCACCGCATCCTGGTTCTCACCCATCGGCTGGGTCCAGAAGACGCGGCCCTATGCCGGCGAACGCTGGTGGCCCCTGCTCGTCGCGGTCGTGTGTACGGCCGCCTCGCTCGCCCTGGCGTCAGCACTGGCGGCCCGGCGCGACCTCGGCGCAGGTCTCGTGCCGCCCCGCCCGGGCCCGTCACGGGCGGCACCGGGCCTCGGCCGGCCGCTCGGGCTCGCCCTGCGCCTGCAGCGCGGCAGCCTCATCGGCTGGAGCTGCGCCGTCTTCCTCTCCGGGGTCGCCTACGGCTGGGTCGCCGACGACGTCAAGGATTTCATCGGCGACAACGACACCATGCGCAAGGTGATCGCCAGCTTCGGCGGGGCCGACATCACCGACGCCTACCTCACCCGTTCCCTGCTCACCGTCGCCCTCGTCGGCGCCGGTTACGCCGTCCAGTCCGCCCTGCGTCCGCGCGGCGAGGAGACCGCCCTGCACGCCGAGCCGATCCTGGCCACCCCCGTCTCCCGCCTGCGCTGGACGGCAAGTCACCTGACCGTCGCCCTCCTCGGCAGCGTCGTGGTGCTCGCTGCCGCGGGGCTGGGCACCGGCCTCACCTATGCCCTGGTCAGCCACGACGTCGGCCAGATCCTCCGCCTGCTCGGTGCCGCGCTCCTGTACACCCCGGCTCTCTGGGTACTCGTCGGCTTCGCCACCGCCCTGTTCGGACTCGCGCCGCGCGCCGTGACCGCAGCCTGGGCCGTCCTCGGCCTGTGCCTGGTTGCCGGCATCCTCGGCGACATCCTCAACCTGCCGAACCGGCTGCTCGATCTGTCGCCGTTCCAGCACCTCCCCCAACTCCCGGCCCACCACCCCACCGCCATCGCCCCGACGGTCCTGACCGGGATCGCAGCCGCCCTGACGGCGGTCGGCCTGACCGCCTTCCGGCGACGGGACATCGGCTAGTCGACCATCGCGGCGGAGCGGAACGTACGGACTGGGCAGCCGGCTTTCGTCACGCCGGCACCACGGCCACCGGGCAACCGGCCTGCTCGACAAGCCGGTTGACGGCTGTGCCGAGCCTACTCCCACGCCGCCCGGCCACCAGCAGTTCGGCCCGGCCCGATGCCCGTACCAGGGCCTCGCCTGCGTCGAAGAGCACGACGTCCTCCAGTACCCGCACCTGCGGGTACTTCTCCCGCCACGGGCACAGGGCGTCGGACAGGAGTTGCACCTCGTCGTCCTCACGGGCAGCCCGGTCCCTGTCCGGTGCCGCGAATGAGGACAGGGAGCCGTCGGGCTCCGGCATCCTCCATGCGTGCACCGCGCGCAGACGGGCGTTCGGACGACTCGCCCTGTCGAAGGCGAAGTCGACGGCCGTGTCGTCCGGATGCCGTGCGTCGATGCCGAGCGCGACCTTGTCCGTACGCCATCCGGTGCCCGTGCAGGCGGGCCCACCCGGCACCAGCACCACGGGCCTGACGGAGCACTCGGTCACCGCGCGGGCCACCGACCCGACCGTCAGCCCCGCGAACCCTCCGGCGCCGCGCAACCCGAGCACGAGCAGTTCGGCCGAGGTGCCCAGGGCGAGCAGCTCCGGCGCCGGCTCACCGTCGATGCGGACCTCCTCCACCGTCAACTCCGCGGGGCAGGAGGTCAGTTCGGCGACCGTCCGGCCGGGAGGGATCTTCGGGAGGCAGTGCCACGGCTCGGACAGGTCCGTCCCTGACGGCTCCGACACATGCACCACCTGCAACAGCAGCCCGCGCCGCAGAGCCTCCCGGGCCGCCCAGTCCGCCGCCGCCCTGCTCCGCGCGGAGCCGTCGGCTCCGACAACGATCGTCCGTCCCATGCCGGTTCGCCTCCTGCGTGGACACGGCACCCGGTACCTCCGTGCCCCACGGTCATCCGCAGCGTGGCCCTCCGCGCAGGGGCCGTAAGGGCCAACGAGCGGGACCGGTGGCCCCTCCGCAGCACGGCCGCCTGCCACGACGATGGGAACAGGAGCGAGACAGACCCACCATGCGAGAACCACGGAGGTGCCCCGCCATGTCACGACCGGTCGTCGCAGGAGTCGACGGATCCCCGGAAAGCCTGGCCGCCGCAGAGTGGGCCGCCCGGGAGGCGGTGCGCCGCGATGTGCCCCTGCACCTGGTGCACGCCTCCGACTGGAGCCCGACTCAGGCGCCCTCCGCCGCAGCGAGCATGGTCCGGCGCCACGTGGGACGAGGCGTCCTGCGCAAGGCCGAGGACCGCATCGCGCGGACCTGCCCCGAGGCGCGGCTCACCGACGAGCAGGTCGACGGCCCGGCGGCCGAGGCCCTGTCGCACGCTGCGCAGCAGGCCGAGCTGCTGGTGCTCGGCTCGCGCGGTCTGAGCGGCTTCACCGGGTTCCTGGTCGGGTCGGTGGCCCAGGCCGTCGTGGCCCGGGCGACCCGGCCGGTCGTCCTGGTCGAGGCCGGGGAGCGGTCCGAGGACGAGCATCTGCCGGACGAGGACGGCAATACGTCGCTCCTCACTCCGTACCGTGATGTCGTTCTCGGCATCGACGTGAGCGACCCGTGCGACGAGGTGATCGAGTTCGCCTTCGAGTCGGCCCGGCTGCGCGGTGCGACGCTGCACGCGGTCCAGGCCTGGGACAACGCATCGGCCGTCGCCCTCGGCTCCGGCGCGCCCGGCATCGGCGAAGGGCCGCGGCGCGAGGAGGAGTGGCGCACCTTCCTCACCGCGGTGCTGCAGAACTGGCGCGACAAGTACCCCGGAGTCGAGGTCACCGAGACGGTCGTCAAGGGCAGGGCCGCAACCCACCTGGTTCGCGCCGCCTCGGGCGCCGGACTGCTCGTCGTCGGCCGCCGCGTGCGCGAGACCCACCTCGGCCGGCACACCGGCCCGGTCACCCACACCGTGATCCATCACGCGCGCTGCCCCGTCGCCGTCGTGGCGCACGACTGAGCCACCCGGCACGAGGACACCAGCAGCGACGAACGGCGGTGCCGCCCATGGACGCAACGCACACCCCGGTCGACCACGCGGCCAACCACCTGGTCCGCGCGGCCGTCGCCGCGCCCTCGGTCCACAACACCCAGCCCTGGCTGTTCACCCGCCGGGAGGGGGAACTCGACCTGTACGCGGACCCCACGCGCCGGCTCCTGCTCACCGACCCGGACGGACGGGAGCAGGTCATCAGCTGTGGTGCGGCCCTGTTCAACGTCCGCCTCGCCATGCGGCACCTGGGCTTCCAACCCGTCGTGCAGCCGTTCCCCGACCTGTGGAACCCGGCCCACGTCGCCCGCGTCGGCTGGGGAGCGTACGCCAGGCCGAGCACCGGCGAGAACCTGATGTACCGCGCCCTGCTGCAACGGCACACGCACCGCGGCCCGTTCCAGTGGTCGCCGCTCCCGCGGCCACTGGTCGGGGAACTGCGCGCGCATGCCCGGGCGGAGGGCGCCGAGCTGTACACGGTGGAATCACGCCACGCCAGGCGTCACCTCGCGGAGCTGGTCCGCACCGCCGAAGCCATCCACCGCTACGACCCCGGGCACGTCGCCGAACTGCTCCACTGGACCCGCGCCACCCGCGACGGGCGTAAGGACGGCCTCCCCTTCAATAGCTGCGCGTACGACCCGGACGGCACCGGCCTGGCCGGGCGCGACTTCCACCTGCGCGCCACCCGCATTCCGCCCGCCGCATCCGAGGTCTGGCCGGCCGGGACGGGGCTCGTCGTCCTCCTCACCACCCGGAGCGACACCCCTCAGGACCGGCTGTGCGCCGGACAGGCCCTGCAGCGCGTGCTGTTGCATGCCACCGTCCGCTGGACCGCGGCCGCCTTCCACACACAGCCTCTCGAAATCCCCCGGCTGCGCGCCCAGTTGCGCTCGACGATCGCCCGCGGAGAGTTCCCCCAGATGATCCTGCGTCTCGGCCACGCCACCCGCGGCCGTCCGACCCCACGGCGACCGGCCGACGCGGTCCTCGCGGCGGAGTGACGACGACCGCCTCGCCGCCGTCGACACGCCCGTGTCAGGACCTCGCGCAGGCGTCCCCGTCGAGTGTGAAGTCGTACGGCGCGGAGTTCTCGCTGTACGAACAGCACGGCAATGAAGAGGCCGATGAACTGGCTGAAGAGGTCTCGACACAGCTCCTTCAGCCCGGCGGGCGACAACTCGTTGAGTCCGGACTCGTCCCACTGTGGAGGCCGGGCCCACCAACGATCCGATCACGGGCGATCACGGTTGCCGATGGGGCGTAGTCCCGCGAGCGGTGGCCCGACGCTCTCTGCGACGGCAGGTAGGTGTTGCGCTGGCGACGGGCTTGGGGAAGATCGGTACAGCGGTTGGCGCTGAGAACGATCATGGTTCCTGGGTGGCGGTCTCCGAGTTCGGGTGAGGCTGGGTCTGGAGTCGCTGGCGGAGGTCGGCTTCGTCGGCTGCGAGCGGGTCGCCAGGGCGTCGGATACGGACCCGGCGGGGGCGAGGGATGTCGTCGACGTCCTGGAGGTCGGCGAAGTCGGCGTGCGCCTGGGCGACGGCCTCGGGGTACGCCTCCTGCTTCTCGTTCTCGGCGAGTGCGCGGTAGATGCTCGCGACGCTGGGGGCCTGACCTTTGCGCTTGCCGGTGGGGATGATCAGGTCGGGTTGGATCTGCTCGACCGACTCGCCGTTCGCCCGGCGGCGGAGCACGGTGTGCAGCATGTCCTCGGTGATGACGGCCGGGCGGCCGCCGTGCTTGCCCTTGCGGGCCGCGGCGTCGAGCCCTTCGAGGGTCGACTCCCGGATGTTCTCCCGCTCGGTCTCCGCCATCGCGGCGAAGAACGCGAAGAGCAGACGGCCGGGCCCGCTCGGGTCGCCCGAGGCCGCGTCGGCGGCCGTCCTCGCGCCCTGACCTCCGAACAGATCGCCGACGCCCGCATCCTGCTCGGCGCCGGACAAACCCGAACCGCCGTCGCCGCCAAGCTGCGCGTCTCCCGATGGACACTCAGCCGCGCCCTCGACACCGCGTCCCGCTGACGGCCGCCACCGGGTGCCAACGCTTGACCGCAGCGGACAGCCCCAGCCCCATGCGCGGATCGCAGAAGAGGACGGTCTAGTTGTCGCCTCGGTGTCCGTCGCGGACCACTGCCAACCCGCCGACCCGGGTTGTGATGCCCGCCGGCCCGCGTCGGGCCGAAGCGAGCACGCTGGCCGGTCGACCGAGGCTGTCACCCTGCTCCACCTCGATCGCGACCGTCTGTGCCCCTGTCGTGTCGAGCAGGTGGGCGGCCAGGCAGCCGGTGCTGTTGGCGTTGGCGACGTCCTCGTCGACACCGATCGCCGGCGCGAACATCCGCGCCGCACCCGGTCGGTCGCCCACCGGCGGTGCGTACACGAAACAGCCGAGGAGCCCGTACCGCCGGCACGCCGCTGTCAGCCTGCCGAGGTGTGGGTGGACTCGGAGCAGCGCCGACCGGTCGTGGACCGGTACCAGCATGCGTGGTGCGCCGGGCGCGGCGATCCGTGGCGCGTCGGTCGGATGCGGGTCGTCCGCGGTGAGCCCGAGCGCGGCGACGATCGCGGCGCGCTCGTCCGGTGCCGGGTGACGCAGCGCGACGAGGCCCTGGTCGAACCACACCTCGATGCCGGCGGGGCGGCGGATCGCGACGGTGTCGAACGTGCGCCCGCCGGTGTGTTGGCGGTCGTTCAGCTCGCCCAGCGCGGTGCGGGTCAACCGGACGGCCTGCGCGGCAACGGTGCCGTGGCCGCAGCCGGACAGTTCGGCGGTGGCGGTGAAGAACCGGACCGGCCAGCCACCGTCCGGCGTCCGCCCCGGGCCGAGGAACGCCGCGTGCGAGGTGCCGGCCGCAGCAGCGACCGCACGCCGGTCCGCGTCCGTCGCCGCCGGGTCGTCGTCGGTGACGGCCGTGGGGCTGCCGCCCCGGCCGTCGCGCCGCACGCACGCATCAACCACCGTGACATCCGGCCAGGACATCGGCCCACCTTTGACGCTCAACGAACCGGCAACCGCGAACGGCGTTCCGCCGATAGCCGGACCTGGCCGCAACGGCCGACCGAACGCGTCCCGGAGCGTACCGTCCTGCCTCAGCCGATGCCGTCCTGCACCGGATAGTGGATGATGACCGCACCGCCGGTGGCGTAGTTGGCGACATCGGCGGCCAGCCGCCGGCCGTGCGGCGACGCCCGCGCCGCGTCCATGGCGGCGGCGTCAGCGAAGTCGGCTTCGAAGACCGCGAAATACGGCGCTTCTCCCTCGGTCGCCGCCACGTCGAAGCTGTAGCGCCACGCAAGCGGGCCGGGCCAATTCATGACCAGCGGAAGGTGGTTGGTCACGTAGTAGTCGCGGAAGTGGTCAGGGTCGGCGGGCTTGGAATACAGGACCACCAACTTATGCATGACGACCTCCGTCCAGATCAGGGTCGGCGGGCTGCGTGAGTGCGATGTCCAGGACCGCCGTCAGTTGAATCGTCATATGCGCAGGTTAGGGCTTGATGTGGGGTCGAGGGAAAGATCAATACGGGATAGACTCAGAACGGATCGTTATCAATCGGCAGGGAGGGTACGTGGCGCCGGATACGGTGAGCCTGCGGTACTTCCTGGTGCTGGCGCAGGAGTTGAACTTCACCCGCGCGGCCGCACGGATCGGTATCGCACAGCCCGCACTCAGCGCCCGGATGCGCCGATTGGAGGCGGAACTCGGTACGGCCCTGCTGGTCCGCAACACGCGCAGCGTCGTATTGACCACGGCCGGTGCGGCTTTGGCGGAGTCCGCGCCGCCCGCGCTGGCGGCGTTGGACCGGGCATGGGACACCGCCCGGAGCGCGGTGGCCGGTGAACTGGGCACGCTGCGCATCGGATACAGCCTCAGCGCCGGGGCCGAGACGGCACCGGCCCTGGTGGACAGGCTGATTCGCAGCAGTCCCGGACTCGAGGTCGGCGCGGTCCCGATGGCGACACCGGAGATCTCCCCCGCGGTCTCCGACGGCCGCATCGATGCCGGGATCACCCGCGGTGAACAACCGGGCCGTGGCGTGCGCCGGTACCTGCTGCGGCGTCAGCGGATCGGCGTCCAGCTGGCGCAGCACCATCCGCTGGCCGAACACCCGGAGATCGAGATCGCCGCCGCGGCCGCGTATCCGCTGCGACTCCCCGACCGAGCGGCCAACCCCGTGATCCACGACCAGCTCGCCGCACTGTTCCGCGATACCCGACCACACCCCCGATTCCACACGCCCACAGTCTCTTTCGACATGTCACAGCGCGACCTGCGCGACGGGCTCACCCTCGCCCCGGCCGGCGAGGCCGCCGTCACGGCATCACCGCCCGGCATCACCTGGCGACCGCTGCACGGCGCACCCAGCCTGACGATCCACCTGGTCCTTCCGCGCGAGCAGTCGCCGCTGCACCGCCGCATCCGTGCCGTCGCCAAAACCCTGGCGCACGAGCTGCACTGGCTGTCGGACTGACGGACAGCAGGTCATGCCGGGCGAACTTCCGCGGTGGCGAGGCCGAAGACCTTGCGGCACTCCCACGCCCCGCACTCTCCGCAGGTCGTCATCACCTTCCCGGCTTCACCCCCTGGGCGTGACTGCGGCGTGGTGACACACGCGAGCGCACCGGAAGGCGCAGTCGGTCCAGGGCGTCGTCGTCCTCGTCCAGCTCGGGGGCGTCCGGGTCACGCAGCGGGCGCAGGCCCTGGCGCGGGGTGGAGGGGGTGAAGCTGTAGCGGCCCAGGACGTTGAGGTTCTTGAACTTCAGCGGGGACAGGCGGGCGACATCCTCATCGCTGATCTCGTGGCTCTCGGCGCGCAGCTGGGCGACCGCGGCGTCGATGTACTTCGTCGTCCAGAGCACGACGGCGTTCAACACCAGTCCCAGTGACCCTGGTTGATCTTCCATTCCGTCCCGGTATGCCTGGTGGATGGTGCCGCGCTTGCCGTGGCAGATGTCCCGGGCGAGGGTGTGGCGGGACTCCTGGACGCTGAGCTGCTTGCCCATCTGCCGCCGGTAGGTGTCATCGACCGGGTCGACGACCTGCAGCAGGTGCAGGGTCTTGGCCATGCGCCCGTACTCGGCGAACACCTGCCCCAGCGAAGACCGGGTCTTCAGCGGTCATGCGAAGCGGTTGCGCCGGTGTCCGCGGAAGGTGGCGGAAGTGTCCGCCAGGTGTCGGCTGGGCTTCCCATGGTCCGTCAACACCTTTGGTCGCAGCGGTGTTGGGTCGGTCGGCCCCGTGAGCGAGTCGTTCGGCCCCTGCTGCGGCGCCGCCCGCGGCCTGAACGTGGGAAGCGAGCCCGCGGGACGAGGGGGAGGGTGTTCGACTCGCGGGCGACGCCGGTTTGGGGACCGGCGTCTGCCGCCACGGCGGCTCCTCGGGAAGGTGGGCGGGCTGGTCACCCCGCCCCCTGTGCCGGGCCCGCGTCAGGCCGACGGGCGACGCGCCGTCGTCGCAGGGGATCTCTGTACGGCCCGCGGGCCCGGCGCCCGCACGCTTCGGGCAACCAGCTGGGGGCCGGACATGGAAGCCTCACCGCACGATCCCACGCCGCAACGCCCAGCCCGTTTCGGCCCAGAGAGATCAGCAGCGCAGGACCCGGCCCGGCAGGTCACCAGACCGGCCCGGACAGAAGCTCGTAGCCGCAGCGGGAGCGGTGGCTCCGGGCCAGGAGCAGGGCGTTCAAAGATCGTCCCGGGGTACAGGAGTCAGCGGGGCGTCCGGGTGGACCGTGCGGGCCGGGACGGCCGATGCCGGGGACCTTCGGCTCTGGGCAGAGGGGGTTCGCAGCTGGTTGGCTGGGAGCATGGCAGCGACGACCGGCCAGTCCTCGCGACCGGGGCACCCGGAAATCGAGCGCGCGAGCCCGTCGGACCGGGCGTTCCTGGCGATGGACAGCGGGGAGGTGCCCGAGCAGTTCGGGGTCGTCCTGACGCTCGATGGGGCCGGCGGGCTGGACCTGGAGCGTGTCCGTCGGCTGATTGCCGAGCGCGTCCCGGCCGTGCCGCGGCTGCGCCAGCGGCTGGTCCGGGTACCCATCGGCTGTGGCGGCCCGGTCTGGGTCGACGACCCTGGGTTCGATGCCCGCAACCACGTCCGCGCGCTGAGCTGCCCTCGGCCGGGCGACGACAGGGCGCTGCTGGACACCGCCCTTTCAGTGGTCGCCAGCCCGCTGCCGCGCACGCAACCCCTGTGGTCGGCCACGCTGATCACCGGTCTCGGCGAGAGCACACGTGCTCTGGTGCTCGTCCTGCACCATGCGCTCGCCGACGGAGTCGGCGGGCTCGCGGTACTGGCCAACCTCGTCGACGCCCCCGCCGACACAGCCCAGGGGCGCTTCCCTCGGCCCCCACCCACCTCCGCCGCCCTCGCCCGCGACGCGCTGACGAATCGGCTGGCCGCAGTGGGCCGTGTCGCGCAGTCGTGGCACCTGCTGCGCATGTCCTTGCACGCCGGGGGAGGTCTTCGGCCGCCACCGGTCACGCCCTGCTCGCTGAACCGGCGGACCGGGCCGAGTCGGCGGCTGAGCGTGGTCCACGCCGACCTCGCGGCCGTGCGGACGGCCGCGCACCGGCACGATGCGACGGCCAACGACGCGGTCCTGGTCGCGGTGGCGGGCGCGCTGCACCGCGTGCTGGCGGGCAGGAGGGAGTCTCTCGGCACACTCGTGGTCTGTGTGCCAGTGTCCGGCCGCCGCCCGGACAACGGGCCCGCCCTGGGCAACATGGTCAGCCCGATGCTCGTGTCCGTGCCGGCCACCGGCGCCGTGCCCGACCGTCTGCGGCAGGTCGCCACCCAGGTCCGCACGCACCGGGAGGCCGCCACCGGGCCGCCCCCGATCGCCGTGCTGGGCGGGCTGTTCCGCCCTCTGGCGGCGCTCGGCGGCTACCGCTGGTACCTCAACCACCAGCACCGGTTCCACACCCTGATCACCCACGTGCGCGGTCCCGCCGAACAGGTCACGTTCGGCGGGGCTCCGGTCACCTCCGCCGTCCCGGTCGGCGTCGGCCCGGGCGGAAACATCCCCGTCTACTTCGAAGTGCTGTCCTACGCCGGCACACTCACCGTGACGACGACCGTCGACCCCGCCCACTTCCCCGACCCCGACGAGCCGGCCGACGCACTGCGCACCGAACTCGATCTGATCATCCGGCATCCACGGGCCGGCGGTGAGGCACCGCCCGGCGGCGACACGGGCCCGCACAAACTCCCTCCGGCCGCCGACTGAGCGTCGGCCCTCGGACCCGAGGCGTGCAGAGTCGCCGAGTCCGTCGTCGAACGCGATCGGCACAGCTCCTCGTCCCCGGTCGCCCTCGGGCCCCGGTGGTGTCAGGGGTGTGGGATCAGCGTCACGGGGCAGGCAGCGTGGCGTACGGCGGCGTGGGCCACCGCGCCGAGTCGGGGCCCGGCGGCGGGCTGTACGCAGTGGCCGAGCACGGCGAGACCCGCGTGGCGGGTGGCGGCGGTCACGGCGCCGGCGGGGACGTCTTCCAGACAGATCTCCTCCACCCGTACATCGGGGAACTTGTGCCGCCAGGGCATCAGGGCTTCGGTCAGCCGCATGTCGGTGTGCCGGGCGCGGCGCGAGCGGCTGTGCTGCCAGGGCGTGACCGGATAGGTGCGGGCCGGGCCGGACGGCAGCCAGGCGTACAGCGCACGCAGCGGGACCTCGCGCATCGCCGCCGCCTCGAACGCGAAGGCGATAACGGCGTCCTGAGAGTGGTGCGCGACGTCGAGGGCGAGCAGGACCGGTCCAGCGGGCAGGTCGCCGGGATGGGGCGCCGGGCGGACGAGAGTGACCGGGAAGTCGGCCCGCGCAGCGGTCTCCGCGCCGGTGGAACCAAGCAGGAGCGCGGACATGCCGCCCAGCCCACGGGAGCCGAGGACCAGGAGTTCCGCGTCTCCTCCGGCGGTCAACAGGGCTTCACGCGGTGGGGTGTTCAGCACGTGGGCATGGATGGCCAACGAGTGGTGGCGGTTGCGAAGTCGGTCCAGGGCAAGGTCGAGTGAGCGGACGGCCCAGTGCCGGCTCGCGTCCGCCTCCGGTGTGTCGGGCGAAGCGCCGTCTGGGGTGTGCCAGGCAGCGACCAGGTGGAGTGCGATGTCGCGCAGTTCGGCCTCGCGGGCGGCCCAGGCAGCGGCCGCGAGGCTGGCGGCGCTGCCGTCGATCCCGACGGTGACGGGGCGGGGCATGGACACACACCTCTGATCGGGCAGGGGGTAGCAGTCCGGGAGCCAGGGACGGGGATGGACGTCCTCACCCTGGCGCGGGCAGGGGCGGGGGCGCGAGGGCTTCTCGGTTCAGATGTGGGGCCGAACGGCCCTTCCCTCGTCGTAGGAGGGGGTGGCCGGTGAGAAGCGAGCCGGACCGCGTGGTGCCCAGGCGCCTGCGGAATCGGCGTGGGCAGAGAAACTCACGAGGTCCCGCAGGCCCCCTGCCCACTGTCGGCGAGCCGTCCTGGCGCGTCGGTGCAGGGCCGGAGCACGGGCGTCATCGGCTCCCGGTGGTCGCTCGTCTCAGTCATGGGAGACGACGGCGACGGGGCATCGCGCGTGGTGGATGGCGGCATGGGCCACGGAGCCCAGGCGTGGTGCCAGGACGGGACGGCGCTTGCGTCGGCCGACGACCAGCAGCCCGGCACCATCGGCGGCTCGTACGACGGCCCTGGCGGGACTCTCGAGACCGACGCTGTCATCCACCACCACGCCCGGGAACTTCTCGTGCCAGGGACGGAGAACCTGGCTCAGGCGCTGCTGTGCGTCCCGCGTGATCTCCTCGGTGATGTCGTGGTCCACGCCCCAGGGAACGTGCGCATGGACCGGCACGCTCCGGCCGTGGACGGCTCGCAGGGGCACGTCCCGCGCCACGGCGGTACCGAAGGCGAATGCGAGCAGATCGTCGCAGGGACCATGCAGTTTCAGCGCCACCACTACACCCGCTGCCGTACCCCCGGTGGGCGGCAGCCCTTCCTGGCGCGTCTCGGCGCGCACCAGGACCACCGGCCGCTCGGCCCGCGCCACGACGGCCATGCTGATGTCGCCCAGGAAATAGCTCTCGACGGGTTCCAGCCCCCGCGAGCCGAGCACGAGCATCTCCGACTCCGACGCCGCGTGCAGCAGTGCGTCCTGAGCGTCGTTGGCGACCAGGCTGCCGACGACGACAAGGCCCGGGTGGCGCGTCTGGAGCTCCGCCTGCGTGTTGTGCACGATCCGTCTCGCCCAGTAGTTCTGATCCACCTCCGCGGGGACCTGGGTCGGTTCCGGCACCAGCAGCGGCCACGCATGCAACAGGCGCAGGGGGAGCTTGCGCCGCTCCGCCTCGTCGGCGGCCCAACGGGCGGCTGCAAGACTTTCGGGTGAGCCGTCGAGGCCCACGGTGACAACTGGCTCCATGGCGACTTCCTCCGTCTCGTAAGAAGCTGGGAGGACGGTGAGCATGAGCGGTGGTCGACGAGCGAGCGTCCGCGCCGACGTGCCGGGTACGGCGCCTCTCATACGAGGATGACTCCACATCCCCCTGCGGCGCATGTGTTCGCGCGCAGGCGACCGGCCGGGCGCCGCACCGGGGTCGAAGAGGTGAGGCCGATGTCCGACGCGACGACCACCGATCTCTACGAGGTCACGATGGCGATGCCGTATCTGCGTGAGGGGATGACCCGGCCGGCGACGTTCAGCCAGTTCGTCCGCGACCCGCCGCCCGAGCGCGGGCGCCTGGCCTGCCCCGTGCCCCTGGTCCACGGCCCGAAGGCGAGGGGAATCCCGCCCCGGTCTCCGGGCACGCAGTCCTGCAACCGGTTGCGTACGGATGGTCACGCCACCAGACGGGAACACCGTCGTGAGGTCGCCGGTCTGCTGGTGACAGGGCACGAAGCCCGCGTACGTGTGTCCCGAGACGTTGGTGACCTCGTCCCCCGGCGCCCGACCGGCGATGCCTGCTCCCGCCTGGACAAGCGCCGAAGTCGGCCCGGTGAGACCCCAGGTGCCAGCGGCGCGCAGCAGCCGGCAGGGATGGCGGCGTCTTAACTCCCGAAGGGACCCGAACGGCCCTTCCGCGACACGGGTGCGGGAGCAGACTCGATCAGAGAGGGACCGCGATTTGAGTGCCCAGGGATGAGCGCATGAGTCATGACCCGAGGTGATACGGCGGTCTCCGCGGACGCGGCAGGGGCTCGGCGATGGCGGGCGGACGCAAGCGCGAACCGAATCTCGGTCCGGCGGAGGACCGGCGTCGAGACAGCACGGAGGACACGATGACAACACCAACACGCACACCGATCGTGGTCGGCGTCGATCCCGATCCGTCCCACCGCATGGCCCTGGCCTGGGGCGCCGACGAGGCCGACAGACGCCGCCTCCCTCTCCGCCTGGTCCACGCCCTGGGACAGCCGGTCGACCCGTACCGGCCAAGACCCCCGGACCTCCCCGGGGACGAACGGGGCCACGAGCTGCCCAGTGCCGCAGAACGCACGCTCCACGAGGCGGTTACGTTCGTTGAAGACCGCTACCCGCACCTGGAGGTCTCGGCGGTCCTCGCTGCGGGCGAGCCCATGCGGGTCCTGCGAGCGCAGGCACGCAGCGCCGCCGCCGTAGTGGTCGGCTCGCGCCGCCTGGGCACGCGAGAGGAGCTGTTCACCTCGGCCTCCATCGCGCTGCCGGTCATCGCGCACGCACCCTGCCCCGTGGTGGTCGTGCGCGATCCCGAGCACGTCACCCAGCAGCCGCCGTACTTCGTCGTCGGTGTGGACGGCAGCCCCCACTCCGCGGCCGCCGTCGACTACGCCTTCGAGGCGGCCGCCCTGCGTGGCGCGGTGCTGCGGGCGCTGTACGTGTGGCATCCGCCGCTCCTCGGCGTCCTGGACGAGCAGGCGGCCCTCCAGGAGTGCCGCAGACTCCTGTCGGAGACGGTGGCCGGCCGCGAAGCCGCTCACCCGGACGTGGAACTCCACCACGAGGTGGCCCGCGGCCACCCGGTGCAGGTCCTGGCCCAGGAGTCCGCACACGCGCTCGGCCTCGTCGTGGGCACCCGCGGTCACGGAGGCTTCACCGGCATGCTCCTCGGCTCGGTGGTCCACGGCGTGCTCCACCATGCCGAATGCCCGGTCATCGCCATTCCCCGGGCAAGCGAGTAGTCGTCCTTCCGCACGGCCGATGCGAGGCGCGTACACAGCGCCGACCTCCTACCGAGCAGACCTGTCCGTGCCTGACGTTGTCGGTGCTCTTCGGCATCGGGCACCCCTCGGCACGCCGCACCGGTCGGACGTCATGCGCGGGCGGGTATCGACTCATGCGTCCCACACAGGACTTCACTGATCTCAGCGCACTTCGGTCTCTGTCGCCTCTCCCACGTCCGGTGGTCGTGCGTCAGCCGCTGTCGCCGGGGTCCCTCACCTGCCTGCCCCTCCGCGCTCGGACCGGGACAGCGCGATGGGTCCCGGGACCGTGCTCGACGTGGCGGACATGCGCGTCGGGTCCGTAACGGCTCACCTGTGGGCGACCGGCTCCTGCCACGCTTGAGTCGCACCCCCTCGCGGCTGTCACTCCGAAAGGGAGAAGCACCATGCGGCCTCCAGTTACGGAATCCGGTGGCGCCGCAAGGCGCGCACGCGCTGCTGGATGCTGATCACCTCGGCCCCGACCGCGCGCCGCGGCGCTGCGCGGGCGACGGCGTGCTCGGCTGGGGCCCGCACGGCGTCGGCACAGGTGGCCTCGGCGTGGACCAGCGCGGTGTTCGCGGGCGACAAGGCATCCGGCTCCCGTTCCGGCATCGTGCGGAGCTGTATCGAGTCCGAACAGCCCGGTTATTCGCGGGGTGTTCGGGTGGCCGCGACGACCACTCGGCCGAGATCGGCAAACATGCCGGACGGTGACAGGCCGGTCCCCCGTCGGCGTGTCCCGCTGTAATCGGTCGCGGTGCACAGGGGCCCCGATCAGCTGCCTTGAGGGGCGATAGCATCAGCCGCGCCGGGATCAGGGGGCGCCACCGGGCGGGGGCCCGGCTTGGGGATGGACGATGCGAAGGGCGGGGCCGGGCATGACGACGCCACCAGGAGGCGGCCAGGATCCGCAGGTGAGCCTGCAGGATCTCGAGGCAATGCTGGACGCGGTCACCGACCAGGCGATCGTCAAGCTC
Source organism: Streptomyces sp. NPDC001401 (assembly GCF_042895385.1). NCBI lineage: Bacteria > Bacillati > Actinomycetota > Actinomycetes > Kitasatosporales > Streptomycetaceae > Streptomyces > Streptomyces sp. NPDC001401. The sequence continues at coordinate 31,028 of NZ_JBIAWI010000020.1, forward strand.
GGGCCGGGCGGCGAGGTGGTCCTCTGGAGCCGCGCCGCCGAGGCATTGACCGGTTATACGGAGAGCGAGGTCGTCGGCCGGTCGGTGTCGGTGCTGCACCTCGAAGAGGACCGCGGCGCCGGGCTGATGGAGCGGGAGTTGGAGTCCGCCCGGGACGGGCGGCGGGAGTTCCAGGGCTGGCGGATCCGCAAAGGCGGTGAACGGTTCCTGGCCCAGGTCGCGCTGACGCCGGTGCGCGGCCAGGACGGGGCGGTGACCGGGTTCGTCAAGGTTTTCCGGGACGCCACGGAGAGCGCGCGGGCCGAGTCGTTGTTCCACGGTCTGCTGGAGTCGGCTCCGGACGCCATGGTGATCCTGGGGCAGGACGCGCGGATCGTGCTGGTCAACCGGCAGACGGAGACGCTGTTCGGCTTCGAGCGTGCCGAGTTGGTCGGCCGGGAGATCGAGGTCCTGGTGCCGCCGAGGTTCCGGGACCGGCATGTCGGCCATCGCTCCGGCTTCCTCGCCAACCCGCAGCTGCGGCCGATGGGGGCGGGGCTGGAGTTGTCCGGGATGCGCCGCAACGGCACCGACTTCCCCGTCGAGATCAGCCTGAGTCCCCTGGAGACGGCCGAGGGGACGCTCGTGGCCGCGGCGATCCGGGATGTCACCGAGCGCCGGGAGACCGAACAGCGCCTCCAGCGGCAGCGCGACGAGATCCTGGAGCTGTCCACGCCGGTGATCCAGGTGTGGGACAAGGTGCTGGCGCTGCCGATCATCGGCACGCTGGACACGCTGCGGGCCACCCGGCTGACCGAGGGGCTGCTGGAGAAGATCGCGCAGAGCCAGGCGGAAGTGGCCATCCTGGACATCAGCGGGGTGCCCACCATCGACACCCAGGTCGCCCAGCATCTGTTGAAGACGGTGCAGGCGGCGGCCCTGATGGGGACGGTGAGCATCATGAGCGGGGTGCGGCCGGAGACCGCTCAGTCCATGGTGCACCTGGGCATCGACATGGGTCATCTGCGCTCCCGCAACACGCTGCAGGACGCGTTGCAGCTGGCCCTGGCGGTGCTCGCCGAGCGGGCCGGGACCGCGGCGACGGCCGCCCGGGCCCTGTCGTTCGGGGAGTCGCGATGACCGGGGACGTCGTTCCGGTCATGAAGATCGGCGACACGCTGCTCGTGGCGCTGCAGGGCGACCTCGACGACACCACGGTGATACAGATCGAGGAACAGCTCACCCGGGAGATCGCCCGCACCTCGGCTTCCGGCATGCTCATCGACGTCAGCCGGCTGAGCGTCGTCGACTCCTTCATCGCCCGGGTACTGGCTCGGATCGTGGCCATGGTCCGGCTGCTGGGAGCGCAGGCGGCGATCGTGGGGATCCAGCCCGCGGTGGCCATCACGCTGGTGGAGCTCGGTGTGCCGATGGGGCATCTGGACACCGCGCTCAATGCCGAGCAGGGCCTGGCTCTGCTGGAGCGGCTTCGGCGGGCCGATGCCGGTGGGGGCCGTCTGTGACCGCTGATGCCGTGACGGGCACGGAGTCGGACGTTTTCACCATCGCCGACGAGGCCGACCTGATCCGCGTGCGGAAGGTACTGCGCACCGAGGCGGAGGCGATGGGGCTCAATCTGGTGGACGCGACGAAACTGATCACGGCCGGCAGTGAGCTGGCCCGCAACATCCTCAACTACGCCACGGGCCGCCGGGGCCGCATCAGCATCGAACAGGTCTACCGGCAGGGCCGGCGGGGCGTGCGGGCCACGTTCGCAGACGACGGCCCGGGCATCGACGACATCGATGCGGCCCTGACCGACGGCTTCAGCACCCGGGGCAGCCTCGGGCTGGGCCTGCCGGGCGCGCGTCGGCTGGTGGACGACATGACCCTCACCTCCGCCGCCGGGTCGGGCACGACCGTGGTGATCGTGAAATGGCAGCGGTGAGGATGCGGGCTCCGGTGACGAGGAGGTGGCGACGCTGAACGAGCACGCACACCGCCGCCATGCGATCGGTGCCGAGGAGGACGTCGGCGCCCTGCGCCGGGCCGTGGCCAGAATGTCCGCCGGACAGAATGCACTGCGCGAAGGGGTGGCCGAACTGGTCGCCACCGAAATGGGCACCAATCTGCTTCGCCACGCCCACCCGGGCGGATACGTGCTGGCGCGCAAGGCCGGGGACGGGATCGAGCTGATCTCCGTCGACCACGGCCCGGGCATCACCACCGGCACGCTCGCCCCGCCGGCCGGGACGGCCCCTCCCGTCGCCCCGCCCCGACCCGGCGGGAGCGGGCTCAAGGCGGGGCTGAACGTGGTCAGGCGCAACGCCGCCGAGTTCGACTGGTACGCCACTCGCCGCGGAACAGTCGTCTACGCCCGGCTCGGCGCCCACGCTCCGGCCGGTGACGCGGGGTGGCGCTACGGCGGGGTCAACGTCCCCCTCGGCGGCGACGGCGAGTCCGGGGACGCCTGGGCCGTCGCGCCAGGCCGCCCGACGGCCGCCCTGGTCGTCGACGGCCTCGGTCACGGCCCGGGCGCCGCCGCAGCGGCCCGCGCCGCGATCACCACGTTCGAGCAGGCCCCCGTCACCGACCTGGACCGGTTCGTCCGTCTCACCCACGAGGCGATGCGCGGCACCCGTGGCGGAGTCCTCGGTGCGTGCCTGATCGACCCCGGGCGCGGCGAGCTCACGTACGCGGCTGTCGGCAACATCACCGGACGGGTCATCACCGGCGCCCGGTCGGTCCATCTGCTGGACCGCCCCGGCACCCTGGGCACCCATCTCCCCTTCCCCACCGTCCGTCTGCAGCGCTGCCCGTTCGAGCCAGGGTCGAGCCTCATCCTCGTCTCCGACGGGATCCGCTCAGGCTGGACCGTGGACGACCACCCGCGCCTGCTGGACCACCATCCGGCGGTGATCGCCGCCGTGCTCCACCGCGAGTACGGACGGCCCACCGACGACGCCACAGTGCTCGTGGTCCGCCAGGTCGCCCACATGGCATGATGAACCGGTTCCCGTCACCGGGCGAAGGGGGGTCGGCATGGGAGACCTGCGCAGTCCCCTGACCGCCGAGGATGCGGACGACAACCTCGTGCAGCAGGCTGAACTGGCGCGCCACGCACAGCTGGTGGACGAGCTGCGTCAGGAGCTGGACGACACCAACCGGGGCCTGATAGCCCTGCACACCGAGTTGGAGGCCGCCCGGGCCGCCGAGGCCCGGCTCGCGGCCATCGTGGCCGCCTCCGACGACGCCATGATCTCGGTCGGCCCGTCCCTGCTCGTCCAGACCTGGAACCCGGGCGCCCAGCGGCTGTTCGGCCACGCCGAGCAGCAGATACTCGACCGGACGATCGGCACCCTCATGCCCGAGGCGGCCTTCGACAACTTCCGGTCGGTGGTGGAGCAGATCCGGTCCCAGGGACACGCCGACTCCTACCAGAGCCACTGGCACCGCGCCGACGGCACGAACGTCGACGTCGCCGTCACGGTCTCACCTATGCGTGACGCGGACGGAGCCCTGATCGGCTTCTCCACCGTGGCCCGGGACATCACCCACCAGCTCGCCGCCCAGGCCGAGTTGGCCGCCGCGCGCGCCGATCGCGAAGTGATGGCCGAGCGCGACCGTATCGCCCGGGACCTGCACGACATGGTCATCCAACGGGTCTTCGGCGCCGGTCTCGCACTGCAGAGCATCACCGCCCGCGCCGGCCGGCCTGACGCCTCCTCCCGCATCCACAAGGTGATCGACGAACTCGACGCCACCATCCGGGAGTTGCGCGGCACCATCTTCAATCTCAACCAGCCCACCCAGAAGGCCGCCAGCCTCCGCGCCCAGGTCCTCGACGAGACCGCCACCGCACAGGACCGTCTCGGCTTCGCCCCCGCGGTCGAGTTCGCCGGCCCCGTCGACGCCGCTCTGCCCGACGAGACCGCCGCCCATCTGCTCGCCGCACTGCGCGAGGCCCTGTCCAACATCGCCCGCCACGCCCGCGCCTCCGCCGCCTGGGTCACCGTCCATGCCGGAGACGAACTGCTCCTGGAGGTCACCGACAACGGCCTGGGCATCGACCCGGCCGTCACCCGCAGCAGCGGCCTGACCAACCTGCGGCGCCGTGCGGAGAAACTCGGCGGCATGTTCGAGGTGGCCGGCCGTCCCGAGGGCGGCACCCGCCTGCGCTGGCGCATCCCCCTCACTGCCAAGAGCTCTCCCCACAGCTCCTGAACTCTCCGAACTTCCGGTATCCATACGGAAGTTGTCACGCGCCTCCAGGTCAGTGCTGCAGCATCCAGGGGCGGGCGATCACGTCCGCAGCATGCTGCTCGGGCGGATGCGTGTCGTCGATCCGGAAGGTCAGGCTGTTCACCACGCCGACCACTCCGTCGATGCGCCACGTCAGCTGGACCACGAGCGGGATGTCGCTGCGGTGCTCCAACTGCCCTTCCATTGTGGCCATGCCGTCGCGGACCGAGACGATCACGGAGTGGGGTGGCAGGCACATGGCGCGGGTCAGGACGTTGTCGATCACGTCCTGGCGGATCTCCTCATCGGTGCGCAGGAAGACGCGCAGCAGATCACGCCGAGTGGCGATGCCGATCAGCCGGTCCTCCTCGTCCACCACGGGAAGGCGGTCGACGTGGTGACGTTCCATGACGCGCGCGGCGTCCGCGACGGGCTGTTCCGGATGCACGGTGACCGCGGGTGTCGACATCAGCTCCGCCGCCGTCGTGGCGCGGGCGACGGCAGCCGCACGACGGCCGGAACGGCGCAGCACAGGCTTCCGGAAGGTGCGGGTCCGGCTGTCGGCGGGCCTGGCCGCCTGGCATCGGATCAGATCGGTCTCGGAGATCACTCCCACGACCTTGTCGTCGTTGTCCACCACGGGCAGCCCGCTGATCCGGTGCCGATCCAGCAGCCGTGCCACGTCCTTGAACGAGGTGTCCCGGTGCGCTTCGACAACCTCACGGGTCATCACCTCACCGACGCTGCGGCTCATCACGCCACCCCCTTCCTCGTCACTGCTGCGCCGACCCGCCCACGTGCGCAATCCTGTGGGGCACGTCGGTCTGCGACTGCGTCGAGAGGCCGGGCCACCCGGGCTCGATCGGCCGAGCGGCCGTTTCCGTCCCTTCGGACCGTCCCGGGGAGCCGGTCTCCCGATGCCCCTTCAGCCTCCCGCGATGTCCTGCGCCGGGGCAGGGGCCCAGCGTCCTGAAGCGGGGGCCGATCCGCCCCCGGTCCGATGGGCCCGTTCGGACGGTCGTGACGAGGCGCGGGATGCGAACCGCAGGCGTGGACCGCCCGCCTCGGGCCGACGCCGCGCTGGGGTCGCGCCCACCTGGCGCGGATCAAGACCGGCAGCCGGAGCATGGGCGGCTTCGAGCACGCCATGCCGGGAGGACCCGGCATCCGCACGGGCCGGCCTGCGGTCCGTCGCCCGAGCCGGGGGTGGCGGATCCGTCATTGAGGCCAAGGACTGGCGCCCGCTTCTCGCGGACCTCGATTGCGCGGTGCGCGGCGCAGGCCGCTCCTCCGCGTCTCTTTGTGCCAGTCCCTGGCTTCACCTGCAGTACATCACCGAAGCCACCGGGCCGACAGGGCCGAACGGCCCCGACCCGGCACCGACGTGTGCCGTGAACCGCGTTCTCGGATGCCCGAACTGGCCTGCCCGATGCTCACCTCCTTCGACGACGAGGAGGCCCTGCTCGATGCGATCACGGCGGGCGCCTCCGGCTGTGCGCTCACCCGGATCCAGGGCTCCGACCTCGTTGATCGGCCGTACGGACCGTGGCCACCGGCGACCAGCAGACGGAGGAGAAGCCCAAGGCGCTGCTGATGTCCTCGGCGTCATCACCTACGTCGGATGCGGCGGGGACGTCGACCGGTGAACGTCAGACCTCCCGTCACCGAGGCCGGGCGTTCGCCGGAGCTGCGCATCCATGGGCACTCCCGCAGTTGCAGGGGCCGTACCCGCCGGCGCCCAGGGTTGGTGAAGGCAAGCGACGGCTCAGGAGCCGGACGGCAAGCGTGTCGCACGCAGCGGTGAGGACGAACGTCACCCCGATCGCTGCAACCAGCAAAACGGCGCACCGCTCCCAGAACTCCAATGTCAGACTCATACTCACCGCTACTGCCTTCCGGATCAGCGTCGCTGTGCTCACGCCCAGCCAACTCCCTCGTAGACCGCCGCACATGAGCCGACCGGCCCGAACCGAGGTCGGGAAACGGCCCGGGTTCGCGGGAGTCCGGTCCCGTGCATCGTCTTCCGCGCACCGATGACGGCCTGTCCGCGAGACCGTCGTCCACCTTGCTCACCACCAACCCCGGTCCGCGGCTGGATTCCAGCTCCGAAGCTTGACCGACCCCGGCGGCGTGCTGCGCGGCGGGCTGCGAAGCCGCCGACCCGATTGATCAACCGGCTGGGGGCAAGTCCCCCTTGTCGCGCGGCCGGAGAGCGGTCAAGACCAGGTCCACTGCCTGTTCCGCCCAGTTGAGCCGTCCGGTGCGACCGGCCATGTAGTCGGCGTAGAACGGCCCGAGCAGGGCCGAGACCGCCGCCTCCAGGTCGGCGTCGGCATCCACCTGCCCAGCTTCCCGGGCTCGTTCGAGCGCATCGCGCAGCAGGGCGCGGCGGGGCAGGACGGTACGTTCGCGCAGCAGGGCGAGGAGGCCGGGGGTGTGGGCCTCCTCGGCCAGGCAAGTACCGATCAGAGCCATGCCGTTGACGCGTTCGACGGTGGCGGCGAAGTCCTCCAGGATGGCAACGAGGTCGGTGCGCACATCGCCGGAGGGCGGCGGAGCGTCCGCCATGCGCACTGCGGCGAGAGCCGCGGTGAGGAGGTCCGCCTTGGTCTTCCAGCGCAGGTGGATGGTGGACTTGCTGACGTCGGCCGCGGCCGCCACCTGGTCCAGCGTCATCCGGACGTATCCCTGGGTGGCGAGCAGTTCCAGCGCGGCCCTCAGGATGGCCTCGTCCTTCTCGGCCGAGCGCGGCCTTCCGGCCGTCTTGCTGGTCTTCGTCATGCGCATGGTCGAAGAGTAGGTGAAGCGAACCGCACCGTTCGGTTTGCCATCCAGAGGGCGCGACGCAGCCTGCGGCGCCAAGCACCCGGTGGTCGACTCTGCCAGATGGGCCGCGACGACTTCAGGCTGCCCACCGCACCTAGCGGGCGCCCTGGATGTGGAAGTTGAAGTCGGTGTGGCCCAGAGCGCCCATCAGGCGCAGCCACACCGGCAGCAGCATTTCCGTGCCACGGGCGGTCTCGATGCCGCCGAGGTCGACTACGCCGCTCTCGGGCCAGCCGAAGGAGACCAGCAGCTCGGTGACCTGCTTCTTGGCGCCGACGTCCTCGCCGGACACGAAGACGTTGTGCGGCCCCGCGACACGGCCGGGATCGACCATGACGAAGCAGCTCATGGTGTTCAGGGTCTTCACGACGTGGGCGTCCGGGAAGGCGCGCTGGATCTGCTCACCGAGGCTGTCGTTGTTGACCGGGTTCAGCGAGGGCGGCATGCCCTGCGAGAAGTCGAGCGGGTTGGCGATGTCGATGAGCACCTTGCCCGCCAAGTTCGCGCTGCCCGCGGCATTCAGGGCGTCGAGCGCGGCGGCGCCTGCGGTGGTGTTGACGACCGTCTCGCCAAAGGCGGCGGCCTCGGCGAAGGTCCGCAGCTGCACAGCGGAGTGATCCGCGTGCCAGGTGGAGAACGGCGGGTTGCCCATGGCGTCCGGCGCGCTGCGGGCGAGAGTGGCATCGGGGTCACGGGTGCCGATGACGACCTCGTGACCGAGGGAGGCGAGCTTGGCGGCGATGGTCCGACCGACGATGCCGGTGCCGAGAACTGCGTAACGCATGCGGGTGAGTCCTTTCTGGTGGGCCGAGCACGGGAGTGCACCCGACCTTAGACAAAACTAAACCGAGTCGTTCGGTATTCCAATGGGACGCACCCGAAACGCGTGTGCTGAGCCGGTGTCGTTTCCGTCGCTTTTCGTCGCGTGGCGCGGAGGTCACGGCCAGTGGCCGCCGGCAGACCGACCGGCGCTGCGGTGTACGGGGCCAGGACGGGCAGGGGGCAGGAGCAGGCGCCGGAACTGCTGCATCGAGAACTCCGGCTCTCACCGCCCGCCCGCTCAGGCCTGGGCGGCGGGCCGGGATCTTACGCTTACCGACTGCTGCTGCACGCCGCGGCCGTGGCCGCCGGGCAGACAGTGGTGATCGACTGCCACGGGCAGGCTCCATGCCGGGTCAGGCTGCCGCACCAACCCGGGTGCGCAGGTTGTGGAACTGGCGGGTCTGCATGAGGAAGTGCGCGGGCTCCCACAGCAGCACGTCCAGTGGCCGGGTCAGCGGTCGGGGGCGGCTCTGGCCGCGGGTGCGGACCACCAGGCGGGTGCCGCCGTCGGCGGCCGGCCGCAGGTGGAAGCCCCAGATCCCGTCCATGCGCGCCGTCGGGAGAACATCCCACTGCGGATCGAAGGAGTGACCGGAGGGCAGGCTCAGGTCCGAGCGCAGGACCAGGGTCCGGTTCGGCTCCACGCGGGCCACGGTGAACCAGGACTGGCCATCCCGTGCCGCGTTCAGGCGTTGTCCCTCATCCAGGTGCTGCCACTCGGGCGCGATGCGGTCCGCACTGGGTTCTCCGTAGTGGTCCAGCCAGTCCCAGCTGTACCAGCCTCCGCGGTCGCCGCCCATCTGCACCAGCCAGGCCCAGACCTTCTCGGGTGGCGCCGGCAGGGTGGTGGCCATGGTCGAGGTGCCGTCGGCGTCGGGCACGAGACCGGTACGCGGGGATGGACGAGCCGCGCACCGATGGCCGTACGGAGGGCGCCGGACTCCTCGGCGGGGCGGTCCTCGGCTCCGCTTGACCGGGGGCGTCTCCGTACCGGCGATCGGCACTTCGGACGACGGGCCCCGGCGTGGAGCGTGTCGTTTCGTATCGGTATATCGGGCATGGGGCGGCCTGCGCGAGGGCCGGTCGGCCCTCCGGGAGGTCCCATCGGCCCGGAGATCAGCTCGTCCGCGCCGCCGCGCGGGGCCATGCGACGGTCAGACGTCCGTGCTGCTTGGTGACGCAGGTGCCCAGTTCGGCGCAAGCACGGGTGAGTCGGTCGGCGGCCCAATCGCACTCGGCCCGGTCGGCGAGGCGCGTGCGACAGTGGTCCAGGGCGGTCGGGACCACCTCGGTCCGCTGCACAGCGTGCGCGTCGTAGGTGGCAGGCCAGAGCAGGCCCAGGTCGTTGCGCAGGGCCGGATGGTCGGCGTAATCGCCGAGGCCGAAGAGGACTTGGCGGGTGACGCCGCGGAAGAGGTGTGCGGAGCGGCCGATGACGAGGTCGGCTCCTGCGGCGGCGCGCGCGAGGGCGGCGCGCCGTACGTGCCCCACGGCCCGCGTCACCGGCGGACAGGTGAGGAGTCAGCCGTCCACCCACCGCCGTGTCCCAGCATGGCCTCACCCCGCCCAGGCTCGCCCAAGACCGGCCAAGTGCAGGCGAGTGGGGAACAATCCAGCCCCACGCGGTGCTGTTTCTTATACCCCGCAGAGTATTCGAGCAAGAGGGCGCCCGGCGGGACCGTCACCGACCCGGCGGAGGAGAGTGAGAGTGATGGCGACGGCAGGACGTGAGCGGCCACCTACGACCGATGACACCTCTCTCGTGACCAGCTGCGGGCGCAGGATCGCCGTGCGGCGCCTGCGGCTCGCCCCTGCGGACCGGCCCATCAGCCGGGTCACCCTGAACGTGGGCCGGGACCAGGGGGGCGAGCCGGGAGTGTGGGCGGCGCTCACCGCCGACGAGGCGCGTGACCTGGCCCGCCTGCTCCTCCTGCACGCCGGCCTGGCCGAGCGCGCCACCGAACCCGTCGAACCGTCACGGAAGGGCGCCCCTTCCTCCTGACGTCGGCGTTGATCCGGGTCACTCCGGGATCCGCACTACTCCCTGTCGCCCGAGAGTTCCAAACGACAAAGCCGGAGCACCGGCTTGTCGGACGACTGACCGGCAGCGGTCCAGCCCAGGACGGCGACACCGGACGGGCGAGCGGCGAGCATGGCGGCGGCCCGTTGATGGTCGCGGTGTCCGGTGACGCTCTCCGTCGAACACGATCAGGTGACTCGCCGGGCCTGCCCTGCCCGGTGGACGAACTCGCCGGCGCCGGACAGCAGGGCCAGAAGGCCGCCCAGCCCGAACGACTCCTCGTCGGGACGGGCGGCCACGGTCGGCACACGCCGCGCCCTGTCCGGCAGACCGGGTACGGCGCCGGCATCTCAGGTGTAGATGATCTGGCCGCCGGCCGCGTGCTCGTAGAACTCGCCGACCGTGATGATGCCCTGGACCTGGTCGACCAGGTCGTCCTTGTCGAGTTCGAAGAGGTCGACGGACGCCTTGCAGGCGTAGATCCCGGCGCCGGTGTCGGAGATCATCTCGATGAACTCGGGGATCGGCGGGATGTCGAGCTTGTCCATCTTGCGTTCCATGTACCGCGTGATCAGGTCCGGTACGCCGGGCATCCCGCCCAGCAGGGTCGGCAGGTGCAGACCGGGGTTGCCGACGGTGGCCAGCTTGATGTGCTCCCAGTGCTTCTTCGTGATCGCGTCGAGGCCGAAGAAGGTGAAGAACAGGTCGGCCTCGATACCCTCGGCGCGGGCGCCGTTGGCCATGATGAGGGCCGGGTAGACCCCTTCCAGGGATCCCTTGGAGACGATGATCGAGACCTTCTCGATGGTGGCGGTGTCAGCCATGACCGGCACGCTCCTCAGATGCAGCCGCGTGGTTTGGGGATCCCGGCGATCTTCGCGGCGGTCTTCGCCGGGCCCTTGGGGAAGAGCTGGTAGAGCTCCTTGACGGTGACGCCGGAGGTCTTGCCGAGGACACGGACCGTGGGGCCGGTGCCCTTGGCGGCGTACTGCTCGCGCATGAAGCGGATGACCGTCCAGTGCCGGTCGGTCAGCGCCTCGATGCCGGTCTCGCGGGCGATCTGTTCGGCCATGGGCTCGGTCCACCGGGCTGGGTCGGTGAAGAAACCCTCGTCGTCGACCGGGACGGCCGTCTCGTCGTAGGTGGCAGTGGGCATGACGGTGTTCTCCTCTCTTCAGGTCCTCAGGTCCTCAGGCGTGGGCGTGCCTCTTGCCGTGCTCGGGCATCGCCGAGCCGATACCGGGCAGCTCCCGGCCGGGCAGCAGGCTGTGCCAGTACAGCCACTCGAAGGCGAGCTTCCCGAGGTGGCCCGCGTGCGACTCCTTCAGCAGCGGCAGGCCGACGGAGCCCGGGAAGTGACCGGGCAGCGGCTCGGTCTCGTAGTTGAAGTCGATGAGCAGCGCCTTGTGGAAGCCGGTCTCCACGAAGCAGTTGGCATGCCCGTCGTAGGAGGCGTCCAGTGGCCGGCCGGCGAGGAACCGGGTGATGTTGTGCACCAGCACCTCGCCCTCGAAGTGGGCCACGGAGCCGGCCTTGGAGGCCGGCAGGCCCGCCGCGTCGCCGATCGCGAACACCTCGGGGTGGTCGGGGTGTTGGAGGCTGTGCGGGTCGACGGGCACGAAGCCGAGCTCGTCGCCCAGGCCCGGAGAGCGGCCGACGTACTCCGCTCCACCGTGCAGCGGCACGACGACCGCCAAGTCGAACGGCACCTGGAGTTCGTCGTACGACACGAGCCTGCCGCCCTTGCCGTCGACCTCGCCGAGCGTGAATTCGGTGACCAGTTTGATGCCCTTGTCCGCCAGCAGGCCGCCGAGCGCCTTCGCCGCGACCGGCTTGGTGAAAGCGCCGTCCAGCGGGGTGAGGTAGGTCAGTTGGACCTTGTCGCGGATGCCGCGTCGCTGGAAGTACCAGTCGGCGAGGAAGGCGAACTCCAGCGGCGCGACGGGGCACTTGACCGGCAGGTCGGCCACATCCACCACGATCCGTCCGCCCTCGAAGTGCTCCAGGGCGTCGTGCAGGCTCACGGCGCCGGGCAGGTCGTAGAAGGTGAAGACGTTCTCGCCCCAGCCGGGACCGGTCAGCCCTTGGGTCTCCTCCGGCAGCAACGCGGCTCCGGTGGCGACGACGAGGACGTCGTATGTCAGCCGGACGCCGTCGGCGAGGTGGGCCGTGCGTGCGTCCAGGTCGACCCGCTCGATCCGTGTCTGCTTGTAGTCGATACCGTCGTGCAGCTGCCGCGGACGGGACCGGACGAGGTGGTGGGGCTGGGCCAGCCCGAAGGGGACGAACAGCAGTCCGGGTTGGTAGAGATGGTCGTCGTCCTGGTCGACGACCGTGATCCGGTACTCGCTCTCGTCATAGGTGCGACGCAGGCGGTTGGCCGTCATGGTGCCGGCTGTTCCGCCGCCGAGAATCACGATGTGTTTGCCCATGTCCCCACTGTTGTGCGGGTGATGGAGGCGGGGCATGGGCCGCAAGTCCCCACCCCGGTACCCACCGGGGTATGTTTCGACCTCGCCCCCACAGCACCCACACTCTGCTCGCTCGCTGCCAAGCCCCTGAAAAATACCCGGCAGGGTATACAGCTGCGGCGCCTCGCACGAGGGCCGAACGGCTCCAGCCGCACCCCGTCGGCCTCTCGATCAGCCGCGCCGTCCGCGGTCCCCTGGAGAGTGGCAGGAGTCGGCACAGCGAGAAGGGCCGGGCCATGAGCGGGAGCGCACCGCAGTCCCTGAGCACGAACCGGCAGCACTACGCGGACGTGCACAGTTTCGAGGTCACCCACGTCGATCACGACGCCTACGCGGTGGACATCCGCGGGCACCGTCTCCAGGTCGACCAGCCCGCCGATGCGGGCGGTACGGACACCGCCCCCACTCCCACCGAGTTGTTCGCCGCTTCCCTGGCCACCTGCATCGCTTTCTACGCGGGCCGCTACCTGCACCGCCACGACCTGCCCCGCACCGGCCTGCGGGTCCGTACGGAGTTCACCATGGCCACCGACCGCCCCGCCCGCGTCGCCTCCCTGCGCGTCGTGGTCCTGCCGCCGCCGGAACTCCCCGTGCAGCGCAGGGCGGCCCTGCTGGCCGTGGCCTCGCACTGCACGGTGCACAACACCCTCCGGCAGCTGCCCGAGATCGACATCGAGCTGGAACCATGAGCACGTCCTCGGCACCGGCCGCGTCGGCCCTGCTGGAACACATCCGGGGCGGGCTGATCGGAGACGACGAGGTGCTGGACGGCCCGTACGGCCCGAAGCGGATCGTCTACGCGGACTACACCGCCTCCGGCCGCTCACTCGACTTCATCGAGGACTTCGTCCGCGAGCAGGTGCTGCCCCGTTACGGCAACACGCACACGGAGAGCTCCAGCACCGGTCTGCAGACGACCCGGCTGCGCGAGGACGCCCGCCGGATGATCCGCGACGCGGTGGGAGGCGCCGAGGACGACCTGGTGATCTTCTGTGGTTCTGGCGCCACCTCGGCGGTGAACAAACTGCTCGCCATTCTGGAACTGCGCCGTCCTGAGAAGCCGCCCGAGGCCGAGCGCCCCGTGGTCTTCGTCGGGCCGTACGAGCACCACTCCAACGAACTGCCCTGGCGTGAGTCGATCGCCGACGTAGTGGTCATCGACGAGGACCGCGACGGCCACATCGACCTGGACCGCCCCGAAGCGGGGCTGCGACGGTACGCCGACCGGCCGCTGCGCATCGGGAGCTTCTCCGCCGCCTCCAACGTCACCGGCATCCTCACCGACGCCGACCGCATCGCGCGACTGCCGCATGCGCACGGTGCCCTCTCCTTCTGGGACTACGCGACCGCCGCCCCCTACATCCCGATCCGGGTCGCGGAAAGCGAGCCCGGCACGGGCGACCACAAGGACGCGGTCTTCCTGTCACCGCAGAAGTTCGGCGGCGGTCCACAGACTCCGGGGGTCCTCGTCGTACGCCGTGAACTGGTCCGCAACCAGGTGCCCACCACGCCCGGCGGCGGAACCGTCACCTTCGTCGACCCGCTCGGCCACCGCTACCTGGACGACCCGGTCGCCCGCGAGGAAAGCGGCACCCCCCGCCATGGTCGAGTCCATCCGCGCCGGGCTGGTCTTCGCCCTCAAACAGGCCGTCGGCACCGACACGATCCAGGCCGCCGAGGAGCACCACTGGCGACAGGCACTGGCACGCTGGGACACCAGACAGCTCCGGTTGCCGAGCCCCGACACCTCGATCGTGTCGACGAAGAGTGCTTCGGAGCCGTTCGGGCTGATCGGGAGGCGGTCGGGGCCGACCGGCCCATGCGGGAACGCTATGCGGCGGCAGAGAGTGGAGGGAGAGGAAGGCACACGACTTGAGGAGGCGGGAGCCATGCGGCACCGGATGGTGAGCGACCTCATGACGACATCGGTGGTACGGGTGCGCCGGGACACCGGTTTCAAGGAGATCGCCAAACTCCTTGCCGAGTACGACATCACCGCCGTACCGGTCGTGGACGACGACGAGCGCCCTGTGGGCGTGGTCTCCGAAGCGGACCTGTTGCGCAAGGAGGCGGCGCAGCTGGACCCGGCCGGCCTGCTGCCGGTGCTGCACCCGAAGCCCACCGCCCGGGCGAAGGCGGAGGCATCGACGGCCGAGGGGCTGATGAACAGCCCGGCCGTGACCGCCAGGCCGCAGTGGACGGTGGTGGAAGCCGCCCAGGTCATGGAGCGTCACGGGGTCAAGCGGCTGCCGGTCGTCGACGAGGCCGGGAGGCTGGTCGGAGTGATCAGCCGGGCCGATCTGCTCCGCGTCTTCCTGCGCAGGGACCAGGCCATCCGTGAGGAGATCTCCCGGGAGATCCTCACCCGCACTCTGGGCCTCGTACCCGAGGCGATCACATTGCGCGTGGTGGACGGCCGGGTCTCCTTGAAGGGCACCGTCGAGCGCAAGTCCCTCGTCCCTGTCGTCGTGCGCCTGTGCCGAGGCGTGGACGGGGTGGTCGACGTCTCCGCTGATCTGCTCCACCGGGTGGACGACACGTCCGCAACACCCGAGACCGGCGCATCGCGCCGTACTCACCTGGCGACCTGAACGCGGTTCCCCGTGGAGGGGCCGAGCGCCCCGAGGAACTCCCCCTTCGGCCGTCCACAGGACCCGAGGGGGGCACCCTGGCGACGAATGCTCAGCCCCCTCTCTCTCTTCGTTCTACTCCTGGCGCCCGTATGGCCGAGCTGGGCCGGGAGGAGTCGCACACTCTGCTGGCCAGTGTGTCCATGGCTGTTGGCTTCACCCAGGCTTTGCCGGCCACCGCGTCTGCCTCGGAGGTGGTGGTGCACGAGGCCGACCGGATCGACGAGGACACGCGCTCTTGCTGGAGCGTGATGGTCACCGGCACCGCGAGCCGCGTGACGGACCCGCAGGCGCTCCTCCACTACCGCGCCGAGTTCACGCCGTGGTTCAACCTGGAGATGAAGCACGTGCTCCGGATCCGGGCCGAGTTGGTGACCCGCTATCGGCCCGTCCGCTCAGTCGCGGACTCACCTCGACCCGCCATCCGTACCTCGAGCAGCAGCGGGCCGTGCTCAGGCGGCGGGTAGCCGTGTCCTGCGGACCGGCTGGTGCCTCCGCCCGTTCTCGGGGGGTGCTTCTATCTGTTCGGTCAAGGTCTGTGGGCTTCGTCAGGCTGTTTGTTCGTGCCCGGGTTGGTAGAGCGTGTAGTGCTTGAGCATGGCGTGCAGGACGTCGATGCGGCGGCGGGTGAGGCAGATGAGCGCGGCGTTGTGGCGCATGTTCACCGCCCGTTTCCTGTCGTAGTAGGTCCGCGATTCGAGGCTGCTCAGCGAGGCGAACGAGGCCAGGAACAGGGCCCGTTTGAGCGTCTTGTCGCCGCCGCGGGGCAGTCCTTCGCCCCGGATGGAGGTGCCCGAACGACGTGTCGTGGGGGTCAGTCACGCGTAGGAGGCCAGTGGGCGGCGGTGGGGAACGCGCTGGCGTCGCCGACCTCGGCCAGGATGCGGGCACCGGTCCTGACCGCGACCCCGGGCATGGAGGTCAGGACCTTCGCGAGAGGGTGGGCCGCCAGCAGGGCGGCGATGCGGGTCTCCAGGATGTCCCGGCGCTTGAGGAGGACCACGAGGGCCTCGGCCAGGCCGGAGACGATCTCCCCGGCCGAGCCGGAGCCTGGGACCTGCACCGCCTGTTCGGGCAGGGCGGTGATGATCTGGTCGGTGTCGGCCTGGGCCGGCCGGGTCGGGGAGCCGTAGGGCTGCAGCAGGGTCAGGACGGCCGGGTGCCGCAGGCGGAGCCCGAGGACGCGTTCGAGGGCGGGGTGGATGGAAGTGAGCAGTCCGCGCAGCCGGTTGGAGGTGCGGGTGGCGTCCTGGGTGAGGTCGTTGTCGTGGCCCAGGATCATGGTCGGTTCGGGCCCGGACGCTCTCGTCGGGGTCGATGGAGTGCAGCAGGTGGGGCATGGTGCGGGCGGCATCGGCGATGACGTAGGCGTCGCGGGTGTCGGTCTTGCCGGTGCCGGGGTGCAGATCGGCCGGCCGGCGCATCGACAGGCCCGGCAGGTAGGCGACTTCGCATCCACAAGCGCGGGCGACGGTCACCGCCAGGGTGCCGATGGAAGCCGACTGGTCGACCACGACCAGGACCTTCCCCTTGCGCCTACGCGGGCGAACAGCGCCGCCAGGACCGGCGACAGCGCTCCCCGGATCATCAAGGACAGGGCTAACGAGTCATACCGGCCCCGGAGGCCACGAGCCCGAACCGGGCTCTACGAGGACGGTAATTGGCGTTCCGGCGAACGGCGGGAGATCAGCCGTGCGGCACCACCGCGACCGGTGCGACGGCATGCTGCAGTACTGCGTGGGCCACGGGGCCGATGTGGCCGCCGACCGGTGTGTGGCGTTCGCTGCGGCCGACGACGACCAGGGCCGCGTCGTGTGAGGCGTGCACGAGATGACGGCCGGCGCCACCGATCACGGCCTGCGCATTCACGTCGACGCCGGGGAACTTGTCCCGCCACGGCCGCAGCACGTCGGTCAGCGCGTGCCGCACCTGCTCGGCCAGTTCCTCATTGAGCCCGACGTCCATGGCGGCGCCGTAGCCGTAGGAGGCCGGCAGGCTCCAGCCGTGGACCACCCGCAGCCCGCTTGCGCGGCGCCGGGCGGCGTCGAACGCGAAGCCGATGACCTCGTCGCCGGGGTTGTCCAGGTCCAGCCCCAGCAGCACATCGCGGTACGGGGTGGTGGTGGATGCGCCGCCCGAGGCGTCCGGCAGATGCTCGTCCTGGACCCGCTCGCCGGCCCGGACGAGAACGACGGGCCGCGCGGCCCGGGCCACGACGGCGCGGGAGACGGAGCCGACCAGGAACCCGGCGACCGTGCCCAGGCCCCGGGATCCGAGGACCAGCAGGTCGGACTCGTCGGCGGCGGCCAGCAGGGCCGACGCGGGCTGGTCCCCCGTCTGCTCGGTGCCGATGGGCAGACCGGGGTGGCGGTCTGCGAGCCGGGACTGTGTCTCGTACAGCAGGGTCTGGGCCCATGCCTGCTCCCTGTCGATCGCTCCCGGCGCGGGAACACCGGCGAGCGGCGCGGTGAGGTGCGGCGGCTGTTCCCAGGCGTGCAGCAGACACAGGGCTGCCTCGCGTTGCTCTGCTTCGCGGGCGGCCCAGTCGGCGGCGGCGACGCTCTGCGGTGAGCCGTCGAGGCCGACGGTGATGGTGGGCATGTGCGGACCTCCTTCGGGGACGCCAGGCCAGTTTCCGGGCGCCGCGGGTGAGGCAGCAGAGGTCTCATGTCCCTGCCGGGGACCGATCGGCCCCCGCACCGCGCGTGACTGGCACCCGTGAAGGCGGTCGCACGGTTCCCACCGTGGGGGCGCTGCCCCCCACCGGCAGATGCAGCGCTCGGCCGGCCGGATCGGCATGATGCAAGCTGCTCTCCGGGTCCGCGCGCACCTCGTAGGTGACGGTGTCGGGGTCCAGTCTGAAGCGCCAGGGCTGCGTGTTGAAGAACGAGGGCGCGGCCACCGCAGCCGCCACACAGGCTTCCAGGGTCTCGGCGTCGAGGGGCACGGATCGCATGGTGCCCTCCTCGCGCACGGGTTTCGGAACAGGAACCGATGTCCTTCGGCCTCCGGGTGAGAGGCCGTTGGTCCCCGGCAGGTGGCCGGTCAGGGCCTTGATGACGACGGTGGCGAGGGCGGGGCTGAACGGCCCATCCGCGTGGCGGACTTGGTCCCGGTCGGCCCCACGACTCCCCCTGTCCGGCCCATGCCCCGGCGCGCCGCCGGCTGTCACCTTGCTCGAAGTGACGACGAGGAGGTGCGCACCGATGCGGAGCGGCAGGCGAACGACGAGGTGGCTGTGGCGGTGGCGGGCCAACCCGCTGCGCAGGCGCGACGACGTTCTCGAGGCGTGGCTCGTGCTGGCCCTCTGGGCGCTGGTCGCGGTGGGCGGAACGCTCGCCGGTGTGCTGACGGCCCGGGCGGCCGACGACGTCTTCGCGCAGCAGCGCGCCGAGCGCGCCCCCGTACGGGCCGTGCTCCTCACGGACACTCCACCCTCCGAGGCGAACAGCTACCGGGCGTTTGCACAGGTCCGCTGGACCGGAACGGACGGATCCGCCCGCACCGGCAAGACCCTGGTGGAGGGCGGACTCAGGGCCGGATCCACGACGGTGCTCTGGACGGACACGCAGGGGAACCTCACCACCCGGCCGCCGAGCCGCACCGATGCTGCCGGCGAAGCGGGACTCCTGGGAGCCGCGTCGGCACTCGCCGTCACCGGCATCGCGTTCGGGGCCACAGGCGCCGCACGCTGGTGCCTGGACCGGCGGCGCATCGACGAGTGGGGCAGGGAGTGGGACCTGGTCGGCCCCCGGTGGGGGCACAAGACCGGCTGACGACCGGGCCGTGCCGGTGCCGACGGGCCGTCGCGCCCAGGGCCTGCCGGGAAGGCCCCGTCGTCTGCCCGTAGGGCGGTCCGTGCGCCCGCCGTGGAAGCGGCTGATGTCGCTGTCGGTGGGTGCTCTCGGCGTGTCGGGTGCAAGCCCTCGTACTGGATGTTCTTGGGCTTGTGCCCGGTGCGGCGAAGGTGTCCCCCCGTCCCAGCCGTGCGAAGCCGGTTCGAGGATGGGGCGCGTGCCGGGCGTCGCGGGCAGGCGGGATTTTCGCGGCAGGCCCGGGCGGCCCGCCCGCGGAGCACGCCGGGATCCGCCGGACACGTGACCTGCGCCGCCCGAGCACGGATACTGCCGACAGAGGCTGCCGATCTGTTCGCCGAGCGCAACCGACGACCTGCCGATGACGCCGGCGAGCGGCCGGCGCCCGGTATGGGATCAGGACCGCACGCGTCTGACCAGGAGGAACCCATGAAGATGTTGATCAATGTGCCGGAGAGCGTGGTCGCGGACGCCCTGCGGGGCATGGCGTCCGCCCATCCCGAGCTGACCGTCGACGTGGACAACCGGGTGATCGTGCGGCGGGACGCCCCGGTGGCCGGAAAGGTCGCCCTGATCTCCGGGGGCGGCTCGGGGCACGAGCCGCTGCACGGCGGATTCGTGGGTCCCGGCATGCTGTCGGCGGCCTGCCCGGGCGAGGTGTTCACCTCGCCGGTTCCCGATCAGATGGCGCGCGCCGCGGCGGCCGTGGACAGCGGGGCGGGCGTGCTGTTCATCGTGAAGAACTACACCGGCGACGTGCTCAACTTCGACATGGCGGCCGAGCTCGCCGAGGACGAGGGCATCCGGGTCGCCAAGGTGCTGGTCAACGATGACGTGGCGGTCACCGACAGCCTCTACACGGCCGGGCGGCGCGGCGTCGGCGGCACCCTGTTCGTGGAGAAGATCGCGGGCGCGGCGGCGGACGAGGGGCGGCCGCTGGAGCAGGTGGAGGCGATCGGCCGGCAGGTCAACGAGAACTCCCGCAGCTTCGGTGTCGCGCTGAGCGCCTGCACCACGCCGGCCAAGGGCAGCCCCACCTTCGATCTGCCGCCCGGCGAGCTGGAGTTGGGCATCGGCATCCACGGCGAGCCCGGCCGGGAGCGGCGGGCGATGATGACGTCGGGCGAGATCGCGGAGTTCGCGGTGAACGCGATCCTGGAGGACCTGCCGCCGCGCAACCCGGTGCTCGTCCTGGTCAACGGCATGGGTGCGACGCCGCTGCTGGAGCTGTACGGGTTCAACGCCGAGGTGCAGCGGGTGCTCGCCCAGCGTGGTGTCGCCGTGGCCCGGACGCTGGTGGGCAACTACGTCACCTCGCTGGACATGGCGGGTGCCTCGGTCACCCTGTGCCAGATCGACGAGGAGCTGCTGCGGCTGTGGGACGCGCCGGTGAAGACGCCGGGGCTGCGCTGGGGCATGTAGCCCGGCGCGCCGAGGTGTCAACGTACCTACCACGCAAGGAGATCCAGTGCTCGACGCCGACTTCTTCCGCCGTTGGATGACGGTGACCGCCGCGTCCGTGGACCGCGAGGCGGAACGGCTCACCGCCCTCGACTCGCCCATCGGGGACGCCGACCACGGCAGCAATCTGCAGCGCGGGTTCCGGGCCGTGGCCGCGACGCTGGAGAAGGAGGCGCCGGACACGCCCGGTGCGGTCCTGACGCTCGCCGGGCGGCAGCTGATCTCGACCGTCGGCGGCGCGTCGGGGCCCCTCTACGGCACGCTGCTGCGCCGTACGGGCAAGGCGCTCGGGGACGCCGGTGAGGTCAGCGAGACGCAGTTCGCCCAGGCGCTGCGGGCCGGGGTGGAGGCGGTCATGACGCTCGGCGGCGCCGCGCCGGGCGACAAGACCATGATCGACGCGCTGGTGCCGGCCGTGGACGCGCTCGACGACGGCGGTTTCGCCGCGGCCCGCACCGCTGCTGAGGAGGGCGCCCTCGCGACGACGCCGTTGCAGGCCCGCAAGGGCCGGGCCAGCTATCTCGGGGAGCGCAGCATCGGGCACCAGGATCCCGGCGCCACCTCGTCGGCGCTGCTCGTCGCCGCTCTCGCGGAGGCCGACGGTGAGTGACGGGAAGCAGGTCGGGATCGTGCTGGTGTCGCACAGCGCCGAGGTGGCCGCGTCCGTGGCCGAGCTGGCCAAGGGGCTGGCGGGCGGCGGGGTGTCGGTGCCGGTCGCCGCGGCGGGCGGCACCGAGGGCGGCGGGCTCGGCACGAGCTCGGAGCTGATCGCCGCCGCGGCCGCCTCCGTGGACCGGGGTGCCGGGGTCGCCGTGCTCACCGACCTCGGCAGTGCCGTGCTCACGGTGAAGGCGCTGGTGGCCGAGGGCGACGAACTCCCCGACAACACACGGCTGGTGGACGCCCCGTTCGTGGAGGGGGCGGTGGCCGCGGTGGTGACGGCGGCGACGGGCGCCGACCTGGCAGCGGTGGAGGCGGCGGCCGCGGAGGCGTACACCTACCGGAAGGTCTGACACCCGCTATCCGAGTCCCTCCGCGGCGACGGTGAGGGCCGAGCGCATGGTTGCCGTCAGCTCGGCCTCCGCCGTCGCGCGGTCGGGCTCGGCGCCGGCGGTGCGCCAGGCGTAGTGCTCGACGGCCGCGCGCAGGGCCGCGTTGAACATCGCCGCCTGGATCGTGGGCCGCAGGTCGTCCGGCGGGAGCCCGGCGCGCTCGGCGAGGGCGCGGGCGAACGCCGGTTCCGCCTCGTCGTAGGTCTGGAGCCAGACGGCGCGCAGGTCCGGCTCGGTGCGGGTCAGCCGTACCAGCGCACCGACGGTGGCGCGGTCGGGGCCGGCGACGACGCCCAGGTCCGCGGTCAGCTCCGGCGCGAAGATGTCCTCGAGGGGCTGTCCGGGCGTCCATTCCCGCAGCCGGGCGGCGATCATTTCGATGCCGGCCGTGAACAGCGGCCGTACGCAGGCCTCCTTGCTGGGGAAGTAGCGCCACACGGTACGCGCGGAGACGCCGACGGCCTGCCCGATCTGCTCGCCGGTGGTCGCCGCGACGCCCTGGGTGACGAACAGGTCCACCGCGGCCCGGGCGATCTCGTACCGGATCTCGGCCTTGCGCTCGTCGGTCAGGGGCGGTCGTCCAGTGCGTCCGCGGGCGGCGGCCATGCAGTCCTCCGGATTCCGGTGATCACTCTTCCGGAATTCTCCCCCACGACTTTATGTCACTCGCAGACATTAAATCGTAGGGTGGTGCCCACCAAGACCCACGGGAACAGGAGCACCACATGGCCGGCGGATTCGACGGACGCAGTGTCATCGTCACCGGAGCGGGCTCGGGCATCGGGCGGGCGGCCGCCCTGGCCTTCGCCGCGAAGGGGGCCCGGGTCGTGATCGCGGACCTGAACGCGGAGGGTGCGGGCAAGGTCGTCAAGGAGATCGAGCAGGCGGGCGGCACCGCCATCGCCGTCGTGGGCGACCTGAGCGAGCAGGCCGTCGTCGACCAGGTGGCCCGGACGGCCGTGGAGCGTTTCGGCGGCGTGGACGTCCTGGTGAACAACGCCGGGATCATGGACCGCATGTCGGCACTGGCGGACGTGGGCGACGCCGAGTGGGAGCGGGTCATACGGGTCAACCTCACCGCCCCCTTCCTGCTCACCCGGGCGGTGCTGCCGCACATGCTTCAGGCGGGCCGGGGCGCGATCGTGAACACCGCCTCCGAGGCCGGTATCCGGGGTAGCGCGGCGGGCGCCGCGTACACGGCCTCGAAGCACGGAGTCGTGGGCCTGACCAGGTCCCTCGCGGTGATGTACCGCAACCGGGGCGTCCGCGCCAACGCCATCGCCCCGGGCGGCACCGCCACGGGGATGATCCCCGACATCGACCAGAGCGCCGACGGGCCGGCGGCTCTCGGCCCGTACATGGGCAATGTGGGACGCGTGTCCCAGCCGGAGGAGCAGGCCGCCGCGATCGTGTTCCTCGCCTCGGACGCGGCGAGCAACATCAACGGCGTGATCCTGCCGGTCGACAACGGGTGGGCGGCCGTCTGACGCCCCCGGGCGCCTATCCGCCGCGTACGAACTGCTTGGCCAGCCGCCTCCCCACCGCGACGGCGGCGGCATGGCTCTCGATCGGCTTGACCTGCGAGTACTTGAAGACGATGTAGGTGACTCCGGAGGGCGTGCCGCCGCCGCTCGGGCCCGGGGGGATGCCGAGGCCCTTCGCGGTGGCGTAGGAAGCCTCGCCGATGATGTCGTCCGGGCCGACGTCGCCCACGACCGCGTACTGGACACGGTTTCGGTAGACGACGGCGGCGACCGATCCGCCGCGGACGCCGTCGTCGAGGCGGTCCCAGATGCGGCTCGCGGCAGGCACGACGATGTACGGGAGGCGTTCGGCGCTCAAGTAGCGCCCGTCGGACTGCTGGTAGGCGGTGGCCTCGGAGAACGTCGGATCGGTGCTTCGGTTGCAGCGCGAGCCGGACTGTCCGTCGCAGTCGATGTCCATGTCGGCCTTCCAGAAGACGGCGCGCCGGGTGCCGCACACCGCGACGGAGGCCGGGCGGCCGGCGTCGCTGCGGAAGCGGCCGTGGGAGATCTGGGTGCAGTCACGCACCCTGGCCAGCAGGTCGGCGGCCCGGACGTCGCCCTCGCGCCAGGCCGCCGGCTCCGCCCGGACGTGGGCCGCGGCGTCGGACAGCATCGGCGGGGCGAGCAGGGCGGCACCGGCCAGGGCCAGGGTCAGCGACTGGACACGCACAATAAGAAGCCCTTTCCCGAAGGGGCACTGACGGGCGGTCAGCCCGCTCCGGCTCCGTAGCGATCATTGGGCCACCGTAGGCGGACCGGACGCCGCACGGCTCCAGGCGGGTCACAGCGTGGCGTGTCTTCGAACGTCCGGCAGGGGCCGGGCGCCTGAGCCCGTGTCGGCTCCGGCGGCCCGGCCACCCGCGTCCGGCGCGGGAACAGCGACGACAGCGGCCCGCGCCACCGGCATGAACTCACCAGCCCTCAGGGAGAGTTCAGCCGTGAGGAGCTTCAGCATACGTAACTCCGGCGGGCGGTCACCAACGCCCCGCGACCGCACCACAGCCTCTTGATGTGACCGCAACACTCGCGCCATATTGGTCCGGACCATTGCCGACGTGTCGTCCGGGGAGGCGGAGCCGTGCGTCGCGACACCGTGCTCGTGTACCGATCCCTCGCGCTCTGCGCCGCACTGACCCTGCTCGGGTCCTGCGGTCGGAGCGGCGACGCCGGGGACGACGACGGCGGGCTGCCGGCGGCGCCCGCGGGCGTGACCGCGGCGGCGGGCAGCTCGAGCAGCGTGCACGTAATGTGGAACGCGGTGTCCGCGAACCCGCGCGTCCGCGTCTACGAGGTGTATCGCGGCACCACGAAGGTCGAGGAAGTGCCCGGTTCTGAACACATGGTGGACGTCACCAGGCTCAGGCCGTCCACCTCGTACGTCTTCACCGTGCGGGCGCGCAACACCGAGGGCCGGCTCGGGCCGCCCGGCCGCCCGGTGCGGGCGACGACTGCGGCGGCCGTGGCGGCGGACGACACGGCCCCGACCCGCCCGGGAAAGGTGCGCGGCCGGGCGGTCGCCGACCGGGCCGTCGAGCTGTCCTGGTCGGCATCGAGGGACGACCGGGCGGTGCTGTCGTACGACATCTACCAGGGCACCGCGAAGATCCACAGTGTGGGCGGGGCGCAGACGGCGACCGTGGTCACCGGGCTGCGACCGGGCACCCGCTACGCCTTCACCGTCCGGGCCCGCGACGCGGCCGACAACCTCTCGCCTCCCGGCACCACCGTCCGCCTCACCACCCCGGGCTCCGACGACGGACGGAACACGGCGCCCACCGCCTTCCGCGCGACGAGCCACCGCGCCGACGGGGCGTACTACCTCGATCTGCACTGGATCCCGCCGCGCACCGACGGCGTGGTCACCGAGTACCAGATCCGCCTCGACGGCCGGGCGGCCACCTCCCTGGTGTACGGCGGGGACGCGCCGCGCGACCGGGGGTCGTACTCCTTCTACGTCGGACGCGACGCCGGCGTGACCCATCGCGTGCGGATCCGGGCCAGGCTTCCCGACCGAACCTGGGGAGGCTTCTCGGCGGAGCGGACGGTGACGACCGGCGGCTGACGGGCGTGCCGGCCCTGCGGCATGGGCCGGACGAAGGAATCCGTCACCTGCCCGGAGGCGGTCCGCATGCGGGGCGGGCCGCGGGGACGTTGGCTGCCCCTGAGGCAGCACGGACGTTTCCCGACCCTCGGCGGCGCAAGGGATGTTCCGCCAACCGTGCCGTCGGAGGGCAGTCCAATGCGCAACTCTCAGCCATTCGTTCGCTCGGCCCTGACCGCGGCAGCCGCCGTCGCGCTTCCGCTCGCCCTGGCCGCCGCGCCGGCCGCGGCGCAGGGGTCAGGGATCTCCGTGAGCACCAGCGGGTCCACCGTCTCGGTGACCACCAGCGCGTGCTCACCGCCGGTCGGCGGGGCTTGGGGCACCGCTTCGCTGCTCAACAGCAGCCAGGCGAACTTCGCCCAGGGCCGTCAGGTGGCGCTGTCGGGCACCGCCGCCCTGCAGTCGGCGGCCTGGTCGAACGTGAGCCCTGGCACGTACACCGTGATCGTCATGTGTGCGAACAACACCACCGCAGGCACCCAGTCCGTCGTCGTCTCCGCCGCCTCCACCCCCACCACCAAGCCGACCATCTCGGCCACCGCCAAGCCCTCGCCCTCGCTCGGCGTCAAGGGCGGACTCGGCGGCGCCGTCCAGGACTACGGCCCGCTCACGCTGGGGGTGGGCGCCGCCCTGGTGGGCACGGGCGTCATCGCGACGGGCTGGTACCTGCGCCGGCGCGCCAGGCCGAACCGGCTCTGAGGACCGCCGCGCCCGCGAAGAGCCATGGAGCTCAGGCCGGTTCGGAACCGGGCAGTTCGGCGAACTCCTCCAGGGCGTGGGTGAGCCACTGCGTCCAGAAGGTCTCCAGGTCGATGCCCGCCCGCAGCACCAGGTGCCGCAGCCGGTCCTGGGGAGCGTCCCTGCCGGGCGGGAAGTCGCGCTTCTCGATCTCCTGGTACTCGGCCAACTGCAGCCGGTGCAGGTCGAGATGGCGGCGCAGGTCGGCCTCGATGCCGGCGGTGCCGACCACGGCCGCCGCGCGCAGCCGCAGCAGCATCACATCGCGGTGCGGCTTGGGGTCCTGGGACGCGGCGGTCCAGCGGGCCAGTTCGGCGCGGCCCGCGGGCAGGACCTCGTAGCTCTTCTTCTGCCCGCGGGCCGGCTGCTCGGACGGCAGCGCCCGGATGTGGCCGTCGGCCTCCAGTCGTCCCAGCTCGCGATAGATCTGCTGATGCGTCGCCGACCAGAAGTAGCCGATCGACTTGTCGAACCGGCGGGTCAGCTCCAGCCCCGAGGACGGCTTTTCGAGCAGGGCGGTGAGGATCGCGTGCGGGAGTGACATGGAGTCATCCTAGGGACGGCCGCTAGGCCCCCTAGAGGGCCGCCGCCAGCTCCGTGCCCTGCTTGATGGCCCGCTTGGCGTCCAGTTCGGCGGCCACGTCGGCACCGCCGATCAGGTGCGCGCTGAAGCCGGCGGCGACCAGCTCCTCGTACAGGCCGCGACGCGGTTCCTGTCCGGTGCACAGCACGATCGTGTCGACGGGCAGCACAGTGCTCTCCTCGCCGACGGTGACGTGCAGTCCGGCGTCGTCGATGCGGTCGTAGCGGACGCCGGGGACCATGGTGACGCCGCGGTGCTTGAGCTCGGCGCGGTGGATCCAGCCGGTGGTCTTGCCCAGGCCCGCGCCGACCTTGGTCGTCTTGCGCTGCAGCAGGTGGACGGTGCGCGGCGGGGCGGGCCGCTCGGGAACGGCGAGGCCGCCGGGCGCCTTGTAGTCCATGTCGACGCCCCACTGGCGGAAGTACGTCTGCGGGTCCTCGCTCGCCTTGTCCCCGCCGTCGGTGAGGAACTCGGCGACGTCGAAGCCGATGCCGCCCGCGCCGAGGATCGCCACACGGTCGCCGACGGGCGTGCCGTCGCGCAGCACGTCGAGGTAGCCGACGACGCTCGGGTGGTCGATGCCCGGGATGTCGGGCGTGCGGGGCGAGACGCCGGTGGCGACGACGACCTCGTCGTAGCCCTCCAAGTCACCTGCCGTCACCAGCGTGTTGAGGCGTACGTCCACGCCGTGCGCGTCGAGCTGGTGGCGGAAGTAGCGCAGGGTCTCGTCGAACTCCTGCTTGCCGGGCACCTTGCGGGCCACGTTGAGCTGGCCGCCGACCTCGCCCGCGGCGTCGTAGAGGGTGACCTCGTGGCCGCGCTCGGCCGCCGACACCGCGCAGGCGAGTCCGGCCGGTCCGGCGCCCACCACGGCGACGCGCTTGCGCAGCCGGGTCGGGGAGAGGACCAGTTCGGTCTCGTGGCAGGCGCGCGGGTTGACCAGGCAGGAGGTGATCTTGAGGCTGAAGGTGTGGTCGAGGCAGGCCTGGTTGCAGCCGATGCAGGTGTTGATGGCCTGCGGCTTGCCCTCCGCGGCCTTGGCGACGAAGTCCGGGTCGGCGAGCATCGGGCGGGCCATGGAGACCATGTCCGCGTACCCCTCGGCGAGCAACTCCTCGGCGAGCTCGGGGGTGTTGATGCGGTTGGTGGTCACCAGCGGGAGGGACACCTCGCCCATGAGCTTCTTGGTGACCCAGGCGTAGGCGCCGCGCGGCACGGAGGTCGCGATGGTGGGGATGCGGGCCTCGTGCCAGCCGATGCCGGTGTTGATGATCGTCGCGCCGGCCGCCTCGACGGCCTTGGCGAGCGTGATCACCTCGTCGAACGTCGAACCGCCCGGGACCAGATCCAGCATGGACAGGCGGTAGATGATGATGAAGTCCTCGCCGAC
This sequence comes from Streptomyces sp. NPDC001401, assembly GCF_042895385.1. Classification (NCBI taxonomy): domain Bacteria; kingdom Bacillati; phylum Actinomycetota; class Actinomycetes; order Kitasatosporales; family Streptomycetaceae; genus Streptomyces; species Streptomyces sp. NPDC001401. The sequence goes on from NZ_JBIAWI010000020.1 coordinate 58,684, forward strand.
GGCCTCGCGCACCCGCCGGACGATCTCGACCGGGAAGCGCATGCGGTTCTCGTACGAGCCGCCCCAGCGGTCGGTGCGCTGGTTGGTCTGCGCGGCGATGAACTCGTTGATCAGGTAGCCCTCGGAGCCCATGATCTCGACGCCGTCGTACCCGGCCTGCCGCGCGAGACGGGCGGCGCGGGCGTAGTCGTCGATGGTCCGCTCGACGTCGGCGTCGGTGAGTTCGCGGGGCGGGAAGGGGCTGATGGGCGCCTGGAGGGGGCTCGGGGCGACCAGGTCCTGGTGGTAGGCGTACCGGCCGAAGTGCAGGATCTGCATGGCGATCCGGCCGCCCTCGCGGTGCACGGCGTCGGTGATCTGCCGGTGCTGCTCGGCCTCCGCGTCGGTGGTGAGCTTGGCGCCGCCCTCGTACGGGCGCCCCTCGTCGTTGGGGGCGATGCCGCCGGTGACGATGAGACCCACTCCCCCGCGCGCCCGGGCGGCGTAGAACTCCGCCATGCGCTCGAAGCCGCGCTCGGCCTCCTCCAGGCCGACGTGCATGGAGCCCATCAGGACGCGGTTGGGCAGCGTGGTGAAGCCCAGGTCGAGCGGGTTCAGCAGATGCGGGTAACGGCTCATCGGGCCCCTCCGTGCGCGGTGTGGTGCCTCTGTTGTAGAGGACCCCGACCATGTTTTGCAACTAGTTGCATAAGCGGGAAGGGGTGACACGGACCACTCGCGGGCACAGTGGCCCCATGAGCCCCGAAGACACCGAGGTGATCGAGCTCGCGCAGGCGCTGATCCGCCGCCCGAGCCGGGCCGGGATCGACGACTACGGGCCTGTCCTCGCCGTCCTCGAGGACTGGCTCGACGCCCGTGACCTGCCTTGTCGCCGCCTCTACGACGACGCGGGCCGGCCGGTCGCCCTGCTGGTGGAGGTCGCGGGTGGCAGGCCGGGGCCGTGGTGGGCGCTGGATGCCTGCGTGGACACCGCCCCGTACGGCGACGAGGGCGCCTGGTCGTTCCCGCCGGACTGCGGGGACGTCGTGGACGGGTGGCTGCGGGGGCGGGGGGCGGCCGATTCCAAGCTGGCGGCGGCGATGTTCTGCCGGATCGCGGCGGAGGCGCACGCCCGCGCCGCCGAGCTGCGCGGCGGCCTCGCCGTACTGCTCGACGCCGACGAGCACACCGGCGGCTTCGGCGGCGCCCGCGCCTATCTCGCGGATACGGCGGCGGTCCGCCCGGCCGGGGTGATGATCGGCTACCCCGGGCGGGACGAGGTCGTGGTCGGCGGGCGGGGCCTGTGGCGGGCCACGATCGCGGTGCACGCGAGCTCCGGCCACTCCGGATCGAGCCGCAGGACGGTCGGCGCCGTCTCCCGTGCGGCGCGGCTGGTGGAGCTGCTGGACGAGGCCGAACTCCCGGGCCCCGTAGGCCAGTTCCCGCTGCCCCCGAAGCTGACAGTCACCTCCTGCCACGGCGGCGAGGGCTTCTCGGTGGTACCCGGCCTGTGCGAACTGGGCCTCGACATCCGTACCACGCCGGCCTTCGACGCCGACGCGGCCGAGGCCCTGGTGCGCGGAGCGGTCGCCGAACTGGACGCGCTGCTTCCCGGCCCGAGGCCGACCGTGATCACCCCGATGGCCTCCTGGCCGCCGTACCGTCTGGCCGAGGACCAGCAACCCGCCGCCGCCCTACTGGCCGCCGCCACCCACGAGGGCCTCACGGTCCGGCCGAAAACCGCGGGCCCCTCGAACATCGGCAACCTGCTGGCGGGGGAGGGCATCCCGGCGACAGCGGGCTTCGGCGTGCGCTACGAGGGCCTGCACGGCACGAACGAACGCGCGTACCTGGCGGACCTGCCCACGGTCCACGCCGTCTACCTGCGGGCCGTGCTGCGCCTGCTGACCGCCGGATCTGCACTGCCGTGAAGGGGCGCGGGGCCGTGTCGACATGCGGTTGCCGCCGCGCGGGCGCGACCAGCCACGACGGCGCCGCAGACGAAACCTCACCGCCTCTCGAGAATCACGTGCAACTCCCGTTCCTGATCTCCCGAGGCCGACGAGAGGTCACGCACCGTGAACAGGGGATCCAACGTGCTGCGCAGCCGTTCAATCGCCCAGTAACCCCCCTGCGCATCGACCTCGACGGAGGACGACAGCCGGCCCGGAGCAGGACACTCGTGCGCGTCGGTGACCTCGAACGTGCCGAGCCACACCATCGGCCGGGTCTCGTGGAGCTGCTCCGGCACCTCGTCCGGGCGCCGGTCGGACTCGAAGCACGCGCACAGCGTGTCGAACACGATCCGGGCGTCCTCTTTGCTGCATCCGCTGATCTCGAGGGAGACCGGCTCCTCGTGCGAGCGCTGACGATCCATCGTGATCGCTCCTCTCGTGGCTGTGGCGCGGTACCGCGAGTTCCCCGCGAACCGCGCCACACCCCCAGAAAAGCACCACTGGCCGCACCGGACCAGCGAGGGATCAGCTCCGCTTGAACCGGTACGTCTTGCTGTCCGTCAGGACACAGAAGCCCGGCGACACGACGATCACACGCAGGGTGCCGTCCCGGCGGTCGTAGTCGATGCCCTCCACCTCGAACGTGCCCGAGCAGGAACTCCGCAGCGGAAGCTGCCGCAGCGCCGTGACATGGCCGGAGACGTCCGACGTGCCGCCCGGCTGGGCGGACAGGTCGACCTGGAGGAGCGGCTTGGTGATGCCGAACAGCGTGCCGGCCGGGTCGTCGGAGGAGCACAGCAGCGTGGTGGGGCCGGAGAAGTCGCAGCCCTGCACGTCGCGTACGGCGTGGTCGAGGTTGACGGTGGAGGCCTGCGGGAGGTTGGCCGAGGGCGAGGTGCTCGCGTTGACGCCCGGGGTCGGGAACACCAGGAAGCGGCTCATGGTGCCGTACTCGCCGGCCAGCATCCACTGTCCGTCGGGCGAGATCGCGACCCAGGAGTTGTTCAGTGCCTCGCCGGAGCTGAGCGTGTGGCCGTACTCCGACCAGGTCCCGCCCGGCGCCTGCACGCGGAACATCTTCGCGTTGCCCGAGTCGGCCTGGTAGGGCTCGATGTAGTAGCCGTTGTAGGAGGCGTCGGGGTCGCCGACGTGGTTCCAGCCGCGGCTGGAGACGTCGGCGGGGATCGTGCCGATGCCCGTGTAGTGGTTGGGACTGTTCGCCGGGACCTCGACGGAGGTCAGGCCCTGGCTCTCGGTCAGCGGATCGGCGCGGTCCGAGCCCACTTCCGTCCAGGTGTCGGCCGCCGACGCGGGCGGGGCGGCGGACAGGACGGCAGCGGCCGCAAGGGCGAGGGCCGCGGTCAGGGCTGCATGACAACGTTGCCGGGCGCGCAGGGGCATGGGAGGGCTCCTCCGTGGGGGGTGGGGCGTGCTCGGCGGACAGTCTGACCCGGTGGCGTAGTCATGTACAGACCAATTCGGTAACGGGGGCTGTCGGCTCGGTGACGGTCCGTACCGGGTACTGTCGTCACGGCTCCGGGGGACGGCCCCTGCTGTGTTGAGGGATGGTGGAGGTGGGCGACGGGGTCGTCACAGGGACGGTTGAGCGCGGTAGAACTTGGGGAGTCGGCACGGGGGACGACGTGCCGCGTGAACGGGCGAAGGCGGTGCGTGGAATGGGTGCACCTGGGTTTCCGGTGGCCGAGGGCGAGGAGTCGGTACGGCCGAGCGGGCTGCTCGACGTGCTGGGCGTGGCCTCGGTGGTCCTGGATGCCGAGGGACGCATCGTGCTGTGGAGCCCGCAGGCCGAGGAGTTGTTCGGCTATCCGGCGCAGGAGGCCCTCGGCCAGTACGCGGCCCGGATCATGGTGCACGAACAGCACCTCGACCTGGTGGTCAAACTGTTCGCCGATGTCATGGTCACCGGTCAGAGCTGGGCCGGGGCCTTCCCCATTCGGCGCAAGGACGGCAGCACGCGCCTGGTGGAGTTCCGCAACATGCGGCTGCTGGACGACCACGGCGACGTCTATGCGCTGGGGCTGTGCGCCGACCGCTCGACCGTGCGGCGGCTGGAGCGGGACGTGGCGCTTTCCACCCGGATGGTCGCGCAGTCCCCCATCGGGCTGGCCGTCCTGGACACCGATCTTCGGTACGTCTCGGTCAATCCGGCCCTTGAGCGGCTCAACGGGATTGCCGCCGAGGACCACATCGGGCGGTCGATCCGTGACGTCCTGCCGCACCTCGACGTCGATGCCCTCGAGGCAGCGGCACGTCAGGTGCTGGCGACCGGCCGTCCGCTCGTCGACCAGCAGACGACCGGCCGGACTCCCGCCCATCCGGACGAGGAGCGTGCCTGGTCGGTCTCGCTCTACCGGCTGGACGACGCAGTCGGCGCCGTGCTGGGCCTGGCCGGTTCGGTCATGGACGTCACCGAGCAGCACCGGGCGAGTGTCGAGGCCGAGGCCGCCCGCCGGCGGCTGCAGGTCATCGCGGACGCCTCCGCCCGGATCGGCACCACCCTGGAGCTGGACCGCACCGCCCGCGAACTGGCCGACGTCGCCGTGCCGGAACTCGCCGACATCGCCGCCGTGGACCTGCTCGAGGCGGTGGTGGCGGGCAGGCGCAGCAGCCTGGGCCCCACGGAGCCGGCGGTGATCCGGGCCCTCGCCGTGCAGGCGGACGGCGCCCCGGAGGCGCTGCGGGCGGCCGACCCGCCCGGGCAGGTGACCCGGTACGGTCCCGACCGCCTCGTCACCGAGTGTGTGCGCACCGGCCGGCCGGTGATGGTGGCGCAGGTCGAGCCGGCGGACCTGCCGCGCATAGCCCGCTCCCCCGAGGCGGCGCAGCTGCTGGCCGACGCGGGCGTCCACTCGTATCTGGCGGTGCCGCTGATCGCCCGCGGCGAGGTGCTCGGCGCCCTCGACCTCAAGCGCACGCACAATCCGGAGCCGTTCAGTGAGGACGACCTGCTGCTCGCCCGCGAGCTGGCGTCCCGCGCGGCCGTGCAGATCGACAACGCCCGCTGGTACCAGAACGCCCGCGACACCGCCCTCACCCTCCAGCGCAGCCTGCTGCCCAGTCACCCGCCGGTGACCGGCGGCCTCGAGGTCGCCTCCCGCTACCAGCCCGCGGGGGCCACCAGCGAGGTCGGCGGCGACTGGTTCGACGTGATTCCCCTGGAGGGCGGCAAGACGGCGCTGGTGGTGGGCGATGTGATGGGCAGCGGCATCAACGCCGCCGCGACCATGGGCCGGCTGCGCACCGCGACCAACACCCTCGCCTCCCTCGACCTCGATCCGGCCCGGCTCCTCGAACACCTCGACAAGATCACCGAGGGTCTGGACCACTCGATCGCCACCTGTGTGTACGCCGTCCACGACCCGCAGCTGCGGCAGTGCCGGATCGCCAACGCCGGGCACCTGCCGCCGGTCCGGCTGCGGGCCGGGCATCCCCCGGAGCTGCTGGAACTGCCCACCGGGGTACCGCTGGGCGTGGGCGGGGTCGCCTTCTCCACCACCACGGTCGACCTGGAGCCCGGCGATCGCCTCGTGCTCTACACCGACGGCCTGGTCGAGACCCGGCAGCACCCCCTCGACGAGCGCCTGGACGCCCTCCTGTCCCTCCTCGAAGGACCCGACCGCCCTCTGGAGGAGGTCTGCGACCTCCTGCTGCGCACTCTGCACCAGCCGGACAACTCCGACGACGTGGCGCTTCTCATCGCGCGCGTGCAGAAGCCGAGCTGATCGTCGATTGCGACTGAGCGGGCAGCCGCGCTCTCACAGCTGCCGGGATTCATTCGCAGTGCACCGGCGTTCACGCCGGTGGTGCAGCGAATCTGGACGTGGCGACGCGGAGCATCGCCGAATCGTTCCAGCGGAGCTGGATTCAGCTGCTCCGTCCCGGGCTGTCAGTGACTGGTGCTAGCGTCCGGATCGTGCAGCTTCGGTGTGCCTTCCGTCTCGACCCGACGCCTGGTCAGCGCATCGCGCTGGCCAGGGCGTTCGGATGCGCGCGGGTGGTGTACAACGACGCGATCGCGGCGCGGGAGCGGGCGCGGGCGGCGGGAGAGGCGTTCCCCACGGCGGCGGTGCTGTCGAAGACGCTGGTCACCGAGGCGAAGAGGACTCGTGAGCGGCACTGGCTGGGCGAGGTGTCGGCGGTGGTGCTGCAGCAGTCGCTGCGGGATGCGGAGAGCGCGTACCAGAACTTCTTCGCCTCCCTGAGGGGAGCCCGGAAAGGAGCGCGGGTAGGGGCGCCCCGCTTCAAGTCCCGTAAGGACGAAAGGCAGGCGGTCCGGTTCACCGCGAACGCACGCTGGAAGATCAACGAGACCGGAAGGCTGTTGCTGCCGAAGATCGGCGAGGTGAAAGTGCGCTGGTCGCGCATGCTGCCCGCCACCCCTTCCAGCGTCACGCTCACCAAGGACGCGGCCGGGCGGTTCTTCGCCTCCTTCGTCATCGACACCGACCCGGAGCAGGACCGGGCCCGCTTCAGCGAGCCGGACCCCGATAGTGCCCTTGGCGTCGACCTGGGCCTGGCCCACTTCGCCGTCCTGTCCGACGGCACGAAGATCGACTCTCCGCGGTTCCTGCGCCGCGCGGAGAAGAAACGGAAGAGGGCCCAGCGGGAGCTGTCCCGCAAGCAGAAGGGATCCAAGAACCGGGCCAAGGCCCGGCTGAAGGTCGCCCGCGCCCACGCCAAAGTGGCTGACGCACGCCGCGAGTTCCACCACCAGCTCTCCACCACGCTGATCCGCGAGAACCAAGCGGTCGCGGTGGAGGACCTGGCGGTCAAGGCGCTGGCGCGTACCAGGCTGGGCAAGAGCGTGCATGATGCGGGCTGGTCCACGTTCGTGTCCATGCTCGAATACAAGGCGGCACGTTATGGCCGGACGTTTGTCGTGATCGGACGGTTCCAGCCCACGAGTCAGGTGTGCTCCGCCTGCGGGATCAAGGACGGGCCCAAGCCCCTGCACGTGCGGGAGTGGACCTGCCCTGCGTGCGGGACGGTCCACGACCGGGACCACAACGCCGCGAAGAACATCAAGGCCGCCGGACTGGCGGTGACAGCCTGTGGAGCGCGGGTAAGACCGGAACATGTTCCGGCACCGCGCGGTGAAGCAGGAAGCCATGGAATCCGGTCCGGAGCCCGTGCCGCGTAGCGGCACAGCACCGGACCGGAAGGCCAGAATCCTCGGGCTTCAGCCCGAGGAGCAAGTCAATGATTACGGGTTCCTTATCGCCCGCATTCGACAATCACAGCAAGGCATGGCATGCAGATGCCGCCTGCCGTGGCCGATGGGAGCGAGCCGTGATGCACGAGCCGGACCAGGAACCCACCGCCGGGGGCGAGCCGCCTGACGGGCGCTTCGGGACGACCCCGGACATGGAAGTGATGACCGGTCCGGGCGGCCCGGACCGCGAGCCGGGGCCGTGGCGGCGCAGCTCCCGCCGGGCGCGTGCCGTGGCCGCGGCGGCCACGGTCGCCGTGCTGGCCCTCGGCGGCACGGTCGCCTATGCGGCCACCTCGGGCGGCTCCGGCCAGGGCGCCTCGCCCTCCGCGTCCGGGTCCGCCTCCCCGTCCCCGGACGGCCCCCGCGGCCGGCATGACGTCGCCCCCTGGTTCGGTTTCGGCTTCGGCGGCATGGGGGTGCATGGCGAGACGACGGTCAAGGACCAGGACACCGGCAAGTGGGTCGTACGGATCTGGCAGCGCGGCACCGTCGAAAAGGTCTCCGGCGACCAGGTCACGCTCAAGAGCGACGACGGCGCCCGGTGGACATGGACCGTGAACTCCGACACCACCGTCTTCCGCGACGGTACGAAGGGTTCGGGTGCCGGCGACCTCAAGCAGGGTGAGATGGCCCTCCTAGCCGGCACCCGCTCCGCCGACGGCACCCGGACGGCCACCCGTGCGATCTCCGGCACCTTCGACCGCAAGGGCCCAGGCGACTGGCACGGCAGGTTCCCGGACCCCGGCCACAGGGACTGGCGGGGCCACGCACCGTCCCCGAGCCCGTCGGGCAGCGGCGCGACGACCTGAGGCGCCGATGGCCTGCGTCGTCATGACGCGCCCTTGGATCTTGCCGCTTCTGCTGGTGCTCTGCGGCTCAGTCGTTGCGGCCGGGCTGCTCCTCAGCGGCAGCCCGGCCGCGGCCGTGGCCTTCCTGTTGGTGTTCGTGCTGCTCGCAGGCGTGAACTCGCCTCTGGTCTTCCCGAAGTCGATCGGTTGGCTGGACGCACAACGCCGCAGCGCCGCTGACGGCCGACCGGTCGTCTTGTGGCGCTCGGGCTGCAAGTACTGTCTGCGACTGCGCATCCGACCAGGGCGCAGCGCCCGTCAGTTGTACTGGGTCGACATCTGTCGCGACCCGGTCGGCGCGGCGGCGGTGCGGGCGGCCAACGACGGCAACGAGACCGTGCCGACCGTCGTCGTGGCGGGCCGGCCGCACGTCAACCCCGATCCGGAATGGGTGCGCGAGCAGCTCTCGCCTTCCGCGTGACCGGGAGCGGGGTCAGCCCGCGAAGGCAGGCTCAGGGACGCACGCCGATCACGACATTGGCGTACAGCTCCTCGGAGGCCGCCAGGCGTGCCCTCAACCCGCCGGTGGTGAAGGCGTCGACGGCGGCCGCGGCCTGCCGTTCGCTCGTCTCGACCAGGAGGCAGCCGCCCGGGGCGAGCCAGCGGCGTGCTTCGGCGGCGACCCGGCGCAGGACGTCGAGTCCGTCCGTGCCGCCGTCGAGCGCGACCAGCGGTTCGTGGTCGCGGGCCTCCGCGGGCAGCAGGCCGACCTCGCCGGTGGGAACGTAGGGCACATTGGCCGCGAGGATGTCGATACGGCCGTGCAGTTCGTCCGGCAGCGCCGCGAACAGGTCGCCCTCGTGGACCCGGCCGCCGACGGCGCCGACATTGCGGCGGGCGCAGCGCACCGCGGCCGGGTCGATGTCGGCGGCGTGCAGTTCGACCTGGCCGAGCGCGGTGGCCAGGGCCGCGCCGACGGCGCCCGAGCCGCAGCACAGGTCCACGACGACAGATGCGCCGGGGGCCTGGGCGAGGGCCTGTTCGACGAGGAACTCGGTGCGGCGGCGGGGCACGAACACGCCGGTTTCCACGGCGATGCGCAGCCCGCGGAACTCGGCCCAGCCGACGACGAGTTCGAGGGGCAGCCCGGAGACCCTGCGGTCGACCAGGGCGGCCAGTTCCTCCGGCGTGCGCGCGGCGGCCAGGATCAACTCCGCCTCGTCCTCGGCGAAGACACAGCCCGCGATGCGCAGCGCGGCGACGACGGCTTCACGGGTGGAGGAGGACGGCAGGGAGGAAGGTGAGGAAGACAAGGGAGGCATGAAAGCCGAGAGCCTTTCGGTAAGTCGAAGGGCGCTCTCGCGGTCGCCTACTGCCGGCGGTCCGCGTCGACTCGAGGTGTGAGCACCCGACCTGACACTGCGGTAATGGGTCTCACCTCCTCGGTCTTCGGTGGCCGGGAATTTCCACGGCCGGGCGCCAACACTACCGCAACGCGTCAGACGCCGACCGTCTCCTCGACCTCCTCCTCCACTTCCTCTGCGGCCTTCTCTTCGGCCTTGTGTTCCTCGGCCACGCGGACCGGCGATGCGGCGGCCACGGGCGCCTCGGCCCGGCCGCGCGCCCGCTCGTACGCGGCGGCGATCGCCGTGACGGCGAGGCCCAGCAGCAGCCACACGGTGAGCGTCCATACGTTGCGGGACAGGCCGTCGCTGTGGAAGTACAGGAGGCTGCGGGCGCCCTCGACGAATCCGGCGCCGTTCCAGAAGGCGTGCAGGGTGCCGAAGAAGCCGTTCTGCAGGTCGGGGCGGAACAAACCGCCGGAGCTGGTGAAGTTGAGCATGACGAACAGCACCATCATGGCGAGGGTGGTCCAGCGCTTGAGGAAGGTGTGCAGGCCGACGCCGACGAAGAGGATGCCCGCGGAGTAGAGCCAGGCCATCCCCCACAGGCTCGTGAGGTCGTGGTGGGCGAGGTGGAAGACGGGCCCGGCGAGCAGCGCGCCGATGCCGCTGACGACGGCGGAGACGCCGAGTGCCAGCAGAGCACGCAGCCGCATGGGCAGGCCGGCGCCGGCGGCGCCGAGCGCGGCGACGGAGGCGTAGGAGCCGATGCTCAGCGCGATCAGCAGGAAGAACAGGCCCTGCCCGGTGGGGTCGTCGTCGACCGGTGCGGCCACGTCGGTGACCTTCAGCGGGACGCCCTGGCCGGCGGCGATGGGGGTGAAGACCTTCTCGACGGCCGTGGCGTCCATGTCGGAGGCGGCGCTGGCGACCACCAGTTCCGGCGTCTTCGCGCTGGGCACGTAGGCGCCCGTGATGTCACGGGACTCGAGCAGGCCGACGGCCTCGGAGCGGGTGGCGACCGTGCGGACGTCGAGCCTGTCCCCCGCCCTGTCCTTGACGGTCTGCGCGAACACCTTTGCCTGCGGGCCGGAGCCGAGGACCGCGACGGGCAGGTGGTGGGGCTCCGGGGTGACGAACGCCCCCATGTACGCGAGTCCCATGCCGATGCACATCAGCAGCGGGGTGATCAGGTGCGTGATCACGTGGCGCAGGGCCGGGGACCTCATCGCTCACAACCTCCAGGTAGTTGGCTTATACAACTCTCACTTCAAGTTGTACTATACAACCAAACGGGGCGGGGTGGTATTCCGTGGAGAACGAGGGAGGTCCGATGGAAGCGGACGAAGCCGTGGAGACGATCCAGCGCGAGATGACGGCCTTCGCCCGCCGCGCCCGCGCCTCGGCGGGCCGGATGCACCCCGAGCTGTCGCTGGTCTCGTACACGCTGCTCGGACACCTGGAGGAGAGCGGCGGCTGCCGGGCCACCGACCTGGCGGCGCACTACGCCCTGGACAAGTCCACGGTCAGCCGCCAGGTGGCCGCCCTGGAGCGGGCCCACCTCATCGAGCGGCGCCTGGACCCGGACGACCACCGCGTCCAGGTCCTGCACCTGACCGACACCGGGCGCCAGATCCTCGCCCAGGTCACCGACAGCCGCCGGGCGGCCTTCCGGGAGCGGCTGGCCAGGTGGCCGAAGGAGGATCTGGAGCGGTTCGCCGACTATCTCGTGCGCTACAACGCGTGGGTACGGCCGGAGGGTGAGGGCTAGGAGACGGCCAACTCCCGTTCGTCCGTGAGGTGTTCGGGTGCGCGGGCCGCGCCGAAGACGGTGCTGCGGCGCAACCGGAAGCCGAGGGACTCATAGAGGCGGATGGCGTTGGTGTTGCCCGCGCCGGTGTGCAGGAACGGGGTCTCGCCGCGCTCGCGGATGCCATGGGCCACCGCGAGGATCAGCCGGGTCGCGAGACCCTCGCCGCGGAAGGCGGGATCGGTGCACACGGCGCTGATCTCGGTCCAGCCCGGCGGGTGCAGCCGCTCCCCCGCCATCGCTATCAGCGCGCCCTCCCGCCGGATGCCCAGGTAGGTGCCCATTTCGATGGTGCGGGGCAGGAACGGGCCGGGCTGTGTCCGCTGGACCAGGTCGAGCATCTCCGGCACGTCGGCGGGGCCGAGGCGGACTGCCTCCGGCTCCGGCGCGGCGGCCAGGCCGTCGTCGACGAGCTGCACGCCCTCGACCTGGAAGGTGACCTCCCATCCGTCGGGAATCTCGCCGCGGAAGCCGAGCAGGGGGACCTCGCCCCCGGGGCCCGCGAAGGCCGCGAGGTCGGCCCAGTCCTCGGCCTCGAGCTCGTCCGGCAGCGCCAGCCACGGCGACACGTCGACCGGGTAGCGCAGCAGCCGGCCGCGCCGCTCGGCGAAGTGGGCGTGCGGGCCGGTCAGGGCGGCACGGGCGGGGTTGTCGAGAACATGCGGTGCGCTGCTGCTCATCGGGCGACCTCGATCACGATCTTGCCGCGGGCGTGGCCCTCCTCGACGGTGCGCAGCGCCTCGCCGGCCCGTTCCAGCGGGAAGGTCTGCGTCACATGCGGGTCCAGGTCGCCGCTGACCACCAGGTCGGCCACCGCCGCGAGCCGCTCGGAGGTGCGCACCCGTGCGACGCGGGCGCCGCCCAGCTTCTCCACCACCTCGGGCGGGGCCCCGGCCGTGATGAGCCTGGTCCGGTCGGTGAGCAGCGTCGCCGCCTCCTCGAGGACCTCGCCGCCCACCAGGTCGTACACGCCGTCGACACCGCCCGGTACGCGGCCGGTCCAGCCCGGCCCGGACGGCACGTGCACCGCGCCGAGCGATTCGACGAAGTCCTTCTTGGCCTCGCTCGCGAGCCCCACGACCCGCAGGCCGAGCGCGCGGGCGATCTGCACGGCCGCGACTCCGACCCCGCCGCCCGCGCCGGTGACCAGGACGGTCGCGCCGGACGGCAGGTCGAGCTGGCGGATTCCGTCGTACGCCGTCACGGCTGCGACGGGCAGGGTCGCGGCGTCGGTGAAGGACAGCGCGGCGGGCTTGCGCGCGATCAGGTCGACCGACAGCAGCGCGTACTCGGAGTACCCGCCGACGACGGGCCGGCCGAACACCTCGTCCCCTACGGCGAACCCCTCGGCTCCCTCACCGACCTCCTCCACCACGCCGGAGACCTCGTTGCCGAAGTAGGAGGGGAAGTCGCGCTCGCCGCTCTCGCCGGGGCGGCGGTAGCCGGTGCGCTGCTTCCAGTCGACGGGGTTCACCCCCGCGGCACGCACCGCGACGAGGACCTGACCGGCGCCGGGGTTCGGCCGGTCAACGTCGACGAGGGCCTCGGCCTCGGGTCCGCCGTAGCGTGTGAAGACGTACGCCTTGGGCATCTGCTCCCACTCTCCTTCGCTGCCGCCTGGTCACCGGTTGTACGGGGCACCGGTTCCGGCACCAGTCGGCAAGGAGGATCAGGCGCCGGCTATTCCCGGGGCGCCGGAGTCTTCATACGGCCTTAATGATCGCGGGCCCGCCCGGGGCGGGAGCACCCCTGACGACCACGTACGGTTGAATGCGTAAGCAATCACTTCCGTCCCGCTGGATCCACATGAACGTCACCCGAGGCTTCACCGGGCGCGCCCGCGTCGACAATCCGGGCCTGCCGCCCGGCCAGTACGACGCGGGCGACGACTGGCCCGTCCTGTCCGCGGAGGTCACGCCCGAACTGGCGCCCGCCGACTGGACCTTCCGCATCGACGGGCTGGTGGAACGGCCGCACACCTGGGACTGGGAGCAGGCGCACGCGCTGCCTGCGTCGGCGTACGAGGGCGACATCCACTGCGTGACGAGCTGGTCGAAGTTCGGGGTGCGGTTCGGGGGCGTGTCCCTGGACGCCTTCCTCGATGCGGTGCGGCCCCATGGGTCCGCCACCCATGCCGTCGCCTACTCGCACACCGGCTACACCACCAACCTCCCCCTCGCGGACCTGACCGGCGGGCGCGCCTGGATCGCCTGGGAGTACGACGGGCAGCCCCTTGCCCCCGAGCACGGCGGGCCCGCCCGGCTGCTGGTGCCGCACCTGTACTTCTGGAAGAGCGCCAAGTGGATCGCGGGCCTCACGCTCCTCGACCACGACGAGCCGGGTTTCTGGGAGCAGAACGGCTACCACGCGCGCGGCAACCCCTGGCAGGAGCAGCGGTACTCCGGTGACTGAGCAAGTGACGCAGCCCTCCCCTGTCCCCGGCTTCACTCCCCCGACGCGCTTCGCCGTGCCCGGCCGGATCGCGGTGAGCAACCGCGCCGCCGCGGTGTGGCAGACCGCGACGCTCACCGAGATCCGCCGCGAGACCCCGCATGCGGCCACCTTCCGGTTCGCGGTGCCCGCCTGGGCGGGGCATCTGCCCGGCCAGCATCTGATGCTGCGGCTGACCGCGCAGGACGGCTATGTGGCCCAGCGCCACTATTCGATCGCGTCCGCGCCCGACGACCCGGGGCACATCGAGCTGACCCTCGACCATGTGGAGGGCGGCGAGGTCTCGGGCTGGTTCCACACCGTGGCCGAGCCGGGCGACCAGGTCGAGGTGCGCGGCCCGCTCAGCGGCTTCTTCGCCTGGCCGGGCGACCGGCCCGCGCTGCTGGTCGGGGCCGGCTCCGGCGTCGTACCGCTGATGTCGATGGTGCGGCACCACCGGGCGCGCGGTCTGGACGTGCCGCTGCGGCTGCTGGTGTCCGCGCGCAGTCCCGAAGAGCTCATCTACGCGCGGGAGTTGGGCGCGGAGACGACGCCGGTGTTCACCCGGAGCGCGCCGGACGGTGTGCCCGTGGGACGTCTGGCGGCCGCACATGTGGCCCCGCTCCTGGCCGAGCGGCCTCCGGGTGGGTGGGAGGCGTATGTGTGCGGCTCGAACGCCTTCGCCGAGCACGCCTCACGGCTGCTCGTCGAGGCCGGCCAGCCCGTGGCCCGGATCCGGATCGAACGCTTCGGCTGACGGTTCGAAGGGCGCCTATTCCACGTGGCCGGTTCCGGGACCCGGATGCCGGGCGGGGCTTGACGGTGTGCGGGACCAGTGAGCCATCGGCGGCGAACACCGCCTCGGGGTGGGCGGCCTGCTGCGGGGAGAGCGCTTCGGGGCCCCGGTCACGCGGACAGGTTCGGTGCCGCCTGAGGTCCGGCTGATCCACGAGGTGCCCGCCCGCCGGCCCAGGGCGGTGGCCATGTGAGCGGCGGATTCCGGTCGGCACCGAATTGCCGACCGTCCCGATCGCGCCTGAGTGGCGCTCTCGCCCACGAAGCGACCCACCGTGCCGTCGTCACCCGGCGGAAGCACCCGTCCCCCACTCCGGTCCGCTCGACGTCCGCCGGCCCGTGCGGGTTCGGATGCAGTCGGCAATGAGCGATCTCCGGCGCACTGGGTACCCGATTTTCCTGGGCACTCGCGCGCATAGGCGGTACGGAGGGACAATACGAAGCAAACACGGTACGGCCCCTCCGGCTCCGGCGACGGCGAGGAGGTCGACATGCGAACCCGGGTGCGCGGCTGGCGCTGGCGGCGCAATCCGCTGCGGCGTCGGTCGGACGTGGTCGAGACCTGGACGGCGCTGGTCGTCGCCCTTCTCCTGTTCGTGGGCGCGCCGCTGGCCGGGGCGCTCGCGGGCTGGTGGGCCCATGACGAGGCGCGGGCCGTGGTAGCGGCAGAGCGCGCCGATCGCCACCGCGTGCGGGCCGAAGTCGTCGGCAAGACCCCCGACATGCTGCCCTCGGTGCAGGGCGGCCGGGAACACTCGTACCGTGTGGATGTGCGCTGGACGGATCCCGCCACCGGCCTGCACACCACCAACGCACGCGTCCCGGCGGACGCCCGGCACGGGGACATGGTCGACATCTGGTTCGACGCCCGGGGCAGGACCGTACCTCCGCCGCCGGGCGAGACCCAGATCTGGCAGCACACCGTGACCGTCGGCATCTGCACCACGGGCGGTGCGGTCGCCATGGTGCTGATCGCGAACGCGGTCGTACGCCGCGTGTCGACCGGGCACCGACTGGTCGAGTGGGAGCGGGAGTGGGCAAGGACCGAGCCGGAGTGGACGCGGCGTCGGGCGTGATTCACGCGCGGACCTGCTCCGCCGAGGGCCCGGTGGGCCGCCGGTCCGTCACCGCCGGTGCAGACCAGGTCAGGCGGGCTGCCACAGCTCGATGCGATTGCCCTCGGGGTCGGTGACCCAGCCGAATCGGCCGATACCCTCCATGTCCTGCGTTTCCTTGGCCACGTCCGCTCCCTTGGCGCGCAGTTGCGCGAGCATCGCATCCAGGTCGCGGACCCGGAAGTTGAGCATGACCTGCTGGGCGCGGGACCCGAAGTAGTCGGTCTCGGACTCGAACGTCGCGAACACCGTCGGCCCGGCCTCCTGACGCCACAGACCGTGCTCATCGGCGTCAAGGCCGAGGCAATCGCGATACCACGCGTTGAGGGCCGCCGGGTCGGCGGCCCGCATGAAGTAACCACCGATTCCAAGCACACGTTCCATGCCGCCATCTTGCCAGGAGGGCGCGCGAGGTCATTTGAAACTCAATGCGACCACGCGCGGACGCACGACTCGGCGGCTACGCATCCTGCTGCATCCTCCGCGCAATCCGCCCGTGATCCCGCAGCGCCTCCGCCAGCCCCGGCAGCGCCGGCTCGCCCCGGTCGACGAGGACCCGGCCTCCGACCACCGTCGTCCAGGCGCGGGCCGGCCCGCAGCGCAGCCATGCCTCGACGGGGTCGCTCAACGCCCCCGCGAGGGCGACCTCGTGGAGGTCCCAGACGACCAGGTCGGCGCAGGCGCCCGGGCGCAGATGCCCCAACTCGTCGGCGCGGCCGAGGCAGCGGGCCGAGCCGCGGGTGGCGATGTCGAGGGCGTCGCGGGCGGTCATCGCGCCGGGTCCGCCGCGGTAGCGGCCCAGCAGCAGGGCGCCGCGCGTCTCCATCCAGAGGGAGGCGTGGTCGGTGGAGGCGGAGCCGTCGCAGCCGATGCCGACGGGCAGTCCGAGCGCGCGCATCTCCTTCACGCGCGCGGTGCCGCCGCCGATGAGCATGTTGGAGCTGGGGCAGTGGGCCACGCCGACACCGGCGGCGGCGAGGCGGCGCAGTTCGTCGTCGTTGGGGTAGATGCAGTGGGCGACCCAGGTGCGGTCGCTCATCCAGCCGCAGTCCTCGAAGTACTCGACGGGCCGGCAGCCGTAGGTCTCGAGGCAGTAGGTGTCCTCGTCGTGGTCCTCGGCGAGGTGGGTGTGCAGGCGTACGTCGTGGCGCTCGGCGAGTTCGGCGGTCGCCGTCATGACCTCCTTGGTCACCGAGAACGGCGAGCAGGGTGCGAGCGCGACACGGATCAGTGCGCCCGGCCTCGGGTCGTGGTGGGCCTTGATCAGCCGCTCGCTGTCGGCGAGCACCTCGTCGGTGGTCTGGGTGACGCTCCTGGGCGGCAGTCCCCCGTCCTCGACGGAGCGGGTCATGGAGCCGCGGGTCGCGTGGAAGCGGAAGCCGATGTCGCGGGCGGCGCGGATCTCGGAGTCGACGAGGTGCGGGCGGGGGTGGACGTACAGGTGGTCGGAGGAGGTGGTGCAGCCGCCCATCAGCAGTTCGGCCATGCCGACGTACGCCGACACGTAGGCGGCCTCTTCGTCGAGGGCGGACCAGAGGGGGTACAGGGTGGTCAGCCAGTCGAAGAGGGTGCCGTTGACCGCGGGGGCGTAGGAGCGGGTGAGGTTCTGGTAGATGTGGTGGTGCGTGTTGATCAGGCCAGGGGTGACCAGCCGTCCGGCCGCGGGGACGGTCGTGCGGGCCTCGGGCTCGGTCCCGGCCGGGCCCACGGCGGTGACCCGACCATTGGTGACGGCCACCCAGCCGCCGGGGATCTCGCGGTCCCCGTCGACGACCAGCTGTCCGGCGTCCTTGACCAGCAGATCCACGGCTGACGACATGCCGCCCATCGTAGACAGATACGACCGGAAAGACCTGGCGAGTCGTCCGACCACCCACGTACGGTGTGATCATCCGCACTCTCCGTTCGTAGCTGTCCCTTCGCAAAGGCGGTCCTACATGGCCCTGTTCGACCTCCCCCTCGACGAGCTCCACGAGTACCGCAGCACGTCCGTCGAGCCCGAGGACTTCGACGCGTTCTGGTCCAAGACCCTGCAGGAGGCCCGCGAGCACGACCTGGACGCCCGTTTCGAACCGGTCGACACGGGCCTGACGACGGTCCGGGTGTACGACGTGACGTTCGCGGGGTTCGGCGGGCACCCGGTGAAGGGCTGGCTGACGCTGCCGGCCGCGGCCGAGGAGCCGATACCGCTGGTCGTGGAGTTCATCGGATACGGCGGCGGGCGCGGACTGCCGCACGAGCACCTGCTGTGGGCGTCCACGGGCCGGGCGCACTTCGTGATGGACACGCGCGGGCAGGGCAGCGCGTGGGGCGGGGGCGGCGGCACCGCCGACCCGGTGGGCGGCGCGCCGGCCTTCCCCGGTTTCATGACCCGCGGTATCGACGCGCCCGAGAACTACTACTACCGGCGGGTGTTCACGGATGCGGTGCGTGCCGTGGAGGCGGCCCGTTCGCACCCGCTGACCGACGCGAGCCGCACGGTCGCCGTCGGCGCCAGCCAGGGCGGCGGCATCACCATCGCGGTGGGCGGTCTGGTCCCGGATCTGACCGCGATCGCCCCGGACGTGCCGTTCCTGTGCGACTACCCACGCGCCGCGACACTGACGGACCGTCACCCGTACCGTGAGATCGGCCTGTTCCTCAAGACCCACCGCGGCCGTAGCGCGGACGCCCTGCGCACCCTGTCGTACTTCGACGGCGTGCACTTCGCCTCCCGCGGCCGTGCCGCGGCCCTGTTCTCGGCAGCCCTGGAGGACCAGACCTGCCCGCCCTCGACCGTCTTCGCCGCCTTCAACGCCTGGGCGCACGACGACAAGGCGATCGAGGTGTACGACTTCAACGACCATGAAGGTGGCGGGCCTTACCAGGAGGCGGCCAAGCTGAAGTGGCTGCGGTCGTACGTGTGAGGAGCGAGCGGTATGGGGACGCGTGAGGCGGCCGAGCGCTTCGTCCGGGTCTGGGAGCGGGCGTGGGCGGCGCACGATGTGGACGCGCTGCTTCAGCTGTATGCCGAGGAGTGCGTCCACCGCTCGATGCCGTTCCGCGAGCCGCACCGGGGGCGGGGCGAGTTGGCCGAGTATCTACGGTGGTCGTTCGCGCACGAGCGGGTGACGGACGTGCGGTTCTCGCCGCCGGTCGTCGGCCAGGACGGCGTCGCCGTGGCCGAGTTCCGGGTGCTGGCCGAGGAGGGCGGCGCCGCGTCCGCCCTGGCCGGCTGCGTCTTCGTGCGGTTCGACGGCGCGGGCCTGGCGGCCGAGACGCGGGACTACTGGCACACGGCCGAGGGTCACCAGGAGCCCGCCGGGAAGCTGTTCCTCCTCTGACCTTCCCTCCAGTCCGACCAGTCGGTACGTTCAGGGAACCCCGGGCCGCAGCGTCGCGGCCCGGGCTTCCTGCGGACGACGGAGGGCCCATGTCGGAGCGCGAGCCAGAGGTGCACGGCCACTGCGACGAGCGGTTCGCGGCGGTGCGGACGGCGTTCGAGGAGAACTTCCGGGACCGGGGAGAACTCGGCGCCGCGCTCGCCGTCACCGTCGACGGCACGACGGTCGTGGATCTGTGGGGCGGCTGGGCCGACGCGGCCCGCACGCGGCCCTGGGAGCGCGACACGCTGGTCAATGTGTGGTCGACGACGAAGGGTCCGGTCGCACTGTGCGCGCACCTCCTCGCCGACCGGGGGCTGCTGGACCTCGACGCGCCGGTGGCCGCGTACTGGCCGGAGTTCGCCGCGGCCGGCAAGGACAAGATCCTCGTACGGCATCTGCTGTCGCACCGGGCGGGGCTGTCCGGGCTGCGCGAGCCGCACTCGCTGGAGCAGCTCTACGACTGGGAGTTGACCACGCAGCGGCTCGCGGCGACGGAGCCCTGGTGGGAGCCGGGGACGCGGTCCGGGTATCACGCGCTCACCTACGGCTTCCTGGTCGGTGAGGTCGTGCGGCGCATCTCGGGGCTGCTGCCGGGGGCTTTTCTGGAGCGGGAGGTGACCGGGCCGCTGGGGATCGACTTCACCGTCGGACTGCCGGAGAAGGAGGCCGACCGAGCGGCCGAGCTGGTGCATCCGCCGGCCGCCTCCAGCAGCGAACAGGCCGCGATCTTCAGCCAGTTGACGCCGGAGGCCCTTGCCGCGCTGGCCAATCCGCTGGTGGGCGCGGGCGAGGCCAACACGCCCGAGTGGCGGGCCGCCGAGATCCCGGCCGCGAACGGGCACGGGACCGCGCGGGCGGTGGCCGCACTGTACGGGATCTTCGCGGGCCGGGGCGCGTACGACGGCCACCGCGTGCTGTCCGCCGAGGCGGCCGAGCGGGTGCGTGAGGGGCAGGGCAGCTGCCGGGACCTGGTCCTCGGCACCGGCCTCGGTCATGAGACGGAGATCGGGCTCGGCCTGTGGCTGAGCGGCCCGAACGGCTCGTACGGGCCCAACCCGCGGGCTTTCGGACACGACGGCTTCGGCGGCTCCTGCGGTCTTGCCGACCCGGAGGCGGGGGTGTCCCTGGGGTATGTGATGAACCGGATGGGGCCTCATATCGCCGACGACCCACGGAAGATGGCCCTGATCGAGGCCCTGTACGGCGCACTGTGAGCGGCAGTCGGGGCGGGCCGGTTTCGGCCGAACCGGCAGGCCGGTCTTCCCCCGTGGTTTAGACCAATGCTAGATCTGGTGACGCAATCAGCCCGCACGGCTACGGCATGTCACCAAAACAGGAGGCGCGGCATGGCCCGCACCACCCCGCACGACCTTCCCCTCACCGAAGACGAACGCGCAGGGGATCCGCTGTACTGGCGCGTCGCCATGCAGCTGCTCGGCGAGCTGCGCGACGGCAGCGTCCCGCCCGGTGAACGCCTGCCGGGCGAGCGGCAGTTGGCCGGGCACTTCGGCGTCAGCCGGGAGACCGTCCGGCAGGCGCTGGAGGTGCTGCGCCGGGACGGTCTGGTCGCCACCGACCGGCGGGGCAGCCACGCCACGCTGCCCGGCCTGCCGGTGGAGACGGCATCCTCGCTGGCCTTCCCGGTCGGCGCCCGCGCCGCGGATCCGGGCACGGTGGACCGGGCCACGGTCACCTGGGAGACTCCCCCGCCGGAGCACGCCGCGGCCCTCGGACTGGCCCCGCACCGCCCGACCCTCGTACACCGCTATGAGTCGGCCGGCGCCGACGGCCGCGGACGCCGTACGGCCGTGACGTCGTTCTCGGCCGTGGCCCTCTCCGAGGTCGAGGAACTGGCCCGCTACCGCGACCGCGCCGACGGCGCCGCCTCTGCCCAGCTGCACCGCGCCTACGACTGGATGCGCAGGGCGGGCCTGGCCCTGCACCACCGGGACTCCATCACCCCGCTCGCGGACGCCCCCTCGGTGCGGGTCAGGCGGCGCGTGCACGACCAGTACGCACGGCCGTTGGAGATCACCGACCTGGTGGTGGACGCCCAGCCGGATGCCCTGGTCTACGAGTTCACGCTGCCCGCCGCGGGGTGACCGCGCCCCGGGCGCCGGAAGGACAGCCGTACGACACCGTGTCGTACGGGAATGGACGCGCTACGAATCCCTCGTCAACGTCGCCACGCCGTCGCGGACGAAGCCGGTGGTCGTGTCCAGGAACTGATCGTCCGAGGCGTAGCGCAGCGCCTGGTGGACGAAGTCGGTCAGGGTCCTCCTCCTTCCTGCCCTTCCGGCTCGATGTGCAGGCCCGGGACCCGGTCCCAGCCGGTCACCCGCATCACCCGCTGGATGTGCGGGGCGACGCCCGCCAGTTCGAGGGCGCCGCCCGCCGAATACAGGCCGAGTGCCGTGAACACGAGCAGGCGCAGCGCGCCGACGTCGATGAAACGCAGCTCGTGCAGGTCGAGATGGGTGTGGCCACGATCCGCGGTACGGGCCCGGGCGCGGGCGGTCTCGGCGTGCAGGGCGCGGGCGACGGCCGTGACGTTGCTGTCGTCCACCTCTCCGGCGAGGGCGAGGCCCGGGGGTGCGAAGGTGCGGGTGATGGCCAGGAGGTCGTCGCGCCACACCTCGTCGGCGCCGACCCGCCCGTGGTGCAGCCCGGCGAGCGGGGCGAGTTCCGTCTCGTCGAAGATCCGGCGGTCGTACTGGCAGATGCCGAGGACCGGCAGCGAGGAGAAGACGGGGTCGAGCAACAGCTCGCTGTCGTGCAGGGTCTTGAGTTCCCTTCCTGCCTGGGCGCGCAGGATCTCCGTGCACACGCGCAGGCCGAGGAAGCCGTCGCCGACGGCGCGGCGGGTCTCGCGGCGGATCACCTCGTCCAGGTCCCACAGCCCCTCGGGGCCGGCGAGGTGCGGATCGACGCGCAGCCGACCGGCCGCGAGTTCCTCGTCGACCCGGCAGCCGTGCGCCTCCAGGAAGGACAGGGCGACGCCGGCCGGGATGTCGACGGGCGGCAGCAGGAGTCCGCGCTGCCCGCTGGCCAGGCCGTCCAGCAGGAAGGCGACGAGGACGGTCTCGCGCTCCTCGTCCGTGTCGTAGCCGAGGAGCAGGTGGTCTCCCTGGCGCATCTGTCCCACAGTTTTCAGGGTGGGTGTGACGGCCATCCCCGTACCTCCCTCGGTGGACGGACCGCTTCCACGCTACGCCGGAAGCAGGCCTGCCGTGAGGGGTTATCGTGTCCGCCATCGGTTCCGGGTGAGGGGGGACGATGGCGGCCTCTGTGCAGGGCGGCAGGATCGGCAACCTTCCCGCCGAGGCGAACGTTTTCGTCGGCCGGCAGCTCGAACTCGCCGAGATCGCGGGGCTGTTGGGGACCGAACGGCTGGTGACGCTGACGGGGCCCGGGGGTGTGGGCAAGTCCCGGCTGGCGCTGCGGGCCGCGCACGCCGCGAAGGCCGGGTTCCTGGGCGGGGCATGGCTGGTGGAGCTGTCGGAGCTCAGCGACCCGGAGCTGCTGACGAACACGGTGGCGCAGGCGACCCGGCTGACGGAGCAGACACTGCGCCCGTTGCTGGAGGCGGTCTGCGAGCACCTGGCGGGGGCGCCGGTACTGCTTGTGCTGGACACCTGCGAGCACGTCCTGGACGAGGGCGCACGAGTCGTACAGGAGCTCCTCGCGAATGTTCCGGAGCTGCGGGTGCTGGCCACCAGCCGGCAGCCGCTGGGCGTGCCGGGCGAGCATCTGCTGACGGTGGCGCCGCTGCCGCTGGGGGAGCGCGACGACGCTGTGGCGCTGTTCACGACCCGGGCGGCGGCCGCGGTGCCGTCGTTCGCGCTCACCGACGCCAACCGGGCCCATGTGGCCGCGGTCTGCGCCCGCCTCGACGGGATCCCTCTGGCGCTGGAACTGGCCGCCGTACGGCTGCGCGGCTTCCCGCTGCACCGGCTCCTGGAGGGCCTGGACTCCCGCTTCGACCTGCTGGTCTCGCCCGCCCGGCCGCGTCTTGCCCGGCACCAGACGCTGCGCACCGCGATCGGCTGGAGCCATGAGCTGTGCACCCCGCTGGAGCGGCTGCTGTGGGCCCGGCTCTCGGTGTTCGCGGGTGGCTGGGACGTGGAGGCGGCCGAATTCGTGTGCCACGGCGGCCCCCTGGACGCGGAGGAGATCCTCGCCCTGCTCGCCTCGCTCACCGAGAAGTCCATCGTCACCCGGGACGGTGAGGGGGTGGCGGTGCGCTACCGGATGCTGGACACGGTCCGCTCGTTCGGCGCCGAGTGGCTGACCGGACTGGGCGAGGCGGAGGCGGTGCGGCGCCGCCACCGCGACTACTTCCGCTGGATCGCCCGCCAGGGCGAGGCGGAGTGGCTCGGGCCCGGCCAGCGGATGTGGGCCGAGCGGCTGACCTCGGAACGCGCCAACCTGCGTCTGGCGATCGAGGAGTGTCTTGCGGCGCCGGAACCCGATACAGCGCTCGAACTCACGGGTTCTCTCTGGTTCTTCTGGTTCGCCTGCGGTTTCACCGAGGAGGGCCGCGGCTATCTGGAGCGGGCGCTGCGCCGCGCCCCCGACGGCCCGGGGCCCGAGCACACACTCGCGGTCTGGGCCCATCGGCTGGTCACGGTCGTCCCAGAAGATCTGGAGGCCGCCGAGTCGGTCAGCGCCGCCTATGTCTGGCTGGCCGAGGAGCGTCGACTGCCCGTGCCCGCTTTGCCGTTGACGGGGGCGAGCCTTGCCGTGCGGGGCGAGTCGGCACGGTCCGCGGTGCTGTACGGGAGGGTCGGACAGGCGCCTGCGGCCGACGGCGGCGCCGAGTTCTTCCAGCTGCTGACGCTCGCCCTGCAAGCGTATCTGCTGGCCAGCCAGGCCGCGTTCGAGCGGTGCGCGGCGGTCGCCGACCGGTTGCGCGCCGAGTGCGCCAAGCTCGGGGAGCTGTGGATGCGAGCCTGGGGCGACTTCTTCCTCGCGCTCGCCGCGATCGGTCTCGGCCATCTGGACGAGGCGGTGCGTTCGTCGCGCGAGGCGCTGGCCGCCAAGTGGCGGGTGCACGACCGGCTCGGCGCCGCCGCGGTCGCCGACCTGCTGGTGGCCGCACAGGCTGCGCGCGGCGAGGAGGAACTCGCCGCCCGTCTCCTGGGCATCAGCAGGCGCCTGTGGCACGCGGCCGGCCTGCCGCAGCTCGGCAGACCCGACCGGACGGTCTTCCACCGCGAGTACGAGCGCCGGCTGCGCGCCTCCCTCGGAGACGCCCGGTTCACCGAAGCGGTGCGCGAGGGGCGGGAGTTGGGGCCGGACGCGGCGATCGCGCTGGCGCTGGGCGGCGTGGCCGACGTACCCGGACCGTGACCGCCGGCTTCGCCCTCGTCAGGAGCGGACGGCCACGACCATGCGTACGCGCGGGCTGCCGTCACTGCGCCGCCCGAACTCCGGCAGTGTCTGAAGGCCCACTCGGAACCCGGCCCACTCCAGCTCCCGCCGCACGTCCGCGAGCCGGAAGGCCCGGTAGTACATGACGAACGGCGGCCGCCACAGGGCATTGCGCACCCGCATCACCGCGTCGAAGCCGAGCAGCATCCAGAAGGCGGGGGACGCAAGTCTCGGCGGGGCGAGGATGGGGAAGGCGAAGCGGCCTCCGGGCCGCAGCACGGAGTGGACCTGGGCGAACAGACCCGGCAGCTCCCCGGGCAGGAAGTGCCCGAACGCCCCGAAGCTCACCACCAGGTCGAAGGCGCCGGGACCGAAGGGGAGCGCGCGGGCGTCCCCCCGCACCCAGGACACCCTCGGCCCCGCCGGCCGTACGCCCTGCTGGGCCACGGCGAGCATGCCCGCACTGAAGTCGACGCCCGTGACGCTTCGCCGGCACACCCGCGCCAGCACGTCAGCTCCCGCACCAGTGCCGCAGCACAGGTCGAGCCCGGCGTCGAAGGGCCCGGTCCGCGCCAGCGCCGCAGCGACGGCGTCCAGCACGGAGTCGGGCGTCCGGAAGGGGGTGTGGTCGAACTTCGGGGCGAGCAGGTCGTAGCCGTGCTCGACGGACGACAGCGCCTGGACGGCGAGCTCGCGCAGACTGGGACCTTCGGGGCTGAACATCAGCGCCAGCTTAGGGGAACGCACCGCTGGACACGCCCCCCACGGCTGATTATTCTCATCGGCACCTACTCCACTAGTTCACTATGAGGTGATCCGATGCGCGCGTTCCGCGAGGCGGTCGAGGCAGGTGATCTCGACGCCGTCGAGGCGCTGCTGGCAGAAGACGTCGTCTTCACCAGCCCGGTGGTGTTCAAGCCCTACCCGGGCAGGGCGATCACCGCGGCGATCCTGCGCGCGGTCTCGAAGGTCTTCGAGGACTTCCGCTACGAGCGCGAGCTCGCCGGGGCCGACGGGCGCGACCACGCGCTGGTGTTCACGGCGCGGGTGGGCGACCGCGAGCTGAGCGGCTGCGACTTCATCCACCTCGACGAGGAGGGCCTGATCGACGAACTGACCGTCATGGTGCGCCCGTTGTCCGGTGCGCAGGCCCTGGCGGCGGCCATGGGCGCCCAGTTCGACCGGATCGCCAAGGAGGCGGAGGCGCGGTCCTGACGGCTCAGCCGGTCCTGAAGAGCAGCTTGGGGTGGTTCGGTTCCTTCCTGAAGGCCTTCAGCACCAGGTAGAGGAACTTCTCGATCAGCCAGAACAGGACGAGCCAGACGCTGATCACGACGGCCGGCACGGCCAGGAACGCGGCGGTCGGAACGGCGACCAGGAGCCATCCCGCGGCCCTCTGCAAGACCGCACGCGAGCGGACCGCCCGCCACATCCCGCCGTTTCGCACGGCCTCCCACATGCCACCGGCGCGGACCCCGGCCCACATCACCCAGCGGCGGGCCAGCGCCACGTCGAGTTCCTTCATCGAGACGCGGAAGATCGTGTCGGCCTCGGCCCGCCGCACCGAGTCCTGCCCGCACAGGTAGTCGTGCAGAATGGCCGATCGGGTGTACACGCCGTAGCGCGGAAACAGCCAGACGAAGGCACGCGGCACCGACGCGAAGTCCGTCTCGAGCGGGACGGGGATCCGAATGGGGTCGGTCCTGCCCCCGTGCTCGAGATCCTCCGGGTTCTTGTAGGAGAACTCCTGCTGGAGCTCCCACAGCTTTCCGGCCACCGTCGCCTTGACCACCACATCACCGGTGAAGGGATCCGTGCGATCCATGCTGCCCGCCTTCCTCGGATCGAGTCCCGCACCGGAGATATAGCCGCAAACCCACCGCGGCAAGCACCGGGGACCGGCCGGAACCGTGGGCGCCCGAGGCGGGACGGTTTCCGGCCGGTGCGCCGAGGTCAGGCGACGGTCAGCGTGATCGCCCCCGTGTACGTCTTGCCGGCGGTGATGGCAACCTCGGTGCCGTCCACGGTCATCGTCACCGACTTGCCGAGCGGCGCCCCCACGGCGGCGTCGGAGGCGAGGGTGAGCGCGGTCAGGTACGAGGTAGCGGTGACCGTCCACTTGGAGCCGCTGTTCAGCTTGACGATGGCGCCGTTGTTGACGGCGGCCTGCACGGTGTTGGTGACGATGCCCAGCTCGTAGAAGGTGGACGAGTCGATGCTGGAGACCCGGTGCTTGGCCTTCGTCGCCGAGATGACGCCCTCCACCGTCGCGTCCTCGAAGGTCAGGACCATGTTCTTGCCCTTGCGCATGCCGTTGTAGAAGTCGCCCCGAAGCGCGATGGAAGCGAAGGTGGCGGCCGCGTCGGCGGTGTGGACGGCGGTGGTGTCGAAGGTGGAGTCCTTCGTGGGCTCGCCGGTGGGCTCGGTGTAGACGCCGGTGTTCATCATCTTGCCGTTGACGTTGACCGGGCCCGGGTCGTCCAGCTCGATCATCTGAAGGATGATCCCGTCGCGCGGGTTGAGACGGGCGCCCTTGGAGCCGTCGACGGTGATGGCGGTCTGCTGGCCCTTGTTGAGGAAGGTGGCCCGTTCGGAATTGATGACGGTGCCGCCGTCGAGGGTGAGCGTGCCGGCGCCGAAGAACATGTAGCCGAAGTGGCCGGAGTTCACGACCGTGTTTCGGGCCGGGATCGACGCCAACTCGCCTGCCGTCAGCCCCAGTTCCAGCTCGGTGTCGAGCGCGGCGACGGCGTCGGCGGTGCTGTCGCCGTAGTGCACGACCGCGGCCGGCCCGGCGATGATGGTGGCGTAGCTGCCGACGTCGAAGCGGGAGCCCAGGACGCGGACGGTGGCGTCGCCGATGGCGTAGGTGCCGTAGCCGTACTCCCCGGTGTTGCCGACGTGGCTGTTGACCGCGGTCAGCTTGAGGCCGCTGCCGCCCTCGACCGACAGGGCACCCCAAGTCTCCGAGAACACCGTGGAGTTGAGATAGGTGGCGGTGCTGTTCTTGCCGATGAGGTTGGTGGCGCGGACGGTGCCGTCCAGGCCGAGCATCCAGGGCACCGACTCCATGTACGGGGTCTCGACGGTGGCCTGGTAGTCGGCGGGCAGGACGCCGTTGCGGCAGCGGACGGAGGAGTTCTTCACGACGACGCTCGCGCCGTCGTTGGAGATGACTCCGGTGCGCACCACACCCTTGTTGCTGATGCGGGCGCCGTCGACGACCAGCCTGGTGGAGGAGCCGTCGCCGACCACCGCGGCACCGTACCCGGCGAAGTCGCAACGGCCGTTGCCGGTCAGGGAGATGGCGGGCCGATCGAGGGTGTAGGTGGCGTCCTTCACGTACACGCCGTCGAAGCACTCGCCGGTCGAGGTGATCGACACGTTTCTGGCGAGGGTGTCGGTGAGCTTGCCG
Organism: Streptomyces sp. NPDC001401; assembly: GCF_042895385.1. Classification (NCBI taxonomy): domain Bacteria; kingdom Bacillati; phylum Actinomycetota; class Actinomycetes; order Kitasatosporales; family Streptomycetaceae; genus Streptomyces; species Streptomyces sp. NPDC001401. The sequence continues at coordinate 86,285 of NZ_JBIAWI010000020.1, forward strand.
CCGAGGACGGCCGCGAGGACGGACTTGTCGCGCACGACTCCCTCGCCGTCGACGTACAGCGCCTGCCGGAAGGGGAAGGTGAGGGTCTCATAGGTCACCTCGTTCGCCGCGGCGACGGTGAGGACGACATCGCCCTGGTAGGTGCCCGCCCGGATGAGGGTCGCGGTGCCGCCGGTCTCGGTCAGGAGCTGGCCGGTCTCCACGCCGTCGACGGTCAGGGAGATGCTGTGGCCGTCCGGGGCGACGATCCTGCCGCCGTCCGCGATGGTCAGCCGGCTCACCCGGGTGGTCGCGGAGAGCTCGTACGTCTCGCCGGAGCCGACGGTGATCTGCGTGCCGGACGCCGTCGGAGCGGCGGTCGCGGAGCCGACCGGGACGAGCAGGGCTCCGGCGGTCGCCGTACCGGCGATCAGTAGGGAGCGTCGGGTGATCAGCGTCATTGCATGCCTTCCCACGGAGAGGGTGAGCCGTTGCGGAGTGTGACGAACCAGCCGTCCGATGCGCGGCTGCGACGGCTCGGGCCTGGGCACCTGAGGTGCACATGAGGGAGTGAAGCAGCCCCGGGGAACAGGGAATAGGCGGTTCACACACGCATTGCGGAACCCGATGCCTCGGATCGGGCGGCCTGGTTCATGGCGATGACACAGAGTGGTCACAGGGCTTGATCGTGGGCATGCAGAACGGCGAGGCGGGCGGCTGACACGCCGTCCACCTCGCCGTTAGCAGAGCCCTGTCCGTCTACGCCGGTGCGATCATCCCCGCCGACAGGTCGATGTCCGCACCGCACAGCCCGGGCATCGCGAGCATCGCCAGCAATGCGCTCGCCACCTCGTCCTCCTCGACCAGCCGGCCCAGGGCGGCGCGGGAGGCGAAGTCGCGTTCGGCCTCCTCGACCGTGCAGCCGGTCAGGTCGGCGGTCAGCCGGAAGTTGCGGTCCATGCGCGGGCCCCGGACCGGGCCGGGGGAAAGGGAGTTGACCGCGACGCCCCGCGGGCCGACCTCCCCGGCCAGCGTCCGGGTCAGCCCCAGCAGCGCCATCTTGGAGGCGGTGTACGGGGTGCGGTTAAGCAGCGGGCGCTTGCCGCTGACCGAGGCGACGTTGACGACGTCGCCCCGGCCGGCCTCGATCATCGGGGGCAGAAAGGCGCGGCACATCAGGTAGACGCCGCGGACGTTGATCGCGAACACGTCGTCCCACTCGTCCGGTTCGACGTCGACGAGCGGCCGCACCGGGCCCGCGATGCCCGCGTTGTTGACGAGCAACGACACGTCCTCGTCGGCCAGTTCGGCGGCCAGTCGCCCGACCGAGGCGGGGTCGGAGACGTCGCACACCGCCGTACGGGCCTTGCCGCCCTCCTCGGCCACCCGGGCCGAGGCGTCCGCGAGGGCCTGTTCGCCGCGGCCGACGAGGATCACGCGGGCACCCGCGCCGGCCAGGGCCAGGGCGAAGGCCCGCCCCAGCGGGCCTCCCCCGCCGGTGACGAGCGCCGTACGCCCGTCCAGGTTCACGCCTTGTTCCACGGCAGCTCGTCCCCGGCGGCCTTGGCGGCGCGTACGTCGCCGGAGCGCGCATGGCCCTCGAACAGCTCGACGCGGGCGGCGCGCCCGCACAGCCGGCCGAGCAGGGCCTGCGATTCGGTGTCGGTGACCTCCTGGTAGGTCACGGTCTTGAGGTACTTCCCCACCCACAGGCCGCCGGTGTAGCGGGCGGCGCCACGAGTCGGCAGCACATGGTTGGTGCCGATGACCTTGTCGCCGAAGGACACGCAGGTGCCCTCGCCGAGGAACAGGGCGCCGTACTGGGTCATCTTCTCCAGCGCCAGGCGCGGCTCGGCGGTGAGCACCTCGACGTGCTCGAAGGCGAACTCGTCGGCGAGTGCGTACAGTTCGTCGATCGTGTCGACGATGTGCACCTGGCCGTGGTCGCGCCAGGCGGGCTCGGCGTAGTCGCGGGTCGGCATGCCGGGCAGGATCCGCTCGACCTGGGCGATGGTCTTCTCGGCGACCTCGCGGGAGGTGGTGATGAGTACCGCCGGGGAGTCCGGGCCGTGCTCGGCCTGGGAGAGCAGGTCGACGGCGCAGACGAAGGGGTCGGCGTGCTCGTCGGCGAGGACGAGGATCTCGGTCGGTCCGGCGAACAGGTCGATGCCGATCTCGCCGAAGAGCTGCCGCTTGGCCTCGGCGACGTAGGCGTTGCCGGGCCCGGCGATCAGGTTCACCGGCTGCATCGAGTCGGTGCCGACGGCCATCGCGGCGACCGCCTGGACCCCGCCGAGCAGCCAGATCTCGTCCGCGCCCGCCAGATGCATGGCGGCCACGGTGGCGGCCGGGATCTCGCCGTGGATGGGCGGTGTGCAGGCGACCACGCGCGGCACGCCCGCGACGTTGGCGGTGACGATGGTCATGTGGGCGGAGGCGGTGAGCGGGTAGCGGCCGCCGGGGATGTACGCGCCCGTGGCCTGCACCGGGATGTGCTTCTGGCCCAGCCGGACACCCGGCAGCGTCTCCACCTCGAACTCCCGCAGGGAGTCGAGCTGATGGCGGGCGAAGGTGCGCACCTGTTCCTGGACGAAGCGGATGTCGTCGATGACCTGCTGCGGCACCGAGGCGACGATCTTCTCGACCTCCTCGGCGGACAGCCGGAAGGAGTCGGGGCTCCACCTGTCGAACTTCTCGGAGTACGCGCGCACGGCCGCGTCGCCGCGCTCGCGGATGTCCGCGATGACGCCGGCGACGGTCTCGCGCACCTGGCCGAGGGAGGCGGTGACCTCCGCCTTGGGTACGGCGTGCTTCAGGATCTCTGCCACAACTGCGGCCTTTCTGCGGGTGGTTGCTCAGACGGGCGGCGCTTCGAAGAGCACGTCGGGGTCGTTGAACTGCTCCTTGGCGACCGACTCGCTCATCGGGTCGGCGGTGCCCCACTGGTCCTGGGTGATCGGGTCGTCGACGTCGTGGCGGCCCGGGTGCCACACGTCCTCTTCGAGGACGGCGAGTTCGGTGGTGTACTCGACGGTGTTGCCGTGCGGGTCGTGGAAGTAGGAGAAGGTGTTGTCGCCGGCGAGGTGGCGACCCGGACCCCAGGTGAGCCGGGTCCCGGCCCGCAGCGCCCGCCCGGTGCCGCGCATGTACTCCTCGACGCCGCGCATCTCGAACGACGCGTGGTGCAGGGAGGCATGGGGGCCGCGCGCGATGGCGAAGGAGTGGTGCAGCGGGCTGCACCGCAGGAAGTACATGAGGTCGCCCATGTGCGTGGAGAACAGGGTGTCGGTGAGCCGGAAGCCCAGATGCTCGAGGTAGAAGTCGCGAAGCGCCTGCGGGTCCTGGGAGTTGACCACGCAGTGCGAGAGCCGGACCGGGACGGCCTCGCGCTCCTCGATCCTGCGGTGGGTGCGGGTGGCGACGTCGGCGGACACCTCGACGACGCGTCCGTCCGGGTCGAAGAACCGGAAGCCGTATCCACCACCCGGGGTGTCCAACACCCTTGGTTCACCGAGGAGTTGAACTCCCGCCCGGCCCAGCCTCACCGCCAGCTCATCCACCGCGGCCGGGGAGACGGCCCCGAAGGCCACCAGGTCCATCCGCTTCCGCTCGTCCTTGCGGATCCGCACGATGTACTGCTCGGGGCTGCCCTCGGCGGCGAAGAACGCGATGCCGCTGTCGTTCGCGACCTCCGTCAGGCCCCAGGTGCTGCCGTAGAAGGCGCGCTGGGTGTCGAAGTCCGGTACGGCCAGGTCGACATGGCGCAGATGGGTGATGGGCTGGAAGCTGCTCATACGTGGCTCCTGACGGTGTTGCGCTGGTGGCCCAGACCGGTGATCTGCGACTCCATGACGTCGCCCGGCTTGAGGAAGACGCCCCAGTGCGCGCCGTTTCCGGCCGGGGAGCCGGTGAGCAGCAGGTCGCCGGGGCGCAGGGTGGTGGTCGTGGAGACGTACGCGATGAGCCGCGGAATGTCGAAGATCATGTCCTTGGTGGACTCGTCCTGGCGGACGACGCCGTTGTGGCGGAGCGTGATCCGCAGGTCGTTCGGGTCTCCGACGAAGGCGGCCGGGACGAGGAAGGGGCCGGTCGGCAGGAAGGTGTCGGCGTTCTTGGCGGTGAACCAGTCGGTGCCGATGGCCTTCAGATCGGGCCGGTAGAGGCGGTCGCGGGTGGTGAGGTCATTGCAGATCGTGTAGGCGGCGACGTGGGACATCGCGTCCTCGACCGGAATGTCCCGGCCCGACTTGCCGATGACCAGGGCGAGTTCGAGTTCCCAGTCGTGCTGCTCACCGAGCCCGGGGAGCACGATGTCGTCGTATGGGCCGGTCATCGCGCGCGGTGAGCCGAGGAAGACGTACGGCACCCCGCCCCGGATCCGCTCGTCCATCATCTTCTCGGCGTCGGCGCGGGCCTCCTCGGGGGTGGCACCGTGCACGCTCTCTTTCTCTGCGGCGACCAGATCGACCACGTGTTTGCGGTAGTTGGCGCCGCTCTGCAGGATCTGGCCCGGTTCGAACGGGATCAGGACGCGCAGTCCGGCCAGGTCGTGCCAGGTGCCGTCGGCCGAGGCGGCGAGGTCGTGGAGGCGGGGCAGCCAGGCGTCCCAGTCCTCGACGATCGCGCGCACGGAGGGCACCTGGTCGGACAGGCCACGCACGCGTGCCCCGCTGACCAGGCCGGGGAAGGTGCCGGCGCTGCTGCTGAAGGTGCCGAGCGCGAACGGTCCGGCGTGGGTCGGTAGTGGATCGGGCACGGGCGGCTCTCCTCGTACGGATGCGGGGGCTCACCGTCGACGCTAGGCAGCCGGGCGGGCCGGCGGAAATGGCCGTTCACGATGGCTGCCATCAGCGGCCCGCCCAGGCCCTGAACTGGGCCTCCATCGCCGTACGGGATGCATGACGTCCCCCTTGCCGATGCCTCGATCCGTTGACCCTGCATCGACCTCCGATCAGGCTCGGAGCACCCCACCACCCGAGGAGTAGCACGTGGTCGTCGAGCATGCCGAGCTGACCGTCGAGGCCGGCCGGGAAGCGGAGTTCGAGGAGGTCTTCGGCAAGGCCCGCGAGGTGCTCGCGGAGGCCGACGGGTTCCGCTGGGCCGAGCTGCTGCGGTGCGAGGAGCGACCGCGGACGTATCTCCTGCTGGTCGGCTGGGAGTCGGTCGAGGCCCACACGGTCGGGTTCAGGGAGTCCGAACGCTTCAGCCGCTGGCGGGCCCTGGTCGGACCGTTCTTCGCCGAGCCGCCGGCCGTCGAGCACTACCACGAGCTCGGGCCGCGCTTCGCCGGCTGACTCCCCTCTTCTTCTACGTTCGCAAGGATCGCCCATGCCCGTACAGAAGGTGCTCGTCGTCGGCGGCGGCATCACCGGAAGCGTGCTCGCCCTCGCGCTCGCCCAGCGCGGCACCGAAGTGGACCTCGTCGAGATCTCCCCCCAGTGGTTCGGTGTGGGCCACGGCATCACCCTCCAGGGCAACGCGCTCAAGGCGCTGCGCTCGGTGGGGGTGCTGGATCGGGTGCTCGCCCGGGCAGTGCCGTTCGACCTCATGCGGCTGCGCCGGGCCGACGGCGGTCTGATCACGCAGCTGTCCACCCCGCACACCGGCGGGCCGGACCTGCCGTCCACTGCGGGCGCGCTGCGCTCGGACCTGCAGAACGCGCTGTGCGACGCGGTCTACGCGCAAGGGGTGCAGGTCCGGCTCGGGCTGACCGCCGAGCGGCTCGACCACTCGCCCACCCACGTGGACGCGACCTTCACCGACGGCTCCGTCGGCCGCTACGACCTCGTGGTCGGCGCCGACGGCATCAACTCGGCCATGCGCGGGCTCATCGGCATCACGGACAGGCCGCGACCGGTCGGCATGTCGATCTTCCGGGTGGTCGCACAGCGCCCCGCCGAGATGGACTGCGCGGAGGTGTATTACGGCGGTCCCCGCTTCAAGGCCGGCTACAGCCCGATCTCCGCCGACCAGTGCTACGCCTACCTCCTCGACGAGAACCTCGACGCCTCGCTGATCGGCCCGCGCGCCCCGCTGGCGCTGATGCGGGAGCGCGGCGCCGGTTACGCCGGCACCTGGGGAAAGGTCATCGCCTCGCTGCCCGAGGACACGGCGGTCGACTACCGCTGGATCGAGGCGGTCCTGGTCGACGAGCCCTGGCACCGGGGCCGCTCGATGGTCATCGGAGACGCCGCGCACGCCTGTCCGCCGCTGATCGCGCAGGGCGCCGCCATGTGCATGGAGGACGCGGTGCTGCTGGCCGAACTGGTCACGGGCGATGCGCCGTTGGAAAAGGCCCTGGAGCACTTCATGTCCCGGCGGCTGCCGCGGGTGCGGATGGTGCTGGCGAACTCGCTGCAGCTGGCCGAGTGGGAGATCAACCCCCGGACGCCGGGTGCCGATCCCGCCCGCATCATGTCGGAGACGCTCGAGTCGCTGACGGCGGCGGCATGAGCACGCCGGTCGTCGACTTCCACGGCCACCTGGCCGTCCCCGCCGCCGACGCCCTGGTGGCCGGCACACCCGGACTGGCCGCCGAGCTGGCGGCCGAACAGCGCGCCCACTCCCCCGCGTCACTGGCCGCCAACCGGGCCCAACTCCAGCGGCTGGCAGGGAAGTTGACCGATGTCACCGAGCGCCTCGCCGACCTCGACGCGATGGGCGTCGACCTCCAGGTGGTCGGACCGATGCCGATGCACCACTACTGGGCGGACCCGGACCTCGCGGTCCGCCTGGCCCGCACCGTGAACCAGGCGGTGGCCACGCACTGTGCCCGCGCGCCCGAGCGGCTGTTCGGGCTGGGCACGGTCCCGATCCAGCATCCCGATCTCGCGGTCGCCCTGCTGGACAAGGCCGTCACCGAGTACGGCCTGTACGGGATCAGCGTGTCGACGACCGTCGAAGGGCGGGAACTGGCCGACCCGCTCCACGACGAACTCTGGCAGAAGGCCGAGGAGTTGGGCGCCGTCGTCTTCGTCCACCCATGGGGGTGCTCGCTCGGCGAGCGGCTGGCGACCCACTACCTCGGCAACACCGTCGGCCAGCCGGTCGAGACGACGGTCGCCCTCTCCCACCTGATCTTCACCGGGGTGCTCGACCGCTACCCGCGCCTGAAACTGGTGGCCGCACACGGCGGCGGCTATCTGCCGACCTGCATCGGGCGCTCCGACCACGCCTGGCGGGTGCGCGAGGATGCGCGCGGCTGCGCCGACGTGCCGAGCAGCTATCTGCGGCGCATGTGGTTCGACGCGCTGGTGTACACCCCGCGCGCCCTGCGCCACCTGGTCGAGGAGGTGGGCGCCGACCGGGTCGTACTCGGCACCGACCACCCCTTCGACATGGGCGTCGACGACCCGCTGGCCCGCCTGGACGCCGCCGGCCTCGCCCCCGCCGACCGTGCCGCCGTCGCCGGGGGCAACGCCCTCGACCTGCTGCTGAAAGGACGTACCCGATGACCCCCACACCCCTCGGCCCGATCGAGGAAGAGCTCGCCAAGGCCCGTGCCGCGTACCGGAACTGGGGCCGCTGGGGCGAGGACGACGTGCTGGGCACGCTCAACTTCATCGACGACGCGATCCGCGCCCATGCCGCCGGGCTGGTCCGTCGGGGCCGGTCCTTCTCCCTCGCGCTGGAGTTCAACGAGTCGGGCCCGCAGCGCGGTTTCCGCGGCCGCATCAACCCCGTCCACTACATGAAGGACACCGGCTCCGACGCGGCGGCAGGCACCCAGGGCTTCCCGCACGGCTTCGGCGGCGCGGACGACCACATCGTGATGCCGCTGCAGGCCTCCACGCAGTGGGACGGGCTGGGCCACATCTACGACAACAAGCAGGCCTGGAACGGCCGTCCGTGCACCATTGTCAACGGCGACGGCGACTCGGTCACGGGGATCGAGCACATGAGGGACGCGTTCACCGGGCGCGGGGTCCTGCTGGACGTGGGCCGCGCGGTCGGCGACGAGCAGGGTGAGCTCCCGGACGGATTCCCCGTCCTGGAGGAGCACCTGCGGGCCACCGTCGAGGCGCAGGGCGCGACGTCCAGCGTCCGCCGCGGCGACCTCGTCCTGGTGCGGACCGGACAGATCGGCCGGGTGCGGCGGTTGGGCGCATGGGGCACCTACGCCGCCGGTGACGCGCCCGGCCTCTCCTTCACCACCCTCGGCTGGCTGCACCGTACGGAGATCGCGGCGATCGCCTCCGACACCTGGGGTCTGGAGGTACGCCCGTACGAGTTCGCCGAGTCCGCGATGTCCCCGCTCCACCAGATCGCGATCCCCAACATGGGGCTCCCGCTGGGCGAGATGTGGGACCTGGAGGCGCTGGCCGAGGACTGCGCGGCCGACGGCGTCTACGAGTTCCTGCTGGTGGCGGCGCCGCTGCCGGTCACCGGCGCGGTGGGCGCGCCCGTCAACCCGATCGCGATCAAGTGAGTACGCCTGTGACTGCAATCAATCGGGGGACGACCCCCGAACCCCCGCACGACAACCGCTTCACCGGCACCCTCCACCTCCCCGGCGACGAGGACTTCGAGGAGGCCTGCTTCGGGCGGGTCTTCAACGCCCGCCGCCCGTCGGACCGTTCACCGGCCGCCGTGCTCGAGGCGATCACCGAACAGGACGTGGTCGAGGGCGTCCGGCTGGCCCTGGAGCGCGGCTGGCAGGTCGCCGTGCGCTCCGGCGGGCACAGCTGGGCCGCCTGGTCGGTGCGCCAGGACGCGCTGCTGATCGATCTCGGGGGCTTTCGTGAGCTGGCGTACGACCCGGCGACCGGGCTCGTGACCGCGACGCCCAGCGTGCGGGGCGGCGACGAACTCAACCCGTATCTCGGTGAGTTCGGGCGGTTCTTCAACGGCGGGCACTGTCCCTCCGTCGGTATCGGCGGTTTTCTTCTGCAGGGCGGGCAGGGCTGGAATGCGCGCGGGTGGGGGTGGGCGGCGGAGAACATCGTGGCGATCGACGTGGTCACCGCCGAGGGCGAGCTGGTGCGTGCCGACGAGACGCAGCACAGCGATCTGTTCTGGGCGGCGCGCGGGGCGGGGCCCGGCTTCTTCGGCGTGGTCACCCGCTTCCACCTGCGCACCCGCCCGCTGCCCAGGCACCTGGGCCACACGGTGCACGCGTATCCGCTCGACCTCTTCGACGAGGTCATGACCTGGCTGCACGGCATGCACCACACGGTCTCGGACCTGGTGGAGATCGTCGCCCTCACCCAGACACCGCCCGGCCTCGACGAGCCCGTACTGCTGGTCACGGGCGTGTCGATGACCGACACCCCGGAGCAGGCGGCCGAGGCGCTGGCCCCGCTGCACGCCAACCCGTACGCGGACCGGGCCCTGTTCCGCATCGAGGCCCAACCCACCACGCTCGCCGAACAGTTGGCGGGCCAGCGCACCGCCAACCCCGAGGGCCACCGCTATCTCGTCGACAACGCCTGGCTGACCGGGCCGGCGTCACAGGTGGTGCCGGCCATCCGCAAGGCGTTCACCGAGCACCCCACCCGGCAGACCTTCACCATCTGGTTCTCCATGGCGCCGCTGCGCGAACTGCCGGACATGGCCTTCTCGTTGCAGTCCGAGATCTACTGCGCCACCTACGTCGTCCACGACGAGCCCGGGCGCGACGCGGAGCTGCGGGCCTGGCTGGACGAGGCGATGGCGGCGATGCAGCCGGTGACCGCCGGCCAGTACCTCGGGGACTGCGACTTCACCGTGCGGCAGCTGAGGTTCATGGGCGAGGAGCAGTGGCGGCGCCTGCAGGAGATCCGCGCCGCCCGCGATCCCAAGGGCCTGTTCGCGGGCTATCTGAGCGCCGGGGCCGTCACCAACACCAACCACTGGGAGCACTGAGGCATGCGTTTCGCGACATACGAGTACGAGGGCGAGGAGCGCGCCGGGGTGGTGCGGGACGGAGTGATCCATCCGTTTCCCGAGGGGGTCACCGTCCTGACGCTCATCGAGCAGGAGGTCCTGTACGCCGCCGGAGTCGAAGCACTGCAGAATGCCAGTGATTTGACGGTGGATCAGGTACGGCTGCTGCCGCCGCTGAAGCCCCCGTCCATCCGTGACTTCGTCGGCTTCGAGGCGCACATCGAGGGGGTGTCCAAGTCCCTGGACGGGCTGGAGCATGTGCCCGAGGAGTGGTACCGGGCGCCCAACTTCTACTTCACCAACCCCCATGCGGCCTACGGCGCCCACGACGACGTACCCGTCCCATCAGGCTGCTCAGTGCTCGACTTCGAGCTGGAGGTGGGTGCGGTGATCGGACGCGCCGGCCGGGACCTCACGCCCGAGCAGGCTCGCGAGCACATCGTCGGCTACCTGGTCTTCAACGACTGGTCGGCGCGCGACCTGCAGAAACCGGAGAAGAACCTGGGCCTCGGCTTCTCCAAGGGCAAGGACTTCGCCAACACGATCGGCCCCTGTCTCGTCACCGCGGACGAGGTCGAGGACCGGCGGGACGCGGACGGCTTCCTCGACCTGGAAATGACCGTCACCCTCAACGGCGAGCTCATCGGCCGCGACACGCTCGCCAACTGCTCATGGACCTTCGAGGAGATGATCGCCTACGCCGCCCGCGACACCTGGGTGCGCCCCGGGGACATCCTCGGCTCGGGCACATGCGGCTGGGGAGCGCTGGCGGAGTTCTGGGGCCGTCTCGGGGAGCGCACTCCGCCGCCCCTGTCGCCGGGCGACCAGGTCACGCTCAGCGTGGAGGGGCTGGGCAGCCTGTCCAACCGCGTCGTGCCCGGACGCACGGACGCCTACCTCCCCAGGGCGCGCAAGCGCGGGCGCACTCCCCGGCCGTAGCGCCACCGCCCTCCTGACCTGCACACATCCAGGGATCCGATGGCTGCTATCGGATCCCTGTGAGTTGCCTCCAGGGCCCTTCCTCGACGGGAGGGGCGTGGTTACGCTCCGGTTTCACCGAGCTTCAACGACGCGGCCGGAAGGAAACACCCATGGGTCTGGGAGCCATCGACCTGAATCTTCTGGTGGCGCTGGAAGCCCTCCTGGAGGAGAAGAACGTCACGCACGCGGGCATGCGGCTGTCCACCAGCCAGTCCGCGATGAGCGGTTCGCTGGCCCGGCTGCGCCGGCACTTCAACGACGAGCTGCTGGTGCGGGTGGGCCGGGAGTACGAGCTGACGCCGCTGGCGGAGCGGCTGCTGCCGGTCGTGCAGGCCTCGCTGCACAAGGCGGAGGAGGCTTTGTCGCTGACCCGGCACTTCGACCCGCACCGCAGCCGGCAGCGCTTCTCCGTCGTGATGTCCGACTACGTGATGACGGTGCTCGTGGAGCCGCTGCTGCGGGTGATCGCGGAGGAGGCGTCCGGGGTCCGGATCGACTTCCACCCCATCGTGGACGGGCAGCTGGAGAACGAGACGCATCTGCGCTGCCACGACCTGATGATCGTGCCGCTCGGCTACCAGCTGCCGGGAGTCAGCGAGGCCGTGATGCACGACCGGTTCGTGTGTCTGGTCGACCCGGACAACCCGCGCCTGGTGGACGGGCGGCTCGGCCTGCGCGACCTGGCCGAGATGCCGCACGCCGCCTGCGCCCTCGGCAAGAGCCACACACCCGCCGAGCGCCAGCTCGAAACCCTCGGCATCACACCGAAGGTGCAGGTCAGCACGCCCGGCTTCAGCGTGCTGCCGTTCCTGGTCAGCGGCACGGACCTGGTGGCGATGGTGCCCGAGCGGCTCGCACGGCGCTACGAGGGCTTCGCGCACTGTGCCGTCGTACCCACGCCGTTCCCGGACGTACCGCTCGTGGAGGCCATGTACTGGCACCACAACCGGCACTCCGACCCCGCCCACCGGTGGCTGCGCGAGACCGTGCGCCGGGTCGGGGCCTCGCTGGACGAGCCGTCGGCCGCCGCGGCCGCCCCGGCCGAGGAGATCGCGGCCGTGGATGCCAACCATGACGAACACGCGTTTCCGGAGCTGACCGCGGCTTCCTAGCGTGGACGGGAGACACCCCCGTACCCCCAGGAGGAGCCGTGAGCCGTACGCGTCTGGCGGGCCGCACCGTCGTCGTCACCGGAGCCGCGCAGGGCCAGGGAGCCGCCGAGGTGACGGCGGCAGCCCAGGAGGGCGCGACGGTGATCGCGACCGACGTCCTGGACGAGGCGGGCGAGAAGCTCGCCGCGGCCCTGCGCGCCGACGGCCTCGACGTCGCCTACCGGCACCTGGACGTGTCGTCGCCGGACGACTGGGCGTCGCTGGCCGGCGATCTGGAGGTCGTGCACGGCCTGGTCAACAATGCGGGCATCCCGATGCGGGCCCGCCTCGGCGAGGTCGAACTCGCTGACTGGAACCGGGCGTTCGCGGTGAACACGACGGGCGCCCTGCTCGGCATCCAGGCCCTGGCCCCGCTGATGCCGGCCGGATCGGCCATCGTGAACGTCGGCTCGGTCGCGGGCCTGACGGCCCACCACGCGGTCGCGTACACGACCAGCAAGTGGGCGCTGCGGGGCCTGTCGAAGGTCGCGGCGCTGGAGCTGGCGCCGCGCGGCATCCGTACGAACGTGATCCACCCGGGCTATATCGAGACCCCGCTGATGGCCTCCGCGAACCCGGTGTTCGTCCAGGCGCATCTCTCGATGACGCCCCAGGGCCGCGGCGGCACCGTCGACGAGGTGGCTCCGCTGGTGGTCTATCTGCTGTCCGACGAGGCGTCGTACGTCAACGGTGCGGAGATCACGGTCGACGGCGGGTACGCGGCGCACGGCGGGGTGAAGGCGATCACGAACGCACTCGACGCGTAGTCAGGGAAGGCCGACGGTCAGGGTGCCTGTCGGCAGCGAAGGGGACGGCCAGTGGGGCTCCGAGCGCCAGTTCCGCCAGACCGCGTCGGCCGCGAAGGGGCCCGTTCTCTCTTCGATCATCGCCGTGGCTTCCTCGCGGGCCTTCTCGACCGCCCGGTGATCGGCCTCGCTCACGACACCCAGCCGGCGGCCGTGGGCGTACTCGTCCTCGTCCTTCCATCGCCACTGCGAGAGGTCGGGGGCGATCACCAGGTCCAGGAGGAGATCGAAGGTGTCGAACCCGATGGCTGTGCGGCGCATCGGCTGCTGGAAGTTGACGTACCAGTACGACAGTTGATGGCCGTCGGACGGATCGTAGAAGGCGTTCACGCTGAACCAGGCCTCCGGTGGGACCCACTGCAGAAGGGCCGTGCTCCGCCACGACCAGCGGTCGAGCTGCCAGTGCCCGCCTGCCAGGTGCGGCAGCGCCCGGGCCCGTGCGGTTTCGTCGCCCGTCAGCAGCCACTCGATCCAGGTCGTCGGCGCCAGCGCTTCCGCGCCCGGCCGACACCCCAGGACGAGCGCTTGGGTGCCGTCCTCGACCACGCGCAGCGCGTGCGCGCTCCACACCTGGCCACGGAACACATCACGTCGCACCGCCGTCTCGCCCGGCCGCCACTCCCGCATGGCTCACCTCCCGGCACCACAACGCCCCGCATCCGTGCGAAGGTTCCACTCCGCCCCAGCCAGGCGATCACGAACGCACTCGAGGCCTGCGGACCTCGGCGGCCGCAGCGGGCTGCGTCTGCTGCACGCGCGGCGTGCGGAGCAGGACGAGCGCGCAGGCCAGCCCGGCCGCCGCGAGAGCGAGGCATGCCGTGAACGCCGTCCGGTAGCCCTCGGTCAGGGCCGCGAGCCGTTCCGGGCCGCCGCTGTGGGAGAGGGCGACGGAGGTGACGACGGCGACCCCGAAGGCCCCGCCGATCTGGAAGGCCGCGGTGTTGATGCCGGAGGCCACCCCGGACTCCCGCTCCCCCACGCCGGTCAGGGCGGCGATGGAACCGGCCACCGCGCAGGCGCCGAGGCCCGGTCCGAACAGCAGCAGTCCGGGCAGCAGGTCGCGGACGAAACCGCCGTCCACCGGCACCCTGGCCAGCAGCAGGCTGCCCGCGCCGACCAGGGCCAGTCCGCCGACGGCGACCGGGCGGGCGCCGATGCGGGTGACCAGGGCCTGCCCGGCGTAGGAGCCGACGACGGCGCCGACCGGCATCACGACGTTGGCGAGGCCGAATTGCAGCGGCGAGTAGCCGAGGACGCCCTGCCCGTACTGGGACAGGGTGTACGACATCCCGAAGGCGCAGGCGCCGAGCAGGAAGACGACCAGGTTGCCGCCGCTCACCGTGCGCGCACTCAGCAGGCGCGGGGGAACGAGGGGTGCCGTGGACCGGGCCTCGATGCGGATGAAGACCACGGCGAGCAGCACGGCCGCGGCCAGCAGGCCGGTCGTGCGCGCCGACAGCCATCCGGCGCGGGGCGCCTCGACGACGGCGTACACGCAGACGACGAGCGCCGCGGTGGCGGTGAGTGCGCCGGCCGGGTCGTAGCCGCCAGAGCGTGCCCCGGCGCGGCTCTCGCGCAGCAGGAGAGGACTCAGGACCAGCAGGAGCAGCGCGACGGGGACATTGAGGAAGAAGACCCATTCCCAGCCGAGTACGTCGGTCAGGGGTCCGCCGATCAGCAGGGCCGCCGTGGCTCCGAAGCCGCCGCTGCCGGACCAGATGGCGAGGGCCTTGTTGCGTTCGTGGCCCTCCTCGAAGGTGTTCACCAGCAGGGAGAGCGCGCTGGGCGCCATGACGGCGGCCGACACACCCTGTACGGCGCGTGCCGCAATCAGCACTCCGGGGGCCCAGGCGCACCCGCACAGCAGCGAGGACAGTCCGAACAGCAGCGTTCCGGTCATGAAGACACGGCGGCGACCCAGCAGGTCGGCGGTCCGGCCGCCGAGGAGCAGCAGCCCGCCGAAGCTGAGCAGATAGGCGCTCATCACCCACTGGGCGCCGTCCGCGGACAGGCCGAGGCCGTGGGTGATGGACGGCAGGGCGAGCAGAACGATCTGCGCGTCGAGGATCACCATGAACCCGGCGACGCAGAGCAGGGCGAGGGCGTACCAGCGGCGGGCCTTGTCGGCGATCATGGTCAGCCTCCCAGGCGGAGGCCCGCCGGCCAGAAGTCGGGCGTGCCGGGGGCTCCGATGGTCGGACGCGGCCGCCGCAGCGAGGCCAGGAGCCGGCGGAGCCTGCGGGGGCGGGGGGCGTGGGCGGTCATCGGGGCCTCCGGTGTCGTGGGGTTGTTTCACCCCACCGACGAACGGCCCCTACGTGGATCGACACTCCGCGAGCCGCTTTTCCAGAAACCTCCGCTCGGCGTCGTTCTCCGCCAGTTCCAGCGCCCGCTCGTACGCCAGGGCGGCTTCCGTCGTACGTCCGCTGCGGCGGAGCAGGTCGGCGCGGGTGGCGGGCAGCAGGTGGTAGCCGTCCAGGTCGCCTTCGGCCTCCAGTTCGGCGACCAGGGCGAGTCCCGCGTCGGGGTCCTCGGACATGCCGACGGCCACGGCGCGGTTGAGGCGGACCACGGCGGACGGCACGAACCGGGCCAACTCGCCGTAGAGCGCGGCGATATCGGCCCAGTCGGTGTCCTCGGCCGTGGCGGCGGTGGTGTGGCAGGCGGCGATGGCGGCCTGGATCTGGTACGGGCCGGGGCTGCCGCGGCGCAGTGCCGTCTCCAGCAGGGTGGCGCCCTCGTCGATCTCGGCGCGGTCCCAGGCGCTGCGGTCCTGGTCCTCCAGGGTCACCAGCTCTCCGGCCGCGTCCACGCGCGTGTGCCGGCGGGCGTCGTGCAGGAGCAGGAGGGCGAGCAGGCCGAGCGTCTCGGGCTCGTCGGGCATCAGGCGGGCCAGCACGCGCGCGAGGCGGATGGCCTCGGCGCACAGGTTGGTGCGCACGAGGTCGGCGCCGGAGGTGGCGGCGTACCCCTCGTTGAACAGGAGGTAGACGACGCCCAGTACGCCGGTGGTGCGTTCGGGAAGGAGGTGCGCGGGCGGCACCCGGTAGGGGATGCCGGCGTTGCGGATCTTCTTCTTGGCGCGCACCAGGCGCTGCGCCATGGTCGCCTCGGGGACCAGGAAGGCGCGGGCGATCTCCGGTGTGGTCAGTCCCGCGAGAGTGCGCAGGGTCAGGGCGACCCTCGCCTCGATGGGCAGCGCGGGATGGCAACACGTGAAGATCAGCCGCAGCCGGTCGTCCTGGACACCGCTGTCGTCGCCGTCGTAGTCGGGGTCGTACGGTTCCTCGTCGCGCGCGAGCACTGCCGCCTCCCGCAGTTTCGCCGCCCCCACCGCCTCCCGGCGCAGCACGTCGAGGGCGCGGTTGCGGGCGGTCGTGGTCAGCCAGGCTCCGGGGCGGCGCGGCACTCCGTCGCGCCGCCACCGGTCCAGGGCCTGGCCGAAGGCGTCCTGCGCGCACTCCTCGGCGAGGTCCCAGTCGCCGGTCACCCGGATCAGGGTGGCGACGACCTGGCCCCACTCCTCGCGGAAGGCGGCGGCGACGGCCTCCTCGACATCGGGCACGTTCACTCCCAGACCGGCCGCACCTCGACGCAGCCGCCGTCGGAGGCGGCCGGATGCCTGGCGGCCAGGGCGATGGCCTCGTCGAGGTCCGCGACGTCGATGAAGGCGATGCCGGCGAGGTACTCCTTGGTCTCCGCGAACGGGCCGTCGCTGAGCAGGACTTCGTCGCCCCGGACGCGCACGGTGGTGGCGTCGGTGATCGGCCGCAGCCGTGCGCCGCCGGTGACCCGGCCCGCCCGTACCTCTTGGAAGTAGGCGGCGTACCGCGGGTCGGCGGCGTGCTGCGCCGGGCTGTGCTCCTCGCCTCCGGCCGGGGAGCAGAACAGTAGGGCGTACTTCATCGCGCCTCCCCCGGCACCTTCAGTTCCTTCAGATCCTTGAGGGACACGGCGTGCTCGTGGGTGATCAGCCGGCGCAGGCCGATGTCGCGGTAGCCGGTGGTTACGCGCAGTGTGTCGTCGAGCGGGCTGCCGTCGGTGCGGGTGCCGGTGAGCCGGACGAGGGAGTGGGCGAAGCCGATGCTCTCGTCGACGTGGACACGGAGGTCGAGCACTTCGCGGGTGACGGGTCCGGTGACCGACGCGAACAGGTCCTGCAGGGCCTTGCGGTGGGCGTCCAGGCCCTGCCGTTCGTGGCCGTCGGCGAGGTGGAAGACGTCCGCGTCCGCGGCGTAGCAGGCCAGTACCCGGTCGAGGTCGCGCTCCCGGACGGCTTCTGTGAGGTCGGCGTCGAGGGCGCGGATGGCGGTCTCCGGGTCCTCCCCCTCCCACATGGGCCAGAAGGGGCGCACCTCCATGGCGCCGATGGTGGCCACGGGGTGCCTGGCGGCGGCCTCGACGGCCTCCTCCAGGCTGTCGCAGTCGAGGACGTCGTATCCGGCGACGTACTCCTTGGTCTCCGCGAACGGGCCGTCGGTGCGCAGCACCTCACCGCCGCGCACCCGCACGGTGACCGCCTCGGAGGGCAGGGCCAGCCGGTGGCCGTGCAGACGGACGCTGCGGTCGCCGAGTTCCTCCACCCAGGGTTCGACGGGTGCCATGCCCGAGGCGTCGTTGGTGTCGTCGCCGCAGACGAGCAGCATGTACTTCATGGGTCCTCCCGGTCGTCATGAGCTTCCTACACCCCACCGACGAACGGGAACCGCCGCAATCGACACCCCCGGCGAGCCGTCCCCTGGACGGGCTCACTCAGGGCCGTCGGCCTCCCGCACGAGTTCGATCGCCCGGCTCAGGGTGGCGAGCCGGTCGTCCAGGGTCTGCCCGGCCGGATAGAGACGTACGGTGTTCACTCCGGCCTCCCGCCACACGCGCAGCCGTTCGCGCACCATCGGCGCGGTGCCGATCAGTGTCGTACCGAGCACCATTTCGTCGGTGACCAGGCCGGCCGCACCGTCCCGGTCGCCCGCCTGCCACCGCTCGCGCACCTCGGCGGCCGCCTCCGCCCAGCCCTGGCGGCTGTAGGCACGGTTGTAGAAGTTGGTCGACGCCGAGCCCATGCCGCCGAGGCTGAAGGCCAGCTCCTTCTTGCGGCCGGCGACCATCGCGCCAAGTGCCTCCTCGTCGGGGGCGAAGGCGACCTCGGCGCCCTGGCAGACGTCCAGGTCGCCACGGCCGCGGCCGCCGAGGGCCAGACCTTCGTCGAGGTGGGCGAAGTACGCCCCCGCCGCGCCCTCGGGGACGAAGCTGGTGCCGAGCCAGCCGTCGGCGAGCTCGCCGGTCAGCCGGAGCATGGCCGGTGACAGTGCGGCGAGGTAGACGGGGATGTCGTGTTCGGCCCGCATCGACAGGCGCATGGGGATCGCCTCGCCGCCGGGCAGCGGGATGGTGAACTCCCTGCCGGAGTAGGCGAGTTTGCCGCCGTCGAGCACCCGGCGCACGATCTCCACGGTCTCCCTCACCCGGGACAGCGGCCGGGCGAACGGGACCCCGTGCAGCCCTTCCATCACCTGCGGTCCGGAGGCCCCGAGGCCCAGCAGGAACCGTCCGCCGGAGAGGTTCGACAGCGTGATCGCGGTCTGCGCGACGGCCACCGGGGTGCGGGTGCCCACCTGGATGACACCGGATCCCAGCAGCATCCGGTCGGTGAGGGCCGCGTAGTAGCCGAGGGCGGAGGGCGCGTCGGAGCCCCAGGCCTCGGCGACCCAGCAGATGTCGAGGCCGAGCTTCTCGGCCTCGACGACGAAGTCGGCCTGCTCCGACCAGTGTTCACCGCCGGAGGCCTCGATCGTGGTCGCGGTACGCATCACTCCGCCTCCGCCAGCTTCTTGATCTGTTTCAGGGTGACGGTCATGTTGTGCTCGAACTCCCGCATCCGCACGAACACGATCTTCTGCTCCTTCTCCGGCATCCGGTCGATCGCCACGGAGAGACCGGAGCGGCCGGGACCCATCTGCATCCACTCCGACAGCTCGGTGCCGCCGCCTCCCGCGTGCAGCCGGAAGCGCCAGATCGCCGAGGGATCGGCGGGATCCTGCACCGCCCAGGCGAAGACGCGCCCCGGCTCGTACTCGATGACGTACGAGGTGGTGGCCCACTCGCCGAACGCCGCGTGCTTGCTGCGGCCGAGGAACCGGGCGCCGAGCGCCGGTCCGGTGGCGCCGTCGAGCCATTCGACCGACTGGAGTTCGTCGCTCAGACTCGGCATCAGCCCGATGTCGGAGACCAGTGCCCACACGCGCTCCGGCGGGGCGTCGATCCAGGTCCGGACCTCGACGGTGGGTTTGTCCGTGTAGTGCGCGCCGGTCCACTTCACACCGGTCAGCCTCCTCGCCATTAAGGGGTCTGACCATCAGAGTTGCTTTATAGGACTCAACGTGTCAAGGGGGCCGGGGCGCCCGGCGCGGCGCTGCCGGCGATCGTCAGACCGCACCGAACCGGCGCTGAATGTCCGGCCGTTGCCGCAACCGCTCCGGGTAGCCGGGGCCCATCCGCATGGAGGTGTCCTCGGCCCGCAGTGGCTCCCGGCACCCGGCGCAGACCACCTCGGCCTCGGTGTCGTGGCCGCATGCGTCGTGGTGGAAGACGACCGGGGCGCCCGCCTCCTCCGCCAGCCACCGGTCGCCCCACCGGGACATCGCGGCGAGCACACCGAAGAAGTCCCGTCCCTTCTCGGTCAGCACGTAGTCGTGGCGGCGGGGTTCGTCCTGGTAGAGCCGCTTGTCGAGCAGGCCTTCGTCCACGAGGAGGCGCAGCCGGTCGGCCAGCGTGTTGCGGGCGATGCCCAACTCCTTCTGGAACTCGTCGAAACGGCTGATCCCGTAGAAGGCCTCGCGCAGCACGAGGGGCGTCCAGGCGTCACCCACCAGGTCCATGGTTCTGGCTATCGAGCACGGCCAGTTCGAGAACGACGTCCGTTTCATGCCCTCACCATAGCCAGTCCGGTATTGAGACCCAGCTGGTGAACTGCGGCGGCAAGCGGGACCGGGCCGGACCGGCCGCCCCGGTTTCGGCCATCAACTTCACTTCTTTCCTTAAGCCTTGACGGTAGTCGACAGCACCTGCCATGGTCTGGACCAACTTGCATCACCCTCACCTTCCGCAGCACTGCCAAGGAGCGAGGTCCCTCATGCCCACCCCCCACCTCGGTTGGTTCCGCCTCAGACGCTTCACCCTCGTCGCCGCTCTCGCCGCCCTCCTCACCGCGTTGCTGAACGTCACGCCCGCCCTGGCGGCGGACGGTCAGATCACCGGCCTGGCCGGAAAGTGCGTCGACGTGGCCGGAGCCAACAGCGCCAACGGAACCGCCGTACAGCTCTACGACTGCAATGGGACCAGCGCCCAGAACTGGTCCAACCCCGGCGACGGCACCCTGCGGGCGCTCGGCAAGTGCCTCGACGTGGTCGACCGGAGCACCGCCGACGGGGCCGCCGTCCAGCTCTGGGACTGCTCGGGCGGCGCCAACCAGCAGTGGGTGGTCACCGGCGCCCACGACATCGTGAACCCGGCCGCGAACAAGTGCCTGGACGTACGCGACAACACCAGCGCCAACGGCACGCGTCTGCAGATCTGGACCTGCGCGGGCACCGCGAACCAGAAGTGGAACGCGCCCGCGAGCGGCGGAGGCGGAGGCAATCCGTCGGGCTTCGTCGTCAGCGAGTCGCAGTTCAACCAGATGTTCCCGAGCCGGAATTCGTTCTACACCTACAGCGGGCTCACGGCCGCCCTCAGTGCCTACCCCGGCTTCGCCACCACCGGCAGCGACACGGTCCAGAAGCAGGAGGCCGCTGCCTTCCTGGCCAACGTCAGCCACGAGACCGGCGGGCTGGTCTACGTGGTCGAGCAGGACACCTCCAACTACCCCCACTACTGCGACGCCAGCCAGCCCTACGGCTGCCCGGCCGGCCAGGCCGCCTACTACGGCCGCGGCCCGATCCAGCTGTCCTGGAACTTCAACTACAAGGCCGCGGGCGACGCCCTCGGCATCGACCTGCTCGACAACCCCTACCTGGTACAGAACGACGCGTCCGTGGCCTGGAAGACCGGCCTGTGGTACTGGAACACCCAGTCCGGCCCCGGCACCATGACCCCGCACAACGCCATGGTCAACAACGCCGGCTTCGGCCAGACCATCCGCTCCATCAACGGCTCCCTGGAATGCGACGGCAAGAATCCGGCGCAGGTGCAGAGCCGCGTCGACGCCTACCAGCGCTTCACGGCGATCCTCGGCGTGAGTCCCGACAACAACCTCTACTGCTGACCCGGGCTGTCCAACAAGGGGCCGTCATCGGCAGGTTGACCTCCCTCGCCAAGGCGGCTGACCGCAACGTCCCGCACACACGAGAAGAGGCCGGGGTCACGGACCCCGGCCTCTCCCCCTCCGCTCCCGCTACGCCGACGCTGTCTGCACCGTCGGCTCGCCCGCACCCACCGCCGAGCGTGCGGTGTTCTTGCGGACCAGCAGGAGCGTGACCAGGGCGCCCAGCAGGGAGGCGCAGCCGCAGATCACCACGCCGACCGCCATGCCATGGCCGAGGGCGGTCTGGGCGGCGGCCCGGGCGCTGTTGCTGCCGGCGTTGACGACGGCAAGGGGACCGGCGGCGGCCTCCATGCCGGCGTCCGCTCCGCTGAGCTTGCCGACCAGGACCGAGGAGGCGGCGCTCATCGCGACGGTGCTGATCACGGCGGGGCCGAGGGCCTGGCCGAACTCGCGGACCAGGCTGGTGGCGCCGCTGGCCATGCCGGTCATGTTGATCGGCACGGCGTTCACGGCCGCGGAGGTCAGCGAGGAGACGACGCAGATGAAGCCGACGCCGAGCAGCAGCACCGGGCCGATGAACGCGGCCAGGGAGGTGGTGGTGATGGGCAGCGCGGCGATCCAGAACTGGCCCGCGGCCATGGGCAGCAGCCCTCCCATCAGCAGCCAGCGCGGCTCGACCCGGGTGAGCATCTTGCTCAGCACCGGTGCCAGAAGGAGCGGGATCAGCTGCAGGATCACGAACGGCATGCCCGCCCTGAGCGCACTCAGGTGCATCACGGCGCCGAGGCGGATGGAGACGCAGTAGGCGGTGCCGATGAACCCGAACATGCCGGCCAGGGCGACGACGGCCGCGGCGGCGAACGACGGGATCTTCAGCAGATCCAGGTTGAACATCGGGGACGCGGACCGCTTCTCCGCAAGGAAGAAGCCGATCAGGGCGACGGCGGCCAGGGAGAGCGAGCCGACGATCGCGGGGCTGCTCCAGCCGCGGTCACCGCCCTCGATGATGCCCCACAGCAGGGCGGTCAGACCGACGGCGATGGTGATCTGGCCAGGCCAGTCCAGGGTGCGGCCCTCGGGCGCCTTGGAGTCGGTGACCAGGATCCAGCAGGTGACACCGACGGCCAGTCCGAGGACGACCGGCGGCACGAACGCCCAGCGGAAGTCGGCGACGGTGGCCAGGATGCCGGAGGACAGCGGGCCCGCGGCCGAGGCGAGGGAGATGCTCAGCGCCCAGGTCGAGACGGCTTTGGCGCGGTCCTTCTCCCCGGGGGTGGCGGCCGCGATCACCGCGAGGGAGCTGGGGAAGAGCGCGGCGGCGCCGACACCGGCCAGGGCCTGGCCGATCCACAGCATGGTGACGTTCTGGGAGGTGGCGTTGAGGAGTTCGCCGAGCGCGAGAACGAATCCGCCGAACACCAGCAGCCGCTTACGGCCGAACAGGTCGCCGACCACGCCGAAATTCAGCTCGAGAATGGCGGTGGGGAGAATGAAGGCGGAGGTCACCCAGGCCACCTGGGAACCGGAGGCACCGAAAGCGGCCTGAATATTGCCGTTGATCGGCGAGGGCACCGTAATGCACAGCTGTGCCGCGGCCACCGCGAGACAGCACGCTATGAGCGTCCCTGTGTCGAGTTTCTTCAAGGAAATCGAATCCGTCATCGCGCGTGCCCTCACTCTGCGTTTTTCTCTATGAGTTCGATGAGATTTCCCTCGGGGTCGGTGACCCAGGCCATACGGATACCGGGCTCGGGGGACGGCCCCGGCGGTACGGCCTCGCCCGCTCCATGGGCCACCAGGGCCTGGTAGACGGGGTCGAGTTCGGGGGTGGTGACCGCGAAGTGCCCGTATCCCTCGGTGAGGGCGGCGGTCAGCGGGTCCGGCGCCCTGAGGCCGGGCGCGGAGCCGGGTCTGGCGAGCAGTTCGATGCGCCAGCCGTGCGGGTGTGCCAGGACGATGCCGCTCAGGCCGGGGCCTTCGAGGTGGAACTCGAAGACGGTCGTCAGCCCGAACGCCTTGGTGTACCAGGCGGTTTGGGCGGCGAGGTCACGGACGTTGACGCCCACGTGGTCCAGTCGCGTGGTCACGGCCGCTCAGCCCGCCATGGCGCTGTCGCCGCCGTCGACCATGAGGTTGGCGCCGTTGACGAACGCGGCCTCGTCGGAGCACAGGAAGGCGGCGGCGCGCGCGATGTCCTCCGGCTCGCCGACGCGACCGACCGGGATCCGTGCCTCCAGCTGGGCCCTGGGCCCGTCCGGGTCGTCGAGGAAGGGCGCGGTGGCCGAGGTGCGGGTCATGCCGGGGGCGATGGTGTTGACGCGGATGCGGTGCGGTGCGCCGGCCGCGCACAGGTGCTTGCTCATCGCCAGCACCCCGCCCTTGGCGGCGCCGTGCGGCACCATCGGCATGAAGGGCGCGCCGCGTACGGCGGCCACGGACGCGACGTTGAGGACGGCACCGCCGCCGCGCGCGATCAGGTGCGACCAGGCCGCCCGGGTGCAGAAGTAGGGGATGTCCAGCTCGTTCTTGATGGTGAAGTACCAGTCGTCGGCCGGCATCGTCTCGAACGGGCCGTTGCGCAGTGCGGAGGCGTTGTTGTAGAGGATGTCGATCCCGCCGAAGGCCTCGATGCCGGCGGCGATCCACTGCTGCGCGCCCGCCTCCGTGGACAGGTCGACGGGCGCGAGCGACCGCATCACTCCGCCGGCCTTCTCGACCATTTCCACGGTTTCGGCGGCGCTGTCCTCGTCGATGTCGCAGCCGAATACGGTGGCGCCTTCCGCAGCGAATACCAGAGCCGCGGCCCGGCCTATTCCGGCCCCCGTTCCACTGATGAAGGCGATTTTCCCGGCCAGTCGACCCATGATTGCCCAAGTCCCTTGTCCCATGCCCGCCGAAGTGCGGTGGTCGCAGCGTAGGTAGGGGTCAGGGCCGGAACAAGAAATAGGTCAAGGAAGGGCCATCGGGGGTTCGTATGGCTGGTATACGGGGCGGACGGAACTCAGTCGATGTCGAGGATCGCCTTCCCGCGCAGACTGCGGCTGCCGAGTGCCTCCACGGCGTCCGCGATCTTGCCCCATGGGCCGCGCCAGCCGACCGGCACGCGCAGCTTCCCGGCGGCGACCAGGGCGAGCAGCCGGCCCAACTGCGCCTGCCGGTCGGTGAGTCCGCCGCCGTTGTAGACCGACACGATCGCCTTGGGCACCGGGCTGCCCAGCGTGGACCCGACGGGCAGCACGGCCTCCCGTCCGGAGGCCCAGCCGATGCTCTGCACGCTGCCTCCGGACGCCAACAGGCCGTAGGCGGCGGCCAGTTGGTCACCGCCCACGGTGTCGATGACCACGTCGACCGGTCCCGTCACCTGATCGACCCGGCCCACCACCTCGTCCGCCCCGAGCTCGGCAACCCACCGCCGCCCGTCCTCGGAACCGGCCACCGCGATGACATGCGCCCCGCCGAGCCCCGCGAGCTGCACCGCGAACCCGCCCACCCCGCCGGAGGCCCCGGTCACCAGCACCCGTCGGCCGAGCAGCGCCCCCGCCTGGTCGAGCGCCCGCAGCGCGGTGCCCGCGGCGACCGGCAGCGTGGCCGCCTCGCCGAGGTCGACGCCGTCCGGAACCACGGCGACATCGGCCACGTCCATGGCGCGCAGCGCGCCGAATCCACCGCCCTCGGCGAAGCCCACGACCCGGCTGCCCACCGCCGGCCCGGTGCCGTGCGCGGCGCCCACGACGACACCGGCCGCATCGAAGCCGATCACCTCGCCCGGCGCCGCCTGCCGCGCGAACCACAGCTCGGCCGCGTTCAGCGAGGTGTGCCGGACCTCGACGAGTACCTGGCCCGGTGCGGGCCGCGGATCTGGGGCCTCACCCAGGCGCAGCCGTCCGGGTGCCTCGGGGTCCACGATCAGTGCGCGCATGACTTGCCCTTCTCGTCGTCGGACATTCGTCCCTCGCCAACTGTGACCGATCCGGAGTTCTTCCCGCCTGCGCCCGGGCGGCGGCCGGTGGCATGTCGTCGAATTCCACTGGATGCACGGAATAAGCGAGGTGATCGGCGCGTTGACGACCACAGGACCGACTGTCCGGAGCAACCATCCGGAGCCCGCGGGAGCCATGAATCCCGCTTCTCCGCGGCTCCATGGCCACCCGCTGAGCGGTTTGACGCCGTAGCTGCTGTGGTACGGTCCTGCTAGCACTTGTGTACGCCCGCGTTGAGGGCGCCGGTGCCGGTTCCTCATCAGTCAGTTCGCCGCATCGCCCACCGTTTCCCGGTCGGCGCACCGGCTTTCCAGCACCGCCTCGTGACCGTCACGGCTGTGCCGTACCCCGAGGTGCTGTTCCTGCCGCCGAAGGCGCTCTGTCCGCCTTCCGTCCGCGGCGTCCCACCCCTTCCTTCCGCATGTCACATGCCATCCGTCCTCGAAAGGACCGACCACCATGACCACCACTCTCGAACACCCCCCTGCCAAGCAAGAGCCCACGACCCAGGTCGCCACCGGTGTCCTCGACATCGACGCGAACGGGAAGGGGCACCTGCGCGCCGAGAGCCTGCTGCCCTCGCCCTCCGACCTCCCGGTCTCCCCCGCGCTGATCCGCCGTCACGGCCTGCGCAAGGGCGACCTCGTCGAAGGCGTACGCGACGGCCGGCGCGCCCTGACCGAGGTCGTACGGGTCGACGGGCGCACGCCCGACGAACTGCGCGGCCGCCGCCACTTCCGCGACCTCACTCCGCTGCACCCGCGCGACCGGCTCCGCCTGGAACACCCGGCGGCCGGCCTGACCGGGCGCGTCGCCGACCTGATCGCCCCCGTCGGCAAGGGCCAGCGCGGCCTGCTCGTGGCCCCGCCCAAGACCGGCAAGACCGTACTGCTGCAGCAGATCGCGGCCGCCGTCGCCGGCAACCACCCCGAGTGCCGCCTGATGGTGGTGCTGCTCGACGAGCGCCCCGAGGAAGTCACCGACATGCGGCGCTCCGTGCGCGGCGAGGTGTACGCCTCGACCTTCGACAAGGCCGCCAAGCAGCACATCGCGCTCGCCGAGCTCGTCATCGAACGGGCCAAGCGGCTCGTCGAGGCCGGCGAGGACGTCGTCATCCTGCTCGACTCGCTGACCCGGCTGTGCCGGGCGCACAACAACGCGGCCGCTGCCGGTGGCCGCACGCTGACCGGCGGCGTCGACGCGACCGCGCTGCTGGGACCCAAGCGGTTCTTCGGCGCCGCCCGGCTGGCCGAGGAGGGCGGCTCGCTCACGATCCTCGCCACCGCCCTGGTCGAGACCGGCTCCCGCGCCGACGACTACTTCTTCGAGGAGCTCAAGAGCACCGGCAACATGGAGCTCCGCCTCAGCCGCGACCTCGCCGCCCGCCGCGTCTTCCCCGCCGTCGACATCAACCCGTCCGGCACCCGCCGCGAGGAACTCCTCCTGCCCCCGGCCGAGTTGACCGCCGTGCGCGGCCTGCGCCGCGCCCTGCAGACCCGCGACGGCCAGGCCAGCCTGGAGACCCTGCTGGAGCGCATGCGCGACACCCCCGACAACGCGACGTTCCTGCGCCGCATCCAGCCGACACTGCCTGCCGACTGACCCGGCCCCAGCGCCTCCCAGGGGCCATCAGGGAGCCAACATCCTCCAGTACCACTTGGGAGCAGCCTGATGCGCCAGGGCACTGGTCAGGGTGGCAGCGGCCGGCCGGGCCTGCCGTGGACCGGAACCGCCGGGGAGGTATCCGCCCGCAGTCCTCGATCTCGGCGGCCTCGGCCCACTCCTTCTGCCCCTCGGCGGTGGCCTCCAGGTGGCGGAACATGGCGTCCTCGTCGGCGTACGGTCAACGTCCTCGGTGAGGCGAGCGACAGGTTCTGGGACCTTTTCGGCGGCCCGCGCACCCACGCCTACGCACCCTTCCGGAGGGTCAAGCGCTGACATTCCGGCACCGGCGGGCCGTTCGCCGACATCCGCCGCAGCAGGCGAATCCACGACGCACGCACCCTCATCGTCAGCATATGTTGACGCCATCCCGGCCGTCAGCATATGCTGACGAGCATGCAGAACACACTCGAAATCGCCGAGGGAGCCGCCAGCAACGACCCGGACGTCGGGCTCCGCGCAGTGGCCGCCCTGCGAGAACTCACCGAACGGCTGGAGATCCTCCAGGTCGAGAACGCACGCAAGCTGGGCTGGTCCTGGCAGGACATCGCCCAGCGGCTCGGCGTCACCAAGCAGACCGTGCACCGCAAGTACGGCCGGCTGATCGGGAGGCCATGATGTTCGAACGCTTCACCCCGGACACCCGCACCGTCGTGGTCCACGCCCAGGAACACGCCCGACGCCTTGGACACCACTACCTCGGCTGCGAGCACCTCCTGCTCGCCCTCGTCTCCACCGACCAGCCGGCGAGCGCCGTTCTGCGGGAGCACGGCCTCACGCCCGAGCGCGTGGAGGAGGAGATCGTCCGTCAGGTCGGACTCGGGGCCGGATCCCTGCTGTTCGGCTCCCTCAACCGGGACGCACTGGCCTCCATCGGGATCGACCTCGACGCCGTGCGCGCCAGGATCGAGGAGTCCTTCGGACCGGAGGCCCTCACACGAGCCGGCCGAACCGTCCACGGGGCATCCCGCCCGTCCAGGCTCGACCCCCGGCGCGGAGTGCCCCCGGGTCTCGTGCGTCGCTGGCGCCGGCGTCGCCGCGCCCGAGGCGCCGTCCTTACGGGAACGGCCCCCGCTTGTACCGGTCTCCATGAGGCCACCGACGCCCGCCCCTCCGGGCATATCCCGTTCACCGCTCGCGCCAAGGAGAGTCTGGCCAACACCGTCCGCGAGGCGCAGGCCCGGCACGACGACACCATCGGCGTCGAGCACCTCGCTCTCGGCCTCATCGCCATGAACAGAGGGCTGGT
Organism: Streptomyces sp. NPDC001401; assembly: GCF_042895385.1. Taxonomy (NCBI): domain Bacteria; kingdom Bacillati; phylum Actinomycetota; class Actinomycetes; order Kitasatosporales; family Streptomycetaceae; genus Streptomyces; species Streptomyces sp. NPDC001401. The sequence goes on from NZ_JBIAWI010000020.1 coordinate 114,217, forward strand.
GCCGTCTGTCTTGTCTGCCGTCGGTGCGTCTGCCCCGGCATTGCGAGCCGCGATCGTCGACCGCTACCGGCAAGCGAGCTGACCGCGCTCCCTGCCGGATCGCCAACTTCCACACCTGGCATCCCCGAATCTGGTCGCCGCAGGTCACACCCCCTGAGGCCCGCGCTCAGCACTGTGGGCCGACACGCAAGGTGGTGGCGCGGGCCTGTTCGGCGATCATGGGCTCGACGTAGCCGCTGTAGTGGCCGTACTCGGCCCGATAGGCCGCATCCACACGGTCGTTGACCACCGGATCGCTTTCCGGAGTGAAGGTGACATCGGCTTCCTCGGCGCCGGCGGTGATGTGCCCGGCGTTGCTGGTTCGGGCGGTCTTCCACCAGGTGCCACGGGTGCCGTGCCAGGAGCGGACGTACAACTCGTCGCCGTCGCGTACGACCCGGACGGTGGGCGGCTCGCGCAAGGATCCGTCGCCGCGTCGAGGCGCGATGTCCAGTTCCTCGGCCGCGGCGATGCGTTCCAGTGCCTCGGTGTTCCAGGTGTGCCGCCCCGGGCACACCCGACCACGACGCCCTGCAACTTCTCGCCGCCTGGGCGGCCACCGAGGACGTACGGCCCGCCCCGCATCCGCAGCCTGCCGCCGGCCAACGGGGCTGACGCGCGCGGTGCGCTGCTGTACGTGCCCTCAGCCGACGGCCCGGCGCCGCCGTCGCTCGAAGCTCAACCAGCCGATTCCCGGTTGCCGGAGTAGATCACATCGAATCACGGCCAACCTCCGCACGTCGATGCTTGCCGACCCTGCCGGTCGGGAGCCACCGGGGACCGTCAAGTCGACTGGGCCATGCCTGTCTGCTCAAAAGGCGATGCCCGAAGCCAATTCCGCTTCACGAACGCATGCGCCCTGCGTCGGCCGGCTCCCCGGGCAACCACTGCAGGGCGAACCAGAGTTCCATGCGGACGCCGGGGTCCTGGAGGTCGACGTCGAGGAAGTCGGCGACCCGTGCCAGGCGGTGGCGGACGGTGTTGCGGTGTACCTGCAGGGTCGCTGCGGTGCGGTCCCAACTGCCGTGGAGGGTGAGCCAGGTTCGCAGGGTGTCGAGGAGGACCGGGGCCCCGGGTGTGCCCGCCCGGTCCAGGGGGGCGAAGCGGGTGCGGGCGTGTTCGCGGGCGTCGGCCGGGGAGACGAGCGCGTGGACGGTGAGGGCCTCGGGCATGTGGACGACGGCCGGTGCTTCGGCGGCGATCGCGCGCTCCAGGGCGCGTTCGGCCTGGGTGTCGGCGTGCGGCAGGTCGGGCGTGGCCGCGGGTGCGCTGAAGCCGAGAACCCACCCGAGGTCGGCCGCCTGCGCGGGGACGCTCGGCCGGGCGTCGGGGGCGCTGGGTACCAGTGCCTTCAGGTGGGGGCCGTCCATGTGCACGTACGGGGTGCCCAACAGGGTGCCCAGCGCGGCCAGTTGAGCGGGGTCACCGCCGGTCCGCGGTGCCGGCGCGGAGCGTGAGGGCAGGTGCCGGCCGTGCACCACGGTCCAGTGTCGGCCCCTCGCCCCGCCGGCGGGTACGAGGGCGGGCGCGACCTCGGTGGGCGTGGCCCCGAGCATGAGCCGTACCAGCGCGCCGACGCTGTCGGTGTCCGCGCTCAGGGCGTGCCGCGGGCTGGTGAGCAGGGCCAGCAGGACCGTCGCCGTGCCGGTCACCTGGCGGTGCACGACGGCGGGGGCCGTGGTGGCGGCCTGCCCGAGGGCCAACGCGATGGTAGCGCCGTCCGCACCGGGGAGGGTGTGGACGGTCAGGTGGAGATCGTGGCCGGGATCGCTTCCCTGATCCGGGCGGGCACCTGCCGGGTGGTGAGCGGCTGCCGCCGTGGGACGCGCGCCGCGCAGCAGTGTGCGCACGGTGAGATCGCGAAGAAGCCGTCGGGCGTGGGGGGACGCGGGGCGGGGGCCCGCGGAGAAGAGTTCGGTGCCCTGGGCGTCGTAGAGGACCGACCAGGCCCCGGTGTGGGCGGCGAGCTGGCCGAGAACGGCCCGCAGGGCGTCCGGGCGGGCGGCCGCCGAGGCAAGCGCGGACTGCGCCCGGGAGATCTCCCGCAGCTCACGGTTGCGGGTCTCGGCGATCGCCGCGTAGGTGGCCTGGCCTACGGCGACGAAGGGCGTGGCCGGCGGCAGGCGCAGGAGCGGCAGGCCATGGCGGTCGCATGCGCGCACGAGTTCGGGCGGCACCTCGGGGTGCACGGGGGCGACACCGAAACCGAGCGCGGCGACACCGGCCGCGACGACCCGTCGTACGTACGTGTCGACGCCGTCCGCGTCGTCGGGGAGCCGTACGCCCGCGGTGAGGAGGAGTTCGCCGCCCACCAGGTACGGCGTGGGGTCCTCGATCTCCGTGGTGCCGACCGTGGAGACCGGACGGTCCCCGGCCGCGGATCCGGCGACCTGGGTGAGGCCGAGACCCGGGTCGGCGAGCAGCACACGCAGCGGCACGGACGGCTGCTCGGCGCTGTCGGATTCATCCAACGGACGCCTCCACATTGGACAGAAACGGCACTTCAGCACCAGTACACCCGATGACTACGGTCATGTCACCTCCCCCCGCTCCCCTTCCCCTTCTCCCTCCCCCGGAGGACCCCCATGACCGTCGACTACCTCGTCATGGCCGCATACCTGTTGGGCATCATCGGCGTCGGCTGGTGGGGCAAGCGGCGTGCCGCCTCCAAGAGCGACTTCCTGGTCGCCGGCCGCCGCCTCGGCCCGCTCATGTACACCGGCACCATGGCCGCCGTCGTCCTCGGCGGCGCCTCCACGATCGGCGGTGTACGCCTCGGCTACACCTACGGCGTCTCGGGCGCCGCCATGGTCGGCGCGATCGGCCTCGGACTGCTGGCGCTGAGCGTCTTCTTCTCCGCCCGGATCGCCCGGCTGCGGGTCTACACCGTCGCCGAGATGCTCTCCCTGCGCTACGGCGACGCCGCCAGCGTGATCTCCGGCGTCGTCATGTGGATCTACACCCTCATGCTGGCGGTGACCTCGACGATCGCGTACGCCAGTGTCTTCGACGTCCTGTTCGACGTGCCGCGCTGGGTCGCTGTGATCGTCGGCGGCACGATCGTCGTCGGCTACTCGGCGCTCGGCGGCATGTGGTCCATCACGCTCACCGACATGGTGCAGTTCGTGGTGAAGAGCCTCGGCGTGCTCGTCCTGCTGCTGCCGATCGCGGTGGTCAAGGCGGGCGGCTTCGCCGCCATGGCCGACCGGCTCCCGCACGGCTACCTCTCCCCCACCTCCATCGGCGGGCAGACCATCTTCACCTTCGTGCTGATCTACACCTTCGGCATGCTCATCGGGCAGGACATCTGGCAGCGTGTCTTCACCGCCCGCAGCGACAAGGTCGCCTCGTGGGGCGGCACGGTCGCCGGCGTCTACTGCCTGGTCTACGCCCTGGCCGGCGCGTTCATCGGCATGGCCACCAAGGCGCTCTACCCGAACCTGGCCGCCGCCGACCAGGCCTTCGCCACCATCGTCAAACACGCGCTGCCGACGGGCGTGCGCGGACTGGTGCTGGCCGCCGCGCTGTCCGCGATGATGTCCACCGCCAGCGGCGCCCTGATCGCCTCCGCGACCGTGGCCAACAACGACATCTGGGCCCGGCTGCGCCGCCGCATCCCCGCCGCCCAGGAGCACGACGAGATCGGCTCCAACCGGCTCGCCATCGCGGTACTCGGCCTGGCCGCCATGGTGATCGCCTGCGTCCTCGGGGACGTCATCGAGGCGCTCACCGTCGCTTACAACCTCCTCGTCGGCGGCCTGCTCGTCCCGATCCTCGGCGGCCTGGTCTGGCGGCGCGGAAACCTGCCGGGCGCGCTGACCTCAATGGTCGTGGGCGGTACGACGGTGATCGTGCTGATGGTGACCGACGGCCTGCTCGCCAACGAGCCGATCTACTACGGCCTGCTGGCCGGCCTCGTGGCCTACGTGGCCGTCAGCCTCCTGACCCGGCCGGCGGAGGAAGCACTCATCGAGGCCTGGCGCCGCCGACTCGCGGGCGAGCCGGTACCGGCATCGACAGCCACGGCCCCCGAACTCAGCGCGGCCTGACCACGACCCGTTCGCCCCACGCACCCGCACCCGCACCCGCACCCGCACGTGCCCGTACTCGCAGAAAGGCCCCCGATGCCCGCCCCCGCCCCGACCATCCCGGAAGAGGAACTCCGCCTGCGCCGCGAACTCGCTGCCGTCTACCGCCTCGTGGCCCACTTCCGGATGACCGACCTGATCTTCACGCACATCTCGGTCCGGCTCCCCGGCCCGGAGCACCATTTCCTGATCAACCCCTACGGCCTGCTCTTCGAGGAGATCACCGCCTCGAACCTGGTCAAGATCGGTCTCGACGGCAACCCCGTGGAGGAGACTCCTCACCCCGTCAACCCGGCCGGCTTCGTCATCCACAGCGCGATCCACGCCGCCCGCCCCGACGCGCACTGCGTCCTGCACACCCACACCCGGGCGGGCTGCGCGGTCGCGGCCCAGGAGGATGGTCTGCTCCCGCTCAACCAGATCTCCATGGAGTTCTACGGCAGGCTCGGTTACCACGCCTACGAGGGCGTCGCCCTCAACCTCGCCGAACAGCGGCGGCTGGTGGCCGACCTCGGCGACCACCCGGCGATGATCCTGCGCAACCACGGCCTCCTGTCCGTGGGCGAGACCCCCGCCCAGGCGTTCCTGCGCATGTACTACCTGGACAAGGCCTGCGAGATCCAGACCACGGCCACGGCCGGAGGCGCGAAACTCGTCCTCCCCGCCCCCGAGGTCCGCGAGCTCACCGCACGCCAACTGGCCGGAGAGGACGACAGCTCCGACCTCCAGGACGACAAGGCCTACGACCTCGCCTGGTCGGCATTGCTCCGACTCGTGGAGCGCATCGCCCCTGACTACAAGGACTGAGGACTGAGGACCGAGGACCGAGGCGAACTCGGCGGCATTCGGCCGCTTCGATCGTGCCCCCTGTCGGCGGCGGTGAGTTGCTGGGCGCCGCCGTCGGCCATGCGGCCGCTGATGACCGGGCCGGCCGCGTAGGGGGCGTCGTCGTAGCACGTCACGAGGGTGCCTCAAGGCGCCTGGTGGGCGGCTCCCGTGCTCGAGCCCCCCGCCCGCCGGGGGAATCGACGTAGTAGCGCTGAAGGCTGTCCGCCTTATCGGGTCGCGGGCGGAAGGGTCCTTTCGTAGATGGTCCCGCCGGGTGTGAACCAGCCCGCCTTCTTCCGTACCGCGGGGCTCGGGTCGTTGGCGTGGGACGCCTTCAAGGCGGCAAGGGCGCGTGGATCGGAGTGGGCGAACTTGCCGACGAGTTCGGCAGCCATGGCCCGGACGTGCGGGTCGGGGTCTGAGACCAGGTGGTGCAGCGAGGGCTCGAGGACCCGGTCCGGGCCCGGTACGCAGGTGTCGCCCTTGCACCTGTCACAGGCCAGAGCGTGGAATGCGGCGATCCTGACGCGGGCGTCCGGGTCGTCGGCCATGGCGACGAGTTCACCCATTGACTCGGTGTCGACCAGGTGATCGAGAAGGCGGCAGCAGCCCTCACGGACGGCCGGATTCTCGTCATGCAGACCTGCGCGAATGGCGCTCAGTGCGGTCTCTCCGCGTCGTAGCAGCTCGCGGTATGCCGCAACGGTGCGCTGAGGGTCGCCCAGGCATGCGACGAGGGCTTCGTTGTCGGTCCTGACGAATCCGAGCATGACCTCAGTCTCGAGGCACGAGTTGAATCCCGGCAAAGGGATTTTTACGCCCACGAGACAGAGGCGGCGCCCTTGCCTTGGAGGGCGCCCAGTATGTGATCTCGCATTGGGCTGATCTCCACGTGGCTGGTGTGATCACGGCGTCGGAGCCGTCCTGGACGACCCCGTTCGCCGGGCCGAGCCCACGCCGGTTCGGCAAGCTGATCACAGCGTTGCTGCGCGAGGGCGCGACCCGGTGCGCAAGGGCCGGCCCTGGCGCCGCTATTCGGCATCTCGAATTCGGCCGCCGGCCGCATCATCAACCGCCTCGGGCCCTTGCTTGCACTCCAGCCGCGTAAATGGTTCCGCAGGGATCACCAGGTCGTCATCCACGCCGCCCCCCCAGCTCGTCGTCGCGGTCGGCCGGCCATTGCCCGGCAACCGCAACGACCGCAAGGCTTGGGGCTGTCCGGCGCGAAAGACGCCGTCGGCCAGACCATCGTCATCGCGGACGACGGCTACCGCGGCACCGGCCTGGTCATCCCGCACCGCCGCGAACGCGGGCAGGCCGAACCCCCGGCTTGGAAAGAGGAACACAACGCCTCCCACCGCAAAGCGCGCCCGCGTCGAGCACCCTCGCCGAACTCGAGCTCCGTAACCGGATCCAGGCCGCCTGGGCCACCGGGCTTCGGAACGTTCCCCTGCACGACACCGCACAGAAACGGTCTGTGAATGTAAGACGTTTCGATCCTCATCGAAATGATTGACGCTTCCAGACGCCTCGGCAAATGATTTTCTCTTCAGGTATATCCGATGCGCGCAAGAGTGCTGAATGTCGCGCTACACCATGGGACGGGTTGTCACTTAAACGTGGGGAGAAGCTTGTGACCGAGTGGATATTGGCATTCGACGCCGACTGCCGATTCTGCGAAGAAGTGGTGGATCGGGTTCGCCTGTCCGTCGACGGCACGTTGACCATTGCGGGCCTCACGGAACCCCGTATTCGCGGCCTGCGCGCGCGTGCCCTGGGGGAAGGGGCCGAGTGGGCCCCGACCCTGTTGGCGGTCAACGGCGACCAGGTACGGGCCTGGACCGGAGCCGCGCTGTCCCTCCGCCTGGCGCGGCTGTTGGGGCCGTCGGACTCGCTGCGGGTGGTGCGCGCGCTCCGCGACCTCGATGCGCTCCGGCCCCCGAGCCGTCGAGGAATCCTCAAGGCCGTGCCGGGGCTGGCCCTGGGAACGTTTCTGGTCACCGGCGGCCTGGCAACCTCACCCGCGCAGGCTGTGACCCGCGCCAAAGGCAGTAAGGCGTCGCGATGGGTGAAGGCCAACCCCGACCGGCTGCCCTCCGGCTACTCCGAGTTCGCTTCCTACCCCGCGGACTATCGGCGCGCCATTTACGGCGCGCTGTCCGCTTCGGCTCGGAGTGCTCTGTGGGTGGCGCACTTCGCGAACTACCGGAAGACGCACCCCGGTCTGTCCGCCGAGCAGTCCGCCGTCCTTGACGACGCGACGCGGCTGGCACCGCAGATCATCGCGGGGCGCCGGCAGGGAGCAGCCGTCGAAGAGCTGGAGACGGCGGTTGTGGCGGCGTTCGGCCAGAGGGAGGCGCGGGCGATTCTCAGGGCGCTGGGCCCTGCCGACACTCAAGGCGCTGCGCCTAGGAGCGATCAGAGCATCCAGGCGGTGGACTGCAATTCCCAGTGCGCGGGGACCGGAAGCTGCGACACGGTGTGCTACGCCTCGTGCAACTGGACCGATTACGGCTGCGGTCCACTGTGGCTGGGGCCGTGCAGCGGGCTTTGCAACTGAAGCCACCCCTGCTCGGGGCTCGCGGCTTCCTATGAGCTCGTAACACGATCATGGGCGGGCCTTCTTGAGGCGTCTCCAGCAGATGAGGCTGCCGGCCAACGAATCGAAGGCGTCGTGGAGCTCGGTTCGGCGTTCCCAACGGACGGCGAGGCGTTTGAACTGGTCGCGCAGGGCGAAGGTTTGCTCGACGCCGTAGCGGAGTTTGCCCAGGCCTTTGATGTTCGGGGCGCCCTTGCGGGAAATGACCGGCAGGATCCGCCGCTTGCGCAGTTCCCGCCGGTTGGGGTCGGAGTCGTAGCCCTTGTCACCGAGGAGTGAGCCGGGGTGGCGGCACGGGCGGCCGGGCCGTCGCGCGGACGTGGGAGCCGTCCATGCACGCGCGGGACCAGTCGAGTTCGCCGGCCCCGTTCAGCTCGGCGAGCAGGATGCGGTGCAGTTGGCCGAAGACCCCAGCCTGCTGCCACCGCTCCAGGCGCCGCCAGCGGGTCTGTCCGGAACCGAACCCCGGCTCCAGCGGCAGGAGTTGCCAGGCTATTCGCCGGCCTGGGCATGGATGGGGATTTTGGTGATGTCAGGGCGTAATGGGGAGGCTAGCGAGGTGCCGCGAGTACGTCCCGCAGTACGTTCGCGAGCGTGACGCGGGCCAGCTCGTGTCTCACGGTCTGCTCGATGCCCTCGTAGATGCTCTGCATTGCCGGCTGGATGCCGTGACCCACCACGCATTCCTGGTCCGGAGTGGTGCGGTGCATTGCGAACAGCGGGCCGGGTTCCACTGCCTCGTACACGTCGAGCAGGGTCATCGACTCCAGCTCGCGCGCCAGCGACCAGCCCGCGCCCACGCCCCGCCGGGACTCCACGAGCCCAGCCCTGCGCAGCTCGCCGAGCAGCCGCCTGATCACCACGGGGTTGGTGTTCGCGCTGGTCGCGATCTGCTCGGAGGTGGCGACCTCATGGCCCTGGCGCTGGTAGAGACCGATCCAGGCAAGCGCGTGGGCGGCAATGGTCAACCTGCTGTTGGCGCTCATGGACCCCTCCTCTCGGCTGCAACGCTTCATGTTACGACAGCGCAGTCGTAACAGCTAAGGTTGCAACAAGCTGTCGTAACAATTAGCGTTGCGACTGCCGGGATGGGTCAATCAACGAGGTGAGAAGAATGAGCAAGCCACTCACGGGCAAGGTCGCCCTGGTCACCGGGGGGTCGCGCGGACTGGGAGCCGCGACGGTACGGCTGCTGGCCGAGCAGGGCGCCGACGTCGCCTTCACCTATGTCAGCTCCGAGAAGCAGGCGCAGGCTGTCGTCGACGAGGTGCACGGCAAGGGAGCGAAGGCCGTCGCCTTCCAGTCCGACCAGGCGGACATGAGCCGGGCACCGGCGCTGATCGACGACGTGGTCGCGCACTTCGGGGGCCTGGACATCCTCGTCAACAACGCGGCGATCTCGGTGGAGCAGGGCCGCACGGTGGACGACCCGGACGCCGACACCGCCGCACTGGACCGGATGCACGCCACCAACTACCTCGGCGTGATCGCCGTCATCCGGGCCGCCTCCCGAGTGCTGCGCGCGGGCGGCCGCATCATCACGGTGAGTTCCGGACTGGGCTCCCGGGTCGGCGCCCCGGGCCTTGCCGACTACTCGGCGACCAAGTCCGGGATCGAGAGGTACACCATGGGGGTCGCACGGGACCTCGGGCCCCGGGACATCACGGCCAACGTCGTGGAGGCCGGACTGATGGAGGGCGGCATGGAAGGGCCGGGCCCCGAGACCCTCAAGGCCCTGGTCAGCTCGCTGTCCCTGCAACGCGTGGGGCACCCCGAAGAAATCGCCGCGGCGATCGCCTTTCTGGCGAGCCCCGCCGCGTCGTACGTCACGGGCGCGGTGCTGGACGCCCACGGCGGCTACAACGCCTGAACCCGAACCCCTGCCGCGCGCCCCGGAGGACATCGCGCCCTCGGGGCGCGCACCGCCGACGACCCGCACGCGTGGACACGCCTCAAGAAGACCGGATCGTGATCGCGTTACGAGCTTTAGGGCACGCCCCACGCTGAACTCGACCCGATGGTGTGGGGAACCGAGACGTTCATGACCGCCGAGGGGAGAAGAGCGAGATTGGCCTCGCGCTTTCATGGGCGTACTCGTCCACGTCTTGATCAAATAAGCGGAGAGTGCTCCTGAACTGCAACGATGGGACTTGTCCAGGGTCCTGTTGGCTCGTCAGCAAGGTGTTCAGTGATCGAGCGGCTCGTAGTCGGACCAGTCGGCGTAAATCCCGCCCGAGGAGGGCGAGTCCAGCGGCAGGCGCAGTTGGCTCGGCCGGTCCAGCGCGTTGCCGATCTGGGTCCAGTGCGCCGGGTCCCGGCTGTGGTGGTGCCCGTCTCGGGCATGCTCGACCCCCTGATCGAGTCCTCTCACTGGTTCACGAGCCCGGTTCACTGATGGTGGTCACCGGTCCCGGCGGCTACGGCAAGTACTGGGCCCTCATCCTGGCCAGCTGTGACTCGCCGTACCAGGTCCACCCAAGTGCTCTGCAGGCGTGCGGTGGTGGCCTGGCACTGGTTGCGCAGGTGGTCCATCATCTCGAGGTCCGTGAAGGCGAGCAGGGCGTGGGCAAGCATGTCGTGATCGCCCTCGACGCCCGCCTCCTGCAGGAGCGACGAGACATGGTGGTGAAAGGCGCGGCCGTAGTGCGAGGCCTGGCGTCGTTCGCAGGGGATCTGACGCCCCAGCGCCGGGCCCAGGTCCGTATCGTCGGCGACGCGCTCGATCAGGGCACAACCGAACGCCGCCAGCCGGTCTTTCGCCGGTGCCCCCGGCCCCAACGGAGGGGGACCGAAGGTGTACGCCTCATGGAATTCCGCCTCGGTGTCGCCCACCAGAGCCAGCAGGAGACCGCTGCGGTCGCCGAACCGTCGGAACAGGGTGCCCTTCCCCACGCCGGCCGTCTGCGCGACCTCGTGCATCGTCACATGCTCGGCTCCCCGGTCGGCCACCAGCCATGCGGCTGCCTCCAACAGCCGGGCACGGTTGCGGGCGGCATCGGCACGCTCCGCAGCGGCATCGTCCGGCACCTGCGTCACCGACCGGCCCGCGGTACGAGGCGTGCGTACACGCAGCCGTCCTCGATCCGTACCGGATACACGGGGACGGGGCGTGTCGCCGGCGGGTCGAGGGGGTGTCCGGTGCGCAGGTCGAAGCGGGAGGCATGCAGCCAGCATTCGACCGTGCACCCGTCCACCTCGCCCTCGGAGAGGGAGACGGCACTGTGCGAGCACACGTCATGGATCGCGAACACCTGTTGCTCGGTCAGCACGAGGGAGACGGCGACGCCCTCCGTCTCGAACCGCCGAGGCACGCCCTCCTTCAATTCGTCGAACTTGCAGAGGTACGTATAGCCGCTGCTGGGCATCGCTCTCCTCGGATTCACCCATGACACCGGGGTGGGCCAAGCTGATCGCCAACGCTAGCGACGCAGGCCGGGCCTGGGACCCGCCCCCGGTCCGAACCGGACTCGGCACATGGACCTAGGGCTGACCTGGGGCCGGTTGCGAAAGTGCCGACTGGGAAGGCGTTTGCCGCCCGTCGGTGCCCGGTGTTCGGATGCCGTCCATGAGCGCGGGGCAGATGCATCCCGATATGCACCCCGATATGCACCCCATGGACGACGGCCTTGTACGGCGCTTGATCGCCGGACAGTTCCCTCAGTGGGCGGGGCTGGCGGTGAAGCGGTGGCCGTCCGGCGGCACGGCGCTTCCCGATCCTCAGCACCTCGCACCGGGCACGGCCGTGGCCACCCACGGCCGTGCCCCCAGCGACATGAGCGATCCCGAACTCAGCGGTCGGCAGGGTACGCCGGGCCGTCGCGGCCGACCGTCAGCCGGGCCGGGCGGTAGGGGACATACGCCGCCCCGTCCAGGCCGAGCGCGGTGGCGGACCGCTGGAGCGCCGTCGGGGTCGCGGCGTCGTCCCAACGGCCGGTGGTGACGCGGTGTTCGAGAGCGTGCAGGGCGGCCACCGTCTCGGCGGTGGTGAACGTGCAGTGGCCCTGCCGCTCGACGTACGCCTGCCGCAGCAGCGCGCCGTCGCCGGAGGCGCGCACGCGAGCGGCGAAGCGGTTCTCCTGCTGCACCGGGACCAGGTTGTCGGCGGTGGTGTGAACGTCGAGCAGGGGCACCTCGAGTCCCTGGCCCGCGGAGGACGTCCGCTGCGCGGTGCGGACGGCGGCGGGATCGGCGGCGATCGCGGCGCCCTCGGTCAGTGTGCGCAGATCGGCATGCAGGTCGAGACCGGCCGCCTGGTAGAGGGCACGGACCTGGGATGCGTGTTCCGAACCGGCGAGCAGGCGGCCGTAATCCACGCCCCGATTCCAGGAGTTGCTGCCGCCGACGGACTGCTCGACGGCGTAGCGGCCGCCCTCGACGAACGACAGGATGCCCTGCGCGAACCAGTCGTACTGCTGCTCCTCCTGGCCCGCCCAGTCGGTCGGGGCGGGCCGGTCCTTTCCGGGCGACCAGGCGGGCAGGTTGAGGTAGGCGGCGGCCAGCGCGATCCGGGCCCGGCCCTGCGGGGTGGACTGGGCGGCGGTGACCGCCTTGGTCAGCAGGTCGGCGGTGGCGGACGCCTCGGCGGAGGTGCCGAACCGCACGAGTTTCACGTCCTGTCCGGGCAGCAGCAGGCGGGCGATGGTGTACTCGGCGTCCAGTTGGTAGTTGTCCAGATCCGTGCCGCCCGCGACCAGGCCGCACTGGCCGAGCGCGCCGTCTATGTGCCCGCCGCCGTCACGGGCCAGCTGCGCGTTGACGAGTCCGCCCATGGACTGGCCGACGGCCAGCGTGCGCCGCGGGGTGCCGATCTTCGCGGTGACGGCGCCGAGCGTGGCGAACTGGTCGCGTTCGGCGCTGTTCAGGGCCCACATCGAGCCATGGGGGTCGTACGACGATCCGGTCAGCGCGTAGCCCTCGGCGAGCAGTTCGGTGCGTACGGCGTCGGTGGGGGCGTCCCTGGCGACGGTGGGGCCGAAGCCATGGCTGAACAGCAGCAGGGTGCCGTTCCAGTTCTCGGGTACGTCGGCGATCCAGGTGGCGCCGTCGGAGAGGGTGCCGGTGAGGTGGGTCGTGGCCGGGGTGTCCGCCTGGGCGGCCGGTGAGGGGAGGGTGGTGAGCGCCGCGGACGCCAGCGTGACCAGGGCGGCCAGGGCGATACGCAGACGTGTGCGGGGAATGCGGGTACGGGTTCCGGCAGACACGGTGCGGCTCCTTGGGGGCGGATGCGGGGGGGTGCGGGCGGGCCGGAGCAGATGCTCAGTGCACTGAGCGAAGGCGTCGAGGAATGTAGGGCTCTTTTGTTGCCACAGTCAAGAGAGTGCACAACATTGACGGCCGTCCCTGGGGGCAGGGCCGTTCACCTCGGAGACGCCATGGCCGCACCGCACCCACCTGCATGGGTACCGCCTCCGCCCGGATCGGGCACCGAAGCAGCCGCACGCGGGCATCGAAAGGGGATAAGCAAGCGGTAATTCGGCCCCTGAACTGCGCTTCCCAGCCAATCTCACCGGGCATTATCGGGCAGATTCCTGCCCATTGCGGGCCGCTGAACCGGAAAAGGCCGTTGATATAAATATGCGGCGCGACCGGGCACGCCTTGCCCGAACCGGTACCAAAGCGAGGTGAGCGCGGTGAATGCCGAAGAACGTCAGGGCAGGATTCTTGCGCTCGCCCGCCATCAGGGCCGGGTCGAAGTCACCACCATGGCCGTCGACCTGGCCGTCGCACCGGAGACCATCCGCCGCGATCTCGGCGTACTGGAACGCAGGGGTCTGCTCCGCCGCACCTACGGCGGCGCCTATCCGGTCGAAGGGGCGGGTTTTGAAACCGGTCTCTCCGAGCGGGTGACCCTGCATATCGCCGACAAGCGCCGCATTGCCGCGGAGGCGGTCAAACTTCTCGGCGATGCGGAGACCGTATTCGTGGACGAGGGCTACACCCCACAGCTCCTCGCCTCGTTGCTCCCGGGCGACCGCCCCCTCACGGTGGTCACCGCCTCACTGTCCACGGCGGCCGCGATCGTGGACTCCCCGCACACCGTGCTGCTCCTCGGAGGTCGTGTCCGGTCCCGGACGCTGGCCACAGTGGGCTCATGGGCCTGCGCCATGCTCCAGGGTTTTGTCGTCGACCTTGCCTTCATGGGGTCGAACGGCATCTCCCGGGAGCTCGGTCTGACCACCCCCGATCCGGTGGTGGCCGACGTCAAGGCCAGGGCGCTGGCCGCGTCGCGGCGACGCGTCTTCATGGGCCACCACAGCAAGTTCGGCGCGAGCAGCTTCTGCCGCTTCGCCGAGGTCGGTGACTTCGAAGCGATCGTCACCGATGCCGGGCTGTCGAACTCCGAGGCGCACCGCTACTCACTGATGGGACCCCGCGTCCACCGAGTCTGAGCGGCTGGACCCGCACTCCCCCGTCGGCTGCTGATCCGCCGGAGCCGTCCGGGCGGCAGCCCCAGCCCGCACACGCACGCCCGATCCCCACTCCCGAGCCTTCATACCCGACATTTCATGAAAGGGACGATCATGAACACAAGACCACGCACCCTGCGCCGCGCAGTGCCCCTGGGCGCCCTGGCGGTCTGCGGCGCACTGCTCACCGCATGCGCCGGTGCCGGCGGAGCCGGCGGCGGCTCCGGCTCCCACTCCATCAACGTGCTGATGGTGAACAACCCGCAGATGCAGGACCTGCAGAAGCTCACCGCGGCGAATTTCACCAAGGAGACCGGCATCAAGGTCAACTTCACGGTGCTGCCCGAGAACGACGTCCGCGACAAGATCACCCAGGACTTCTCGAGCCAGGCCGGCCAGTACGACGTGGCCACGATCAGCAATTACGAGACCCCGATCTACGCCAAGAACGGCTGGCTCGCCCCGCTCACCTCGTACACCAAGAAGGACACCGCCTTCGACCAGGGCGACATCCTGCCCGCCATGCAGGAGTCCCTGACGGCGTCCGGGCAGATATACGCCGAACCGTTCTACGGCGAGTCGTCCTTCCTGATGTACCGCAAGGACGTCTTCAAGGAGAAGGGGCTGACCATGCCGGCCAACCCCACCTGGCAGCAGGTGGCCGGCCTGGCGGCCAAGGCGGACGGCGCGAAGCCCGGGATGAAGGGCATCTGCCTGCGCGGTCTGCCCGGTTGGGGCGAGCTGATGGCCCCGCTGACCACGGTGGTCAACACCATGGGCGGCACCTGGTTCGACAAGGACTGGAAGGCCCAGGTCGACAGCCCCGCGTTCACCAAGGCCACCAAGTTCTACGTCGACCTCGTCCGCGCCCACGGCGAGGCGGGGGCCCCGCAGTCGGGGTTCGCCGAGTGCCTCAACAACATGGAGCAGAGCAAGGTCGCCATGTGGTACGACGCGACCTCGGCGGCCGGATCGCTGGAGGCCGACGGATCGCCGGTGGCCGGAAAGATGGGCTACGCGCCCGCGCCGGTCGACCAGACCAAGAGCTCGGGCTGGCTCTACACATGGGCCTGGGGCCTGCAGAAGGCCAGCAAGCACCAGGGCGACGCCTGGAAGTTCATCTCCTGGGCATCAGGCAAGAGTTACGAGGACCTGGTCGGCAAGAAGCTCGGCTGGTCCCGGGTTCCCGCGGGCAAGCGGACCTCCACCTACGCCAACCCCAAGTACACCGCGGCGGCTTCGGCGTTCGCCGATGCGACCGCGCAGGCGCTGAAGTCCGCGGACCCGCAGAACCCCGGCGTGCAGCCCCGGCCCGCCCCCGGTATCCAGTTCGTCGGCATCCCCGAGTTCACCGACCTGGGCACGCAGGTCTCCCAGCAGATCAGCTCCGCCATCGCCGGCCGCACCAGCGTCGAGAAGGCGCTGAAGACCAGTCAGGCGCTCGCCGAGAAGGTCGCCGCCAAGCATGCGGCCAAGTGACCCGTCCTCGATCCACCCGACGCTACCCGGCATCCCGGCCCTGCACCCGCGCGGCCGGGAGGCGGGCGCACAGCGGAGACACACCATGACCACCACCACCTCGCTGACCGGGCGAATGCGGGCGCCGCAGACCGCGGAGAAGGCGAGCCCTTCCTCCCGGCGACCCCGCGGTGCATGGGCCCGGCGGGCCCCGCTGCTCCCCGCCCTGATCTTCATGATCGTGGTCACCCAACTGCCGTTCGTCGGCACCCTGGTGATCTCGTTCATGCGCTGGAACGCCCTGGACCCTGGCAACCGGGGCTTCGCGGGCCTGCAGAACTACCAGGACGCGGTGACGGACCCGCAGCTGCGGTCCGCTCTGCTGACCACCGTCGCGCTGACCGCCACCGTGGTCCTGGTCAGCCTGGTGCTGGGCCTGGGCCTTGCGCTGCTGCTGGACCGCAAGTTCCGCGGCCGCGGCCTCGTCCGCACCATGCTGATCACACCTTTCCTCATCGTGCCCGTGGCGTCCGCGCTGCTGTGGAAGCACGCCCTGTACAACGCCACGTACGGGTTGTTCAACGGCACGCTGACCTGGGTGTGGAGTCTGTTCGGCAGCGACAGTGCACCACAGCCCGACTGGCTGTCCTCGCTGCCGCTGATGTCCGTGGAGGCGTCGCTGGTGTGGCAGTGGACGCCGTTCATGATGCTGATCCTGCTCGCCGGACTGCAGAGCCGCCCCATGGACGCCGTCGAGGCGGCCCGGGTGGACGGCGCGACCACCTGGCAGGTGTTCCGCTTTCTGACCTTCCCCCACCTGCGCCGCTATCTGGAGCTCGCCGCACTGCTCGGCAGCATCTACGTGGTGCAGAACTTCGACGCCGTCTTCACCCTCACCGGCGGCGGCCTCGGCACCGCCAACCTGCCCTACACGGTCTACGAGACCTTCTACCAGGCCCACGACTACGGGCAGGCCTCCGCGGAGGGCGTCATCGTCGTCCTGTTCTCGCTCGTCGTGGCCACGTTCGCGCTGAGGACCGTCTCGTCGCTGCTGAGAGAGGAGATCCGCTGATGGCCGCGTCGATCACCACATCCGTACCGCGCCGCAGCACCGACCAGGGCTCCGCGGCACGGCGCAAGCGCAGTGCGCTGGGCCTGCTGGCCTGGCTGTGCGGCATCGTGTTCTTCCTTCCGGTCGCCTGGATGGTGCTCACCTCGCTGCACAGCGAGCCGAACGCGGCCACCAACCCGCCGAGCATCGGGGCACCGCTGACCTTCCAGGGCTACCGGGAGTTCTTCGGCGCAAGCACCGGTGTCAGCCCCTGGCCGCCGCTGATCAACTCCTTGAGCGCGAGTGTCGTCTCCACTCTGCTGGTCCTGGTGCTGTCCATGCCTGCCGCCTACGCGCTCTCCATCAAGCCGGTGCGCAAGTGGAGCGACGCGATGTTCTTCTTCCTGTCCACCAAGATGCTGCCCGCGGTGGCCGGCCTGCTGCCGGTCTACCTGATCGCGCAGAACACCGGGATGCTCGACAACGTCGCCGTGCTGATCGTCCTCTACACCTCGATGAACCTGCCGATCGCGGTGTGGATGATGCGCTCCTTCCTCTCCGAGGTCCCCGTCGAGATCCTCGAAGCGGCCTCCATCGACGGCGCCGGACTGCCCACGACGCTGGCCCGGATCGTCGCGCCGGTCGTTGCCCCGGGCATCGCCGCCACCGCGCTGATCTCCTTCATCTTCAGCTGGAACGAACTGCTCTTCGCCCGGGTGCTCACCGGAGTCGTCTCCAGCACCGCACCCGTGTTCCTCACCGGCTTCGTCACCAGCCAGGGCCTCTTCCTGGCCAAGGTGTGCGCCGCCGCCGTCTGCGTCTCCCTGCCGGTGCTCATCGCCGGTTTCGCCGCCCAGGACAAGCTGGTCCAGGGCCTGTCCCTTGGAGCAGTCAAGTGAAAGCTGCCGTCATCAGCTCGCCCGGCCAGGTCGGCGTCGAGAGCGTCGACGACCCCACACCGGGCCCGGGGCAGGTGGTGATCGATGTCTCCGCCTGCGGTCTGTGCGGCACCGATCTGCACATCCTGCAGGGCGAGTTCGCGCCCACCCTGCCCATCGTTCCCGGGCACGAGTTCGCAGGCGAGGTCGTCGCACTGGGCTCCGGCGTGCGCGACCTGAAGGTCGGCGACCGGGTGGCGGTCGATCCGTCGCTCCACTGCCACGAGTGTCACTACTGCCGTCTCGGACGCGGCAACCTCTGCGAGCGCTGGAACGCCATCGGCGTCACGGTCCCCGGTGGCGCCGCCGAGTACACGGCCGCCCCCGCCGCCAACTGCGTCAAACTCCCCGACCACGTCCGCACCGAGGACGCCGCCCTCATCGAACCGCTGTCCTGCGCGGTACGCGGCTACGACATCCTGCGCAGCTCCCTCGCCAGCCATGTGCTCATCTACGGCTCGGGCACGATGGGCCTGATGATGCTGGAACTCGCCAAGCGCACCGGCGCCGCCACGGTCGACATGGTGGACCTCAACGAGGACCGGCTCACCACGGCCCGCACCCTGGGCTGCAGCAATGCGGCGACCACGGCCGACGCGATCGAACGCCCCCGCGGCTGGGACGTGGTCATCGACGCCACCGGCAACGCCCATGCCATCCAGGACGCCCTGGGCCGGGTCGGCAAGGGCGGAACCTACCTCCAGTTCGGTGTCGCCGACTACGCGGCCCAGGCCACGATCGACCCGTACCGCATCTACAACGAGGAGATCACCATCACCGGCTCGATGGCGGTCCTGCACAGCTACGAGCGCGCCGCCGAGCTGTTCGCCGCCGGAGTGCTCGACCCCGACGTATTCATCAGCGACCGGCTGCCGCTGGCGGACTACACCGGGGCCTTGCAGCAGTTCCAGGCCGGCAAGGGCCGGAAGATCCAGGTCCTGCCGTGACCCGGTCCTGGTAGCGGGTACGGCCGGGGGCGGCGCCGCCGGGCCTGACGGCACGCGGCGGGGCCGTCCCGAGGGCAGCCCCGCCAACATCGCTGAGGTCTGCGGTGTGTGCCGGGCACGTTGTGCGACGTGCCCGAGAGCCGACCCCGCGCCGGACTGGCGGGCATCGCGGACTCCCTGTTGGGGGCTCTTCAACTACCGGGCGGTGTGGGGGCGTAGGGCCGGTTCGGGGGTGATCATGCCTCGGTGAAAGCCAGGACGACATTGTGTCCGCCGAAGCCGAAGGAGTGGCTGACGGCCGTGCGCACGTCCTGGCGGCGGGGCTGTTTGGTGACGCAGTCGATGTCGAACTCGGGCGCGGGAGCCTGGAGGTTGGCGATCGGCGGTACGCGGCGATGCCGGATGGTCAGGACCGTCAGGGCCGCCTCGATCGCGCCGGCCGCACCGAGGGTATGGCCCAGCACGCCTTTGGCGGCGGTGACGCTGGGGCGGTGCGGCAGGGCGCGGGCGATCAGCGCGGCCTCGGTGGCGTCGTTGAGGGGCGTGGACGTGCCGTGGGCGTTGACGTGGTCCACGTCAGCGGGGGCGAGGTCCGCTTCGGCGAGGGCGGTGCGCAGGGCCGCCTCCGCGCCCTCGGCGCCCTCCGGCGGAGCGGTGGGGTGGTGTGCGTCGGAGGTGCTGCCGCACCCGGCGAGCAGCGCACGGGGGCGCGCGCCTCGGGCAGCGGCGTCTGCGGCGCGTTCCAGGACCAGGATGCCGGCGCCCTCGGCCATCACGAAGCCGTCCCGGTCGGCGGCGAAGGGGCGGGATGCCTCGGTGACCGCGTGGGTCCGCTCGGACAGGGCACCCATGCGCCAGAATCCGGTCGTGGTGAGGCGGCTGACGGCGGCCTCGACGCCACCCGCCACGGCCACGTCGCACAGGCCGGCGGCGAGCAGGTCGCGGGACAGGGCGATGGCGGTGGCGCCGGAGGCGCAGGCGGTGGCCGGTGCCAGGCTGACCCCGTGGGCGTGCAGGTCGATGGAGACCTCGCCGGCCACCAGGTTCGGAATGATCATGGGGATGGCGAGGGGTGAGACCAGGTCGGGGCCACGGCGCTCGAGCCGCAGGTGCTGTTCCTCCCACTTCTCGGTGCCGCCCATGCCGCAGCCGATGACCGTGGCCACGCGGGCTCCGTGCCAACTCGCCGGATCCAGGCCCGCGTCGCGCACCGCTTCCCGGGCGGCGAGGACACCGAGCTTGGCGAATCGGCCCATGCGCCAGGACTTGCGGCCGACGCACCGGTCGATGTCCTCCTCCCGGAGCGGGAGACGGCAGGAGAAATCCACGGGCAGGCCCTCCAGGGCGGGGTCGCGTGCGGCCAGGGAACGTCCGGCGCAGACCGCCTCCCAGGTGGCCTCGGCCCCTTGGCCTGCGGGGGTGATCAGACCGAGGCCGGTGACGGCGATCGGCGGCCTGGCCGGGGTCATCGGGCCGTCGCCCCGGCCGCGCGCAGGTCGTCGAGGTAAGCGGTCACTTCGGCCAGCGTTGTGGAGCGGGCGGCAGCCCCGCTGTCGGCCCGCACCCCGAGCCGCTCCTCGAGAACCAGGACGAATTCGGCCAGCGCAAGCGAGTCCAGTTCGAGCTGTTCCAGGGTGACGTCCGGTGACAGTTCGTCCTCGGGGATACGGAAGGTGGTGGTGAGGGCAGCGCAGACGGCGCGGTAGGTGTCGGTGGTGGCGTGCATGGCGCGTTCCTTGCGTAGGGGTCGGGTCCGGGCGGCGGCTGCGATCGTCAAGCGGGGTCGGGCTGCCATTCCACGAGGGCGATTCCGGCGGAGGCTCCGCTGGCGAGACCGAGGAGGGCCACCAGAGCGCCGGGGCGCAGCCTGCCTTCCCGGGCGGCCTCGACGAGTTGCAGGGGCAGGCTCGCGGTGGCGACGTTGCCGTAGCGGGGGAAGGTGGCCACGGCCCTGCCGGGGTCGATGCCGGTCGAGTCGAGGATGGCGCGTGTGAAGGCGACGGACGGCTGGTGCACGCAGACGACATCGAGATCGTCGGGTTTGCGGCCCCATTCGCGCAGTGCGTCCATGGCCTGCTGCTCCATCCCCGTGAAAGAGGCGGCCAGCGCCTGGGAGTCGAAGCGCAGGGACATCGCCGGGGCACTCGGCGCGAGGTACGGGTTGGTGACCGTCGCGGCCCGCCAGCCGGACGAGTTGGTGACGAAGTGGATGCCGATCAGGCCGGGGCGTTCGCTCGCCTCCATCAGGAGTGCGGCCCCCAGGTCGCCGAGCGTGAGGGCGGGCAACAGCAGGGCGAGTTCGTCGCGGTCGCGCACCGGGAAGCGGGCGAGCATGCTGCCCCGCTCGCCGGTGGCGATGAGCACGCGGCGATGGCGGCCCGCGCGGATCATCGCGTCGGCGATCTCCACGGCGTTGAGGACGCCGTTGCAGGCGTTCTGGACGTCGAAGGCCGGTGCCGTGACGCCGAGTTTGTCGGCCACGACGTGCGCGGTGGCCGGCTCCTCCAGGTCCTTGCTCGCGGAGGCGAAGACGAGCAGGTCCACGGCGTCGGGGCCGAGGCGGCACTCGTCGAGAAGGCGCCGGGCCGCTGCCGCTGCGAGGTCGGAGGGCCAGGCGTCGGCGGGCGCCACGCGGCGCTCCTCGAAGCCGTACATCTGGCGCAGCAGGCCGGGCAGCACACGGAGGCCGGGGTGTCGGGAGCGGATCTCGTCCTCGATCTCCGTGCCGGTCTGACGATCCGCGGGCACATGGACGGCGACTCGGCGGATCGTGCTGTAGCGGGGCTTGGTCATGGAAGTCCTGCCGCCTCCGCGGCCCGGGCCGCAGTCGTCGTCGAGTGCCGCCGGCGGCGACCCGGGCAAGTGAAGTGAGAACAAGCTCCGCACGGCAAACGGATGCCGGCCCGGATACCGCCAGTGGAGTGATCATGAACGGAGGCTTCATGCCTGGGAGTTACGCGCAGCACCGGAAGGTTCGTGCGGGGCCGACAATGCTCCGATGTCGCTGACCGAGGCCGAACTCCGTTGTCCCGATTATGACTTCGCCCCGAACTGGTTCGCGAACGGCGGTGTGCGCCAGCACTATCTCGACGAGGGCACGGGCGCGCCGCTGCTCATGCTGCACGGCAACCCGACCTGGAGCTACATGTGGCGGCACCTGGTGCGGGACTTGCGCTCCGACTACCGGTGCATCGTCCCCGACCACATCGGGATGGGGCTGTCCGAGCGCCCGAGTGAGTCCGGCTACGCCTACACCGCCTCCCGTCGCCTGGCGGATCTGGAGCGTCTGGTGCGGTACCTGGAGGCCGAGCGTGGCCTGCCGGCCCGGGGCTGGACTCTGATCGGGCACGACTGGGGCGGAATCATCGGCATGACCCTTGCACGCCGCCGGCCCGAATGGTTCTCCCGCATCGTCATGCTCAACTCCGCCGCCTTCACGATGCCGTCCGGCTACCGCCTGCCGTGGTTCCTGCGCCTGATCCGCAGTGGGGGCCGCCCGCCTGCCTGGTTCGTGCACCGCACCAACGCCTTCGCCGTGGCCGCGTCCCGTCTCGGCGTGACGTCCCCGCTGCCCGCGCCGGTGCGCCGCGCCTACCTGGCCCCCTATCGCGGCGCACACCGGCGGCTGGCGGTGCTGCGGTTCGTCCAGGACATTCCCGTGACCTCCGCCGACCCGGCGTGGCCGCTGATCGACGTGGGCCCCCTCGAGGCACCGGAGCTGACGTCACTGCCCATGCTGGTGTGCTGGGGCGGCCGGGACCCGGTCTTCGACCACCGTTTCCTCGCCGAGTGGCAACGCCGCTTTCCCTCCGCCGAGGTGCGGCTGTTTCCACGCGCCGGCCACCTCGTCCAGGAGGACGCCCGCGAGGAAGTCAACGCCCGTGTACGGGATTTCCTCGGCCGCCACACGGAAAGGCAGAGCTGAGCCGTGTTCACCTCCCCCACTGCCGTGCCCGTGACCCAGGTCGGGTTGCTGGGACGGCTCTCGCACTGGCAGCGGTTCCGGCCCACCGCGGTCGCACTCGACACCTTCTGCGGCGGGCGCCGGGAACGGATCACGTATGCCGGCCTGTATGCCCGATGCCTGCGCACCGCCGACGCGTTGGCCGCTGCGGGCATCGGCCCGGGCACGCGTGCGGTGGTGATGACCCGCCGCCCGGCGGACCTGCTCGCCACGGTGTACGCGTTGTCCGCGCTCGGAGCCTGCGCCGTGCTGATCGACCCCGGCCTGCCCCGTGATGCGCTGCGCCGCTGTCTGCAGGAGGCCGCCCCTCACGCATTCGTGGGAGAACCGCTGGCACAGGTGGCACGAGCGCTGCGCGGCTGGGCACCGCCCACCATGCGCACGCTGGTCTCCACCGGCCGTGGCCCCGGCCCCTGGCCGTCCATCGCCGCGCTCGCTCGCACGGCACCGCGCGTCCGGCTGGATGCCACGGGCGACAGCACGGCGCTGATCGCCTACACCTCGGGCTCCACGGGCACACCGAAGGGCGCCGTCTACACCAACGAACAGCTCGTGCGCCAATGCGCCGCCACCGGAGACGTGCTGGGGGCGCGGCCGGGAACCGTGCTGCTCGTCGGGTTCCTGCCCTTCGCCCTGGGCGGCCCGGCCCTGGGCGTCACCGTCGTCATCCCCCGGATGGACTTCCGCAGGCCGGGCCGCGCCCGCCGTGCCGACCTGCTGGAAGCAGTGACGCGGACCGGCGCGAGCTGCCTGCTGGGCTCTCCGGCCCTGATGAACGTGCTCGCCGCAGACGGCCGCAGAGAAGGGGCCCTGGCCGCGGTGCGGGCGGTCGCCACCTTCGGCGCCCCGCTGGAGTACGACCTCCTGGACCGCCTCACCGCCGCCCTGCCGGAGCAGGCGGTGATCCGCAGCGTGTACGGCGCCACCGAGAGCCTTCCGGTGAGTGCGATCGACGGCCACGACCTGCGCTCGGCGCGCGCCGCCTGCGAACGAGGCGCCGGCCGATGCGTGGGCCGGACTCTGCCGGCCGTGTCCGTGGACATCATCCCGCCCGACGCCGGACCGATCGCGCACTGGTCGGAGATCGAGCCGCTGCCCGCCCACGGCATCGGCGAGATCGCGGTGTGCGGCCCCCTGGTCAGCCGCACCTACTACGGCCGCCCGCACGCCGACACCCAGGCGAAGATCCCCGACGGGCCGTCCGTGTGGCACCGCACGGGCGATCTCGGCCGCAGAGACGAGGAAGGCAACCTCTGGTACTGCGGGCGCAAGGCGCACACCGTCCCCGGCCCGGACGGCCCCCTGTACACCGAATGCATCGAGCCGGCCTGCAACGCGGTCGACGGAGTCCGACGCACCGCACTGGTCGACGCCGGCAGCAACCAACAGGCCCTGCCCGCACTGTGCGTGGAAACCGACGGCCCGCGCCGCGGCGCCGAGCGCAGCCGGATCGTCGCCGACCTGCGCCGCACCCTCGCCGCCCTGGACAGCGGTGCCCAGGTCCGCGCGATCGTCTTCCACCCCGGGTTCCCCGTCGACGTCCGGCACAACTCGAAGATCGAACGAGGCGCACTCGGCCAGTGGGCGCGGCGCCGTCTCGCGGAGGAACCCGCATGAAGATCCTCGTCACCGGCGGCAGCGGATTCCTCGGCGCGGAGATCTGCCGGCGTCTCACGGCCCGCGGTCACCAGGTACGTTCCCTGCAACGCGGCCGCCGGGCACCCCCGCCCGACGGAACTGAGGCCGTGTTCGGCGACATCCGCGATGCCGCGGCGGTCGCGGCCGCCGTACGCGGGTGTGACGCCGTCGTGCACACGGCCGCACTGGCCGACGTATGGGGGCCGCGACGCGACTTCGCGTCCGTCAACATCGCGGGAACCGCGGCCGTCCTCGACGCCTGCCGACACCATGGGGTGACCCGGCTGGTCAACTGCTCCAGCGCCAGCGTGGTCTTCGCCGGACGGGACCTGGAAGGCGTGGACGAGTCGGCCCCCTGTCCCAAGCGGTTCCTTGCGCCCTATCCCTGGTCCAAGGCCCGGGCGGAGCAGTTGGTCCTGGCTGCCAACAGCCCCCGTCTGGCCACGGTTTCACTGCGCCCGCATCTGATCTGGGGCGACGGCGACCCGCATCTGCTGCCCGGTCTGCGCGCCGCGGTCCGACGCGGGAAACTGCTGCTGCCCGGAACAGGATCCAACCTCGTGGACACCGTCCACGTCGCCGACGCCGCGGAGGCGCACGTGCTGGCCGTGGCGAAACTGGCGGCCGACTCCCCACTGGCCGGCGCCAGTTACTTCATCACCCAGGGCCGTCCCTGCACCCTCGCCGGCACCGTCCGGGGCCTGCTGGCACACGACGGCAGCACCGTGGACGTCCGGGGCGTCCCCGCCTCCGCCGCACGGGCGGCCGCCACGCTTCTGGAAGTCACGGCGAAGGCGGCGCGCAGGCGACAGCGTCCGCTGCTGACACGCTTCCTCGTGGCCGAACTGACCCGCGCCCACTGGTTCGACATCTCCGCAGCACGCCGCGACCTCGGCTACGCCCCCGCCGACCATTCGTGGCAGACGCACGAGTCGGCATCGCCGCTGCCCACGTCGGCGCTCCAGCAAGGGGAGTGACGGAGCCGGTGCCCGGCCGGCTGCCGCACCCCCGTTTCCGCAGGCGGCCACATCTTGCCGACTACGACGATCTTCGCCGGCGTCTTCTTGGGTGAGCGGTCTGGTCGTGGGTACATGCGCCGGGAACGGTCAGGTGACCGATCCGTCCGCCGCGGACGCCTCGTCGGCAGTGGGGTGGAGAATTTCCGCGGTGTGCTGTCCCAGGCGCGGCGGCTGCAGGCGGTACTGCACGGGTGACCCGCTCAGCGTGATGGGGTTCGCGACCTGGCGGGAGGGCGTGCCCTGTGCTCCGTCGGCGGGTGGGGCAGGGATGTCGACGATGCCGGGAAGACCGAGCTTGTGCGCGAAGGCGAAGGCCTCGTCAAGGGTGTTGACCGGCCCGGCGGGCACGCCCGCGGCCAGCAGGACGGACGACCAGTGGTCCGCACCGGCGGCGGCCAGCCGTTCGGTCAGGATGTCCCGCAGTTCGGCGCGGTGGGCGACCCGGTCGGCATTGGTGCGGAAGCGGTCGTCGAGGGCGAGAGCGGGATCGCCGACGATCTCGGCGAGCGCCGCGAACTGCCGGTCGTTGCCCACCGCGATCGCGATGGGCCGGTCGGCGGCCGGGAAGGTCTCGTACGGGGCGATGCTCGGGTGCGCGTTGCCCAGGCGCCCCGGAACCACACCGGCAACGGCGAACGCCGACGCCTGGTTGACCATGGCCGACAGCAGCGAGCCCAGCAGATTGACCTCCACGAGCTGCCCTTCCCCGGTGGCGTCCCGGTGCCGCAGTGCGGCGAGGATGCCGAGCGCGGCGTGCAGGCCGGTGATCACGTCGACGAGCGCCACGCCCGCCTTCATCGGCTCCCCGGCCGCGTCCCCGGTCACGCTCATCAGGCCGCCCACGGCCTGCACGAGCAGGTCGTAACCGGGGATCGTCGCTCCCGCGCCGGCTCCGAAGCCGCTGATCGAGCAGTAGAGCAACTCCGGGTGCCGGGCGCGGAGTTCGCGATGGCCGAGCCCCAGCCGTTCCATCGTGCCGGGGCGGAAGTTCTCCACCAGGACGTCGCACTCGGCGACCAGGGCGCGGGCCTGCTCCAGACCGCTCCCGGTCGTGAGGTCCAGGACGACGGACCTCTTGTTCCGGTTGACGCTCAGGAAGTACGTCGAGGTGCCGTCGTGGTCCACCGGGGGGTGCCAGGCCCGCGTGTCGTCCCCGATACCGAACCGCTCCACCTTCACCACGTCCGCGCCGAGATCGGCGAGCAGCATGGTGGCGTACGGCCCGGCGAGAACCCGGGAGAAGTCGGCGATGCGCACACCCTCCAACGCACCGCGCCCCGCTCCGCCGAGACCGCCGGCCCATCCGTCCGCAGCGTTGTGCTGAGTGCTCACGCACTCTCCTCTCTGATCGTGCCGCCTACCCCTGCGTTCCGTTCGCTGAGGCCAGAGCCCGTTCAACGACGCTACGCTCGCGGCCGGGGGTGCGTCCTCATCGCCTGTACGTAGTACAGCCAGGGTCGTACGTCGCCGTGCCCGGCCACCTCGAAGCCCGCGTCCGTGATGAGCCCGTCCAGCAGGTCGATCCGGTTGTGGGACATGGCGTGGCCGGCGGCGCCATGCACCAGGTGGCGGCCGATCCCGCCCCTGGGCGGCCGGAATTCGGCGACCAGGAGTCGTCCGCCGGGCCGTAGGACGCGGTGCATCTCGCGCAGTGCCGTGGGCCGCAGTTCCTCCGGGAGGTGGTGCAGCATCAGGCTGGTGACGACCGTGTCGTAGGAGGCGTCCGGCGCGTCGAGGGATTCGGCGATGCCCTGCTGGTAGGTGCAGGGGGCGCTGCCGGGGCGCTGCCTCTTGCTCCGGGCGTAGTCGAGGACCGGCGGCGAGGGGTCCACGCCGGTCACCGAACCGTCCGGGCCGATCCGGGCGGCCATGCGCCGGGTCAGGTAGCCGGTGCCGCAGCCGACGTCCAGGACGCGGTCGCCCGGCTCGGCGCCGCTGAGTTCGGCGAGGCGGCTGAAGGCGCGGCCCCGGCGACCGAAGAAGCAGAGGTCTCCGCAGAGTTCGTAGGTGCGAGGGGTTGCGATGGTCACGCCGGGCGTGTCTGCGTGCGGCTCGCCCTGCATGAGGTGTCCGAGGTGCATGACCCTCCTCCATAACTTAGTCGGGACTAAGTACTGGCTCCAACTTAGTCCCGACTAAGAAATCCGGCAAGGGCGGCATACGATGGCCTGTGTGACCGAGTCCCGCTCCCGTACGCGTACGCGCCTGCCCGCCGCCGAGCGGCGCGCGTCGATCCTGGCTGCGGCCACGGAGGTCTTCTCCGAGACCGGCTACCAGCGCGGCAAGGTCTCCGACATCGCCAAGAAGGTCGGGGTCACCGAGCCGGTGGTCTTCCAGAACTTCGGCTCCAAGTCCGCGCTGTACCGGGCGGCCCTCGATCACGCCACCGACGCGGTCTCCGCCCTCCTGCATCACGCCGCCGACACCGGCCGCACGGTGCCCGAAGTGCTCACGGCCTTCCTGGATCCGGCCCATATGGATCACTTCCATCAGCCCGGCGCGCACGGTTTCCTGTTCGCGGACGCCACCGCGCTGGCCCACGACCCGGAGCTCGGCGAGGCCCTGCGCCAGGTGCACCAGCACTTCGCCGACACGCTCGCCGAGCTGCTCCGCCGTGGCCAGTCGGCCGGCGACGTCCGCGACGACATCGACCCGCACACGGCCGCCTGGTGGCTCGTCTCACTGCTGGCCGGCCGCGCTTTCCGCGCGGCCGTCGTCCCGGACGGGGACACCCTCGAGGCCGAACTGACGAAGCTGGCGCTGCGGTCACTGCTGCCGGAGGATTCCACTCCCGACGGGCGCTCACAGACGCCTGATTGAGGAAGCCGCCTTCTGCCGGTCAGTGACCACCGTCGCGACGCTCGAGGCTGAAGTCGAACGCCAGCGTTCCCGCGTCCAGTGCCGATACTCCGCCGTCCACCGTGAGCACCGCGCCGTTGACGAACGACGCGGCGGGCGAAAGCAACCTGGCAATGGCCTCGGCGACCTCGGACGGGTCGCCGGGGCGCCCTGCGGGCACCAGCTTCGTCGCCTCTTCGTAGGCCCTCTCGACGCCGCCGCCCAGGCCGGATTCCTCGGCGAAACGAGCCATACGACCATCAGCCATCTCGGTGCGCACCCAGCTGGGGCACACGGTGTTGGCGCGCAGCCCCTGGCTGCCGTAGTCGACGGCCAAGGAGCGGCACAGCTGCAGCAGCGCGGCCTTGGAGGTCGCGTACGCGGCGTTGCCCAGCCCGTTGCGCAGCGCCGCGACGGAGGCGACGGCAACGACCGAACCGCGGGTCTTCAGCAGGTGCGGGAGTGCGGCGCGCAGCAGCAGGAAGGGGCCCGTCAGGTTGGTGCGCATCACCAACTCCCATGTCTCGTCCGAGAGATCTCCCACCGCGCCACTGCGCCCGACGCCCGCGTTGAGGACGAGTCCGTCGAGCCTGCCGTAGCGCGAGACCGTGGCCTCCACCAGCTCACGTACGGCAGTGGCATCCGTGAGATCAGCAGGGTGCGGCACAGCGCCGGTTTCGTCGGCGACCTGCTGCAGCGGCTCGGGACGACGTCCACCGATGACGACGTGGTGCCCGCCTGCCCGAAGCAGCCGGGTGGTTGCGGCGCCGATGCCGGTGCCTCCGCCGGTGACCACCACAACACGCTTGTCAGTCATGGTTGTTGGGGCTCCTCATCAACCGGAGAACGGGCTGTGTGATCTTACGCGGAAACGCTTGGCCGGTGGAGGAGCCCAGCCGGCCATACGAGGTTCCCGCGTTCCGGAGTGTCTAGATCTCGATGCGAGGCTGGCCGTTCGTGGCGCCGAGGCCGCCGTCGACCGGTATCTGAGCGCCGGTCACGTAGCGGGCGTCGGGGCCGGCGAGGAAGGCGACGACTCCCGCGATCTCCTCGGGTTCGGCGACGCGGCCGAAGGGGATGCGCTCAGCGAAGGACTGCACGACCGGCATGTCGGGGGTGGCGCCCGCGGTGATCCCGGTGTGGAGCGTGAAGCCGGGGTGGACGGCGTTGACGCGGACTTCGGGGGCGTGGTCCAGCGCCATGGCGCGCGTGAGGTTGACGACGGCGCCCTTGGCGGTGTTGTAGGCGACCATGCCGTAGTCGCCGCCCAGACCTCCTGACGATCCGACGTTGATGACGGAGCCACGGGTGGCGCGCAGATGCCGTATCGACGCCCGGCTCGTGTGGTACATGGCGTCGAGGTTGATCGCCATCGTCGCTCGCCACTGATCAGGGGTGACGGTCTCGACGGTGCCGAACGACGGTGCTCCCGCGTTGTTGACCAGGACATCGATGCGCCCCAGATCGGCGACGACGGAGGCGATCAGTGCATCGACCTCGTCCGGCACGGTGAGGTCGGCGGTGCGCGCGAGGACGGCCGCTCCGTCAGGGGCCGCCGCGGCGGCCTTGTCGAGCTTCTCCCGCGTCCGCCCGACGATCACGACGGCAGCACCGTCGGCCGCGAACCGGTGCGCGACCGCGACACCGATGCCCGACCCGCCTCCGGTGACCACGACGACTCGATCGGCGACATCACTCACTGCTTCGGTCCTCTCAGACGGTACGCCGGCGCGGGAGCGTCCGGCTGCGCCCACGCTAGGAACAGCGGCACCGCATAGGCTTGAACGGCAGCGCCACACCGGCAGAACATCAGCGCCACGACGGAAATGAGGCGGCCTTGACGGTGACGAACGGGCCGGGGTCCGGGCGGACGTTCGCCGTGGACGTCACCGCGTCGGGCAACCCGGAGCACGGCTTCGACGTCTTCCGGCACAGCTGGGAAGCACAGGTCGGCGAGGCGTATCCCGCACCCGCGTTCGCTCCGGGAAGCACAGGTGACTTCCGGATCAGTGCCCGCGCGGTCAAGGCGCACGACTCGGTGATCGCCGATGTCCACAGCGAGTCGCTCATCGGGACCAACGAGGGCCTGTCCCCCCAGCGCGACGACCAGGTGCTCATGCACGTGGTACGGCGGCACACCTGGAGTTTCACCCGGCGGCGCGACGGCCGACTCACCGTACCCGCGGGGCAGTTCATGCTTCAGCGCAGCGGCCCGCCGACGTTCGAGGTCGCACAGCACACCACGGCGAAGGTGCTGATCCTGCCCGCGCAGGCACTCGGACCGCCGGCCCCGGACCGGCTGATCACCGGATCGGCGGCCTCGGCCGAAATGCGGCTGTTGCTCGCCCACGTGAACCTGGTCGGTGAGACCGTTCAGGACCTCACCCCGGCCGGTGCGCGGGCGGCCCACAACGCCCTGATCGAACTGGTCAAGGGGGTACTGCGGCAGCGGGCCGACGGCACCCAGCCCCGCCTCGGCCACGCACTGGTCCGGGCGGCGAAGGACCTCGCCGAGACCCGACTCGCCGATCCGGACCTCTCCCCGTCGACGCTGGCCCGTGAACTCAGCGTCTCCGTACGGACGTTGCACCGGGCGTTCGCGGCAGCCGAGGAGACCGTCGCCGGGTACATCCGCCGCAGCAGGCTCGAACGGGCCCGGCTCGAACTCCTCGCGCCGGCGGGCCGCCCGAGCGTCTCCGAACTCGCCGCGCACTGGCAGTTCGCCGACAGCAGCCATTTCATCCGGGCCTTCAAGAGCCAGTACGGCCGAACGCCCGCCGAGTTCGCCCGTACGTCCGGCGGCGCGGAGCCTGGGGCCGACAGTGGACAGGGAGACAGTCAGTCGCGGTAGGCGGCCGTCGCGATCTGCACGAACGACCGGAGCAACGGGTTGGCATCGCCCGCCTTCGACGCCACCACCACACGGCTCGGCGTCATGTCGGTCAGCGGCACCACGGCGAGTCCCCGGGGCAGGTCGTGGCCGAGCGGGGCCATGCCGACCGTGCCGTTCCAGAGCACGGCCTGCACGCATTCCTGGACGGCGCGCACCACCGGACCCTCGCGCGGCTCGCCGCCGCTCCAATACGACCGCCAGACCGGGTCGGTGCCGTCCGGGAACCGGAACCAGCGCCGGTCGGCGAGGTCGGCCAGCTCCAGGCGGTCGCGGCGGGCCAGCGGGTCGTCGGCGCGCAGCACCGCACCCACCGGGTCGGTGCGCAGCTCGCGCACGGTCAGGCCGGTCTCGTCGAACGGCCCGCGGGTCAGGGCGATGTCGACCAGTCCGGCGCGCAGCCCGCAGGTCGGATCGGTCAGGTCGGTCTCGCGGATGCGGACCTCGAGGCCGGGGTGCCGTCGGCGATACGCGGCGGCCAGCCGTGCGGCACCCCGGTCGGTGCCGTCGCCCAGGATGCCGACGGTGAGGCTCGCGGCGCCGGCCGCCGCAGCCACGCGTACGCGTATCCGCTCGGCCTGGTCGAGCAGGGTGCGCGCCTCGTCGAGGAGGGCCGCCCCGGCGGGGGTGAGCGTGACGCCTGCGGCGGAGCGGTGCAGCAGGGCGGCTCCGAGGTCGGTCTCCAGCTGCTTGATGGCCCGGCTCAGCGGTGGCTGGCTCATGTGCAGCCGGGCGGCGGCACGGCCGAAGTGGAGTTCCTCGGCGACGGCGGCGAAATAGCGCAGCGTGCGTAGCTCCATGACCGGCGACGATACCCGTACGGTATCGAGCCCACCTGGTCGGTCTTGGACGGCCGAGGTCCGGCGGCAGTGGAATCGGAGCATGACGGACGAACAGCTTCCCGACCCCGCCGTGCAGGTTGCCCATGCGCAGGAGATCGCGCCCGACCTGCTGGTGATCCCGAACCACCGGGTCCAACTGGTGCCCAACATCGGCATCATCGGCGGTACGCAGGCCGTACTCGTCGTCGAGACAGGCATCGGCACCGCCAACGCCGAGCAGGTTCTCGCCCTCGCCTGCGAGGTGGCGAAGGGCCGCCGGTTGTACCTGACCACGACCCACTTCCACCCCGAGCACGCCTTCGGCGCACACGTCTTCGCCGACCGGGCCACGTACCTGGTCAACCGCGCGCAGGCGGACGACCTGAAGACGAAGGGGCCCGGCTACCTGGAGATGTTCCGCGGCTTCGGCGGGCCGATCGCCCGCCGCCTGGACGGCGTCCCGGTGCCCACCCCCGACGTGGTCTACGACGACGACAGCGCATACGACTTGGACCTCGGCGGCCGGAGCGTGCGGCTGCGGCCCACCGGCCGCGGCCACACGAAGGGCGACCAGGTGGTCGAAGTCCCGGACGCGGGCGTCCTGTTCACCGGCGACCTGGCCGAGACCGGGCAGTTCGCCATCTTCCCGTGGTTCCCGCCGTACGACACGGACGTCTCCGGTGTGCGCTGGCTGACGGTGATGGACCGGCTGGCCGCCACCGCACCCCGGGTGGTGGTGCCGGGTCACGGCGACCTGGGCGGCCCACAGGTGCTCGCCGACGTCCGCGACTACCTGCGCGAACTGCGCGACGAGACCTGGCTCAGGCGGGATTCCGCGATGGGTGAGGACGCGATCGTCGCCGAGGTCCGGGCATTGCTGATCGAGCGGCATCCGGAGTGGACCGGCCAGGAGTGGATCGAGCGGGGCGTCGGGTGCCTGTGCGCCGAACACGCCGTATGACTCGTCCTCAGGGCACCCCCCGCCCCGTACGGATGCCGAGGACCGAAGCGGTGAACTTCGCCAGCTGCTCCCGCAGTTCCTCGCGGGACGCGCCCTCCTTGCCGGCCAGGTGGGCGACGAGGTCGGCCCGGGTGGCGGCGAGCAGTGCGTGGGCGGTGAAGCCGACGAAGTCGGTGCCGGTCAGTCCCGGGATCTGCGCCAGCAGGTCCCGGAGCAGGGTGTGCCAGCGCTCGTAGTGTTCGGTGCGGTAGGGGCTGTCCGCGCCGGTCTGTTCCAGGGCGAGTGCGAGGTGGCGGTTGTCGAGTTTGAAGCACAGGAGGGCGTCGAGCAGGGCCGGCACGCGCACCGGCGGCGGGGTGGCGGGCCCGAGGGGCGGCGGGCCCTCTTCGACCGCATTCCTGATCGGTTCGAGCCGTGCCGCGTACAGCGCGCGGATCAGCCCGGTGCGATCGCCGAAGGCGCGGAAGAGCGTTGCCTTGCCGACGCCTGCCGCGGCCGCGATGTCGGCCATGGTGACGCTCTCGGGGCTCTGCCCCTGAGCGAACAACGCGTCGGCGGCCGCGAAGACGGCCGCCCGGTTACGAGTTGCGTCCTTGCGCGGTCTGCGCTCGGTCACGTGATGCCTCTCCTTGCAAAGCGGACCCGCGGTCCATATCATCCCTCAAAACGGACCCTAGGTCCGTATCGTACGGGACGGAGGACCCCATGCCCATGACCACGCACACTTCACCGAGCGAGCCGCGGGAGCCGAGGGAGCCGGACGAGCTGTACCGCCACAGCCTGCGCCTGCTTCTCGACAAGGACATTGCCGCCTGGGTCGGCCTGTGGGCCGAGGACGGCGTGATGGAGTTCCCCTTCGCGCCCCCGGGTTGGCCCGAGCGACTGGAGGGCCGCGAGGCCGTCGCCGCCTATATGCGCGACTACCCCGACCACATCGACCTGCACGACTTCCCCGACCTGCGGATCCACCGGACCACCAGCCCGGAGACCATCGTGGTCGAGATGCGCGGCGTGGGCCGTCTGGTCGAGACAGGGGCCGACTTCGACATGACCTACATCGCCGTCGTGTCCGTCGAGGACGGGCGCTTCACCTCCTACCGGGACTACTGGAACCCCCTCGCCGTCCAGGAGCCCGGCCTGGACTTCGCCGGGAGCGACGCCTGATGACCGTCAACGACACCACCTCGGCCACCGGCACCACTTTGGTCATCGGGGCCACCGGCACCACCGGTAGCCGCACCGCCGCCGGGCTGATCGCCGCCGGCCACCGCGTCAGGGCCGCGAGCCGAAGGGCCGCCCGGCTCCCGGGCGCGCAACCTGTCCGGTTCGACTGGTACGACCCCGCCACCTTCGGCGATGCCCTCGCCTCAGCCGAACGCGTCTACCTCGTCCCGCCGGTCGGTGATCCGGACCCGGCCGCGGTCATGCTGCCCTTCCTCCGCCAGGCCTGCACGGCGGGTGTGCACCGCGCCGTACTCCTCAG
Organism: Streptomyces sp. NPDC001401; assembly: GCF_042895385.1. Lineage (NCBI taxonomy): Bacteria > Bacillati > Actinomycetota > Actinomycetes > Kitasatosporales > Streptomycetaceae > Streptomyces > Streptomyces sp. NPDC001401. The sequence goes on from NZ_JBIAWI010000020.1 coordinate 148,186, forward strand.
TTCCTCGGCCGTCCCCGAAGGGGGCCCGGCGGTGGGAGAGGTCCATCAGGCCCTGCCCGGCCTGTTCGACCAGTGGGCGGTACTGCGGCCCTCCTGGTTCATGCAGAACTTCACCGGCACGCATGCACACGCCCGCAGCATCCGTGAAGACGGCGCCATCCTGACCGCGGCCGGGAGCGGCCGGGTCGGATTCGTCGACGCCGACGACATCGCCGCCGTCGCGGTACGAACCCTGACCGACGACCGCCCGCCCAACAGCGACCTCGTCCTGACCGGACCGGAGGCGCTCAGCCACGACGACATCGCCGCAATCGTCACGGAGGTCACCGGCCGCCCCGTGGTCCACCGCAACCTGACGTACGCACAGATGCGCGACCGCCTGGCCGCAGTCGTGCCGCTGGAGTTCGCCGCCATGCTGGCCGACATGGACCGCGCCATCGCCGGCGGAGCCGAGGACCGGACCACCGACACCGTCCAGCGCCTCACCGGCCGCCCGCCCCACAGCTTCCGGACCGTGGCCGAACGGGAGCTTCAGGCGGTGCGGGACACCAGCGCCACCCGCTAGGGAGCTCACCCCGGGCCACCGCCGTTTGCTCCGTCGTAGCCACTCCCCCACGCGAGAGCGGTCTGCCGGCCCCGCGGTTTCCCATCCGCGCACCCATGGGCCGGCCGGTGTGGTGGACGGTCCCGCCACTCGTGGCATAGCGGACGCCGTGCCCCGGGGCTTCGCTGGTGACCTGCCTCATGGCGCGGACGGTTGGCTGTATCTCGGCGCTGTGTCACCTCCTCGACCTGGACGTCAGCTCACGCGCTGTTCGGCCAGGTCCAGCCAGTGCTCCACGTCGATCGGGGTGAAGTGCCTGATGGCCCAGTCGACCATGCGAAGGCTCATGTGAGCCCAGGTGGGCCGCAGGATGTCCTCGGGCAGCGCATCGAGGACGGCATCCAGCCGCTCTGTCACCCCTCGGTCGGTTTCCTGCCCGTGGATGCCGAAGCGCAGGGTGACCAGGTCGAATCGACGGTCCCCGCGGGCAGCTCCGTCCCAGTCCACGACTCCGGTGATCGCCCCGCCGCTCGCCAGCAAGTTGCCCGGATGGAAGTCCAGGTGCACCGCGTCCGCCCCGGACAACCGAGGCCGGCTGTCGGCGCCGACGGCAGCGATCCACCGTTCCAACGCCGCACTGCGGCGGTTGTGCTGACGCAACGGCCCGTGCAGGCAGTAGCCGGGACCGTCGTCGCGCAAGTGCAGGTCCACGGCGGGGATTTCAGGGCGATTGGAAAGCTGATCGGCCTGCAACTGGTTGAGTTGCAGCACTTGGTCCAGGCTGCGCTGGTCGAGCTGGTCGAGCTTCCTGCCCGGCAGAAGCTCCTGCACCATGACCACCGCATGGCCGACCTGGGCCACCAGCTCGGTGGCCGGAGCCGGATAGCCCGCCAGCCGCAGCGCCTCGGTCACGGCAAGCGGCCCTGCCTCCATCTCTTCGGCCCGGCTATGCGGCCGCCACTTCAGAACGGAGCGGTGACCGTCCGTCCAGCGCACGTAGGCAGCACCGACCTGTCCACCCGAGCAGGCACCCTCGAGACTCAAGCGGACACCGGCCTGCGCATAAAGGGCGTCCACCATCCGTGCGGCATCGAGCTGTTCGGCACGGGCCCACTTTTGAGGAGAAGAACTCACCGGGCCGATTGTCCCTGCCCGCCTCGCGGCCGTCAGCGACACAGGGCACTTCACTGGGCACTGTCCGCGCGTTCTGGCTACAGCGGTTGGTGACAGAGCACGAGCGGTACGGCCGTTGTTGTTACGAGGCGCACCGCGGGCCCGGGGCACATCGTGCGTTGCCCGAGGCCTGCCGACCGTTTCACTTGCTGTGCCGGACCGGGCCGAGCGAGGTCAGTCCCGTGTCGATGAGTCGGGCTGCGCGTCGGACGTCGGCGCTGACCATGTCGTGCAGCTGCTCGGGGGCCTGGACGCGGTCCAGGTGCTTGCGTAGCGCCTGGAACTGGATGGGCCACAGGGCGAGGAGGGCGGTTGCGGCGATCTGTGGTTCGGGGTCGTCCGGGCTCATCTCATTGCGCTGAGCCAGGACTTCGGCGGCTACGGCGACCTGCTGATCGACCATGTCGCGCTGATAGGCCCGCAGGGACGGAGTGGATCTGATCAGCATGCCGAAGCGCAGCAGCATGTTCTTTGCCTGGCTCAGGTCGTCCTGTTCGGTCAGCCAGGATGTGATGGCCGCCAGCTCGCCGGACAAGATCTTCAGTACAGCCTCGACCGGCGACAGATCCGGATCGGCCAGCGTGGTCCGCAGGGAGCCCAACGTGGCCTCGCCCAGGTCCAGGACGAGGGACTCCTTGGTGGGGAAGTGGTTGAACACGGTCTTCTCCGACACCCCGCAGGCTTCGGCGATCTCGGAGACCCGCACGGCGTCGAAGCCCCGTTCCATGAACATCTCGGTGGCCGTGTCCGACAGCTGCCGCCGCAACAGCCGCTTCTTGCGCTCCCGTAGTCCCTCGGCGGCGGGTTCCGCGTCGCGACGGCGCAGGGCCGTCCAGTCCACAGTGCGCATGCTCATGGGTGCAGCGTAGTCCAGTCGCTATAAATTTTCTGTTGCTGTAAGTTTTCATTGACTGTAAGTATGTGCTGCGTCTGACGCCCCTGCCCGAGGAGTCCGCCATGAGCACCATCCGCATCGTCCGCGACTACCCTCACCCGCCGCAGAAGGTCTGGCGCGCGGTGACCGATCCGGAGCTGATCCCGCTATGGACGGCCACTGGCGCCGGCGCACGCCCGGAGGGCTTCACGGCCACGGCCGGCACCACCTTCAAGTTCATCGCGAAGCCGAAGCCGGGGTGGAGCGGCGTCGTGCTGTGCGAGGTGCTGGAGGCACGTGAGCCCTCGCTGCTGCGCTACTCCTGGCAGGACGAGGGCGGCGGCGAGGTAACGGAGGTCGCCTACCGACTCGCACCGCACGGCGGCGGGACACGTTTCACCTACCACCACACCGGCTTCACCGGCACCGGAGGATTCTTCATGGCCAAAATCCTCGGCACCGTCCGCACCAAGATGCTCACCAAGGGCCTGCCCGCCGTGCTGAACGCCCTCGACGACGACGGCACACTGCACCCGGACAGCACCTTGCGCCCCAAGCGCCACTAGCAGGGCTGTGACGGGGCGTTGGGCTGTTCATCGCGCTGATCAGGCGGCTGACGCCATTTCCGTAGAGGCCGGCGTCGTCTGCCCGTTGTGCTGGTGACGTTGTGCCCAGCGGACCAGCTGATCAAGCCTCGCCGCCGAGAAGGCTCACGCCCTGGGGGACTGCCGCCCTCAGTTCCCTCACCAAGGCGCGCACGACGGTGGATCTGGCCAGTGCGGAGGTGGTGACATGGCCGACCTGGCGTGTCGGGCGCTGGGGGCCGAGATCGGTGATACGGACCGAGTTCGGTGCTCCGGTCAGGGAGAGCGCGGGCATGATCGCCATTCCGTGGCCTGCGCTGACCAGGGAGAGCACCGCTCCGTCGTCCTCGGCCTCGACGGTGGCCTGCGGGATCCAGTCCTGTGCAGCCCACCAGTCGCGGGTGTACGAGCCGCAGTTCTCGGCCCAGTCGACCAGCGGCAGTGAGCGCGGAGCGGTGTGACCCGGCGCGTGCACCAGGGCATACGGCTCCTCGAAGAGGCCGCTGGCGACCAGTCCCGGTGGAAGCGGCACGGAGCCGCCCAGCGTGGCGATGGCGATGTCGGCTTTCCCGTCGGCCACTTCGCCGGCGGTGCCGCGCCCCACCTCGCGGACGATCCGCACCCGCGGCTCGATTCCGGGATGCCGGGCGCGCAGCTGCTGGAGGACGGGCGGCAGCAGGTGCAGAGCCGCGCTGCGGAAGGCAGCAATCCGCAGCGGCCCCTTTGCCGCGTCGGACCGGGCCGCACCGCGCGCCTCGGTGGTCAGGACGTCCAGCAGGCGCAGGATGTGGCGGGCGTGCGCGACGGCCTTCTCTCCGGCAGGGGTGGGGCGGGCACCGGTGCGGCCGCGTTCGAAGAGCACTGCACCGATCTTGCGCTCGCTGCCGCGCACCGAGTGGGAGACCGCCGACTGGGTCAGACCGAGCGTCTGGGCCGCGGCCGAGAAGCCGCAGGTGTCCGCGACCGCCACCAGCACGCGCAGTTCGTGCGGGGCGAGATCGGAGTCGGTCGTGCGGGCCACGGGGCGGTCACCTCAACGTATGAGAACTGCTCATGGAAGGGCGTGTCGCATGAGCCCAACCGGCTGCCCACCAGGCGCATTCCCGCCCTACGGTCCGGGCATGAACGAGACCGCACTCACCGTGCACCAGACCGCCCGCCCCCACGGGTTTCCCACCGCCGAGCACTTCGCCTTCGTCGAGTCCGCGCTTCCCGAACCGGCGGCCGGCAGTGCGCTCGTGGAGAACCTCTACTGGTCCGTCGACCCGTATCACCGCGAGATGATGGACGACGTGCCCGGCGGCTTCGCGCTCGGCGCACCGCTGGAGGGGCGCGCCATCGGGCGGGTCATCGCCTCGCGCACGCCTGGGCTGGCCGAGGGTGAGATCGTGTTCCACCGGCAGGGCTGGCGCACGCATTCGGTGGTCACGCCCGAGGAGATCCGGCGGCTGCCCCGCTTCGACGGGGTGCCCCTGACCGCGTACTTGAGCATCCTCGGTGGCACCGGTCTGACCGCCTATGTGGGCCTGACCCGGATCGCCCGGCTGAAGAAGGGCGAGGACCTGTTCGTGTCGGCGGCCGCGGGCGGGGTGGGCACGGCGACCGGCCGGTTCGCCCGGCTGCTCGGCGCCGGACGACTCGTGGGCAGTGCCGGTTCGGCGGCGAAGGCCGGCCATCTCATGCGGGAGGTCGGCTATGACGCCGTCTTCGACTACCACGAGGGGCCCGCCGCCGAGCTGCTCGGCAAGGTCGCGCCGGACGGCATCGACGTGTTCGTCGACAACGTCGGCGGCGAGCAACTGGCCGCGGCGGTCGGGGCGTTGCGCGGGTTCGGGCGCATCGTCCGGATCGGCACGATCAGCCAGTACAACATTCCCGACGCGGCGCCGCCACGCTTCAACTACGCCGACATCGTGGAGAAGAGCATCCGCATGGAGGGTTTCTTGGTCAGCAACTACCGTGATGTGCAGGAGGAGTTGTACGAGTTCGCGGTACCGCATCTGCAGAGCGGCCGGCTCGCTCTGGACGAGACGGTCGTCGACGGGTTCGAGCGCATCGTGGACGCGTTCCTGGGAATGCTGCGCGGCCGGAACACCGGCAAGATCATCGTGCGGGACCGCACGCAAGTCCCGTAATTTTGCCGGTCAGTCCGCCCCGGAGAGTCCTGGACCGTCGTCGGCCGGTTCCGTTGAAGATGCCGCCGGGCAGATCCTTTGCAGGTCCGCCTTTTCAGCCGCCCCGGCGGCATGCTGGTGGGACCCGGCAGACGGTGGAGTCCACGTTCAGGTCCCAGGCGATCAGGCCCTTGGTCACCGTATGCCCTCCATCAGCCGCCGCGTGGACCACACCGGTGGACGGCCCGGCCTGACACCCTTCGGCAACAACTGCTCCAGCCGGGCCCACCGTCTGTTCATCAGATCACCACGGACCAAACGGCGTGATCACTCACGACCGGGATCCGCTGTCGCAACAGACTCACACCAGGGCGACGGCGAAGAGCACGAACGCGAGCACAATGACGCCCACACGGACATAGTGAAACCGGTCCCACCGCCCCAACTGCTGCTTCCAGTCCGCGGGCACGCCCTCGTGCGACCAAGTCGCGGCACGCGAGTTGATCGGCACGAGCAACAGGATCGACATCACCACGCTCAGCACGAGCAGCACTGTGCCCGCGGCGACGAGCGACGCGCCGTCACTGCCCCACGCCAGTGCGACCCACACCGCGCCCAGGACGACCGAGCCGATGTACCAGAACGGCATGACTCGGCCGAGGACGCGCGCCCCGTCGCTGCGGGCGGCGAGTCCGCCATCGTTCGGGAGCCGGTCGAGGATCGGGTTGACGAACACCGCCACCGCGAACTCCACGCCCACCATCATCCCGACCACGACGACCGTGACGACGGCCAGTGTGTCCTGCATGTCCCCTCCCAAGAACCTGATCTAGCGGCGCTAGATTCTAGTGCGATGCTAGACGTGCCATTGCTTGATTGTCTAGCGGTGCTAGAATCGAGACATGTCGGTACGTGAACGCAAGGAACGCGAGCGGGCCAACCGCCACAGCATGATCATCGCCGCTGCCCGCGAACTCGCCGAGACCCACGGATGGGACGCCGTCACCACGCGCCGGCTCGCCGAGCAGATCGAGTACAGCCAGCCCGTGCTCTACAGCCACTTCCGGGGCAAGAACGAGATCGTGGGAGCGGTCGCACTGGAGGGCTTCGCCGAGCTGACGACCGCGCTGCGCGCCGCAGCACCGGAAGGGCCCGCCGGCCGGAACGCGGTGGCAGCACTGGCCCGGGCCTACACCGAATTCGCCGCGCGCAATCCCGCCCTGTATGACGCCATGTTCAGCCTCGACAACGGCCTCCCCTTCGCCGACGAGGCCACGCCCGCCCCGCTGCGCGAGGCGTTCCAGGCCCTCCTGGACCCACTCGTCGACCACGCGCACCCGGATGACCCGGGGTTGTTCGTCGAGACGTTCTGGGCCGCGCTGCACGGACTGGTCACCCTCACCCGCGCCGGACGCCTGCCCGCCGACCGGGTTCCCGACCGCCTCACGCTCCTGGTCGACCGCTTCCTCCCCCGCTAGGACTTGCGCGGCTCAAGCCCGGACCACTGGTGGTTTGTTGTCACCGCGTCCCACAGCACGTGATCATCTACAACTCGTTCGGTTGGACTCGGAGCAGACAGGTTGACCTCAAGTGCGCTTGAGGGAGAAGTGTGCAGCCATGGACACCGAAGAGATGCAGCGACAGTTGCAGGCCCTGACCGACCGCGCCGAGATCACCGATCTGCTGGACCGCTATCTGCGCTCCCTGGACGACGGGGTTTTCGACGAGGAATGGGCTCGCGCGTTCCACACCGAAGACGTCACCGCGGAGATGCCCATCGGCACCGTCCACGGCCGCGACGCCCTACTGGCCCGCGTCCGGCAAGGAATGGCTCTGTTCGACCGAACCGTGCATCTGGGCACCAACGCCATCATCGACATCGACGGGTCCCGGGCCACTACCCGTGGCGCCCAACTGAGCACCCACGTCCTGGCAGACGGCTCGGGCAGCGTCTTCATCTCGGCCGGCCATGCCGACGCCGAACTGGTCAGGACGGCCGACGGCTGGCGGATCTCCGCCTCGACACTACGGGTGGTGTGGACTCAAGGGCCCCCTCCGCGGCTGCTGGACGACATGGCCCCAGCACCTGTGGCCTGACGGTGTTGTCGGCTATTGAAGATCGGGGCTGGAGCCGTGCGGCTGAGGACCCGAGGCGCTCACTGGGGACAGTGAGCACTTTCAGCGTGGCCACTGATCGGGTGAGGGCTACCGACGATATGCGTTGACCTTAAGTTCCGTGGATCGCGCCAGTGGCGATCCTGCTGTCGAGTCGCAGCATTCCCTCGCGACGAGGGCTGAGGGGGTGCCGTGGCACCCCCTCAGCCGGGGCTGTGGGTCATGCCTCAGCCCCTCGTGTATCAGATGACCGACGGCTACGCGGTCACCAGGTTGAAGACCGGGTAGATCTTTGGCTCCACCTCCGGAGCACCGACCTCCCGCAGAAGCGGCAGGACGACTTCACTGAACCGGCGGAACGCCTCCTCGGACTCCCAGACGTCGGCGACGTACCAGCCATCGGGAGTGCGGGCGGAGGTGTGCGAGATGAGGCCGGGTACGGGCCAGTCCGCGGGGCTCTTGACCAGGCCACGGCCGTTGTTCACCTTGTCGGCGACCTGCTCGTACTGGGCTTGGGTCATGCCGGGTTGGTCGAAGATCGCGATAATTGCCACACTGGGCTCCCTTACGCGCAAGTTTGCAGAGTCAGGCCCAGCCGACCATCTCGCACAACCGGCCGCACCTCGGGCTGCGCCGTACGGACGGGCGGCTCGAAGCTGTCCACGCCGCTCGCGCCCTTTAGTGTCCGCGCCGCCCTTGCGTCACCCAGTACCCGCGCTTTCAGCGGTGCCCCGGTGAGGCGGTTGGCGTCCGCACCGCAGGAAGCTCCCGTGCCGTTGACGGAGGTGTTCGAAAATAGCCGTCCAGGGTGGCCGGCATGACGCCCTGGCGTCGGGCGACGGCCTCAGCCAGATTCGCCCAGAAATAGCTCTCCCAGTGCATCGTGGCCCGCCGCTTCCAGGCCCGGGACATCCCCCGGCGCTCACTGCACCACACATCAACGAACGCGGCCACCGCCACGTCAGAGGTTTCGGGTTTCGGCGGTCCGGACAGCACCGTCGTCAGCTGCTCGATAAGGCGGGTCTTTTTCGCGAGTCTGCTCCCCACTCAGTCGGTAGCGTGCGCACCAGTTCCGCTCACGGCTGTAGGCCCGCTGTACGTGCGGATTGCGTCGCGAGGTGAAGGAGTCAGGGAACACAAAGTCGTGCGGCATGTCAGATCGTCTTTCCCCAGGCGGGCGCTGCAGATAACGGGCCTTGGCTCGTCTTGTGCCGAACTACTGCCTCGGGCACGGCTGCGCCCGCCGTTTGCCGTTCGGCGTCCTGAGCATTCGCCGAAACCACCGCAGGGCTCGATTCCCCGGCCCTGCATGGCAGGGACGGCTTGGTCAGCTGCCCTCCCGCCGAAGACGCCCCACGTTCTGCCCATTTCCACCATGCCCACGCGCGCCTACACAGCAACGCACTGCACAGTCGGCGCGCTGGTCAGACGGGAGCAGGGCCGTTTGCCAGCGGCAAACTCCGCGCTCCGGCGCACGCCCGACTCGTCCGCGGCTCTCATGGCAACGCGCTGCTTGTGACCGAAGGTCACAGCACCAGGAAACACCGCGAACCTCATCCCGGACGGCGGAAGTTTCTTCTGGCCCAAGCCACCTGGACCTTTCGACTGGTATCGAAGGGCTTTGCCGATTCCCGTGCGGAAGCAGGACCATCAATTCTGGTCGGGCAATAGGTGCGATCCCTTCTCCACCGGCGTGGGCAGCGTCTCGTGGGAAGAGGGCTGAGCAAAGCCCGCACCAATCCCACGCTCAGTGATCCAACTGGTAGATTGAGGGGGAAAGTTGAAACTCATCAGCGCAATCGCCACATCGCTCGCCCTGGCCGCCGTGCCGATGGTGGGCGCCACCACCGCCCACGCCGACGACGCCGCGCCACAGAAGGTGACCACCAAAGACGTCGGCCTGCAGAACGTTCTGACCTGCGACACCTATACGGATGGCGGGCGTACGGGAACGGCTCATTGCAGTAACTACACTTCGCAGGTCGTGGCCTTCCGCGCCACGATCGTGTGCGGGCGGGCGTTTGACCTCAAAGGGCAGTGGGTGACGCTCAACCCCGGCTACCAGGGCTGGTCGAGCAACACTTGCGATCCCTGGTCCACCGGCGTGGGCAGCGTCTCGTGGGAAGAGGGCTGAGCAAAGCCCGCAGCAATCCCACGCTCACTGAGTCAACTGGCAGATTGAGGGGGAAAATTGAAACTCATCAGCGCAATCGCCACATCGCTCGCCCTGGCCGCCGTGCCGATGGTGGGCGCCACCACCGCCCACGCCGACGACGCCGCGCCACAGAAGGTGACCACCAAGGACGTCGGTCTGCAGAACGTTCTGTCCTGCAACACCTATACCGATGACGGGGTTACGGGGTGGGCTCACTGCGTTAACAACACCGCGCAGGCCGTGGCCTTCCGCGCCGTGGTGGTGTGCGGGTGGGAGGTGGACCACAACGGGGAGTGGGTGACGCTCAACCCTGGCCGGGAGGGCTGGTCCGGCGCGTCGTGCAACGGGCCCATCGGCACCGGCGTGGGCAGCGTCTCGTGGGAAGAGGGCTGAAGCAGAGCCCGCAGCGTGAGCCCATGAGGGGCCCGGCCTTGAGGCGGGCCCCTCGCTGCTGCATTCTCGACGCGGCAGCAATCCACGGAACATCACAGCGACTGCTCTGCGCAGGGCCAACGGGTGTATGACGGCGACCGCCCGGGATGCCGTCACCACCGGCATCGAGATGGCCTCCGGCCTCTTCGAATCCACCCAATACGTGACGGGTACCAGCTACTCGTGAGGGCCTCGCCGCCGATCTGTGGTGGCAGCGCATCAATTCCCTGATGCTTCACCCGCCGGTGTGCGGGGATATCGCGGGCAGTTCCACAGTGATGCGGATCCCGCCGGCAGAGCGCGGAGTGAGGGTGAGTGTTCCCTCGTGTGCCTGGGTGATGGTCGTGACGATGGCCAGGCCGAGGCCGACGCCCGCGTGGTCGGTGTGTATGCGCTCGGTGCCGCGCTGGAATGGTTCGGTGAGTGTCGAGAGCAACTGTGGGGTGAGCTTCTCGCCGGTGTTTTCGACGGTGAGCACCACGGTGTCGGGACGGACGCTGGTGTTGACCCACACGGTGCCCTGTTCAGGCAGGTTGTGGACGATCGCGTTGTGCACCAGGTTCATGGTCAGTTGCAGCAGGAGTGCTTGCGATCCGACCGTGGGGGTGATGTCACCGCCGGTCTCGATGGTGACGCCGTGCTTTTCCGCGAGAGGAAGGAGCGTTTCGGTGGCTTCTTCCGCAAGGAGTGACAGATCGACCGGTTCTCGGGTGAACGACCGCTGCTCGGCGCGGCTGAGCAGGAGAAGTGCCTCGGTGAGGTCGATCGCTCGGGTGTTGACGGCGTGAAGGCGGTCGATGAGTTCGCCGGTGTCGCGGTTCGGATCAGTGCGGGCCACGTCGAGAAGCGACTTCGAGATCGCCAGCGGGGTGCGCAGCTCGTGTGAGGCGTTGGCCGCGAACCTCCGCTGTTCGGCGACGTGTGCTTCGAGCCGTACGAGCATCACGTCGAAGGCGTCGGCGAGTTCGCGGAACTCGTCCTTGCGGCCGGGCAGCTGGATCCGGTGCGAAAGCGATCCGTTCGTGGCCATGCGGGTGGCGTGGGTGATGCGGGTCAGCGGGGCGAGCATGCGGCCGGCGAGGATCCACCCTCCGACGAGGCCGAACACCAGCAGGAACGCCAACACTACGGCTGCCCTTGGGGCAAAGACGTCCAGGAGGGCGGACCGGATGGGAAAAACACCACCCTCGGGCCTGTCATCGGGGTTGATGAGCATCGCACGGTCGGGGACGTACCGCAGGAGGAACAGCCACACGGCGGCGAGCAGCAAGGCACCTGCAAGCATGAGGAATCCGGCGTAACTGAGGGTGAGTTTGAGGCGGACGCTCACCCCGGGTGCCCTATCCACGCTCGCCTCCCTCGTGTCCGGCCTCCGGTTGCGTGTCGATGCGGTAGCCGACGCCCGGCACGGTCGCGATGATCGAGGGTTCGCCGAGCCGTTTGCGCAGTGCCGAGACGGTGATGCGCACGGCGTTGGTGAACGGATCGGCGTTCTCGTCCCACGCACGTTCCAGCAGGTCCTCGGCGCTCACGACACCGCCTTCGGCAGCGACGAGGACTTCGAGTACGGCGAACTGCTTCCTGGTCAGCGCGACATAGCGGCCGTCGCGGTAGACCTCGCGGCGGAACGGATCCAGCCGTAGACCCGCGATCTCCCACACGGGAGGCCTGTTGTGGGCACGCCTGCGGTCGAGTGCTCTGAGCCTGAGCGCGAGTTCCTGGAGTTCGAAGGGTTTCGTGAGGTAGTCATCGGCGCCGAGTTCGAACCCGGAGGCCTTGTCGTCGAGGCGGTCGGCCGCGGTGAGCATGAGGATCGGCATTCCGCTGCCGGAGGCGACGATGCGTTTGGCGATCTCGTCACCGGACGGTCCGGGGATGTCGCGGTCGAGGACGGCGATGTCGTAGGCGTTGATGCCCAGGAGTTCCAGAGCGGTGTCGCCGTCACCTGCGATGTCGGCCGCGATCGCTGCCAGGCGTAGGCCATCGCGGATGGCTTCTGCCAGAAAGGGCTCGTCCTCGACAATCAGCACACGCATGTCATCGAGGCTACGAGTCGGCGCATATCGTCGGCATATCGAAAACCGCATACGTGGCGGCAACATCGTGCTGCCTTGACTGGCGGTATGACTCGAACCCCACCATCGGCACGGACACCGGCCCGCCGGATTCGATGGTTCTTTGTGGTCGGCCTGACGGCCGTCTTAGCAGTGATCGCCGCAGCGCTCTGCTACGAGTTACCGAACTCCTCGTCCTCCTCGCTCCCCTCGGCCGCATCACTCTCGAATGCTCTTCGCGGTGAGCACCGTGGTGCGCTCGGCGAGGCCGACGGTGCCGTCCCCGACGGCGTGACGGTCTTGGACGACTCGATTCCGGCTGTGGCCAAGCTCAAGCCGGGTCTGCTCAAGGCCCTCCGCCAGGCCGCGGCGGCTGCCGCGGACGACGGAGTGAAGTTCTATGTCAACAGCGGCTGGCGTTCCCCGGCGTACCAGGATCAGCTTCTTCGCGAGGCGATCGCCAAGTACGGGTCCGAAGCCGAGGCCGCGCGCTGGGTGGCCACCGCGGCGACGTCTCCTCATGTGTCGGGGGACGCGGTCGACATCGGGCACTCCGATGCGACGACGTGGCTGTCCGAGCACGGTGCCGAGTACGGGCTGTGCCAGATCTACAAGAACGAACCGTGGCACTACGAACTGCGCGCGAGTGCGATTGATCGTGGTTGCCCCCATATGTATGCCGACCCCACCCAGGACCCGAGGATGCAGCCGTGACCGGCAGTGAGCGAGGACAGACGATGGCGCAGGTGGACGCGGCGTGCACGGCGGAGACCGGACAGGGCGGTGCCGCTCGCCGGGACACGGGCGCCGGGGCCTGGCGCGCGGGTATGCGCCGGGCGATCCGCTTCGCCTCCCGGCCGGGGCCCTGGAAGCGTGGCCCGGTGCTCGCGGCGCTGGCGCTGCTGCTCGGTCTGCTCATGCTGCTCCACTCGAAGATCCCGAACGGGACAGGGGGCATCGGCAGCCTGGTGGAGACCTTCCTGCCGTGGTTCGGGCTGTTCGTCCCGGTGCTGCTGGCCGGGGCGCTGTGGCGCCGCTCCGCCTCCGCGGTGGTCGCGCTGCTGCTGCCTGTCACGGTGTGGTTGAGCCTCTTCGGAGGGCTCCTCGGCGACAAGTCCCACCCGGGCGGTGACCTCACGGTGGTCAGCCACAACGTCGGCGCCGGCAACCCCGACCCGGCCGGCACCGCCCGCGACCTGGCAGCCTCCAAGGCGGACGTGCTGGCACTGGAGGAGATCACCCCGCAGGCCAAGCCGCTGTACGAGAAGGCTCTGGCGAAGGCGTACCCGTACCACACGGTGATGGGCACGGTCGGATTGTGGAGCAAGCTGCCGCTGTCGGACATCCGGCCGGTCGACACCGAGATGGACTACGGGCCGCTGGCAGCCACCAAACCGGCCGCCGTCAAGATGGCCTACAACCGGGCACTGCGCACCACAGTGGCCACGGACCACGGGCCCCTCGCTGTGTACGTGGCCCACCTGGGATCCGTGCGGGTGAATCCCCGGTCGGGCTATTGGACGGCCAGCCGGGACAGGAACGCGCAGGCGCTCGGCAAGGCCATCGCCGCCGAGAAGAACGAGCGGATGGTGCTGCTCGGCGACCTGAACGGCACCACGGACGACCGCGCGTTCGACGGCATCACCTCGCGGCTGCACTCGGTCCAGGACGCGGCCGGGGACGGCTTCGGCTTCAGCTGGCCGGCGAAGTTCCCGGTGGCGCGGATCGACCAGATCCTGGTCCGTGGCGTGCGGCCGGAGAGCTCCTGGGTGCTGCCGGCCACCGGCAGCGACCACCTTCCGGTGGCGGCCGGAATCAGCTGGTGAGCACCGCGCGCGGCCTGCCACTCCATACCGCGCCTCCCGGTCCCGCGCGGGCGGCGCGAGCGTATCGCCGACTCCGAAGAGGCGGCGCCCGGTACTCGCTCTTGCCACGGCGCGTGCATGACTGCGGGTCCCCGCAGAGCCGGGGAGCCGCCCGGCACCGAGCCTGGGACGATGTCGTGCACACCTGCGCCAATCAGCGTCTGTTCTGCTCCACCGACTGCGTCGACACCTGGCTGCGGCGGACGGGACTGGACACCACGGTCGCCTTCGGCCCGTCCGGGCAGGGCCTGACCAGCACGGTCCTGCATGACGTCGACGGCCCGGTCGGACACGCCCAGCAGATCCGCACGGTCAGGCCGCTGTCGGGGGCGTGAGGGTGGGGCCCGGCGCCCGGCTCAGTGGACGATGCGGTAGAGGTGTTCGGGGCGACCGGTGGTTCCGTAGCGGAGTTCGAGCCGGACCATGCCCTCCCGCACGAGGTAGGAGAGATAGCGCTGGGCCGTGGCGCGGGAGACGCCGGTGAGTTCGGCGGCCTGGGCCGCGGACAGGGCCTCCTGGGCGGTGCGCAGGACCTGGTGCAGGAGGGCCAGGGTGGGCGCGGAGTGGCCCTTGGCCGGAACCCGGGGCACGGCCGGTGGGCGGGCGGCGCTGAAGAGGGCGTCCACGTCGGCCTGGTCGGTTCGGGGGGCGAGGCCCAGGGCGTCCACGCGGTGCTGGAGTTCGCGGTAGGCGGTGAGCCGCTCGGCCAGGTCGGCGGCGCCGAACGGCTTGACCAGGTAGCCCACGGCGCCGAGCTTCATGGCGGTGCGTACGGAGGTGATGTCCCGGTCCGCGGTGATCATGATCGCGTCGGGGCGGGCGCCGCCCTCGTCCGAGCTGAGCTGCCGCAGCACGTCGAGTCCGCTGCCGTCCGGCAGGAAGATGTCGAGCAGCAGCAGGTCGGGGTGGAGGGTGCGCACCGCGTCCAGCGTCTCGGCCACGGTCGACGCCCGCCCGACCACCTCGACGCCGTCGACGCGGGAGGCGTAGTCGCAGTGGATGTGGCCGACGCGGAAGTCGTCGTCCACCACCAGAATCCTGATCATCCGCGGTCACCTCCTGTCGGCAGGGCCGACGTCAACTGTGTGTCTCGTGGTCCGGGGGTGGCGTCGGGCAGCAGCGGGAGTACGACGGTGAAGACGGCGCCCGGCCCCTCGCTGACCGTGATCGTCCCGCCGTGCCGTTGTGCCAGCCGGTGGACCAGGGCCAGGCCCAGCCCGCGCCGGGCGGTGCCCCGGTCGGGCCGGGTCGACCAGCCGTCCTCGAAGATCGACTCGGCGGCGCCCGGCGGAATCCCCGGGCCGCTGTCCGCGACGCTGACCATCACCTGGTCGACGGCCTCGACCAGCGACAGCTGCACCTCGCGGCCGCCTGCCGGGGGCGGTCCGCCGGCCGCCGCGTCGATCGCGTTGTCCAGCAGGTTGCCGACGATGGTCAGCAGCCGGCGCAGATGCGGCGGGTCCTCGCCGAGCGCGGAGTCCTCGCTGAGCACCATCCGTACCCCGCGTTCGGCGGCCACCGTGGTCTTGGCGACGATCAGTCCGACGAGCAGTGCGTTGCCGATTCGTTCGCGTACGGACTCGGTCAGCGCCTGGTCGGCGCCGGCCGACTCGACGGCGTATTCGTAGGCGGCGTCGTGGTCGCCGATGTCCAGTAGCCCGGCCACGGTGTGCATACGGTTGGTGAACTCGTGCTGCTGGGCGCGCAGGGCGTCGGTGAGCCCGCGTACGGAGTCCAGTTCGCGCAGGAGCCCGATCAGCTCGGTGCGGTCGCGGACGGTGACCACCGCGCCCAGTTCCCGGCCGTGGAGTGTCACCGGCATCCGGTTGACCACCAGGCAGTGGTCGTCGGTCAGCACGTTGAGGTCGGTGCCTGTGAGGGTGCCGTCCAGGGCGCGGCGCAGCCGTCCGTCGGGCAGCGCCTCCTCGAGCGTGCTGCCGAGCGCGGTGCCGAGGCCGAGCAGGTTGCGGGCCTCGTCGTTGACGACGGTGATCCGGCCGTCGGGGTCGAAGGCGATGACACCCTCGCGGATGCCGTGCAGCATCGCCTCGCGGTCCTGCAGCAGTCCGGCGATCTCCTCCAGTTCCAGGCCGAACGTCGTCCGCTTCAGCCGTCTGGCCAGCAGGAACGCGGCGGCCGAGCCGAGCGCGACGGCGATGGCGGAGTACAGGCCGAAGGTGGGCAGCTCGCGCCACAGTTCGCCCAGCACGTAGTGCTCGGGGATGCCCGCGGACACCTCGCCGACCAGGGTGCCGTCGGGCGCGAGCAGCGGGGCCTTGCCGTTGGCGGAGCGGCCCGTCGCGCCCTGGTCGGTGCCGACGTGCGGCTTGCCGTCGAGGACCACGATCACGTCGCCCGTCGGTTCGCCGATCAGCGCCGGGTCGGGGTGCGAGTGGCGTACGCCGCGCAGGTCGAGCACGACGACGTAGGACGCCCCCGACGCCTTGCGGATCCGTTCGGCGACGCTCTGCACGATGCCGTCGCCGCCGCCGTGCGCCATGGCCTGCCGGATCTGCGGGTCGGCGGCGGTTGTCTGGGCGATGTCCAGTGCCCGCCCCTCGTAGGCGCGGTCGATCTCGGATCGCTGGGCGAATGCGAAGAGCACGAAGCCGATGGCTCCGGTGAGGGTGAGGATGGCCAGCTGGCTGGCCAGGATCCGCGCGGAGAGCCTCCTCTTTCGGCCACGGCCGATCCGGATACGGATGGGCATCACAAGCTTTCGCCCTTGTCGTGCTGCCGGGCCCGGCCCCTTCGCCGTACCCGTGGTGGCGCGATTGTGTCCCACCGGGGACTTTCTGCCCACCCCCTTCCTGCTGAGCAGAACGAGCAGAACCCCTGCGAATACGGCTAACGCGAGATACGTCTGAAACAGCGACGTAACGCCAGGTGGCCTTTTAGCGTCTGCCTTCCTCGACCTCCGAGGTTAGGAAGGAGACGGCCTCAGATGGCTTCGCGAAACGATGCCGCGACTGGCTCCGTTGCCGAGAAGATCGGCCCGGACAGTGCGCGAGTCGAGATTTCAGGGCTCACCAAACGTTTTCTGACCCCTGCGGGTGAGGTGTTCACGGCACTGCAGGACGTGTCGTTCACCGTGGAGCCGGGCCAGTTCTGCGCGGTGGTGGGCCCGACCGGCTGCGGCAAGTCGACGACCCTGGGCCTGGTGTCCGGGCTCGACCGGCCCAGTGAGGGCTCGGTCAAGGTGGGCGGCCGTGAGGTGGACGGCGTCACCGGCGGCGTCAGCTTCATGTTCCAGAGCGACGCGCTGCTGCCCTGGAAGACGGTCCTCGGCAACGTCCTGATGGGCCCGGTCTTCCGCGGGGTGTCCAAGCAGAAGGCCCAGGCCTCGGCGCGCGACTGGCTGCGCCGGGTGGGTCTGTCCGGGTTCGAGGACCGCTATCCGCACCAGCTCTCCGGTGGCATGCGCAAGCGCGTGGCCATGGCCGCGGCGCTGATCAACGAACCCAAGATCCTGATCATGGACGAGCCGTTCGGGGCGCTGGACGTGCAGACCAAGGCGATCATGTCGACCGAACTGCTGGCCCTGTGGGAGCAGATCCGTCCGTCGGTCATCTTCATCACCCACGACCTCGACGAGGCGGTGGCGCTCGCCGACCGGGTCGTCGTCATGACCTCCAGCCCCGGCTCGGTCAAGGCGGTCTTCGACATCGACCTGCCGCGCCCGCGCGGCTCGGTGCAGGAGATCCGCTTCCAGCCCCGCTTCATCGAACTTCAGCACCAGATCTGGGACTCGCTGCGCGAGGAGGTGGAGCGCGCCTACGCACGCACCGCAGGAGGTACGGCATGAGTACGACGTCCACCGCTTCCGCTGCCCGGGTCAAGGACGGCACACCGGTCTCGGCCGCGGCCCTGGCCAAACGCAACGCCCGGCGGCGCATCGCCCTGGTGTGGGCGGGCCGTATCGGCCTCGCGGCCTTCGTCATCGGCGGCTGGCAGGCGTTCACCACCTGGGGGATCGTCGACCCGTTCTTCTTCGGGCAGCCGTCCGGCATCGCCAGGCGCCTGGCCGACCTCTTCCAGAACGGCACCGAGTTCGGGTCCTTCTACCAGAACATCTGGACCACGATCCAGGAGGCCCTCGTCGGCTTCGCCCTCGGGGCCGTCACCGGAGTGATCTTCGGTGTCGCGCTGGGCCAGAGCCGTTTCCTCGCCGATGTGCTCGGCCCCTACATCAAGATGGTCAACGCGATCCCGCGCATCGTCCTCGGCTCGATCTTCATCGTCGCCTTCGGCATCGGCGTGCTGCCGAAGATCCTGCTCGCCGCGGTGCTGGTGTTCTTCATCGTCTTCTTCAACGCCTTCCAGGGCGTGCGCGAGGTCGACCCCAACATCCTTGCCAACACCAGGGTGCTGGGTGCCTCGCAGCTGCAGACCATCCGGCACGTCATCGTGCCGTCCGCGCTCACCTGGATCATCGCCAGCCTGCACAGCGCGTTCGGCTTCGCCATCGTCGGTGCGCTGGTCGGCGAGGTGCTCGGCGCGCAGCGCGGCCTCGGTCTGGTCATCAAGACCGCGCAGAACCAGTTCGACCCCAACGGCGTGTTCGCCACGATGCTCGTCATCTCGGTCATCGTGCTCGGCGCCGAGTGGCTGATCGGCAAGCTCGAGCACCGGCTCCTGTCCTGGCGCCCGCCGGCCCCGTCCGAGGCCAACACCCTCTGACGCCGCTCTCCCCCACCCCTTCGGGTTCCCCCTGTTGTTCCACCTCAGCAAAGGAATGTGGTCAGCCATGTCCAGACGACCCGCCGCCGTCGCCGCGTCCGTCCTCACCGTTCTCGCCCTCGGCGCCGTCAGCGCCTGTTCCAGCAGCTCCAGTGCCAGCACCGGAAGTTCCGGTGGCACGCCGACGGTGAAGATCATGGTCGGTGGCCTCGACAAGCAGATCTACCTGCCGTACCAGCTCGCCCAGAGCCTCGGCTTCTACAAGAAGTACGGCGTCAATGTCGTGCTGAGCACCGAGCAGGACGGCGGTGTCGGCGCCGAGGACGCGATGGCCTCCGGGCAGGTCGACATGGCCGGCGCCTGGTACGTCCACACCATCGACTTCCAGGTCAAGGGCAAGGCGGTCGAGGACGTCGTCCAGATGTCCGGCGCGCCGGGCGAGCGCGAGATGTGCACGACGAAGAGCAACGTCAAGTCGGCTGCCGACTTCAAGGGCAAGACGCTCGGCGTCACCGACCTGGGCTCGGGCACCGACATGCTCACCCAGTACCTGGCCGCGAAGCAGAACGTCAAGACCAAGCAGTTCAGCCGGATCGGGGTCGGCGCGGGCTCCACCGCGGTCGCCGCACTGCAGAACGGCAAGGCGGCCTGCGTCATGACCACGCAGCCGACGGTCGCCGCGATCGAGAAGAAGGGCGTCGGCTCCTCCGCGATCGACCTGGCCACCACCGCGGGCGCCCAGCAGGCGCTGGGCGGCGCCTGGCCGGCGGCGGGTGTCCTCGCCCGTACCGACTGGGTGAACTCCCACAAGGACGCGGTGCAGAAGGTCGTGAACGCGATCGTCGCCACCCTGCACTGGATCAACACCCACAGCGCGGCCGACATCGCGAACAAGCTGCCGTCGTCGTTCGTGCAGAACCAGCTGGTGACCAAGGCCGACTACATCACGGCGCTGACCCAGGACAAGGGCCAGTTCCTCCCGGACGGCATCATGCCGGCGGGCGGCCCGAAGACCGTTCTGGCGAGCGAGGAACTGGTCGGCAACGCGACCTCGAAGGTGAACCTCGGCCCGACGTTCACCAATGACTTCGCCGTCAAGGCCAATAAGACCGAGGGATTCAAGACGACCACGACCCCGGCAGGCTCGAACGGCTGAGCCTCCACCGCTCGCGGGGCCGCCCAGGTGACAGCCGCCTGGGCGGCCCGCCGGCGTTTTCCCGGCTCAGTCCGCGCCGGGCCGGGCGAGGCCGATGTCGTAGGCGAAGATCACGGCCTGGATGCGGTCCCGGGCACCGATCTTGGCCAGGACGCGGCCCACGTGGGTCTTGACGGTGGACTCGGACAGGACGAAGCGGGTGGCGATCTCGCCGTTGGTCCAGCCCCTGCCGACGGCGACGAGGATCTCGCGCTCGCGGTCGGTGAGGGAGCTCAGCCTCGGGTCCTCGGCGGCGTCTGTGCGGTGGGCGGGGACGTAGCGTGCGAACTGGTCCAGGAGGCGGCGGGTGAGGGCGGGCGCGATGACCGCGTCGCCCACGGCGACGGCGCGGATGCCGGCGAGGAGTTCCTCTGCGCGCGCGTCCTTGAGGAGGAAGCCGCTGGCACCGGCGCGCAGGGCGGCGTGGACGTACTCGTCGAGGTCGAAGGTGGTGAGCACGAGGACGCGGGAACGCTCGCCGGCGGCGACGATGCGGCGGGTGGCCTCGATGCCGTCCATGCCGGGCATGCGGATGTCCATCAGGACGACGTCCGGGCGCAGTTCGGCGGCCTTGCGGACGGCCTCGGCGCCGTGGGCGGCCTCACCGACGACCTCGGTCTCGGGGACGGAGTCCAGGAGCATGCGGAAGCCGTAGCGCTGCAGCGGCTGGTCGTCCACGACGAGCACGGTGGTCACCGGACACCGCCTTGGGGCGTGAGGTCGAGGACGGCCTCGACGCTCCATCCTCCGCCGCCCGCCGGCCCCGCGCTGACGGTCCCGCCGTACAGGGCCGCCCGTTCCCGCATACCCACCAGGCCGTGTCCTTCCTCGTGCGGTCCCGGCGGTGTGGCCGGGCCGGTGTCCTGGACCCGGATGGTCAGCCGGGTGTCCGTCTCGATGATCGCCAGGTGCACCCGGGTGTCGGTGTCGGCGTGCTTCAGGGTGTTGGTGAGGGCTTCCTGGACGATGCGGTACGCCGTCAGCTGCACCCCGCTGTCCAGGGCGTCCACGTCGCCGGAGGTGCGGTAGACGACCTCCAGTCCGGCGGCGCGCACATTGGCGCACAGTGCGTCGATGTCCGAGATGCCGGGCTGCGGGCTGAGCTCGGGCCCGCCCTGGGGACCGTCCGCCGCCTCGCGCAGCACACCCAGTACGCGCCGCAGCTCGCCGAGGGCCTGTCGGCCGGTGTCGCCGATGAGCTGGAGGGCCTCCTTGCCGCGTTCGGGTGCGATGTCGGTGGCGTAGGCGCCGGCGTCGGCGAGCGTGATGATGACGGACAGGTTGTGGCCGACGATGTCGTGCATCTCCCGGGCGACGCGGGTGCGTTCGGTGGCCGCGGCCAGCCTGCTGCGCTGGTCGCGCTCGATCTCCAGCCGGGCGGCCCGCTCCCGCAGTCCGGCGAGCTGGGCCCGGCGGATGCGGATCATCAGGCCGAGCGTAAGGGCCGCGGTGGTGGTGCTCAGCAGGAAGAACAGCGCGTCCCAGACGGACACGGCCGAGGAGGCGCGTACGGCGACCAGCACCATGGCGCCCGCCATGGTGGCGCAGGCCCATGGCAGCTGCCGCAGCCGCCCGTGCAGGGCCAGGCTGTACAGGGCGATGAAGAGGGCGACGTCCGCGCGCAGCGCCGCGCCGATGGACCACTGCAGGACGAACACCGCGGCGATGACGCCGAAGGCCGCCAGGGGCCTGCGCCGCCGCCACAGCAGGGGCAGTACGAGTCCGGCCTGCAGTGCCAGCATTCCCGCGACGGGCAGCTGGGTGAAGGCGATCCGGAAGCGGCGCGGGCCGTCGCCGTCGCCGGCACCGCCGTGGAGCAGGTCGGGCAGGCAGAACATCAGGAAGACCAGGACCACGACCGCGGTGTCCAGCACCCACGGATGTGTCCGGTCGGCCTGCCGCAACCGCTGGCCGCCCCGGGACAGCCGGGCGACCAGCGGTCCCATCCCGCTGATGTCTTCGGTGGTCACGGACGTCACCTGTCCATGGTGCCGGGCGTCAGACGTCGCTGCGCGCGAGCCGGTACGCCGCGCCGCCCAGCGCCAGCGCCGTCCAGCACAGGAAGACCAGCAGCCCTGCGCCGGGCGACAGGGTCGTCGAGTCGTGGGTCAGGGCGAACATCGACTCCCCTGCGTTGGACGGCAGGTAGGGGCTGATGTTGTCCTGCCAGGAGCTCGGCAGCAGCGAGATGAGTCCCGGGATCAGCATCAGTGCGGCCACCAGCACCGAGATCCCGCCGGCCACCGACCGCAGCAGCGCACCCAGCGCGACGCCGATCACGCCGACCAGGCCGAGATACAGCCCGGCGCCCAGCAGACTGCGCAGCACACCCGCGTGCGAAAGGCTCATGGCCGCGGGCGTGCCCGAGACGATGCCGCTCCCGAACAGGAAGGCGACGAACGCGCCCAGCGTGCCCACCGCCAGCGCGACCAGCCCGAACACCGCCGCCTTGGACCACAGCACGGGCAGTCGGCGCGGCACCGCAGCGAGCGTCGAGCGGATCATGCCGGTCGAGTACTCCCCCGCCGTGACCAGCACACCGAGCACGCCCAGGGCCAGCTGGGCGAAGTTCGTGCCGAACAGGGACAGGCTCACGGCCGTGGACGCGGCGAAGTCCCGGTCCATGTGGCCGGAGTTGATCCCCGACTTGTAGCGGCTCGCGGCGATGAGACCGAACGCCACCAGGAACAGCAGACCCAGGCCCAAGGTGATCCAGGTCGAGCGCAGGGACCACAGCTTGGCCCACTCCGAGGACAGCACGCGCCGTCCGGTCACCCGGTAGCCGGGGCGGGCGGGGGCGGTGCGGGGTTCCTCGGCGGTTGCGGTGAGGGTGCTCATGCCGGCCTCCCGAGGGTCTCGATCCCCGTCGTGGATCCGTGATACTCCACGGCCTCCCTGGTCAGGTCCATGAACGCCTCCTCCAGCGACACCGACCGCGCGCTCAGCTCGAACAGCGGGATCCGGTGCTCGGCCGCCGTCAGCCCGATCTGGCGGGCGGTCAGCCCGGTCACCTGCAGTTCCTCGGAGCCGACGCGTCCCGTGATGTCGACGCCCGGCCCGGCCAGTACGTCCCGAAGCCGCGCCGGGTCCTGTGTCGCGACCGTCACCGTGTCGCCGCCCGCCTCGCGGATCAGGTCCCCCACGGTCGTGTCGGCCAGCAGCCGGCCACGCCCCACAATGATCAGATGGTCCGCCACCAGGGCCATCTCGCTCATCAGATGCGAGGACACGAACACCGTGCGGCCCTCGTCGGCGAGCGCCTTGAGCAGGTTGCGGATCCAGAGCACGCCCTCCGGGTCCAGCCCGTTGACCGGCTCGTCCAGCATCACCGTCTGCGGATCGCCCAGGAGCGCCGCCGCGATGCCCAGCCGCTGGCCCATCCCGAGGGAGAAGGCACCGGCCCGCTTCTTGGCCACACTGCCCAGTCCGGCGAGGTCGATCACCTCGTCGACCCGGCGGCGCGGAATGCCGTGGGTCAGCGCGAGGGCCCTGAGGTGGTTGTACGCCGAGCGGCCCGGGTGGATCGACTTCGCCTCCAGCAGGGCCCCGACTTCCTGGAGCGGTGCCGCATGGCGGGCGTAGTGGTGGCCGTTCACGGTGACGGAGCCGCTCGTCGGGGCGTCGAGTCCGACGATCATGCGCATCGTGGTGGACTTGCCCGCGCCGTTGGGCCCCAGAAAGCCGGTCACTGTGCCCGGCTTCACGTCGAAGTCCAGCCCGTCGACGGCCGTCTTCTCGCCATATCGCTTGGTCAACTGCCGTGCGTCGATCATTCGCGTTCTTCCTGTCGGCCTCCGGCGCCGCACGTTTCCGACGCCGCACCGGCAACGCTAGGAGCCGATCCGCCCGATCCCGTGGTACCGGGAGGCTGACCCACGCGGTGCGCGTAGTACCGCGGTACTACGCGTCGACCTGCGGCGTCTTTCGTGTACGGGCCGATGCCAACGGCGACCGACCAGGCGGAGCGGGACTGGAGCTGCCGTCGGCGGCGAGGCCGTGAGCAACGGCCGGAACGGCGATCGCGGCGGCGTGCAGGACGGCGGACTTGGCCGTCCCACGCTGCCGACCGCGCGTGAGGTCAGCCGCTCACTGCCCGCAGCGCCCCCGGCCTGCGGCCGTTGAGACGGTCGAGCGCGGTGGCCGTGACCTCGTCGACCGGGATGTGCACCACGAGGCGCTGGCCCTCGTCCGGGAGCGCGAGTGTCTCGTACGACAGGCGCAGGCGGCCCGCCTCCGGGTGGTCCACGAGCTCGGTCCCGAACCGGGCGGGCATGACCGGAAGGGCGGCCAACCGGTCGCTGAACGGCGCCCCCACCGCCGCCGTCAACTCCTCGGCCAGGGCGACCACTTGAGGGTCGTGCGGCGAGGTCTCGTTGCGCAGATGGGCGACCTGCTCGTCGGCCAGCCTGTGCCAGCCGGGGTGGAACGCGCGGGCCCGGTCGTCGGTGAACAGGTACCGCACCATGTTGGGCGGGTCGCCGTCGAGCAGGCCGAGCGGTCGGGCGTACCGCTCGTAGCCCTGTGTACAGGCCACGATGTCCCCCATCGAGTTGAGCAGGACGGCCGGCGAGGGCTCCAGGCGGTCGAGGAGCGCCCGGAGGGTGGGCCGCACCGTGCGCACCGGCGGTGCGGTCACCGTGTGGCACAGCTCCTTGTCCGCGCCGTGTTCCTTGGCCAGCCGGTGCAACAGGAGTCGGTCCGCCGTCGGCAGGTGAAGGGCGTCGCCGATCGCGGCGAGGACCTTGGGCGAGGGGTTGCGGTCGCGGCCCTGTTCGAGCCGGGTGAGGTACTCGACGCTGATGCCGGCGAGGGTGGCCAGCTCGGACCGGCGCAGCCCCGGCGTGCGGCGGCGGGGCCCCACGGGCAGACCCACCTCGGCGGGGGTGACAGCCTCACGGCGGGTGCGCAGGAAGGTGCCCAACTCGTTGTCGTTCACCTGCCGAACCGTACAACGGGTGCCGTCGCGGAGGATGGCCCTGCCACTACCACTCTTCGCCCGGCCTCCCTCCCTGGTCACGGAGCTTGCACGATGACGCCATGAGCAATGACAACTCCCCGAACACCACTGCCACTTCCGTCGCCGCGCTGCCCCTCTCCCCCGGCGACTGGGAACTCGACCCTCTTCACTCGGCGGTCAACTTCACCATCCGCCACCTCGGGATCGCCAAGGTGCGCGGCCGGTTCACCGAGTTCAGGACCGGGCTGTACGTCGGTGAGACCTTCGACGACGTACAGGTGACCGCCGAGATCGCTCTCGCCTCCATCGACACCGGGAACTCCGACCGCGACGCGCACACCCGCTCGGCCGAGCTGCTCGACGTGGAGAAGCGGCCGACGATGACGTTCCGCTCGACGCGGGTGTCCGGAGAGGGCGAGGACTGGACGATGGCGGGGGACCTGGCCATCGGGGACGTGACCCGCCCGGTCACGTTCGCCGTCGAGTTCGGCGGGGTGGTGGACCACCCTCTGGACCAGAGGAAGCACGCCGGGTTCGAGGCGACGGGTGAGATCCGGCGCAGCGACTTCGGGCTGGACTTCGGGGCCGGGCTTCTCGGTGATGCTGTGAAGATTCACCTGGACATGCAGTTCGTGGGACCGCAGGGCCAGGGTGGCTGATCGCCGAATGAACGGTGCCCCGCGGGGCGTATCCGCGGGGCACCGAACCATTTCCTGAAGCACGCCACCGGCACCTCGGCGCACTCGTTCCGTTGCTGAGATCAGTCGGTCTTGCCGGGGGCGGGCTCGGCAAGGCCGGTCGGGCCGGTGCGGAGCATCGCCCTATAGAGGTCGTCGTGCTCGGGCGAGGGAGGCAGGGGGCCACGGGCCGGGGCCTCGAAGGACTGGATGAACAGGGCGACGACGCGGCGCCAGGCGTCGGGGGCGGCGTCGCCGGTTGCGTTGACGACGCCGGCGTTGGCCATGTGGATCAGCACCAGGTCCGAGGGGTCGAAGTCCTCGCGCAGGCGGCCGCTCGCCTTGGCCCGGCCGATGAGCCGCACCATGCCCTCGTAGGCCTCGTTGCGGCGTTCCTCCATGGCCTTGGCGGTGGGGAAGGTCGTGGTCAGGACGTCGGCGAAGCCCTGGTCGGCGGCCTGCATCGCGCAGGCGGTCTCGAGGTAGCCGACGAAGCCGTGCCAGGGGTCGGGGTCGTCCAGGGCGACGGCGACCGCGTCGGATTCGTCCAGTGGGCCATCGCCGGCACCCGGCCACCGGCACTGCGGGCGCCCGCGCCGGTGTCCGCGTCCAGGCCCCCACCGGTGATACGAGACCAACCGTCGCGCATGGGGGAAGGTCAGGCTGGGCGCGGGCTCAAGCATGGCGACGCCTCGGCCCGCGCGCCGTGGATGAGTCCGCAGGCGCCGCCTCGCCGGCCGGCACGTAGCCGGCTGCACCACTCACCCAGACGCCCTCGCCGTGCTGCGCCGCGTCTCAAGTGAGGCGGGTGAGGAAGTCGATCACGGTGGCGACGACGGCTTCGGGGGCGTCCTCGGGGAGTAGGTGGCCGGCTTCCGGTACGGTCCGGAAGCCGGCGCCCGGTATGCGGCCGGCGAGGGTGTGCCCCCTGTCGACGGGGATCCAGCCGTCCTGTTCACCCCAGAGGATCGTGACGGGGCAGCGGATTTCGTCGTAGCGGTCTTGGATCTCATCGGTGTGCCGGTCGTGCATCTGGGCGATCTGGCGGTAGAACGCGGCCTGGCCCTGATCGCCCAGCCAGGGCTGGAGGTAGCGGTTCATCTCCTGCTCGGAGAGCTCACGGTGTACCGCGCCTGCGATGTAGGCGCGCAGGATCGCTTCGTGGATGTATCCGGGCAGTTCGGTCAGAGCATCCTGATGTCGCCGTGCGGACTGCACGAGGGCGGAGCCGTGTGGGCTCAGCGCCACCGGGTCGATCAGGGTGAGGGACCGGTAGTCGCGCCCGTCGAGCAGGTGTGTCCGCAGTGCGGTGGCGCCCCCGAAGTCGTGGCCGACCACGTGGGGGCGATCGAGGTCCCAGTGGTCGAGCAGGGCGGCGAAGACCCTGTTCTGCACCCCCAGGGAGACGTCTTGGCCGTGTCGCTTGTCCGACTGGCCGTATCCGAGCAGATCGAAGTAGTACACCCGGTAGTTGCGCGCGAGCTGCGGCCCGATACGCCGCCAGACCACCGAGGAGAACGGCGTGCCGTGCAGCAGCACCAGCGGATCGCCCGTGCCCCTTACCCCGTAGCGGACCTGCTGGCCTCGAAAGTCGAATGCGCCGGGCAGCTCCCACGGCATGTCTGTGATCACCCCAGCCACAACTAACCCCTTTTCTGCGATTTCTGGTTAGGATGGTGGTGGCGATGCACTGTGCTGTCAACCCTGCGCCGACCCTGCGGGAAGGAACACAATGACGACCTGGACAGACGCGTCCTTCCTCGGCGGCCACCCGGCACTCGACTTCGTCAACACGGTCGCCGGTCGCACCAAGGACCGCACCGTGGAGCGCCTGGGCGAGTTCGTCGACGCCATCGACTGGGCACATGCGGCCAACGTGCTCGACGACGACGAGCGGGAAAACCTGCGGGCTCGTGCCGAGCGCGCCCCCAGCGAAGCGAGCGCGGCGCTTGCGGACCTGCACACCCAGCGCGAAGCGCTGCACGCCTTCCTGCTGGCCGGTGTCGAGAACACCGCCTGCGAGCCCGCGGTGCGCGACCGGGTCAAGGCCGACATCGAGGCCGCATATCGGGACGCGCACCTCTCGGATCGATTCCGCACCCAGACAGCATGGGTGATCGACCCGGACGAGGCGGGGCTGCACGTCCTCACAAGACGGCTGGCCCTGACCGGCGCGGCGCTGCTGACCAGCGAGCAACGATCCCAGATCGCGGTCTGCGGGCGGTGTTCATGGCTGTTCCTCGATCCGTCACCGACCAGGCGGCGCCGCTGGTGCTCCATGGCGACCTGCGGCAACCGCGCCAAGGCCCAACGCCACCAACGGCGTTAGGGCCCGTCCGGCGCATCATGCCGCCGACGCGGGGCCTGGCCCGCCCATCTGCGCCAATGCAGCGCCGTCGACTTGCTGCGACCTGATCGCCGGACGGGCCTTGGTTGGATTCAGCCGGCACGGGCGCCGGGGCACGATGCGGTGTATCCAGAACATATGGTTCCTGGACGCCTCAGACATCATCCTTTGTCAGGGGAGCCACGTCATGCCCTGCTGGCGGTACCGATCGTCCTGATCGGGATGGTCACGGTGGTCGACATCCTGGCTCCGCC
Source organism: Streptomyces sp. NPDC001401 (assembly GCF_042895385.1). Classification (NCBI taxonomy): domain Bacteria; kingdom Bacillati; phylum Actinomycetota; class Actinomycetes; order Kitasatosporales; family Streptomycetaceae; genus Streptomyces; species Streptomyces sp. NPDC001401. The sequence continues at coordinate 176,206 of NZ_JBIAWI010000020.1, forward strand.
CGGCGTCCACCTCGGGCCGTTCCTGGTCGCCGCCCCCGCTGTCACGGCGTCGTTCGCCGGACCTCGCACGACCGCCTGCGTCGGCGCGCTCGCCGTCCTGGCCCAGTCCGTGGTCGCGGCGGTGCGCACCAGCCTCGTTGATCTCAACCACACCTTCCAGCTGATCACGCTGATCCTGATGTCGGCGTTCGCGGTCTCCTTCGCCGCCTGGCGAGAACGCCACGAAACAGAGCTGACCCAGCTGCGCTCGGTGGCAACGGCCGCCCAGGAGGTGGTCCTCAAGCCGCTTCCCCATCGGATCGGTCCGCTGCGCATCGCCTCGGTCTACCTGGCCGCCGAATCCGAGGCACAGATCGGCGGCGACCTGTACGCCGCCGCCCGCACGGAGCAGGGAACCCGGATCGTCATCGGCGATGTCAGGGGCAAGGGCCTGGAGGCGGTCGGGGACGCCGCCCTCCTGCTCGGCGCGTTCCGCGGCGCGGCACACCGGCAGGCCGACCTGCCCGCACTGGTCACCTTCCTGGAGGGAACCGTCTCCTCGGACCTGGACGACCCCGCGGCCCCCGACGTCGCGGCCGAGGACCGCGGCGAGTCGTTCATCACCGCCGCCGTGATGGACATCCCGGACGACGAGCCCGTCCTTCACCTGATCAACTGCGGGCACCCCCCGCCCCTGCTGCTGCGCCGCGGCCAGGTCAGCCCGCTCGAAACGCGCCAGTCGGCACCGCCCCTGGGACTCACCGAGTTCGTGGAGACCGACCTCTCCGCGGAAACGTTCTCCTTCCAGCACGGCGACATCGCCCTGCTCTACACGGACGGTGTCATCGAGGCCCGCAACCAGGACGGCACGTTCTACCCGCTTACGGAACGGGTGGCCGGCAGGGCCGATACCGGTCCCGACGCCCTCCTCGCCCACCTGCGCAAGGACCTGCTGCGGCACGTCGGCGGCCGTCTGGGCGATGACGCCGCCATGGTGGCGATCGAGCGCATGCCGCGGCCATTGTGAAGGCAGTTGAGCGGCGTGACCTGCCGCCCAGGGCCCAGCCGCGCGCGTGCGGGGCGGCGTACCGGTCGCGGATCCGGATCGCGGTCGCGCCCCGGTGCCGGTCCGTGCCCGAGGTCACGGTGGACGGTGATCCGCCGAGCAGTTCGTCGTCGACCTCCAGCCGGTCAGCCGGACCTCGACCGTGGGTGTCAGCAGTCCGGGCATCGGGTGCCGCCCTCGATTCCGAATGCCCGGCATTCAATCTTGAGCGCACGTCGACATCACATGAGCATTCAAGTTATGGCGCGTGGCAAGGAGCCCTGAGACCGGTCCATGTCATCCGCATGGCGCGGCTGATACGCTCCCAGGGTGACCACCCAGGACGAGGCGCCCGAGGCGCAGGCAGACGAGCATGCAGACCTCTGGCTCGCCCCCGGTGAGCTGGCCTCCTGGCTGTCGGTGGTCCGCCTGATGACCCGCCTGCCGTGGGCCATCGACGCGCAGCTGCAGCGTGACGCCGACCTGAGCATGGTCGAGTACATGGCCCTGGCGATGCTGTCCGAGGCCCCCGAGTGGACCTTGCGCATGAGCGTGCTCGCCGAGAACACCAGCACGTCGCTGTCGCGGCTCTCGCACATGGTCAAGCGGCTGGAGAGCCGCGGCTACGTCCGCCGCGAGCCGGACCCGGCGGACGGGCGGTTCACCAACGCCATCCTCCTGCCCGCAGGCATGAGCAAGCTCGAATCCGCCGCCCCCGCACATGTGGCCTACGTCCGCCATCTGGTCGTGGACAACCTCTCCGGCGAGCGCCTGCGCCGCCTCGGCCAGGACGCCGAGCGCATCCTGCAGCGCATCGACTCGCCCGCTCGTTGACTTGCTGAATCAAGTGATCTTTTAGCTCCTTCTTGAAACTTCGATGCCGTGGCAGGGGTTGCGCTCAGCATTGACTTGAATGTTAAAGTGAATCCACAAGGCGCACCCACCGCTGAAGGAGAGTTGAGATGTCCCTCGACAACGAGAAGAGCATCCGCAACGCGTACCAGGTCGCCGAGGAGCAGGACGTCGCCGGCTGGGTCGCGGCGTTCACCGACGACGGCACGTTCACGGACATGTCGATCCCGTACACCTACCGCGGCGCCGACGAGCTCGGGAAGACGGTCGAGGTCTACGCCAAGGCTTTCCCCGACATGCATCGCGAGCTCGAGCGGTTCTATGTGACAGGAGATGTGGTGGTCGTGCAGCTGCGCCTGCAGGGCACCCACCTCGGCCCACTGGAGCTGCCCTCCGGGACCGTCCCGCCCACCGGCAAGCGCATGGACGCCCCCTGCTGCGACGTGTTCGAGCTGGTCGACGGCAAGATCAAGCGCTTCGACTGCTACCCCTCCGGCACGGTCATCGCCGCACAGCTCGGCCTCGCCTGAACACTGAGATTCAACTTGAGCCTTCAAGTCAAAAGCGGTACGGTTTGACTTGAAGGCTCAAGTTAAACAGGAGGTCATGATGACCACTGCAACGCCGGCGCCAGGACGTTACGCCATCGACGTCCCCCGCTCCGAGATCACCTTCACCACCAAGCACATGTTCGGCCTCGGTACCGTGCGCGGCAGCTTCCGGCTGCGCGGCGGCACCATCTCCCTCGCCGAGCCGCTCACCGGCAGCCGCGTGGAAGCCGTCGCCGACGCGTCCAGCTTCGACACCGGCAACAAGAACCGGGATCGCCAAGTCCTGTCCAAGACGCTGCTGGACACGGACGGCTACCCCGACATCGTCTTCACCTCCACCGGGGCCGAGCTGGACGAGAGCGGCGCCTGGGCCCTCCAAGGACTGCTGACCGCGCACGGCGTCCGCGCACCCGTCACGTTCACCGTGGCGACGGCCGAGGTCGACGGCGACGAGATCGCCGTCGAGGCCACGGCGACGGTCGACCGCTACGCCCACGGCGTCACCAGGCTCAAGGGCATGGCCGGGCGCCGCCTCCAGTTGACCGCGACCGTCCGGGCCCGCCGCACCGACGGCAGCCCCGCCTAGCGGCGCGGTGGAGGAAGGAGCGAACGTCATGAGCACTCTCAAGATCGCCGTGATCCTCGGCAGCACCCGCCCCGGCCGCAACGGCAAGGCGGTCGCCGACTGGATCGTCGACCGGGCAGGCGCCCGCACCGCAGCCGAGTACGAACTGGTCGACCTCGCCGACTGGCCGCTGCCCTTCATGGACGAGCCGCTGCCGCCGTCCATGGGCCAGTACCAGGGCGAACACACCAAGAAGTGGGCCGCGAAGGTCGCCTCGTTCGACGGCTACGTCTTCGTCACCGCCGAGTACAACCACTCCATCCCGGCTGTGCTGAAGAACGCGATCGACTTCGCGTACGCCGAGTGGAACAACAAGGCCGCTGCCTTCGTCTCCTACGGCACCGTCGGCGGCATCCGCGCCGCCGAGCATCTGCGCACCATCGCCAGCGCGGTCCAACTCGCCCACGTTCACCAGCAACTGTCCTTCTCGCTGTTCGCCGACTTCGAGAACCTCACCCTCTTCAAGCCCGGTGAGCACCACGACGCCGCAGCCTCCAAGCTGTTCGAGGAGATCGAAGCCTGGTCGACGGCCATGAAGACCCTGCGCACCTGAACAGACCGCGCAGGCCGCACGCGGGTGGTCGGCACCGCGCGCACCACGGTTGGGAGGCACCATGTCCGAGCACCCCCCTGCGATCGCATCCGCCGGGACTTTCGCCCTCGGCCGATGGCAGGTGCGCCGCATCGGATACGGCGCGATGCAGTTGTCCGGCGACAACGTCTTCGGCCCGCCCCGCGACCGCGACGAAGCACTGCGCGTGCTCCGTGCGGCCGTCGAGGGCGGCGTCAACCACATAGACACCGCCCAGTACTACGGCCCCGGCATTGTCAATGAGCTCATCCGTGAAGCGCTCCACCCCTACCCCGGCGACCTGGCCATCGTCAGCAAGGTCGCCGCCCGCCGCGACGAGACGGGCGCCGTGCTGCCCTTCGACGAACCGCACCAGCTGCGCCAGGGCATCGAGGAGAACCTCGCCGCCCTCGGCACAGACCGCCTGGCCGCGGTCAACCTGAGGATGGTCGACCGGACGGCCGCTCCCGGCAAGCGGTTCGACGCCCAACTCGCCGCCCTGGTCCAGGCCCGCGATGAGGGCCTGATCGACGGTATCGGCCTCAGCAACATCTCGCGCGAGCATCTGCTGCGGGCCGTCGAGCAGACGCAGATCGTCTGCGTCCAGAACCTGTTCAACCTCGCCGACCAGCATTCCCTCGACGTTCTCGAGGAGTGCACGGACCGGGGCATCGCCTTCGTCCCGTTCTGCCCCCTCGGCTGGCCACGCGGCGTACAGAACCGGATCCTGACCAACCCCGCCCTGACCGAGCTCGGCAAGCGGATGGGCGCGACCCCTGCACAGATCGCACTCGGCCGGCTCCTGGACCTCGCCCCCGAAATCCTGCTCATCCCGGGCACCAGCGTCCTCACCCACCTCACCGAGAACCTCCACACCGCGTCGGTGCGGTTCGACGAGGCCTCGCGCAAGGAGCTGGACCGGGAGTTCCCAGCCCCGAACCGGCGAGCCTGAACGCCCATCCCCACCACGGTTCGACCCGGAGGACACTGATGAACAACACCGTCGCCGACCTGATGCGCCGCAACCTCCTCGACGTCTTCAACGAACCCGACCCCGACCGCCGGGCCAAGGCGATCGCGGAGACCTACGCGGAGAACGTCGTCTGGCACGAGCCCGATCGCGTCATCCGCGGTCGCGAGGCTCTCGCGCACCGCGCCGAAGAGCTGCGGCAGCAGAGCCCGGACTGGGTGTTCCACCCGGACGGCCCCGTCTCGGCCAACGACGACCTCGGCCACCTCGGCTTCCGCTACGGCCCCTCGGGCCAACCGCCGGTCGTCAGGGGAATGGACATCGCCCACTGCAGGGACGGCGTGATCGTCGAGCTCTACACCCTCGTCACCGAGGCCCCCTCACCGTCCTGACCCCTCGGACGGCTCTGTGCCTCCTGGCCGCAGCCGACGGCGCAGCGGCAGCCCGGGGGGTTGCTCGTCGTAGACGCGGGCGAGGTCGCGCCGGCACCGTGTGCACTCCTCGATGTGGTCGAGCCGCACCTTCAGCAGGCGGGCCTGAAGCGTGTCGAGGCGGGAGTTCTCGCCCTACCGCACGCCGGTGTCGCGGTCGCACAGGCCATGACCGCGCAGCAGCCCTACCTCCGTGGCGGGAGACCGAGAACAGCGAGGTGCGCCCAGCGCATCCGGGATCAAAAGGGCTGCCCAGCGCTGCTGAAGGCGCTCGGGGAACGCTGACGGCGTACGTCCTGCACCCGGGCTCTGCGCATGCGGATCGTCTGCGGCCACGCCCTCGTCACGTCGCCTGATCCGCCACCGGATAGGGCACGAAGGTGCTGCTGTTCTGGTCGATCCGCAGCGGGCGGCCGAGGGGTGGCACCGCGCGTTGGGGGCAGTCGAGGCGCTCGCAGACGCGGCAGCCCATGCCGATGGGCGTGGCGGCGGAGGCGTTGGTGAGGTCGAGGCCGTCGGAGTAGACCAGCCGCTGGGCGTGGCGGATCTCGCAGCCGAGGCCGATGGCGAAGGTCTTGCCGGGTTCGCCCCAGCCGCCGCGGTGGCGGGTGATCGCGCGGGCGGTCCACAAGTAGCGCTGCCCGTCGGGCATTTCGGCGATCTGGACATGGATGCGGCCGGGCGCGGCGAACGCCTCGTAGACGTTCCACAGCGGGCAGGTGCCGCCGGCCCGGGAGAAGTGGAAGCCGGTCGCGGACTGGCGTTTGGAGAGGTTGCCGGCGCGATCGACGCGGACGAAGGAGAACGGCACGCCGCGCAGCCGCGGGCGTTGCAGGGTGCTCAGGCGGTGGCAGACGGTCTCGTAGCCGAGGCCGTAGCGGTCGGTGAGGCGTTCGATGTCGTATCGGACCTCTTCGGCGGCTGTGTGGAAGGCGCTGTACGGCAGGATCAGGGCCGCCGCGAAGTAGTTGGCGATGCCGATGCGGGCCAAGGCGTGGGCGGGTGAGCCGGCCGGGAAGTCCTCGGCCGCCTGGCGGTCGAGTTCGTTGCCGTGCTCGAGCAGGGCGAGCTGGGTGGCCATGCGGAACGCGCGCTGTCCGGGGCGCAGGCGGGTGGACAGGTGCAGGGTGCGGGTCGGCTCGTCGTAGTGGTGCAGGCCCTCGCCCGTCTCGGCGGCCAGCCGCACACCGTGCCGGTCGCCGAGGCGCGCGGCGAGCGCCGGTACGACCTCGCCGGGGCGGATGCCGATCTCCTGGGCGAGCCGTTCTGCCGCGAGGTCGGTGTCGTGCAGGTAGTTCTGGCGGCGGTAGAAGAAGTCGCGGATCTCCTCGTGCGGAGAGCGGGGTGCCGCCTGCTCGGTGTCCCGGCCGTCGGCCGCGTCGGCGAGCCGTTCGGCCAGGACCTGGTTGCGGCGGCCGAGGTCGAGCAGCACCTGGGCGACCGCGGGCATGCGGGCGGCGAGGTCGGCGAGATCGGACGGTGCCACCCGGGCCTCGGCGATCTCGCCGGCCAGCGACTCCCGCAGGTCGGCCACCAGCCTGCTCGTATCGCGCTCCGAGAAGAAGGCCGGGTCGACGCCGAAGGTCTCGGTGAGCCTCAGCAGGACCGGCACCGTGAGCGGGCGGGAGTCGTGCTCCATCTGGTTCAGGTAGCTGGGCGAGATCTCGAGAGCGCGGGCCAGCTCGGCCTGGCTCATCCGGCGCTCCTCGCGCAGCCGCCGCAGCCGCGCTCCCGCGTAGATCTTGCTCACCGCACTCCTCACGTCGCCGGGGACGGACGACCGCCAGCGTATGCGAAGAACGAGCCCCCACGGCCTTCGCAAACTTGGCAAGAGGCGCTGTGAAGATTCGCAGAAATTGGCAGCCATCCATCCTTGATGGCACTCAGTGCCAGTGCCAGAGTTCCAGTGCGGCCCGCCGGACCTCCGGCAGCAGGCGCACAGCACCGGGCGCGATTCATGCCCTGACGTAGGAGATCCCGGCAGCTATGCCTGCTGCCGCGGCAGCATTGCTCAGCTCCGCCCGGCGACGGGGCGGCGGGCCGCACCCCAGATCGAGACACACAGTGCCACCTCCCTTTTCTGACGACCGGGAGATTGGCAGATCGGACGACCGAGGAGACGGTGAAGGTCATGGCAGAGTCGAGGACGACGGCGGCCGAGGAACTCGCGGGGCGCTGGGCCACCGACCCCCGCTGGCAGGGGATCGAGCGCACCTACACCGCCGAGGACGTGATCCGGCTCTCCGGAAGCGTCCGGGAGGAGCACACGCTTGCCAGGCGCGGCGCCGAGCGGCTGTGGCGGCAGCTGCACGAGCGGGACTACCTCCACGCGCTCGGCGCGCTGACAGGCGGCCAGGCCGTCCAGCAGGTGAAGGCGGGGCTGCAGGCCATCTACCTGTCCGGCTGGCAGGTCGCCGCGGACGCCAACCAGGCCGGGCACACCTACCCCGACCAGAGCCTGTACCCGGTCAACTCGGTTCCGCAGGTGGTGCGCCGGATCAACAACGCGCTGCTGCGCGCCGACCAGATCGCCACCGCCGAGGGCGGCTTGGACACCACCGACTGGCTGGCGCCGATCGTCGCCGACGCCGAGGCCGGGTTCGGCGGCCCCCTCAACGCCTTCGAACTGACCAAGGCGATGATCGCGGCGGGCGCCGCCGGCATCCACTACGAGGACCAGCTCGCCTCCGAGAAGAAGTGCGGCCACCTCGGCGGCAAGGTCCTCGTGCCCACCTCCCAGCACATCCGCACCCTCAACGCGGCCCGCCTCGCCGCCGACATCGCCGACGTACCCACCGTCATCGTCGCGCGCACCGACGCCCTCGCCGCGAACCTGCTCACCAGCGACGTCGACGAGCGGGACGCCCGGTTCGTCACCGGCGAGCGCACCGCCGAGGGCTTCTACCGCGTGCAGAACGGCATGGCGCCCGTGATCGCCCGCGGCCTTGCCTACGCCCCGTACGCCGACCTGATCTGGGTGGAGACCGGTACGCCCGATCTCGCCCAGGCCCGCGAGTTCGCCGAGGCGATCCACGCGCGCTATCCGGACCAGCTGCTCGCCTACAACTGCTCGCCGTCCTTCAACTGGAAGGCCGCGCTGGACGACGACCAGATCGCCAAGTTCCAGCGGGAGCTCGGGGCCCTGGGCTACCGCTTCCAGTTCATCACCCTGGCCGGCTTCCACTCCCTCAATCACGGCATGTTCGACCTCGCCCGCGGCTACGCCGAGCACGGCATGACCGCCTATGTCGACCTGCAGGAGCGGGAGTTCGCGGCCCAGCAGCACGGCTTCACGGCCGTCAAGCACCAACGCGAGGTCGGCACGGGCTACTTCGACCTGGTCTCCACCGCCGTCAACCCGGCTTCCTCCACCACTGCCCTGGCCGGCTCCACCGAGGAGGCGCAGTTCCACTAGGCCCCGCACGGCCGCCCGCGCGCATCCGCCCCTGACCGGGAGGAGCCGGGCGGCCGTCCCGCAGGCCCCCGCTCCGCTCCCCCGATCAGGAGATCCTGATGTCCACCAGCACACTGACCCACCACGTCCGCGTCCTCGCGGCACCGGGCGACCGCCACGACGAGATCCTCGCCCCCGCCGCCCTGGACTTCGTCGGCCGCCTTGCCGCCGCCTTCGGCCAGCGCCGTCAGGAGCTCCTGAAGGAGCGCAGGCGGCAGGCGATCCGGCTCGCGGCCGGATCACCCCTCGACTTCCCGATGGTCACCTCCGCCGTCCGCGCGGACCCCACCTGGCGGGTGGCTGCGCCGGCTCCCGGACTGGCGGACCGCCGCGTGGAGATCACCGGTCCGCCCGACCGCCGTATGACCGTCAACGCCCTCAACTCCGGCGCGCAGGTGTGGCTGGCCGACTTCGAGGACGCCACCGCACCCACCTGGGCCAACGTCATCGGCGGCCAGCTCAACCTGCTCGACGCCATCGAGCGGCGGATCGACTTCACCACCGAGGAAGGCAGGGAGTACCGGCTCGGCGGACAGCTCGCCACGGTCGTGGTCAGGCCGCGCGGGTGGCATCTCGACGAGGAGCACCTGGAGTTCGACGGCCGGGGCGGTGAGGCGCCGGTGCCCGCCGCGCTCGTCGACTTCGGCCTGTACTTCTTCCACTGCGCCCAGCGGCAGATCGACGCCGGCCGCGGCCCGTACTTCTACCTGCCGAAGCTGGAGAACCGCTACGAGGCCCGGCTGTGGAACGACATCTTCGTCACCGCCCAGGAACTGCTGGGCATCCCCCGGGGCACGATCCGCGCCACGGTCCTCATCGAGACGATCACGGCCGCCTTCGAGATGGAGGAGATCCTCTACGAACTGCGCGAGCACGCCTCGGGGTTGAACGCCGGCCGCTGGGACTACCTGTTCAGCCTGATCAAGGCCTTCGGCCACCGCACCGACTTCCTGCTGCCCGACCGGGCGAAGGTGACGATGACCGCCCCCTTCATGCGCGCCTACACCGACCTGCTGGTGCGCACCTGCCACCGGCGCGGCGCCCACGCCATCGGCGGCATGGCCGCCCAGGTTCCCGGCAAGGACCCGGCCGCCGACGAGGCGGTCCTGGCCACGGTCCGCCTCGACAAGGAGCGCGAGGCAGAGGACGGCTTCGACGGCTCCTGGGTCGCCCATCCCCGGCTCGTGCCTGTCTGCCGCGCCGTGTTCGACGGGGTGTTGGGCGAGCGGCCCCATCAGCTCGACCGCACGCGCGACGATGTGGAGGTGACGGCGGCGGACCTGCTGTCGGTGCGGCGCATCAGCGGTCCGCCCACACCGGAGGGGCTGCGGACCAACATCGCGGTGGCGCTGCGCTACTTCGCCGCCTGGCTGCGCGGACAGGGGGCCGTCGCCCTGGACGGCCTGATGGAGGACGCGGCGACCGCCGAGATCGCCCGGGTGCAGATCTGGCAGTGGCTGCGGCACCGGATCGTGGAGCGGGAGACGGTGCTGGAGGTGCTCGACGACGAACTCGCCGCGCTGGGTGCCGAGAACCCGTGGGCGGCCCTCGACGAGGTGCGGGCCCTCTTCGAACGCACCGCCCTGGCACAGGAGTTGCCGCTGTTCTTCACTCCCGACGCCTACACCCGTCACCTCGTCCGGCACGCGGAGGCCACGGCATGAGCGCGGGCATTCACCGCGTGGGAGTGGTCGGCGGCGGCCAGATGGGCGCCGGCATCGCCGAGGTGTGCGCGCGGGCCGGAGTGGACACCGTCGTGTGCGAGGTGGACGCGGTCGCCGCCCGCGCCGCCCGCGACCGGGTGGCGGCCTCCCTGGACCGCGCGGTGGGACGCGGCAAGCTGGAGCGGGCCGCGGCGCAGGAGGCGCTGGACCGGATGGTGTTCAGCGGCAGCCTCGACGACCTGGCCGACCGGCAGCTCGTCGTCGAGGCCGTCGTGGAGAACGCGGACGCCAAGACAGAGATCTTCGCGGCCCTGGACAAGATCGTCGAAGCCGCGGACGCGGTCCTGGCGAGCAATACCTCCTCCTTTCCCATCATGCGTCTTGGCATGGCGACCCACCGGGCCGACCACGTTCTCGGCCTGCACTTCTTCAACCCCGTACCCGTCCTGCCCCTGGTGGAGATCGTGACCTCCCTCCACACGGCGCCCGCGGCCGTCACGGCCGTGGAGGACTTCGCCACCCGGGTGCTGGGCAAGACCGTGATCCGCTCCCAGGACCGGGCGGGCTTCGTCGTCAACTCCCTCCTCGTCCCCTACCTGTTGTCGGCGATCCGGATGTCGGAGTCCGGCTTCGCCACCGCCGCCGACATCGACACCGGCATGGAGCTGGGCTGTGCCCACCCCATGGGCCCGCTGAAGCTGGCGGACCTGATCGGCCTGGACACCGTCGCCTCGATTGCGGAGTCCCTCTACGACGAGTTCAAGGAACCTCTCTACGCCCCGCCCCCGCTACTCCAGCGGATGGTCCAGGCGGGGCTGCTGGGCCGCAAGACGGGCCGCGGATTCCACGTATACGGCTAGGCTGGCGGGTGCAGCTGGTTCGCCCCGTCCGCCAGGCGGGATGCGTCGTAAGAGGGAACCCGGTGGGAATCCGGGACTGCCCCGCAGCGGTGAACGGGAACGACCGCCGTCATACGCACTGGACCCGACGAACAGGGTCTGGGAAGCGACGGCCAGTAGGTGTCCTCCCCCGTGAGGACGTGCTCGTGAGTCCGAAGACCTGCCCGTTGCCCGTGTACGCACGATGCGTGCGCGGATGTCCCGGTGGCCTCGTGGGCGGGTCGGCGTACATATCAGGCGGAGGATCGCGCTGTGCCGCGCGAGATTGATTCCGTCCGGTTCGTCACCCCTTCGCGCTCGCGTCCCGTCCCGGGATCCCAGGGAGACATCTCGCGAAGGAGATTTCCGTGACAGCGAAGTCCGCAGCCGTGGCGGCACGGGCCACCGTGTACGGCTACCCCCGCCAGGGACGGAACCGGGAACTGAAGAAGGCGGTCGAGGGCTACTGGAAGGGCCGCGTCAGCGCCGACGCCCTCCGGTCCACCGCCGCCGAACTGCGCCGCAGCAACTGGCAGCAGCTCTCCCAGGCAGGCATCGACGAGGTGCCCACCGGTGACTTCTCGTACTACGACCACGTCCTGGACACCACCGTCATGGTCGGCGCGATCCCCGCCCGGCACCGGGCCGCCGTCGAGGCGGACGCCCTGGACGGGTTGTTCGCCATGGCGCGCGGCACCCAGGACGTGGCGCCGCTGGAGATGACGAAGTGGTTCGACACCAACTACCACTATCTGGTCCCTGAGTTGGGCCCTGAAACCGTGTTCACCGCGAACTCCGCGAAGCAGGTCGCGGAACTGAAGGAGGCCTTGGCCCTGGGTCTGGCCGCGCGGCCGGTCCTCGTCGGCCCGGTCACCTATCTGCTGCTCGCCAAGCCCGCTCCCGGCGTGCCCGCCGACTTCGAGCCGCTCACGCTCCTGGACCGGCTGCTGCCGGTGTACGCCGAGGTCCTCTCCGACCTGCGCGCGGCTGGGGCCGAATGGGTGCAGCTCGACGAGCCTGCCCTCGTCCAGGACCGCACCTCCGCCGAACTCGACGCCGCCGGCCACGCCTACCGCGAACTGGGCACCCTCGCCGACCGGCCCAAGCTGCTGGTCGCGTCCTACTTCGACCGTCTCGGCGAGGCCCTGCCGGTGCTGGCCAGGGCCCCGATCGAGGGGCTGGCACTGGACTTCACCGGGGCCGCCGCCAACCTCGACGCCCTCGCCGCTGTGGGCGGACTGCCCGGCAAGCGCCTGATCGCCGGCGTCGTCAACGGCCGCAACATCTGGATCAACGACCTGGAGACATCGCTGTCCGTTCTCGGCACCCTGCTCGGGCTGGCCGACCGGGTCGACGTCGCCGCCTCCTGCTCGCTGCTGCACGTCCCGCTCGACGCCTCCGCCGAGCGGGACATCGCGCCGCAGATCCTGCGCTGGCTCGCCTTCGCCCGGCAGAAGACGGCCGAGATCGTCACCCTCGCCAAGGGCCTCGCCCAGGGCACCGACACCATCGCCGCCGAACTCGCCGCGAACCGCGCCGATCTGGCTTCCCGGGCCGGCTCCCCCATCACCCACGACCCCGTCGTGCGCGAGCGGGCAGCCGCCGTCACGGACGCGGACGGCCGCCGCTCCCAGGCGTACGCCGAGCGCGCCGACGCTCAGCGTGCCCACCTCGGCCTGCCGCTGCTGCCGACGACGACCATCGGTTCCTTCCCGCAGACCGGCGAACTGCGCGTCGCCCGCGCGGACTTGAGGGCCCGGCGTATCGACACGGCCGGCTACGAGGAGCGCATCAGGGCCGAGATCCAGGAGGTGATCTCCTTCCAGGAGAAGGCCGGCCTGGACGTCCTGGTGCACGGCGAGGCCGAACGCAACGACATGGTGCAGTACTTCGCCGAGCAGCTCAACGGCTATCTGGCCACGCAGCACGGCTGGGTGCAGTCCTACGGCACCCGCTACGTCCGCCCGCCGATCCTGGCCGGCGACATCTCGCGCCCCGAGCCGATGACGGTGCGCTGGACGGCGTACGCCCAGTCCCTGACCGCCAAGCCGGTCAAGGGCATGCTCACCGGTCCGGTCACCATGCTCGCCTGGTCCTTCGTCCGCGACGACCAGCCACTCGGCGACACCGCCCGGCAGGTCGCCCTCGCGCTGCGCGACGAGGTCAACGACCTGGAGGCGGCCGGGAGTTCGGTGATCCAGGTCGACGAGCCCGCGCTGCGCGAGACGCTTCCGCTGCGCGCCGCCGACCGCCCGGTCTACCTGGCGTGGGCCACCGAGGCGTTCCGGCTCAGCACGAGCGGGGTGCGGCCGGACACCCAGATCCACACGCACATGTGCTACGCCGAGTTCGGCGACATCGTCCAGGCCATCGACGACCTCGACGCGGACGTCATCAGCCTGGAGGCGGCCCGCTCCCACATGCAGGTCGCCCGCGAACTCGCCTCCCACGGCTACCCGCGCGAGGCGGGACCGGGCGTGTACGACATCCACTCCCCGCGCGTGCCGAGCGCGGCCGAGGCAGCGGCCCTGTTGCGCACGGGACTTGAGGCGATCCCCGCCGAACGGCTGTGGGTCAACCCCGACTGCGGCCTGAAGACCCGCGGCTGGCCCGAGACCCGCGCCTCCCTGGAGAACCTGGTCGCCGCCGCCCGCGCGGTCCGTGCGGAACTCTCCACGTCCTGACGGCAGGACCCATCGGCCGGGGGAGGACGCACTTTGCCGCCCTCCCCCGGCCCTGGCATCGGAGAAGGCATCGACATGGCTCGTTCGAATTCCTGCCGTCGCACAGCCCGGCGGCCGAAGCCGGACTCCGGACCGGGATCCGCCGGGCAGATCGCGACGCCTCCGGATCGCCTTCCAGCGCACCGTCGAGACACTGCTTGCCGGGGAAGGCCGGGCAATTGGCCAGGGCAGTCGGGCACGTGGTCGTGTGGGAATCACCGGATTCCGGTGATTCCCTTTCACCTTGCCGCCGGTGACTCTGGACACGAGTCGTGCGCAGCAGGAGGCGCTCCTGAACCCGGCTGTGCGAGCCGCGATCACGGTTGGCGCTACGCCCCCGTGCCACCGCTGAACGACCGTAGCGCTACAGACCAGGTAACCCCGCAACCCGGACGGAGTCGACGTGAAGGTAGTCCTCTTCGGGGCATCAGGCATGGTCGGCCAAGGCGTTCTGCGCGCGTGCCTGGAAGAACCGGAGGTGACCGAGGTCATCGCCGTCGTACGACGACCACTCAGCAAGAACGCGCCCAAGCTTCGCGAAGTGCGGCACGCCGACTTCTCCGATCTCACCCCGATCGCAGCGGAGCTGTCAGGGGCGGACGCATGCTTCTACTGCCTCGGGGTGTCGTCGGCGGGGCACAGCCCCGAGGAGTACGAGAAGATCACGTACGGCTACACCCTGGAGGCCGCGCGAGCAGTGGCGGCCGGCAATCCGCACCTGACATTCGTGTACGTGTCGGGGGAAGGCACCGACAGCACCGAGCGGGGACGCGTCTCCTGGGCCCGGGTGAAGGGCCGGACGGAGAATGCGCTGATGGCGATGGACATGCACGCGTACGCCTTCCGTCCCGGATGGATCCAGCCCGTCCACGGTGAGACCTCCGGCACGCGCTGGTACCGACTGTTCTACCGGCTCACGTCCTGGCTCTATCCCCTTCTGCGCCGTGTGGCACCTCGCTACGTGACCAGCACCGAGCACCTCGGGCGGGCGATGATCGCCGTTGCCCGGCGAGACGGCCGCGGACCCCGCATTCTGCGGACGGACCAGATCACCCGGCTCGGGGCATAGGGCTGTGCGGGCGAAAGGCGTGCCGGCCGGCGGGAATCACCGGAATCCGGTGAAGACCTTTCACCTGGCCTACGGCAACTCTGAACAGGGGCGTGCAGTGATGGCGCCGTGGCCCGTGAAGGAGATGTCGCCGTGAGTATCCGTATCGCAGTCACCGAAGCGGAGGCCGCCGACCGGCTCGCCCTGCGCGAGCTGGTCGACGCCTACGCGCACTGCGCCGACCGGCGCGACGCGAAGGGCCAGATGGCCCTGTTCACCGAGGACACCCGCTTCGTGGTGTACATGGACGCGAGGGACCCCGAGCCCACGCAGGAGCTGCACGACCGTGAGTCGCTGTTGCCGGTCTTCGATGCGCTCAACGCCTACGCCGCCACCATGCACTTCAACGGACAGAGCACGATCGAGCTGGAAGGCGACCGCGCGACCGGCGAAACCTACTGCCTGGCCCACCATCTGACAGAGGCCGACGACGGGTCACGGACGATGATGGTCGCCTCGATCCGCTACCTGGACACCATGGTCAAGCGGGACGGGGAGTGGCTGTTCGCCGAGCGCCGACTCCTGGTCAACTGGACCGATACACGCCCGCTTCAGCTCTGATCCGCACCCACACGCATCATGCCCGAGGCACTCGAACGCTGGGCTCGGTTGCGCCGCCGGCTGTGGCAGCCGCCCCGCCCGCACGGCGAGCAGCCGCTCGAACGCGCCGTCAGCCCGCTGGAACTCTTCTACGACCTGGTCGTGGTCGTGCTGGTCGGCCAGAGCGCCCAACACCTGACGGGACATTTGACCTGGCGCGGGCTCACGGAATTCGCCGCGGTGTTCACGCTGATCTGGATCACCTGGCTCAACGGCAGCCTCTACCACGACCTGCACGGCCGCGAGGACGCCCGCGGCCGCACCGTGCTGCTCGTGCAGATTCTGGCCATGGTCCCGCTCGGCGCGTTCATCCCCGAGGCCGACGACTCACGCGGCTTCGCGTTCTCGGTCAGCGCCGCGGTGCTGTTCGCCGTCCTCGCCCTGGTGTGGCGCCTCGCCGGGCGCGGCACGAGTGCGGAGTACCGCCGCTCCAGCCGGATGTTCGTGGCCGGGACCGCCGCCTGTGCGGCCCTGCTGGCCGCGACGGCCTCGCTGTCGGCTGACGGTCGCCTCGCGGCCTGGCTCCTGCTGGACCTCGTCTACCTCGCCGGCTTGGGCGTCATGATCGGCACGGCGGCACCCGGCCTCACCGTCACGCCCGCGCTCATCGAGCGGTTCGGCCTGTTCATCATCATCGTGCTCGGCGAGACGGTGATCGGCGTCGTCGACGGGCTGGCCCACGGGCCCGCAGACGTGGTCACGATCGCTGTCGGGCTCGTCGCCGTCGTGATCGGTTTCGGCGCGTGGTGGACGTACTTCGACTTCGTCGGCCACCGCCCGCCGCGACCGACGCGTGCGGCGACCGTCCCGTGGGTCCTCGCCCATCTGCCACTGGCGGCCGCCGTGACTGCCATGGGCGCGACCATGCCGGGCCTGGTCGAACACGCCCCCGACGGGCGCACCCCGGCCTCCATCGCGTGGCTGCTGTGTGCCGCCACGGTCGTCGCGCTCGGCGCGGCGATGGCCCTGGCGGCGACTCTCCAGGCATGGATCGGCGACCGAGCCCTCTACCGCCCTGTTGCCCGCACCTGCGCCGCCGTGGGCGTTCTCTGCTTGGCTCTCGCCGTCATCCGCCCGGCGCCGCTGCCTCTCGGACTGGCCCTCGTCGTCCTGCTCGGCATGCCCTGGGGGGTCGCCGTCATCCGCCGTACGGCGAACGAGGCAGCCACCGAGTAGCAGCCGTGTCCCTGGCGGGTTCTCACCTTCTGCCGACAGGCAGAAGGCGCAGGTCACGGCCGCGCTGCACGGCTGCCGAGCGGTCGGTGACCCCGAGCTTGGCGTAGATGTTGCGAATGTGGGTGCTGATGGTGTTCAGGGAGACCGTCATCTCGTTGGCGATCTCCTGCCGGGTGAGGTTGGTCGGCAGGTAGCGCAGCACACGCAGTTCGCTCGGGCTGAGGGATTCGGCCCGGTCCTGGTCGGCGTCGACGGGCCTGGCACGGCCGTGCACGGCGTCGAGGATGCCGGTGATCTGCCCACTGCGCCTGTTCCCCCGCACCGGCAGCGTTTCCAGCAGTCTCCAAGCACCGGTCATGGCGAACGGGAGGACCAGCCGGTCCGGCTCGGCGAGGGAGAGTGCCCGCTCGACGGCCGCCGCTGCCGCCTGTCGCCCGCCCAGTTCGTGATGAGCCAGAGCGTCCAGGAGGTGGGCTTCGATCAGAGTGAGGTGCGGATTGACCGGCGCGGTTCCTTCCAGCACCGGGTCGAGCGCGCTTCGGGCGGCGACGGGGTCGTGCTCGGCGAGACGGAGCGTCGCAACGGCGTTGCAGAGCTCGCCCCTGGCCAGCTGCCGGTCTGTCAGCACCGCCAGCCCCGCCCGGGCCTGTTCGAGCAACCCGAGCCGGGCCTGCGTGGCGATCGTCCAGGACGCCACCCGCACCTCCAACGCGTGCTCCCCGGCCATGAGAGCGTTCACCCGCATGGCGGCGTCGAACTCCTCCAGCGCCCGGTCGTTGCGGCCGCGTGCGGCGTGCAGCACCCCGGTGATGAGGTGCAGGAGCAGCCGGATCCCCGGTTCGGCAC
Source organism: Streptomyces sp. NPDC001401 (assembly GCF_042895385.1). Taxonomy (NCBI): domain Bacteria; kingdom Bacillati; phylum Actinomycetota; class Actinomycetes; order Kitasatosporales; family Streptomycetaceae; genus Streptomyces; species Streptomyces sp. NPDC001401. The sequence continues at coordinate 193,679 of NZ_JBIAWI010000020.1, forward strand.
CCGACCTGCCGGCCTTCGTCGCGCGCTCAAGCCAGCGTTCACCGTCGTCGAACTCGCCCATCCAGATCTTGGCCCCGGCGAGCGTCGCCAGCGCGGGGACGATGACGGGATGGTCGTCCCAGCCGTGCCGCTCCGCCAGCGCGATCGCCTCCTCGCAGCGCCGACGGGCCAGACCGAAGGAATGGACGGCGGCGGCGAAACCGAGGTGCGCGAGACAGGCGACCTCCAGGTAGGGCCGCCGGCCGGCGCGGGCGAGGGCGGCGCCCTCCGTGAGGTGACGCTCGCTGTCGGAGAGCCGCAGCAGCCACGCCTCCGTGACGCCGAGGTTGAGCAGCCCGCCGGCCTGCAGATCGCTGCTGAGGGCGATGTCGGCGCTGGACCGGCCGGCCGCGGGCGACGGCAGCGAGCCCATCAGCTCGAACACGCCGTCGAAATGGCCGCGCATCCGCGCCAGCTGCAGTTCAAGGGAGGAGATCGCCATGGTCAGGCGGTTGCCGCGATCCGACGGCGTCGACTTGGCATAGCTCCGCGCGATCCCCAGATGGGCGGACGCCTCCTCCAGACGGAACCGGTTGAGGTCGGCGGTCGCGTATGCCAGGGCCAGCTCGTTCTCGTACGTCCTGGCGGGGAAGGAATCCAGCAGCGCCTGGATGGTGTCGGCCTGGCCGTCGAGGGTCAGGCTCAGGGCGTGGTCGGTGAGCAGACGGGCCGCCTCGGACCAGTCACCCGCGGCCTGGAGATGCTCGATGGCATCGGCGATCCGCGCTCGCCCCGCCAGCCAATGGGCGGCGAGCCGGTGCAGTTCAGGCAGTTCCTCGGGCTGTGTGCGGCGTAGTTCCAGCCGAAGGAGCCCGGCGAACAGGTGGTGGTAGCGGAACCAGGTGCGGTCGGTGTCGAGCGACACGACGAACGCGTTGGCGTCCTCCAGCTCCAGCAGGATCCGCTCGGACCCGGACGAACCGGTGAGCAGGTCCGCAAGCTCGCCATTGACCCGGTCCACCACAGAGGTGCGCAGGAGCAGTCGCTGGACGTCCTTGGGCTGCCGCTCCAGCATCTCAGCCATCAGATACTCGGCCACCGTGCGGTCGCTGCCGGAGAATTCGGCGACGAAACGCTCGGGGTCGGGATGGCCGGCCAGGGAGAGCGCCGCGAGCCGCAGGCCGGCAGCCCAGCCCTCGGTCCGCTGCTGCAGCGTGGCGGTGAGGTGGTCAGGCAGCTCCAGGCCGGACGCCGCCAGCAGAGCGCGGGTCTCGGCCTCGGCAAAGCGCAGCTGCGGGCCGCGGATCTCGGCCAGATCACCGGTCAGACGCAGCCTGTGCAGCCCCAGGGGAAGATCGCGGCGGGTGGCGAGGACCGCATGTGCGTGGCGGGGAAGGCAGGTCAGAAGCCGGCTGAACTGTTCGAGGGCGTCCGCCGAGCCGAGCTCATGAAGATCGTCGACGACCAGGGTGATGGGTCTGTCGGTCTCGACGAGCTCCGACAGCACTCGGTCCACCATGGCGCCGCCATCGAAACCGGGCGTCGCGTGCGGCTGCTCCGCCACCTTGTTCAGAGCACCGCGGACGGCGCCGACCAGATCGAGCCAGAACAGCTGGGCGTCGTGCTCGCCGAGTCGTACGGAGACGAACGCGATGGGCCGCTCCTGGCCGAACCGATCGGCCCAGGCCCGCAACAAGGAGGTCTTCCCGCTGCCCGCCGGCGCCGAGACGATCGTGACTCTCTGCCGTACGGCAAGGTCCAGGGTGGCGACCAGATCGTGCCGGTCGATCAACCCGACTCTGCCCGGCCCATCAGCCATCGCGCATTCTCCTCCAGGCGAGTCGCCAGCCTAATCCGGGGAGATCACCCGAATCCAGTGATGACGCCTCGGCCGGGCGCGTCTGCGCTCCGATATCAGAGCGGGGACCGGGCCGTCCTTGCAGCCCAGGGCCACGGCGAGGGCGTCGCCAGCACGACCGGCGGCTGGATCTCAACCACCGCGTCGAGCGGCTACGAAGACGCCGACCAGCGGTCCGTTGCCGCGGCTGAGCGTGCCGAGCAGTTCGGTCTCCGCGAGCCACAACTCGGCGACCTGCCAGGGCAAATCGCCGCGCGCTGCCCCCTGCAGGGTCGCCAGGGACTCCTGCCTGCTGAGCTCGGTGAGCACGGAAGTCGTCGTGCGACTGGGCGGCGGTCGACAACAGCACCTGGGCCGGCTTCGCCCGAGCCCGGTTGAGCCGGCTGCGCACCGTGCCGACCGGTGTCTCGCAGGCGGCGGCGATCTCCTGGTACGAGGTGATGCCGCTGAAGTGCCGCAGCATCAGCACCAGCGGCAGCTGCTGGGGCGGTTCCTCCACCGCGTCCCAGGTCCAGTCCCACATCGCATGCTGCGCGACGCCCCGCTCCGGGTGCGACGAATCGTGATCACACGGGTGCAGGTGCTCGAGGCCGTCCAGGCCGGGCTTCTCCCCTACGGCGCGCCTTGCGTTACGTCGCGCTGGATGGCACCGACCACGCCGGCCACGAGGCGCAGGGCAGCATGATCCGCCGCTACATCATCTGGCGTACGGCTTGCGGCACATGGGCAGGTGGCGGCGGGTGACTTCGCTTTTTCGGACAGCGATGTGCGGCTCAGTAGCGCCGTGGCGCGCGTTCGCCAAAGGGGATGTTCTTCAAGCGGCCGTCTCCAGCCCCGCTTGTGCTGTGCGGCCGGTTGGCCGACAGCCGCGCGGGGCCTCGGCGGCGACGGTGTGTTCCGCACCGCACGGGATGAAGTAGGCCATATACAGCACCACTGGGACGTTGCCCTGGTTGTGCCCGGCGTGGACGTGCTCCGGTCCGGCCGGTTCGATGATGATGTCGCCGGGGCCCGACACCTCGCTCGATCCGTCGGAGAACATCCGGGTGAGGACACCGGATTCGACTATTACCGCGACAGGTCCGGGATGGTAGTGCCATCCGGTGAAACCGGACGGCTGGATTGAGACGCGCCTGTAGGTGATCTCAGTGGGGCCGGCGGCTGCGATCGACAGCCCGCTCCGGATTTTCCCCGTTGCCAGCAGTTCAGCCTGTAAGCCTGCGGCGGATTCAACGGATGGCATGATTCGACGTTATCCAGGCTCTAATTCCTTTGAACAGGCGCACAGAAAACGCTTTCCAGATTTTCTGGTGGCCTCCCTGGCCCGGGTGGCGTACGCCGGAGCCCGGAATGTGCTGCTCACAGGTAGATCGGTTGTGCCATTCATGTAGGCATCACCAGAGCTTCGTCACTTTTCTGCGTGTTTCGGGTCTGGCCGGTGACTTGCATTATCGAGCGCAAGGCGCCGGCCGTCCGACCCTCCGGTTTCGGGTGCCATACGGCCCTTTTCGCCGTCTGCTCCGCCTCGTATCACGACATCTCTCACATCGGACCTCCGCGACGCTGACAAGAGTCATTGGGACCGTCGGCAGGGGGGGTGTTCTGGCCGGCTGCTTTCGTCGGCGTCACAGGGTAGGTGAGTTGGCAGGTGGCGGTGGGCGCCTTCAGCTCAGGTCGGGGAAGTCGCCGACGCGCTCGCCGGGGACGGCTGCCTCTGCGTCGGCGTGTGCGGGGGTGCACGGGTGGCCGAGGTCCTGGACCGCTTCCTGGAGGGCCGTGTCACCGTGGGACGCTACAGCCACAGCATCCGGCAGCTCGCCCCGTCGGCGATCTCCGTCAGCCCCGACCCACGTCGGCGAACCCCAGCCCACCGCCATGGCCGGCGTGGCGCTGCGTTCATCGGGCTCGAACCCGTCGTGCGGTGGGCGCGAGGTAGGCGTACACGCCACCGTCCAGTCGGGTCAACGTCCAGCCGCGGGCGTACGACGGCGGGCGGGCCGTGCCGGTGGTGAGGACGGCGACCGGCATCCGCTGGGCCGCCCGGGCGATGGCCGCGGCGTTGGTGTTGGCGTTGGGGCCACCGGTGTTGGCGGAGCCGCACCCCGCGGAGAAGGCGATCGGGATGGCCGACGGCCCGGTGAGCAGGCACGGCGGGCGTACGCCCATGCGGTGCAGCGCGGCGGCGGTGCGCGCCCAGCCCTCGTGGTCGGCGGTGGTGCGCCGGGCGGTGTGCGCCAGCACCGCGTACTGCACCGCCAGATGCCCGGCCAGCCCCACGGCCAGCAGCGTCACGGCGATGGGCCGCCAGGCCGGGCTCGGCGCGGTGACCAGCCAGGCGAGCGCGTCGGCGACCGGGATGGCCAGCAGCGCGTAGGCGGGCAGCAGGAAGCGGGGCGCGGCGTATCCGATGAGGAACAGGTACGGGATCGCCGCGGTCGCCGCGCAGGCCAGCGGCAGCGCGGTGAGCGGCGTGCGCCGGGCCCGCACGGCCACGGCCAGTCCGAGGGCCGCCAACACCGGCAGGGCGAACCACCAGGCCGTCACCGCCGGGTTCGGCATCGCGCCGGTGCACGGGCGGCACAGCGAGCGTCCGCCCAGGCTGCGCAGCTGGTCACCGATGGCGATGTGCCAGCCCAGCTCGCCCTGGATCTCGGAGCCCTCGGACAGCCGCTGGCCGAGGCCGCCGAAGCGGACGTATGCCTCGATCACCCACTCGGCCGCTCCGGCCGCCAGACCACCCGCCAGGGCGGTGAGCAGGCGCCCGTGCCGCCACCGGCGAAGGCACACCAGGGCGAAGAGCAACGGCAGGCTTGTCCACAGTGCATCCGTGGGCCGCATCCACGCCATCAGTACGGCGCTTGCCGCCAGCCCCCACACCGGACCTTGCCGGGTGCGGTCGGCCTGGGCGTGCAGGAAGCAGGCGACGCCGGCCAGGGCGCCGACCGCCACCCAGTAGTTGGGCATGGCCTGGGGGCCGTAGAACACGGTCACCCACAGGCTCGCGAACAGGGCGCCGCCCAGCGCGAGTACCCGGACCGGGAACAGGCCCCGCCAGGCGCGCAACGCCAGGAACAGGCCGAGGCCCGACAGCAGCGCCAGGTAGACCCGCAGGAGCGGGGTGGACGACGACCAGCCGGCGATCGGCGCGACCAGCAGCGAGATGCCGCGGGCGCGGGGGGCGCTGAAGAACGCGGCCGGGGCATGGGGGCTGACCTGGCTGACGTACACCGCCTCGTCCCAGCCCAGCCTCATCCCCGGCCGTACGACCACCAGTTGGGCCAGGGTGAAGGCCCCCGCCACCGCCGCCAGCCACCACTCGCCCTTGCGGTCCCGTCCCGCGACCGGGGCCAGTGGCGGCTTCTGACCGCGGGTGCGACGCAGCGTCGCGGTGTGCGGGGCCCTGGTCATCATCCGTCCCTCGCCCCTCGACGACGTGTACGGTGTTCATTACCCTACAGAATGTAGGGTCGACTGCTGGAGCCAGGAACAAACAAACATGGTCAAGCTAACGCGCACACCTCAGGAGTGCAGGGCGAAGGTCGACGAGAGCCGGCCGGGCGCCGGCATCGGCTGAACTCCGGAAGGAATTCGGCGACGATCTCCCTCTCGACGCTCCGCCGACGGCCTCGGCGCCTGGGAACCCGTACGATACGCCGCCGAACGAACAGCGCAGGTCACGCATCAGCAGCAGTCCCCGCCCTCCCCGAGACGCGCCCTACGCGGCGCAGCCCCGCTTCCGTCCCCGTCCACGCCGGTGACCCCGGCCTCCTTCCAAGGTGAATCCCCACGGTGCCCGCACACCCCTCGGCCTTGATCCCCCGACAGCACCCGCCCCGCACGGACCGCGTCCCCTCCCCGTCCGCGCCACCGCGACTGCGCACAGCGGCAGCCTCCGCCACGGTCTGGTACCTGCGGCTGCTCGCCCTGCTCAACCTGGCCGCGGTGGTCTCCGTATCGTTCGGCGACGAGGTCCACGAGCACAACGTCGGCGAGCATTTCACGCCCTACCTGGCCACCGCCGGGCTCATCTCGGCGGCGCTGGCACTCTTCCTCGCCGTGGTGATGCGGCGCCGCAAACGGGCCGCCTGGATCTTCAACCTGCTGCTGGCCGGCGGACTGTTCGCGCTCTACACGCTGGCCATGACCCAGGAGGCGTACCGCAGGCACGCCACCAACTGGGCCTCCCTGCTGCTCACCGGCCTGTTCGTGGCCGCGCTGCTCGTCGGGCGCCGGGAGTTCACGGCCATCGGGGACCGCTCCAATCCGAAGCTGGCCCTCGCCACGGGAGCGGGCGGCATCCTCGTCAGCGGCACGCTCGGCACGCTGCTGGTCGGCGCCACCAACACGCAGCCCCACGCCTCCCTGGCCGACGAGATCGCCTACACCCTGCTGCGCGGCATCAGCGTCGGCCCGCTCGCCGACCGCATCGACGCCGTGCACGCGCCCCGCTGGGTCGACGTCCTCATCAACATCCTGATCGCCGCGACCTTCCTCCTCGTCCTGTACGCCTGCTTCCGCGCCCCGCGCGGCCGCGCCCTGCTCGGCCAGGACGACGAACAGCGGCTGCGCGACCTGCTGGCCCGGCACGGCGCCCGTGACTCCCTGGGCTACTTCGCCCTGCGCCGCGACAAGACCGCCATCTTCTCCCCCAGCGGCAAGGCGGCCGTCACCTATCGGGTGGTCGGCGGCGTCAGCCTGGCCTCCGGCGATCCGATCGGCGACCCCGAGGCCTGGCCCGGCGCCATCGACGCATGGCTGGAAGAGGCGCGCCGCCACGCCTGGAGCCCGGCGGTGATGGGCGCGAGCGAGGAGGCCGGGACGATCTACGCCCGGCACGGACTGGACGCCCTGGAGCTGGGCGACGAGGCCATCGTGGAGATCGCCGACTTCACCCTCGAAGGGCGCGCGATGCGGGTCGTACGGCAGGCACACAACCGCGTGCGCCGGGCCGGATACACCGTGCGCCTCCGCCGCCACGAGGACATCCCGGACGACGAGATGACCCGGCTGATCGACAAGGCCGACCACTGGCGCGACGGCCCGACCGAGCGCGGCTTCTCCATGGCGCTGGGACGGCTCGGCGACCCCGGCGACGGCCGCTGCGTGATGCTGGAGTGCCGCGACGCCGACGGTGAGCCGCGCGCCCTGCTCAGCTTCGTGCCCTGGGGCGAGCACGGGCTGTCGCTGGACCTGATGCGCCGGGAGCGTGCCTGCGAGAACGGCCTGATGGAGTTCATGGTCGTCGAACTCCTGCTGCGTGCCGAAGAGTTGGGCGTGCGGCGGGTGTCGCTTAACTTCGCGATGTTCCGCTCGGTCTTCGAGCGCGGCGCACGACTGGGCGCGGGCCCGGTGCTGCGGCTGTGGCGCTCGGTGCTGACCTTCTTCTCCCGCTGGTGGCAGATCGAGTCCCTCTACCGCGCCAACGCCAAGTACCGGCCCGTGTGGGAGCCCCGCTTCCTGCTGTTCGCCAAGACCAGCGACATCCCCCGCATCGGCCTCGCCAGCGCCCGCGCCGAGGGCTTCCTCACCCCACCGCCCCTGCCCGCCCTCCGACGCCGCAAGCAGGCCCCCGCGGCCAGCACCCCCGCCCCGGCAACCCACAGCTCGTAAGGCGGGCCCATGGCGGGCGCATCTCCCGGCGGCCTGGCTCCTGCTGAGAGGCTGATCGAGTCCGGCCTCCGTGTTCGCCGAAGGATTTCACCGAAGGATTTCGCCGAAGAATCAAGGAGCGTTCGTGCCCGAGCCGCAACCCGTCCAGCAGGCGGTACTGAGCCCACTCACCAGGTCCGCCGTCTTCCTGGTCGTGACCGTCGATCCCGGCGGGGAGCCGGTGGTACGGGAGCTCCTGACCGACCTCGCCGGTCTGGTGCGGGCCGTCGGTTTCCGGATCCCGGAAGGGGAGCTGACCTGTGTCACCGGCATCGGCTCCGACGCCTGGGACCGCCTGTTCGCCGGCCCCAGGCCGGCCGAGCTGCATCGCTTCCGGGAAGTGGCCGGCGCCCGGCACACCGCACCCGCCACCCCGGGGGACCTGCTCTTCCACATCAAGGCCCAGCAGCCGGACCTGTGCTTCGAACTGGCCACGCAGCTGATGGACCGGCTGCGCGGCAGGGTCACCGTCCGCGACGAGGTATCCGGTTTCAAGTACTTCGACGAACGCGATCTCCTCGGCTTCGTCGACGGCACCGAGAACCCCACCGGCCCCGCCGCCGGCACCGCCGTGGTGATCGGCGCCGCCGACCCGGAGCAGGACCCGCACTTCACCGGCGGCAGCTACGTCGTCGTCCAGAAGTACCTGCACGACCTGGCGGCGTGGAATGCCCTGCCGGTCGAGGCACAGGAGCTTGCGGTCGGCCGCCGCAAGCTCTCCGACATCGAGCTCCCCGACGACCTCAAACCCGCCGACTCGCACGTTGCGCTCACCACGATCACCGACCCGGACGGCACGGAGCGGCAGATTCTGCGCGACAACATGCCCTTCGGCGCTCCCGGACGCGGCGAGTTCGGCACGTACTTCATCGGCTACTCCAGCACCCCGTCGGTCATCGAGCGGATGCTGGAGAACATGTTCATCGGCGATCCGCCGGGCAGCCACGACCGGCTCCTCGACTTCTCCACGGCGGTCACCGGCACCCTGTTCCACGTACCCACCGCAGACTTCCTCGACGACCCGCCCGCCGCCCCGGAACCGGCGGTCTCGGCCCGGGCCTCCGACGAGTCCTCGGGTTTCGGCGATCCGGTATGACGGCTTGTCGCGCGTCCCCAAGTCTGATTGGGTACGGCGCGCCGGACACGCGAGGGGCGCGGCGGGCGGGAGGGAACAGGCAACGTGCAGCCAACGGCGCAGCAGTACATCCAGGGGCCGCTGCCCGAAGGGCTCGCACGAGCGATACGTGAGACCGCCGGCGACATCGCCACGCTGTTGAAAGGCGCCTCCGACACGACCGTTCCCGTACCGGATTCGGAGTGGACGGTCGGTGAGGCGGCCGCCCATCTGGCACTGGCCAACGAGCTGATGGCCGACCTCGCATCCGGGCACGTACGCCCCTACGGGGACGGCACGCCGCAGAGTCTGGCCGCTGCCAACGCACAGGCCCTCGCCGTATTCGCGGAGCGCGGGACACAGCCGCTGGCGTCGATGATCGCCGAGCAGGCCGCCGTGTTCCTCGACGCCGCGGATCGGGCCGCGAGCGACGAGAGCGCCGCCGGCCTTGCACTCGTCACACCGCTGGGTTCCATGGACCGGCACGTTCTCGCGTCCTACCTGCTGACGCACATGCTGGGCCACGGCTACGACCTCGCTCGCGCGCTGAACCGCCCGCACATGATCGACCGCGACCGTGTCGCGCTGTGCATGCCGTTCATGCTCTCGGTCATGCCACGCGTCGTCGACACGGCGGCCATCGCCGGCCTGGCCGTCCGCTACGCCATCCGCCTCCGCGGCGGCGCGGCGTTCGGCGTCAGCCTGGACGACGGCGCCGTGCACGTGACCCCGGCGCCCCCGGAACGTCCGGACTGCACCATCCTGATCGAACCCGTGACCTTCCTCCTCATCGCGCTGGGCCGACGCAACCCGTGGCGGGCCATCGGGCGGGGACAGGTCGTTGCCTGGGGACGCAAACCCTGGCTCGCGCCCCGCTTCCCGACCCTGTTCACCGCGCCCTGATCCCCTACCGGGCAGCTGCTCGCTCGTACTCGATCTGCGGTGATAGCGTCCCGGCTGGAGACGCGAGCGCGTGTCTTCCCGGACGAGCTGTGCGACGTACCCGGCCCGCCAAGACGACGCACTTCGGGAGGCATCGTGTCCGGTGCGGGCGAACCAGCTGTCCGGAAGTTCAGCGCAGAGCCACTGGGCGTCGACTGGATTCACGGGTCGCCGTCGGCCAAGCACAACACCGACCCCGATCTTCAAGTGCACTGGTACGACCAGCACACGGTGTTGCTGAGGCAGAACAAGGCGATCAACTACGAGGCTCCGTTCCTGTACCTGTTGTTCGGCAATCGCGAGGCGGTCCTGATCGACACGGGTGCCACGGCGTCAGCGGAATTCTTTCCGCTGCGCCGGACTGTCGATGACCTTGTCGAGGCGTGGCTGGCTCGCAACCCCCGCGACTCCTATGGCCTTCTCGTACTCCACACGCACTCGCACGGCGATCACGTCGCGGGCGACAGCCAGTTCCTCGACCGGCCGGACACGATCGTGGTCGGTGGCGATCGGGATGCGGCCTGGGCGTACTTCGGTTTCGCAGACGACCCGGAGGCGGTGCGGCCGCTCGACCTCGGGGGGCGGGTGCTGGAAGCCCTCGCGACTCCGGGCCATGACGCTGCGGCCGTCACCTTCTACGACTCGTGGACCGGATTCCTGCTGACCGGAGACACCGTCTACCGCGGACGGCTGTACATCGAGGACTGGCCGGCCTTCTCACGGACCATCGACCGGCTGATCGCGTTCGCCGACCGCCGTGCCGTCACCCACCTACTGGGCTGCCACATCGAGATGACACGCGAGCCCGGCGTCGACTACCCGATCCGCACCACGTACCAGCCGGACGAACCCCCGCTGGAGATGACCCCGGCCCACCTGCACGCCGTGCGCGCGGCCCTGGACGAAGTCGGGCCCGAACCCGCTCGACGCGCGTTCGCCGACTTCATTCTCTGGCCCACAGGAGCCCGAGAAGGCTGACGGACAGACACCCCGGACGCTGGTGACCCGGACCGGCGCCTCCTCGCCGAACACGTTCCCGAACGCCCGGCCGGCAAGCCAGGCCCGGGGTGTCGGACTGCGGGTGTTCGGGCGTCGTGCAATATCGATCATGCAGAGCGTAGTGGGACATCGACGACCATGTGCCCGCGGTGGAGCCGCGGCGATACGCTGATGGTGCTCGGCAAAACGGCGTGCGCTCAGCCGGAACTCCAGCGACCGCAGCACAGGAGGAATCGTGGCCGGTCAGTTTGAGGCGACAGCCGAGATCAACCGTCCTATCGAGGAAGTCTTCGCCTTTCTCTCCGACGGCACCAACGATCCCAAGTTCAGCCCGAGGGTCCAGGCGATCACGAAGACTCCGGAGGGGCCGACGGCAGTCGGCACGGTCTTTACGAGCACGGTCAAGGACGCCGGCATGAAGACGGGCCGGAAGTTCCGGATCACCGAATTCGAGGCTCCCCACCGCATCCGCTGGGCGGAGACCTCCAAGAACGTCGTCACGGCGGACGAGGGCGGCTACGACCTGGAGTCCACCGGTCCGGGCACGACCAGGGTGAGGATCTTCAATGTCCTCGAGGGCCACGGCATCGGGAAGCTGCTGGTGGGCTTCGCACTGGGTGCGGCACGTAAGGACGCGCCCGCGTTCGGGCAGCGCATCAAGGCGGCGGTGGAGGCGTCCTGAGGGGTGCCGAAGTCCCGGTGCTCCCGGTGCAGATGCCGTGCGGTGCGACGGCGATCGGCGTGAATGGGGGCCGGGGGGGGGGGGGGGGGGGCCCGGGGGCGGGCGGGGCCCCCCCCCCCCCCCCCCCCCCCGCCCCCGCGGGACTCAGCCCCCGCTCTTGCGCCGGAACGACCGCTGGCTCGCGGCCGGGCCGTGCGCGCCGCGGATCTTCGACGCATCCGTGTGCGCGGCACCCTCGGTCTGCCCACCGCGCTTGCGCGCGAGGGCCTCACGAAACTTGCGCTTGAGGTCGTACTGGCCGTCCTCGTCGGGCGTCAGAGCAGAGCGCTCGGCGTCGGCCGGCTCGGGACTGTCCTGCGGTGAAGAATCGGCAGTCATGGTGACCTCCTGCGTTTGCACGGTTGAAGGCACAGCGTGTCATGCCGAGCGCTGCAAGGGACACTCGTATTCCCTGCGAGCCACAGCCCCGCGTCCTTGCAGCCGGTGCCGTTGGGCGTCCGGTGGGCGGGGCGAACGCTCCGACCCGCCCGCCTTTGCTGCAATCTTCCTTCTCCGGCGAAGGTTGGGCGTGGTCAGGAGAGCTTGATCAGGGTGTGGTCGACGCGGCCGAAGTGGTGCAGGCGCCAGGCCGTGAGTTCCAGGCTCAGGACGGCGCGGACGACGTCGGTGCTGCGGCCGGTGCTGCAGCGCAGCTTGCGCAGCAGGGGCCGGCCTTGGAGCGTGGTCACGCCTGCGCACCACTGGTGGAGTGTCGGTATTCGAGAGTTGCAGTATTCGCCCGCAGGGCGAGCAGCCCCGCACCTGGATCACCCCTGCGGTTGCGAGTACGACGACACCCCGACCGTCTGCTCGATCTGCCAGTGGGCAGCCGAACCTGCTGGCGTTCAACAACGCGCCGACCGGCTGACCATCTCCCTACAGAAGGCCGCGCTGTTCGTCGTCGGCCCAATCGGTAACCGGGCGCCGCCGGCAGGCACCCGATGATCCGCCGGACACACTGCCTAGTCCATGCCTAGCCCCGCCCTAAAAGGCGTTGTCCAGCGTCAGGGTGAGCTCGGCGATCCGCCACCCGCCGTCGGACCGGCGCAGGCCGAACGTGTAGACCCCGGTCGAGATCGTCTGGATGCTCTCGCCGGTGTTCCTCGTCTGCACCAGATAGGCCCGCGCCTCGGCGGTGGTGGCGTCCGTCGTCGTGACCACGACATTGGCCAGGTGGTGCCGCACCCTTCCGGTCTGGACCGTGTGCCCGTCGCGGACGAAGTCGAGCACCGCCGCGCGTCCGGCGACCGGGCCGAGCACTCCCTGTCCGGGCATGGTGAAGGTCCAGGTGGTGTCTTCGGTCAGGACCGCTTCCAGCTCGGGCACGTTCAGCTCGTCCAGGGCGTGGGCGTACTTCGCCACCGCCTGCTGGAGTTCGGCGATCACGAGACCACCGTCAGCACGATCTTGCCTTGGAGGTGGCCCTGCGCGGCTCGCTTGTGTGCGTTGCCCGCTTCGGGCAGTGGGTAGGTGCTGTCCACCCCGACCTGGAGCCTGCCCTCGCCGAACAGGCGCCCGATCTCGGCGAGCTGGGGACCGTTGGAACGCACCTGAATGTTCGAGACTGCGATGCCCCGACTCGCCGTCTCTTCCGGGTCGTACTCGGCGAAGAACACCGGAAGCATGGTGCCGCCGCGCTTGAGCACGGTCAGAAAGCGTGAGCTGTCCGGGCCCCCGACGGTGTCGATCACCAGGTCCACACCGCTGACCACGTCCGCGGCCTGCGTCCTGGTGTAGTCGATGAACTCATCGGCGCCGAGCTTGCGCAGGAACTGCTCGTGCCGGCCCGAGGCCACTGCGATGACGTGTGCCCCCTTCCATTTCGCCAGCTGCACCACGAAGTGGCCCACCCCACCGGCGGCCCCGTTGACCAGCACGGTCATCCCTGGCGTGATCGGCACCGGCCGGTGCACCCGGCCGGTGAAAGGAGACGGCACGTCGTGGCCGAGATCAACCAGGTACTGCCAGGCCGTCAGCACGGCCATCGGCGCCCCGGCCGCCTGCACGTGGTCGATACCGGCCGGCTTGTGAGCCAGGTCCGCAGCCGGCGCGGCCACGTACTCGGCGTACGTCCGGCCGTCGAATCCGGGGAATCGCAGCATGCCGAAGACCTCGTCACCGACGGCGAACCCCCGCACGTCCGGAGCGACCGCCTGGACCACGCCCGACATGTCCGTCCCGGGGATCAGGGGGAACTCCAGCGCCGGCCTCATCTCGGCCGGCATGACCTTCATCCCCTCACGCAGGTACCAGTCCGGCGGGTTGATGCCCGCCGCGTGCACCCGGACGAGCACCTCGCCGGGGCCGATCTCGGGAACCGGCACCTCGTCATACTGCAAAACCTCCGGCCCGCCCGCTGCGTGGAACTGAATCGCCTTCATCGCGCCTGTCGCTTTCCTGGGGAAACGTTGCTCCTTCAGTCAAGGCCCAGGACGGCATGACCGTCCAAGACCGGTTCGGCAACCTGATCATTCCGAAACGGCATGACGCGTACGCTGGAAGGGTGAACGATCTCGGACAGGACCTGGAACTGCGGCTGGTGCGCTACTTCACCGTGGTGGCGGCGCACCAGCACTTCGGCCGGGCCGCCGCCGACCTGCACGTCGCCCAGCCGGCGCTGAGCCGCCAGATCCAACGGCTCGAGAAGTATCTCGGCGTACGGCTGCTGGACCGCACACCCCAGGGCACCCGGCTCACTCCGGCCGGCCAGAGCTTCCTCCCCCGGGCCCAAGCCCTGCTGCAGGCCGCCCGCCAGGCCGAGCTGGCCGTGCGTGAACAAGCCGAGACCGAACGAATCGCCATCGGCTACGTCGAAGACCTGGTGATCACTCCCGCCGTACGGGAACTGCGCCGCCGTTGTCCGGACGCCGAGATCGCCACCCGGTACCTGAGCTGCCGCGACGTCGGGGCGCTGTCCGACAAGCGCGTCGACGCCCTGATCACGCGGGCCCCACTGCCGTTCGCCGCCGACGACGTGTTCACCACCCCGCTGTACGAGGAGCCCCGGATGCTCGCGGTCCCGCGCGGCCATCCCTTGGCCGACCGCGCGTCGGTGACCGCGGAAGAACTGGCCGGCGAGGAAGCGGCGCCGTGCGCGTTCGAGACTGCGGACTGGACTTCCTACCGGATCCTCGGGGCCGGCGTGCCGCCGATCGAGAGCTACGAGGACAAGCTCGAACTCGTCGCGAGTGGCAGGGCGATCGCCGTGCTACCGGTCGGCGATCGGCGTAGCTCACTGCGTCCCGACCTCGTCACCATCCCGATCGAGGACGCTCCCCCCAGCCAGGTCGTCCTGGTCAGCCGCAAGGGCGACCCGAATCCGATGATCAGGAATCTCCGGCTGGCTGCCAAGACCGTCCTGACCGCCCGGGCAGCCTGACCGGGACCAGCCGACCCGCTTGGCGCTGAACTGCACCAAGCGGGGCTCATGCGGGCCGTGTTCGTCGCGCATCTGCCGGTATCGCTCGGGGTTACGTTGAGCCGGCTCAGCGTCCGCCCCTTTGGTACGGCGATCAAACACGCCGTCTCGACCAGGAACCGTTGCCGTATCGCGTGAGGGTGCAGGCAAGCTTCAGATCCGACCAGGTCAACACGCACGGTTCAGGGTCGTCGTTGAGATGCGTTCCGGAGCGCTGCCTGTCGCGAGCGGCAGCCCGGCAGCGCCTAGATCAACTTCCTAGCGTTGTTTTTCGCTGGAAGCTCCCGGGCGCCCTAGTAGTGCTTCGTTAGCTCTGCCGATCTTGCCTGGTCAGCGGCATGCTGGCGGGTGTGAAGCTCGGGGAGGTGGAACGGCTCCGGGGTGAGTTATCGGAGTTCGTTGCTGATGTGTTTGGTTCTCTGCCGCGGCGGGATCAGCGGCGGTGGGGCGAGTGCTATCTGCGGGGTCTGATGCTGGACGGTCGGCGCAAGTCGATCCAGCCGATGGCCGAGCGGCTGCCGGACGGCAACATGCAGGCCCTGCAGCAGTTCGTGAACCAGTCGCCGTGGGAGTGGACACCGGTGCGTCGGCGGATCGCGCAGCGGCTGTGTGAGGCGGTCCAGCCTGAGGTGTGGGTCGTGGACGATGTGTCGTTTCCCAAGTGCGGGACGGCGTCGGTCGGGGTGGCCCGCCAGTACTGCGGGGCTTTGGGCAAGCGGGCCAACTGCCAGGTCGCGGTCAGCGTGCACGCGGCGACCGACACTGCCTCCTGCCCACTGGAGTGGGAGCTGTTCCTGCCCCGGGAGTGGGCGGCGGACGACAAGCGGCGCCGGGCAGCCAGAGTGCCGGACGGCATCGGGTATGTGTCCAAGACCCGGCTGGCGCTGGGGCTGCTGGACCGGCTGGCCACCTGGCTGCCCACGGTGCCGGTGATCGTGGCCGACGCCGGCTACGGCCGCAGTGTATCCTTCCCGCTCGCCCTGGAGGAACGCGGCTGGTCATATGTCATGGCCGTCGACCCCAAGGAGATCGCCCGCCCGGCTGCGGCCGAGCCGTATCAGCCTGCCTACGGCGGGCTGGGGCCGCCCACGCTGCCCCGCTACCGAGAACCTCCCCGGCCACTGCCCCAGCTCATCGACGCCGATACCCGGCTGAAGGAAGTCGTCTGGCGGGAAGGCAGCAAGGGCACGATGACCTCACGCTTCGCCGTGCTGGAGGTGCGGCCCTCAGGCAAGGAAGCCACCCGGACCGCCCAGGAGCACGCGGGTGGACGCAGCCGGTGGGACGGTGTGCTGCCCGTGCGGACCCTGTTGATTGAGCAGCCCCACACCGCTGCCGAACCGACCCGCTACTGGATGACCAACCTGCCCGCCACCACCCCGACCGCCGATCTGGTGCGATGGGCGAAGATGCGCTGGCGCATCGAACACGACTACCGCGAACTCAAACACGGCCTGGGCCTGGACCACTTCGAAGGCCGCACCTGGCGCGGCTGGCACCACCACGTCACCCTCGTCACCACCGCCCAGGCCTTCCTCACCCTGCAACGGCTCGCCCCAAAAGCCGACATACCGGGCTGACCCTCTACCAGGTCCTGGACGCACTGCAGGACCTGCTGAGGTGCTGGACCGGCACCTGCACCACCTGCGGCCGCCCCCTCACCACAGGCAGACTCAGAGCCAGAACCTAACGAAGCACTACTAGGCCGTTACGCACTTATTGCACAAAGGATCTTCACTATTTCCGACCTGAGTTCATATGATGCGACGATCAACAGGCCTGGCCAGAGGGAGACTTCGGCGGGCCTCTCAGGTTCCCGTGGGGGATTCATGCGTATACGCGTTGCGGCCGCCGTAGTTTCCGGTGCCGTCGTTCTGTCCGCGCTCGCTCTTCCGGTTGCCGCCCAGGCGTCGGAGCGTGCGGGTGTGTCGGCGAAGCTCAGCTCCTTCGCCTCGGAGACCGTTCGTCCGAACGACTCGCTGGGCAACACCAAGTTCTCGAACGCGGTCATCAACGGCGGCAAGGACATCGTCCTCGGCACCACCGGCACGAAGTCCGTCACCGTCACGTACACCGCCACCGACCAGAACGGCGTCGCCCTCACCGAGGCCTTCCTGTGGCAGGGCACCGACAGCTCGACCACGGACGGCATCACCGGCGGCCTGGGGACGGACGACGACCCCAGCTGCACGGAGACGGCAACCCAGGGCGTCTACAACTGCAAGGCTGTCTTCAACATCCACCCGGCCACCGACATGAAGGACAACGGCGTGGCCGGGACCTGGAAGCTGTTCCTGGGCGCGTGGGACCTGTACGCGAACGCCAGCTACAACGACAACGTCGCCATCGTCGCGATCAAGAAGCTCTCCACGCTGACCGCCGATGCCACGCCCGAGCCGGTCAAGAAGGGCAAGACCATCACGGTCACGGGCAAGCTCGCCCGCGCGAACTGGTCGACGGGCAAGTACGCGGGCTACGCGTCCCAGCCCGCGAAGCTGCAGTTCCGCAAGAAGGGCAGCAGCACCTACACCACCCTCAAGACCGTCACGACCAGCAGCACCGGCGTCCTGAAGACCACCACCACGGCCACGGTCGACGGGTACTACCGCTACGTCTTCGCGGGCACCGCCACCACCGCCGCCTCGACAGCGCCCGGCGACTTCGTCGACGTCAGGTAAGGACCGAGGTACCGAGCCACTCAGGCTCAACCAGGGTGGCGCCGAACTCAACAGGTCGGCGCCGCAAGGCCGCCTCGGTCTCGGGCGAGCGCGGAACCATTCGCGCCTCGACGACACGCGGGCGGCAAATCCCTGCCCTTTCCTGACTACTGACGCCCACAGAACGCGGTGCGGCTTGAGGGCACCCATCCTTCCGGCTCCAGAAGCATGGCCCCATCTCTTGAAGGCGAGCGCGGAACGCGGCTTCGGCGTGAGCCGAGTCCGCGCGCCGTGGGCCGGCAGGGGCCGCGTGGGCTCGGCGGAGGCACCGGTTTGTCGTGTTGCCCGAGCCAATGCCCGAGCCAGCCGCCGCGCGGCAAGGGTGTCACACCCAACGATTACGCTGCCGTTCGCCGCGGCATCAGCCGATGGCGTGCCGGTCCCCCAGGAGTCTGAGATGGCTCGTACCACCCCGCCGCGTCCCGTCGACGTGGAGATGTTGTTTCCCGAGGTTGCTGCCTATCGCAAGGACACCGTCCGGCTGCATCCACGAACGGGAAATCCCGGTCCCCGGGACAGCTCGATAGGTGGTCCTCTGCTGTGGCCGCACTCCCTGCCCTGGCCGCACTGCGACGACGACCACGGTCAATTCAGTCCTGGAGCGGGTGCGGTGCCCCTGGTGCCCGTGCTCCAGCTGTTGGCCACCGACGTTCCCGAACTGCCCTTCCCGTCCGGCACGGACGTCCTGCAGGTTCTGTGGTGCCCCTTCGACCACGGCTACATTCCCCTGCCGAAGCTGTACTGGCGCGACAGTTCCAGGTGTAGCGGGGAACTCGCCGCGCACCCCCGGCCGGACGGCGCCGAGGAGGACTACCTGCCCGACCCGTGTGTCCTGCACCCTGAACGGGTCGTCGATTATCCGAGCTGGGATCTGCCCGACGAGATCGCCGAAGCGCTGGAGGAGCGGTTCGATCGGGTGGAGAAGGAGACCGGTTGGTCGTACTGGCAGCACCTGTCGGTGGCCGACGGCGTCAAGGTCGGCGGATACCCGACGTGGACACAGGAACCGGTCTGGCCCGACTGCGCGGGCTGCGGTCAGCGCATGGACCACCTGCTCACGGTCAACAGCGCGGAATTCGACGGGGCATCATGGCGAACCTGGCTGCCCGTGGAGGACACACCCGATACCGGCACCATCTGGGACCTCCCCTACGAGGACCGCCGATTGATCCAGAGCCCGCCGGGACTGATGTTCGGCGACATGGGCGGCATCTACCTCTTCATCTGCCAACAGTGCCCCGACCAGCCCTACACCCACTGGTTCGACTGCTCGTAAAGCGCCAGGCTGATGCGCTGCAAGCGAACTCCTGACGACGACAAAGGGTCGCGTGACCGGCTGAATCGCACCTCCGGGCTCCCACGGAACGGAGCGTGAAAGTCTCCCGTCACTCCGCTCTTCTCATCGAGCCCACTGGGAGTACTAGGCCGCATCGGGCAGATGGCAGGTCGGGCGGACCAACACGCAGATCACCGGCGCCTCGTAGAGGACACAGGAGTCGTTGGCGTACTCGCGCAGTTCGCGGTGGGAGCCGGGGACGGACCGGGCTGCCGAGGTCCGGGGCGACGAACAGCGGGGCAAGTTACACCAGCGTGCGGGCGGACTGGCCCGGCACGGCCGCGCTGCGCGCGCCCCTGCGCGCGCCGCTGTTCGTACTCGCCTCCACTGACATCTTAGGTAGTGGTGGATGACGCGTCACACGGCGTTCGTCCCTGCGGAAGGAAGTCCGCCATGCCCCGTAAACACCTTCGAATCCTGTCCCTCGCGGTCGCGGCCGTTGCGACCACCACGCTCGCCATCTCAACGGGGCCCGCCCAGGCTCTCGGGGGGATCGACTTCCTCGACCGCAACAGCGACGGCCTGCTGCTGCAAGATCAAGTCGACGTTGATCAGACTGGCTGCACGGTGGACAGCGACGCACCAAGCACCACCGAGCTGGACGTCACAAACGCCACCACCAACGATGTTGGGGTATGGCTGAACAAGAGCAACTGCTCCGGCACGCCGGATGCGGTGATCCCAGCCGGCCAGTTGACGCGGATATTTGACAGCGGCCACCAGATCTCCAATCACGGCTGGTCGCACACCTCCCCCTGAACCGGTCTGCCAGCAGCCGGTCACCATCGTCGCGCTGCTGGCGACCCCGGAAGCGGCCCGCCCCTCCGTCCCCACGGCCACACCCGACATCGTCCCGCTGCGACGAACTCCCTGACGTCCACTGACCGTCACTGATCACCGAGCCCTCCCACCTGACGGTCTGCGGGCCCACACCCTCACGCCATCGAAGCCAGCCGCTCCAGTTCGCTACCGATCTCATCCCGCAGCACATCGTGCTGGGAGCCGAGCCTGAACCGCTCGTCACTCCAGCGGTCACGCGGATACAGCCACACCGGCTTGCCCACCAGCTCGGTCGGCTCCCACTCGAACCTCGGCCAGACGTGGGCATGCAGGAACGGGTCCGTGTTGCCGAGGATCTCCAGGTTGACCCGGCGGAAGCCGGCGTCCAGCCGACGACATGCCCGCTCAACCGCCTCTCCCAGTTGGTCCATGTCGGACAGGAACGACAGTCGCTTGGCCCTCGGCAGGTCAGACAGCCGCTGGACACCCAGTTCGTCCACGAGGAGAACCGAGTACCCCGGCAGGAACTGAACGTCGCCGATCACCGCGAAGCCAGACTCAAGTCGCCGCAGCACGGTCGGGTTCTCACCCCGCAGAGCAGCCCCGATCCGGTCCGCCCGCCAGTCACCGCTCATGGACCGAGCCTACCGACGAGTGATCAAGACGCGCTCCTGACTCCCCACCGCCCTCACTCGCTTCAAGGACCAACCAGGTGAGGCAAGGAGCAGCCCCGGCCGATTTCGAGAATCGCCATCAGCAACGCGCACCGGCCGCAGCGCGCACCCGCGGACACCTGGGCAACCAGCGGCTCAACCAGCGCTGGAAGACCTTCATCGCCCACCACAAGCGGCCGGTAGTCGCGAACGCGGCCATCGCCCGCGAACTGGCGGGCTGGTGCTGGTCACTGGCCACCCTGCCCGACTGAGACGGGCCCACAGACCGGCCGGCAGGCGACCTGGTGGCGGCGGCGTGAGGAGCGACCCGCGGCAGCACTATGAGCAGCGGTGACAGCCGCCACGCTCAATCTCCAGACCCCCGGAAACGCTCCCGCCGAACAGCCCGTCCTGCGATAACTAACCGGCGCATATCAGCATGGACCACGCGTCGAGACCGACACGCGCGCCAGCAGGCACCGTCCGGCCCCACGCACGCAAGCGGCGCCGCCCAATACCCGTATCCCGAGACGCCGCTGAAGACTGCCCCTTGACAGGTCGGCCCCACAAATCAGTGTTGTGACCGCATACGTCCGCCAGATTCGGTGACGCGGCGGTCGGCGTCCGTGGTGTCAAGATCTGCGGATGTCGTCTGGCGTCGGTAGGCGCTGGGGGTCAGGCCGTGCTCGCGCTTGAAGGCGGTGCTGAACGCGAACTCGGATGTGTATCCGATCCGGTTGGCCACGGTCTTCAGCGGTGCATCGGAAGCGCGGAGGAGCCGGGCTGCGAAGGTCATGCGCCACCAGGTCAGGTACGACAGCGGTGGCTGACCCACCAGGGTGGTGAACCGTCGTGCGAATGCCGCTCGGGACAGCCCGGCCACTGCTCCCAGCTCTTGCACCGTCCACGGCCGGTGCGGCGCGGCGTGAATGCCCTGGAGCGCGGCGTGGACGGCCGGGTCGTGCAGGGCCGCGGTCCAGCCGGTGGTTGCATCGTGCCGGGGCCGCTCATCGAGCCATGCCCGCATGACGTACAGCAACAGGGCGTCGAGCAGTGCGGGCAGCAGGGCGTCACTGCCCAGGCGGGGCTGTGCCAGTTCGGTCGCGAGGAGTTCGGTGGCTCCGCGCAGTGACGAGTGCCGGCCGAGGCGGGCCGGCAGGTGAACGAACTCCGGGAACTCCCCTAATAGTGGGTGAGGTCGGGCCCGGTCCATGAGGTAGGCGCCGCAGAGCATCACGGTCCGGGACCCCGCCCCGGCGCCGCCGGGGCGGTTGTCCTGGTGGGGTTCGGCGAGCGGTGAGGAGGGGAGGTCGGCCACCAGCACGGCGGGATCACCAGCCACGGAGTGTGCACTGCCGTGGGGGAGGAAGGCGACGTCTCCGGCCCGGAGTTCGATCGGTGCGCCGTCCGGAGGGATCAGCCAGCTCCTGCCCTCCAGGACGAGGTGGAAGCCGGCACCGGCGAAGGGCCGGTGGCGTACCGCCCACGGGGCGTGCCGCTCACTGCGCGCATAGTGCGCCCGCCCCGTGCGCATGGCGGCGATCACGTCGCTGAGCAGGTCCATTCGGCCAGCGTATCCGGATGCTCGGTGCCCAAGACGATCACGTATGCAGAAGAGACGTTGACGAATTAACCGTCTCGGTCAAGAGCCATACGCTGCCTTCGGAGGTCGTCGAAAGGGGATCGGACATGCGGATCGCGGCATACGGCGCCGGTGGTTACACCGGCAAGCTCGTCGTCGCCGAGTTGGCCCGGCGGGACATCAAGACGGTGCTGGTCGGCCGGAACGTCGAACGCCTCGGCGAGGCAGCCGCACTAGCTGGACTCGCCGCGGTCGACGGCGCCGTAATACGGTGCGCCGAGTCCGGGGACCACACCGCACTCGTCCATGCCTTCCAGGACTGTGCCGCGGTCATCAACTGCGCGGGCCCGTTCGTTCTGTCCGGCGAAGCGGTCGTGCGGGCCGCCATCGCCGCCGGGTGTCATTACGTCGACATCGCTGGTGAACAGCACCACCTCGATCGGATCTTCAGCGCCTTCGCCGCGCCCGCCGCGGCGGGCGGGGTGACAGTGGTCCCGGGCACCAACGACGACGGTCTGCCCAGTGACCTGCTCGCTCACCTCGTCGCCGAACGTGTCCGTCCTGTACGGGACCTCGTCATCGCCCTGGAGCTGGTCCGCAGTGGCGCGATGCCGTCCCGCGGCACTCTCCGGTCGGCGCTGGAGAACATCGACGCGTTCACCGGCGGCGGCCTCGGCTACGAAGACGGCCGCTGGCATCCCGATATCGCCGCGCGGCGTACGGCACTCACCTTTCCGGACGGCTCCGACCCGGTGCCGGTGGTGAAGTTTCCCCTTCCGGCGGTGGTCACGGTTCCCCACCACGTCGCGGCACGCCGGGTCGAGGGTGTGGTCCCTGCGGAACTGGCGGCCGCATTCGCCGACATCACCCCCGCGCTCATCGACAGCGTTCCCGAAGGACCGCCCGCGGACAGCCGCCGCACCGCGCGCTGGATCATCGTCGTCGAGGCGACCGGCGAGGACGGCCGGCACGCTCGCGGCGTCGTCCAGGGCATCGACATGCAGGGGAGCACAGCGGTCATCGCGGTCGAAAGCGCGCGCCGGCTCGTTGCCGACGGCGCCAAGCCTGGCGTCCTTGCCCCGGCTCAGGCCTACTCCCCCGCCGACTTCCTGGAATTCCTCGTCCAGCACGGCGTGCGTTGGAGTGTCGATGCCACGGGCCGCGCTGCCGATGCCCGCCAGGTGCTGTGACCGCACAGACCGACCTGCCGGGCGATCTCCGCCCAGCGGCAGTCCTCGTCCCCGACACCGTGTGCATGTGAGACCACTTCGTCGCGGTCAAAGGGACTCCGGCAGCAGCACGTGCGTGATCCCGCGACCCGAACCCCGTGACCGGCGAGGGCGTACGAACAGCCGAGCCTTGAGATCGTCACCTACTTCCCGCGGCCGCCGTGCCCCCACGGCGCGAGGACACCAATGCAGTGCGGGCAGGCCAACCGGCCGGTCTGCAGCCGACGTTCCGCGCTGACCGCATCGGCGTCGACGATCAGCACGAGGCGGCCGCAGTGTCAGCGGCGGGACATGTAGAGGTCGAGGGCCTTGTGCAGCACCTTGTTGAGCGGGAAGTCCCACTCGCCGAGGTATTCGACGGCCTCGCCGCCGGTGCCGACCTTGAACCGCAGCAGTCCCAGCAGGTGGTTGCTCTCCTCAAGGGTGTCGGTGATGCCGCGGAAGTCGTAGACACCAGCGCCGAACGCATGGGCGTCGGACATCATCCGCCACTGGATGGCGTTGTTCGGCTGGACCTCGCGCTTGCGGCTGGTGGAGGCGCCGTAGGAGTACCAGACGTGCTCGCCGACCATCAGCATCGTGGCCGCCGCGAGCACCTCGCCCTCGTGGTGGGCGAGGTAGAGGCGCATGCGGTCGGGGTCCTCGGCTCTCAGTGCGGTCCACATCCGCTGGAAGTAGGCCAGCGGGCGGGGAATGAACCGGTCCCGCTCGGCGGTCTCCACATAGATGTCGTAGAAGGCGGGCAGGTCCTCGTATCCGCCCTCAACGACTTTGACACCGGCCTTCTCCGCCTTCTTGATGTTCCGGCGCCACTGCTGGTTCAAGCCCCGCTGGATCTGCTCCAACGACCGCCCTGCGAAGGGCACTTGGAACACGTAACGCGGCTGGCCCGCAGCGAAACCGTCCTCGCCGCCGGGCTCGCTCTGCTGCCAGCCCATCCGGTGCAACCGGTCGGCGACGTCGAAGGCCGACGGCTCATGCACGGTCGCCTCCACATCCCGCAACCGCCCAGCCCTCGGGTCAGCGATCGCCGCCTTGACCGCCTCGGCACTCCAGCGGCGGGCCACCACGGGCGGCCCCATCTTCACCGAGAACGCCCCCTGCCCCTTCAAGTACGCGAGCATCGGTTCAAGCCATCGCTCCAGATCCTGCGCGGCCCAGTCGATGACCGGCCCCTCGGGCAGGTAGGCGAGATACCGCTTCAGCCTCGGCAACGGCCGCAGCAGCACCAGCCCCACGCCGACGAGACGCTCGCTCTCGTCGAACCAGCCCAGGCTCTCCGCCCGCCAGTCCGGCTTCACATCTCCCCACGAGGGAACCTGCATGTGACTCACCGCAGGCCGAGCCCGGACGAAGGCCAGATGATCCTCACAGGTGATCGCCTTGAGGCGAAAGCTCATGCGCAGCGCTCCTTTGTTTCGACGCACAAGCCTACTGAGGCGTAGGGCATGTCCAGATCCTTCATACACACACGGTCGTCGTGCACGAATAGGCACAGAGTGCCCAGCAAGATCACAAATCTTGCCCATCTCGGGCGTCGCGAACCCAGCGCTTCGTCAACGTGCTGAGCGTCATCCCACAGCCATGGAGTGCGTTGAGGCGGCGTTCCCGACACGATGCGAGCATGGTCGCTGCCCCCTTGGACGTCCCGCGCCTGGCTGCTGGTGACAGGTTTGTGCTCCGCGCCTGGGAGCTCGGAGATCTGCCTCTCGTCCGGGAGGTGTGTCGAGCGACGACTACATCTCGTTGATCACGACCGTTCCTTCCGCGTACTCGCAGACGGCGGGTGAAGCCTCTGTCCGGCGCCAGTGGGCGCGGGCATCTACTGGCGGCAGGTATCCCTTCGTCATCGTGCGGATCGGGGACGGGCATCCGCTTGGGTGGTCGGCTTCTGAGTGAGGGACCGGAGCGAGGGACGAGCGTCGCTGGGGCATTGGCTTGCCGGGTCGGCTCGTGGCCAGGGGATCGCGGCGGAAGCCCACCGGGCGGTTGTCCGCTGGGCCGTCGATGACCTGCGGATTGCCCGTCTTCAGTTGTACGTCGAGCCGAGCCGTGGCATGCCGTGTCACAGCGGACGGCTGAGCGTGTCGGCTTTGAGCGGGAGGGTCTGCTGCGCAGTTGGCAGCAGGTGGGCGAGGAGCGTCGAGACATGATCATGTATTCGAGGCCGGGTGTTGATCTGCTCTCACCGGCCCCGGCTGACTTCGGCGGCGCAGGTGGCCCAGTCGTCTGCGGAGAGTCGCTGCCAGGCGACGGTGGTGTGGATGCCGTGGCCCTGAAGGTCCTGTCCACTGCATCCACCCTGCGGGACTGACCTCCCAAGAACGCGACTCGGCGAGCAGGTCGCGGACGCCGCCGCGAGGCCGCCCACGTGCCCGGTGGCCCGCAGGCGCTCGACGAGCCTGTTGTAGCGGGCCGTGGTGACGTAGGCCCTGTGTTTCCCGCTGTGTGCGCCGTAACGCGCGGTGAATCGACAGAGGTGCAACTCGCCGAGCGCGTGACCGGGACCTACCGGATTCGGCCCGACGGGCGGGCCGGCAGGCCGTCCCGCTCGGCGCCGGCTTGGGCCGGCAGCGGCAGCGACCAGGTGTAGACCGCCGGGTCGAAGGCGTTCAGCCGCTTGACGAGCCTGGCGGTCGACCAGGGCCAGCAGAAGGTGTTGATGCCCGGGAGGCCGAAGTAGTAGCCGGTGCCGCCGGCGGCGTTGTAGACGGTGTTGCGCAGTGCCGCGTGCAGGGCCTGCTGGTGGGCTGCTTCGGCCTCGGGCTTGACATCGAGTGCGGTCGCCCCGCTGGTGCGCAGGTGGTTGAGGGCGGTGGTGATGTAGCGGAGTTGGGCCTCGAGGACGGTGGGGACGGCGGTGGTGCCGGTGAGCAGATTCGGGCCGATGAGCAGGAAGAGGTTGGGGTATCCGCTGACGCTGGTGCCGAGGTAGGCGCGGCGGTCGTCGGCCCAGCTCTGGGCCAATGTGCCGTGGGTGCCGTGCAGATGGGGGGCCAGCGGGATGTCGCCGATGTGATACCCGGTCGCGAGGACGATGGTGTCGGCGCGGGTGCGGGTGCCGTCGGCGCCGATGACGTCCGAGCCCTCCACGGCGGTCACGCGGGTGGGATGCAGCCGCACGTTGGGGCGGGTGAGGGCGGCGTAGTAGGTGCTGGAGGTGATCAGGCGGCGGCCGCCGAAGCGGTAGTCAGGAGTCAGGGCCCGGCGCAGGGCGCGGTCCCGTACCGAGGTACGCAGATGGAAGTGGGCCAGGGCCTCCAAGGGCCGCAGCAGGTGGGGGTGGCGCAGGGGTACGCCGATGGCTTCCTGGGTCCAGTGGTGCAGGCCGCGCAGTGCGCGGCGTGCTGCCGGGTGGTGTTCGAAGAAGCCGTGGAGCCCCGGAGGGAGGGGGTAGTCGGGCTTGGGAAGTACCCACTGCGGTGTGCTCTGGAAGACGTCGACATGAGCGGCCTTGGGCTGGATCTCGGGCAGGAACTGGACGGTGGACGCTCCGGTGCCCACCACTGCCACGCGCCGTCCGGTCAGGTCGACTTCGTGGTTCCAGCGGGCGGAGTGGAAGGCGGTGCCCGGGAAGGTGTCCAGGCCGGGGATGTCGGGCCGACGGGGCCGATGCCAGGGGCCGGTGGCAACGATCACGGCGCGGGCGGTGTATGTGCCCGACGTGGTCTGCAGGTTCCAGCGGTGTGCTTCCGGCTCCCAGCGGATGCGCAGCACCTCGGTGTCGTAACGGATCGCCTTGTCCGCGCCGTGCGTTGCCGCGGTGGTGTCGAGGTAGTCGAGAATCTCGGACCGGTCGGCGAAGCCCCGGCTCCACGCGTGGGGTGCGAAGGAGTACTCGTACAGCATCGCCGGTACGTCGCAGCCGCATCCGGGATAGGTGTTGTCGCGCCAAGTCCCGCCGAGGCGACCGGACTTCTCCAACACGACGACGTCGTCGAAACCGGCCCGGCGCAGCGCGATGACGGCGGCCACGCCGGAGAGGCCGGCCCCGATGACGACGACTTCCGCCTCATGACGATGGTTGTTGATGCTGTCCTCGGCCACCAGCGCCCGCCCCTGTCTGCCGCGTGGGCATCCCGGCGCTGATGCCGAACCGCCCCCGACCACGTACTCAGAGCGACCGATCGTAGGGTCACCCGCGATCGTCTGCGGCGATATGACCGGTAGATTCCCCATAAGAGTGATCTTGCTGCGAGGGCTGAATACAGCGCGTTATTCGTGTGTTTGGCTGCCGCCCATGACGATGAGGGACGAACTGCCCAGGTCTCGCAGTCCCCACGCCGCCGTCGACGGGCCGATGCGGCATCTGCCCTACCCCAGTGGCTGGTTCTGCCTGGCGCGTTCCCGAGAACTGGCCCCCGGCAAGGTTCTGACCCGCCGTTTCATGGACGAGGACATCGTCCTCTACCGCACCCGCGACGGCCGACCCCGCGCAGTGCATCCCTACTGCCCACACCTGGGCGCTCATCTGGGGGCGGGCGGCACCGTGGAGGGACAGAACCTGGTTTGCCCCTTCCATCGCTTCGCCTTCGCCCCCGACGGCACCTGCGTCGGCACCCCCGACGGCCCGCCCCCGCGCGCCCACCTGCAGCACCACACCATCAGCGAGCGCAACGGCTTCCTCTTCGCCTGGCACGACCCGAACGGCGCTCCACCCACCTGGGAAGTCCCCGGCACCACCCAGGCCGGAGTCGTTCCCACAGCCGTCTGGAGCACGGAAGTGCACACCCACGCCCAGGAGATCATCGAGAACACCCTCGACTACCGGCATCTGCCCGTCCTGCACCACGTGGCCGTGCAGGAACTCGAGCCTCCGACGACCGAAGGCCCGCTCCTGCGCATGCGCCTGTGTCTTGGGCCGGACCGGCCTGCCGCCCTCAAACAGAAGATCCAGGCCGACCATACGTTCCTCATGGCCGGGCTGGGATTTCTCCGCGTCGAACTCCCGCTGCCCTCGCTCGGACTCGTCAGCTACCTGTGGGCCATGCACACACCGACCGGACCCCGACGCACCCACATGCTGATCGCGACGGCCTGTGCAGACATCCGCAAGAAGGACGCCACGAAGGCCTCGCTCCCACGGCGCGGCCTGCGCCGGGCCATCGCCCAGGCGGTACTGCGCACCGCGGTCAGCAAGGTCCATCAGGACCTGAGGATCTGGAACACCAAACGCTACGAGCCACGACCCCGCCTCGCCGCAAGCGACGAGGCCATCGGCTTGTTCCGCCACTGGGCCCGCCAGTTCTACCCAACGCCCTGAGGAAACGTAAGGGTGCTGGTGATCCCGCCGATGAGCGGTTGACGGCGGTGAGCAGGGTGGCCCGGCCATGCGCTACCCAGCTTGGAGGCTGTACGACGTCAACCGCGGGCTGATCCGGAGGCTGCTCCAGGTCCTGCGCCGCCGCTCACTTGCCGTACGCCTGCTTCCAGCGCGCCCGGTGCCGCGTGTCCCCCTGTCCTTGGCCGTTCACGCCGCTCAGCGACAAGAGGGATGCACCGTTGTTCCACAGTCCGAGGTGGTCCCGGTGCACAGCGAGGATTCCGTGCTCCACCGCGAAGTTCTCGGACGGGCGGCTGAATCGCGTGGTCGTCACGAACACGGCCACGTCTGCCCGAAAGTGCACCTTGGCACCCAGCAGATCGCGGAGCTCGCGGCTGGCGATGGTGCTGCTCGGCGCGTACCGCTTGCATTGGATCACCATGGCCCGGCCGTCCGGGAGACGACCGACGACATCGGCACCGTTGTCGTGCGAACCGCCCACCCGCCGCACCTCCGTGCAGCCGTCGCGGCGGCATAAGCTCGCGACCAGCTCCTCGAACTCTGTGCCGGTCATCGCATCCACCTCGGCGAGGGTCCGATGGCCGGCCTTGACCTCCTCTTCCTGTCGCCAGCGGCGGTCCCGCCCCCGCACGAGCCGGTCCGTTCGCCAAAGCCACCAGCCCGTCGCTCCTGTGCCGCCGAGGAACACGGCGGCCGTGACATACGGCCACACGGTCGACCAGAACGTCACCAGGAGGACCAGCAGCACGCCGCCGCCGGTCACAGCCGACTTCCACCGCGCCTTCCGCCGCCTGCGAGCAGCCGATCCCCGTCCACGCCGAGCAGCCATGCCCGCCTCCCCCTGCCGTCCCTGATGGGCAGTCTGGGTAGTTCGGGGCAGTTGGAGAAGAGCGCGAGTCAGCCATGGCGTGATCGGGCTCCCCTCCCGTCCGGCACGGCTTGCGTACGCGCTATCCCAAGGTTCGGGGCGTCCGCTCATCCCCCTTGCTTGGCGACCGTGCTCGTCTGATCAGGGATCACGGAGGTAGGCGCGGGGCCCGGGGAGTTGTGTCATGGGCCGCCCCGACCGCGCCACACGGGCGGCCATCGCGTGTTCACGGATGCCGGCGCGTTGGCTGCGGAATCGGACCGCGGGGCACAGGTTCCCTGTCAGCGACGCAAACGGTCATGCTGCACAGCGTGCAGGCTCTCGTGGGGGCGCGTTCAGTGCAACGCCTCGGGGCGGCCTGGTCCGCGGGTGATCAGCGGTGGGCACCGGGCTTCGGGGACGAGTCGCGTGCATCGTGCGGGTCGTGTCGTCATCGGCGAGGCGGGTACGGCTGCGCCGCGGGGCAGGCGGTTGGAGTTCGGATTCGTTGGCGTCGACAGCCTCGGCCGCCACTACGACCAGCCGCCCCATCCGCATCTGGGGCCGGCTGTTGAGCACACGGGCCAGGAGCTGGTTGGCATGCTCGCCCGCGCCGCCGTGGTTGTCGAGCTTCTGGGAGACGAGGGCGAGCGTTCGCTGTCCGTGCTGGCGACGCCGGGCATGCCTGAGTGGGATGCGCTGGGCTTGTGTCGCTATGGCGTGCTGTCCATCGAAGGACGTGCTGCGGCGTTCTTCATCGAGGACGCCGAACGATCGACCGTGCGCCGGTGTCCAAGGCGCTCCAGCACATGATTGCGAAGGCGACGGGCCGACCGTGCGGTCTGGGATCCCTTCCCTTGGTGGACGGGGGCCTGCCGATGCTCCGCACACCGTCCTGTTCCGCTCGCCGGGTTGGTACGAGGTGCCGCGCTCGCCGATGCTCCTGAGGACGCCGAGTTGGACTGTCAGGCGACGTCGGTCGCCGGACGTGCCGATCAGGCGGAGTGGATGGCCGACCGGGGGACGACGAGCCGTCTGTCCCGTACGCCCGAGGGGACGTGGCAGCATCCGCTCGCCGTGACCGGGGGCGATGTGTGGGCGCGAGAGCTGGACACCGACGACGGCAGCGATCTCACCAACGCGATCGCTGCGATCGACGGCTGGACGCTCGCCAACCAGTCAATTGTGGGCGCGGCCCGTCGACCTGCGCGAGCTGAGTCGAAGCGGTATCGGCGCGCCTGTCATGCGGGTTACGTGATCAGGAAGCCGCGGGACCGGGGCGGCCATGAGGTCGGTCGGCATGTCGGTCAGCGGGAACTTCCGGTCAGGTTCGCGGTCCGACCGGGTGGGGTGCATCGATGGGCTCAGGCATGCAGGGTGGGCCGGTAGATGAGCTCTTGGATGCGGCCGTCGAGCGTCCGGCTCTCGATCAGGTCGAGGTCGAAGTCGGCCGCATCCCGGAAGATCGGGTCCAGCCCGGTCTGACCGGTGATCACAGGGAAGAGCGTCACCTGTACGCGGTCGACCAGACCGGCGGCCATCAGCGCCCGGTTCATCGACAGGCTGCCGTGCGAACGCAACGGCACCTCGGACTCCTCCTTTAGCCGGGCGACGACGTCGACGGCGTCGCCGCTCACGACGGTCGCGTCCGGCCAGTCGAGGGGTTCCTCCAGGGTGGTCGACACCACCGTGGCCGGCAGGCTCCTCATCCGTGTGACCCATGCGTCCCGCACGTCGGACTCCTCGGTGCTGGACGCCAGCATCCGGGCGAACGCCCGATATGTGCTGGCCCCGAAGACCATCCGCTGCTCCTCGCCGTACAGGGCGAGGCGGTGGTCGAGCAGCTCGGGGCCCTGTTTGCCCCAGTAGCCGGTCCAGTCGCCGCCGGCGGCGCCGAAGCCGTCGAGGCTGGAAAAGACGTCGAAGGTGTAGGTGGCGGTCATGATGCTCTCCTCGAGTGCGGTTGATCGGGTACGCGGATACAGACCGGGAATCACGACAAGACTCATCGCCCTTGGGCTACTGGAGTCCGGCCGCCCCGGATGTGGCCCCAGGGACTGCACCACAAGCCAACAAGGTGGAGCGCCAGCGTGGTCGGCGACACGGCGAGCGAGAAGAAGAGCGTGGCACGCCGATCCACAGCGCGGCCGAGCTTTCTGCACGAGGTGCAGTGCGACTGCAGGAACCGATCGCGCGGAAGTCCGGGGCCTGGTCGGCGGCCAGGATCGGCGAGAGGTCGAGCGTCTGGTCGACCAGGTCGGCGACGAAACGGGCCAGGTGGTCCTCGGGCAACCAGTCATCCAGCGACGAGGCAGCAGCAACACCTGGTGCGGGTCGAATGCCCGGAACAGCTTGTCCACCGCCGCCGCACGCGCCCGCGGCCACTCCGCCTCGACCGGCTCGACCGGCTCGACCGAACAGCCCATGCCCACCACACATGCCGGAATCACCCCGCCTGAATGATCACGAGGATGGGCGGCGGTGGCACCTACAGATCTGCCGGGTGGGTAGACCCGTAGGCGCGCTCGACCTTGGCCACGTGGAGCGAGAACGAGGCATACCAGTGCTCGCGTCCGTGCGCACGGGCCAGGGCGTGCTCTGCGTGATTCCGCCAAGCGGCAATCGAGTCCTCGTCCCTCCAGTACGACACCGTGATCCCCAGTCCGTCCGCACCGCGAGCGGAGTCGACACCGAGGAATCCCGGCTGGTCGGCAGCCAGTTTCATCATCTGCTCGTTCCTCTCCGCATAACCGTTGTCGCCGGCGGTCCGCACGGCGGTGAACACCACGGCGTAGTAGGGCGGGGCGGGCAGGGAGGCGGGCGCAGGATCGGTCACGGAGGTCCTCCAGCAGACGACACCGGCAGCAACGTCTCAAACGATCTCGCCCACCCGCCTGAACTCACAACCCCGCTGTCCGGTTACTGAGCCACGCTGCTCTCAGGACGCCCTCTTGTCGCCTTCCGCCAGTTCGTGGCCCGGTCCGGCCGCATACGCCAGCGGAGGTGCGATTGCCTGGACATCCGCTCCCTCGCCCACCCACAGCGCGATGAAGAGAGCGGCGGTCGCCTCCAGGAGTCCTGCCCGTTCGAGACCGCCGCCGGCCACGGGCTCACAGCCCGCGTCCCGCACCAACTCGTGCACGCGCGCGAGGGCTTCCGGCTCGTCCCCGCAGACCGGAACGGCCAGTGCCCGCCCGTCGAAGACGGGTGGCTGCATGCGCCACACATCCTGGTGGCAGAGATTGAACGCCTTGACCACGTGGGCCCCCGGTGCCGCCGCGGCCAGCTGCTGCGCGGCCGAGGGGCCTCCCTCCGTCAGTAGCCGGAAGCCGGGCCCGACCGGATTGGAACAGTCGAGCAGCACCTTGCCGTCCAGGGCCGCTCGCAGCTCCCGTGCCACGCCAGCCCCGGCGCCAAAGGGCAGGGCGGCCAGCACCACCTGGCCGAACTCGGCCGCCGCACGCAGACTGGCAGGCTGCGCGCCGCTGCCGATGCGCGTCGCGAGCCGCTCCGCCTTGTGTGTGTCCCGTCCGCCGACGGTCACCTCGTGCCCGGCCCGCGCCCAGTGGGTGGCGAGTGCGTGGGCCATGTTGCCCGTTCCCAGTACGCCGATTCTCATCACGCGTTCCCTCTCCATGCCTGCTTCGGGGGTTCGCACCGACGCTAGGTGGCCTGTCGGGCACCATTTGGTACGTGACGACCGACGTCTTCCTCGCCGACTGCCGGGCCCGCCTTGCCTTCGACCTGCTCTCCAACACCTGGAATGCCGTGGTGCTTTGGGCATTGAGGGACGGTCCCCGGCGGCCGGTCGAACTGCGCGAACGCATCGGCGGCATCAGCTCCAAGGTCCTCACCGAGACGCTGCGGCGCCTGCAGTTCAACGGACTGGTGGCACGGCACGCACATCCCGGAACGCCGCTGCGGGTCGAATACCAGCTCACCGCGTTGGGCCGAACCCTGCTGGCACCCATCGACGCCGTCGGAGCATGGGCCTTCGAGCATGGTGATGAGGTCATGGCCGCCCAGGAAGCCGCATGCACCGCCACCCCACTGTGCCCTCCTCCTACCCACTGACGATCGCGCAGGCGCAGGGCAAAGCGGGCCGGACGGCCTACTTGACCGCCCGGTCAACGAGCCTCGCGTCGTGGCAGCCCTCGCAGCTGACCTCGGCGGGCATCCGCCACGCGGGGGCGTACGTCAGGCACGTGGGCGAAGATAGACACGAGTCCGTGACGTCCGCCGACAGCGCCTCCAGCCTCGTAGCGGCTTCTCAGTCACGACCGGCACGTCAGCCCTCGCTCGTTGCCGTGATCGTCACCTCAAGGCTCGAAGCTCCAACTTCACGCTCGAACACACCAGTTTCCGGCGCTCAAACGGACTAGGGGCGCAGCTCTTCGGCCATCATGCGCCAGACGCAGAGACCTCGTCCCGGCGTCGCCCACCCCGGCCTACGGTCCCTGCATCGGACGGGACTGCGGAGAGCCGGTCTCGTCGCAACCGACACCCAAGAGGAGGCGCCGCCATGGCGAGCGTGGAAGTGTCACTGAAGGAGATGATGACCGCGGTCGAAGGGTCGCTGGGAGCCGCGGTCGTCGACTACACCAGCGGCATGGCCCTGGGGACGCTGGGCGGGAGCAAGGACCTCGATCTGACGATCGCCGCGGCAGGGAACACGGACGTCATCCGGGCCAAGGTGCGCACGATGGAACAGCTGGGCCTCAAGAGCCGGATCGAGGACGTCCTGATCACACTCGAAAAGCAATATCACCTCATCCGTCTGATCGCCGGCCGCAGCGGGAACGGTCTGTTCCTCTACCTGGTTCTCGACAAGGAGCGCTCGAATCTGGCCATGGCCCGTCATCAGCTGATGCGGGTCGAGAAACAGCTCGAGGTCTAGAGACGGTCCAAAGCCCGAGGCTTCGTGCGCCCATGATGTGAAAACTTCTTCAAGTGATCACATCAGCATGATCCCAATTCATGCCTGCACACGGCCCTGGGCGGCAAGGATCGGCTGTGAAGGGCCGATGCGGCGGTGTCGCAAGGCGCCGCCGCACCCCCGGCGAGCCCACCCCACCCGACCCGGCAGAGAGCGAGCGGTCATGCAAGTCCCCCTCTATCAGGCCAAGGCGGACTTCTTCCGCATGCTCGGGCACCCCGTACGCATCAGGGTCCTGGAACTCCTCCAGCACGGGCCGGTCCCCGTACGAGACCTGCTCGCCGACATCGAGATCGAACCGTCCAGCCTCTCGCAGCAGTTGGCCGTCCTGCGCCGATCCGGCATCGTGGTGTCCATCCGGGAGGGATCGACCGTCCGCTACGCACTGGCAGGCGGCGACGTCGCCGAACTCCTGCGGGCAGCCCGCCGCATCCTCACCGAGCTGCTGGACGGGCAGAACGTACTCCTCGCCGAACTGCGGCAGGCCGATGCAGCCACCCCGCCCATGCCCGCGAACAACCGCGGCTGACCGGTGCCGCGCACATGAACGGCAATTTCTCCAAGAGAACAGCCTGTGCTCCAGCGCCACGGACGCCTGCCCACCGCGCCTGCTGGTGATCATTCCGGTGCGTCGGCCGAGGGGATGGTGAGGCGCGGGGCCGGATACGCTGGCAGGATGATCGACAATCTTCCTCCCTGTCCGAAGTGCTCCTGTGAGTACACCTACGAGATGAACGCCCTTGTGGTGTGCCCCGAGTGCGGCCACGAATGGGTTCCCGC
>NZ_JBIAWI010000021.1:0-202827 GCF_042895385.1 Streptomyces sp. NPDC001401
ATCTGATCGCCCGAACTCTCCCGCAACGACGCCCGAACCATGTCTGAGCAGCGGAAACTCAACGATCACATCCGGAAAGACAACGGCTTCTGAGAGGGGTACCGGAACGTCTCTGTCAGGCTCCACAAACTCGGTGACGTGATTGGCCCGGCAGGTACTCGGAGAGTTCTTCTTGAACAAGATCCCGGTGAATGGTGCCGCATATCTGCTTAATTGCAGCATTTGCGCTGCGGGGTAAGGTCCATAGCAGCACCGTTCCGTCGGAGCTGCCGCTGGCCAGGGTGTGGCCGTCCGGGCTGAACGCCACCGCCTTCACAGCTCCGCCCTGCCCGGTGAAGGTGGCGCGGGTCTGATGGGTGGCCACGTCCCACACCCGTACCGTCCCGTCGCGGCTGCCGCTGGCCAACGTGCGGCCATCGGAGGTGACCCCCACCGACCAGACAATGCCGGTACGCCCGTAAAGGGTGGCGCGAATGCCCATGGAGTGTCTGGACACCTCGCACACCCACACTGCCCCGTCGGAACTGCCGATGACCAGGGTGCGGCCGTCCTGGCTGAATGCCAGCGATTCTACGGTTCCCGTCTGCCCGCTCACCGTCTGTCCGTTCATTGTGGCGAGGAGGTTTCCGGTGGCCGGGTCTGCAAGCCGCACCAAGTGACCGCTGCCGCTGGCCACCATGCCCCCGTCCGGGCTGAAGGCCATCGTGGCGACGCCGCCGTGGCCTTCAGACGCCCTACGGTTGCGAGGCTTATGCGTGTGCGCGTCCCACAGCCACACGCTGTTGTCGCGACCGCCACTGGCAACGGTGCGTCCGTCGGGACTGAACGCCACCGACGCGATTTCGGTCTGCCCGGTCAGGGTGGCGGTCCTCTTCCCTGTGACGGCATCCCACAGCTGCACTGTTCCATCGGCACGGCCGCTCGCCACCGTGCGCCCGTCGTGGCCGAATGCCACCGCCTTCACGGAGGTCTTCCGTCCATCGGTCAGGGTGGCAGTCTCCTTTCCAGTGGCGGCATCCCACAGCCGCACTACTCCATCGGCACCGCCACTGGCCACCGTGCGCCGATCCGGGCTGAACACCACCGACGCCACACTGCCGTGTGTGCTCAGTCGGCGCTGGTGGGTCAGGGCTGCGGCAGTGAAGAGGCTGGCGGTCGCCTCGGCTGTGCGGTGAATCTTGTATGCGTAGACGGCCAGGAGCGAGGCCAGTTCAGGGCTGTCGTTGACAAACGTCGTTGACTGGGCGGCGAGCTGCCGGGACAACGCAATCTGCTGTGCTGTGACGGCCCTGCGTCGCTGTTGCTCGGTGGCCCGGTATTGGTTCCATGCCGTCAGCCCGGCTACGAGGGCAAGGACGAGTAGGACGGACAAGGTGACGGTGAACTGTCGCAGGCGTCGGGTGGCACGAGCTGCTGCCTGCTGTTCGCGTCGGCGAGCAGTGAGGCTGGCGGTGAGGAAGTCCTGTTCCAGGGCGGTGAGGTCGTCGGTGACGTTGGGGGCGGGAAAGGCCTCTTCGGCTGCGGTGAGGCGCGTGCCGCGGTACAGGGCACCGGGATCGCGGCCGAGGTCGTTCCAGGCGTGAGCGGCTTCGGTCAGCTGGCGGTGGATGCGTAGCCGCTCGCGGGCGTCGTTGATCCAGTGCCGGAGCCGGGGCCAGGCAGCGATCAAAGCTTCATGGGCGATTTCGACCGCGTTCTCGTCGAGCGTGACCAGGCGAGCCCTGGCCAGACGCTCCAGGATGATCGCGGTGTCTGCGGGGTCGCCGAAGTCGAATTCCTTGCGTTGGGCGGGTCGGCGGGTGTGGTGGGTTCCCTCACCCGGGGTGATCAGGCGCAGCAGGACTGGGCGGACAAGGGCCGCCTGCGCTGACGTCAGGCCGGCGTGGACGTCCTCGGCGGAACGGGCGATCGAGCCGTGGAGACCACCGGCTGCCTCGTATGCGGCCTCGGTGAGAGCGCGACCTTTGCGGCGGTGCCAGGTTTCCAGCAGGGCATGGGACATCAACGGCAGCGGCCCCGGCTCACCTTCAACCTCCTCGAGGATGCGCGCGGTCAGCGTGCGTTCCACGATCAGCCCGGCGGCCTGAGCGGGTTTGACGATGGCTTGGCGCATCTCGTCGCGGCTCATCGGGCCAGCGAGCACGGTGCCGTCCTGCAGCGCGGCGGTCAGCCGGGGGTGTTCGGCGCAGCGGCCGAGGAAGTCCGCCCGTACGGCGATGACGACGCGCAGTCTGCTCCCGGGATCCGTGGCCGCCAGGAGCCGGTCGATGAACTGGTCACGCTCGTCCGGGTCGTGGCAGAGGGTGTAGAGCTCTTCGAACTGGTCCACGATCAGCCACGTGTCGCCATCGGCGTCCTTCGGGGTCAGCCGCTGCTTGTGGGTGCGCAAGGGGTGCTCGCCGGGGGTGAGGACGCGCAGCGCGGCGGGCTGTGGGGTGGCCTGGTCCGGGTTGCGGAGGTGGGGGATGAGGCCGGCGCGCAGCAGCGAGGACTTTCCGCTGCCTGAGGGGCCGAACACCGCGCTGAAGCGGCGGGAGTGGGTCAGC
Organism: Streptomyces sp. NPDC001401; assembly: GCF_042895385.1. Lineage (NCBI taxonomy): Bacteria > Bacillati > Actinomycetota > Actinomycetes > Kitasatosporales > Streptomycetaceae > Streptomyces > Streptomyces sp. NPDC001401. The sequence goes on from NZ_JBIAWI010000021.1 coordinate 2,547, forward strand.
GCGAGCAGGCGGTCGGTGAGCTCATCGCGGCCGAAGAACAGGCCGGCGTCGCCGGGCTCGAAGCGGGCCAGCCCTCGATATGGCGGCGCGTCCTCGCCCTCGGTGCGCGGCTCGGTCGCCGCCTCCGCAGCCGCCTCATGCCACCACGCCTCCCACTCCTCCGGGTCGCCGCCGCAGACTTGGACGTAGGCCAGTACCACGGGCAGCGTCGGCAGCCGCTCACCCGCGGCCGCCTGCGACAGCGTGCTCGCCCCCTGATTCGTGCGGTCGGCCATCACCCGGTACGTCGGACTCCCGGCCTCCGCCCGCAGCTTGCGTAACTCGGCAGCAAACCGTGCCACCGGGCCCGCACTCGGATCCAGCGGGCTTTCCGGACGCCCCGCCATCGACAGTTCCCCTCCCCGCCCCCCGCTTCCCCCGTGGACGCGGCGTTGTGGCCCGAGAAGGTACGCGCGCCTGTGGCAGGAGAGCAAACAAGAGGCGCTGTCTTAGGTCAGCATCGCGACGCCGTGCTTGTGACCTGCGGTGCGGTCATTGATCAGGGTGGCGAAGGCGGCTGCCCATTCAATCCGCTGGCCGCTGAACTCGATGACGTGCCGCCCCGAGCGGCGCCGGCGGGTGCGGCCGTTGCCCAACGGGGGTGGGCGACGCCGCACCCGCATCGAAAGAACGCCGAGCCGGGTTGTTGGTCTCCGTGTTCGGTGTCGAGTCATCCACATCAACAACGAAAGGGATAAGACGTGAACACACGCAAGCGGGCCACTCTGTACGTCGTGGCCGCCGGGCTGGCCGGCAGTCTCGCGGTGGCGGCACCGGTCCAGGCGGCACCCATCGCCCACCCCACGGCCAGCACGACCGTGCAGCAGCACACCACCGTCCACCCCGATGGCTTCGAGCCCAGCTCCGTCGTCACCCGCGGCAACTGCAAGGCGTGGATGAACACCAAGAAGATCCACGGTCACTGGTACGCGCAGGGCCTCGTCCGCTCCTGGAACGGCACCGCCTGCTCCATGATGCTCCAGCGCAAGCACGGCGGAGGATGGGAACGGATCACCAGCTACCACATGGTGCGCAACGCGCAGGACCACACCGGCTACTACTGGGACGACCGCGGCTACAAGGCGCGGGTCTGCCTGCAGAACCTCGACTGGAACGACTCGAGTTGGCACTGCGGCAAGGGCATCTGAACGGTCCCATCCGGGCCTCCCCATGCGGTGAGCAGCGGATGGAGGCCGGTGCTCCCGCCCCTTGCAGGGCGGGAGCACCTCCTTCAAGGATGCTTCGCATGACCATCAGCGGCGGTTGGGAACGCATCGAAACGTGGTTGCGGGACAACGCCCCGGCAAGCCACGCCTGTCTGCCCGGACCGGCTCGCGTGGCCGATCTGCGCACGGCATAGGCGCAGATCGGCCGCTTCCTTCCGGACGAGTTGGCCGATTCCCTCCGGTGTTACAACGGCTCGGGGGATTTCGTACTGCCGGGGCGGCTGGAATACCGTTTCTGCGGTGATGACGTCCCGCCATCTGGGTGGGTTCGCTGCGTTCCGGGCCGCTGGGGTGCGGGCTGACGGATATGAACGCGGGCGTGATCAAGCACCTGTTGCGTAGTACGACCGCGCTTTCCCTCGCCGTCGTCGCTCTCGCCAGCCCCGCCTCTGCCTCGCCCACTGTCCTCAGCGCAGCGGCGGCGTCACTCCAGATGCCCGCGCCGCCGGCGGCAACGGTCGCGGTCGACGAGCTAGAGACCCTCACCGTCGAGGCCCCCCATTCGATGACCGGTTACAGCCGGGCCAAATTCCCACACTGGGCGGCGCAGTTCGGCAAGTGCGACACCCGCGAGGTCGTGCTGGCCCGCGATGGCGTCGACGTCAAGCAGGACGAGGAATGCCGTGCGGTCTCCGGGACCTGGTTGAGCCGGTACGACAACAAGACGGTCGCTTCCGCCAGTCAGATCGATATCGACCACATGGTGCCTTTGGCCAACGCGTGGCGTTCCGGGGCCGACACGTGGACCACGCCCAAGCGCAAGCAGTTCGCGAACGACCTGGAGCATTCGCAGCTCATCGCGGTCTCAGCGGCGTCGAACCGGTCGAAGGGCGACCAGTCTCCAGATCAGTGGGTGCCGGCGAATAGCGCCTACTGGTGCACCTACAGCCGGGCTTGGACACACGTGAAGTCGCTCTACGGTCTCTCCGTCACCGGCAAGGAGAAGTCCGCGCTGCAGAACATGCTGGGCACCTGTCCGTGAGCAAACGGCTGGAGTCCACCGTGACGGCAGGACCGGGCGGGGCGATGACGGACGAGGTCGGGATCATCACTGGTGACCTCACCATCGTCACCACCGCCCTACCGCAAGGCCGCGCAACCGTCGCGATCCAGTATCTGGACGCCGAGGAGTGGTACACACTCACCGGCAGCCCCACCTCCCTGCCGGACGGTGGGCTGGAGGCCCTGCACGCCGTAGTGCTGGACCAGGTACGCGGCAGTCAAAGCGCGGAAGTACCACGCTGAACTCGACAGCCACGGCCCCGGATCAGCAGGTTGGGATGCTGTTGGCGAAAGCGCAAGGCGGACGCCGACGTCTGACACGTGGCTGCGAAGCCCCGCCCTCCAGCGTGATCGGAGAGCAGGGCTTCGACGTGTTCGAGGTCAGCCGTTGTGCTCACCGTTGCCGGACAGGACGGGGATCTGGTCCAGGATGTGTGACAGTGGGTCGTCACCCTTGGCCTGTGTCGAGTTCTCGGTGCACTGCTGGTTCTGGGGAGCCGACAGGATGGGGACGTCCTGAAGGGAGGACAAGTGGACGAGTCCCACGATTGACGCCAGGTTCGCCTTGACGGGCACACCGAGGCACGGCTTTTTCAGCGTGCCGCTGACACTCGTCGTGCCGTCTTCGTCGCCGATGGCCATCGCATGAGGAGCCATGCCCAGGAAGCCGACTGCGAGCACTGCTGTGACCATCATCTTCTTCATCATGATCTGTTTAACGCCCTTCCGGGGCCTTGGTCACGGCGGGGCGCGCTGCCTGAACCGAAGGTCACGCGAGGCACCGAATTAACCAACAGCGTCTCAGCAGGTTGGTCCGGGGCCGTGTGCCTCCCGCCTCGTCACTTCCCGCTGTCATCCCCACAATCCGGCGCCGGGGTCTCCTCCGGCGCGCCAGTCAGGGTCACCTCTACGCCGTGGTACGGAGGTTTGTACTTGTCCGTCTCCCTTGCCGTGACCAATCGGCCGTTGAAGCGGGCCCAGATGCGGCCGTCGCGATCGCCGAACGCCAAGAACGGCTCCGTGACATACATGGGCCGACTGGGCAGCTTTGACGGCTCGTTTTGCGAATGGGTGCGTATCCGCAGTTGGCCGGTCTCGATGGTCTGGAGTGAGCACGGCGGCAGGGCGTCAAACCTGATGGCGACGCTTGCCATTGTGTCGTGCTGCGACTCTTCCTTCGCGAAGATGCGCAGTTGGAACCTGACTACGGCGCCATTAACCGGGTCGGGCGACCTGTTCATCACGTGCAGAACAGGTCTTGCGGTGCCTGCACCCTCGAACCAGAACGAGACCTGCATCGCCTGACTGCGCGCCTCCCTCTCGGAGTCCTCTCGTGACTGCTCGAGTTGATCCTGCGACGCCAGAGCGCCGTAGTACGTCGCGACGCCGGTGAATGCCAGGCTTCCGATACCGGCGACAACCGTTAGCACTGTCCCCATGGCCACCCAGGGAACCCGCTGCCACCACCGTCGCGGACGCCCTCTGCGGGCCCTGACGCGACTCAAGGTGGTTCGCTGCCTCGTGAGTCGTGACTGGACACGCCTCATTAAATGATCCGCCACAATGCTCCCTTGTCTCGGCAGGACCATAGACGCTCGGTTGGCTCAACTGCCCGTCAGGTATCACGTGCTGGTCCTCCGCCGGTACGCCGAGGCCACGCCGCCGGCCTGCAGGATGGCCTGCACGACCTACAGTCAGCCAGCGCCCCCTCTGTCCAAGGCTGGAGTGCGCTGTCGAGTTCATTGCCAAACTGAAGACCGCCGACCTGCAAGACCTGCCCGGTCGCGCTCGAATTGTGGGCTGCGTCATACCGATGAGCTCCGTGCGGTCGGGGCGTCTGCGAGGGAATCGCCAGACGCGAAGCAGGACCCTGCAGCTCAGCCGCCAGTCCCGAAGGGAAGGCGGTTCGCAGGCAGCCCGTCTCTCGAAATCGCCGTATGTCACCGGAAGTTGACTCTCCGACAGAATCTCGCGATGCCGTTGCACGATCGGGCTCGTCGATCGGTTTGCTGATCCCGAGAGCGACAGGGCTCTCCGGTGCCCCACGAGGGGACACGGCACCGCCCGCTGACGATAAGGACCTCATAGCCGTGAATGACGTAGCCGGCCTCTCGCTGGCCCTCTCGGTGGTCACCGCGCTGCGCGTGTTCGCCCCGGCCGCCCGGATGCTGGTGCGCCGCCTGCTCGGCGCGACGGTGCGGATCGGAGCCGAGTCCCTCGCCGAACGGCGCGCAGCTCGCATGACTCCAGTCACCCCGCAGCATGTCAACGAGAACGGGGACAGCCAGTGACCGGTCCGCAGCTCCCGCCGCAGCGCGTAGTCCGTGCGATGACGACCGAATTGCCCACGGCCTTCTGGGCGTTCCACAACCTCTACCACCGGCCTTATCTCGAATACGCACATATCCAGCTCGGCGATGAGCGTTCGGCCGGGGAGCTCGTCCATGCCACGTTCATGGACTTGGCCCTGAACTGGCCGGACATGATGGAGGACGCCAATCACGAGGCGTATGCGTGGGCGCTGTTGCGTGAGCGCATTGCTGACGAGCTTCGGCTTCAGGGCCGTGTCCCGGCCACGGTGGAAACCGCGGTGTTCGCCCGGGTCAACCGCGCGGCGTTGGAGTCCGTGCGCGATCAGCTCGCGGACATGGAGAGTGCCCTGGGCCTGTACGCGGCCATCTCGCGGCTGCCCGAGCGGCAATTCGACGTGATGGTACTTCTCCACGTGCTCGGCTATCCCACCGAGCAGACTGCCCACATTCTGGGGGTGACACCGGCGACCGTCCGCTCGCAGGCACGGCACGCCAAGAGGAAGCTGGCCAAGGACCTGGATCTGGCCGTCGATCTGACGGCGGACCGCGACGACGTGGAGTGACCACCCATGCGACTGAAGTCCCTTGAAGAGGCCCTTGCCGATGCTCGTGTCCTGGAGGGCGAGTACGACACCTACGATGCGGCAAGAGCGCGCCACCGTATCGCCAAAGAGGCTGTCCATTCGCGCTGGGAGAGGCTCTTTGAACTGAGGCTCCCGCGAGTCTTGGCTCAGCGCCGCTGCCGCGACAATCCCCTCGCCCCTCGCGTCGACGACGGGGCACGACGTCGCATCCCCCGCCATGCCGAGGCTGCTCAGGACCTGCGCGCGTTCTCCCAACTCGTCATCCATGACCAGGAGGCGTCGGCCTACGTCGCCCGCTTCGTGAACGACCGCCGCATCGAACCGGACGGAGCCTTGATCTTCGCTTGCCTTCTCGATCTCGCACAGCAAGAGGAGGGAGCGCAGTTCTGGTGGCAGTTCGCCGCGGGCGCCGGCAGCGCCACCTCCGCATACTGCCTGTACCTCATGCACCTTCGTCGGGGCGAACTGCGCGATGCCGAGCACTGGGCAGAGCAAGTCGAACAGCTCGACTCCGACGCGAGCCAGTACCGTCCTCGCGTACTTCAACTGACGACCTGGCACAGGGAGACGCCAGCCAGGGACCTCGCAGTGTCGGAACTGCCGAGTGCGGCGCTGCGGGACGCGATCGACCATCTCGGCAAGGGGTGCGACGAAGACTATGGCCTCGTGCCACAGCCTGATCCGGCACTCGCCGAACGGCTGGAGGAGTTCGCCGCGGCCAGCTGATCTGGACTCGGGAATGGATTCGGATGAGTGAGATCGCCCCGGATGCTCCGCCCCTTGTCGTACGCAGGGGCGGAGCATCGTCGAGCGATGCAGCCAGCAGCTCGGATGGGACTCGCCTCACGGTACGGCAGTGAGCGTTGGTGGCTCAGAACGCTGCTGCTGGCCAGAGGTCACCGTGGTGATCAGGGGTGTCCCCATCTGGCGGGTCGAGGACCGCGGCTGGCTGTGGCTCACGGTCTATAAAGTCCTGATGCGACGGCCATGTCCTCAGATGTCTTCGTCATCAACGGGTTCGGGTTCTCGACTGTAGGCGAGGTCGAGGACGTAGCGTTCGGTCACGGAGCAGTTGTTCCAGGCCTCGGTCAGCCAGCCGTCGGGGGATTCATCGGTGAGCTGGTCGAGCATGGTGTCGTAGTAGTCGGCGGCTGCCTGACGGTTGCTCCACCAGGCGTGGCCTTCGTAGACGCCGGGGCGGGGCAGAGCGATCTCGGCGTCGGGGCCGCGGTCGAGTTGGCCGATGACCAGGGTGCCCGTTTCGGACTCAAGGCTGACATCGACATGGCCTTCGCATTCCGTCGGCGGGGCGGGCGGTGTGTCCCAGATACGGATGGTCACCTGCACCTTCATGTCGGGTTGCAGGCTGAGGAGGTACAGGTGGTAGCCGTTGCCGGCTACCACCTGTGTCTCCGCGGCGTCGAGGGCGGCTTCGTCACCGAGGTAGGCGTCTGCGTCGTAGACCTCCACGACCCGGCGGCCGGGGGTGGCGGTGACGTTGTGTTCGGCGAGAAGCACCATGGGGGCCTTCCTACTAGTTGGTGATCTTCATGTAGAAGGGGTCGCCGTCCAGGATGCGGTTGAGGGTGTACATCTCAGCAAGGCGTTCTCCGCCCTTGCGGTTGTCGGTGCCGTCGATCAGTCGGACGGAGAAGCGGTTGTCGCCCTTGGTGGGCCCCAGGGTCCCTTGCATGATCGAGGTTTGTCCGGATTCATCCGGCGAGGCCGAGGGCGGCCAGGGGCCTTCGCCAGTCGCGAGCGGTGTGACGTAGGGCGGCGGCGATGTTGGTGTGGCCGTCCTGACGGTGGATGCCCATGGCGAGGTTGCGCAGGCCGGCCATGATGCGCGGGAGATGGCCGACATGAATCTTGGAGTCGTCCTCGCGGAACGTGCGGTCGCGGACGTGGTGAAGAAGATTTTCGATCTTCCAGTGCCCTCTGATCCAGTCGGCGAGCTGGGCGCCGGTAACCGCGTCGGGCGGCAGGCTGGTGATCAGGTAGACGCGCTCGATGGTGAGCTTCCCGCTCGTGAAGTCCTTCCTCCAGCGCACGACTTGGAGGGCCTGGCGGGCATCGGGGTATTCGAGGTGTGCGAAGGCGGCGACCTTCAGCCGCCGGATCTCCAGTCGGCGATGGGTCCGCGTGCGGTCGTAGTGGGCGAGCCTGATCTCACGCCAGGGCAGACGGCGGACCCTGTCGAACAGGCCGGGATGGCTGGCCTTGACCTGGGCGATGTAGTGGGCACCGCGCTCGCGGAGGTAGGTGCCGTGAGCGTGCTGGGTATTCAGCGCGTCGGCGATGATGACCGGGCCGGTCAGGTCGACGCTGTCCAGCGGGGGCCGGAAGGCGGATCTCGTTGCTCTTGTCGGTGACCTGGCGCTGGGCCAGGACGTAGCCGGTGCGATCGCGGCGAGCAGGGTGCCGTGGGTGCGCGAGCCGCGCAGGCCTATGCCGTCAGCGGCGATCGCCCGAAGTCCGGGACCAGCCGGTGTGGCGCGGGCGGTAAGGAAGGCGCCGATCGCCCGGTCCAGAGCATCGCCGTCGAACCGGGAGGTCCCCTCCGCGGACCGCGAGCACGGCACTCCAGACGAAAACGTGCTCATGCAACGACCCCTGGGGTACATGAGCTCGGTGACCTGGTCCATGTCGCGCTCGCCAGCGCGCCTGGCTGCCGCGGCGTACCTCGATGCGTTCCTTGTCGGCGCACATACCAGTTCTCGGGAAGGCGGAACCCGTGTTCGACTGATCACGCCTGTCGAGCGGTAAGCGGAAGGCGTCCTATCGGCAAGAAGCGATGGCTACGCTGGAAGAAGCGCGTCGTAATTGATCTTCGAGAGGAATATTCATGGCTCCGCTGCCCGAGTCTGATGCCCCCTGGCCACCTGCCGGAGGTGTCATACGGCAGGCCCCGGCTCGTCTTCTCGAGTGGTGGTCCAAGCATTCTCGGACCCTTCAGGTGGCGGCGGCGGTCACTGTCAGTGCTGCCTGTGGCTCTCTGGCATGGGTTGCCCTCTCGCCGTCCTTCGCTCATGTGATCAGCGAGACCCAGCTCGACTGGGCGTACGGCACCTATTCGGTCGTCCCCCATTGCATCCACGGCGGGGTAGCCGAAATGAAGATCGACAACACTACTTCTCAAAGCGTCATGGCCCAGGTGGAGTCTCCTGGCTATGCTCCAGGGCTGGGCTGGCATCCCCTCTACCTCGCTGAGAAGTCGAGCGACTCGCGTCGAATCGTCGCGGTACCCGCTCACGGCCATGTTCATGTCTATCTCAAACTCGGCGACACGTCTCAGGAGTGCGCCAACGATGCCACCAACCTCTTGCAGGTCATCCCCGCACGCCCTGGTGACCCTGGCCGTAATCCGAACCGCTGACGTATAGACGAGATGCTGAGCACGTGCTGGCGACGAAGCCGTAGTCGGCGTTGGACAGGCCCGGCGCGGTTGGCTTTGACGAAGCGGGGATGAGGGCCCCCGGCGGGTTGATCTGTGCGCGCGAAGGCAGGAAGCGAAGAGATCCAATTTCGCGACGATACACTCGCGCAAGCGGCCGTCGTGATGCGTGTTGCTGAGTGGACGTTAAGTCCGTTTGTGGTAGCGGCCTCGTCCGGGTTGGGTGAGGGAGCCTTGGCGGGTGAGGCGTCCGAGGCGGGCGCGGGTGACGTTGACCGACGCCTCGTCGGTGGGCATGCCGAGGAGCTCGTGCAGCTCGCGGGCTCGGAACTCCCGCTTGGGGTGCTGGTTGAAGGCGTTCACGATGGCCTGGTAGGCGGTGTTCGTCTCGGGCGGTTCGGGTTCGTCCTGGGTCGGTGCGAGCTCGGCGATGACCTTGTGTGCGGTGGCCAGGTCCGCGAGTCGTACTTCGGTCTCGGCCAGGGCGGCGGTCAAGTGCTCGATCTGGTCGCGTAGTTCACCGGCCCGAGCCATGGTCTCGTCGTGCTGGGCCTGGAGGCCGGCCAGAAGGTCGGCGATGTTCACATGGCCAGCCCGAGGGTGTCTCGCCAGGCCAGTGCGGGTGTGGTGAGGCGGCGGGCCATGTTCGCGATCGAGGCCCAGTAGACGCGCGAGGCGGAGGACTCGGGGCAGTGGTCGTACTCGCGGGCCAGGCGCCGGTTCAGCATCAACGTGCCGTTGACCTGCTCCACGATCCACCATTTCGGTTGCGGGACGAAGCCTTGCCCTGGTCGTCGGGGTTGCGGCGGACGACCTCGACGTCGATGTCCAACAGGGCGCCGTGGATGAGAACTTCGTCCTTGAAGCCCTGGTCCACCAGGGCCTTCTCCAGCCGGTTCCCGCAGCGGGCGGCGGCCTGGTCGAGCAGGGCGGTGCCGGCGGTGTGTCGTGGGCGGATGCGGCCAGCACCACGACGCCGATGACCAGCCCCAGAACGTCGACGGCCAGTCCCCGCTTGCGCCCCGACACCTTCTTGTTGGCGTCCAGCCCCGTCGTGGTCTTGGGGACACCCGCGGCCGCGCGGACGGACTGGGTGTCGAGGATCACCAGGGACGGGTCCTCTAATCGCCGGGCTCTCTCCCGCACCTGGCAGCGCAGGAGTTCCTGGATCCGCTGGTCCAGCCCGTCCTCGCGCCATGTCGACGGTCAAGCAATTCCCCACGATCTGCATGATCGGCGTCAGCCAATTCCCCACCCCTGTGGTCACGACTCCCCATGGGGACGCTGACCGGCGATGGTGCCGCTTAACACTCTCGAACTAGCATGATGTTTCCTGTTTCAGGTGGTTTGCGAAGATTTCAGGTCTTCCTTGCGAATCGGTCGGGTTCCCCATGGGCATGCCGGTGCCCGGGTTGAGGGTCCTGGCCCCTCGGCCCCAGTTACCGGCCCAACAAGCGACCCAAGGGACCCACCGAGAAGCCGGGCACACCCTCGAACGCCTGACGCGATGCCCCTCCGCCGCTGTCACAGGTCCTCGCTACTCTCACGGCGTCGAGATCAAGGAGGACCAAGTGCTTGAAGGCGTGCTGATCGCGGAAAGTCTGCGGCCCGGAGCGGAGTTGACCGGAGTCCCGCTGCACATCACCAAGATCGCAAGAGTGGAGGTGAACAACGCGGCGGCCGAGCAGCCGCAGCAGTGGACTCTCCTGGACTTCGCTGCCGAGGAGACCGACGCCGAGCGTCTGGCCGGGCAGCTGGCTGCCTGCCTGGCCCCGACCGGGGGCTGGTATGTCAACTACAACACCACCGCGGAGGCGTTCGTGGTCTTCGCCGACAAGATCTTCCGCTATCCGCGCAAGCAGGCGGAAGGCCGCCGGCAGGCGCAGAACTACGCGCGCTCCATCGGTATCCCCGAGCCACAGCTGGACTGGCAGGACTGGCCTGTCGGGCCCTGCCTCACCAGCGGGGCCCGACCGGCTGCTACGGCCACCGCCTGGGGAATTACGTGACCACCGGGGGTGGGGAATCGGCTGACCGTCGACACGCCATAAGCCGAAGTAGTAGAACACCGCCGACCAGGACGGCAGATCATGGGGGAGGTAGCGCCACTGGCAGCCCGTCCGGTTCTGATAGAAGATCGCGTTCACGACCTCCCGAAGGTCACAGGACCCGGGATCTCCGGTCGCCGACCGAGCCACCCGGTCCTGCTTCTAGGCCGTGATCATCGGCTCGATCAACGCCCACTGCTCGTCCGATAAGTCGCTGGGGTACGGCTCTCTCTTCACGTCCCGCATCTCAACATGGACATGCTCAGCGGGCGGCCTGTACAGCGATCAGTCCCACGATCGAGCGATCACGAACCTAGGAAGATCGGACTTAACGTCCACTGAGAGGTATCCGCCACCACATTGCGCGCAACGGCTTCGAGTCGTCCATCCGGTCCGACCGTCGCTGCTGGGTGGTGAGAGGACCGTGTTCTGGCACGGCTGCCACCACCGCCGCTACAAGCGGAAGCCGGAACACTTCTTCGTCTTCGCCGGCCCGGCAGCGTTTCTGATCGGGTACCGCGGCCTGACCAACACCGTCAGGGGCCTGAGCCGGATTCTGCTGAGGATCGACGGATGGTGTCCCGCCACGTGGTGTAGCCGATCAAGCAGGTGGAACGCCCAGGTCGCGGTCCTGATCGCCTTTGCCTGACAGCCTGTTGGGGCTCACGCCGCCGCGACCGGCGACAACTGCCGGGCCCATGGCGGGATGTGCCTGTCGGACCCAGGACCGGAGTCGACCGGTCATGATCGGCTACACCACGACCGGGGACGTGGCCGATCGACGCACACCAAGTCCCATCGTCGCCGAGACAAGGGTCACCGGATAGGCAGAGACCTCCTCAGCCGTGCTCCAACTCATTGGGTAGTAGACAAAGTTACAGCCGACTCCGCCGATCAACAGCCCTGCGGCCCAGGCGAAAGTTCTCCACACCATCAGTCACGTCACCCCACCGCTCCACAAGCGCGGCAACGTAAGCCGCACTTTTTAGCCACTTCCTGATGGCCCTCCGGCGTGGGGCGGGGTCCGTCGCCCCACTCGTGCCTGGCCCACGCGAGTCTCTGGGGCGACTTCAAGATCACTCGCGCCAGGGAATGGCATGTTCCGTTCAATGAAAGGATCATCCTTGGATCAAGAACCCGAAAAGTTGGCGAGCTCCCCTTCCGTTGCCGGGCGTCCCCGCCGTAGTGGCGCGTCAGCGACTCAAAGGATGGCCGATCCACCCGTTTTCGATCCCTACTCGAACAGCAAGCATGGCCACGTCAAAACTGGTGATCGTCAGGAAGGCATCGTGTGAAGAGCCTCAGTGGCAGACGAGGTTGGGTGGCCGCAGCTCTGCCCGCAGCCGCGCTGCTAGTCGCTGTTCCGTTCGTCGCGTCTGCTTCGGCTGGTGCGTCAGTTCCTTCACCGGCTCTCGAAGCCAAAATCGCGGCCGGTGCCAGGGCTCACAACATTACCGACCCGCACTTGATCCAGGTGCAGCAGCAGCAGGACACTCTGGACAAGATCGCAGACAAACTCACCGAGGGGCTCTCGGAATCCGAGCGTGCGAGGATTCCCGGATTCACGGACATCGCGATCGACCCGGATCATAACCACATGCGTCTGTACTGGCGCGGCACCGCGCCCGCGCGAGTGCGGAACATACTTGCCCACCTGCCTGCTGGTGTGACCGCTGACGTCCGGTCGGCCAAGTATTCGAAGGCAGAACTCCACGCAGCCCGGAAGAAGCTCTTGCAGGGCAGCAAATTCAAAGAAATTCATCTGGCTTCCACCGGCGACGCCATCCGCATCACCAGCGTCGGCCCTGCCGTGGACGGCAGCGGCCTGGAGATCGGTTATGACGAGGACCGCGGGATAGAGAAGCGCGACCTCATCGACCCGTTGGCCCGGAAGCCGCGGGCTGAGCGTTCACTCGAGGTCAAAGCAGTCACGGATCACCTGACCGGCATCAACACCTCGACGGTCTACAAGCCGCTGGTGACGGACGCGTCCCGTGCCCATGACCAATCGCCCTGGTTCGGCGGAGACGCACTGCGCAACCCCACTGGCGGTATCTGCTCCAGCGGGTTCGCCATCAAGACGCAGCAGGGCACCCCCATGCTCACCTCTGCCCGGCACTGCGACGGCGGCAATGGTCAATGGAAGACCTATGTCGGTGGTGACCTCGTTGGCGTCAGTGACCCATTGCGCAGCGACGTGGGTGATGACGTGGTTGCCATCAGCCTCTACTCGAAGCAGGCTGGCGGGTTCCTGTTTGACGGAGCGGCCAACCGAACCGACGGTTACTCCAAATCCGTGACCGGCTGGGGCCACAACAATGTCGGCGACTATGTGTGCACTGATGGCGCCAACGGCGGCGTCCACTGCAACGTGCAGATCGCCAAGACGGACATCAGCGTCACCGGCGCTGACGGCCACCTGCGCCCCGTCACCGACCTGGGCTTTGCGACCCAGTCCACACCAGATGGCGTCGCCGCAGTCAATGGTGACAGTGGCGGCCCGGTCTTCGCCGGGGTGAACAACTACACAGCGGACCAGGCACGCGGCACGATCACCGCCCTGGACACGACTGTTACTTGCCCCTCCAGCCTCAATCAGAACACCGTCCTTGACGGGCACGTCCGAACTCCGTGGTGCCTCAAGGGCGCCTACTGGGTGCCGATCTACCAGACCTTGCACGACATGGGCTGGTCACTCATCACCAACTAGCCAGTCCGGCAGGAGGCGGGGGCTGACACCGCTGAGTGTCAGCCCCCAAGATTCTCTTGGGAATCCGGCTCCCCCTGCTGCCGGCGACCATGGAGTGTGCGCGTGACTTCAAAACGCATCCGCTGGGCTGTAGCTGCCTGCACAGCAGTGGCGGCCCTCACCGCGGGACTAGTCCTCTGGCTGACCCGCGATACACATCCTCAGCGGGCCGCAGTGCTGGGCGAGGTGCTCGTCAGTACGGATGGCCGAACGATCACCACGGCCGTCAGGTGGACCCCGTGCCAGGAGGTCAAGCCCCGCCTCGCTGCCAGCGAGTCCAGCGGCTCCGTCACGGTGGCCTTGCACGAGGGCCCGGCCGACCTACGGCACCAGTGCACCAGCACTCCCCAGCTGATCAGCACAACCCTGGACTCGCCCCTGGCGTCACGGAAGATCACAGACTCAGGCACGGGCCAGACCATCACGCCCTTCCGTGCCGCCCAACTCGCAATTCCGCACTATCTCCCCAATGGCTACCGGATGACGAACAACGTCTACCCCGACGACGCAGGCCAGCGCCCGGGCCCGTCGCCCTTCGAGCGGACTGCGACGCAAGGCCCGGCATGGACGCGCTTCTACAGCACCACTTCGGGGCCGCCCTCCTTGAGCATCACCCAGATCACCGGCACGGGCCCTCATGGCTCGGTCCCGGGGAAATACGTCTCTGGCAAAAAAGCAGCCATTGGCCACCAGCTCGGCTATTTGAATGAGAAAGGCTCCGACGATCGTTCGATAACCTGGTCTGATGGCACCTACACCTTCATCGTAAACTCGGCCAGTCCTCGCATCGCCAATGCACAGCTCCTCGAAATAGCCAGCCACTTGGGCTGATGGAACTCCGGACGAAATAAGCCGGTATCCATACAGTGGTAATGGCGGGGTCTAAATCAACTTTCAGAAGTCCAATTTAATGCTCCAGCGAGAGGTGCTCCTGACGCCTTCGGCGGCGGGCGGCCCTCAAGAGTGAATCCGACACTCCTCCAAGGGAAGAGGGAAACGTGAAAGCATCTTTCAAGGCATTGCTGGTAACTCAGGCGGCTGCACTTTCCGTCGTACTTGGCGTCTCCAATGCATCTGCTGTGACGTGGAACAACTCTTATTACGGCAGAAACAACAGTGACGCCTATCTGTCGGAAAGCTATGGGGCCGGTGGGATCCAGTTGGGTGCATCCGGATTGCCCAATATGGAGTGGAAAGACACCAAATACTCCGACGGTGCCTGGACTGAAATAAACAAGTGGAGCGGGCACTGCCTGGACAGCAACTCCAGTGGCAGCGTCTACCCTCATAGCTGCATTCGCGGCGACCTTTACCAGCGATGGTACGAGATATCCACGCCTACTGGCTGGGCGCTTGAAGACGAAGCGACCGGCCGGTTCCTCGACGTCGACGACTCTCACGGCGTCTATACCAACACCAACCACGGAGATGGCGACTCTCACCAACGTTGGCGCTGAGTCTCCCGGCCCCGGCACTAGCTGACGTTCTGCTGCCGGGGCCCCGGCCCCGCCCTCTAGCCTGAAATCGCGATGAGACCTTTCCGTACTCTTTTCTTGCCTCTGTGTGCACTGGTGTGCGCTGTGCTGGTTGTGGCTTGCGGCTCGCCCAACGGTAGCGAGCCGACTCTCCACGTAGCCCCGCCACCTGCGCCTGGCAACCCTAACGAGCCTGTCAACTTTCGAGGTGGCGGAGTAGTAATTAACAATGACGATTCCATTACTCTGCCTCTCGACGCATACGATTCCCCCCGCCGCTGGAAAATAGCCGATGCCGCTCTCAATGCGGCAGCGCGGGACTGCATGAAGCGCAAGGGATTCAAAATTCCATCGAGTCATTTGACGACCGGGCACCCCTATGTTGCCGTCTCAACACTGTATGGCGTTGTTAACCTGGTGAGGGCAGCCAAATACGGATACCGCAGTTTCGCTCAGTCGACGGCTGACTCCGGGCAGCTAAGCCGGCCACCCAGGGGTGTCTCCACAGCCGAAGAAAAGGCGCTATGGGGAGACCCAAGACATGGTCGAGGAGGATGCCAGGAGGAAGCCACAAAACGGCTTGGAATACAGAAAGCGTACGTTTCCTTCGAACTAATTCAAAGGCTTCGAATTGAAGCGAGGGTCGCCGCATCGCGCGATAGCAGAGTGCAAGAGGTCAACCACAGTTGGAGCTCATGCATGAAAAGAGCCGGTTACTTCTATCCCGACCCAACTCTTCCTCCTCATGATAGAACTTTGCTCGGGCGCGGCCTTCCCAAGCCGCCAGGCGTGGCCCTGCCCCCTCCATCCCCGGCGGAGAAAACTGCAGCAGTCGCAGATGTCAGGTGCAAACGCCGCGTGAATTACCTGCAGACGGTGACGTTGGTGACCGCCGCCTACCAAAGACTCATCATCGCGCAGAACGCCGGACCTCTGAGAGAGGAAGATGCGGCATGGCAGGCGGTTCTACGGGCCGCAGCCAAGGAAATACCCGCGTCGGACCGGGCGTCTGCGCAGAATTCCTTGACTACTCGGCCATAGCACGCCATGCACCCAAGGGCGGCACGTGCTGCGCCGTGATGCGGACCGGGTCGCATACAAGACCCGCTGGGCTATTTGAGCGCGATGTCGTGCAACAGGCGGCGCTCGCGGGTGCGCTCAGCAGCCGCCCGGACTGGCGTAACAGAGCTTGGACTCAATTCAACATTGGTATCGGATCCTATTCTTCCGCGCACGTGAATGTCTGGATCGACCAACTCTCGTAGCCACGTCCGCGACCACACGTGCCACGAGGACGACTCCAAGATTCATGTCGGCCATCTCCCGCGCATCATGGCCGGCCTGCGCAACCTCGCCATGGGCATCCACCGTCAGGACGGCCACACCAACATCGCCGCCGCCCTACGTCAGACCCCTCGCGACTGGCGAAGGCCCCTGGCCGCCCTCGGCCTCGCCGGATGAATCCGGACAAACCTCGATCATGCAAGGGACCCTGAGTAGTATCTGCCCGTCAATGGTGCAGGGAGGCTGCTCTTGGCACGCCTAGGGTCGAGATCATGAGCGTGAACCAGGACTCCCACCGCGTACGGATAGCCGCTGCCCCGGGAGAGGGGGCGGTCATCGAGATCGACGGCCACGACGTGGCCCATGCGGTGGAGGCGTACCGGATCACGCAGACCGTCGACGAGGGCCCCGAGGTCACGCTGTATGTACAGCAGGGTTGGCGCGGCCTGGAGTTCGACGGGTTGGCCGAGGTCGTGGTGGAGCCTGCTGACGTCCGGCAGGTGGTGATTGGATTCCTGGATGCCGTCGACTGGCGGAGACTCGACGAGGCGGTGCTGGATCGAGTCGACCTCGACGGCAAGCCGGGTGAGTTGACCCGCGGAATGCTCGCGCAGCTCAGGGAGTGGGCTGCGAGTGCTTGACCAGTCGGCGATAGCCCGATTCGCCGAGCGTCATCTGATGCTCGACAGAGTCCAGGTCAGTCGTGGCAACGGCGAGGACATGCTGGACCCGGAGACCGGCGACCTGGTGCCGGCGCCACCGCTGATCGTCTATGAGGACAAGGGGGGCCTGTACGCGCATCAGGAGCGGATCCGCAGCAAGGGCTCGGGGCAGGACGGCGCGTACGTCCAGGAGGTGCGTGCTGGCTACCGGCTGCTGCTTCCTGTTGAGGCTCCGGAGGTGTGGGAGAACGACACCGTTCTGATCGTTGAGGCCCGTGACGAGCAGGCCGTCGGCCGTTCGTACCGGGTGTCGGCGTTGGGTGAGGTGTCGTCGTTCCCGGTGCTGCGCACCGTGTGGCTGGAGGAGCACAACCGGAATCCGGTGGCGCAGTGAGCGGCGGAGTCTTTGAGGATCCGTCGCAGCTGGCCGCGGTGTTGGAACGCGGTGGGAAGGCGGCTGTCTCCGCGGCGGAGGTCGCGATGCGGCACGGTGCGAAGGCCCTGGTGGTGGAGGTGCAGCGCAATGCGTCCGGTCGGCCGGGCCCGCGGGTGATCTCTGGCAGGTACCGGGCATCGTGGCAGTCCGACGTACATCGGGCCGGGCCTGTGATCGTGGGCGAGGTCGGCACGAACGCCCCGCAGGGCCGCCGCTTGGAGTTCGGATTCGTCGGCGTCGACAGCCTTGGCCGCCACTACAACCAGCCGCCGTTCCCTCACCTCGGTCTGGCCGTCAACGCCTTCGGGCCGCTCCTTGTACGGGAGTTGCACGGCGCGGTGTCGAGGGCGCTGTGAGCGACATGAGCAACAGCCTGGAGGACACCTTGTCGGGCGTACTCGCTGAACATGAGCGGGGATTGCTTGCCCGCGCCGTCGTGGTCGCTGAGGTCCTCGATGAGGACGGGGCGCGGAGCCTGTCGATCCTGACCACGCCTGGGGTGATGGAGTGGGATGCGCTCGGCCTGTGCCGGTACGGGGTGCTCAGCATCGAAGGGCCTGCGGCCGCGTACTTCGCTGGAGGCGAGCCGTGATCGACCGTGCGCCGGCGAGTACGGCCCTGCGTTCCATGCTCTCCTCAGCAACTGGGAAGCCCTGCGGTCTCGGCAAACTCCCTCTCCTCGATGGAAAACCCGCACCACTGCCGTACCTGGTGTTGTATCCGCAAGGCGGCCCCGTCGATGGCGCCCCGCTCGCCGACAGAGCGGAGGATGCACACCTGAGGTACCAGGTAACGGTGGTCGCGGCTCGTACGGATCAGGCTGAGTGGCTCGCGGACCGTGTCCGGTGCGCGGTACTCGATCGTCGACCCACGGGCGAGTGGGAGCAGCCGATCACTCCGGTCGACATGGACGTGTGGGCACGGGAGTTGCTGGTCGATGAGGGTATCGACCCGGCTGATTCCGCTAACGGCGTGGTGACCTGTGTGCAGCGGTACAAGCTCTCCGTTACGGCCTAGCTTCTGCATCGTTAGGCGCCAGGTATGAAACGGGCGCTGGTCCTGCGGATCAGCTGTCGCCTCTCCGCAGCGGGACGGGGGCGACGTCACCGACGCCGCCCCCACATCCATCCGCAGGCTTTCCTAAGCAGCAGGGGCAGTGTCCGCTCCACGCCCGGCAAGGTGCTGCACGACTCCCCATGCTGCCCAGTCAGCAGGACTGTCGTCCTCCCAGGCGCCAGCGTGCGTGCTGTTGACGGGCGCGCCGGTGTCACCGAAGTGGATTGCGATGCGGATGGCGAGGTGCTCGACAGCCTTGATGAGGAGGGACGGGCTGTCTTTGATCTCTTCCAGCCAGTGCAGTGCGATGGCTGCACCCTCCGGCTTAATGTCGAACGCTGGCGAGGTGAGCCACCCGAGGTCTGTCTCCTGCACCGTCACCGGTGCCGCTATGGGGACAGCTGCTCGGCGGTGCACGGTTATCCCATGCGCATGGGTGGCATTCGGGCCCACAAAGCCGATCTCGCGGCGCACGCGTTCGACGGCTCCCCCTGCGCCGGTCCCAATGCCCCAGTACAGCACTCCGCGATCGACAAGGTCGACGGCAAGCTCGTCCACGAGTCCGTCTACCCAGGCATAGAGCCCCGCTTGTCTATCGTTGTTCGCCACGTCGAGCGGAATTGGTTCCCATCCGAGGCCCAGCTCGGCCAAGGCGAGCGTGACGGCTCTCGGCGTGGTCAGGTTGAGTGCCACGGGCGCGGTGAACGTTGCCAATATGCCACCTCCGCAAGGAGTTTGAGTCGATCTGGTGGTTATAGCAGGGGGCACTGACAAAGAGGGACACTGCGCT
This sequence comes from Streptomyces sp. NPDC001401, assembly GCF_042895385.1. Classification (NCBI taxonomy): domain Bacteria; kingdom Bacillati; phylum Actinomycetota; class Actinomycetes; order Kitasatosporales; family Streptomycetaceae; genus Streptomyces; species Streptomyces sp. NPDC001401. Next base: position 21,604 of record NZ_JBIAWI010000021.1, read on the forward strand.
CGCTCATCGCTCAGCCCTTCCCACGAGACGAACTACACCATTACGTCTTCCCGCGGTTACTTACCTTCCAAGCGGCAGTCATGGCTGCCAGCCGTTTCCCTGCAGACTCGGAGGCCCGGGAGCAAGTACCTCGGGCGCAGTATGGTGATCTACGTGCAGGTATCCGAGCTCGCTACTTGAGTGAGCACGCCTGCATCCTCACCGCGGAGGCCCCGCGCGGACGCCCACCCGAGACCGGGATGGGCCGGTTCCCCGACACGTCGTCGAGGGACGGGGCCACCCCAACTCGCGTGATCTGGCTGCCGTCCCGGAATCGGACAGCAGACCTTGCAGGTAAAGAAGTTCTCCCGGCGCGGAGTGACCCGCGTCCTGTGGCTCAAGACCGTCGCCGACACCGGCCACGTCCCCACCCGCGCCGAGCTCACGGCCGGCACCGACCTGACGGATGCGATCGCGGCGATCGACGGCTGGACACTCCAGAACCAGGCCATCGAAACCCCCGACCTCGGCTCGACGTTCGAGTCGAAGATCCCCGGCACCGATCAGGCCGACGACTCCTCCCTCGGCTTCTACGAGGACAAGGTGTCCGACGAGATCGAGCAGCTGCTGAAGAAGGACGACACCGGCTGGGTCGTCTTCCTCCGCAAGGGCGACGTCGCCGGCTCCCGGTCCATGGACGTGTTCCCGGTCCGTATCGGCTCACGGTCGCCGAACTATTCGACGGACAACGAGGCCGCCAAGTTCACCGTGAACTTCTCGATCACGGAGAAGCCAACCCAAGACGCCGCTGTCCCGGCCGCCACGGCGCCGAAGGTCGAGAAGTGATGCCGGTGGCCACGGAAACCAAGACCGCGCCTGCCCCGCCGGCCAAGGCTGTTGCACGAGATGCGCACTGGGCGGCCAAGCTGGCCCGGCTCCGTGCCCGGCAGATGCCCGAGTACACGCTGGTGATCTGCGACGACCAGGACGCCAAGCGGCACCTGGACGAGACGCTGCGAGATCTTGCCCGTTGCCGCATGGCGGATGCAGAAAACGGCCGGGAGTACAGCGATGCGACGGCGAATGCCGAGGCGGAGGTCGAGACCGCACAGGAGATGTTCGACTGCGTCGCGGTGGAGTTGACGTTCAGGGCGCTGCCGCGGCCGATCTTGGACGGGCTGATCAAGAGGTTCCCTCCGACCGAGGCGCAGGCTGAGGACGGGGACGCGTGGAATCCGGAGACGTTCCCCGCTGCTCTGATCGCTGCCGCGCACATTGAGCGGGACGACGAGCACAACGCCGTGGAGGGCATGAGCGAGGAGGATGCGCAGGATCTCCTCAACTCGTGGCCGGTTGCAGAGTCGAACGCGCTGTTCGCGGCGGCGTGGCAGGCCCAGCAGATCGTGCGCACCAGCACCGTGGAGCTGGGAAAAGGCTGATCACGGACGCACAGCTTCGTGCCGAGTTGGAGCTGTGCGACCGCTGGGGCATTCCGCATTCGCAGTTCCTTGGTGCGGGTGATGGCCGCTGGACGGAGCTGGACCGGGCGAAGGCCCTGTCGTTCGTGGCGTATCAGCGGACGGTGTGCGATCAGTGCGGGACTCGGGCCGCGGAGTGGGACGAGGAGCAGGGTGGTGACCGGTTCGCGTACGTCACCACGAGCGTGCGCTGCACCGGCTGTGAGCTGATCGCGCACGAGCAGGACCAGGTGCCCGACGGCCCGGATGGATACGGGGTGCGGATCGGCCTGGTGCCACGCGACGTGCCGTAGCGGGTGGTTGAGGGTGACAGGGGGCTAGGAGGAAGGGGCGCGGGGAGGTAGGGGCACCGGCAGGTGTCGTCGTACACGCTCAGCGTTCAGGCGCGAGCGGACTTCTCCCATCTCCTGTCGGAGATCCGGCAGGCCTCCCGGGCCATGCGCGGCCTGGGCCGCGACACCGCCACCCTCAACCGGCATCTCACCCAGATCGGGGCCGGTGCCCGCGGATCGTCTACCGGTCTGCGCGCGCTGACCCGTGATTCCGATCGTGCCCGTGCCGGGCTGCGCCGTATCGGCGCGGACGGGCACGCATCGATGCGGCAGCTCCGCCACGGACTGCTCGGCGCCCGGCAAGAAGCGCATCACCTGCGCGGCCTCCTGGTCGGCGGCGGCATCGTCGCCGGACTCGCGGAGATCGCGAAGGAAGGCAACGAGTACCAGCGGGCCATCAACAAGTGGGGCGCGGTCACCAATGCCAACGGCCAGGAGATGGTCCAGGCCGCGGCCAAGGCCCGTGAGCTCGGCGCCGATCTGAAGATTCCCGGCACGTCCGCTGCGAAGGCTGCGGACGCGATGCTGGAGCTGGCGAAGGCGGGCCAGACCTCCACGTCGTCGATCGCGAATGCGCGGGCGGCGATGCAGCTCGCCGCCGCCGACAACCTCTCGGCAGCGGACGCGAGCCGGTACCTCGGCGACGTGATGGACCAGTTCGGTCTGTCGTCGAACAACGCAGGTCGGGCAGCGGACGTCCTTGCCGCCTCGGCGAACGCTGCGTCCGGCGGGTTGCAGGACATCTACTACGCGATGTCCTACACGGGCCCGGTCGCGGCGCAGTTGGGCATCTCGATCGAGGACACTTCGGCTGCGGTGGCGATGCTGGCCCGTTCCGGCATCCTCGGCTCGAAGGCAGGAACGTCGCTGCGCGGCATGCTGACGAACCTGGCCAAGCCGACCGCGAACATGCGCAAGGGCCTGGCAGAGCTCGGCATCGAAGCCTGGGACACGCAGGGCAACTTCAAGGGCCTGCGGACGGTCATCGAGGGCTTCGAGCAGGCCCAGCACCGGATGTCGCAGAAGGATTTCCTGGGGGCGCTCGCAAACGTCGTCGGCAAGCCCGCCCTCGCCGGGGCTTCAGCCCTCGCACATCAGGGTGTCGAGGCGTACGACCAGATGCACACGGCGATCGCCCGCACTGGGGCGGCGGAGGAAATCGCCGCCTCCCAGACCAAGGGGCTGTCGGGCGCGGTCACCCAGCTCAAGACGCAGTGGAAGAACACCGGCCAGGTCCTCTATACGGCTGCCGCTCCGGCGCTGGAGAAGGTGACGCGGCTGGCGACGTCCGGCCTGCAGGCCGCGACACCGCCGCTCGCGAAGGCGATGGACTACGCCCGCGACCTGTACACGCTGGCCAGGCCTGGGCTTTCGTCGGCGGCAGCATCCGGTGTCGACGAGCTGACCGACGCGTTCAGCGGGATGGCGAAGCCGCTGAAGGAGCTGACGTTCGACGCCGCAGCGGCGGGTTTGAACGTCCTGGTCAACGGCGGCCGCGCGCTGATCGAGATCCTGCGGAACGTCGGCTCCGCCGTCTCCCCCGTCGCCGAGGCGATCGGAGACCTGGGAGACGAGTCGGACGTCGGGTCGACCGGGCTCGACATGGTCGTCGCGGCCCTGAATCTGGTCTCTTCTGCGGCCGGCACGGTCTCCGGGGTGCTCGTGCCGATCGGGCACACGGTCGCCTGGCTCGTTCAGGGGTTTGCTGCTCTGCCCGGGCCCGTACAGACGGCGATCATGGCGATGCTGCTGGCCCGCCGAGTCACCCCCACGTTCGTGAACCTGGGCCGCACCGTGTCCGGCCCTGTGACGGGAGCCTTCCGGTCCTTCGGCGACCAGATGCGGGTCCAGCAGCAACTCGCCGCCGCATCCGGCCAGTCCATCGGCCGCGTGGGGCAGGCCTTGGCTGTCCTACAGATGCGGATCCCCGTTGTCGGGCAGATGGCGGCCGCGTTCCGGAGCGCCTCCGGGCCGGTCGCCGGTCTGACGCGGGCCATCGGTACCGGGCTCGGTGGCGCTGCCCGCGGGCTGATGGGCGCGCTCGGCGGGCCGTGGGGTGTCGCGATCGCGGCCGCCGGTGTTGGCCTGTCGATGCTCGCCTCCCACCAGCAGAAGGCAGCCCAGGCGGCGGCCGAGCACCAGTCTCGGATCAACACCCTCACCCAGGCGCTGCGGGACTCCAACGGGGCGGTCAACGACAGCGTCCGTGCCGCGGCCGCGCAGTCGATCATGGACACGAAGGTCTTCGACGGGAAGAACCGGCTCGTCGAGGTCATGTCGAAGGCCGGAGTCTCCGTCAGGGATCTCACGGAGGCCTATCTCGGGCAGGACGGCGGTCTCAACGCGCTCCAGAAGCGAATGAACGAGACGGCCGAGGCCAACGTCGAGTGGCTCGCCACTCAAGGTGGTGCGGCGAAGGCGTACAACGACCAGGGCCTGGCCGCAGCGCGGGCCGCGGATGCGCTTGGGTCGGTCAAGGGCGAGATGTCGCAGGCTGTCAAAGACGCCAAGGATCTCGCCGATGCCACCGGATCCGGAGGTCGCTCCGCAGCAGACGCTGTCGGCCCGTTCGGGAAGTTCTCCGACGCGATGCGTCGCCTGTCCGTCAACACGGCCGACGCCGACACCCGGGCCCGCGCCCTCCACGATGCCTTGAACGTCCTGGCTGGCGGCTCGGTGAACCTGTCCGCGGCGGAAGCCCGGCTGAACCGGTCCGTGTCGGATGCTGCGGAGTCGTTGAAGGGCGGCGTCGACCAGGCACAGGGGTACAGCAAGTCCCTGCTGAACATGGACGGTTCACTCTCGACCGTCACCCGCAACGGGCAGAAGCTCTACGACCTGCTCCAGGGCCTGTCAACGAACTCCGCGGACGCCGCGTTGGCGGCCTACCAGTACGCGGAGGCGAACGGGAAGTCCGTTCCGGAGGCATTGAAGGCCGCACAGGCGCAGATGGCCACCGCCCGCGAGTCCGCGATCGCCACCGCGCAGGGCTACGGGCTCACCGCGGAGCAGGCCGGGAGGCTCGCCGACGCTGCCGGGCTGGTGCCGGAGCAGGTCTCCATTCTGCTGCAGACGGCCGGCATGGACGAGGCGATGGCGGAACTCATCGCTGTCCAGCAGGCGTTGAAGGCCACCCCTGACAACAAGACCGTCACCATCGCGACCCTCTCCAACGAGGCCCGCGAGGACTTGGAGAAGCTCGGCTTCAAGATCAAGGATCTCAAGGACCGGCGTGTGCAGATCACCGCCCCGACCGACATGGCACGTACGGATCTGGACGCGCTGATCGCGAAGATCGCTCAGACCCCTGGCGGTAAGCACGTCAAGGTCACGTCCGCGGCACAGGAGACGATCGCCAGTCTGGAGGCGGTCAAGCAGAAGATCGCCGGAGTACCCAGCGGCAAGACCGTCACAGTCAGCGCGCCCACTGGCGAGGCACGGCAGCAGCTCGAAGCCCTGGGCATCAAGGTCACCGACATCCCGGGCAGCAAGAACGTCACTATCACGGTGCCCACCAGCGGGCCCGTCTCGGCGGCAGGGAGCATCCAGAGCGCAATCAACGGAATCACGGGCCGGACCATCGGTGTCGGCGTGTCCCTCAGAGCCACGAGCTGGGACCGGGACGCCAACGGTGTCCCGGACATGATCCAGGCACCGCAGGCCCGTGGCTCTGTCCTTGAGTTTTACGCGAACGGTGGCGTTCGCGAGAACCACGTCGCGCAGATCGCTCCGGCCGGAGCGATGCGCGTCTGGGCGGAGCGGGAGACTCAGGGCGAGGCCTATGTGCCTTTGGCGTCGAGTAAGCGGCCCCGCAGCAAGGCGATTGTCGAGGAGGTCGTCCGGCGTTTCGACGGGGAGGTCACCTGGTACGCCGATGGCGGCCTGTCGAACTGGTCGTACCAGCCCCTAGGGGGCTCGGGCTTCTCTGTCTCGGACGTGGTCTCGAAGTCGCAGCGCAAGGGCAAGGGCGGCAAGGAGCACTTCGACCTCGGCATGTTCGAGCGGAACCTCCGTAAGTCCGTTCGTACCGCCTCGGCCTGGCACAACGACCTGGCGACCGTGTCCCGTCGCGCGGGAACGGATGTGGCCAAGGCCCTGGAGGAGATGGGCGAAGAGGGCGTCGCGCTCACCCGGAAGATGGCCCGCGGGTCCACCAAGTACGTGAAGTCGATGGCCGCCCAGCTCACCAAGCTCGCAGGCACCGCCAAGGCAACGTTGGGCGACTACACCGGGCAGCTCCAGAACGCGGTCAAGGACTCCACCGCCTTCCAGAACAACCTCGCCAAGCTGGCCTCCAGCGGCTACGGCGCGCTCGCTTCTCGGCTGGCGGAGCAGGGCGATGAGAACGCTGAGGCGCTCGCCGCCCAGGCCGTGCGCGACAAGAAGAAGGCGAAGCAGGCCAACAGCGCGGCCCAAGGCGCGGGCAAGACCCTCGACTCAGATCAGCTCGGCGACTTCGTAAAGCTCATCGGCGCCCTGGCCAAGGGCCGCGGCATCCATGCCGTTGCCGAGTCGACGGGGATCGACGAAGACCGGCTCATCGAGATCGCCAACCGCTCCAACGGTCAGATAAGGAAAACGGGCAAGGCGGACCGGTTCCTCGCCGACCTGGTGAAGGCCAACGCTGGGAAGGCGTACGCGAATGGCGGCCTGTGGGAGCCCGGCGTCTATCCGCCGTCGGGGAATGGGCTGATCAAGTTCGCCGAACGCTCGACGGGCGGGGAGGCGTATCTGCCTCTCGGCACTGCCAAACGTGGCCGGGCGACGGCCGTGCTGGGGCAGGTCGCTGACCGGTTCGGCTACGGACTCGCGCCGAAGAAGCTGATCGACGCGGCAGGCGGGAGAGCTCGGGTCGTAGTCATCCACCAGGCGCCGGCCATCGGCAGCCAGACCATCCACGTCGCCCAGACCGGCGCGACCGCGCGCGACATCGCATCCACGGTCGCCTACCAGATGCGGCGGGCGAAGCGCGGAGGCGTCTTGCGATGAGTACCGCTGAACTGAAGGATTTCCAGCTGGACTTCGGTGGCATCGTCCTCGGCCACGACACCGCCATCCCGATCGCGGAGATCGAAGGCCTCGGCCGTCCGGGTACGCGCGGCGAGCTGGTCGAGCAGCCCGGCGCGGACGGCGCATGGGCGGCACCGGACTGGTACGAGGCCCGCACCTTGCGCATCGATTGCGCGATCAAGACCCCTGGCGATCCGGCCGCTGCCCGGCAGGCCCTCGCCGACCTGGAGACGGTCGCCGACGACAGGAAGATCCGCACGGTCGGCGGGGCGGTGATGCCGCTTCGCATCAAGTGGCCCGGCTCTCCGGTGCGGGTCCTGTACGGGCGGCTGAGCAAGCTCGAACCGTCATGGGAGAAGGCCGCCTTCGGCTGGGTACCTCTCGATGTTGAGTTCGTGGCCCCGGATCCTCGTTACTACGCCGACTTCGAGCAGGGAGCGCAGCTGCGGCTCGGGTGGCTGTCCGGCGGCGGGTTCACCGCGCCGGTGCAGGCGCCGATCCGGGTCACCAGCGGCAGCCCGAACGGCCAGAGCCGCCCAGGTTGGGTGACCAACGGCGGTGCCATCGACGCGCATCCGGTGATCACTGTGCACGGGCCGTGTGCGAACCCCGTCATCACGCACGTCGGCACCGGCCGTTGCGTTGATCTGCCGGTCACGCTCGCCGCCGGCCAGTGGGTTCGCGTCGATACCCGGCCCGGCCGGATCCGCGTGACCCGTGAGAACGGTGGTACTGCGCCGACCACATCTCGCCTGGACACGTTCGTGCTCCCGCCGGGGCGCAGCGAGATCCGCTGGACCGCTTCCGATCCCACCGCCACCGCGCGCCTCACCGTGGCGTGGCGCGACGCCTACATAGCCCTCTGAACCGAAGGAATCCGTACACCGATGACGCTCGCGCAAGCTCCCCTGCTCGTCGACGGAGCCACCCACTCCGCGCAGACGTTCCGCATGATGATCAAGGACTTGAGCCGGGGTGGTGAAGGCATCACCGAGGCTGCCGATCTGAAGGTGACGCCGCTTCCCGTGCCCGGTGCGGGCGTGCAGGTCGCGGACGGGTCGGCGGTGATCCGCGGCAAGGCGAACATGTGGCAGGGCTCGTACACCGCGTACAACATCGGTGTCGCGTCGGTGCCGGTCGCACCGACTGGTGCAACGCCGCGCTCGGATTTGATCGTGCTGCGGATCACGGACCCGGAGTTCGAAGGTGGTCTCGATCCGGCGAAGGACCAGATCAACGTCTTCGACGTCATCCCCAATGTCGCTGGCACCGCCACCGCCGTTCCTGAGGGCGTCACGGGGATCGCGATCGCGCGCCTCGACATCCCGGCGAACACTGGCACCATCACGGCGGCGATGATCCGCGACCTTCGCAAGGTTGCCAATCCCCGCCGCGAACGCACCCTCTACACCGCGTATCCGAGCAAGCTGACCAAGGCATACAAGGACGATGACAAGTGGCATAACTGGCCGCCCGAGGCACGCTGGACGATCCCGGTCCCGGACTGGGCCACCAAGCTGATCCTCACCGTGACGATTGCCGGGCTCCGTATGGACTTCGACAGCCTCTACGGGTATCTCCAGCCGGTCTTCGGCACCATCGAGGGCCAGGACACCATCGTGGACGACAATCAGGGCAAAGTCGTTCGCCGGGGCACAGCTGTCGTTGCCGACACCATCACCCTGCCCGCCTCTTACCGGGGCACCAGCCAGGCTCTGTACCTCCAGGCCAAGATGTCGAAGGACTGGAAGGGCGACCTCGGCGCGGACTCCGGCACCAGCATCATCGCGGACGTGGAGTTCACCGAGGGCCCGGTGTGACCTACCGCTACCTCACCCAGAACGCTCTGACCGGCGAGTGGCTGTCGCCCCACCTGCCGCTACATGGCGTCGAGTTCGGACCTGAACTCAACGGGCCTGGCCATCTGCAAGGGACGCTCTCGCCACGGTTGGCGTGGCTGCACCCTGAGCTCGCGGATCCGGGTAACACGCTCATCTACGCCGAGCGGAACGGGCATCTGCGGTGGGGCGGGCTCATCTGGCAGGCGGAGCCCGACGGTAACGCGCTCAAGGTCGAAGCAGCAGGCTGGTCCTCGTACTTGCACAGCCGGCACGACCTGGACGGCGAGCTCGGCGGGCGCGGCCCGTACATTCGAGCCGATCCGTGCAAGGTTGCCCGGGACATCGTGGCCTACGCCCAGTCCATCCCCGATGGGAACCTCGGCCTGACCGTCGACCCCACGGTGTCGAAAGCGACGGTCGGCACCCCGGCCGAGCCGTGGCACTCCCGATGGTGGGAGACCCCGGTCTTGGGCGAGCAGCTCGATGACCTGGTGAAGGGGCCGGACTCCCCCGACTACACCTGCACGACCTGGTGGGACAGCAGCCGTCGGCCGGTGCGACGCATTCAGCTCGGCTATCCGCGTCTCGGGGCCCGGCGTACGGACATTGCGTTCTCGAGCGGCATCAACATCATCGACAGCCCTCCGGTCACCTACAGCGCGGACGAGTACGCGCAGGTCGTTATTGCCACCGGCACCGGCGAGGGCCGCTCCCAGCAGCGTGCCATCGAGGCCGTCCGCAACCGCAGGCTGCGCCTGGAGCGCGTCCTGGAGCTCCCCGAGGTACGCGGCCGCGACGTCCTCGCCCAGCGCGCGAAGGCGGAACGGGCATGGCGGCAGGTCCTCGGTCAGGTCGAGGAGATCACCGTCCGCGACCACCCCTCCGCGCCCATCGGCTCCTGGCAGATCGGCGATGACGTCCGGGTCACCGTCCGCGACCCGTGGACGAACTGGTCCGGCTGGTGCCGCATCACGGGCTTCACCATCCGCCCCGATACCCAGGCCGGCGAGACGGCCACGCTCCAGCTCGACCCGGCGGGCGCCCACCAGTACGGCACCGCCGCATGATCACCCTCAAGGAACATCGCTTGCCCACCGACATAGGTACCCGTCTCGCCCGTCTGGAGAAGCTCCTGCGGAGCGCCGTCCGCGCTCCCAAGCTGGTCAACGCCAGCATCGAGAGCGGCGCGGTCGACGTGTACGACGAGAGCGGCTCGCTGCGCGCGGTCATCGGCCAGCAGCCGGACGGCACCAGCGGCGTGGTCGCCGTGAACGGGCCGCGCCCGCCGACCCCGTCCGTGCCAGAGGTGGAGTCGGTCCTCGGTGGGCTGCGCATCACCTGGGACGGCGGCTTCGCCGACGCCGAGGCTGCGCCGCTGGATCTGTCTCGTGTGCAGGTTCATGTCCTGACGTCGGCGAGCGCGGTGCCGGATGCACGATGGCCCTCGGCGACGATCGAGGCCGCGTCGGGTGCCTCGGTCACTGTCGCCGTCAATCACTACGGCCCTGTGTGGGTGCGGCTGGTCGCGGTCAACACCTCCGGCATCCCCAGCCTCACCTCGGATGCCGTCCGCACGATGGCCCGCCGCGCCGTCTCGGGCGACCTGGGCAACGGAGTGATCCAGCAGGGCCACATCGCGGTCGGCGCGATCGCCACCCCGCATCTGGCGGTCGGCTCCGTCACCCCCGACCAGCTCGCGGTGGGCCAGGGCACCAATCTGATCCCGGATCCCGGGTTCGAAGGGGCGGCCACCGCCAACACCGTCGCGGCCGGCGGGGCCGCGTGGTCGCTCGCCCCCGGAAACCGTACGGGCGTGGGCATCCGGCTCGACTGCACGGCGGACACCCCCACCTACTTCACGCTGCCGCTGGCGACCGTTCCGGTGCTGGCGGCCTCGCAGCTCTTCCTCGGCGTCGATGTCCTGGCCTCCGAAGGCCATGCCGCTCAAGGCGTGAAGATCCTGGCCCGGTGGGAGACCACGGCGGGCGAGGTGCTCGGCTACGGCGTCGCCGAACAGGCCGCCCCTGAGGCGGGTGTGTGGCGGCGCGTGACAGGGCAGGTCGCCGCCCCGCAAGGCACGACTCGCGCTGTCTTGTGTCTGGAGGCCTCCGCAGCCACGGCCGGATGGTGCGTGTTCGACAACGCCGAGGCGCACACGATCTTCGGTGATGCCACGGGAGGTGCCCGCGCCGAGATCGGCCCACGCGGTCTTCGCCTGTATGACGAAGACGGCGAGGAGGTCGTGTCGTTGGTCTCCGGTCAGGCCAACTACCTGACCTTGCATAACGGTACGACGCGGGTCGCCGCGATCGGCTCCACCGGCGACGCCTCGTTCCAGAACCTCAACGTCGCCGGAACGGTCACCATCGGCGGCGACGACCTCGCCACCCTCAACAACGGGCCACGCGGCCTCGTCGCCATTGACTGGATGGCAGCGTCGGTCAAGACCACCACCGGCACCGAGATGGGCTACGTCGAGCTGGCCTTCGACGCCGAGGCCGGTCGCATGTACCGCATCGCCTACGACGGGTCCGCGGAGTGCTCTGCCGCAGGGGGTTCCTTGGTGCTGCGGCTGCGCTCCGGCTTCGCCGCCGCTCCTCTGGTCAAGTCCACCCAGCTGCAAGAGGCGCGCTTCCCTCTTTCACAGACCGCCCGCCGTCATGTCCGACTGGAGTTCACGGGCATGTGCGCGCCTGACGATCTGATCCGCCCCGGACGCAACCGGCTGCTGCTCTCGTTCACCAGCGACAGCGGCGCTCCCGCCGGCCAGCAGGTGACGTTGACCGGGGCCAAGGGACGCCTGGGACAGATGACGGTGGAAGACGTCGGCGAACAGGTCGCCGAGACCGGCGTCTACAACACAGGCGGGGCGGTGGTCCCTGACCCGCCCGTCAAGGTCACCCGCACGTACAAGGCCGCCTGGTCCGGTAGTTACGCGAACCGGTCCGGCTACAACAGCTACTACGGCAGCCAGATGGTCGGCGGCTACTTCTCGTCCAACAACGGCGTCCAGGCCGCGTTGGTGGGTTTCGGTGGCAGCCTCGCCTCCGACCTGTCCGGCGCGAAGCTGCTCAAGGTCGAGGTGTACCTGTACGCCAACCACTGGTACTTGGCCTCCGGTGGCACCGCCGTCCTCAAGGCGCACGGTCACGCCTCCCGGCCGGGCAAGTTCTCCGCCGATCAGAGCGACTCGAAGACCATCACCGGCTGGGCCCGTGCCAGCGGCCGGTGGGTCGACATCACGTCGATCTTCGACTCGACGACGTTCCGCGGTATCGCGGTCGACCCGAACACCACCAGCACCATCAGCTACGGGAAGTTCGACGGCGTGGGCAGTTCGCACCCTCCGCAGCTTCGCGTCACCTACATCAAGTAACCGGAGGAACAAGCACCTGTGGCCGCCCAGTACGGAGACCTCGTCACCAACGGCACCTTCACCACCGGCACCACCGGCTGGTGGTCCGGCGACCCCGCCATGGTCACCCTCAACGCGCCCGGCACGGGCCTGGAGGCAACCGCCACCACCGACGCCGCCAATCTGTGGGATGCCCCGTTCGGGCAGGACAACATCACCCTGCGCCCCGGCTGCACCTACACGCTCACCTTCACCGCCCGGGCCAGCCAGCCCGGCACCACGCTCCGCGCGCAGGTAGGCCTCGGCGCAGCCCCATGGACAGCCGGAGTGGACCGTACGGTGACGCTGTCGGCGGTGGACACGCATTTCGTCCTCACCTTCACCTCGCCCCTCGACACCGCAATGGGGCAGGTGAGTTTCCAGTTCGGGCAGGGAACAGCGGTCACCGTCTACCTGACCGAGGTCCGCCTGACCTGCTCCACCGTCCGCGAAGGCTTCTACGCCGACCCGGATTCCAACGCCGCGAAGTGGGTCGCCGCGAACCCCGCCGATCCCCGGGCCGCGAAGATTGCCCGCTCACTGGTACGGCGTCCGACCGCGAAGTGGTTCGGTGACTGGAACAAGGACATCCACGCCGACGTGGACGCCTATGTGACGGCTGCGGCAGCGGCCGGTCGGCTGCCGATCCTGGCGGCCTACAACATGTTCAACCGGGACAACGGCGGCCAGTCCAGCGGCGGGGCCAAGTCGCCCGAGGAGTACCGCACATGGATCGACGCCTTCGCTGCGGGCATCGGCGACCGCCCGGCCCTGGTCATCGTCGAACCGGACTCCCTCAGCCAACTCGGCAGTCTCCCCACAGAAGCGGCGCGAGCAGAACGGACCGGCCTCGTCACGTACGCGGCCAACGCGCTCGCCGCGTGCCCTCTCGTCCGCTCCTACCTCGACGGGGGCAACGCCACCTGGATCAGGCCTGACGACATGGCCGCCCGGCTCGCGGCAGCCGGGGCAGCCAGCGCAAGGGGTTTCGCGATCGGTGTGGCGAACTACGACTCCACCGACGTCTCCTGCATCTACGGGCACCAGGTCGCCCAGGCCCTGGCCGCACTCGGCGTGCCCGGTGCACGGTTCGTCATCGACACCTCCCGCAACGGCAACGGCGCCATGGACGAGAACGGACAGCACGTCGACTACTGCAACCCGGCAGGCCGCCGCCTCGGCGTCCCCTCCTCGATCGGCGTCGGCGGCGCCGAGTATCTGCTGTGGATCAAGGTCCCCGGAGACTCCGACGGCATGTGCGGCACAACGCCCACTACTCCAGCTGGTTCGTTCTCCCCGCTTCTCGCCGAGCGCCTCGTTGAAGGCCACTGAGCAGCGCAGGCACAGTTCAGGTCTCCGGTGTTCGACGAGTGTGAGGCTTCGAGTGTCGCGGTGGATATCGCTTGGGACGGCGCCGGGGGGGCGAACAAAACGCTGTAGCTGTGTCACTGAGGCTGGCCCGGCGACGCACTCCCGAGGCGATCACGTCAGGCAAAACCGTGCCGTCCCAAGTGATCACGATGGCGCGGGGCCCTGAGTCAGTGGAGGAAGATCAACCGTTCGGCGAGTTCGTCGACAGGCCCCCGGGGATGTTGGCGTAGACCTTCAGATCCTGGACGAACGCGAAGCCATGGTGCTCGTCGCGGGACCGGGCGACCTGTTCAGCCAGCTCCGGTGAGAAGCCGGGCAGAGTGGCGAGAATCGCGACCGGTACGTGATTGATGTCGATGAGGCCGCCATCATCGAACTGCTGTGGGAGATCCGGCCGGCCGATCCGCAGCTCTCGTGCGAGGGCGGGATCACGTTCGAGGATGCTTCGTGCTTCGGCCCGCTGCTGCCGACGCTCAAGGGCTGCCCCAACAACCGGATCCGCACCCCCAGACGCAGTGCGGCTGGCCCCACAGCCGGCGGTTCGACGAGCCGTCGCGAATCATGAACGTCGCCGTGAGGCCGTCGCCGATCAGCAGGGTGATCAATACCGCGCCGGTTGCGCCCCTGCCTGAATCATTCGGCGCACCGCTGAGGGGCAAGGCGACAACCGTCATGATCAGCGTCACGACGGCACTGACGTTGAGAGGGCGTGACCGGAGTCGGTGCGCCGCCCACGCGAGGACGAACATCATTCCCAGCCCGAGCGTGAACAGCGGGATCAGCGCCCACAAGACGCTTCCCCTGGGGCTCATCCTCCCGGCCGGGAGATCAGCGTCGCTCATCCTCGGACCTGCTTCCGAGGCCACCAAGGAACGTGCCACCAAGATCGCAGCCGTCGGTCACAAGGTTTCCCTGACGAACGGCTGCTAGTGCCGTGACCGGGAAGGTTCACCGGGTTGCTGCTCGCGGGGGTCGCCACGGCATCAGTCCTCCGTCTGGTGGAGGCCCGCACGCGGCCGAGGCCCGGACGTGGTCGGCTAGAGGCAGCATCATGCGGTGACGGCTCGGCTTCGCTCACCGACGGCAGCACGGCGAAAGGAGCGGCCATGACCAGCCGCACAGTGCAGGACCGCCTGTTCATTGGCGGGGACATGGTCACGCCCGCCTCGAAAGACGTGATCGAGGTCATCTCCCCGGTCACGGAGGAGCGGATCGGTACCGCTCCCTCATCGACGCCTGCCGATATCGACCGAGCAGTCCGCGCGGCACGCGCCGCCTTCGACGATGGCCCCTGGCCCCGCATGTCTCCACAGGAGCGCGCGGACGCGCTGGGCCCGTTCGGCGAGTACCTGCGCGCACGTGTCCCCGAGATCGCTCAGCTGATCACCACGGAGATGGGCTCACCGATCAGCTTCTCAAATCAGCTCCAGGCACCGATTCCCGTGATGGTTTTGGACTACTACCGGGAACTTGCCGCGACGTTCCCCTTCGAGCAGGATCGGGCAGGTCTCAGCGGTCCCGCGCGGATCCTTCGGGAGCCGGTGGGCGTCGTGGGGCAGATCGTGCCGTGGAACGCGCCGCTCATCCTGACGATGGTGAATCTTGCTCCCGCCCTGATCGCCGGCTGCACCGTCGTGCTGAAGCCCGCGCCGGAGACCCCGCTGCATCCGTACCTGCTCGCCGACGCTGCCATGGAGGCCGGTCTGCCCCCGGGGGTGCTCAACATCGTGCCCGCCGACCGGGACAACAGTGAATCGCTCGTGCGGCACCCGCTGGTAGACAAGATCAGCTTCACGGGCAGCTCCGCCGTAGGGCGGCGGATCGGCGCGCTGTGCGGCGAGCAGTTCAAGCGCGTCACCCTCGAGTGCGGCGGGAAGTCGCCCGCCATCATCCTGGAGGATGCCGACATCGACAGCGTTGTGCCCGCCCTGATGCCGTACGCGATCATGATGTCCGGCCAGCACTGCCTGGCACAGACCCGGATCCTCGCTCATCGCAGCCGCTATCAGCAGGTGGTGGATGCGATCTCGCAATCGGCTGCTGCGCTGCGGGTCGGCGATCCGGATGACCCCTCGACCGAGGTCGGCCCCCTGGTGGCCGAGCGCCAGCGGCGGCGGGTCGAGGACTACATCGCCGGCGGGCGGAAGGACGGCGCGACGATCACCGTCGGCGGCGGCAGGCCCGCGAGCCAGTCGACGGGCTGGTACGTCGAACCGACGATCTTCGCTGACGTCGACAGTTCCATGCGCATCGCGCAGGAGGAGATCTTTGGCCCGGTGCTCGTCGTGATCCCCTTCGACGACGACAACGACGCGGTCCGTATCGCGAACGACTCGAAGTACGGCCTGTCGGGGAGCGTCTGGACAGGCGACCTGGACCGGGCCATGCGCATCGCTCGCCGGGTACGGACGGGGACCCTGACGCTGAACGGGTACCGGATCGAGTTCGCTGCCCCCTTCGGCGGATACAAGGAATCCGGGATCGGCCGCGAGTTCGGGCCCGAGGGTCTCAGCTCGTTCCTGGAGTACAAGACGATCAACTTGCCGGGCGACCTGCTGCTGTGACCGCGTAGACACCTCAGGCGATTAGCAGGTCAAGCGGCGACCGGGAGTTCGGTGGGAAGGCCCTGCTCTCATCGAACGGTGTGTGGTTCTGGAGGCAGTGGTAGAGCTGGCCGATCATGCGGTTGAAAAGGTTGCGCTGGGCGGCGGCATGCCAGTCTCCGTGGTCGTCGCGCCGCCTGCGGTAGTGGGCCTTGGCGCCGGGTGAGGCAGTGATCGCGGAAAAGGCCCAGAGGTAGCCGGCGTGGTTGAGTCGGTCGTTCTTCACCCACCGGCGGGTGATGGACGACTTCTTGCCGGAGGCGCGGGTGATGGGTGAGGAGCCGGCGTACGCCTTCAGACCGCGGGCGTCGGCGAACCGCTGCCGGTCGTCTCCGATCTCGGCCAGCACCCGGGCGCCGAGCTGGACGCCGAGACCAGGGAAGCTGAGGATCACGTCAGCGTCCGGGTGCCTACTCGACCGCCTCTGCGAGGTCGTCGGCTGCGGTGCAGGCAGCCTCCAGTTGGACCAGCAGGGCCAGCATCTGCTTGCCGAGCGCGTCCTCGACGAGCGGCGGCTGGTGGGCCCACTCGGCGCGGAAGACCTCGCGGAGCCGTTCGGCCTCGGCTTCGATGCCTCGCTTGCGGCCGGCGCGTTTGAGCGCGGCCTGGATCTGCGTGCGGGTCAGCCGAGCGGCCCTGGTGGGGGTGGGGGCGGTCTTGAGGAGTTCGCGGGCCTCGGACCGGCACAGGCCGTTGTTCCACTTGGCGAAGGCGTCCAGAGCGGCCGGGTAGTACTCACGGAGCAAGGACCGGAGCTGGTTGGCGCACTGTTGCTTGTTCCACGTCGCGTCCTGCTGGGCGCGGGCGAGGACGGCGAGGGCCTTGGCCAGGTCGCTGTCCTGGGGCAGGGGGCGGTGGGCGTGCATGTCGGTGCGGAGGATGTTCGCCAGCACCAGGGCGTCGCCGGGGTCCGACTTCTTGCGGGAGACGCTGTGACGGTCGCGGTAGCGGGCGGCGGCCATCGGGTTGATCGCGAAGACCTGCCGCTTGCCGGTCCGCAGCACCACCACCAGCAGGCCCCGGGAGGTCTCGATCGCCACCGGAATTGGGTTGTCCTCGGTGTCGCCGTATTCGGCGAGCAGGTCCAACAGGATCCGATAGCCGTCCGTGTCATCGGCGATGTGCCTCTTGGCCAGCAGCTGGCCGGAGTCGTCGACGAGGGCGACGTCGTGAGTTCGTTCGGCCCAGTCGATTCCGCAGTAGATCAAGTTACTCCCCCTCTGAGCGTTGACTGTTTGCGCTGATCACGAGCGCATGCGGGCCACGCAGC
The DNA here is from genome assembly GCF_042895385.1 of Streptomyces sp. NPDC001401. Lineage (NCBI taxonomy): Bacteria > Bacillati > Actinomycetota > Actinomycetes > Kitasatosporales > Streptomycetaceae > Streptomyces > Streptomyces sp. NPDC001401. The sequence continues at coordinate 38,882 of NZ_JBIAWI010000021.1, forward strand.
GACCTAATTCAAGGACTCGGCCCGATGGCCGGTCCGCCACCTCAGCAGCCGTTCGTGGCGCCAGCTCATCCCACGGGCCTCGGTCTAAGCCGGAGCTCGAACGGCTCGGGCGTATCAAGAGGTCACCGTGCGACGGGCTCGCACCACAAACACCAACGAGTGATCAGGTGACGGGTGTTGACGTGGTGGCGGCCGCGAAGGCACCGAGCGTCACCGCTCTATGCGGAGGCATCAACGCCGTGTTCGCCGAAGGCATCCGCCCGGTGCCCACGCGACCGCCATCACGAGATCCGCCGGACCGTCCGCCGCTCTGATGCGAGGCGTCAGTCGCCAGGCAACGTTTAGACATCACGGTCCAGTTCGAACAGCACCGCAAGGCTCACAGCTCCTCGTGGCACCGTTAACAAGGAATTAGGTTCGCCGGGTTGGGATCAGGCTGCGGCTATGAGGGGGCGTCCGCCCCAGCGGATGCCCTTCTCGCTGCGGATGCGTGCGCGTTCCTTGCGTTCGGCGGCCAGGACGTCGCGGTGGCGGGCGTTGGCGTTGCGCCAGCGCAGGTAGGCGTGCAGGGCCCGGGTCTGGACGGGGTGGTTGGGGTGGTTGGAGTTGGCGAGGGTGAACTGCCTCAGCGGTCCGAAGTGGGCTTCGATGGGGTTCGCCCACGAGGCGTAGGTCGGGGTGAAGCACAACTCGACCTTGTGCTTCTTCGCCCAGCGGCGGATGTCGGTGCCCCTGTGGGCGGACAGGTTGTCCAGGATGACGTAGATGGGTGCGCCGTCGGGCCGTGCGGTGCGGATCGACTTGAGCGCGGCCAGCGTGTTCGCGGCACCTTTCTTGCAGCGGTTGACGCCCCACAGGCGGTCGTCGCCAACCGAGTAGCAGCCGTGGAAGTAGCGCACTCCGTGGGTGCGGTGGTAGGTGGCCGGAACCCGGTCGGGATGCTTCCGTTGGGCCCAGCCCGAGCCCGCGGTGGGCCGGATTCCGAGCGGGCTGAACTCGTCGAAGGCGAACACCCGGTCCGGGAAGCGGTCCAGGACCTCCTCGATCCGGTCCAGTTTCGCTTCGCGGTCCGGGTCGGGGGATTCCTTCCATGTCTTGGTGCGCTGGAAGGTGACGCCCCGGCGGGCGAGCAGGCAGCGTAACGCCTCGCGGCCGATGCGGATCACCCGGCCGTGGACCTTGCGCAGGTAGGCGGCGAGCTTGCGCAGTGACCAGCGGGTGAAAGGCTGACCGAGCTTGGTGGGGCGGGTGGTGGCCGTCTGCACGACGAAGTCCTCGTCGTCAGTGCTGAGCAGGCGGGGCCGGCCTCCCGCCCACTTAGGGTCCAGGCAGGCCAGGCCGATCTCGTTGAAGCGGTGGATGACATCGCGGACGGTATCCTCGTCGGCCTGGACCAGCTGGGCGATCACTGGCACCCGGTTCCCGCCGGCTGAGGCCAGCAGCATCATCGCCCGCCGGTAGCGCACCGAGTTGGTGCTGCCCCGGCGCACGATCTGCTGCAGCTTCTGCCCCTCCTGGTCGGTCAGTCTGCGCACACGGACAGGCTCGGCCACCGCGCCTCCAGCGGTCGGATTGGACGTCACCGCACATCCAACCGCCACGACCACCAGCCCGGCGAACCTACGCGATCAGAGCACTAGCTGGAACGGTTCGTCAGCCGGGGCCCCTGCTCAAGCAGCTCAAGATCACGCGGGCCGTCGCGGCGGAACTCGGTCGTTTGCCGGGCCCGTTGCCTTGCCGTCGCGCTACTGCCTACCGCTTGGATGGGTCCGACGAGGGCAGGCGTTTGAGCCACCGCGTGGCGAGCGGATAGGCAGCCGCCGCGGCAAGGAGGCCCGTCAGTCCGGTGACTGTGTGCTCGTACATGGGAAACAACTGGCTGACGTGTCCGAAGACCAGCACCTGAGCGCCCCAGAAAGCCGCGAAACCCGCGAACATGCCTCCGGCCGACTCCTTCGTCCACCGCCTCCTGCCCGCCGGGACGGGCGCGGGCGGCTGCACGAAATGGCCGTCCGGGGATGGCGCGAAAGGGTCGGTCACGCTCCTGTTGTACCGGTCGTCGATCAACGCCACAAGAGGGCGCCCCGCCCCGTGGACAGGCCCGCAACCGACGCCCCTCCCGGGGCAGCGTTCGCCCGTCAAGGAACGAGCGACGGCGTCCTGGGTGGTGTCGGCCCTAGAACGCCGGACTGAGGACCCTCCCAGCGGTAGCCAGGGGCGCCCGGCCCGTAGGCCCAACCGGCCCGACGCGGCCTGGTGCTGCGGCCGCAAATCCTCAACCGTGACCCGGCGAACCAATCCGGTCACAGCACTACAGGGTGCCGGTGCAGGTATGGGGGACGTCGTTTCGTCGTGCCGCGGGAGCCTCGCCGCTGCGGCGCGGTCGGCCGTATGGTGCGGGGATGGGTGACAGTCCGGCACGTATCGAAGTCCCTGACGTGGTCGGGATGACGGGGCGAGAAGCCCACGCTCTTTGCCATGGTTTGGGGCTCTTCCTGGGCTACTACAACATGGATCAACAACTGCCAGAGAGCATGGTGATCGCTTATCAAGAGCCCCCGCCCGGAACCATGGCAGAACCTGCCGCGGCAGTCAGGATCTGGACGACGTTGGATCCACTGCCCGACGATCGGCGACCGCAATAGCCGGGGCTGGGCACGCCGGGGTTAAGCTTGTGGTTTAACCAACGGTCACACTCCCTGCCCGCCTCGGGCCGTTCGGCCCCGTTCCGCCGGAGGGTAAGTTCGCTTCTGTCAGCGACTGGCTGACCGAATCAGTAGCGCGAAGGGCCCGATGTGACGTACGAGATGGACATTCAGGTCGGGACTGACGTGCGGATTATTGGGGGACCGTTCACGGACTTCACGAGCCCCGTCGTGGCTGTCGACCATGTTCGGGGCCGTGTCGAGTTGACGGTGGACATCTTCGGCGACGCCACCAGGATCGATATCCCTTTGTCGGATGTCGTGAGAGTTGTCTGAGCTTTTCTCTTATGGTCTGATCCGGTCGCGTTCGGCGATGGTCTCGGGGCGCCGGACGGTTTTGCCCACGTCGTAGCGGGTGGCGGGTTGCTGGTTCTTCGAGCCGAGCGGTCTGCCGGGGCCAGGTCGGGTCGGTTTGGGAACCCGGGCCGGGCAGGGCAGCGTCGGGCGGAGGTTCCTGAACCCCCGGCGGACCCGGGCCGGGGTGAGCCTGTTCGGTTGGACCGGTCTCTCCCAGGGGCGGCGGACGTCCTCGGCGAGTGGCCGGGCAAGACGGAGCTGGGTGTGGGCGACGATGATCAGCCACGTCCACCGGTCCGCCGCTTCTGGTGTGCGGAGCTTGGGGCGGGTCCAGCCGAGGGTTTGCTTGATCATCCGGAACGTGTGCTCCAGGTCGAACCTTCGCAGGAACGCCTGCCAGCGAAGATCGACATCGGTGCCGGTCATGCCGGTGGCAGAGGACCACAGCCACAGCGGCAGCGGCTCCCCGCCGCCGGGCAGCTTGTCGACCTGCAGGCGGATCAGCGTCCCCTCGATGATGGGCAGTTCGCCGTCGTGGTCGATCCACGCGGAGCGGGTGGTGAGGCGGGGGTGGAGACGGTCCCAGGCCATCGCCCGTGCGGCACCGTAGCGGTCGGTGACCTGGACGGTCGCCGTGTCTGGTTCGCCCCAGGTCTCGGACCTGGCGAAGCGGAACTCCTTGCCGTGCTTCGGCGGCCGCCCTCCCTGGGGATAGGCCAGGGCGTACTCCAGCGGTGTGGGTGTCGGCCGGCGCATGACACGGTCCGAGCGCATCCGGCCCAGGATCTCGACGGGCAGCCCGCCGAGAAGGTGGGCCATGCGCGGGGCGTCGTAGCCGGCGTCGAAGATGACCAGGATGTCCTGACTGCCCTCGCGCCAGCGTCCGCCGGCGATGAGGTCCTCGACCACGCGGCGGACCTGGCGGGCGGTGACCTCGGCGACGTCGTCCTGGGGCCGAGCCGGACGGCGTCCAGCAGCTGGCACCAAGACGTGCGGCCCGCCTCCAGCGCAGCGACGAACGAGTACGGCCAGCCCGGGATCATCAGGTGCTGGTCCCGGCCGCGGCCGAAGGTGTGGCAGAAGAGCCTGTCCGCGCTGCACTCGGCGTCCGGCCGCAGCCAGTTGCTCACGTCCACAGCCAGGACGAGCCGGTTGTCGGCCGCCTTCGGCTGGGGCAGCGCGGCCAACGACAGCCGCAACCTGTCGGCGTCGAGACGGCCCCGGTTGAGCGCGTCGTACAGCGCACCGTGCCCACGCCGGTGCTCGGCCAGAAGCGTCAGATCCACCGGCGACGTCACCGGCCCGTCCGCACACAGCAGCGCGTCCGCGAGCTCGAACAGTTCGTCACGCCGCGCGGTCAGAGAGGCGAAGAAGTCCTCCCGGAAGCGTGACGCTTCCGCGAACGGCTCCGGCCGGACATCGTGGTGCAGCAGGCTCATTCCCCCACGGCCTTCGTCGAGTTCAAGTGCGTCCTTGGTCGGGGCACATGATCAGATGAAGGCCGTGTTCACCTCCGGCAAACTCCCGAACGAGTGATCCCGTTCGAGGCGCCGTTCTGGCCCAGTGGATAAAGCACAAGGTTAGTACCTGTTCCTGAACCTGCTGAGGTCCGTGCCAAGGGATGGCACTTCTCAGGCAAGTGAGGCAGAAGAGGAGGCATTGGCTGGTATGCCACTGCTGCACCCCGTGTTCCGCATCGACGGTCTCGTTTCGTTCAAGAACGTCCGACTGATGGTCAGTTGGGCTGTACAGCGGAGGAGACTGTTTCGTGCGATTAAAGGCAGCCACTTTGGCGCGAGCCTCGAAGATCATGGCCCCAACGTCGTGCTTTAACGGGCAGGTCAACAGACTGCCCGAAGCGCCAGAGCCTTACGGAGCCATGATCACTCGTGCCAAAGCAGCTCCAACGCAAAGCCGTTCCACCGAACTCGTTGAGGCGCCTGACGCGATATCGTCGAGACAGGTAGCCGGTTGATGCATAGGCTCTCGGTATGTCACAAAACCTGACAGGGTCCAGTCTAGACAGCCTCGTACGCGAATGGGCCAGAAAATGGGGCGAGGATAACCCAAGTGAAATTCTATGGGTGACTACAACTCGAAATGAAGCAATACAATTGCTTCATGACAATGTAACCTCGACCAATGATGCTGCTTACTTGGTCACCCTCCGAGGTGATTTCAGCATGCTGGTCGATACCGGGAAGTCTTTGCATGGAGTGTGGGCGGCGCTTCTCGTGGATCCGGTGCACATGGAAGTGCGCACATACACGGTGCGTCCGGCGGGCTTTATTCCCGATATTGACCTATCCGCACTTGGGGAAGTGAGCAGCATCTGAGCTGCACGGGCCATGCTGCGGTCCATGCAGCTCAGCTCACCACGGGGGCAGGCATGCCGTTGAGACCCACAGATCGGTCTGTTACGGGCACATGGCGATTGCTCCGACCTCCACGATGGACGGTTGGTCGTACTCTGCGGGGATGCTCTTTGTGTTCCCGGGGCTAATGCAGATAGAGTGCCCCTTTTTGTCTACTTGGTTGTAGAGCCAGACCCTCCGGTTACAATTGATGTCGTTCATGAACCGGATCGACCAGCTGGGGAACGGCCACTCATGGGAATTGTCGCAGGGGAAGTACCCGTTGACCTGCCACCCCGCAGCGTCCGAGTAGGAGACGGCACGGTTAGATGCGTCGGATTCCCCAGCTTCGGCGGACGATAGTGTCAGTAGCGATACTGCGGCGACGGCGAGGGGAATACTTAAGATGCGCGATCTTCGCACATTTCCTCCAAGGTTGTCGTGGTCATGCCAGGATCTGTACTGAATGCGAGACGAGAAAGGCAGGTATCAGCCATTCCGGTAAGCGAAAGTTTCAGTCGCTCCATATTGGTGATCCAGATCTGCGATCGTGAATCATTCGCGGACAGGGCTGCACTTGGTCATTCGCAGCTCTCAGGTGACCAGCGATCGCGACCCCAGCTGAGAGCGCCGACCGCGGTCTGGAAGTCGATCCTGGACGTCGTCACTCAGCTGGTGGAGGGCCTGTCGCAGGCCGGCCAGGGCCGCGATCCGGGCCCGGTGACCTCTTGGTGGCACTGCTGTCCGTCAGTGCCGAGACGATCAGTCGCGTTGAGCCTCGCGGGAGGCCGGCTGATTGCTTCTGCGGGAGCTTCGGCGGGTGATGCGCCAGGTCATAAGGGTGATCGCGGCCCAGGTGATGAGCGATTCCGAGTGCTGGATGAGCCGTTCATAGTCGCGCGCGTGCCGACGGGCGTGCATAACCCAGGCGTGTGAGCGTTCGACGACCCAGCGCCGGGGCAGAACGACGAACCCATCGACGTTCTTCGGGCGGCTGACGGTCTTGATCGTCAGGTTCAGGAAGGCCTTCGCTCAGGTCACGAGCTGTCCGGCATAGGCGGAGTCGGCCCAGACGATGGTGATTTCGGGGTGCATCAGCCGCAGCCGGAACAGCACTTCCTTGGCCGCGTTGCGGTCGGTCATGTCGGCCGGGGTGACCATGACGAACAGCGGCAGGCCCTTGGTGTCCACGACCAGGTGCCGCTTGCGGCCATTGATTTTCTTGCCCGCGTCGTAGCCGCGGGAGTCCTTACCGACGGTCTCGGCGGCCTTGATCGACTGGGAGTCGATGACGGTGGCGACCGCTCCGGGCGCCTTGCCCATCTCGCGGCGGATCCGCTTGCGGAGCTGGTCACGGATCTGCCCGATGACGCCGGCGGCGGCCCAGCGGGCCATGAAGCCGTAACACGTGCGCCAGGGCGGGAAGTCCCTGGGCAGAGCCCGCCACTTGCAGCCGGTATCGACCACGTAGCGGATCGCGTCCACGATCTCCCGGCGGGGGTGCTTTACGGGACGGCCGCCCGTCTTCGTTTCGCAGGCCGGTGTCGGCAGCAGCGGTTCGATCAGGGCCCATTCGTCGTCCCAGGTGTCGGAGGGGTAGCAGCGCCTGCGCGGCATCGTTCCCTCCCTGGAAGAGGGGGCGGGTCCGGCCGCTTCGCGGCCGGACCCGCCGTTCAGGCGTCGGCGTCGGTGTAGTCGGCGATGACGTCGAGCGTGGACTCGACCGAGTTGAGCTGAGTGTTGAGGTGTTTGATCCACCGGCCCTTGGGTTGGAGAGCGGCGTGCGGGGCGACGGTTCCGGTGATGAAGCGGCGGATCTCGGTGAGCTTGCCGCGGATGATCGCGACCTCGTATGCCTGGAGTTCAGCGGGGTCGGCGCAGAACTTGTAGCCGTCCGGCCTCGTCCAGATCAGCGGCGGCCAGCCGCGTTCGGTGATGGTGTCCCGCAGGCAGGCCAGGCCCGAGCGGGTCTGATGGGGCGACAGCTCGCTGGATCTGACCAGCTGGACGAAGGTCAGACCGGCCGGACGGGCCTCGAAGAGCGCGAACCGGACGGTGTCGGCGTGTCGCTGGGCTGCTGCCGATCTGCGCTCGGAAGCGCGCGGCATCGCCTACTCGCCTTGCAGGAGCTTGGCCAGTTCGCCGTCGACGTCCACCTTGCCGGTGTCCACGGCGGTCTCGATCCAGTCGAGGGTCGCGCGAACACGTGCGACGTTCTCATGGGCGATGACGCGTTCGTCGTCGCCGAGCTGGCGGTCGCGCAGGCCCGGGACGACGCGGCCGGACGCCGCGACGAACGCGTGGCAGGCGGTGACCAAGTCCAGGAACTCCACCGACCGGTCGATGTTGCGGATCGCCGGGGCGACGGGGCTGGCCTCCTCGAAGTGCTCGCGGGCCTGTCGCCCGCGTTCGACTTGGGCGTGGTTGACCTGGTGGCGGGCGGTGTCTCTGTTGACCGGACTACCGGACGACACTCCGAGGCGTTGGAGGGGTCGGGCAGGGGCTGACCGGTGGATCTCAGGCAGCGAATAGTAAGGAGGGCTGCGTGAGGTCGTTGGATGAGGTGGAACGGGATCTCGGTTCGATCCGTCTGCCGCGGTGGGGCAAGGTCGTGCCGTCGGAAGGTGTGGTGCCCTGGCTCGTGGTCGATCCGGATGGGGTGCCGGTCGATCCTGTTCGGCGGTACCTGCGGGACTTTGTCGCCCGGAACCGGCCCGGCTCTGTACGCAGTTACGCGTACGCGTTGCTGCGGTGGTGGCGGTGGCTGCGCGTTGTTCAGGTCGAGTGGGACAGGGCCACGTCGGCGGAAGTGCGGGATCTGGTGCTCTGGCTGAAGCAGACGACCAAGCCCCGTATCTCGCCACGGACGAAGTCAGTGTCCACCGCGGGGATGGTCAACCCGATCACGCGCAAGCGGAACCCCGGAGATCAGTACCAGCCCCGGACGATCCGGCACAGCAACGCGGTCGTCCGCAGCTTCTACGAGTTCTGGATCGAGACCGGGCACGGCCCGCTGGTCAACCCGGTGCCGCTCGATCGTAGGGGCAGCCGCCCGCACGCTCACCACAATCCGCTGGACCCCTTCGGGCCCGAAGGCCGGATTCGCTACAACCCCAAGATTCCCAAGGCCAGACCGCGCGAGATCCCCGACGAGCGGTGGAACGACCTCTAAGCGACGCGGAGAGCGTCGGCGAGCTGACCATGGTCGTGGTCATCGCCCGGTGCCTCCGTAAACGACCGCTTCATCGCTCGCGCTGTCGAAACCGAACGCGGTGTGCACCGCCCGCACGGCCTCCGGCACGTCGTCGGCGCGGGTGACGACCGAGATGCGGATCTCGGAGGTCGAGATCAGCTCGATGTTCACGCCGGCGTCGGACAGCGTCTCGAAGAAGGAGGCCGTGACACCCGGGTTGGTCTTCATGCCGGCGCCGACGAGGGAGATCTTGCCGATCTGGTCGTCGTAGCGCAGCGAGTCGAAGCCGATGGCGGTCTTCGCCCGCTCCAGGGCGTCGATGGCCTTGCGGCCCTCGGTCTTGGGGAGGGTGAAGGAGATGTCCGTCAGCCCGGTGGAGGCGGCGGACACGTTCTGCACGACCATGTCGATGTTGATCTCCGCGTCCGCGATGGCTCGAAAGGTGGCTGCAGCCTCGCCTGGCCTGTCCGGTACGCCGACGACCGTGATCTTTGCCTCAGACGTGTCGTGTGCAACACCGGAGATGATCGCCTGCTCCATCGGCTTGTCCCCTTGCGGTGACTCGCTTCCACGCGGTCGTTCGTTGCTGACCCAGGTGCCCTGCAGCCCCGAGAAGGACGAGCGCACATGGATCGGGATGTTGTAGCGGCGGGCGTACTCCACACAACGGTGCGACAGCACTTTGGAGCCGGAGGCGGCGAGCTCCAGCATGTCCTCGAAGGAGATCCAGTCGATCTTCTTCGCCTTCTTCACCACGCGCGGGTCGGCGGTGAACACGCCGTCGACGTCGGTGTAGATCTCGCACACCTCGGCGTCGAGGGCGGCGGCCAGCGCGACGGCGGTCGTGTCGCTGCCGCCGCGGCCGAGCGTGGTGATGTCCTTCTTGTCCTGGCTGACGCCCTGGAACCCGGCGACGATGGCAATGTTGCCCTCGTCGAGGGCCGTGCGGATACCGCCGGGCGTGACGTCGATGATCCGGGCTTTGTTGTGGACCGAGTCGGTGATGACGCCCGCCTGGCTGCCGGTGAACGACTGGGCCTCGTGGCCCAGGTTTTTGATCGCCATGGCCAGCAGCGCCATGGAGATCCGCTCTCCGGCGGTCAGCAGCATGTCGAACTCACGCCCGGCCGGCATCGGAGATACCTGCTCGGCGAGATCGATCAGCTCCTCCGTCGTGTCGCCCATCACGGAAACGACAACGACCACCTGGTGGCCGTTCTTCTTCGCTTCCACGATCCGCTTGGCGACGCGCTTAATGCCCTCGGCATCGGCTACGGAAGAGCCTCCGTACGCCTGGACCACAATGCGGGGCGACGACGCCACCAGGCTCTGCAACTGGCGCCAACTAGCCCGCTCGTCGAAGGCATCGTCGAGGACGTCACCGAGCGCGTGCTCGACGCGGTCGAGGATCCCTCCGATGGGGCTGTCGTCCGGTTCGAGGCCGCCGGACGCGGCCGGGTTGTCAGTCATCGTTAGCCTCCCCCGCTGCCTCGCGGATGTGGGAACGCGCCTGGTCGATCAGATTGCGTACGGTCCCTTCGGTCACGCCCATGATCTCTGCGGTCTCCGCAGTGGTGTATCCCGCGATGTCGCGCAGCCCCAGGGCCTGCCGACGACGTGGTGACAGTCCGCTGATTGACTCCAGGATGCCCTGGTACTGCTCTTTCAGCACCACATGGCCCGCGATGTCGAGAACGGGATCCGGCAGGTCGACTCCGTCCAGCTGGACGGTCTGCCGTCGGCTTTCCCCGTCCTTCAGCACATGCCGGACTGCGGTTCGACGCAACCAGCCTCCCCAGTCCTGTACGGCAGGTCCGGTAGGCGAGTTGAGACGCCGCCAGGCTTGCAGGAAGGCGAACTGCATGCCGTCGAGACCGTCGGCGGACGACGTCCCAGCCGCGAGCGTGGCGGCCCGCAATACCGCCCGCGCATGGGTGTGGTGGAGGAACTCCAAGATGGCCTCGGGATCCTGACAGGCAGACGCCTCCGGCGGGCGTCCTAGGTCTTCGCTGCTCTCAGCGCCCGCGCTCATGGCTTGCTCCCGGCACTCGCGGCGGAACGGTAACTTCCCACTCCGCCGTCGCCCTCCCCGCCATGTCCACCGCCCGGAACCGGACCTGCACACCTCGCTCGCCCCGGCGCAAAACGGCCATCACCCCCGCCCAGCGGGCCTGTTCACGAATCCGATAGGCCCATGCGCTCACCATCGTGCCGAGCATTAACGTCAGTGGGAAGACCGCCCACCACACCGCGTTATTCCCCAAGCAGCTCACCACGTCCCCTTCCGGTTGGCCTTGCCTACCAACCAGAGGGCGATGCGACGGGATTCGTCTAACGGAGCCTTCCTGCATCACCCGCTGAGGATCAGGTGACAGTGGTTCAGCCCGGCCAGTCCAAGCTCAGGGGATGGCGGCCAGCCCGGAAATCCGCGCGAATCCGAGTCATCCACTGCTCCAGTTCGGCGACGCAGTCCTGTCGGTCGCGGTCGGTGGTGTCGAGGATGTGGGTCTGCCACCGCGGGTCGTTGGCCGTCCACGACGTCCACCGATGCCAAGCCATATTGGGTGCGCCCGTGTCCATAATGACTTCGGGGCGGTGCTCGGGATCTTGTGCGTGCTCCCTATGCCAGGCCGCCCAGTTGATGTACGCATCGATGGCGGCTTCCGACCAGCGTCCCGGATCACGATCATCCAGACGCCTACGCCGTTCAGCATCGGCCACGTCAACCAGGCACATCGCGATCCCGTCCAGCAGAGGCGCAGACGGCGCGGCCAGGACCTCGCCGAGCGGAGTCTGGGCAGTCAGCAAAAGGTCAATGCCGTCGGCCTGGTACTCGAGCGCGCGCTGAATCCACTCCTCGGTGATGTGGTTTCGCCAGAACCGAGGAGGGTTCTGCGGGACGCCACTCTCGTCCATCTCGTGCACAGCGAGCCGGTCAAAGCGTTCCCCGGCGGGGAAGGCGAGCGTGGACTTACCCGAGCAGCTCGATCCCGTGAGTATCAGCAGCATCCATACAAGCTGGCAGGAAGACGGCGCGCGCTGCCACCGGATTCCCTTGCTGGCGATCACATCGGCGTAGGATTCACCGGCTCCCTTGGGCCCCGTACGATCGAAGGCAGGGCACGGGGCCGCTGGGAGTGATTGCGGTGTCCGTGCCGCCGAGTGCCGAGCCCACGCTGTGGGAGCTGCACCGTGCCGTCTCGCAGTTGCGTGAGGATCTTCGCGGCGACCTTGCACAGCTCGCCGCGCGGCTCGATCAGGTTGTCACCCAAGACGTGTACCGGGCAGACCAGCGGGCGGTCGATCAGCGCATCAGCCAGGTCGAAGCAGGTCTGGCCGGTCTGCGCAGTGAACATGACCAGAGCCTGGAGCGTGCGGAGCAGCAGCGGCGCGAGGACCAGACGCAGGTCGCCGCGACGAGGCGGCTGGTGATCTCGTCCTTCGTAGCCCCGCTGCTCCTCATGGCCCTGCAGCTGTGGATCGTCTCGCGCGGGACACCGCCGTAAGCAGAGGGTCGAGCAGTCTCATTTTCAAGATCGGGCGCGGGGAGACATCGAGCGCCGACGTTGGCAACACCCCTGAATCCTGACCGGCTAGTCGCGGCACTGCGCGCAGAAGGCGTGCGGGTCGTCGAGCGTTCCGGCTGGCGAACCCACAACCGAAACCACAAGGGCCCGTGGGGCCCTGTCCGCGGCGTGATGATCCACCACACGGTGACGTCCGGTACGAGCAACACCGTCAGCATCTGCGAGCGCGGGTACGAGGGCCTGCCGGGTCCGCTGTGCCATGGCGTGATCGCGAAGGACGGCACGGTCCATCTGGTCGGGAACGGCCGCGCCAACCATGCCGGCCGTGGAGACGGGGACGTGCTCCGTGCGGTCACCGCAGAGCGACCACCCCTTCCTTCGCCGAACCAGGCCGACACCGACGGCAACACGTCGTTCTACGGCTTCGAGTGCGAGAACCTCGGCGACGGTCATGACCCTTGGCCTACAGCACAGTTGGAGGCGATCGAGCGAGTCTCGGCCGCACTGTGTCGCGCGCATGGCTGGGGCTCGGCGAGCGTGATCGGGCACAAGGAATGGCAGCCCGGAAAGGTCGACCCCAAGGGCTTCACCATGGGCTGGCTCCGCGGCCGGGTCGCCGTGCGCCTGAAGTCGAAGCCCTCCGGCGGCAGTTCAGGTACGGGATCGAAGGATGGCGGTGCAGCAACGTACGCCGTCAAGAGCGGCGACACGCTCTCCAGCATCGGGAAGAAGCTCGGTGTTAGCTGGGAGCGCCTTGCTCAGGTCAACAAGATCACGGCCCCGTACGTCATCAAGGCTGGGCAGAGGCTCACGATCCCCGGGAAACCCGCAGGTGGGACGTACACGCCGCCTCCGTTTCCGAACGGTTTTGCTCCGGGCCGCTCGTCACCGTCTGCGAAGGGCCTTCAGCAGGCGCTGAAGGACACCGGCTGGCTCGACCGCTCGGTACCGCTCTCCGACAACTACGGTCCGCAGACCCAGAAGGCTGTGGCCGGCTTCAACCGCAAGCACAACCTCTTCACCACCGGCCGCCCCAACGATCCTTCGATCGGACACCGCGGCTGGGACCTCCTGCACCAACTCGCCTACGGGAACTGATCACCTTGATCGACTTCATTCACGCCCACAGCACCCGCCTGTACGCCATCGCCGCCGCGACGCTGTCCCTGATCGCCTACTACGTTCAGGACCTGCCGACCGGACTGATCCTCGCCCTGGTCGCCGCGGTCCTTGGCACCGGCGAAGCCATTCAGCGCGTCGAGGATCGAAAGACCCACCAAGCTCTACTGCTCGACCCTCCTTACGCCGACAGGAGCTGAAGCCTGAGCGCCTCGATGCCTTGGTGACGGGACGGAGAGATAGCAGCGCCGGAGCCCAGCTGCTTGCGATTGCGGGATGTGCCTCTGCGTGTCCTACGATCCCCTCATGGCCCAGAAGGTAGTCACAACATATGTCGACGATTTGACTGGCGAGGAATCGTCGGAAATCGCCACGCACAGCATCCTCATCGACGGAGCTGGGGTCGAGATCGACCTCACGGATGAGAACTACGAGAAGCTCCTTGAGATTTTGAACCCCTATCTCCATGCTGACGGCGCTCGCAGGATTCGTGGTACCGCGAAGGCGAAGGGGACGTCCAAGGCGTCGGCTGGCGGCAGGGAGGACTCGTCGGCGATCCGGGCTTGGGCGAAGGCAAACGGCTTCGAGGTCAGCGATCGCGGTCGTGTTCCGGCCGCCGTCCGCGAGGCCTACGAAAAGGCTCGCTGATACTCGTCGAAAGATGGTGGCCCCTGCTGTTGCGGGGGTCACCGCGCATTCCGGGGTCAACGACAGCACCCGGTATGCACGGCCTGGCGACGCCAATGCCAGGCTTGCACTCAGTCCGCGTGCGGGTAGTTATCACTAATCATCGACGCCTCCGGCATTCCGCAGACAACCGCCGGTGTCGCGGTCGCAATCGCCGCCGCGGGCGGCATCACCCGAGTGATGGCCCTGCCAGCGGTGCACAACCTGCTGCCGGACTGGCTGTACCGCAGCAAACCCGAGCCATGGCCCTCTCCGGGGGAAGCCACACTGCCCAGCGACGCTTAAGCATCCGCCGCTGGCTCCCGCGCCCGACTTGGGGTGGGGGCCTGTTGTTCGTTTCGGCCACGATGGGCAGGAGGCTGATCTTTGTCGCCTTCGACCTGCTCCGGGCGGGCGCCGATCGGCCTGCTGCTCCCACAGCTGCCCCTGGTCGTCGTCGACTTGGTCGCTGTGCTCGACGAGATGGTCGTCATCACCGCACGTACGCGCGACGACTCGACTGGATCGGTGTCCACCGCACCATCGTCCGTTCGCCCTTGAGCCGTCTCCCGCTCAAGGGCGAACGGATTTACTCAGGCTCTCCGCGACAGGTTGCTCTGGATGTCGGAGATCAATGAAGCGATCTTCTTCATCCGGGGCGGGCTGCCCGGGAAGAGCAGCGCATGCCGTGGTGCGGCCTCGAGAACGATCGATTCCCGGGCGACGCTGACGGTGATGCGCGCGAACCATCGGACGCTTGCACCCATGTCGATTTCCCAGGAATCCGAGCGGTAGGGCGTCACCCCTCTTACCCCCGGCATGGACCGGATGGATTCCAAGGCATGATCACCGTGTTCGGCGGCATCGGCTGAGCTGAACGTGACGCGGTGGACCGACCGCAGCGAGGCTGCTGTGATCCGCTGCGTTCTGTGTACTCGTACGAAGTGCGCTCCGGTGATCACTGCTGAGATCGCGGCGGCCATGATCGGAGCCCTCTCCAGAGCGTGTACCCCAGCCTGGGGAACGGGGTAGTAGAACACCCCCTCCAGGAACAGAAGGACAGTCAGGCAGAGGAAGAGGAACGAGAACTGCGCGGCCAGCATGGCGATTCCGAACATCACCATGCTCCTCACTCCCGCGTCTTCCCTGGTCACCAGCAATTCCTTCCTCCCACCGATTCGGGATAGAGGGGGTAGAACATGATTCCGATCCCTGTCCACGTGGGGAACGAGGTCTTCATCGCGAAACATATGTGGTGATTGTGGGCGCGGTCCGCCGCATCGATGATGGCCGACGTCATCCAGCCGAAGTAGCCGGCGATGAGCGCCGCACAGTACCCATTCCCCTCACACATAGCCAGCCCCAGCAGGGCACCGACTGCCGCGCCTACGGCTGCGGTGCTCCAGCCCCAGTCCGCCATCAGGTTGTACAGATGGTTGCTTCCCCAGTGGCTCAGGTAGAAGGTGCAGGTGGTGTACCCGCATGTGGCGTGGCCGTGAGGGAAGGTCCAGCGCCCGGAAGTGTCGCTGTTGTTGACGGGGTTCTGGTCAGCGAAGTCGTAGGCGTTGGCGCTGCCTCCGGGAACGGGGTCGCGTTGGTCGAAGCGGCCCAGGTAGGGGTTGTAGCCTCGCACGCCCATGAGTATCTGCCCGGCTTGGCCGGTGCTCTCGCGCTGGGCGCCTGCCGCCCATCCGTACGAGGCCGCCGGGCCTGCTTCCACCAGTCCGAACTCGGTGTACGTGTTGGTGGAAGTGACGGAGTTGCTTGCGAGATCCTCCGTGGCCATGAGGTCGCCGTGCAGATCCATCAGCTGCAGCGAGACACCTGATGCCGTGACGGTGGCGGCCAGGTGGTCGTCCGGCCCCAGCACGTTCCGCGTCCATGCGCCGTTGGACGCGGTGATCAGATCCGGTTTGTCGGATTGGTTGGCGTAGTCGTTGGTGAAGGTGATGCCGCTGCTCGCGACGGTAGTGGTGGACACGCGAGTGCCCGTCGGGTCCAGCGTCCAGCTGCTGGTGTTGCCGGCCTGCGTCTGGCTCGCGAGCATTCCGTTGGCGTAGTAGCCGGCGGTCAGGTCGCCAGAACCTCCGGCATCGGCGGACGGGGTGGTCGTGATGTCACCGAGCGTGTCATAGGTGTATCCCGCGTCGGTGATCCGGTCCGCTGCGTCGTACGCGTGGTTCTCAATGGAGCTGGTACTGGTCTGGCACGTGCCGTCGGCCTTCGGGGCGCTCGTCGTCAGCTTCGTACGGTTGGAGTCAGCCTCGTAGCCGTAGGCGCGTGTGGTGCACTGGCCTGACTGCGTGTCGGCTACGGCGGTCAGCCGGTCCGCTGCGTCGTAACTGTACGTCTTGGTGGTGGACATCTCCGAGCGGTTGGTCCAATCTCCGGCGTCGTTGGTCTGGACGGAGTCCGTCAGCGAACCGGACCAGTTGCTGTTCGTGTAGGTCAACGAGGTTGCGGTGCCCGTCGCGTCGAATGTGTAGGTCGCTGTGGTGCCGCCGGGGTAGGTCTCGGTGACGAGGTTGCCGTCCGGGCCATAGCCGGCGCCGAAGGTCCCGGCTTGTGCGTCCGTCTCGCTCGTGAGACTGCCGTCGTGCACGCTCCCGCCGTTGTAGGTGTATGTCGTGGTGTCGCCGCTGTTGCTGCGGCTGATGACGCGTTCGGCAAGGTCGTAGGTGTAGTTGGTGACCCTTCCGGTGGCGTCCGTGTAGCTGCTGGGGTCGCCGAAATCGTCGTAGGAGGTGGCCAGGTCCGCCGTCGCGTTCCCCGAGGAGTCCAGGCTCTGCAGATCGGTGGGCAGACCCGTCGTGGAGCTGTAAACGGTCTTGGCCGGAGCCACCGCGGATCCCATACCGGTACCGGTCGTGGAGACGGCGCTGCGCGTCGTACGCCCGGCCGCATCGTACGTAGTGGTCGTGATGCGGGTGGCGGTAGTGCCGTCAGCTGCGGTGTACGTCTCGGTCTTGGTCAGTGGTTGCAGGTAAACGTTGTAGGTGTAGGTGGTGACCTGAAGGCTCGCGAGGCCGGATGTGTTCGGCTGGGCGGCGGGTTTGGTCTTGCAGATGAGGTCGGCCCAGACAGGCTGGTTGCCGCAGGCCCCGTCGACACTGTTCGTGCCGGCGGTGTAGTAGATGGTCTTGGTGGTGCCGGCGCCGGTCTGGGCGGTGTCGCTGGGCTGGCTGCTGGCGACCTGCAGCGGCTCGCCGCCGTACAGGCTGCTGTCCTCGTTGAAGGCCACGGTTTTGGTGATGTTGAGGTGGCCGGTCCCTGGGTCGGTCACGGTTTGCAGCGGGGTTCGCAGCGTCCAGCCTTCGTTGCCGCTGCCGTTGTCGTACTTGTACCGGGTGGTACGTCCGTCAACGTCGCCGTTCCCGGGAACCGCCGCGCCGAGGCTGGCACTGACGGCCTGGGTGGTCACCAGGCCATACGGGTTGCCGTTGGCGTCCTGGTCGTTGTTGGGAGCGCCTTCGTCGTAGACCTGGTGCGTGTGGGTGCGGATGAGCTGGCGATCTCCTGCCGCGTTGGCCTGGTGGGCGGGCCCGTAGCTGTCGAGCGGTTGCGTACCGTCCGCGGAGTAGACGGTTTCGGTGTCGAGTTGGCGAGCGACGCCAGCGGAGTTGGCGCCCGCGGCGAGAGCCGTTGCACGGTTGGCCGCGCTGAGTTCGCGGACGTCGTTGCCGTAGGAGTCGTATTCGGTGGTGTTGATCTTCCAGCCGCCGGTGTAGCTGGCGGTATTCACCTCGCGGCCGTCGGCGTCGTAGTAGTGGATCTGGGCGTAGGTCCAGTCGGAGGGCGGGGCGCTGGTCGGGGCGTGGTCGGGTGGGAAGACGGCGACCGCGGAGGTGGGGACGTCACTCTGGCCCCATGTGGCCACGGTGGCGGCGTCCATGTCAGCCGGTCCGCCTGCGGAGACGGTGAGCGGGACGCTGTAGGCGATGACGCTCTTGGCGGTGAGGCCACCGTTGGCGGTGTTGTGGGTGCGGCTGACGTAGGCGAGTTTGCCGTAGTCGCTACTGCTGGCGGTGTCGTTGTAGGCAAGCACCCAGGGTGCGAGGGAACCGGGGGTGGACTGGGCGGGGCTGATCTGGGTCAGTCGGCCGAGGTCTGCGTCTCCGGTGGTCTCGTCGTAGGCGTAGGTGGTCTTGAGGTCTGGGCTGGTCCGCGGGTCCCATTCGGCGACCAGGCGGCCGCTGCTGTCGTAGCTGTACTTGGCGACCGGTGTGCTGGTCAGGTCGGTGCCGTCAGAAGTGAGGAAGTCGATCTCTGAGACGTTCCCGGTGGTGCTGTCGTAGTTCAGTTTCAGCCCGCGGCAGCCGGTGCTCCAGCTGCTGCTGGTGGCCGGGTAGGGGCAGGCGGTGGTGCTGGACTGGCTGACCGCCGCATCGGGAGCCACCACGAGCATCAACTTGCCGTAGGTGGAGCTGCTGCTGGAGGAGTCGTACGTGTAGCCGGTAGAACGGCTGCTGCCCGGCTGGGTGACGGTGGAGGGCAGGTACTGGCCGCTGCTGCCGCCGGCGGGGGTTTTGAACACCACCTGGGTGCCGGTGCTGTCGGACAGGTTGAAGCCGGCCGAGCTCTTGGTCAGCGTGAACCCGTTGGCTGCGGCCGAGCCCAGCGGCGTGTAGGAGGTGACGCCGCCGGTGGTCGTGCCGGCGTCGAAGGCGAGAGTAGAGCCGTCGCTACCGGTCAGAAGCGCGTAGCTGCCGTTGTCGGTGATCGACGACCAGGAGGCGGAGGTGCCAGCCACGGGCAGGCTGGAGGTCCAGCCGGGGCCGAAAATGCTGTTTGTGTGGGGGTTGAGGGAGTTGAAGGTGCGTGAGACGCCCAGCCCGCTGCCGTAGTTGGCGATCGACACGTCGGTTGCGGACACGGCCCCGTTGCCGGACTGCAGGCCCACTGTCACGGGTCCGACAGTGGTGGTCCCGAAGTCCACGCCGCTGCCCAGGCGGTCCAAGGTGGTGGTCACCGGGTCGGTGGTCACCGTGGTGCTGCCGGAGTCGTTGGTGAAGACCGCTTTAAGCTGGATCGGTCCGTCGTCGCTGAGGGACTCGGTCACCTTCCAGGTGAGATAGGGCGACTGCACACCTTCGGCGTTGCCGACCGTGGCGACGGGCCACACATTGGAGCAGCCGCAGTCGAAGGTGGCCTCCGAGGGCACGTCCTGAAAGGCTCCGCTGGTGCCGAGGCGGTACTTGAAAGTGACCTTGGTGTAGCCGTCCGGGGCTGCGGCCTTCAGCAGGATGCCGGCGGAGGTCTGGGAGCCGTCGGCTGGGGAGAGCATGGCCGAGGAGCCGACGCCGAACGTATATGTCGCCGGGTCGGACTGGACGCCGGCGTCGTCGACCATGGAGACCTCGAGGGTGTACAGGCCGGAGGCGGTGGGATTGATGGTCACCTGGGAGCCGGTCGTCCACTTCCAGGTCACCGGGTCCGAGCCGTGGCGCAGCCCGTAGGAGTAGCCCTCCACGTAGGACGAGGTGTCGGAAAAGGTGCAGGTGGTGCCGCCGGAGATCAGGTCGTGCCAGGCTCCTGCGGTGTAGCCGCTGCAGGAGATGCCGGGTTTGGCCGGGGTCTCCACATCGACGGTGAAGGCGGTGGCGGCGGACCAGCTGCTGTACTCGGTGCCGTCGTAGGCGCGGACCTTGAAGGTGTAGTCGCCGTTGGCCAGGGCCGAGGCCGAGGTGGGCGTCCAGGAGCCGGTGGCGCCGGACGCGACGAAGCTGCTGGCGCCCGAGGCCACCACCGAGGAACCGGAAAGCACCTGGATCTGGTATTGCAGCGTGTCGCTGTCGGCGTCGGTGGTTGAGGCGGAGAAGGTGGGGGTGGCGGAGCTGCTGTACTGCTTGCCGTTGGAGGCCGGGTTGTCCGGGGTGAAGGACGTGGTGCCCACCGGCCACGGGGTGTGGTCGTAGGTGAGGGTGAAGGTGGGGTTCTGGCTGAAGGCGACGAATCCGTTGGTGTCTGTCTCGTTCTGGTTGATCAGCCCGGCGGTGAACTGCCCGGTGTACGTCGACGCGGTCAGGATCGATTCCACGTAGCTGCCCACGTCCCACGACACGTTGGTGTCGGGTGCGGTACTGCTGGTGGTGAACGTCGCGGTCGCGGGGCCCGCCAGCTGGGTGGGCTGGTTGTTCCACGTGGTCGCGTTGGAGATGGAGCCGGTGGAGTACAGGTTCACCGAGTGCGAGGCGCTGGTGGCCATGTCGGTCTTGGTGACCTCAGCGGTCACCGTCGCGGACAGGACCTTGGACGTGGCGCCGTAGGCGTCGCCCGGCAGGCCGAAGGAGTAGTAGGAGCGGTCGATGCCGCCGCCGTCGTACCCCACACTCATATTGCCGTCGAAGGTCCAGTACCAATCCGACGCCGTCGGATACGCCGACTGCACCTCGACGAAGGAGAGCCAGGTCGGCCCCACGGTGTAAGAGGGGTCCACGAAGACGGGGTACTTCGTCGCCGAAGCAGACAGGAAGCTCGACGGGATTTTCAGGCGCTCACCGTGGTGAGCAATGCTCACTCCGACAGGGGCGCGGTGTGCTCCCTGGCCTGGGTGCACGACGGTGGATTTCGTGGGATCGGTCTTGCCCACGGTCGAGTCCCAGACCGTGGGGGCCGGGGACTTGAAGACAGTCGAGCCCTTGGCCGTCTTCACCTTGACATTGCCATGCTTGTCAGATTTGACCGTCAGGCCCTTGCTGGCAGACATGCCCAGCGTGAGGTGGGTCAGCGCCTTGTTGGCTGCCGCCGCCCTGTTCTTGACGACCAGCACCTCTTCAAAGCTTCCCGCAGCATTCGCGGTCAGCACGAGGTCAACGCCAGGCAGCACATTCGGGTAAGTCGCGCTGGCCCCGCTGGCTTTCGGGGTGGGAAGTTTGGAGGGCCAGGACAGCGACAGAGAGCCCGCGCGCGAGTCCATCGTCGCCAGCGTGGTGTTTCCGCCGCCCGAAAGCTTGAGGCCGGGCTCGGCAGCCTTCGGCGCCCAGGATCCGTCCCGGTTCTTCACCAGGGTGGGGTCTACCCGCACCCAGGAACCGGACTTCTTCACCCAACGAGGCTCGGCACTGGCCTGGTAGGTCAGGGTGCCGTTGGGGTTGGCAAAGGTCTGGGCGAACGGCGTGCGATCCGACAGGACCTCTACCCGGTGATGCTGCTTACGTGCCGCCATCATCGCCGCCACAGCATCCGGCCGCTTCTTGACCTTCTTCACCGCGGCCGAGTGAGCTTTAGGCGCCGCTTTGGCTGACGCCGGGAAAGCAGCCGCCGTCCCAACAAAGGTACCGATCAAAGCGGTCGCGACCACGACAGCCGTCGAGCGTGCCAACGGCAAGCATCTCAGTCGCCTCCTCATGAACGTACGCGCGTGCATGACACCCCTCCGCACTAAGCCCTTACAGAAATCACACAAGCGCGGAGATCATGACAGACGGCCGAAGGACGGAAAGGGGCCTAGCCAGGCTCAGGCGACACCGGCGGCCACACAGCCTCTCAGCAGGCAAGACGCCAGCCGAGGACCGATAGCCCAGGGTAACTTCAGGCGCGGCAATGCCCGATATGCGCCCTGCCCTCATCTCGAAATGACGCACAGTCAGCTAAACCTGCACCCTCAGTCGAGGGAGAACGGATACGAAACCATTGCAGAACTTTTAGAGGATAGGCCAACGAAAGGGTGCGAAGACATCACTTATGGCTTGACGTAGCAAACATCCTTATAGCGATCCTTTTCAACTGGCTGCCTGATCGGGTGACTTCGCGTATCACACAGAGGTACCCGGAGAACAGGCGAGGCTCTCGAACAATCGAGTGCGATGCCTGAAGCCGTAACTCGCCTGCCAGGAAGCCTCGTTGACTGTCTACCATGCCGCACGCGAACTGCCCCATGCCCTCGTCGAACTGGTCTCCATGCTCATCGTCACCGTTGATGGTGACCGAACTGCAGGCTCCGTCCGCACCAACGCGCCCTGGTTGCACTGGCGTACCTGCATACGTACGAGACGCTGGCCCCACTCGCCGCTGGCTTCCAGATCAGCGTCGGCACCGCCCACGCCTACGTGCACGACGTCGTCAACCTGCTCGCCCGCCATGCACCCACGCTCGCCGAGGCGATCCGCGAGGCCGACCCGGCTACCTACTGCCGGACGGGCCGGTCACCGAAGGCGACAAGCTAAACGACGGCACCACGGACTACAGCGGCAAGAAGAAGCGGCACGGCGTGAACATCCAGGCCGTCACCGACCAGGACGGGAGGCTCGTGTGGTTCTCACCCGCGGGGCCCGGCCGGGCCAGGACCTGACCGCCGCCCGCGAACAGGGCATCATCGCCACCTGCGCAGCACCGGGCATCGCAGTCCTGGCCGACAAGGCGTATGCCGGAGCCGAGGGCACGGTCGAAGTACCGAGCAAGGCTCAAGCGAGCTGCGGATTCCTGGACAAACATAGGCAGTCAACAAGGTCCATCCCCGTCTCCGGGCCATCACGTCGGCACATGGTCCGGTCGTCGGCGCCCCTCGGCCTCACGTGTTCCCGCCGATCGCAAGAACGACGGAACCCTGGCACAAGCGTCACCAACGTCATGGCCAGCAACACCTAGAGTTAACTCGCGCCGTTGCCCAAAACAGATTCCACGATGACAGTGCCCGTCAAGACGGAGTATTTCCCGTTTTGTTCCTCAGACCAAGCCCAAGTACCGACAGGACTCCAGCCCAGTTGCTTCAAAGCTGCCGCGCGCCGAGGGCTGCTTGGAGGAAGTCGCTCACGTTCGAAGGTGTAGGACGCCCCAAGTGAGACCTTGACTAGCCAGCAACCCGACGCTCGGTCGAAATAGGTGTAGGCAACTGAAGTGGCCTCGGCACTCAAGCCCTTGCCCCAATCATCGATCTTCATAAGGTTTTCGTCTATGCTCCAGCCGGACTTCTGCGTTTCTGCTGGTCAACGGCCTGCCGGTGGGGAGTCTAGCGGGGGTTTGACGTACGCGGGACGGACTTGGCGCGGCTGTGCCACCAACCGGTGCCCGCGCCGCATGTAGTGACAGTGCAACGAGCAGTCCGTTGTTGTGGTCCACGATGCACCAACGAATGCTTGGGACCTGGAACTCGAAGAACTTTTCCTGCGGACCGGAGGCCGCTTCTCCCGGGTGGAGGACGACGCCGGATGTGGGACTGTGTCCGCGGACTGCTTGGCCCCGGTGTGTCGAGGAATAGCTGGCAGCTCGCAGAGTACGCAGGCCCCCACGATTTGCGGCACCCGCTCTCCCACAGCTGGTGGGACTCCGATGGCCTGCGCCACGGCACCAGCCGCACTCCGACCGGCGATCCCACCCCGAACCGGCTCTCCTCTTCCTTCGCCGGCTGCCCCGAGGCATCCGCCGGTTCGGCGTCCCCCGGTTCGACCCCGGGGCCGGGCTCCATTACCGCCTCTCCGCTAGACAGGATCTCCGTCATCGCCTCTCAGGTGATCTCCAGACGGGACAGCACTCCACGCCGCTCTCCACCAGCCCGGTCTCGATCGCCCGGTCCCAGGCGTACGAAGGATTTCCGCCTCCGGGAACCGAGGGACCTCGGCCGCGAGCGGCCGGGCCCCGCCCGTGTCGCGCGACACCCCGCTGACCAACATCTACGCCCTGGACGACGCATGCCCAGTCTGGTGCCGCGACTG
The DNA here is from genome assembly GCF_042895385.1 of Streptomyces sp. NPDC001401. NCBI lineage: Bacteria > Bacillati > Actinomycetota > Actinomycetes > Kitasatosporales > Streptomycetaceae > Streptomyces > Streptomyces sp. NPDC001401. Next base: position 62,393 of record NZ_JBIAWI010000021.1, read on the forward strand.
TGGGCGCCAGGGCTGCTGATGCTGGGGCTCGATCAGTACTAACACCCGGTTGTGAGTGCCTCGCTCCACCGCATTGTGGCCCTGCCAGGTTGGCCGTTACGCGCGCCAGCCCGCGCGCCCACGTCGCGAGTTCGAGGTGCCACTGATCGTCGACGGTGGAGACCAGGGCGTGCGTCCCCCCGAACAGACCTGGGGCACGGTGGATGACGGAGCGGCCGCGGATATCGACAGCGTACGGATCTCCGAATCTCGGACCGGCAATCGGACCGACCAGAGGCAGCCGCACCTGGGGAAAGAGATGGACGAAGCCGTGAACTGTACTGGGTCCATGGAATTGATAGGGGAACTCTCCGGTGGATTGCTGGAGTTCCGGTGAACCCTGAGGAAGGAGGTGGCGGGCAGAACCGTGCAGGAGGAGCCGATCGCCTTGCGGATCGTAACCGGCCACCGAACCTGGTGGGTCGGTGAACAGAACTGTCGGAAGGTGTGCGGTGCGGTCTTCCCCGTCACCGAGTACGAAGTAGTTGAGCGGCGCTTCGAAAGAGATCCACCGTCCCGCCCGCGCCCTATGGTCGGTAAACTGAAAGGTCCGCCTACTCACATGCCTGACGACCCGTCTGAGGTGCGCGAGCTCGGCATCCGAGGCATCGCGTTGCAGCTCCACGTCGACGCCACCGAATGGCGTCGCCACTCTGAGGGTCAGAGGCATAAGACGCCACCGGCCTCGGGAACTGGACTGCGCCACCTTTGTCCTGGACAGGTACATGTACTCGTCCATGGGTCTGCCTCGGTCCCTTCTGCCGTTCTTCCTGCCGACTGCGGTCGCACTACCCCACCTGCAGGGTCCTCTCACGGGCCTGGGCGATGTGCGCACGGAACCGGGCGATCTCCGGCACCTCCCAGCACCGAACCCTCGACACGACGATCCGGCAAACGATCCGCAGCAGCAACAACCCACCACGACGATCTCGCTCAGGCAGAGCTACACCCCCTCTCACGTTGCTACTACCTGGACGTGCCGATCCAGGAGACGCTGGTTCGGCACGCGATGAAGCCCGACCCGGAATACCTGACCCAGGTGACCGATGAGCACCTGGGTGACGGGTACCGCGAGCGGGACCTGCTGCCCAGCGGCGCCGAGATGGTCATCGACGCCAGCAGCACTCTGAGACCGTCGATGGCGGTCTCACGTGCTGGGCGTCTGCCGCTCCAGCGCGTGCACCCAGCCTCGCAGCGGCTCTGCTCGGGTATACACCCCGACATCGTCCACTCGGCAGCTCGGCCCCCAGCTGACCAGCCCCAGCACCGTCACCTCGCCGCTCTCGCCCAGCACTGGACTGCCGGAGTCGCCCGTGCAGGTGTTCCGGCTGGCCCCCGGGCCAGGCACAGCGCACAATTCCCAGGTGGGACGCGGCTTGATCCCCAGATTCCGCTGTGCCGCCACACACTGACGATCCGCCACGAAACGCAGCGGCACGCTCGTACGCCGACAGGGCGCGACCCCTCCGTAGCCGTTGCGGCCCCAGCCGAACTCGGCACCACCGGCGGGCAGCCGCTCCCCGGCGTCCGGCAGCCGGACCGGCGTCGCCGTCGCCCTTCCACCCAGCACGAGCAGTGCGGCGTCCGCTCCCTGGCGGTGGAACACGATCCGGCGCACGTGCAGACGCTGCCCCTGCACAGGTGCACCCCGGCACAGGTTGTCCGCCCCGACAACGGCGTCCACGGAGCCGGGTCGCCGGGTGCGGACGCAGTGTGCGGCGGTGAGGACCAGATCCGGGGCGACCAGTACGCCGCCGCAGAACTGACCGTTGAACAGATCACCGGCCGGCGAGGACGCGTTGGCCAGCGCCACCACGGCCCTGGTCACGGGCGCGACCGGGGCCGTGGTAGCCCCGGAGCCGCCCGGCAGCAGGCTGACACAGGCGACCAGGGCCACGGCCGCGGCACGTCTCATGGCAGTAACACTCTCTCTTTGCGGTTTCGGCGGCGCAGCACGCCGTGGGGATCATCGGGGTCGCCGCTGTCGAGCGTGGCGTTTCCATCACCGTGGTGGTGCAGCGTCTCGGCGTTCAGGGGCAGCGTTGTTCCGGCCTTGACCGAGATGCAGAAGGTCGCCTCAGCCTCCTGTGCTGGATTCCAGTTGCGTGGCCGAAGCCATGCCCCGGCTGCTGTCGGCGCCCATGCCGAGGGCCAGCAGGACGACTGCCTGCGCGGAGGGGCCACGCTCAGCACGTCGCTTTCGTTTGTCTCGACATCGTGTGGGCGGTGGCGCCGCCTGTGAAGGCGGCGCCACCGGAGCGGTTCTCACACAGGCGGGCACGCGTCCTTGTTGGTCTCCACCGTGAGCTGAGTGAGGTTGCGCCACACGTACTTCTTTTCTCGCACGTGATACTTCACAGTCACGCCAGACAGGTGTGCATCAGGCGTTTTCCCCGTCACGCGGATGGCCAGAAGCAGGTTGTGCTTGGTAGTCGTGGGCGCGGGAGTCGTCGAGCCCGACGGGGTGGTTGTGGGCTCAGCGGATTGAGGGGCAGCCGACTGCACGGCGTCGGCACTCTCGGTGGCGCCCGGCCCCTGGGGGGTGAGGGTCGCACCGACGGCGCGCTGGCGCTGGGCCCATTGCACCCCCGGCTGGTTGAGGCTGTAGGAGCTGGGGGGATAGGAGTCGACGCCGAACAGGTTGTCCTTGACCGGCACGAGCAGTGCTGTGACGAGCCGCAGGCCGTGCGGATCGTCGAGGACGACGCTGTCCACGACCACGTCATCACTGCCGTAGTTGTGCAGTACTTCGGCGCCGAGTGAGAGGGTCTGGCCGGTCCTCTTCGGGGTGCAGACCTGTGCGCCCTCGTCGACGGCACCGTGCAGTGGTCCGTCCGCGCCGGCGGCGGGAGTGGTGCATCCCGTGGCGAAGCCGCCCAGGGAAAGCGCCAGCACCGCCGCCAGCCGCAGGCTAGTTCTTGGCAACAAAGTCATAGGGGTGGGTACCGCCCGGGTCGCCGCCGGTGCCGCAGAGGTGACGGGTCGCGTTGAATTTGTACGAGACCGTGGCGTCCGAGGTGTATCCGGTCTCTGCCGAGAGGTCGACCCCAATGATGTCACTGAGGCTCGCGCCATTGGTCCAGGTCACCGCATTGGAACGCTTCTTCGTGAACGTGCTGCCCTTCTCGTAGGCATAGCAGTGGGTCGCGGTTGGAATGCTGGCGGACGAGTGGGTTGCGCCACCCGCGTACGACATGGCGCGGACCTCGTAGTGCTGTGTCTGGTGCCAGCTTCCCGAGTCCGCAGAGGTGCAGGTCACCAGGTACTTTCCGTACTGGAACTTCGTCTTGTAGTAGACACCCGCGTGGTTCCCGAAGGTCGGGTACCGCGTCGTGGACGTACTCGACTTGGAGTTTGTTCCACCCCGCTTGTACGAACCGAACTTCCCGCTTGCGGAGACACCGATGCCGAGGCTGGACGAGGCGCCGTCGGTGTACACCAGTTTGTGGTCGACGCCCGTCGTCGAACTGTAGGTCTGGCCGACGATCGCCCACTGGGCGCCGAGCTTCTTCTTCAGCTGTGTGACACAGCCTTTGGACACGCCCGTGTCGGCGGTCGCCTCGTCATCGGCGGTGACGCTGCCGGCGTCGGTGACCGGTGACGGCGTGATCGAGGGATCCTCGGTGGCGGTGGCTGTTGCGCCGTCCTCCGTGGGGGTGGAGGCATCGGCGTCCAGAGTGAGGGTGTTGGTTTCCGCTGACGCCTGGAGCGTTGTGGCGTCTTCCAGCGATGCGGTGGAGTCGGAAGATGTGCTGTTTGCGAGGAATGCGGACGAGGACGAACCCACGACCTTTCTCGCGAAGTTGGACACCACCATCTTGCTTCCCGACCGGGCGAAGATCTCGAGGTTGACCGTCCCGTCGTTCGCCGTCTGCGGTGCCAGCGAGGACAGCGAAGCCATCCTCAGCGCGTAAGCACCTGAACTGTCGGTCACCGCCCGGGCAACCGGCTGGAGTTTCACCGAGTCACCCTCTTGAAGAGTCGCCTCGGTGTCGTTGTTCGGCCATGCGTAGAGGATGACGTTCGTGTCGGCGGCCGGGGTGCCGTCCGCGTTGTCCACGGTGCCCTGCGCGACCACCGGTGTGGTCAGTGACGACGAGTTCGCGATACCGGCCAGTTCGGTGTCCTGTGTGACCGTCGCCCCGGTGTCGGCGAACGCGATACCGGACCCGCTTCCAGCGGTCAAAAGGAAAGCGAGTGCGGCGGTGGTGCACCCACGTCTTGCGTGAGTATTCATAACCACTTCCTGACGCCCTCCCCCCGTGGAAGGGCACGGGAAAACAATCACAAGAACTGCATGACCACGTCAACCTTTCAATTAATCTTTGAGCTGGACTTGAGGTAACAAAAACAGGAGCAAAGAATTACTCAAGGATGTGCCATCGGTGAGGCGTTCGGAGACGTCCTGGCTAGCCTCGAACTTTCGTGACGGTCCGTCGGTTTCTTCGGCGGGCCGTTTCGGTTGTTCGGGCTGGTGATGGTCAGGCTGATGGCCCGGCTGTCGCGTCGGGTGGGCGCCGGGTTCCACTGCTCCATGCTGTTCACGCGCCTGGTCGAGACGGGTCAGATCGGCACGACCGGAATCAGTAGCGATCTTGTACGCCAGCAGGTCTTTCGCACTTTCCGCGGGCAGCGCGACCTGGTGATACCGCGCTCTACGGCGATGAGCCACCGCAGGCGGAACGGAACGCGCGGCGACGCATGAGCAAGTGAGCGCCTTGCCGGCGGCGCTCCCTCGCGTGCGGGATTCGCCACTGTAGCGACTATTCTGCTATGTCCCGGATGGTGGAGCAGCAGGAAGGAGGCCGTCGTGGCGAAGCCGCTCATCGTGGGCCGCAAGGAGTTCGCGAAGATCTATAACGTTGCGCCGACGGCGGTCAGCGACCGGTGGATCCCGGCCGGGATCGTCTCCTACGAGGATGCCGTGATCGTCTCGGGCAAGCCGTACTGGCCCGGTGGTCTGGCTGTGGACTTCGCGCTGCCGCCGGGCAGTCGCGGCCGGCAGCTGGATGAGGCGCGCCTTGCCCAGTTGGAGGAGGAGCAGCAGGCGACGGTCCGCCCGATGAAGAAGGGCGAGCTGCCGCCGCTGGTCGGGCTGCAGGAGTACGCGGCGCTGTTCGGTGTCAGCCAGCATGTGGCGGCGAATGCTCGCAATCGTGGTGGCGGGATGCTGCCGGCGGAGGACTACCTTCTGGGCGGCTCCCCTGTTTGGCTGTTGTCGACCGTCCTTGAGGGCGCGGAGCACACGATGGCGCAGAGCCGTGGTGGCGTGTGGCAGCTGCAGGAGGATGTCGCTGCGGCTTTGCGGGAGGGCCGCTACGACGGGCCCGGGTCGGCGATCGCCGCGCGAGGCAAGGCCGCAGCGGGGTCGTAGCGTCGTCGCGTCCGCCGGATTCGCTGCCTTGGAGCGGTTCGGCGGAGTTGCCCACCCCTCGATGCATAGTAGAATTAACTTCATCCGCTAAGGGTGCGTGCGCGAGCGGCAGTAACCGCATGCAAAATAGGCTGCGATACATCGAACGAGGAGGGGCAAGTGACCGTGCAGCTAGAGCTGCCCATCGCGGCCATACAGCAACCCGAGAACCCAGGCGGCAAGCTGACGATCCAGGAGCGGTTCGAGGCATTCGACCAGCTCAACCCCTGGATCCTGAAGCACCTGGAGAACCTCACCGCTGATTGCGTCGAGCGCGGACTCAGGCGCATCGGCATTGGGATGCTGTTCGAGGTCCTGCGCTGGCAGTACGGGCTCGCCACCCGCGGGGAGCCCTGGAAGCTCAACAATGACTTCCGGAGCCGCTACGCGAGACGCCTCATCGACCTGCACCCCGAGTGGTTCCCCCTGTTCGAGATCAGGAAGATCCACACAGCCTAAAAATAGGCCAGTGTCTAACTTCCTGTGAGTCTCTTGGAGATGTTCTGTGTCCAGCATGACCGTGCCACGCCTGCGCACCCGCAAGCCCACCGGCGTCATCCCCTGGCCGATCGTCCTGATCGAGGGCGAGGAGAAGAGCGGAAAATCGCATCAGGCTGCGGCGTTCACCGGCTCGGAGCAGACCGGCCAGGCGTACTGGCTGGAGCTCGGCGAAGACACGGCCGATGAGTACGCGAACGTGCCGGGTGCGGACTACCTGCTCATCGAGCACAACGGCAGCTACCGCGACATCCTCGGCCAGATCGAGGCCGTGCACGCCGAGGCCAGCCGCGCTGCCGCGGCGAAGGAGAAGCCGGTCGTCCTGGTGATCGACTCGGTGTCGATGCTGTGGCGGATGCTCGTGAACTGGACCAACGAGCGCGCCCACCGCACGCCGAAGAACGAGGCGAAGCTGCGCCAGGACCCGGATGCCGAGATCCGGCCCTCCATGAACCTGTGGAACGACGCATCCGAACGGTGGCAGCGGGTCATGTATCTCGTGCGCACCATGCCGGGCATCGTGATCCTGCTCGCCCGTGGCAAGGAAGTGGCTGCCGTGGACGGCAACGGCGATCCGATCCCGAAGACGAAGGACTGGCGGGTGGAGGGCCACAAGTCCCTCGCCTACGACGCGACGGTGTGGGTGCGGCTACAGCGCGACAGCGATCCGCAGATCATCGGCGCCCGGTCGCTGAAGTTCGAGGTGCCGCGCAGCGGCAAGCCCAAGACGCTGCCGGGCTTCTCCATCGAGAGGCTGGTGTTCGGCCTGATGGGCTGCTCGATCCACAACCAGCCCAAGGTCGCCCCGGAGCTGACCGGGGATCTGGCGCAGCAGTGGATGCCGAAGGTCCACAAGGCGGCCGAGCAGGGTGTTGACGGCCTGAAGAAGTTGTGGCGGCAGGTCGAATCAGACGAGGACCTCAGCCGCAACGAGGTCCTCGTGGTGCGCGCTGCCATCGAGCGCACGGCCGCCGAGGTCAAGAACCCGAAGAAGTTCAGCGACCCCACGAGCGATGACGTGGCGCGGCTGCGGGCGGCTGCAGCTGAGCAGCAGGACCAGGCTGCCGAGGGCCCGGGCGACTTCGAGGAGTTGCCGCCCGACGAGTTCGCCGCCGCCTGACCTTCGCACCCTGCCGGGGCCCGCTGTGACGGGTCGGGCCCCGGCGTGCCCTCTTGGAGACTGCTATGACTGCCACCACCTTGAGTGCGCCTGCTTCCTTGTCGATCTGGGATGCCGCGCACTCCGTTGATGCCCGCCGACCCCGTTCTGTGCAGAGACAGTTGGGGGCGTCGGACACGATCTGCTCACGCCGTGCCGGATACATCCTGGCCGGCACGGAGCGCACGAACGCCGGGGACAAGCGCGCCGCGATCCTCGGCACGTACATCCACCAGGGGCTGCTCGAAGATGCCCGCCGCGAGTACGGGTGGCTCATAGAGCGGACCGTCACGGACGGGACCCTGCGCGGGCACATCGACGTCGTACAGCTCGACGCCGCCACGGCAGCGCGGCTGCCCAAGCGGCATCGTCCTGCCGAGCCTGCCGCGCACCTGACGGTGGAGGACGTGAAGACGAAGTCGAGCCGCGTCTGGGACCGGGTCGTGAGGTTCGGGCCGACAGCAGCAGAGATGCGGCAAGTCCTGCTGTACGCGGACCTGTTGCGCACGGTCGGGTTCGCGGATGTTCCTGGCCAGCGGTACCTGCACAGGCTCGGCCCGATCGACGTGCAGCGCATCCGGTTCCGCTTCGTATGCCGGGATACGGGCGAGGAGCACATCGAGGAGTTCGTCTTCGACGAGTGGCTGGCTGCTCAGGCTCGTTGGTGGGTGGACCGTGTCGTGGAGACGGACTCACCGGAGGAGCTGCGGCGCGACCATGACGGTCCCGGCCTGTCGGTGATCTGCGACAACTGCCCGTTTGTTCATGCCTGCTGGCCGGGTGTGCCGCCGGGGCGGCCCGCGCAGACGATTCTCGTCCACGACGACGAAGACCGCGCGAAGGCGCTCGCCGACTACGTGCGCGCTCATGAACGATTCCGGGAGGCCAAGCGGGTCAAGGAGATGGCTCGGGCGATGCTCGACGACTCCCCGGAGGGCAACTACGGGGACAACCACCTGGGGTGGGGCGGCGGCAACGACAAGGAAGAGTCGGATGTCGCTGCGATGGTCGAGCTGTTCGAGGACGCCGACTTGGTCGTGCCCATGGTCCCGGACGAGAAGGCCATGATCCAGATTCTGCGCCGGGCCGGCATGGTCGTGCCCCGGCGTAAGGCGGCCGGTCAGAAGACTGCCCGCACCATCAAGGTCAGCCGGGCCCGCAAGACCTCCTGACGGCCTCTGTGGCGGCCCCGCACGGACGGTGTGGGGTTCGCCCTCTCTTTTGATCTTTCGAAGTCCTGTTACCGCCTTGGAGGCATGCTCCGTGTCGATTCTGCGCCGCCACCTCAGCACCGGGTTCACCGTGCTGCCGACGGCCACCCTTGAGGATTCCCGTCTGTCGTTTCGGGCTCGGGGCGTGCTGGCGTTCCTGATCTCGAAGCCGGATGCGTGGAGGGTGCGTGCCGAGTCGATCGCGAGCGCGGGCAAGGAGGGCAAGGAGGCGATCAAGACGGCGCTGCGCGAGCTGAAGGACTTCGGCTACTACCGGGTGGTGACCGAGCGGCTGGCGGACGGGACGCTGAGCCGGATCACCGAGGTGTACGACACGGCACAGGAGTGGGCGGCCGAGGAGTACCGCAAGTTGGAGGCGCGGCGGGTGGCGCGCAGGCTCGAGAAGCAGCTGGATCAGGGCAATGCGGCCGCCGACAAGGAGCGGCCCGAGGGGGGACGAGGCAGTGACGAGGAGGAGGCCGGTGGCACCGAAGGCGGGTTTTCGGGCGCCGGTTTTCCGGACGCCGGTTCACCGAACGCCGGATCTTCGGGCGTTCTAGTTAGTAACCAGAGCCAATATCCAGAGAAGAACCCCCCTACCCCCACAGCTAACGCCGCAGGGGATCCGGGTGACGCTCCGCTCGACGAGACAGAGGAGGGTTCGTGCCCGACGCATCCGGATAAGCCGAGCCGTTCATGCCGGGGCTGCGGCACGAGTCCGAGGCAGCTGCTGGCGTCGCAGCAACGGGCAGAGAAGGAGCGGTTCAAGGCCCGTGAGCGGGAGGCGAATGAGCGGGTGTTGGCGCAGGTGCGGCGTAAGCCGGGGGTGGAGGGGTTGTCGGAGGTTGCGCGGCAGCAGCTTGCTGCCATGCGGAGCAGGAGGCGGGAGGCTGCGGCTGGCGGCGGGAGGTAGAGTCGTCGCCAGAAATAGGCTGATGTATAAATGTGCAGCGGTTGCCGCTCAGGCGATTTGCCACTCCTGCCGCACATAGTAGAATTAACCCTATGAGCAGGAAGGGCCAGCTCACCTTGGGAGGCACACATGAAGTACGGCTCCATCTGCCGCGGGATCGCTTACATGCCCGACGACGAACTCATTGACGCTTTCACCAGGGCGAGGATGTTCCAGGTGGCCTGCCGGGGCGACGAGGTGCGCGTGATCGCCTATCACGGAGAGCTCCGTTGAGGCTCAGTGCCGGCCGGGCGGCAAGGGGTGGGAGGCGTTGGCGCTCACGCAGCAGCCCAAGGGCGATCTGCCGTTGGCGGGGGTGCTCTTCACGGACATCCCGCAGTGCGCATGGAGCACGCTGGACCTGGCGGTCAGTGTGCTGCGGAGCCGGTTTGGTGACCACTTCACGAAGCGCGTGGCGCTGAAGGTCAAGTAATCGCAGCTGGTTGTGCACTGGACCAAAATAGGCCAGTGCACAACCAGCGTGAAGGATGGATAGACATGCTGGATGTGACTGCCGAGGTGGCCGCGATCCGTGCCGACTACGGGCCGGACGAACAGCGCGCTCTCGCCGTGTACAGCGACGTGCACATCGCCCTCGAAGAGGCCGGACTGCACCCGTACATAGAAACCCACGGCGGTTTGGCCATCTGCGCATTCGCCGACGACGGCACGCTGTTCGTGGTCGCCTGCAAAGACGCCCTGCCGTTCAACCGCTGGGCGCCCGGGGCGCTCGCAGGCTGGCACCTGAGCCACGCGCCCGAGGACGGGCCGGCGCCCGCCTGGCGGTGCGTGGTCTACGACAGCCTGCCCCCTCATCCGTGCCACTACGAGGTAGGAGACCTGGACCTTAGGCCCCTCGTCGAGGCTGCGACGGCCCACCTCCAGGCCTGCTCACATCTCCGCGACCTCGACGGGGCCAGGGCGTGAACCTCAACGAGGACGACCTTCAGATGGCCGTGCGTGACTTCTTCTCACCGGCGTTGCTCCTGGAGTTCATCGACCTGCCGGATCTTCGCGCCCGCATCCGGTGGGGCGAGAAGCAGTTCGATGAGGGGCAGCGCAACCGCAGCGTCCGGCGCCTCGAGGGAGAGCCGGATGCCGGATGCCTGACCCGCTGGTCGGCCATGCCCAGCGGGTGCGGGTTTCGCTACGACGTCGATGCTCGTGGCGGTGCGCGGTCCGGACTCGTGTACTGGCAGGACGTGCACCAGACAGTGAACTCCCGCCTGACACCCGTTCGTTACGGGTTCCTGCGCGCGGCGGTCGAGGCCGTAGCAGCGCACGAAGCCGCATACATTCCGGGCCCGGTCCCCTTCCGCACGCCCGAGTTGTGGACGTCCCTGTTCTACCGCCCGTGGGCACGCCGGGCCAGCAGCCTGGAGCTGAAGGCGTCGGCCGCCCTGGATGCCATCTGCCCGCCCGCCAAGGCGCAGCCCGCCTTGTTCTGATTCCACGCGACAACGAGAAGGCCCTTCCGTGATCACCTCCACCACTTCCGCAGCCTGGACTGCCGCCGCGCCGTGCGCCGGCCTCGACGGGTACGTGCCCAGCGAGGAGCTGGTCCGCAGCAGACCCAGTGACGTCATGAAGGCCTGCGGGCCGCTCATGGAGGGCTGCGCGCAGCTGTGCCCGTTCATGCTGGAGTGCTACGAGCGGGTGCGGCCGGAGGCGAACCGGTTCGACGGGGTGTGCGCGGCGCGCACGTGGGTCAACGGACGGGCCGTCGCTGTGGCCGAAGGTGCACCTGCTCTGTCGAAGCTCGCCTCGCAGGCGGGTACGTGCGGGACGAGCAGCGGGGTGAAGGCGCACCAGCGGCTCGGGGAGCCGCTGTGCGGACTGTGCCGGGTGACGTCACAGCGGGCGGAGGTGCGGCGCGCGGGCGCGGCAAGCATCCGCAAGCGCGCCTCCCGCACAGGCCGCGAGGCACGCGCGGCAGCGTAGAGACGCGCGCAACGAGGCGCCCTCCGAGGCTCTGACCTGCACAAACGCAATTGACACCCCTCCTGGAGATAGTAGAATTAATCTCAGTTGGGAAGGGGAAATACGCCCAACTCCCTCTTGGAATACGAGAAAAGGAAGCACCCCTGATGCGCACGATGACGCCGGACCCGCTCGCCGTTCTGCAGGTCGCCACCATGCACAACATCACCGAGGAGCAGGCCGCGACCGCCATCAACTGGGCCGCGCACATGACGGGGCACGCCTGGGAGGCGTACGCGGACACGCTGGGCCTGGTGAAGAAGGACGGCGCCGCGATGGAGGCATGGTTCAGCACGCTCGGCCCAGACCTGCGCAGCTCCGTACTCGATGACGCGGTCACCGCGGTGGTCGGCGCCGACCGTGTGCTCGCCGAGATCTACAGCACGCAGGACGGCCAGCAGCCTGCCCGCGCACGAGTCATGCGCACCAACCGGCCTCGCGTTCACATCCACTGACGCTCCGCGACTTCGGCCCGCCTCGTATCGGGGCGGGCCGCGCCATGCCGCCATCTCAACTCGATGGAAGGAGCCGCCTCATGGGCGCTCTCGACTTCTACACCACCGCCACCGGCACCGACATGCAGACGGCCTTCAACACTGCCCGCGCGCAGGCCGAATGGGAGTACGGGACCTCCGGCTACACCGGCACAATCGCCGAGAAAGACGAGGTGACGCTGCTCGACGAGCCGAAGCGCAGCGAGCAGGACGCTGTGGGGCGCGCGAAGGAGCTGCTCGACGGCGACGATCCGCGGGTCAGCGGCAAGTACGGGCCCGCCGGCGCACTGCCGATCACGGCGGTCGACGGCTCAGGCGCCTGGTTGTTCTTCGGCGTGGCCGCCCACTGATGCCCGCCGCGGGGCTGCGACGCAGCGCAGCCCCGGCCAGCGCCGCCTGTCCGGATCCCCGAAAGACGATGACCACCGTGCTCGACAAGCACCTGCCGCTTGAGGCGGCCGCCGAGATCATCAGCAACCTCGGTCTCAACAGCACCCAGACCCGCCGGGCCAATCGCACGATGCAGCGCATCGTCTACCGCGCCTGGACCCGACGCAGCCGAGCCAAACAGGCTGTGACATTCGAGGAGTTCGCCGATGAGGTTCCCGCCTGTCACTGGCCGTTGATGTTCGAAGTGTGCGGGCTGGTCCTGCTCGGCCGCGACACGGATGCCTGCGTGCTGATCACCGCAGCCCGACGTCTACAGGCAGCACACGAATGCCGGACGAACGACAGCACCCACTGATCGACGCCCATCCGACGAGAAGGACTCCTGTGATCCTCAGCCCTCGCGAGATCGCCCGTGTCGGGCTTTGCGACCGGTACCCCGAAGACGACTTCCCCAACCGGCAGATAGCCCTGCGCGTCCGGCGTGCTGTGAAGCGCCGAGACCGCCAGCGCACGCGGACCGGCATCGCTGCCTTCTTCGCGCGCTCGCCTGTCTCCGACGAGGCCGACCACTCATGACCCGCCACCCCCTGCCGATCGGCACGCGGGTCTCGCACATCAACCAGCAGTGGGCCCGCAGTCTTCCGGACGGTACCGCCACGGTCATCGACCACAAGGGCCCCTGGCCGGACGGCTCGTGGGAGTACCACGTGCGCGCGGCCCGCGACTTCTCGCGCCAGCCCGGCCCCGACAATCCCGAATCCCGCACCACGTGGTGGCCGTCCTGGGCCACCACACCGTCACTCACGAAAGAGAAGCCCGTGAACAACACCACCAGCAACAGCGAGGACGGCGAGCAGGAGATCGTCTCGCTCCACCGACTCCTTGCCCGAGCCATAGCTGCCGTGGACAACAATGTGGAGGAGGCGTTCGTCGTCTTCGGCCTGCCCAGCCTGTGGTCTTTGACCAGCCCGGAAGTGCGACGGCAGGTGCTTCTCCTCGCCGCCTGGGAAGCCCGATCCGCCACAGCGGCCGAGCTCGAATCTCCGACGTCCGCAGGCCAGTACGCGTGGGCTTTCACCCAGTACGCGTTCTCGTGGGCCGAGCAGCACCCGGATGGTGACGCGGAAGGTTTCTGCGCCGGGCCGCACTCGGCACGCCATGCCGCGTCGTCCCTCGCCTTCGACCGCGACGACCTCCTGGTGTCCCTGGAGACGGCGCTCCTCCTGTGCTCCCGCGCGGACACGCCGGAGGAGTCGTGAAGGTCGGCGGATACGTGTGGCTGCGCGGCCACGGCAACAAGCCGTTGCGCGACACGCACGGTGAGGCGATCGCATTCCGCATTGATGCAACCAAAGCCCTGGCTGGCCACGGCACTTGGTATGAGCTGCGCACCGCTCATCGCGCGGCACAGGACATCTTCGGCGGCTGGCACACCGGTCTGGCCCTCATCCCCATCACCCTGCCTGAACTCGCAGAAGGACCCCGACAGTGACCATCGAGATCATCCATACCCGCAGCGAAGGCACCCTCATCGAGGGCAGCGTGAAGGGTGATGGCGTCTACGAAATCGTCCGCCGCCACGGCTTCCGCTACATGCCCTCCATCGGTCAGCTCGGCATCCGGCAGTCCCGCGACCGCGCCGCCAAGACCTGGTACATCACCGCGGCCGCAGCCGCCCTGCGTGAGGCCGGCTTCGAGGTCAACGTGAAGATCGACGAGAGCAACCGGCGTAGCTTCGCCGAAGCCGAGGCGGACCGTGTCGAGCGCGCCGAGGGGCGGGCCGAGCGGTTCAGCGGCTACGCCGACAATGCCGCGAGTCGCTCCGATTCCGCGTACCAGCACGGCCACCAGATCGCCGACGGCATCCCCATGGGGCAGCCGATTTTGGTCGGTCACCACTCCGAGCGCCGCGCCCGCCGCGATGTCGAGCGCATGGACCACGCGATGCGGACAAGCATCAGCGAAGGCGAGAAGGCTTCGTACTGGTCCGGACGTCAGAGGGCGGCTGAAGGGTACGAGCAGTTCCGTAAGGCGCCGCGGCGGACCCTGCGCCGCATCGAAAGGCTCCAGGCCGACCTGCGGCGCGTTCAGAGGCGGCAGCGCGAGGAGTCGGCTGAGGGCTCCGGCCGGGACATGACCAATCCAGACACTGTGCAGGAGCTCGTGATCCGGCACGAGGAGCTCACCGAGGAAATCGCCTACTGGGAAGCGGTCATCGCCGAGGCCGAGAAGAACGGCTTCAAGGTGTGGTCCAAGACCGACTTCAAGAAGGGTGACTTCGTCCGCCGGGGCAAGACCTGGTTCGAAGTCCTGCGCGTGAACGCCAAGTCGGTGACCATCCCGCACATCCACAACGGCATCGGCGGGGGTGTCGTACGCGCCTCGGACAACAAGCTCGACGGCTGGACGTGGCTGCTCACCTACGACGAGGTGTTCGGACGCCGTAGCGCCGAGGAGATGGAAGCCGCGCTCGCCGCCTCCACCACCGAGTAACCCCCCTCCTGACCTGGTCTTTCGCAGTTTACCCCCCTCCTAACCATAGTAGAATAATTATCAATGAGGGGGTGCTGGACAGGTTTCACCGGCACCCCCTTCACCACGCCCACAGCCGTCCGCTCACCGCAATCACCGGATGCGGAACGGCACTTGCGAAGAAAGCACTTCATGCCCTACGACACTCAGCTCGTCGCTCCAGACCTGCTCATGCTCACCGAGCAGACCGCCGCCGCACTCGGACCGGAATGGGCCGTGACCGGGCTGCTCGGCACGGCGATCGTGACCCACCCCCTCGGCCTGCGCTGCAGCCTCCGAACCCATGATGGCCTACTCAGCGTCAGCGCCTTCGTCTCCCAGGACAGCGAGCCGAGCCATCCCGCCAAGCCGTTCACCGCGACCACTCCGATGGAGAACGCGAACGGCGGGACGGTCGCCGAGCTGATCCACAGCCATGTCCTGCCGCACTTCGGGCGCCGCGACGCCCTCGCGGCACTGCGGCTGCTGAGCCTCCCACTGCGCGACGCCCGGCTGCTCGCTGTGGCGGAAGGAACAGCCGCACGCTCAGAGCTCGTACTGGAGGGCGGGGACAGCGCCAACCCGGCCCTGTGCATCCACATGCGCTCGCCACGCCCCGGCGCCGTGAGCGTGAACGTTCGGATGAACCGGCTCACCGCTGAGCAGGCCATCCGGTGCGGGCGCACTGCGCTGACCAGGCCCCCGTCTCATCTCGAAGGCGAAGCGGACCCCTTCCCGCCGGAGGTACGGGCAGTCCTCGACGCCCTCCCCGAAATCAACGGTGCACCGCCCCGGGCCGGATTCACGAACCTCTACCCGACACACGGACCGCTCGAGATCCTCCACGACGCGAACACGGCCGAACCGAGCGCGCCGTTTGCCCTGCGCGCCAGCGACACCTCGATCGCCGCCGCGTACGCCGTCCTGCGCGCCTACACCACCGCATGATCCGGCCCGAGGACCCCGAGACCGTGATCAGCAAGACACCCCTGGCGGGCACCGTCGACGGAGCCATCGGTGATGAGCTCGGCACCTATCTTTCCGGGCTGGGGCCCACGCTCCGCAACGTCACCTCCGCCGCCCTCGCTGCCGCCCGCATCGACGAACTCGGCTGGGCGCCGCTCGGCGGGTATCCGGGCAGCGACGTTCTGTGGCCCGTCGCCTGCCTGATGTGCGGCAAGCCCGTCCTGCGCTTCTACAGCCATCTGCGCCGTGCGCGCCCCGCGATGCGCCATCGCCGCTGCGTCCCACAGGACCAGCACTCGTATCTACTCACGGCGCTGTCCGCGTACATCGCAGACACCTGCCCGTGCCGGCGGGGACACGCCACCACCGTTGACGACGTGGCGCAGGCCTTCGAGGGCCTGCAGCGCGCCGTCCGCAGGGACGACCACGGCCAGGTCGTCGCCCACGTGAGGGCTCTCACCGGCCCCTGCCCCGCCACAGCAGCCCGCGCTGGCGCCATCCGCGCCCTCCAGAGCGCATCAAAGTAACCGCTACAGAACAGGAGTTGCCTCACATGATTGAGTACGAGCGGGGTGATCGCGTCGCCGTCCTCTATCTGTCGAAGACAAACGGAACGTGCCTGGCCTACAACCGCACCGTCATCGACGTCGAACCGCACGCTGAGCATGGCCAGCGCGTGTGGGTGAACATGCCGCACGACGCGGCGGCGGGAAGTCCGCACGATTTCTTCGCCGCCGACGGCGAGGGCGTCTGGCCCATGGAGGACGAGCCGGTCGAAGACCAGCTGCCCGTGCGGCTGGCCGCGAACCTCGACTGGCACATCGCGGCTGCCGCACCCGGCTCCAGCCGCCTGACGCGGCCGTCAGGCCGGGGGCACCTGCCCGTACGGGTTCCGTTCACCGACAAGGCCCGCGCCTTGCACGCCCGCATGGCCGGTATCTACATCCAGCAGCTGCGCGCCGTCGACCCGCACGCTTTCGAGGACTGGGTGGCCCAGCACAAGGCCACGCCGGTGCCCCAGTAGACGTGCCGTCCGAACACCGGCACCAGACAGAACAGCGCGACCAGCAAGGAGAAAGAGAGCACATGCGGGGCCTATGGGAAGTGACGTACACGCACCCGGAGCACACCCGAACGACGTGGAACTATCTGATTCCCGCGTGGGACGCCCGGACCGAGAACGCGGCACGGGATCGCGCCCAGGCGCGGCACGATGCGAATGCCGCCCACTTCGGGGCGCGGATACGGGCGGACGACACCTCTGAACTTGAGGTGCTGAACGTAATGTTCAAGCCCGCGGTGCTCTCACGTGAGCGGGCAGCGGCCTGGATCGCGCTACAGCAGAACGGGGCGATCACCGAGCGGGGATGGCTGCTGTCGTACGAGCGCCAAGAGCACCGTCGTGGCGAGTTCTGGCGTACCGAGGTTGGCGAGCTGCACGAGAGTCTGCGTGAACGGGTCCACGGTTTCGGCGAGTCGGTCGCTGAGATCCTGCAGGCGCCGGAGGCAGCAGCGTCGGCCGCCTGGGCCGTCGAGGCACACACCGACCGCTTCGGGCGGGTGTGGTGGGACAGGGTCCGGGCGGAGATCCACAAGGCGGGGCTGTCCTGGCTGTGGCAGACCCCGTACGGCATGACCTGGATCGATCAAGCGTAACCCCCCTCCTGAGCTGGGCATCCGTGGTTGACCCCACCCCTAACAATAGTAGAATTAACCATCGAAGGGTGAGGGGAAGCCCGGACTCCCCGCATGAAGCGCCCTCATCGCCGCGACCCGCCCCGCCTGGGGCGGGTCGCCTTGTACCCAACCCCACCCACGGAAGGCAATTTCGCCGTGACCCAGCAACTCGATCTGTTCGCAGACATCGCCGCCGACCCCGAGCCGATACCCGCCACCTTCACCGCCGCGCCGAAGCCTGCACGCCCCACCCCCTCGACAGCACCACCGAAGTTGGCGCCGCCGGCCGCACCTTCTGCTCCGCGCGCCCGACGGGCGCCTCGCCCGCACTCCGTGCGCGATCCGCACCGGCGCGCCCTGGAGATCGGCGAAGCGGTGGCCGAGCGGTGGCACAACCGGCACGGCGGCACGGCCATCGAGGTGCCGATCGGCGTCATTGCCGCCCTCTCGCTCATCCGCGAGAAGGACCCGAACGGCCCGGACCTAAAGACGCAGATCCTCGTCCAGGACGGCCCGCAGCTGATCGAGATGCTGCGCGAGATCTGGTCGGCGCACTGGATGCACCGCCCCGACCTGATCGAACGTGCGCGGATCCTCCATGAGTGGCTGAATGACGAGGTCGACGAATACCGCATTCAGGCGGTGCACGCCGTTGCCGAAACAGCTCTGAAGCGCGGCTTGTTCGACCTGACCGCCCACGAGGATCCGTTCCTGCGCTCGGCGACGGACGTCCTGTCGCCCGTGATGATGTGCCTGCGCTCCCACGGCGCCCGGCAGGGGCTCGGCGAGTATCACACCCCGGCGCCTGTCGCCGACGCCATGGCCGACATTCTTGCGGCGGGGCAGGTCATGGACATGAGCCTCGCGATCGACGACCCCCGCACCGGAGAGCACATCCACGATCCGTGCGCCGGCAGCGGAGGGCTGCTGCGCTCGGCCGCCCAGCACCTTCGCGAACGCGGGCACGACCCTGCGGACTTCCAGTGGTCGATGGTCGACTTCGACCCGATCGCCGCCGCGTGTTGCGCTGTGAACGCGATGGTGTGGGAGCTCGGCCCGCGGGTGACCGTGGCGTGCGCGGACACGCTGGCCAATCCGAATGCCGTCGCGGATGCGATGAAGGAGGCTCGGGCCGTCTTCGAGCACCGAGACGAGGTGGTAGGCAAGGCGCGGATCATCGCCGCCCTGCGTCAGGCCGAACAACTGATGGAGCAAGCCCTGTCGCCCGCGGCGTAGGCCCACCCCCCTCCTGACCTGCGCAGACGCAGTTGACCCTACCCCCATGCATAGTAGAATTAACTTAGAAGTTAAGGGGGTCACCTCACCGACTACACGCCAGAAAGGCCGCCATGCCCGACACCATTCATGCCCTGCTCGTCGCCACCGACGGCACGATCACCGACCCGCACGTGAGCGCCAACGACACCGCCCAGCGCACGCAGATCCAACAGGCGCTCGGCTACTACGCCGAGGCCCTGCGCTACGTACGCCGCCCGGACGGCTCGCACACCGTCGCCCTCGCCGCCGCATCCCGCGACGGCCAGCCCCCGAACCTGTACGCGGCCATCGCCTTGCACTTCCTCCTCGGCGAGAGCCTGATCGCCGGCATTCAAGGTCCCGTGATCTTCGCGGGCTTCAACCGACAAGGCGCGCTCACCAGCCTGACCGAGGACGCCGTGCGCACCATCCGCACCGTCTCCGTCATCCCCGCCGTCCGCTGAATCCCCGCACGGCAGTCACCAACTCCCTTTATCCGGACGCAACTTGAAGCAGGAGCACTCTTTTGAGCAGCACAACCATCGCCGGGCCCGATGCCGTAGACCTCACGGACCCTGAGTCGGCGGACTCCGAGGCACCGGAGCCGGCCGTTCTCAGCGAGGTCGACCTCTATCTGCTGGGCAAGCCCATCTCCGAGGCCCTCGCCGACGGATGGAGCGAGGACCTTGAGGACCACCCGGCGGGCTTCGCGGACAGGTCGATCCGCCTCGTTCACCCCGACGGCCGGTCCATTGGCATCCGTCACCTGTGGCAGGGCCGGGCCGTGCAGACCTTCGCCGTCGGCGGCCCCGCCGCCGAGCAGGCGGCAGGCTCCGATGGTGCGGCCGGTGAGAACACCCGGCTGCCCAAGGGGGTGCGGTACAGCACCGGGGTCCGCTTCACCACGGACTCGCCGCTGGAGGAGATCCTCACCGCGATCCGCACCGTGCTGCTGCCCGCCTTCGACGGGACTCGGCTGCGCCTGCGCGCCAACGGCACGCCCATCCCTCCCGCCGTCCAACCTCCGGCCGAGGACAACACCGACGCCCCGGCCGCAAAGGCCAAGGCCAAGCCGAAGGGCACAGCACGCCGCTCCGCCTCGGCCAAGCGCACGACCAAGCGCCGCACTGCGGCAGCTGCCTGAGCCCGGCCCCGCACCACATCAGGCGGGCGCACTGCATCTCGCGCCCGCCCCGTCACTTGAAGGACCACCACCATGAGCACCACCACCGACGTACGCCCGGAAGCCGTCGAGGGATTCGCCGGCCGCTTCGTCTGGGTCGATCCCCACGACCTTGTTGTCGACCCGTACAACCACCGCAAGGACCGCGCCGAGACAGACGGCGAGGACACCACCCAGCCCGACCCTGAACTCCAGGCCAGCGTCGATGAACTCGGTGTCCTCACCCCGCTCGTGCTGCGCCCGCAGGAAGGCGAGAACGAAGGCAAGCTCGGGATCATCTTCGGCCAGCGCCGCAACAACGCGGCCCTGGCTGCCGCGAAGAAGGCCCGGGCGAAGAAGAAGTCGTACCGGCTCGTTCCTGCGATCGTCCGAGACGACCTTGCCGGGGTTGACGATGCGGCGCTGACGGTGTCGTTCATCGAGAACAAGCACCGCCGCCAGGCCACCGTCCGCGACGACATCGAAGCGGCCCGGCAGCTCTCCCTCATGAACATCCCCAAGGCCCGCAAGGTGCGTAACGCGCGCGCCATGGGTTTCAAGCCTGCCGAGCTCGGAGCCGCCAGCAAGGCCGCCCAACTGTCCGACGCGTCGCTGGCCGAGGCGATCGAGGAGGACTTCAACCTCATCGAACTGGCCGAGTTCCAGGAAGTCGAAGGCGTCGAGGACGCCCTGTGGACGCTGACGAGGGCCAAGGCGCGTGACCAGAGGGAGAACAACACCAAGCGCGGCCATTGGAAGCACGCCCTCGCCGGCCTGCGCGCCGAGAAGGAACTCACGGACAAGTGTGCCCAGCAGGCCGCCGAGCTGACCGCTGCGGAGGTCACGGTCGTCGACTGGCGTTGGAGCTGGTCCGCCACCAGCACGAGGCCGCTCACCGACCTCCTCACCGAGGACGGCGCCCCGCAGACCTCGCAGACCCACCACGCCTGCCCCGGTCACGCGGCGTGCGTCTCCCCGAACGACGCCGAGGTGATCTGGCTGTGCACCGCCTGGCACCGCCACGGCCACCAGCTCACCACCGAGGCCGCCCAGAAGGACACCGCCCAGGCAGGCCCGGACAAGGAGGCGGCCAAAGCGGAGCGGCGCCTGGTCATAGCGAACAACAAGGCGTGGAGGCAGGCCCGCGAGGTCCGCGCGGACTTCATCAAGGACCTGTGCCAGCAGCCCGAGGCCAGCACCCGCGTGTGGCCGCTGATCCTCTCGATGATCACCGGCACCAGCTACGCGTACGAGAACTACGTCAGCCGTAAGAGGACCGACCTGACCGCACGCTTCCTCGGCGTCGAGGACCCCAACGAGGGCAACAGCCAGTGGACTCGGGTGGACGACCCGTTCGGCACGGTCATCTCACGCACCAACCCAGCGCGCTCCTGGAGGGTCCTGCTCGCCCACGTCGCTGGCGCCTACGAGGTGGAGCACATGGACGACGCCGCCTGGCGCAACCGCATCAATGAGCAGACCGTCGCGTGGCTGACGTTCCTGCAAGCGGAGGGCTACGCGCTGAGCACCGTCGAAGCGGAGAGCGTGGCCAAGGGCCGCGCCCAGCAGGAGGAAGAGAAGGCGGGCGCTCGGGGGGACGACGAGCCGGAGCAGAGCGAGGACGCCGAGGACAGCCAGGAGCACGAGCCGATTGCGGCCGCAGCCTGATGTCCTTCGGCGGGAGGCTCCCACCACGGGCCTCCCGCCGGCCTCCAGCCCGCAATCACCCTCTGCCCACCACTTCGAAGGAACCACTCCATGCGCACTGCTCGCTCCGCGCTCGACTACACCCGCATCCAGGCTGCCCTGCTGGGACCCGACTGGACAGCAGACAGCTGCGGGCACAGCGACCTCGCACTCCTCAACGGCCCCGTCACGTCACTGGAAGTTGCCACCCCGACGCCAGTACGCGCGTCCGGCGCCATCAAGGTCTCCCTGTCTCATGCACACGCCTTCGTCTGGCGCCGCCGCAGCGACCACCGCCACGAAGTGATCGGCACGATCGGGGATCCGCGGGCCGTCGCCGACGCCATCCTCACCACGGGCATGCCCGCGTGGACCAGGCTCCTCGCCGACCTCAGCGTGCGCACCGACCGTACGCTCAGCGCACTCAAGGCGTTCATGACCACGGCTGAGCAACTGGCCGGCCCCGAGGCACAGGTGGCCTACGGGTCGGTGCCCGGCGTCGCAGATCTGCGCTGGCCCGGCGGCAGGGCCACCATCCACGCCGACGACGAAGGCGGCATCCGTATCGCCTACCTCGACCTGTCCGACGTGACCGCCAGCACCTTCGTGAACGTGCTCCGCACCGTGACCGGCACCGAAGTCCCCGCCCCCGCTGCCAGCACCACCGCTTCCTGAACGGCACGAGACACCCATGAAGATCAACCGCCGCAAGGCCATCTGGTACCCGAAAGTCTCCAAGCACCTGTCGCAGGCCGTCACGGCCAGCGGCGCCTGGACCGTACGCACCGAAGGGGACGAGCTGATCCCCACCGAATTCGCCCAGCGCAACCCGCACATCGTCGACCCTCTACCCGACGAGCAGGACTACGTGCGCTTCCTCCGCCTGCACACCGTCCACGACGGCCGCGAGCTGATCACCGAGATGACTCCCGGCTACGCCGAGGACCTCGGGTACGCGCTCATCGACAAGGGCGCGCGGACCAGGGTGGCCAACTACGAGCAGCAGGACGGCTTCACCACCGACCGAGAGCCGTGGGAGGCGGCGGTCGCCTCGCATAAGAGGGCGCAGACCGCTGCCGTCGACCGGGCGGTGGAACTGATCCAGATGGTGTGGCCCGCGCTGCAGGCCCGCTACGGGAACATCCTCAGCTTCGACAGCGGGGTGCTCGGCCGCTGGTACATCGTGGTCGACAACGAAGGAGCGACGGCGAAGGTCGAAGCGGTACGCGTGCCGGCCCGGGCGTGGGGCACGTTCGTCGAGGCGGCCATGGATCGCACTTGGTTTCAGAGGGGGCGCTTCCACGGTGCCGAGGACTGGGCACGTGCCAGGCCAGGGCACTACGAGGCGAAGTCGCCTCAGGCCCAGTACAGCGACCGCCTTCACGTCGGCACTGGCGGGCAGGCCGTGGAGCTCGTTCTGTACAGCAGCGAGGTCCGCAAGCTCGCCCGAGGGCTCGCTCTAATGCTCGCCGCCGTCGAGCGGCACACGGACAGCACGGACGCCTGAGCCGAAGCCTCACCCGCACGACAGACCACCATGAGCACGACCACGCCGCCCAACAGCTTCATCGTCACCGTCGAGCAGACGCCGACCATCCAGGCCGCCGCCCTACACGAAGGCGACACCCTCACCCTGGTCGGCAATGACAGCTCTCTGACCATCCTCACCCGGCGACGCCACCTCCAGCCTCTGTGGCTGCTCACCCTCGAAGGCCAGGACATGCCGATCACCCTGCGCGACGGCGAGCCGATACGCCCTCTGCGCATGCTGCGCGCCTTCGACCTAGCCTGTCAGCTGTGCGGACGCACGGCCCGGCATGTCCTGGACCTTCCCGTCCACGGCATCCCCCATGCCCGGGTGTGCAGCCTGCACCGACCCGGCAAGGCAGCCCACCACACGCCAGCCGCCCCTCGCCCCCGCACGAAGGACACACGACCATGCCCTCGACCGACCGCACCATACGAGTCGGCACCATCAACGTCACCGTTCGCACCAGCAACAGAACCACGCTCGACGTCACCGTCACCAAGCGCGGCGACATCGTCCTCCGCGGCCCTCACACCACCACCGACACGGACGCCGCCGCCCTCGTCGAACGACGCCGCGCATGGATCTACCGGCGCCTCACCCACCTCGCAGAGACCCTGCCGCACAACCCACTCAAGCACCTCACCACCGGCGAAGAATTCACCGTCCTCGGCCAGCCGCACCGCCTGCAGATCACCCCCGACACCAGCCAGCAGCGGCCACTCACCTCCATTCGAGACCCCCGCACCGGCGACCGGATCACCCTGCACAGCAGCACGGCCCCCTAAAACGGATGAAGCTTGGCAAACCATCATCAACTTCTACGCCGAAACCGGCCGTGAATGGCTGAAAAACATCCAGCCTCAAACGCTGACGAACGCACCGCGCACCACATGGGCCCACCACCACAACAACCAACTCACCCTCCACTGGGCAACAGCCCAACTCCCACCCCCGCCCCTGAACGAGCTCATCCACCGCACCCTCAACCTTCACGCCATACCCAACGGCACGCCGACGGCTCCTCATCCACGCTGCGCCCCGTCGGCGACGCCCCGGTGCGCCCGGAAGTCACCCCGAGGGGCTTGCTGGTACTGCGGGCGGGCTGCCCCGCACGCACGGCCAGCAGTCGACTGCGTGGGGCACGCGCGGGGGCACCGAACCGACACAGCTGCAGATCAAGGCGCGTGGGCTGGAGCACCGGAAGAGGGCAGGGAAGCGAACGAGTAAGGTATGATACTTGCATAAAAGAAAGTTTCATAAGGGAAACTTTCATAGAGGTCTAACGGGGTAGTGCACCATGAACGGCTTCATTGGCCGCCGAACCGAACTCGATCTCCTGGACGACCTGCTGCAACCGGTGAGGACCGGCGGGCGCGGTGGACGGCCCGGGCGCGCCGTATTGATCCGCGGACGTCGCCGCGTCGGCAAGTCCCGGCTGGTGGAAGAGTTCCTCGAGCGCGCCGAACTGCCGCACGTCTTCTTCACTGCCGTCGGCGGCTCAAAGGAAGAAGACCTGGCCGGCTTCGCCGCCGAAGTGAGCACCTCCAGCCTGCCCGACGCGAGCCACTTCGCGGACTTCACCGCCCCGCAGACCTGGGACGCCGCCCTGGGTCTGCTCGCGAACGCCCTCCCCACCGATGCACCCAGCGTCGTCGTCCTCGACGAGATGCCCTACCTCGTACGCGAGGACCCCACCTTCGAAGGAGCCCTGCAGAAGGCCTTCGACCGGACGCTGTCGAAACTTCCGGTGCTGCTCGTCCTCATCGGCTCCGACGTCGCCATGATGGAACAGCTCAACACCTACGGACGGCCCTTCTACCAGCGCGGCACCGAAATGATCGTCCCCCCGCTGAACCCAGCCGATGTCGCTGCGATGCTCGACCTCCCCGCCGCCGACGCCCTCGACGCCTACCTCATCTCCGGCGGACTCCCGCTGATCCTGGAAGAGTGGCCGCACGGCGCCGGGCTGTGGGACTACCTCGCCTCCGCGCTGCGCAAGCCCACCTCAGCCCTGCTCGTCAGCGGCGAGCGCACCCTCGCCGCCGAATTCCCCACCGAGGCACAAGCCCGCACCGTTCTCGGCGCCATCGGCCACGGCGAACGCACCTTCACCCTCATTGGCCGGGCCGCCGGCGGCCTCAACCCCGGCTCCGTCAAACGCTCCCTCGAACTCCTCACCACACGCCGCATGGTCGCCGCCGAACTGCCCCTGTCCACCAAACCCAGCCGCGAGACCCGCTACCGCATCGACGACCCCTACCTGCGCTTCTGGCTCTCCTTCATCGGCCCCGGCATCCCCGCCGTCGAGCGAGGCCGCGGCGACCGCGTCCTCGACTCCATCCGCACCAGCTGGACATCCTGGCGCGGCCGGGCCATCGAACCCGTCATCCGCGAGGCTCTCTGGCGCCTGGCCGACGACCGCCTCCCCGAAGACACCAACGCCGTCGGCGGCTACTGGACCCGCACCAACGACCCGGAAATCGACCTCATCGGAGCCGACCGTTCCCCCATTGCCAAGAAGATCACCTTCGCGGGATCGATCAAGTGGCTGGAGAACAAGCCCTTCGACCAACGCGACCTCTCCCGCCTTATCACCCACCGCTCCCAACTCCCCGGCGCCGACGACGACACCCCTCTGCTCGCCGTCGCCCGCAGCGGCAGCACCGCAGAAAGGATCCCCACCCTCACACCCGAGGAACTCCTCGACGCCTGGACCTGACACGCGAGCAGCCATCCACGTGTCACCCCCGGCCGCCGCCAGGCAACGGGCCAATCACCGACTCTGTCGTCATGTCCTGAGTAGCCTGGAGCTCCTGCGCTGCCGTGGTGTCCGCGGACGCTGCGGTGCGACGGCGACGAGTGCCGTCGGATGACGGCCGGATGATGGAGACGCCTGTGAGTGCTGAGGCCTCTCCGCCCCGCGTGCTGGTGCCGCTCGCGCCGTAGCAAGAGTCTGAGACGACTCGCACGGTATTGACGACTGTTGTTGGGACTCTTTGAAAACGGGTCTGGGCGACATCTCGTGACGGTCACGATCGACTACCAGTAGCGATCACGCTCCCGGGCGGGAATTCCCTGGTCGGGTGAACGTCGTACCTCTGTCAGCGGTACATGGTCGCCAGCCACGTACAAAGGGCTCACCGCACGCGGCCGATCATGATCGCGGTTGCTGAGGCCAAGGCCGGTCAAGCAGTAAGTTCGGGCCGCGAGGCGGGCACCGCCGTACGGCGGTGACGTCCTGATGAGCCGTCATCTGGGTGGACGTCGCCGATGGCGAAGTCCATCAGCAGCTGCTCCAGCAGCGACGCCTTGTCCCCTTCCCCGACACGGCGAAGGGTGTCCTGAACATCGCGGACCATCCGCTGGATCTCGATACGGGCCCGTGTTTTGAGGCTTTCGGTCTCCCGCCGGGCATCGGCTGCAACCAGGTCCGCTTCCCGCAGCAGGGCATCGACCTGCACACCGGATCTGGCATGCAGGCTCGATATCTCGCTCTGCGCTTCGCTGCGGATATGGTCCGCATCCGTTACGGCCATGTCGAGGAGGTCGGCGGCCGTGTCTTCAGCGCCGCGGATCAGCTCGGCGGCGGTCAGACGAGCTTTCTCCTCGGCGAGTGAGGCCTGGGTCATGGCGTTCTGGATCATCACGTCGCATCTTTCCTGAACGACAGCGCGCATTGTCGTGAGGTGCTCGAGTTCAGCCAGCGCCTGGCTGAGTAGTTCCCGCGCGTGTCGTTCAGTGTCCGCCGCGGTGCGCGCACGCTCAGCGGCGGCCATCAGCTTGCGATCTGCCCAATACCCGGCGTCCTCCGGGTTGGCGATCATGAGTTTGAGCGCGGCGTTCTCTTGACGGACCCGCTCCAGTTCGTCCGCGATACCGGAGGGATCGACGGGATGCTGCAGAGCCTGTTCCTCGCGTTGCGCCCGCCCGAGCACTTCCAGCCACTCCTGCGGTTTCCCACCGAGCCATTCGACCACGTCGCACAAGAACTCACGACTGGGCACCTGACCGTTGAACAGGCCAGACAGGGCAGCACGCGAGTAGCCGGTACGTTTGCTGATCTCCGCATAGGTCGGATCCCCGGCCTGCCGCTTCAGCGCACGTAGCCGCTGTGCGAGTTGTGTACGGGCCGTTCCGTCTGCGGGTAAGTCCTTCAGCCTCCGGCCTGCCATAGGCCCTCCCCCCATTGTTCACAGACCGCCGATTGTTCCGGAACTAGTGCCGCACCATGCCCCGTTCGATGAAGTCGATGTTGCTGGCGCAGGTCAGCGAATTGTTCGGCATTCTTCGGGCCCTCTGTTCACGCATTGGAGTGATCAAAGCGAAGCCCGTGTACTGGTTTTCCCACCCGTGCCCGATGCCGGATGCCCTTCGGGGCGACGGCTCAGGCCGACCGCCACCTGTAAGGAAGGAGAACCGTGCACGACATGCACGACCCCACTAAGCGGGAGCCGAGGCAGTCCTGCCGGCGGCGTCTGGCCCGCGGCCTCAAGGCCGTCGGCCGCATCGAGCCCCTGGTCGCCCTGGCGGTGCAGATCGGCTCGCTCATCGTCACCGTGACCAGCAACTGGCCCGGTCACCCTCACGGGTGACCGGGCCAGGCTGAAGGAGTTGATGACAGGCCGCCTCGGGGTGGAGCAGGCAGCAACGCACCCGGGGCCGGCCGCACGCCTTCGTACCGCCACTGTGTCACGTCCCGGGCCATACCACGACGGCTACGTCTCAACCCCGCGTTGCGGCAATGGCGCAGTACGCGGCGAGCACCCTGACAGCATCTGCCACACCGCTCACATCGGGCACCGCTGGATCGACAACATCGCGATCTCCGACACCGTCGACGGCATCATCTCCATGCTCCGCGTCTACTAAGCGGACAACTCCGACTGACCGTCACCGATCTTCAGGGCCCGACGACCTGACGGTCCCCCTCAGCAAACCGCCCTCGTCAGGCAGACGGCAGGGCTATCTCGGGCTTGCCCGCCGCCCCAGCGACCGCGCGATGCAAGGGGCGCACGGACCCGACGACGAATACTCCGAAGACCGTGAGGGGCAGCAGCCGCATCAGCTGTGAAGGATCGTCGCGAAGCCAGTGCCAGTTGCCCCACCAGTTGCCGCACATGTCCAGCACCATCACGGCGCCCGCTAGCCAGATCCCTTCTCGCCGTGCGAGTCCCACCAGCAAGATAACCAGCGGATCGAGGACCACCAGGCTGACGAAGAACACCTGCAAGGGCACCTGCGGGAACATCGCATAGGCGTGGACACCGTCACGGGCCACATCGAGAACGTGGGTGCGAGTCCCTACGAGAAAACCGATCAAGTACACCGCGAGGGCCCACCTCGCCCACACCGGCTGTCTGCCCCATCGTTCCCACAGCTTGACCCCCACCGGGCCAGCCTAGACGAGCCCGCGCATCTCGAAGGCAGAGATGGACAGCGTCGGCGTGATCAAAGATCCACGGCCAGGTCTCGCACGCATGCTCGTGATCGTCACTTTTCCCCACGCCGTTCAACATCCAACTAAGCGACGGGAAGAGCGACTCTGACGAGATTCAAGGGTCTGGGCGACATCTCGTGACCGTCACGAGATGTCGCCCAGACCCTTGAAAACGGCTCTCTCCGCAGTACTCCTGCCTGCTGTTCAGCCCTCGCCTGGGGAAGCGATTGCCTTCCGTATCCGTGGGTCCTTCGCCAATGTGGCGGGCAGCTTGGTGGCCTTGTCGAGCTTGGCGCTCAGCAGCTGCTGAACGCTCACCACGGCGTCGTCCCAGTCGTCGTCTGCCTTGAGATCCGCACCCCGCAGGTCTGCATGAGCCAGGTTCGCGCCGGTGAAATCCACGCCGGCCAGCGTGGCTCCTTCGAGGTCGGCGCCGGCCAGGTTGGCCTTGCGCAGGGACGAACCTCCCAGGTCTGCGCCGCGGAGTGTAGCGCCACCGAGGTCCGTTCGGAGGAGCCACGAGTGGGTGAGGGTGGCCCCGCCCAACTTCGCGCCGCGCATGTTCACGCCCACCAGGTCCGAGTAGTACAGGTCGGCGACGTTGAGGATCGCGTCGTGAAAGTCCGCGCCCCGGAGCTTCTGGTTGAGCAGCGAACCCGAGAGTTCCGCGCCGAAGAGGTTCGCAGCGTGCAGGTCCGTGCCGCGGAGGTTCATGCCGCGCAGGTCCGCGTCCTGGAGATCGGCACCATGGAAATCCGCGCCGTGCAGATCCGTGTCGTTCAGAGCTCTGCCGCTCAGGTCCAGTTGTGCGCTGCCGTCATGGCGGCTTTCCCTGTCCCGCAGGACCGACAGCGCCGCCTCGACATCGCTGGCCGGGGTATGCATGACCTGGTTCGGACCGCCGTCCGGGCTGGCTTTGTCCGGCGACTTCGCGGCGTGGGCGCGGACGTACGCCGCCAGTACGTCAACGATGGTGGGCTGGTCACGCGAGGAGTCCTGCATGATGCGCTGAAGTGCGTAGACGCCGCCCAGTCGGACATCCTGGGAGCTGTTGCCGAGATTCTGGACCGCTACGTTGTACCGGTCAGTGATCTGGCCCTCCCGCGTGATGCTCTGCTCGCTGTTCACCTGCTTGATCGATATCCACGTGAAGGCAGCCACAGCAAGAGTTGCCATGCTGACCAGCAACCCGACGCTCCTCTCAAGTCGCGTCCACCAGCTGGTCGCCTGGCCGTCGGCGCCCCTGTCAGCTGCTGGCATGGTGTTGCAACTGAACCGTTCGGTTGCCCTGCGGCGCTGCCCCTGCTGCCGTGAGCCCAAAGGAGCGCGCGGTCGGGAGGCGGCCGCCCGGCGCCTGCGCCGAACGATCCGCTGGAGTTGCGTGCCACGTGCTCCCGAGCGCGGAGTCCCCCTCATCGTCATGGCGACATTCCAGCTGGCACGAGCAGTGATCCGCTGCCCCTTCCGCAAACAAGGCCGGTAGTCGCACACAGCACTCACACTGATGGTGATTCCTCAATTTCAGGAATCCTCATCACTGTGGAGCTAAGGCCGGACCGTGTGCGCGTGCGGGCAGTGGGCAACGGCTACGGCACAGCGGCGGGGAGGACCACGGCTCTGAGCCGCACGCGAACCCTGAGCGGTAGTCAGCGGATCACTCCATGGGCCTCTATCTGCAGCGTCGCACAGGGCGGCGCCTTGGCCAGGGGAATCGATGGCGAAACGGGGCTTCCCGGGGGACAGGAGGGGGACAGAAGGACAAAGAAGACCAAGGAAAGGGACGGAAAGGCAGGTAACAAATCCACCCCGACTGGCCGCAACCTACCGGCGCGCTCGGCTCGGTGACCACGAGCGTCGTCTACTCGTCCCCGCTGCCCCGGCGGCCCCTGGGTCACTGACCTCGCTGCCGGACCACCGACCCCGATCTTCCCTTCACGACCTCCAGTTGCGCGTGGATACGGCGTCTCAGGTCGGCGACGTGGCTGACGATGCCGACGCTGCGGTCGCGCTCGCGCAGCGAGTCGAGCACGTCGAGGACCTCGTCGAGGGTCTGGTCGTCGAGGCTGCCGAAGCCCTCGTCGATGAAGAGCGTGTCCAGGCGGACTCCGCCGGCCTCGTCGGTGACGACGTCCGCGAGGCCGAGTGCGAGCGCCAGCGAGGCGAAGAACGTCTCGCCGCCCGACAGTGTCGCCGTGTCCCGCTCACGTCCGGTCCACGCGTCGACGACGTGCAGTCCCAGACCGCTGCGGCCGCGTCCGGCCCGGTCGTCGGAGTGGACGAGGGTGTAGCGGCCGGACGACATGCGCTGCAGCCGCACGGTCGCCGCGGCGGCCACCTGTTCCAGGCGCGCCGCCAGCACGTACGACTCCAGGCGCATCTTGCGCTCGTTGTCCGCCGAGGTGCCCGCAGTGAGGGAGGCCAGGCGGGCCACCCGGTCGTACTCCTCGCGCAGCGGGGCCAGCCGTCGTACGCCCGCGGCGGATTGAGCGGACAGCCGGTCGAGTTCGGTGCAGCGGCGGGCGGCCGCGTCGCGTGCGGAGGCGGCGTCGCGCAGCCGCTGGGCCGCGACAGCAGCGGCTCGTTCCGCCGAGGCGAGGTCGGCGGGCGGCTGCTGGGCGGCGGCCGCGGTGTCGGCCTCCGCGAGGACCGCGCGCACGGCCGCCTCCTCGGACTGCCACACGTCCAGACGGCGTTGGAGCTCGCGGTGTGCGGCGTCGTCGAGGAGCGCGGCGGCTGCGGCCTGCGGGGTGTCGAAGCCGGCCCTGAAGGCGGCGTCGGCCAGCCGGGCGTCGGCGTCCTTGAGCCGCTGGGCGGTGTCCTCGGCGGCCCGTGCGGCGTCGGCGCCCTCGGTGAGCAGCGCGACCTGCCGCTCCAGCTGCGCGGCCCGCGCCGCCACACTCTCCGCCGTACCGCGCGCCTGCGCCAACTCCCCTTCCAAGCCGGTCCGTTCGCGGTCCAGCCGCTCGCGGTGGCCCACTCGCGAGGCGGTTCGGACCGCCGCCTCCTGCCGCGCCGCGGTCCGCCGCTCGTGCTCCTGCTCCGCCCGCCGCAGCTGCTCGCTCGCCGGGTGCAGCTCGGAGGCGGCAGCGCGCGCCTGCGCGTACAGCCGCTCCAACTCCTCGACCTCTTCGGCGAGTCGGGTCGTGGGTGTGTCGCCCGCCTCGGCGGTGGCGGCGGCGAGCGCCTCTCGTACGACGCCGAGGCGCCGCTCGTCCTCGGCGCGCTGTTCGTCGGCGCGCTGGTAGGCGGCGAGGGCGCGCTCCTCCGCCTCGCGGTCGACATGCCCGGCGACCTTGCGCGCGGGGGCGGGATGTTCGGTGGCTCCGCAGACGGCGCACGGTTCGCCGTCGGTGAGGCCCGCGGCCAGTTCGGCCGCGATGCCGTTCAGCCGCTGTTCCTTGAGGCCGAGCCAGTGGGCGCGGGCTTCGGTGGCCCGTTCGCGGGCGGCGAGCACGCGTGCGTGGGCCTCGTCGGTGTCGCGGGCGAACTGGTCGCGGTGGCGGGCCGCGCCGAGCCTGCGCTGTGCGGGCTCGCGCTGCACGCCGAACTGCTCGGCCCTCGTCGCGGCCTGCTGCGCGGATTCGATCCGGGCCTGCAGTCCGGCGCGGGTCGCCTCCCAGTCCGCAAGCCAGGCCTCGGCCTCCTGCAGCACGTCCTCGTCGGCACGCTCCTGCCGGTCCAGACCGGCGCGCTCCGCGACAAGTGCGGCCAGTCGCTGTTCGGCGCGGCGGGCGGACTCCAGGCCGCCCAGTTCCTCTGCGGTGCGGCGGGCCGCGGTCGCGAGCCCTGCGGCGCCGGCGTCCGCGAAGGACTCGGGCAGCAGGGAACGCGCGCGTGCCTCGGCGGCGGCCGCACGACGGTGCTCGGTGTCCGCGGCCTCCCTGAGCTCCAGGGCGGGCGCGACCGCCTCGGCCTTGCGGGCCCGCTCCATGCGCGCCTGTGCCTCCCGGTGCGCATCGGCCCGCTCCTCCAGCCGCGAGGCGCGCTCCCTCGCCTCGGCGAACCGCTGCTGCAGCCGGTCCACTTCGCGTACGTCGCTCAGCGCGCGCTCGGCGGCCGCCTGCGCCGACTCGACGGACGTGAGGCGGCAGTGGGCGACCGTCAGCCGTTCGCGTGCGGTGCTGCGGGCGACGGCCGCGGCACCGATGACGGCCTCCGCCAACCCCGGCTCCCCCGGTGCCAGTTGAGGCAGGTCCATGGCGCCGTCCGCCGCCTGCTGCATGCGGTGTGCGTCGGCCAGCAGCGCGGCGTCCCCTTCGCGTACCCGGGCCTCGGCGGCGCGGCGGCGCTCGGCCAGGCGCTTCTCGACCTCCGCGAAGCGGTGGGTGTCGAAGAGACGGCCCAACAGCTTGCCGCGCGCCTCGGCGTCGGCACGCAGGAAGCGGGCGAAGTCGCCCTGGGGCAACAGCACGACCTGACAGAACTGCTCCCGGCTCATGCCGAGCAGCTGGGTGATCTCCTCACCGATCTCCTGATGCGAGCGGCTGAGATCCTTCCAGGCACCGGCCGTCGCGTCGTACTCGCGCAGCCAGCTTTGGGCCTTCTCCAGTGTCGTGCCCGAGCCGCGCTTCTTGGGGCGCTCCCAGGGCGGCTGCCGGGTGACCTCCAACCGGCGTCCGGCGACGGTCAGTTCGAGGGTCACCCCGGTACGCGTACCGGACGCCGCGTGGTCGCTGCGCAGGGCCAGGCCCTGACTGCTCTGGCGGGCCCCGGGGACGGAGCCATAGAGCGCGTAGCACACCGCGTCGAGGACGGACGTCTTGCCCGCTCCCGTCGGCCCGTGCAGCAGAAAGAGCCCGGCCGCCGACAACTCGCCGAAGTCGACGGTCTGCGAGCCGCCGAACGGCCCGAACGCCGTGATGTCCAGCCGGTGCAGCCTCATCGCGCCACCTCCCGCACGGCCTCGTCGGCGCGCACCGCGTCGAACGCGTCCCGCAGCACGGCCTGTTCGCGCTCGTCGGGTCCGGCGCCACGCACATGGGCGACGAAGTCCTCGGCGATCTCCTGGTCGCTGCGGCCCGCGAGCCGCCTGGCATACGACACGTCCGGGTCGTCCGGTGACCGCTCGGGGTCGAAGACGAGGCTGAGGGTGTGCGGGAAGCGCTCGGTGAGCCGGGCCATGGGGTCGGCCGGGCGGACCGGGTCGGTGAGGGTGGCCTCGACCCACGCGTCCTCATGCCGTGCGAGCCCGGGATCGGCGAGCAGTTCCTCCAGAGTGCCCCTGATTCTGGCCAGCGCGCGCGGCACCGGGCACTCGACGCGCTCGGCGGTGACGGAGCCGTCGGCGTCGAGGTCGACGAGCCACATGGTCTTGCGGTGGTCGGCCTCCGAGAAGGAGTACGGCAGCGGGGAGCCGGAGTAGCGCACACGATCGGTGATCGTCTGGCAGCCGTGCAGGTGGCCGAGTGCCGCGTAGTCCACGCCGTCGAAGACCCCGGCGGGCACGGCGGCGACCCCGCCGACGGTGATGTCCCGCTCGCTGTCGCTGGCCTCGCCGCCGGTGACGAAGGCGTGCGCGAGGACGACGGAACGGGTGCCCCGCGCGCGCGTGGCGAGGTCGGCGCGGACCCTGTCCATGGCGGCGGCGAGCACGGCCTCGTGGCCCGCCTTCTCCACGCCGAACTCGTCCTTCACCAGGGCGGGTTCGAGATACGGCAGCCCGTAGAAGGCCACGTCACCATGTGCGTCGGACAGCACCACCGGGGTCCCGCACGCCGACGGCTCGGTCCGCAGGTGGATGCCCGCACGCCCGATGAGGCCGGCGCCGACGCCGAGCCGGCGGGCAGAGTCGTGGTTCCCGGAGATCATCACCGTGGGCACGCCCAGGTCGGCGAGGCGGTGCAGCGCGTCGTCGTACAACTCGACCGCGGCCAGCGGCGGCACCGCCCGGTCGTACACATCCCCCGACACGACCACCGCGTCCACCCCGCGTTCGCGCACGGTCGTGACGAGGTGACCGATGAACTCGGCCTGGGCCCCGAGCATGTTCACCCGGTGGAACGCCCGGCCGAGATGCCAGTCGGAAGTGTGCAGCAGCCTCATGATCCCCGACCCTAACGGCCGGGTCTGACATCACGGTCGGTTACTCCCGTATCGGCCCGTCATGAGCCGCCCCGTACCAGTCCGTTACGCCCTTTTCGTACGGACTCTCACGCGTCCCCGTAGGCCTCCCCGCCCAGTTCGAACCCGGCCGTCCCGGCGGTCACGTCGGCAAGCCAGGCCCGGAAGGCGTCCACGTCGGAGTCCGGCAGGCCGATCTCGATGGTGACCACCTCGCCGTAGCGCACGTCGCGCACCTCGCGTCCCGTCGAGTGCAGGTCGTTCTGGACCTTGCCGGCGCGCTGGTGGTCGACCGTCACCGTGGCCAGGCGGAACCTGCGGCGCGTGAGGGTGCCCAGGGTGTCCAGGGCCTCGCCGACCGCGCCGCCGTACGCCCTGATGAGTCCGCCCGCGCCGAGCTTGACGCCGCCGTAGTAGCGGGTGACGACGGCGACGACGTACCGCATCTCCCGGCGCAGCAGCATCTGGAGCATGGGGACGCCCGCGGTGCCGCCCGGTTCGCCGTCGTCGCTCGCCTTCTGGACGGAGGCGTCGGCGCCGATGACGTAGGCCCAGCAGTTGTGGGTGGCGTCCGCGTGCTCCTTGCGCACGGCGGCGATGAAGTCCTGGGCCTCCTGCTCGGTGGCCGCCGGCGCCAGGGCGCACAGGAAGCGGGAGCGGTTGACCTCGGTCTCGTGCACGCCCGCGTGGGCGACCGTGCGGTACTCGTCCTGCATCCGCCCAGCCTATGCGGCGCGCGTGCGCTCGCCCGCCCGGAGGTGCGGGCGAACGGCCACACCTGGCAGGCAATGGGCCGGCTCAGTCCTGCTTCGCGCCGCTCTTCTTCTTTCCGTCCTTACTTCTTTCCGTCCTTCTTGCCCCGCGGCACGATCATGCTCGTGAGCAGGGCCGTGCCCGGGGCGAGCGCGTCCCAGGCGGGTCCGTGCCAGGCCAGTACCGCGATCGCCGAGGTCGGGAACTTCACCCGCACCTCGTCCAGGGCGTCGTCGAGGCTGTCCCCGGCGAGTTCCAGGACGAGGTCCTCGAGGCCGGGGTTGTGCCCGACCAGGAGCAGCGTCTCGACCTCGGCGGACACCTCGTGCACGGCGGTCAGCAGGTCGGACACGTCCGCGGCGTACAGCCGCGGGTCACGGCGTACCGGGGGCGGTGTGCCCCACTGGGCCGAGGCCAGTTCCCAGGTCTGGCGCGCGCGTACGGCGGTGGAACACAGGGCGAGGTCCGGCAGGCAGTCGGCCTCGGCGAGGGCACGGCCGGCGGCCGGTGCGTCCCGGCGGCCGCGCGGCGCGAGCGGGCGTTCGTGGTCGGGGACGCCCGCCGGCCAGGCCGACTTGGCATGCCGCAGCACCACCAGGCGACGCAGCGGGCCGGCTCCCGCGCGCGCGATCATGCCGGGGATCCGAGGTCGCGGGTGAGATCGAGGCCGAGCAGCCGGTCCGCGTAGGCGTACGTCTCGAAGCGGGCGCCGTCCGGCAGCTCGGAGTCGGTCTCCACCCAGGCCAGCACCTCGAGCACAGCGGGGACGTCCAAATCGTCCTCCCAGGCGGTACGGAGGCGTGCGCGCGCCTCGTCGGGAATCGGCCGCGACGGCTGCTGCGCCCAGGCGGCGACCGCGCGGCGCCAGCGCGCGAGGGTTTCGCGGGCCTCGCTCAGCGCGGCCGAGTCGAGCTGCAGGGGCGTGCTGCGGCGCCGGGAGATCAGGGCAAGGCGCAGGTCGGCCTTGTCGGCGCCCTCCGTGATGCCGGGCGGCTCCGAGTCGACGGCGGCGACGGCGACCTGGACGCCGTCGGGTGTCGTACTGCCCTCCCCCACGACGTGCAGGACCTGGGCCTCGCCCAGTCCGGGACCGACGTCCCGCCTGTCCTCGAAGGGCCGGATGCCGAGCGCCGCCGCCCCGGCCCGCAGCTCCGCCTGCCCCCGTTCGCCCGTCAGCACCCCCCACACCGGAGTGCCGCCGAGCTCCAGTGCCCGCACCAGAAGGTCGGCGACCAGCAGTACACGCAGGGCGCCGGTGTGGAAATCCGGCACATGGGCTTCGACCCGGGTCAGCCCCCGGCGGGCAGGGGCGGCGTCGACGGACTCGCCGGTTCGGGCGTCGGTGATGCGCAGCACGGGCTGAGCGTAGGCGGGCGGACGGCCGCGCGCAGGCATCCGGCGCGAATTCCGGACATCGCGGCGGGATTCAACCAGGTGCGCGGGGATGCGTGACGCGCACGGGCGCGTGCCGCCGGCTCCGCGTGGATGTGAGGCACGCGCGCGTGCAGAGCCGATCCCCAGGGGGTCTGTGGTGCCGGACCACGGCCGCGTCGAGTTGGACGGCCGGGCCTGCGGCGAGCATGTCGTGGCCGGGCATCGGGCGCCCCCTTGCGAACAGCCGTTCAGGGTGCGGCAGATACCGGGGAATCATCGCGCTCTCCCAGCCGTTGTCCGTCAGGACAGCAGGTCCGTGAGGCGCAGGGAGGCCGCGGTGTACGGCGATGGGGCGACGATCCGCAAGATCCTCACCGAGTCCGGCGACACCTGGGCCGTGGTGGGCCTTTCGTCGAACCGAGGCCGCGCCGCCTACGGCGTCGCCCAGGTCCTGCAGCGCTTCGGCAAGCGCATCGTGCCCGTGCACCCCAAGGCGGAGACGGTCCACGGCGAGCAGGGGTACGCCTCCCTCGCCGACATCCCCTTCGACGTGGATGTCGTCGACGTCTTCGTCAACAGCGACCTCGCCGGACCAGTCGCCGACGAGGCGGTCGCCAAGGGCGCCAAGGCCGTCTGGTTCCAGCTCGGCGTGATCGACGAGGCGGCGTACGACCGTACGCGCGCGGCGGGCGTCGACATGGTGATGGACCGCTGCCCCGCCATCGAGATACCCCTCCTCGGCTGAACGCGGCGGGGCCCACAGGCGTGCCGTGCACATGAGAGCGGCCGCCCCCTTGAGCACGCCGCCCGCGGCGCCATGTGCCACCGGTCGTACGGCACCCGCTACCCAGCGTCCGCATTGGTCAAAACTTCACCATGAGTCTTCTGCTGGACCCCTGATGTTTCCTAACCTGCGACGTCGCACGCACTGAAAACAACTATTCATCTCGTGAGAGGTCTCTGAAAATATGGTGAGCGTCGAGCAGGCCTCCCTGGAAGACACCAGGGGCCCCACCGGTCTCAGGCGTGACGTCGGACTGATCGGTCTGATGTGGGCCTCCGTCGGTTCCATCATCGGCTCCGGCTGGCTGTACGGCGCCGAGAAGGCCGTGGCGGCGGCCGGACCCGCGGCGATCATCTCGTGGGTGATCGGCACGGTGGCCATCGTCCTGCTGGCCCTCGTGCACGCCGAACTCGGCGGCATGTTCCCGGTGGCCGGCGGCACGGCCCGCTATCCGCACTACGCCTTCGGCGGCCTGGCCGGCCTCTCCTTCGGCTGGTTCTCCTGGCTGCAGGCGGCCACCGTGGCACCGATCGAGGTCGAGGCGATGATCGGCTACGCCGGTCACTGGAGCTGGGCGCAAGGCCTGCAGCACAAGGATCAGACGCTGACCGGCCCCGGTATCGTCACGGCCGTCCTCCTCATGGCCGTCTTCGTCGCGGTCAACTTCTTCGGCGTCCGGGCCCTGGCGCACACCAACAGCGCCGCCACCTGGTGGAAGATCGCCGTCCCGCTGGGCGCGATCTTCGTCATCGCCATCGGCAACTTCCACTCGGCCAACTTCACCTCGGAGGGCTTCGCCCCGTTCGGCGCCAAGGGCGTGCTCAGCGCCATCAGCGGCAGCGGCATCATCTTCGCGCTGCTGGGCTTCGAGCAGGCGATCCAGCTGGCGGGCGAGAGCCGCAACCCGAAGCGGGACCTGCCCCGGGCGACGCTCGGCTCGGTCGCGATCGGCGCGGTGATCTACATCCTGCTGCAGATCGTGTTCATCGGCGCGCTGCCGCACAGCACCTTCGCCAAGGGCTGGGCAGCCCTGGACTACGTGGGCATCAGCGGACCGTGGGCGGGCCTCGCGACGCTGGTGGGCCTGGGCTGGCTCGCGTTCGTCCTCTACGCGGACGCGATCATCTCCCCCGGTGGCACCGGCCTGATCTACACCACCGCCACCTCTCGCGTCTCCTACGGTCTGGCCAAGAACGGTTACGCGCCGAAGATCTTCGCCCGCACCGACTCCCGGGGCGTGCCGTGGTTCGGCCTGATCATCTCCTTCGTGACCGGCGTGGTCTGCTTCCTGCCCTTCCCCAGCTGGCAGCAGCTGGTCGGGTTCATCACCTCGGCGAGCGTCCTGATGTACGCGGGCGCACCGCTGGCGTACGGCGTCTTCGCCGACAAGCTGCCGAACCACGAGCGGCCGTACCGGCTGCCCGCCGGCAAGGTGATCGCCCCGGTGTCGTTCATCGTGGCCAACCTGATCATCTACTGGGCCGGCTGGGACATCCTGTGGCGCCTCGGCATCGCGGTCGTCCTCGGCTACCTGCTTCTCGGCGGATACGCCTGGTGGGCCAACGCCACGAACCAGCCCGACGCGCCCCGCATGGACTTCAAGGCCGCGCAGTGGCTGCCGGTCTATCTGCTGGGCATGGGCGTCATCTCCGCCCAGGGCGGCTTCGGCGGCACGGGCAACCTCGCCCTGTGGTGGGACATGCTGGTCATCGCCGTCTTCTCGCTGGTCATCTACTACTGGGCCCGGGCGACCTCCTCCCAGCCCGAGGCGATCGAGCGGAGCATCGAGGAGGTCGTCGTCACCGACGCTCCCGCGCACTGACCGAACACCCCTGACACGGCCCGTCGGCCGCGGCTCCCCTGCCGTGGCTGACGGGCCACCGTCATAATGCTCCGGTGACTTCCACCTCCCCCCACCCCAACTCCCCGTCCCCGCAACGCTTTTCGGTGGTGATCGTGGGTGCCGGGCCCGCCGGTCTCACCATCGGGAACATCCTGCGGGCCGCCTCGGTCGACTGCCTGGTCCTTGAGGTCGAGACGCGCGAGTTCATCGAGCAGCGGCCACGGGCCGGCGTGCTCGAGGAGTGGGCCGTGCGCGGGCTCCAGGAACGGGGGCTCGCGGACCAGCTGCTGGAGCGGGCGGAGCTGCACACCCAGTGCGAGTTCCGTGTCGAGGGGCAACGGCTCCGGTTCTCCTACACCGAACTGACGGGACATCACCACTTCGTCTATCCGCAGCCGTTGCTGGTGACGGACCTGGTGCGCGAGTACGCCGACGTGCGCGGCGGTGCCATCCGCTTCGGCGTGCGGGACGTCCGGCTGCACGACCTGGACACGGACCGGCCGTCGGTGTCGTACATCGACCCAGGGACCGGTCAACGCGAGTCGGTGCACTGCGACTTCGTCGCCGGGTGCGACGGAGCGCGCGGGGTGACCCGGACCGTGCTGCCGCCGGAGCGGGCCCGGATCGCCCGGCACGACTACGGCATCGGCTGGCTGGCGCTGCTTGCTCAGGCGCCGCCGTCCAGCGACTGCGTGGTGTTCGGCATCCATCCGAACGGCTTCGCCGGGCACATGGCCCGCAGCCCCGAGGTCACCCGCTACTACCTGGAGTGCCCGCCCGGCGACGACCCCGAGAACTGGTCGCACGAACGCGTCTGGGCCGAACTGCAGGAGCGGCTCGGCGCCGCCGACCGGCCCCCGCTCACGGAGGGGCGGCTGATCGAGAAGCGCGTCCTCGACATGCACAACTACGTGGTCGAACCCATGGTGTTCGGCCGCCTCTTCCTGGCTGGGGACGCCGCCCATCTCACCGCGCCCATGGCGGCCAAGGGCATGAACCTCGCCCTCCACGACGCCTTCCTGCTCGGCGACGGGCTCGTCGCCCACCTCACCAAGGGCGACGCCCGCGGCCTGGACGGCTACTCGGCGGCCTGCCTCGGACGCGTGTGGGACTACCAGGAGTTCTCGCAGTGGCTGTCGGAGGTGTACCACGGCGCGTCGTCGGGCGACGCCTACCGCGCAGGCACGACGCTGGCCCGGCTGCGCCGCCTCTTCGAGTCCCCCGCCGCGGCGGCCTCGTTCGCGGAGCAGTACCTCGGCAAGAGCTCCGGAGACGCCGTGACCCTCAGTCGTGCAGCGGCCGATCGCTGAGGCGGTGGTCCGCCACCTTCAGCGCCTCGTCCACGAGCCGCCGCAGATGCCCGTCCCGCAGTGAGTAGATGACCCTGCGACCCTCCTTGCGCGTGTTCACCAGGCCTGCCAGCCGCAGCCGCGCCAGGTGCTGGCTGACCGCGGGCCGGGCCGCCCCGCCCGCCTCCGTGAGGGTCGTGACGTCGGCCTCGCCGCTGGTCAGGGCGTGCAGCAGCGCGAGGCGGGTGCGGTCGCCCAGCAGGGCGAGGAGTTCGGCGGCGAGCGCGAACTGTTCCTCGCCCGGGGTGCGCGGGTGCGTATCGTGCGCAGTTGATAGGTGCATGCGTGCGCTCATACGCACATAATGGTCTCGTGGGCGCCCCGCGTCCACCACCGCGCACCGGAAGGGGCCCACGTGAGCGACAGGCACCACCATCACGACGAGCACCACGACCACCACGGGCACCATGAGCACCCGCATCACCACAACCGCACCGGCCTCCGGCACCGCCTCGGCCACCTCCTCACCCCCCACTCCCACGAGACCGCCGACAAGCTCGACTCCGCGCTGGAGTCCTCGGCCCGCGGAATGCGCGCACTCTGGGTCTCGCTGGCCGTCCTCGGGGCAACGGCCGTGGCGCAGGCCGTGGTCGTGGTCATGTCCGGTTCGGTGGCCCTGCTCGGCGACACGGTGCACAACGCCGCCGACGCGCTGACCGCCGTACCGCTCGGGATCGCGTTCGTGCTGGGCCGACGGGCGGCCACGCGCCGCTTCACCTACGGCTACGGCCGGGCCGAGGACCTCGCGGGGATCGCGATCGTGCTGACGATCGCCGCGTCGGCGGCGTTCGCGGCCTGGGCGGCGGTGGACCGGCTGCTCGACCCGCGTCCCGTCGCGCACATACCCGCCGTGGCGGTGGCCGCGCTGGTCGGGTTCGCCGGGAACGAGTGGGTGGCCCGCCACCGGATCCGGGTGGGCCGGGAGATCGGCTCGGCCGCGCTGGTCGCCGACGGGCTGCATGCCCGTACGGACGGATTCACGTCACTGGCCGTGCTGTTGGGCGCGGGCGGCTCGGCGCTGGGGTGGCAACTCGCCGACCCGCTCGTGGGGTTGGCGATCACCGCGGCGATCGCGCTGGTGCTGCGGGACGCGGCGCGCGAGGTGTTCCGGCGGGTGATGGACGCCGTCGATCCGGAGCTGGTGGACCGGGCCGAGCGGGCGCTGCGCGAGGTGCCGGGCGTGCGCGAGGTCGGTGAACTGCGGCTGCGCTGGATCGGGCACCGGCTGCGGGCCGAGGTCGCGGTGGTGGTCGACGGCGAGGCGACGGTACGCACGGCGCACGCGATCGCCGTCGAGGCCGAACACGCACTGCTGCACGCCGTACCCAGGCTGACGGCGGCCCTGGTGCACGCAGATCCGGCACCGGTGCCGGGCGAGGCGGACCCTCACGTGGCCTTGGCGCATCACGCGACGCATTAGTCGGCCTCAGCAAAGGTCCGATGCGGTCCGGCAGCGCCTTTAAGGGGCGCGGGGAACTGCGCGACCAGCCACGACGAAGCCGCAGACGAAAAAGCGGCAGGCCCCTGCAGGGGGCGCGGCGCGCTCAGACGCCGAG
This sequence comes from Streptomyces sp. NPDC001401, assembly GCF_042895385.1. Classification (NCBI taxonomy): domain Bacteria; kingdom Bacillati; phylum Actinomycetota; class Actinomycetes; order Kitasatosporales; family Streptomycetaceae; genus Streptomyces; species Streptomyces sp. NPDC001401. The sequence continues at coordinate 104,475 of NZ_JBIAWI010000021.1, forward strand.
CCCCTCCAACACCACCGCACCCGGCAGCTCCGCGAACGCCTTCCCCGGCACCAGCAGCTTCCCACGCCGGCGCCCGCTGCCGACCAGGACGTAGGAGAGATCGGCGACAGCCGAGTCCACCAGCACCGGCCAGCCGTCCGGGAGGCCGATCGGGGTGATGCCGCCGTACTCCATGCCGGTCTCCCCCGTCGCGGTGTCCATGGACGCGAACGAGGCCTTGCGGGCGCCGAGTTGGCGGCGGACGACGCCGTTGACGTCGACCCGGGTGGTGGAGAGCACGATGCACGCGGCGAGGGTCGTCCCGCCGCCCCGCTTGCCGGCCACCACCACGCAGTTCGCCGACTGCTCGAGCAGCTCCTGCCCGTAGTGCTCCACGAAGACGGCGGTGTCGGCCCACTGCGGGTCGGTGTCGACGTAGACGATCTGGTCTGCGGGGACGCTGCCGGTCCAGTGGCGTACGGCGTCGGCGACCGGGCGGGTCAGTTCGTCGAGGGCGTCGGGGGCGGGGGTCGCGATGTCGAAGTGTCCGATGGGTGCGCGCATGGCCGCACGCTAACAGGACGTCCCGGGCCGCCTCAGTGCACGGGCGGGACGGAGACCGCCAGCACGAGCTCCATCGGCACATCACCCTGGTTGCCATAGCTGTGCGGGGCGTTGGCTTCGAAGGTGACGCTCGCGCCGGCCGGGACGCGGTACTCCGCGCCCTCCACCGTGAGGGTCAGCTCGCCCGCCGTCACATGGGCGATCTCCACCGTGCCGGCGGGGTGCGGGTCCGAGGCACTGCTGTCGCCGGGCATCAGCCGCCAGTCCCACATCTCCAGCGGGCCCGGCGCCTCGGTACCGGCGAGCAGCCGGCTGTAACTTCCCGCGTCGGTGTGCCACAGCCGTACCACCTGATCGGCCGGGACGATCCGCACCTTCGGGCCCTGCTCGTAGTCGAGCAGCGTGGTGACGCTGACGCCGAGCGCGTCCCCGATCTTGACGACCGTGCCGATGCTCGGGTTGGTGCGGGCCTGCTCGATCTGGATGAGCATGCCCCGGCTGACCCCGGCACGGGCGGCGAGCGCGTCCAGGGTGAAGCCCCGCTCGTTGCGCCAGCGCTTGACGTTGCGGGCCAGGGACTGGGTCAGCAGGTCGAGGTCCGACACGTTCCGTCCAATATCCATGTACTGCGAGGCCAATATTGTGAATGACAGAGTTCACTTCACTGAACTACGGTGGGGTGCACCCGATCGTTCACCGAACTGTACTGCGAGGCGAGCCGTGACAGCATTCTTCGCCCTGGCCACCAGCCTGCTGTGGGGCCTTGCCGACTTCGGCGGCGGACTGCTGACCCGGCGCACGCCGGCGCTCACGGTGGTGGTCGTCTCGCAGGGCATCGCCGCGGCCGTGCTCGGGCTGATCGTGGTGGCCACGGGCGGCTGGAGCGAGGCCGGTCCCCGGCTGTGGTTCGCCTTCGCCGCCGGCCTGGTCGGGCCGGTCGCCCTGTTCTCCTTCTACAAGGCCCTCGCGCTGGGCCCGATGGGCGTCGTCTCCCCGCTCGCCACCCTGAGCGTGGCGGTCCCGGTGGGCGTGGGCCTCTTCCTCGGCGAACGCCCCGGTCTGACGCAGGTCGCGGGCATCGCGGTCGCGGTCACCGGCGTCGTCCTCGCGGGCGGGCCGCAGCTCAAGGGTGCCCCGGTGCAGCGGCAGGCCATCCTGCTCACCCTGGTCGCGGCCCTCGGTTTCGGCACGGTGTTCGCACTGATCACGGAGGCGTCGACGAGCGTGACCGGCCTCTTCCTCGCCCTCTTCGTCCAGCGCGTGACGAACGTGGCCGCGGGCGGCCTCGCGCTCCACGCCTCCGTGCGCCGGGGCGGCGAGGCCCTCCCAGCCGGCGGCTTCCCCTGGGCATCCCTCCCGGCCCTCGCCTTCGTGGGCCTTGCGGATGTCGCGGCGAACGGCACCTACTCGGTCGCCGCCCAGCACGGCCCCGTCACCGTCGCCGCCGTCCTCGCCTCGCTCTACCCGGTGGTGACCGCACTGGCCGCGCGCGGCTTCCTCAGCGAGCGCCTCCGCGGCATCCAGGCGGCGGGCGCGGGCCTCGCCCTGGTGGGCACACTGCTCCTGGCGACGGGCTAGGACTCCGGCTCCAGCTCGGCCAGCCTCGCCGCCGTCTCCTCGTCCAGCCCCGAGAGGGCCCGCAGCTGTTCGGGCGTGACCCCGTCGGGAATCGGCACCGGCGCGGGTGTCCTGAGCGGCGGCTGCCAGCCCTCGGCCGCCGTCCAGCGGCGTACGACACGGGCGGGCGCCCCCGCCACCACGGCATGGTCGGGCACGACGCCCCGGACCACGGCACCGGCGGCCACGACCACGTTCCGCCCGATCCGCGCCCCGGGCAGGATCACCGCACCGGTGCCGATCCAGCAGCCCGGCCCGATCTCCACCGGCTCCATGCGCGGCCACTGCTTGCCGATGGGCTCGTGCGGATCGTCGTACGAGTGGTTCGTGGACGTCACGTACACATACGGCCCGAAGTAGCAGTCGCTGCCGATGGTGACCGTCGTGTCGGCGATGACGTGGCTGCCGCGGCCCAGGACGACGCCGTCGCCGATGCGGAGGATGGGGTCGGGGCCGAGGTCGAGGTCGGGCATGAGGCCTGCGGTGAGCGTGACCTGTTCGCCGACGATGCAGTGGGAGCCTATGTGGATCCAGGGCTCGCCGAAGACCGTGCCGAGCGGGAAGGCGAGACGGGTGGCTTCGCCGATCGAGCCGAAGCGGAAGCGGCCGGGGCGCTCGGCCGTCACCGAGCCCGTGCGCTGCACCCAGGCCCAGCCCGCATGGACGGCCCTCTGCGTGAGGCTTCGCCGCCAGGATGAGAACGTGTTCTTGCTCTTCGGCACGGAGTCACCGTACTCAGCGTGCGGGTCGCCGATGAGGTGCGGAAGCTGTGATCTTCACCCCAACGCAGCGTGCGCGGATCACCCGCAGCGGATGAGGCGAAGGCGCCGGAGCTGTGGTGCGATGGTGGGATGAGCTGGCGCAGCTTGGTGGATCCCTTCGACGTCACCGGACGGCTGACGCGATTTGCGCTGGGGACCGCCGGCCCGGTCGTCGACCGTCTGGTCCGGGCGGGCACTGCCGCCGTCGTGGACCGGCTCGACCTCGACGGCCTGGCCGCCCGTATCGACATCGACGCGATCGCCGACCGATTGGACGTGATGCGGGTCGTGCGGCGGGTCGACGTCGACCTGATCGCGGACGGCGTCGACGTGGACCGCGTCGCCGACCGCGTGGATGTGAACCGGGTGGCGGCCCGGGTGGACACGGACGAGATCGCGGCCCGGCTGGACATCGACCGGATCGCGGCGCGCATCGACGTCGACCGGATCGCCGCCCGGCTGGACCTCGACGCCGTGATCGCCAGGATCGACCTGGTCTCGCTCACCAGGGCGGTGCTGGAGGAGATCGACCTGGGCCGGATCGTCCGCGACACCAGCGGCGGGATGGCCGAGGAGACGGTCGACGCGCTGCGGCTGCGCAGCATGCGGGCCGACCGGGTGGTGAACCGGGTCGCCGACCGGCTGCTGCACAGACCGGGCGCGGCCCCGGCACACTCCGACGGGCATGGGCAGCCATCGTGACGCAGGGGGACCTGGGCTCAGGGGGCGACACCGCGGGAGTGGTGTCGCGGTGCCTCGCGGCGCTGGTCGACGCGATCGTGGTGGCCGGCATCGGGCTCGCCGTGCAGTTTGCGTACGGCGGTCTCCGATTCCTCGTCGCCGGGCCGCCGTTCCGCATGCCCGACCTGTCCGCCTGGCAGACGGGGGCGCTCGGCTGGGCTGTCGCCGTGCTCTATCTGGGCGTGAGCTGGGCGTCGACCGGCGGCACCTTCGGCGACTGGCTGCTGGGCCTGCGGGTCACCGGCCGCACCGGGCGGCTGCTCGGCATCCCCCGCGCGCTGCTGCGGGCCGTGCTGTGCCTCGCTCTCCCTGTGGGCCTGCTCTGGATTCCCTTCAGCCGACGCCACGCCTCGGTCCAGGACGTCGTCATGGCCAGCGCCGTGCAGTACCACCGGTTCTGACGAGCGGCCTGCACCGTGGCGTCCGGCGAGGGGCCGGCGCACGGTGGCCGGCGGGGGACCGGCCGATGCCCGTCATCACCCTTGCGGGGTGACAACGGGCTCGTGCGGGCCGTGCAGGAGTCGTACAAGAAGGGCCGCGAGCGGGGTGACGGCGACCACGGCCGTGGTCCATCACACTGATCGCCCTGTACGGGTTCATCATCGGGGCGCTGTGCTTGGTGCAACCACGCGAGTGGCTGGTCAAGGACGTCGTCGCGGGAGTTCGACGAGGCGCTCGACGAGCGGGGTACGAGCCTCGTGTTCGCCGAGCTGAAGGACCCGGTGCGGCCCAAGATCGAGCGCTGTGACTGACCCGCACCATCGATCCGGCCCGGCGCGCGGTGGACACCGGCCAGGGACGGGCTGTCCCCTCAGTCCGAACCGCTCGACCTTGCGGCCGCCGGACCAGGGATTCATGATCAGCACGGCGACGGCGGGTGTCATCGCCTACGGTGCGTTCTGTGCCGACGACGAAGGACGACGAGGAGAGGGCGATGACGCACAAGGCGTTGATCACGGGTATCGGCGGTCGGGAACCGAAGATCGACGGGGAGGCCTTCGTGGCGCCCACAGCGTCCGTGATCGGGGACGTGACGCTGGAGGCCGGGGCGAGCGTCTGGTACGGGGCGGTACTGCGGGGGGACGTCGAGCGGATCTTCGTGGGTGCCCAGGCCAATATCCAGGACAACTGCACACTCCATGCCGACCCGGGGTTTCCTGTCAGCATCGGCGAGCGGGTGTCTGTGGGGCACAACGCGGTGGTGCACGGGGCGACCGTCGGGGACGACTGTCTCATCGGGATGGGGGCGACGGTGCTGAACGGCGCCGTGATCGGTGCCGGGTCGCTTGTTGCCGCCCAGGCCCTGGTGCCGCAGGGGATGCAGGTGCCGCCGGGGTCACTGGTGGCCGGGGTGCCTGCGAAGGTGAAGCGGGAGCTTACGGAGGAGGAGCTTCAGGGGGTCACGCTGAACGGCACGATGTATGCGGAGCTGGCGAAGGCGCATCGCGAGGTGCATGAGTAGGTTTGTTTGGCGGGTGCGGGTGCGTGGGGGCTGGTCGCGCCCACGCGGCGGAGCCGCATATTGAACACAGCCCCGCGCCCCCTAGGGGGGCTTCAGTCCCCGGCAGGAACCGGTTCCGGCTCCTGCTGTGCCGTCTGGGCCTTCTTGGCCTTGCGCCGGATGACCAGCATGGAGGTCAAGCCGACGAGCACCGCCGCCACCAGCCCCAGGTACGAGAACCTCTTCAGCCAGTCCTCGGCGACGATGCCCACGTAGTAGATGACGGCCGTCGTGCCGCCCGCCCAGCAGATGCCGCCGAGGACGTTGGCGGTCAGGAACTTCCAGTACGGCATGTGGAGCACGCCGGCGAGAGGGCCGGCGAAGATGCGCAGGAGGGCGATGAAGCGGCCGAAGAAGACGGCCCACATGCCCCACTTCTCGAAGGACTTCTCGGCGGTGGCGACGTGGCCCTCGCTGAAGTGTCTCGGGAACTTCTTGCCCAGCCAGGCGAGCAGTGGGCGCCCGCCCTTGCGGCCGATGGCGTAGCCGATGGAGTCGCCGATGACGGCACCGGCGGTCGCGCACGCGCCGAGCACGATCGGGTTGATGCCGGAGTGCTGGGAGGAGAGCAGGGCCGCCGAGACCAGGATGATCTCGCCCGGCAGCGGGATGCCCAGGCTCTCCAGACCGATGACCAGCGCCACCACGGCGTAGACGGCTGCCGCGGGCACCGTGTCGAGCCACTCCTGGACGTGCAACGCCGGTTCCTCCCGATTCGTGACCCTTTGTTTACTGCGTTCCCGGCGTGCGCCGCACGGGGGCGCACGCCGGGAAGCCTACCGGGTCAGCCTGCCGAGGCGGCGTCCCACAGATCGCACTGGTGTTCCTGATGGACAGTGGTGCTGAGGGTGTTCCCGCCCTTGGACGCGGTCTTCAGGGAGAGGATCGCTCCCGGGCCGGCGGGCATCGCGGGCTGCCCCGCGGCCCGCGGCACACCGTCCCGTACGAAGGATCCCCAGTACTGGACCATCTGCCGCGACAGCACCTTCTGCTCGGCGTTCAGCGGGCTCTCCAGTCCGAAGTGCTTGAAGAGGTACTGGATCTCGTTGACATGCGTCGCGCCGAAGTCGAAGTCCGTGTGCAGGTTGCGCAGGGAGGCGAAGGGCGGGGAGGTGCGGTCGGCGAACTCGTACGAGTAGACCGGGCCGCGGGTGGCGAGCAGACCGTCGAGCCGCAGCGCCGGGCAGCTGAACAGGACGTCGCCCAGTGCGGTGGCGTAGGCGATGGTCGGCGTCGGGTAGGCCGACAGCGGATAGCGCTGCAGCGCCTGCTCGCCGAAGTCGCCCCGCATGGCCTGCGGGTACTGCTCGGCGGTGAGCGGTGTGCCGTTCAGGTCGAAGCTGGAGAAGGCGAACAGCCGGCCCTCGTCCTGGTTCGAGCCGTTGATCACGGGCACCCGGGCCGCGGTTCCCCTCGCGACGGCCTGTTCGGGCTGTACGGGCAGGAAGGCGCCCCCGACCACCGGGTTCCAGTCGAAGTCGCCCTGCGCCTCGAGGATTTCGCGGGCGGACTTGCCGCGCAGACAGGCCACGGTGGTGCAGCCGAGTTTCCTGGCGAAGTCGGCTCCCTGGGCCACCGCGTCCTGGTGCGTACGGGCGGTGCAGTCGTCGTAGGCGCCGCTCTCGATGATGCCCGCGCGGAACAGGCCCCTGGCCGTCGGTGAGGCCAGCTGGGTGCAGACCGAGCGGCCGCCCGCCGACTCGCCCGCGATGGTGACGCGGCCCGGATCGCCGCCGAAGCGGTCCACATTCGCACGCACCCAGCGCAGCGCGGCCTGCTGGTCGAGCATGCCGAAGTTGCCGGAGACCCCGTCGTGCGTCTCGCCGTCGAGACCGGCCGCGGCGAGGAAACCCATGGCGCCGAGGCGGTAGTTGACGGTCACGACGACCGTTCCGGTCTGCCGTGCGAACACGTCGGGGACGACGTCCTGACCGGCGCCGGCAGTCAGTCCGCCGCCGTGGAACCAGACCAGGACCGAGCGTCGGGCGGAGCCTTCGGGGACGTACACATTGAGGTCGAGGCAGTCCTCGGTGTACGACGGCTTGTCGTAACCGGGGTCCCAACTCGACGTCTGTACGCACTTGTTGCCGAAGTCCTGTGCGGAACGCACCCCTTTCCAGGGCCGCAGGGCATGCGGCTCGCGCCAGCGGAGCTTCCCGACCGGCGGCTCGGCGTACGGGATGCCGAGGAACTGCCGTCCCTCGGCGGTGGTTTCGCCGCGCACGAGACCCGCGTCCGTGCGAACGACCGGGCCGCCGCCCGCCGGCGCGGCCTGCGCTGCCGGCAGGGGCGCGACGAGCGCCGCCGCGAGGGCCGTCAGGCCGATGACGATGCGCCGTATCACGTGCCCACCTCCACGTTCGTACGCAACCGGAGATCACGCGAGGACGCACCGACCCATACCGTGCGCCGGCCGGTCCCAAGTACCCAATCGTGACGCTTCCGGTCCCATGAGGACAATGTGCGTGCGGTGACTTCCACGGCGATCCGCCGCCGCTCCCCCGCCCGCAGGGTCAGCCGCCGGTAACCGCCCAACACCCGTACCGCCTGGTCGAGTCGGAGGTCCGGCGACGGCCCGACGTACACCTGCGGCACATCGACGCCGTCCCGCCGGCCAGTGTTGCGGACCGTGAAGGACACCTCGATGCCGCCTCTCGTCCGGCGGGCCCGCAGGTCCTCGTACGAGAAGGAGGTGTACGACAGTCCGTGCCCGAAGGGGAACAGCGGCCGCACGCCTTCGGCGTCGTACCAGCGGTAGCCGGCGTGGATGCCTTCGGAGTACTCCTCGGTGCCGTCCACGCCCGGGTAGCGGCGCGGGTCGCCGGCGACGGGGTGGTGGTCGTCGTCGTCCGGGAAGGACTGGGTGAGGCGGCCGCCGGGGTCGCACTCGCCGAACAGGACGGCGGCGGTGGCGGCCGCGCCCTCCTGGCCGGGGTAGTACATCTGGAGGACGGCGCCGGTGCGCCGCAGCCAGGGCATCGAGGTCGAGGACGAGGTGTTGAGGACGACCGTGGTGCGCGGGTTGGCCGCGGTGACGGCCTCGATCAGCTGCTGCTGGTGGCCGGGGAGGGCGATCGTGGTGCGGTCCTGGCCCTCGGTGGCGTCCTCGTAGGCGAAGAGGACGACGTCGCGGGCGGTGCGCGCGGCCTTGACGGCTTCGGCGACGTCCTGGGTGCGGGTCGCGCCGGTGGTGCGCCGCAGCCGGAACAGCAGGCCGTCGGCTCCTCCCTGCGCGGTGATCCGCAGTGTGTGGGCGCCCTTGGCGAGGGTCAGGGTCTTGCGGCGTACGGACAGCCCGTCGGGGGCGGCCGAGACCAGCCCTCCTGTGAAGAACTCGCCGTATCCGGCGGCCTGCGGGAACAGCTCCGTGCCGTCGAGGATTACCTTGGGGCGGGCCGTGGGCGCGGACGAGAAGTGCAGGACGAACGTCCACTCGTCACCCTCGGGGACGGTGAGTGTCCCGTCGTACGTCCAGACCTTGCCGGCGTCGACCCCCTGCCCCTCGCTGTCGAAGGCGGGGCTCAGCGCGGACGCCGGGACCGCCTTGCCGAACAGATCCTCGCCGAGGGCGTAAGTGACCTTCCCCGCACGGGACTTGATGGCGTCCAGCGGGCTGTCGGCATGGTCCGGCACGACGTGCGCGCTGCCGCCGCCGCTGACGAAGGGCAGGGTGCCTGTCGGGCCGATCACCGCGACGGTGCCGCCGCGCGCCAGGGGGAGGGTGCGGTGCTCGTTGCGCAGGAGGGTCGCGCCTGCCTTGGCGACCTCCAGGGCGACGGCGGCGCCCGCCGGTGCGTCGCGGTCCGGGCGCGGCGGTGCGCTGCCGTCGAGCAGCCCGAAGCGGTCCATGACGGTGAGGATGCGGCGTACGGAACGGTCGACATGGCGCTCGGGCACGCTGCCGTTCTGCACGGCCGACTTGAGCGCCGTACCGAAGTGGGTGCCGTCGGGCATCTCCATGTCGAGGCCGGCGGTGATCGCCGCGACGGTGCTGTGCGCGGCGAACCAGTCGGTCATCACCCAGCCGTCGAAGCCCCACTGATCGCGCAGGATGTCCGTGAGCAGGGTCTTGTTCTCGCAGGAGAACGTGCCGTTGACCTTGTTGTAGGCGCCCATCACCGCGCCGACGCCGGCGCCGACGGCAGCCTCGAAGCCGCGGAGTTCGATCTCGTGCATGGTCTGCTCGTCGATCCGCACATCGATCGACATGCGGTCCTTCTCCTGGTTGTTCATCGCGTAGTGCTTGACGGTGGCGATGAGGCCCTCGCCCTGGATGCCCCCGATCTCGGCGGCGACCATGCCGGAGGCGAGCAGCGGGTCCTCGCTGAAGGTCTCGAAGTTGCGGCCCGCGTACGGGGTGCGGATGAGGTTGACCATCGGGGAGAGCAGGACGTCCTGGCCGAGGGCGCGGCCCTCGCGTCCGATGACCTGTCCGTAGCGGCGGGCCAGGTCCGGGTCGAAGGCGGAGGCCAGCAGGACGGGGGCGGGCAGGGCGGTGGCGTGCTTGGTGACGCGGACGCCGGCGGGGCCGTCGGCGAGGCGGAGCCGGGGGATGCCGAGGCGCTCGACGGCGGGGACATAGCCCGCCTGGCCGAGCGACTTCGCGTCGGTGGCGCCGTGCAGGAGGGAGATCTTCTCGTCGAGCATGAGCTTGCCGATGAGGCCTTCGACGCGGGAGCCGGCCCCCGCCTCGGGTCTGTCGAGTGCGTGTGCGGGGGGCGTGAGACCGCTGGTGGCCGCCGCGGCGACGGCGATCGCGCCGCCCAGCAGACGCAGTGCGGATCTCCGGGAGACAGTGTCGGTCATGGGCCGTCACTCCTTCGGTGTGCGGGCACGACGATGTGAACCGCAGTTGCGCCCGGCGGCCGGTCAGCGTTCGGTATCTGAACGCAGTGTGCTTCAGGACCGACCTGACGCCCCGTAGGGCACCGTGGGCGCGGCGAGAAACTATGACCGCCAGTGACTCGTGTCAATGAACCGAACAAGAAACGCTCGGATGCCGACAAGAACCGAAGGTGGGGCCACCCCGGCGGAGTGACCCCAGATGCCGCGTATATGCCTGTATGCGTATCCCTGTATGCGTATCCCTGTATGCGCCTCGATCAGCGCAGGGCGGACTCGAGCTTCGCGGCCCCGGCCGCCACGGAGTTGACCGTGCCCAGCACGTCGGCGGGGAGGGTGCGCACCTCGTCGACGGGTGCCGGCGGTCCGGAAGGCTCGGTTCGGTTGTCGACCTGGGCGAACCGCTCCTCGTACTGCCCGTCGTCCGGCCGGCTGTACGGCTCGCCCTCGGGGTGCCGCTCCGGGGCCCGGGCGCCGGGCGGCTTCGGCGCGCCGCTGGGCGGATCCTGGCCCGCGGGGCGACCGCTCTCCTGCGTTCCGCCCTGCTTCTCCGTGCGGCCCGTGCCGTCGAGGCCGACTTCGAGCGCCCACCGCTGCCCGGCGGAACCGTCCCGGGCGGTGACGACGACGTCCGCCCGCTTGCCCGGTGCGACGAGCAGTCCCTTGCCGCCGCGCAGCAGGAGCTCGCCGCGGACCGTGAGGTCGTAGCGCACCTCGCCCGCGTGCACCACGCAGTCGGCCAGGATCACCGAGTTGTTGCCGGCGTCGGAGTCGAGGCACAGGGTGGGGTCGGCGCCGCTGCGCAGCAGACCGTCGTCCTGGTACGACCACTGCTGCGACCCGGCGGCGGAGCAGACCGCCAGTTCGGCCGCGGCACCGGACCTGGCGCCGCCGCCCTCGATGTCGAGGCAGAGTCCGGTTTTGGGGTTGCGGAGCCTGCCGCGTCCGACCTCGACGGGCTGTCCCGCGGAGGCGGGCGAGGGGGAGCCGGCCGACGAGATGCCGTCCGCGGGGTGCGACGGGTGCAGGGTGCTGCTGCTGGGCGCTCCCCAGGTGGCGCCAGAGCCGGAGACAGCGTTGTCGTCGGACCAGCCCTTGCTGACGAGGACCGTGGCGAGCAGGGCGAGCGCCGTCAGACCGACACCCACGACGACGGCCTTGGTGTGCCGTCGCGGCGCGACGGGCCGGTGCCGCCCGCCGCCGGGACGCGCGCCGCGTCCGGGTGTGAACGCCCGGTCTCCGCCGCGGCCGGGGCGGGAGTCGAGATAGCGCCGGGCGCCCCAGCCGAGCACGGTCTCCGCGAGCAACACCTCCAGGCTGCCTTCGAAATGGCTGAGCTGTTCGGCGGCGTGACGGCAGTACCGGCACTCCATCAGGTGCTGCTGCACATCCGGGAGCAGGGCGCCGCCGCGGCGTATCGGAACGTCGAGGAGGCGGTTGTAGAAGCGGCATTCCTTGCCGGGCGCGAGTTCCCGGTGGGCGCGCACACAGCCCACCCGGAATTGCTCGCGTGCCTGCTCCAGCGCGGCCGAAGCGGTGGGTGTGTCCACCCCCAACAGACCAGCCGGTACGGTTATGGGTTCGGCCTCGACCTCCGAGTGCCACAGCAGGCATTGCGAGGCTCCCGGAAGGGCCTGGAATGCCCGCTCGGCGATTTGCCGCCTTTCGGGCGTCGCGGACCGTGCGGCACGCAGTCCGCGCCCGCCGGTCGGTTTGCGGAGTTCCGGCAGAAGAGCGGAAATACCGTCATCCGCGGCCCACTCCTTGACGGTGTCCCGTACGGCCGTGAGGAGTTGCGGTCGCAGGGCGCCGCCGGGCCGGCCGAGCACCCGGTGGAACGCGGCGGCCGCGGCCATGGATGCCGGGCTCTCCCCGGAGGCAAGGCAGATGACTGCGTAGTCGTACGTCGCGCGCCAGTGCCGGGCCAGCAGCAACGCGCCCGCACGGGCACCCGCGGCGCCCGGACCCAGCTGTGCGACAAGGTTGCGGTCGGATTCGGCGGGTCCCGATCCGGGACGCGGCGGGTACGGCGGGCGTGGGGGGTTGGGGGATTGCACTGAACCATTTCCTTCCAAGCCGCAGGACGGTAGGCGGATTCGCGTCCATCGGAAAGCAGGTGCCTGATTGGTGCATACCTATGCCGGGTCAGGTTCTGGGACCGCTATAGGGCCGTTCACTTTCGCACAATTGACGTACAGGAAACAAGGAGTTCGAGTGACTCAAGTTCAAAACGAGATAACTTCAGATAAGTTACCGCGGGTATCCGCACCGGCATTCGAAATAACTGTAGGGTGGTCGTCAAGTTGTGTGCACCGCAGGGCGGTTGGCACACGAAATCTCCACCCCGGGGGGACCCACAGCGGGCTCCGATGTTTCTCTTGGCGAGCTCTCATACCCGTGCGCCAGCATGGGCCGCATGATCGCCCCCCACTCTTCCCGCACCCCCGACCGCGCCGTCCGCAAGGCCGTCGTCCCGGCCGCCGGACTGGGCACGCGGTTCCTGCCCGCGACCAAGGCCACACCCAAGGAAATGCTGCCGGTCGTCGACAAGCCGGCCATCCAGTACGTCGTCGAGGAGGCCGCCGCGGCCGGACTCGACGACGTCCTCATGGTCACCGGACGCCACAAGCGCGCCATCGAGGACCACTTCGACAACGCCTACGAACTGGAACAGGCCCTCGCCGCCAAGGGCGACGCCGTGCGCCTGGACGCCGTGCGCGACCCCGCCCGCCTGGCCAACATCCACCACATCCGCCAGGGCGAGCCCCTCGGCCTCGGCCACGCGGTCCTGTGCGCCCGCCGCCACGTCGGCGACCAGCCCTTCGCCGTCCTGCTCGGCGACGACCTGATCGACCCCCGCGAAACCCTCCTCAGCCGCATGCTCGACGTCCGCGACCAGTACGCGGGCAGCGTCATCGCCCTCATGGAGGTCCCGCCGGAGCAGATCCACCTCTACGGCTGCGCCGCCGTGGAGGCGACCGGCGAGGACGACGTGGTCCGCGTCACCGGCCTGGTCGAGAAGCCGTCCCACCAGGACGCACCCAGCAACTACGCGGTCATCGGCCGCTACGTCCTCGACCCTGCCGTCTTCGACACCCTGGAGCGCACCCCACCCGGCCGCGGCGGCGAGATCCAGCTCACCGACGCCCTGCAGGAACTGGCCGCGGGCGGCACGGTGCACGGTGTCGTCTTCGACGGCCTGCGCTACGACACCGGCGACAAGGCCGACTATCTGCGCGCCGTGGTCCGCCTGGCCTGCGAGCGCGACGACCTCGGCCCCGAATTCACCGCCTGGCTCAAGGAGTTCGTGGCCGGACTCGACACCGGGACCAGCTCCGAGCGGCGGCGTCTCGCGGCCTGATACGGCACCATTCCGGGGGCAGTGACATCAGCGGCTTCGCCGCGGACCCCCGGCCCCCGGACCCCCAGCAGGAATGCAGGTCAGCAGGGGCCGCCGACGCGGACATCGCGAGGCGAAGCCGAGCAACACGCCGAGGGCCCGGGGACGACATACACCCCGGGCCCGGTACGCAAGCGGTGCTCAGCCGTTGGGACGCAGCGTCCACACAACGGTCATCTCGCCGGTGACGGCGCCGTCGCCGCGCCGGATCTCGATCGTCACCGGGAACTCGGGGCGCTCCCCGGCATCCAGTTCCGCGACGACGTCGGCGGCCGGGCGACCGAGCGTCGCCGTGGCGGTGACGGCCCCCATCGCGAGCTTCTTGTACGCGATCTCGGCACTCACGGCGAGCGGCACGGCCCGCGAGAGCTGATCTCCGAACGCGGCCAGCACGATCGTCCCGCTCGCAGTCTCCCCGAGGGTGAACATCGCGCCGGCGTGCGGCCCGCCGACGTGGTTGTGGAACTCGCCCTGGTCCGGGAGGGCCACCACGGCCTTCTCCGGCGTGGTCTCCAGGAACTCGAGGTTCAGGGTCCGGGCCATCGGCACGGTGGCGGCGAGCATCTCGCCGATGGACATCTGGTCTGCGCTCATGACGGGAATGTTACCCACGAGTAGTCGGGAGTGGCCAGATCTGTGCGGTGTACGCGGGATCACGTGCATGGCTCGGAAAGGGATTGGCGGGCAGCTGTCCCGCCAAGGACAGTCGGCTGGTGACCTCTCCTGCCGATGCCCAGCGCGCCGGACGGCTCAGCCGATGCCGAACGTCCCGTCGGGGGGCTCGGGTGACGGTACGGCGTCCTCGTCCCGTACCGGGCGCGCGCCGGCGATGAAGTCCCGGATTCCGGGCCCGTACTCGACGCGTGCGGGGAAGGCGTCGGCTGCCGTGAGCCGGGCCAGGGCGGCGGTGTCGACGGGGTGGTGGGCGGCGATGAGCACGGCGTTGCCGAAGCGGCGCCCGCGCAGGACGGCCGGTTCGGCGATCAGCGCCAGCTCCTCGAACTCCGTGGCGAAGGTGGCGAGTTGGGAGCGGAGGAAGGCGAAGGGCGCGGCGTCGGCGAGGTTGGCCAGATAGACGCCCCCGTCGCGCAGCACCCGGCCGGCCTCGCGGGCGTAGGCGACGGAGGTGAGGTGCGCCGGGACACGGGAGCCGCCGAAGACGTCGGCGACGAGCACGTCCGCCGAGTCGTCGGGCGCCGCCTCCAGCCAGGCGCGGGCATCTGCGGTGTGCAGGGTGATGGCGGCGCCGTGCGGGAGCGGCAGGTGCTCCACGACCAGTTCCAGCAGGGCGCGGTCCGCCTCGACGACGTCCTGTCGCGAGCCGGGCCGGGTCGCGGCCAGGTACCGGGGCAGGGTGAAGGCGCCCCCGCCGAGGTGCAGCACGTCCAGCGGGCTGCCCGGTTCGGCGACGGTGTCCAGGACGTGCCCGAGCCGCCGCGCGTACTCGAACTCCAGGTGCGCCGGCTCGTCCAGGTCCACGTACGACTGAGGCGCCCCGTCGACCGTCAGCAGCCAGGCCCGCTTCCGGTCGACGTCGGGCATCAGCTTGGCGGTGCCGTGATCGACGTCTCGGGTCACGGGTATCGGCTCGTCCACGGGTCCATTGTGCCGGGAGCAGGCGCGCGGGCGTGCGGTGCGGGCCCGTCGGTTCAGCCGCCCCAGACCTCCGCCACCTGCCCCGCGTGCTCCTTCGCCTGTTCGCGCCCCGCCCGTGCCGCAGCCGCCCGGACCGCAGGGTCCAATGCGTTGCGCCCGATCGCGTCCTTCGCGGTCGCCGAGGGTGACACGACGGCGACCCGGGCGCCCTGCTCGGCGAGCCGTCTGCCCTGGTCGGCGGCCGAGGCGAGGGGGCCGCCGCCCGAGGCGATGGGGGCCAGGACGACGACGCGTTCGTATCCGCTCGCCAGATGGGCGTTGGCCGGTGAGTACACACCGCCGTCCGTCCAGCGGCGGCCCCCGATGGGCCAGGTCGGCCACACGCCCGGCACCGCGCAGCTCGCGGCGACGGCGTCCGCCAGGGGCACGCCGCTGTCCTTGTCGAAGACACGGAGCGTTCCGGTGGCCGTGTCGACGGCGGTGATCCGGAGCGGACCGTCCGGCCACTGCGGGGAGACGAGCCGGCTTTCGATCGCCGCCCGCCGGGCCGCTTCGGAGGGTGTCCTGGCGGCGAGCGCCATCCGGCCGAGCTTGCGGCCGTACGCCTCAGGGGTGCGGGAGGTGAGTGCGGCCCAGACGAAGCGGGCGATCACGCCGGCGCCCAGGCGGGCGGGTATCTCGCCCTCGGGCTCGGCCAGTTGACGCTCGTACAGCTCCTGTGGTGCGCGCAACGCCAGAAGCTGGGCCGCCACCGCCGAACCCGCCGACGTACCGAACACCGCATCGGCGTCCCCGAGATCCACGCCCGCCTCGGACAGCCCGTACACCAGCCCGGCCAGCCATCCGATCCCGCCGACGCCCCCGCCGCCGAGTACCAACGCCCTGCCCGCCATCGTCTCCCCCGCCTCTCCACGACCCACGACTCCGTGCGCGATCAAGTCTTGCGCACGGCACTGACAATCGGGCCCGGACAGCGGGACGCGTGGCGCCCGCCACCGAAGAGGCGGGCGCCGCGCGTGTTCAGCCGACCGACGTCACCGTGCCCGCGCCGACCGTGCGGCCGCCCTCGCGGATCGCGAAGCCGAGCCCCGGCTCCAGGGGCACGTCGCGGCCGAGCTCGACCGTCATGGTCACGGTGTCGCCGGGCCCGGCGAGGGCCGTCTCGCCGAGGTCGACGTCGCCGACCACGTCCGCGGTGCGGATGTAGAACTGCGGCCGGTAGCCGGTCGACACCGGGGTCGTACGTCCGCCCTCGCGCGTCGACAGGACGTACACCCGCGCGGAGAAGCGGCGGCTCGGCGCCACGCTGCCGGGCGCCGCCACGACGTGTCCGCGCCGGACCGCGTCCCGCGGGACACCGCGCAGCAGCAGCGCCACGTTGTCGCCGGCCTGTGCCTCCTCCATGGGCTTGCCGAAGGTCTCCAGGCCGGTGACGACGGACTCGACACCGGCGCCGAGCACTTCGACCCGGTCGCCCACGCGGACGACACCGCGCTCGACCGCGCCCGTCACCACCGTCCCGCGGCCGGTGATGGTGAGGACGTTCTCGACGGGCATCAGGAACGGCGCGTCCAAGTACCGCTCGGGCATGGGCACATACGTGTCCACGGCGTCGAGCAGCGCCTCGATGGACGCCGTCCAGCGCGGGTCGCCCTCCAGGGCCTTCAGCCCCGAGACCCGCACGACGGGCACGGCGTCGCCGCCGTAGCCCTGCGCGGTGAGCAGTTCGCGGACCTCCAGCTCGACCAGGTCGGTGAGCTCCTCGTCGCCCGCGTCGGCCTTGTTGAGGGCGACGACGATGTGGTCGACGCCCACCTGCCGGGCGAGCAGGACGTGTTCGGCGGTCTGCGGCATGATCCCGTCGAGCGCGGAGACGACGAGGATCGCCCCGTCGAGCTGCGCGGCGCCGGTGACCATGTTCTTGACGTAGTCGGCGTGGCCCGGCATGTCCACGTGCGCGTAGTGGCGGGTGTCGGTCTCGTACTCGACGTGCGCGATGTTGATGGTGATGCCGCGGGCGGCCTCCTCCGGGGCGCGGTCGATGCGGTCGAACGGCACGAACGTGCCGGTGCCGCGCTCGGCCAGCACCTTGGTGATGGCGGCGGTCAGGGTGGTCTTGCCGTGGTCGACGTGGCCCATGGTGCCGATGTTCAGATGCGGTTTGGTGCGCACGTATGCCGTCTTGGGCATGGCGATACCTCGAAGCCTCTTCGTAGGAGAGATGGGGACCCCAAGGACTCGCCGACCCTCCCCCTGCGGGGTCCGCCGGACGATCCGGAGAGGGTCAGCTTCGGGCGCCGTCGACTGCGGCGACGAGAGTGGGAACGGCAGCCTTCGGGGCATCCGCGACCGCGGATGCTGCGAGGTGGAAGGCGTACCGGAACATGACGCCGATCATTGCCGACGCTTTGCCCGGCGTCGAATGGTTTTCCGCGCCACGCCCTTTTCGCGCTACGGCCCTCTCGCGCTACGGCGGTTCAGGCCCCGATGTTCTTCAGCGCCTCCCGGACCGACAGCGGCGCGAACCGCCCGCGCTCCCGTGCCAGGAACGTCCGTACGGCCTCCGGGTCGGTCTTGGCATACTCGCGCAGGCACCAGCCGATGGCCTTGCGGATGAAGAAGTCGGGGTGCCCGGACTGGCGCAGGCAGTAGGCGAAGAGGCGTTCGGTGTCGGTGCGTTCCTTGTAGCGCAGTTGGTGCAGCAGGGCGGTGCGGGCGATCCACAGGTCTTCGTCCGCGATCCAGAGGTCCATGTCCGCCGTCAGCTTCGGGTCGGCCGCGACCAGCGCACCCACGACATGCGCGGCGAGCGCGTCGACGGTGTCCCACCAGGAGACGGTGGCGACGAGGTGCCGGGCCACCGGCAGGAACCCGGAGGAGCACACGCGCGCGTGGCGGCGCAGATAGTCGCCGGCGAAGTACTGGTACTCGCGTTCTGGCAACTGCCAGCAGCGCAGGGCGATCGCCGTGCAGTCGTCCTCGTCGGGGCGGGGCAGCCCCTCGACGACGGTGCGGGACAGGGCCCGGCGCACGGGCGTGGTGAGGCCCAGGAAGGGGGCCACGTCCTTCATGTACGCGCGCATGGACACGGCGCGCTCCGGGTCGGCCGCGGCGGCGTACGTGGCGGTGAGCCGCTCCAGCACGGTGTCGGCGAGTGTGCTGAACGGCACATGCGTGGTGACCTCACCTGTGACGCTCATGGGACGAACCATACGGCGATCACACACATTTGTCGGTTAGTGTCACCGGATGCTCGATGCCACCACCCGCTCTGGGGGCACCGCCACGGCCTCTCCCCCGGCCGCCGCCACGGAGCTCGCCGTCGCCGTACCCGTACCGGCACAACCGGGCCTGGGCGCGCGCTTCGCGCGCGTGCTGCTCTCGCCGTGGTCACGGCTGTCCCTGCTCGTCGTCCTGCTCGCGGCCGCCGCGACTGCCGTGCTGCTCTTCCAGCCGCAGCGGCTGCTGGCGCACGGCTGGCCGCCGCAGCTCGGCGGGGCCGCGGCGGCCGTGGTGTTCGCGTCGGCGTACGGGCTGTGCTCCGTGGCGTTCGTGCCGCGGCCGCTGCTGAACCTGGCGGCGGGCGCGGTCTTCGGCTCCCAGCTCGGCACCGGCACGGCCCTGGCGGGCACGGTGCTCGGCGCCGGGATCGCCTTCGGACTGGGCCGGATGCTCGGTCAGGACGCGCTGCGCCCGCTGCTGCGGGGCCGGCTGCTGAAGGCGGCGGACGGGCAACTCAGCCGGCACGGGTTCCGTTCGATGATGGCGGCCCGGCTCTTCCCGGGCGTGCCGTTCTGGGTTGCGAACTACTGTGCCGCCGTCTCCCGCATGGGCTGGGTGCCCTTCGTGCTCGCGACGGCGCTCGGGTCGATCCCGAACACCGCCGCGTACGCCGTCGCCGGCGCCCGCGCCTCCGCGCCGACGTCCCCCGCCTTCCTGATCGCCATGGCCTGTATCGCCGTACCGGCTCTGGTGGCCGCGGTGGTGGCCTGGCGCAAGCGGCACCACCTGCGGGGGCATTGACCGCCGGCTAGACGCTTTCCAGGACCATCGCGTTGGCCAGTCCGCCCGCCTCGCACATCGTCTGCAGGGCGTAACGCGCTCCACGCGCGCGCATGGCATGCACGAGGGTGGTCGTCAGGCGGGTGCCGCTCGCGCCCAGCGGATGGCCAATGGCTATTGCGCCGCCGTGCACGTTGACCTTTGCGAGGTCGGTCCCGGTCTCCTGCTGCCAGGCCAGGACGACGCTGGAGAACGCCTCGTTGACCTCGAACAGGTCGATGTCGTCGAGGGTCAGGTGCGCGCTGCGCAGCACCTTCTCGGTCGCCGGTATGACGCCGGTGAGCATCAGGAGCGGGTCGGAGCCGGTGACGGCGAAGCTGTGCAGCCGGGCGAGCGGGCGCAGGCCGAGGCGGGCCGCGGTCTCGCTGGAGGTGATCAGCACGGCGGAGGCGCCGTCGTTGATGGGGCTCGCGTTGCCCGCGGTGACGTTCCACTCGATCTGCGGGAAGCGCTCGGCGAAGGCCGGGTCGTGGTAGGCGGGCCGGAGGCCGGCGAGGATCTCGGGGGTGCTTCCCGGCCGTATGCACTCGTCGCGCGTGACGCCGTCCAGGGGGGCGACCTCGGCGTCGAAGAGCCCTTTGTCCCAGGCGTCGGCGGCCTTGTGGTGCGAGGAGACCGCGAAGGCGTCCATCTGGTCGCGCGTGATCGACCACTTGGCGGCGATGAGTTCGGC
Organism: Streptomyces sp. NPDC001401; assembly: GCF_042895385.1. Taxonomy (NCBI): domain Bacteria; kingdom Bacillati; phylum Actinomycetota; class Actinomycetes; order Kitasatosporales; family Streptomycetaceae; genus Streptomyces; species Streptomyces sp. NPDC001401. Next base: position 124,211 of record NZ_JBIAWI010000021.1, read on the forward strand.
GCTGATGCCCTGCGGGACCAGGCCCTCCGGGTAGCGCTCGGCGACGCCGGGGCCGAAGGGGTCCTTGCCGGGCGGCACGTTCGACCACATCGGCACCCGGCTCATCGACTCGACGCCGCAGGCGACGACGAGGTCGTAGGCGCCCGAGATGACGCCCTGGGCGGCGAAGTGCACGGCCTGCTGGGAGGAGCCGCACTGGCGGTCCACGGTCGTCGCCGGAACGGTCTCCGGGAAGCCGGCCGACAGGACGGCGTAGCGGGTGGTGTTCATGGCCTGCTCGCCGACCTGGTCGACGGTGCCGCCGATGACGTCGTCGATCAGCGCCGGGTCGACGCCGGAGCGGTCGACGAGGGTGCGCAGGGTGTGGGCGAGGAGCTCGACGGGGTGGATGTGCGCGAGGGAGCCGCCCGGCTTGCCCTTGCCGATCGGGGTGCGTACGGCTTCGACGATGACTGCGTCACGCATGTGCGGGCCTCCACGACGAATTGGCGGGGACTACCGGTGAGTAGGAAATCCAAACTCACCATAACTCGGAAGGTTGGAAAAACAAACCCTCCTCTAAACTGGGCGTCATGGCCGCCACCAAAGACCCGCGCCCCTGTTCCATCGCCGACGCCCTGACCCTCGTGGGCGAGAAGTACTCCCTGCTCGTCCTGCGGGAGGTATGCCTGGGCAACAGCCGCTTCGACCAGCTCGTGCGCAACATCGGCGCCCCGCGCGACGTCCTGGCCACCCGCCTGCGCCGCCTCGTGGACGCCGGGATCCTGACGAAGCGCGCCTACAGCGAGCGGCCGCAGCGCTTCGAGTACCGGCCCACCCAGGCGGGGCTCGAACTGGAGCCGGTCCTGATGACCCTCAAGGAGTGGGGCGACCGACATCTCCGCAATGGGGTCGACCTCCCCATGGTGGTCGAGCACATCTGCGGCAACGAACTGGTCCCGGTCGTCACCTGCCGGGCCTGCGGCGAGGAGGTGCGCCACGAGGACCTGACGGCCCACCCGCAGGCGGCAGGGTGGACGGTGGCGGGACCCACGGCGGCGTAGGCCCCACGGGCGACGTGCAGCTCAGGACGGGACGAGGGCCTCGTTCCACTCCTGGATGCGCCAGGACTTCACCACTCCGTGCAGCACGAACGGGTCGCCGGCGACAAAGTCCTCGGCCGCCGCGCGGGTGGTGAAGACGGCCATCGAACCCTCTTCCTGGGGGTTCGCGAACGGGCCGATCATCAGTAGCTCGCCGCGCTCGACGTACTCCTTGTAGCGGGCGGCGTGCGCGGCGAAGTGGGCGGGCGCCTTCGCGGCCAGGTCGTCGGCCGACTCGTAGAACACGACGTACTTCATCGGGCCTCCCGGTGCGCTGGGCCCAGCCGATGTCTCCAGGCTACCCGCCGTCGTGATCAGGGCGCCCCCGGTCAGGTCGCCCGGTAGACGTCCAGCCTGCCGCACATCCCGAACTTCCCGTATTCCGAAGGCAGTTCGGCCCGTACGGCGGCATCCGCGAGATGGCCGACGTCGCCCTTTTCGAGGCGGTCCAGCTGCTCCCCCGTCGCAGCTGCGGCCGCCTCCGCGCCCCGCCGCCAGCGCTCGCGCCAGTCGGCGAGCCGGGGGCGTACCAGTGCCGCGGCGGCGCGGTGGAAGGCGGCCAGCGGCTCGGGGCCGTCCGCGTCGCGCAGGGCCCGGTAGCCCTCCAGGGCGAGGTCCCGGCGGGTGCGGGCGAACCGCTCCTGCTCCTCCCGCGGCGCGTCCGTGGGGATCCTGGTCGCGGCGGCGTACGTCTCCGGGTCGGTCAGGTACTGCGGCGGCAGCGTCAGGACCGCGTCGCCCGCCTCCGGCAGGCCGCTGTTCTGCATCAGCACCGTGATGCGCAGGTCGTCCTCGTTGACCAGGCGGTGGATGGTGCCCGGTGTGAACCAGGCGACCGTGCCGGGTACGAGGGGCGTGACCTCGTACCCGGACGTCGTGAGGGTCTGCACCGCACCCCGGCCGCCGGTGACGACATACGCCTCCGAACAGGTCAGGTGCATATGGGGAGTTCCGCCGCAGACGCCGTCGGGGGCCGGCCAGTCGTAGACGGACAGGTGCGAGACGGCGACACCGCCCGGCAGTCCCGTGAACTCCCCTGTGCTCACCACGGATGCGCCTCCAGGTACTTCGCGATCTCCTCACGCTCCCACGACCCGTCGGCCACCACGATCCGGTAGCGGCGGGTGAGGGTGTCGCCGGGCGCGAGTTCCAGTTCGTCGTAGAACGCCCAGGAGGGGGCGACGGCGGCGAACGGCTCGTTGCGTACGAACCAGTGGGCGGGGTGGGTGCCCCGCGCGCCCAGGTGGTCGTTCTCGGGGGCGTGGGCGAAGACGAGCGTGGCGTGGCCGTCGGTGCCGTCGTGTTCGGCGGAGTAGGCGAGCCAGGGCGACTGCTCGCCCATCAGGCCGGGGCCCTCGGCGTCGGGGCCGATGATCCGGCCGTCGCGGAAGGCGCGCGGGCCGCGCCAGAACAGGCCGGTGTAGCCCGCCAGTTCGCGTCCCGCGGTGGTCGGGCTGCCGAAGGACAGCGGCTCGTCGCGGCGGTTGGTGACGGCACTGGACCAGGTCAGCGCCCAGGAGCCGGACTCCGGGTCGACGTCGTGGATCTCGATACGGCGCTCCTCGTCGGCCCACAGCTCCCCGCTGTACGGGTGCCAGGTCAGCCGTTCGGCGATGACCACGCGCTCGGCGTGTGCGGCGACCTCGTCGAAGGCGACGTGCGCCATCGAGCCGACGCGCTCCGGCAGTTCGAGGTAGCCCTCGCCGTGGACGTAGGAGTTGCCGCCCCACAGATTCGCACCCGACAGGTGCGAGGCCGTCAGCTGCAGGCCCTTGTGCCAGCGGTGGTCGTTGGGCCGGTAGTCGGTGACGACGTCGCCCGCCAGGGTGCGCAGGGGGTGGATGTACGGCTTGGGGGACTCCCAGGCCGCCTCCGGGGCGTAGACATAGCTCAACAGCTCGACGCCGGTGGCAGGTTCGGTGATGGTGATGCGGTCGCCGTGGGCGTGGACGAGGCGCAGGCCGGTCATGCGGACACCTCCACCGCAGCGGGTGCCCACCCGGGGGCTCCCCCGTGCATCGCCGTGTAGAAGGGGTCGCCGGGACCGATCTCGCCGGCCTTCACCGTGGTGTCCGTGAACGCCGCCTTGTAGATCGCGGCGATCAGCTCCAGGCTGGTGCGCCCGTCGGCGCCGCTGCTGCGCGGTCGCTCCCCCGCGCGCATGCTCGCGACCAGCTCCCGAAGCTGTTCCAGGTGCGAGCTGGGCACGTCCGCGCCGAAGTCCTGCCAGGTGGCGGCCTCGTCGCCGGACACATCGGGGGCCGGGGTGATGCGCCAGTTGGCGTTGCTGTGGCCGTAGAGGTGGGTGAGTTCGACGGTGGCGCGCTCGCAGTCGATGCGGATACGGCTGACCTCGTCGGGGCTCAGAACACTGTTGACGATGGTCGCCATGGCGCCGCTCTCGAAGCGCACCAGGGCGGTGGAGACGTCCTCGGTCTCCACGTCGTGCACCAGGCGCCCGGCCATGGCGCGCACCTCGCTCCACGGGCCGAGCAGGTCCAGCAGGAGGTCCATCTGGTGGATGCCGTGGCCCATGGCGGGGCCGCCGCCCTCGGTCGCCCAGCGGCCGCGCCAGGGCACGGCGTAGTAGGCGGTGTCGCGGTACCAAGTGGTCTGGCAGTGCGCGACCAGCGGCCGGCCCATGGCCTGCTCGGCGAGCAGCCGCCGTACGTGCCGGGAGCCGGAGCCGAAGCGGTGCTGGAAGACGATCGACGCGTACGGGCCGCCGTCCTTGCCCTCCTCGGCCTCCACCGCGTCGTAGTCGGCGAGCGTCGGCACCGGCGGCTTCTCGCACCACACCCACGCCCCGGCGCGCAGCGCGGCGATGGTCTGCTCGCGGTGCAGCGTCGGCGGGGTGCAGATGGTGACCAGGTCGGGCCGCTGCTCGCGGAGCATCCGGTCCAGATCGGTGTACGCGTGCGGGACCCCGCCCGCCCGGCAGAACTCCTCGACCGCCGTGGCATCGATGTCGACGGCGGCGACGACCTCCGTCTCGCCCTCCTCGGCGAGCCTGGCCAGCGCGGGCAGGTGCGAGCCCCGCCCGATGGCGCCGGTGCCGATGACAGCGGCCCTAATGCGCCGGCCGGCGAGCGGGGCGGCGGGGGGCCGGGACGTCCCGGGGTGGGTCTCGGGCGTGGACATGGACCTGATCAGCACTCCTCCGGGGTACGACGAGCCGACGAGGAGGAACACCGGCTCGAACACCAGCCTCTGCCGACCTCGGCCAGCAAGCGCTTTCTCCTCTGCTGAAACGTAAGCTCCGCCCCCGCACAAGGTCAACCATCGGGTTGCCATGCGGACGGCCGGATCCGCGGGCCGGCCTGCGAAACCCCCGAGGCGGGCCGGTCACCCCGGGGCGCTACGCTGCAACGCGATCACCACGTCCGGCGCAGTGCGCCCCGGCACGGTGTGTCCGGCGCCCCCTTCCGCGATCAGCACTTGGACTCCGTAACTTCATGTCTTGGTTTGAATCCCTCGTCCTCGGACTCGTCCAGGGGCTGACCGAGTTCCTCCCCGTCTCCTCCAGCGCGCACCTGCGGCTGACCGCCGCCTTCTCGGGCTGGAAGGACCCCGGCGCGGCCTTCACGGCGATCACGCAGATCGGCACGGAGGCCGCCGTGCTGATCTACTTCCGCAAGGACATCGGGCGGATCATCTCGGCCTGGGCGCGCTCGCTGGCGAACAAGGAGATGCGCCGGAACCACGACGCGCAGATGGGCTGGCTGGTGATCGTCGGCTCGATACCGATCGGCGTGCTCGGGCTGCTGTTCAAGGACCAGATCGAGGGGCCGTTCCGCGATCTGCGGATCACCGCGACGATGCTCATCGTCATCGGTGTGGTCATCGGCATCGCCGATCGGCTCGCGGCGCGCGACGAGACGGGCGGCCGGCACCGGGCGCCCAAGCAGCGCAAGACCCTCGAGAACCTGGGCGTGAAGGACGGCCTCGTCTACGGCCTGTGCCAGTCGGCAGCCCTCATCCCCGGCGTCTCGCGCTCCGGGGCCACCATCAGCGGCGGCCTGTTCATGGGCTACAAGCGCGAGGCCGCGGCCCGCTACTCCTTCCTCCTCGCCATCCCCGCCGTGCTGGCGTCCGGCCTGTTCGAGACCAAGGACGCGCTGGAGAGCGACCATGTCTCCTGGGGTCCGACGCTGTTCGCGACGGTGATCGCCTTCGCGTCCGGGTACGCCGTAATCGCGTGGTTCATGAAGTTCATTTCAACCAAGAGCTTCATGCCATTCGTCTGGTATCGCATCGCGCTGGGCATCGTCATCATCGCCCTGGTCACGGCGGGCACACTGAGCCCGCACGCAGCGGAGTCCGCGGGCTGACCAGCGCCTGACGCTCCGGCGGGACTACGCACCCTCAACACTCCGCCGCGATACGGAAGTTGCAGCTCCGTGCAGCCCGCGAAAATCCGTGACCAATCGCATATGGGATGGGTAGCCGTCCGGTAGCGCAGTGTCAGTGCTTGCCCCTAGGCTTGTGCGCATGTCCCCCGATTCCATGACCCCTGGTTCCGTGCGGTCTGCTGCCGAGGTGAACGAGCAGATCCGTGCGCTGTGGATGCGTGCGGGCGGTTCCCTGTCGGCGCAGGAGCGCGCGGAGTACGAGCTGTTGGTGGTCGAGTGGGCGGCCGCGATCCAGAGCAGCGTCATCGAGGCGGCCTGAAAGGCCTGTTGCTGCGCGCGCAGATGCAGACGCAGATGTCAGCCGACGTCATCCATGAAGTCCAGCATCCGGCGGTTGACCTCGTCCGCATGGTCGATCTGCGGGCCGTGACCGGTGCTTGAGACGATCTCGGCCCGGGCGCCCGGCACCAGGTCCGGAGGCGGCCGCCGAAGTCCTGCACCACCACCTGGACCGGATCTTCCAGGGCAGCACGGCTCGTTGACGACCGTGCGGCGGCAGTGTTCCTGCCTCACCCGGCCGCGGCTGCGTGCTGTTTGACGAGTTCGTACGACCGCAGGCGGTCGGCCAGCGCGTAGACGGGCGTCACCAGCATGAGTTCGTCCGCGCGGGTCATGTCCACCAGGGCCGCCAACTGCTTCGCGACGATGTCGGGCGAGCCGTGGGCCTGCGCGGCGCGGAAGCCGGTCAGAGCCCGCTCTTCGTCCGCGGTGAACGAGTGAGCGGCGGCCTGTTCGGGAGTGGGGAACGGGATGTCGCCCCGCCCCTTGAGGAGGCCGGCCTTGACCACGTCCATCGGGCCCGCGAGCCGGGCCGCCTCCTGCTGCGTCTCGGCACACACCGTTTCCACGCAGACCAGCACGCGGGGGCGCGCGCACCAGCGGGAGGGGGAGAAATGCTCGCGGTAGTGATCGAGTGCGGCGAGGGTGTTGTCCGGGCGAATGTGATGGGCGAAGGCGATCGGCAGTCCGAGTTCCGCGGCAAGCGCCGCACCGGCCGTACTCGACGCCAGCAGCCACGGCTCCGGGAGCGGGCCGAGCGCGACCTCATCCACCAGGAAGCGCAGGGTCGACGACACGTCGTCCCGGTACTCGTCGTCCGTCGTCGGCCCGGCCCCGCGCCGCAGGGCCCGGGCCGTCGGCTCGTCGAAGGTGCCCGGGCCACGGCCGATGCCCAGGTCGATCCGGCCCGAGTGCAGTGCGGCCAGCGTGCCGAACTGCTCCGCCAGCATGATCGGGGCGTGATTCGGGGCGAGAACGCCCCCGGACCCGAGGCGTATGGACGACGTCAGCGCGGCCGCGTGCGCCGTCAGGACAACGGGCGGGAACGCTCCGATGGCCGGGGAATGGTGGTGCTCGGCGTACCAGAGCCGCAGGTAACCGAGGTCTTCGATGCGACGGGCGAACTCGGTGGTGTCTCGCAACGTGTCTGCGGCGCGGGCGCCCGACTGGACCATGGCCACTTCGAGCGCGCTGACCGGAATCGTGATCATTTGGTCAGTATAGGAATTGCTCGACAGCGCCAACTACCGCTGGCTGCAAGGCAGATCGGCCGCTGTGCCAGCCATGGGGCGCTGCCCCGCTCCGGAGACCGGACCGGATCCGGACCGCATCTCAGCTGCCCTACAAGTACGTTCGGTTTCTCGCGACGGACGCCGCCTGCCTCCCCGTAGAGCAGTCGAAGACACTTCCGCACCGCCACGCACCACCGCCCTCCGTCCGATTCGCGAACACACGAGGTACCTGTGGCTCTCCTGTCTGCACTCCGCCTTCACCGCCACCCGCGATCGCAGGGACGTGTCGTCGTCGGGTTGCTGGCGCTCGTCGCCGGAACCCTGCCGAGTGCGCCGGCCGACGCCGCCACTCCGCCGTCCGGATCGGTCAGCGACACCGCGCCCACGACCACGTGGAGCGCCGGCCCCTTCGCCGTCCCGAACGTCTCCGGCACCACCGGGACGGTGAGCTGCACAAGTCCCCAGCTCTGCGACGACTACGCCCTGAAGGTGTCGGTGCCGGTCGGCTACGACGCCGGTCACAGCCTGCGCATAGCCGTCAAGTGGCCTGACTCCGCAGCCGACTTCGACCTGTACGTCCTCGGCCCGGACGGCCGTGAGGTGGCCGCCGCGGCCTCCACCAGCGACCCCGAGACCGTGCTGCTTCCGGCGGTGACGGCGTCGTACACCGTGCGCGTCGTGCCGTACGCCCCGCTCGGCGACAGCTTCACCGCGACCGCCAGCCTGGTCGACAACCCGGTGGATCCGCCGCCGAGTACCGCCGTGCCGCCGACGTACGCGAACTCCTCGGCACCCGACGGCATCCCGGACGCGCACAACGCCGGTGAGCCCTCCATAGGCGTCGACCGAGCGAGCGGCGCCGCGATGTTCCAGGCGTACACCTCGACGCTCAAGGTCACCTACGACAGCTCGGGGCTCGCCACCTGGCAGGACAGGAGCGCGAACGCAGCAAACGGCTGTCCCCAGGGCAGCACCACCAGCCTCGACCCGATCCTGTTCACCGACCCGGCCACGCACCGCACCTTCGAGTCACAGCTCGCCGGCAAGACCGCCCTGACCTGCTACACCGACGACGACGGCAAGACCTGGACGCCGACGGCCGGCTCCGGCATCAACTCCGGTGTCGACCATCAGACCATCGGCGGCGGCCCCTTCGCCGCAGGCGGGCCGGGAACCGTCACGTCGTACCCCGACGCCGTCTACTACTGCTCCCAGGACATCGCCGACGCCTCCTGCGCGGTCAGCCGGGACGGCGGCCTGACGTACGGGCCCGCGGTTCCGATGTACTCACTGCTGGACTGCGGCGGCCTGCACGGGCATGTGAAGGTCGCCCCGGACGGCACGGTGTACGTGCCCAACAAGGGTTGCGGCGGCCATCAGGCCGTGGCCGTCTCCGAGGACGACGGGCTGACGTGGACCGTCCGCGAGAACCCCTCCAGCACCCCCGGTGACTCCGACCCGAGCGTGGGGACCGGGGCCGGCGGAACCGTCTACATGGGCTACCAGAACAGCGACGGCGCGGCGCGTATCGCGGTCAGCCACGACAAGGGCAGGACGTGGCTGTACGACCAGAACGTCGGCTCGGCCCTCGGCATCAAGAACATCGTCTTCCCGGCCGTGACCGCGGGCGACGACAACCGCGCCGCCTTCGCCTTCCTGGGCACCACCACCGGCGGCAACTACCAGGACACGGACAGCTTCAAGGGCGTCTGGCACCTGTACGTGTCCACCACCTACGACGGCGGCCAGTCCTGGATCACCGTCGACGCCACCCCCACCGACCCGGTGCAGAAGGGATCGATCTGCACGGGCGGCACCACCTGCGGGAAGGACCGCAATCTCCTGGACTTCAACGACGTCACCATCGATTCCCGGGGCCGCGTGCTCGCCGCCTACGCCGACGGCTGCACCGGCAGCTGTGCCACCGGCGGGGCGCAGAACTACGACGCGCTCGCCTCCATCGCCCGCCAGTCCTCCGGCAACACGCTGTACGGCGCGTACGACGCCGTGGTCGGCGGCAAGCACAAGAAGTCCTGAGGAGGTCGGTTGATGAAACCCTTGTTCCGTCCAGCGATCCTGACCCTCGCCCTCCTGGGCCTTGCGGCCGGCACCGGATGTTCGGCGGCGGCGAAGCACGCCGGGCCCTCGGCCGCGGCCGCGGCACCGTCGGCGGTCGGCGTGTGTCCCACCGCCGCCTCAATGCCGCTCCCCAAGGACTTCCCCAAGACTCTTCCCGTCCCCGACGGCGCGGTCGTGACCTCGGTGGAGCACCGCACCGGCGGCCGGCTCGTCGTCGCCACGGTCGTGCGGGGCGGCTTCGAGACCGCCCTCGCGTTTCTGCAGAAGCAGCTCCCCGAAGCCGGATATGCCCTGGAGGAGGGCGAGGTGGAGGCGGACGACGCCGAGTCGAACTTCTCCTCCGGGACCGTCGAAGGCCGCTGGACCCTGCGGAAGATGCCCGCCTGCGAGGGAGGGGTGTACCTGACCTACCTGACGTCCGCCGTGTCCTGAACTCGGCGTCAGGCGGCGGGAGTTCGCAGGCGAGCCAGTGCATCCTCGTCCAGCGGATAGGCCCGCTCCTCGGGCAACCGCCGCGCCGCCCGCTCCAAGTCCCCCGCCCGCACCAGCGCATGGATCTCCGAGGCCAGTGGCGTCACGTCCTCGATGCCGACGATCCACTCGTCGGCATAGCGGGTCGCCGCCTCGCCCCCGAGCCCGAGCTGCAGGGAGCGGTGCGGCAGCGGGTTGAGGTGCAGGTCGCGCTCCGGGTCCCACTGGACGCGTGCGGGCGACTGCCTCAACTGCCGCTTCCAGGCTGCCTCGTCGGCGTGCAGGGCGGGGACGTAATGCGACAGGCAGGAGTTGCGCAGTGCCCAGTCGAAGCCCTCGCGGCTGATCTCCACGGCGAGGACGGTCTCCTGGCCCTCCTTGGTGCCCCAGCCGCAGCGGTACATCATCCACAGGAAGGACGGCTTGATCCATGTCAAGCCGTGCTCACAGACCTTTCCGACTGCTCCCGTCCTTGACGCCGCCGTACAACCCCCACTCGCTGAGGCCGGAGTAGAGCAACGCGGTGCGGCATTGGGGAGCCGACAGGCACTCGGCCTCGCCCGCGTACACGGCCACCATCGAGTCGCTTCCCCGCCACCAGGTGTCCGCCAGCCCTCTCACCTCTTTCACCGGCTCGAGCGTGTCCAGGGCGAGTGCGTCGAAGTCATCGCCGGTGACCCTGGTGATCTGCTTCGCCCACATCGATGCATGGTGAGCCAGCGCGAGGGACTCCACCCAACCTTCGACGGTCTGGTGCAGAGGCGTCCATCGATCGCCATGTATGCCGAACTCACCCCCGGGTCCGATCGTGAACGAGTAGGGAACCGCTGTCCGCTGGGGCCCGGCTTCGAACCACCACCCTTCAGTCGGTGAACCTTCCGGAACGTCGGTGTCCAGGTACTTGGGTCCTCCGTCGTAGTGGGGAGCGGGAGGCAGGACGAGACCGCCCCAAAGCTCCTGATACGCCGTCACCCGGTCGATCTCCGCGGTAGGAATCCCGAGCGCAAGCCATTGCTCCCTGAGCCGGCTCACCCGCGGGACGTCGACCTTGATGCCGTGAGCGAGGACAAAATATCGGGCCCGCTTTGTCAGCCCCTCGGGCGCATGATTGAGATGAAAGTCCACGCGAGCGACGCTACTTGGTGCCGATCAGCGCAGTCCCGCCGCGAAACGGCTCTCTCCGGCTGCTGCTGTACGTGCCCGTTCGGCCCACCGGACCGCATACGGCATCGTCAGTCCCGCCAGCACGAAGACGCCGCCCAGCGCCAGCCAGCCGGGAACACCCCAGGTGATGCAGAACAAGCCCAGAATTGACGGAGCCAGGGAGCTCGCCACGCCGGTTCCGGTGGCGTTCAGCCCGGAGTACTGGCCCTGGGCATGAGCGGGCGCCAGCCCGAAGCTGAGCTCGAATGAGGCCGCCGCGTGCCACAGCTCACCGATCGTGTGCACGACGACACCGGCGATGATCATTACGGTGGCGAGCCATCCTGGCACCCCCGCGGCGACCGATATTGCCGCCATGCCGAGCAGGAATGCCACCCCGGAACGGACCGCGACTCGCCCCGCCGAGGCGTTGTCGACGACCCCTCGGCTTGCCCGCACCTGGAACGCCACCACCATCAGCGTGTTGACCACCGCGCACGCCCCGACCAGCCAGTGGGGTGCTGCGCTGTGCCCGACGATCCACAGCGGCAGCGCGAATACCAGAACATGTCCCTGAAGCGACAGAATCGAGTCCAGCACAGTGACCACCAAGTAGGGGCGGTCCTTCAGCACATGCCAACGGCCCGGAGAGGACTCCCCCGAGGCGGAGTCGGAGGCGGAATCCCGCTCACGCACCGGTGGCAGATGCGGTAGCCGGGTCACCACGGCCGCGCAGAGCAGGAAGCTGAGGGCATTGGCCAGCACCAGAATCACGTACGCGCCTCGGGTGTCCATCTGCACCACCACGCCAGCCAAGACCCCGCCACACGCTCCGGCCAGATTGGCCACAGCCCGCAGATAGGACCGGTACTTCGTCGGATTCGTTCCCGCCAAGCCGCGCGTCAGCGGGCCCCGGGCTGCGGCACCGGCCGAGGACGCGAGCTGGGTGAAGGAAATGATCAGCACGAACATGCCGAACGAATGCACCAGCACCAGCGCCGCCATGGCCACGGCTTGCATGCACTGGACGGCCAGGTACGTCTCCCGCGGCCCCCGCAGGTCGGCCACCCGCCCCGCAGGTACACCTGCTGTCAGGCCCACCAGGGCCGCCACCCCCATGCCCAGACCGACCTGCGTCACCGACAGCCCGACCGAGCGGGTGAAGAACAATGCGGCGCCGATCATGAAGAGACCGCTGCCGATCATGTTGATGAACGTCGCCAGCGCCAGTGTCCGCCGCGGTCCGCGCTCGGGCAGTAGCCCACGCGTCACCAGCCCCGACTCCCGAGGTCGCCCCGGTGCTTGCGGCAAGTTGTCGTCCAGCGTGTGGTCGGACGTCCTGTCAGTTCTCAAGGTGCCGGATCCCCTTCCTGCGAGCCTCTTGACCGCCCGGGGACTATGCACCGGGTCCCGCCTGCCGCGAAAGGCCCGCTGACCTGGCGAAATGTCACATCTGAAAAGGGAACAAGCAGTCGCTCTCCGGACGTTGTGAAGAGTGTCGGATCACCGGTCCGCCCCGCTCACCCCGCCCCCGCGGGGCAATGGGGCCGAACGGGCGCGGCTGCCGGAGGGGCGGGTTTGTGCCTGCCACGTCAGGAAGCGGCCGACGGCGGCCACCTGTTGGCCTCGACGGAACGGGCCCCGGAAGGGGCTGTAAACGCTCCTTGATGACCCAGGTCATGCGGTCGCGCTTCCACGAGGACGGGAAACGGCCGGTACGGGCCGCGGGGCCGCCGATTCCGGGCCGGTAGGCCTGGTAGACGGTGACCGTCGACTCCGTATGGCGGGCGCGGACGCGGAACCTGGGTTCTTGCTGGACCGATTGATCGTTCACAGGGACAGGGTGGCGGGTGGCGGTGCCCACGGACCACCGAATATCACCGCACCCTCTTGGCCCGGCACGTCCCATGCCCAACACTGAGCCGATGACGCAGCGTGTGGAGCTCGCGACCGTGATGGACCGGCTGGCCGTCGACGAAGTGGTCACCGACTACGCGGCGGCCGTGGACGACGGTGACTGGAAGGCATACCGAGGGCTGTTCACGCCCGACGGGCGCGCGGACTACCGCTCGGCCGGCGGCATCGAAGGGGGTGCGGGGCAGGTCGCCGCCTGGCTTGCGGAGAGCATGCTGCTCTTTCCGATGCGGCAGCATCTGATCGTCAACCGCCGGGTGCGGTTCGGGATCCTGGAGCAGGACACCGGCGACACCGCACGCGTGCGGGCGGACTACGTCAATCCGATGCGTTTCGCGGCGGACGGCGGAGGATCAGCCGCTCCCGACTTCGTGTGCGGCGGCCGGTACGCCTTCGGGTTGCTGCGGACGCACGACGGCTGGCGGCTGCGCGAGGTCGTCGTGGAGGAGAAGTGGCGGCGCCTTCCCGAGCCGCAAGTGGCTCCCGCGGCCGAGTGATCCAGGGGCCCTCTGTCCACGATCTCCAAAACCACGCACACTGGAGGCACTCGCCGGGGAGGGAGGCGCCGGATGAAGACCTTCGGTCACTGGCTCGCCTCCCCGTGGCGGCGCTCGGTCATGGCCGCGCTGGCGGGCGCCCTGCCCGTGTTGGCGTTCCCCGCCCCGTCGCTGTGGTGGTTCGCCTACGTCGCCCTGGTCCCCTGGATCGTGTTGGTCCGCTCCGCGCCCACCGGTAAACGGGCGGCCTACGACGGCTGGTGCGGCGGGTTCGGCTACATGGTGGCCGTGCACCACTGGCTGCTGCCGAGCCTGCACGTGTTCATCTTCCTCATCGCCGCGCTGCTGGGCGCGCTGTGGGCACCGTGGGGCTGGCTGGTGCGGCGTTTCCTCGGCGGGGTGCCCGGGCCGGGGCGCGGCCTGGCCGCCCTCGTCGTGCTGCCGTCGGCCTGGCTGATGGTCGAGCTTGTCCGTTCCTGGCAGGGGCTGGGCGGCCCGTGGGGCATGCTCGGCTCCAGCCAGTGGCAGGTGGAGCCCGCGCTGCGGCTCGCCTCGGTCGGTGGGGTGTGGCTGCTCAGCTTCCTGGTGGTGGTCGTCAATGTCGCCGTCGCCGTGCTGGTGGTGCCTTGGGTCAGTGGTATGTCACATACCACTGCGGTCTGGGTTCCGGCCGTGGCGGGCCTGGTCGCGGCCGCCGCCGCGACCTCGGCGGCCTGGGTGTGGTCGCCGCGTCCCGACGTCGACGGCCGGGTGCGGATCGCCGTCGTGCAGCCGGGCGTCATCGACGGCGTCGGCAGCGCCGACAAGCGCTTCGACCGCGAGGAACAGCTCACCCGGCAGCTCGCCGGACAGCACCTGAACCTGATCGTGTGGGGCGAGAGCAGCGTCGGTTTCGACCTCGGCCAACGGCCCGACCTCGCGAAACGGATCGCGGCCCTCTCGCGCGAGACAGGGTCCGACATCCTGGTCAACGTGGATGCCCGACGCTCCGACAAGCCCGGCATCTACAAGAGCTCGGTGCTCGTCGGCCCCGCCGGGCTGACCGGCGACCGCTACGACAAGATGCGGCTCGTGCCCTTCGGCGAGTACGTCCCCTTCCGCTCGGTGCTGGGCTGGGCGACCTCCGTCGGCAAGGCGGCCGGCGAGGACCGCAGGCGCGGCTCGGAGCAGGTCGTGATGAACGTGGGGCACGGGCTGCGTGTCGGACCGATGGTCTGCTTCGAGTCGGCGTTCCCCGACATGAGCCGCCATCTCGTCCAGGACGGCGCCGAGGTGCTGATAGCGCAGTCGGCGACGTCGACGTTCCAGCAGAGCTGGGCGCCCGAGCAGCACGCCTCACTCGCCGCACTGCGCGCCGCGGAGACCGGACGGCCGATGGTGCACGCGACGCTGACGGGGGTGTCGGCCGTGTACGGGGCGAGCGGGCAGCGCCTGGGCTCCTGGCTCGGCACGGGCTCCAGCACCGCAGTGGTATATGACATACCACTGACCCACGGCACCACCCCGTACGTCCGCTACGGCGACTGGCCCGTACACGCCGCCCTGCTGATCCTCGCCGTGTGGTGCACCGCCGAGGGGATACGGGCGGTCCGGCTCAGGCGGCCCGGTCCTGAACCGCACGTACCACCCGCTCGCACAGTTCGTGAGTCGCCAGTGCGTCCCGGGCGCTGAGCACCTTGCCCGCGCGTACGGCGTCGAGGAAGGCGAGCACCGCCTGTTCGATGCCGCGCTGCCGGGCCACCGGCACCCAGTCGCCGCGCCGCCGCACGGTCGGCTGGCCCTTGTGGTCGATCACCTCGGCGAGGTTGAGCACCTGCCGCTTGGTGTCCTGCCCGGACACCTCGAGGATCTCCTCCGCAGAACCGCTGAGCCGGTTCATCACGCCCAGCGCGGTGAACCCGTCCCCGGCCAGCTGCAGCACGACATGGTGCAGCAAACCACCTTCCACGCGCGCGCGTACCGTCACGTCGTCGACGGGACCCGGCACCAGGAAGCGCAGCGTGTCCACGACATGGATGAAGTCGTCGAGGATCATCGAGCGGGGTTCCTCCGGCAGCCCGATGCGGTTCTTCTGCATGAGGATCAGCTCACGCGGGTGCTCGGCGCACTGCGTGTACCCGGGGGCGTAGCGCCGGTTGAAGCCGACCGCGAGCGAGACGTCGCGCTCCTCGGCGAGTGCCACCAGTCGCTCGGAGTCGGCGAGTTCGTAGGCGAGGGGCTTGTCGACGTAGGTCGGCACGTCCGCCTCCAGCAGCCGGGTCACGATCTCCGGGTGCGCGATGGTGGGTGCGTGCACGAAGGCGGCGTCGAGGTCCTGGGCGAGCAACGCGCCCAGGGTGGCGTGCCGGTGGTCCGCCGGGAGGTGGAGGCCGTCGCCGACCCGGTCGAGGGTCGCGGGCGTGCGCGTGTGCAGGTGCAGTTCGATCCCGGGGAGGCCACCGAGCACCGGAAGGTAGGCCTTCTGCGCGATGTCGCCGAGTCCGATGCAGCCGACCTTCACGGGGTGGTCTCCTCTAGCGGTTGCCTGCCGGGGTTCTGCCGGAAGCATACGGCTGCTGTGGCGGCCGCCGGCCGGATGCCGTCGGGGCCGGCGGAATCAAGGGACGGGGAAAACTCGTGGTCGGATCGGATCCGTTGGGAAAGGATGCGGCCATGACGACCGAGCGCCGTGAACCCGCGACCACCGCCGACGAACGCACGATGCTGGAGGGCTGGCTCGACTACCACCGGCAGACCCTGGCCTGGAAGTGCGAAGGCCTGACCGACGAGCAGCTCAGGACCGCCTCCGTGGAGCCGTCCGTGCTGTCCCTGATGGGGTTGGTGCGGCACATGGCCGAGGTGGAGCGGTCCTGGTACCGCCGGGTCCTCACGGACGAGGACGCGGGCCCGATCTACTACAGCGACGAGGACCCGGACGGCGAGTTCCATCTCACCGAGACGGACACCTGGGCGGAGGCGTACGCCACCTGGCAGGCCGAGATCGAGGCCGCGCGGCGCAACGCGGCCCGCTTCGCCCTGGACGACACCTCCGAGGGCAAGCACCGGCGCACCGGCGAGCACTTCAACCTGCGCTGGATCCACACCCACATGATCGAGGAGTACGCCCGCCACAACGGCCACGCCGACCTGATCCGCGAGCGTATCGACGGCGCCAGGGGCGACTGACGTCACCCGCAGCGCGCACGCGGCCTCCGTACGGGGCGGGAGATCACCCGTGCGGGGCATCCTTCGCTCATACGCTGCCCCCGGGGCCGCCGGACCCGACATCGTTGCGCGGGTGCATCGAACGACGACCACCGCAACGCTCCTGGTCACCGTGGCCGTCTCGGCCCTCTCCGGCTGTGTGACGGTCCAGCGCCCGCCCGCGTCCGGCCCGCCGCCGGCACCGTCCCGGCCGTCGGTGCCGCACGCGGACGACGAGGCGGATCCGCAGATCGTGCAGGCGCCGGCCCGTGAGGCGCTGCAGAGGGTCGGACCGTCCCGGCGGCCGGAGCCCAAGTCATCCGAGCGGCACGGTCCATCGGCTCAGGCGCCGGCCACGGCGCCGGCCGAGCAGCCGGCGGCGCATCCGGAGTCCGGGCACCATGGGCAGCCGCGCGCCAAGGTCCCGGACGTGCCCAAGCCGGTCCCGAAGAACACGAAGAACACAAAGACCGCGAAGACCGCGAAGAACACGGACATGTGCGCGCTCGGCAGAAAGTACGGTCGCTGGAGGGCGGACAGTCCGGAGGCGGTCATCTGCAAGCAGACGTACGGGAGTTGAGGCGCAGACAGCCGCTCCGGCTAGGGCCGCTGCCGCGGCGGCCCCCACCGTCCGTCGCCGTCCGGACTCCCCTCCCCCAGCCGTAGTTCCAGCCGCCCGATGGCTGCCCGCACGCCGTCGCCGTAGCTGTCGTCCGCCAGTGCCTCGGCCGCGCGACGGGCATGGCGCAGATGGGTGCGGGCGGCGCCGCTGCGGCGGAGTTTCAGATAGTCGGCCGCCAGGTTCAGATGCAGCGAGGGGTAGAGGGCGCGTACCGCGAGCGTTCCCTCGTGTTCGGCGAGGCGGTCGCCCGTGAGTTCCTCGGCTGCGGTCAACGCCCGCAGGTCCCATGCCAGTTCATCGGCGGGGTCGTCCTGGGCGTCGGCCATGTAGTGGGCCAGGGTGCAGCGGTGCAGCGGGTCGCCGTCCTCGCCGATCTCCGTCCACAGCTGGAGGAAGCGGTTGCGGGCCTCCTCGCGGTCGCCCGCGTGATGCAGCATGACGACCTGCCCGATCCGCGTCATCACGGCGTCCGGCGCCGTCTGCTCCTGTCCGCCTGCCACCGCGTCCTCCGCACACTCGCCGACCGGTCGGCTGTCCTGACCGACGCTAACCGGCGCCTGCGGCAATCCCGGTCAGGCGGCACCGGGCCGATTCGGTGCGGAACCGGCCGGCGGCGGTCAGCCCAGGTTCGGGAGGGTCCAGTCGATCGGCTGGTGGCCCTGGAGTGCGACCGCCTCGTTGATCTGCGTGAACGGGCGGGAGCCGAAGAACTTCTTCGCGGACAGCGGGGAGGGGTGGGCACCCTTGACGACCACGTGCCGGGTCTCGTCGATCAGCGGGAGCTTCTTCTGCGCGTAGTTGCCCCACAGGACGAAGACCGCCGGGTCGGGCCGGTCGGCCACCGCGCGGATCACCGCGTCGGTGAACTTCTCCCAGCCCCGGCCCTTGTGCGAGTTGGCCTCGCCGCCACGCACCGTGAGCACCGCGTTGAGCAGCAGCACGCCCTGCTGGGCCCACGGCATCAGATAGCCGTTGTCCGGGACCGGCAGGCCGAGCTCCTCCTTCATCTCCTTGTAGATGTTGCGGAGCGACGGCGGGGTCTTGACGCCCGGACGGACCGAGAAGCACAGGCCGTGTCCCTGTCCCTCGCCGTGGTACGGGTCCTGGCCGAGGACCAGGACCTTCACCTGGTCGTACGGTGTCGCGTCCAGCGCGGCGAAGACCTCCTCGCGCGGGGGGTACACGGGACCCTTCGCCCGCTCCTCCTCGACGAACTCCGTGAGCTCCTTGAAGTAGGGCTGCTGCAGTTCGTCGCCCAGGACCCCGCGCCAGGACTCGGGCAGCATGGCGGTGTCGGTCACGTCAACTTCCTTACGATGTGCGGTAAACCGGGTGCGGTCACTTCCAGGTCTCAGAACCTACAGGCGACCACTGACAACGGCCCTCCGCTCACCGAAGTGCACGGCCTACCAGCTGGTCTTGCGGGACAGCTCCCCCATCACCATGATCGTCGACGGGTCGAGCGCCTGCTCCGCCCCGGAGATGTCGTCGCTCGCGGCCACGTACTGCTTGCCCTGCCACAGCGGCAGCAGCCGTGCGTCGTTCACCAGGATCTGCTGGGCCTGCTCGAAGTCCGAGACCACGTTGGCGCGGTCGCTCTCGCTGCGGGAGCGGGGCAGCAGCTTCCCGGTGATCTCGGGCGCGGGATACGGCGTGCCGAGCGCGTTCTGGTTGCCGACGAACGGCGCGATGAAGTTGTCGGGGTCCGGGAAGTCGGGGAACCAGCCGCGTCCGAACACCGGGTACTCGCCGTCCTGGTAGCCCTTCACATACGTCTTCCAGGGGCGGCTCTTGAGGGTGATCGTGAACAGCCCGGAGTCCTCCAGCTGGCGCTTGATCTCCGCGAACTCCAGCTTGGTGGAGGAGCCGTAGCGGTCGGTGGTGTACCAGAGGGTGAGCGGGACGCGCTGGGTGATGCCGGCGTCGGTGAGGATCTTGCGGGCCTTGGAGGTGCTGGGGCTGCCGAAGTCGTCGAAGAAGTCGGTGGTGTGCCCGGTCAGGCCCTTGGGGACCATGGAGTACAGCGGCTCGACGGTGTCCTTGTAGACCTTGTGCGCGATCGCGCCGCGGTCGACGAGCTGGGCGATCGCCTTGCGGACGGCGGGCTTGGCGGCCCAGGAGTCCTTCGGGTTGAACACCAGGTAGTTGATCTCGATGCCGGAGCCCTCGATGAGCTGGAGGTTCCCGCTCGCGTTGTGCCGCTGGAGGTCGACGATGTCGTTCGCGTTGAGGCCGCGGAATGCGACGTCGACCTGCTTGTCCTTCAGCGCGGTGACCATGGTGGACGAGTCCTGGAAGTAGCGGATGGTCACCGCGTCGTTCTTGCGCTGGGCGTAGCCCTGGTAGTTGTCGTTCTTGACGAGTTCGGCCTTCTTGCCGTCCTCGTACGCCTGGAGTGTGTACGGTCCGGAGCCGTCGACCTTGTCGTCCTTGCGCAGGGATCTCGCCGGGTACTCCGCGGGGTCGACGATCGACATGGCGGGCGTCGCGAGTACGAACGGGAAGGTGGCGTCGGGCTTGTTGAGGTGGAAGACGATCTCCCGGTCGCCCAGCGCCTGCACCCGGTCGAGGCTGCCGAGCAGGCCGGCGGGCCCGCCGTTGACGTTGATCTTCCTGATCCGGTCGATGGAGTACTTGACGGCCTTGGCGTCGAGCGGGTGCCCGTCGGAGAACTTCAGGCCCTCGCGCAGCTCACACGTGTAGGTCGTGTTCGAACTGTCCGAGAAGCGGCAGCTGTCCGCCGCGTCCGGCTGCGGTGTGGTCGCTCCGGTGGGGTAGCCGAGCAGCGTCTGGTAAATGTTGCGAAACAGTTCCCAGGACTGGTCCCAGGAGGCGGCGGGATCCAGCGTGCTGGGGGCGCTGGTCGTCCCGACGACGATGGGTCCCTTGTCGTCGGAGGAGCCCGACGAGAGGACTCCGCACCCGGCCACCAGCGACGATATGGACGCGATGGCCGCCGCTTGCCGCAGGCCTCGGTTCCGGTTGAACACGCGCTCGCTCCTCGATCTGCCATGCCAAGGGTCGGCAGACCATACCGCAGTGCCACGAGGGTTGAACCCGGTTGGCACAGGGGTCTTGATCAGCTTGTTCATGACGACGTTGTCATTCCCCTGTGCCCGTCCTGTGCGACGACAAGGGCGCCGTTTCCGTCAAGGAAACGGCGCCCTTGTGCACCCGATCGTTACGGTCGCAACGGATCGCGTCAGGCCACGCCGGCGTTGAGGAAGATGCCGCCGTCGACGACGAGCGTCTGGCCGGTGACCCAGGCGGACTGCTCGGAGGTGAGGAACGCGGCGGCGCCGCCGATGTCGGAGGGCACCCCGAGTCGGGCCAGCGGGTAGGCGGCGGCCGCCTCCGCCTCCCGGCCCTCGTACAGGGCCTTGGCGAACTGGGTCTTGACGACGGCCGGGGCGATCGCGTTGACCCGCACCTTGGGCGCGAACTCGTGCGCCAGCTGCTGGGTCAGGTTGATCAGCGCGGCCTTGCTGACGCCGTACGCGGCGATGAAGGGCGAGGGCGCGAGGCCCGCGACGGAGGCGATGTTGACGATCGCGCCGCCGTTGTCCTTCTGCCAGGCGTGCCAGGTCTTCTGGGCGAAGCCGAGCGCGGAGATCACGTTGGTCTCGAAGACCTTGCGGGCGACGTTCAGGTCGAGGTCGGCGATGGGGCCGAACACCGGGTTGGTACCGGCGTTGTTGACCAGGTAGTCGACGCGGCCGAAGGCCTCCATGGTGCGCTCGACGGCCTCGGCCTGGTGCTCCAGGTCGTGCGCCTTGCCGGCGATGCCGATGACGCGCTCGGCGCCGAGCTTGTCGACGGCCTCCTTGAGCGCGTCCTCGTTGCGGCCGGTGATGGCGACGCGGTCGCCGCGGGCGACGAGCGCCTCGGCGACGCCGTAGCCGATGCCGCGGCTGGCGCCCGTGACGAGGGCGACCTTGCCGGAGAGTGCGGGCAGTTCAGTCATGAGTGGGTGATCTCCTAGTCGAGCGGTCCGCCGGCGACGTACAGCACCTGGCCGGAGACGAACCCGGCCGCCTCGCCCGTGAAGAAGGCGATGGCGTTGGCGATGTCGTCCGGCTCGCCGACGCGGGCGACGGGGATCTGGGTGGCGGCCGCGGCCTTGAAGTCCTCGAAGCCCATGCCCACGCGCGCGGCGGTGGCGGCGGTCATGTCGGTGGCGATGAAGCCGGGGGCGACGGCGTTGGCGGTGATGCCGAACTTGCCGAGCTCGATCGCGAGGGTCTTGGTGAAGCCCTGCAGACCGGCCTTGGCGGCCGAGTAGTTGGCCTGGCCGCGGTTGCCGAGCGCGGAGGACGAGGACAGGTTGACCACGCGGCCGAAGCCGGCGTCGACCATGTGCTTCTGGACGGCCTTCGTCATCAGGAAGGAGCCGCGCAGGTGCACGTTCAGGACGGTGTCCCAGTCCGAGACGCTCATCTTGAACAGCAGGTTGTCGCGGAGCACGCCTGCGTTGTTGACGAGGATCGTCGGCGCGCCGAGCTCGGCGACCACGCGCGCGACGGCCGCCTCGACCTGGGCCTCGTCGGAGACGTCCGCGCCGACCGCGATCGCCCGGCCGCCCGCCGCGGTGATCTTCTCCACGGTGTCCTTGCAGGCGGCCTCGTCGAGGTCGATCACGGCGACCGCGCGGCCCTCGGCGGCCAGTCGTACGGCGGTGGCGGCGCCGATGCCCCGCGCACCGCCCGTGACCACGGCGACCCGCTGCTCAGTGGTGGACATTGCTCGTTCTCCTCGCCCTTGAGAAACTGCGCCCGCTTAGGTGAGCGACCGCTTAGTACCTTCGGCAGACGTGACGCTAGAAGGCCTGGCACTCGGTGTCAACGGCACGCGGCGCGGGTGTGATCCATTACCTCACCAGCAGGTCGAGCAGGCGCTCCGTCTCGGCCGCCGGATCGGCGGTGAGCCCAGTGTGCACCGGCCCGGGCTGGACGACCGTGGAACGCGGCGCAATCAGCCACCTGAAGCGCCGTCCGGCGTCGTCGCCCGCGGCCTGCCCCGCCGCGTCCCCGCCGCCGCACACGCTCTCGACGGCCCCGAGAGCGGCCCGGATGCCGGCCACGTCCGCGTCCGGGTCGAGGGCCAGCAGCCGCGCCTCGTCGAGGTGGGTGAGGGCGCCGACGTAGCCCTTGGCGCGGCAGTAGACGAGGACGCCGGCGTTGATGCACTCGCCGCGCTCCACACGCGGTACGACGCGCAGCAGGGCGTACTCGAAGACGTCGCGGTCGCCGCCCTGTCCGCCGCGGATGATGTGCCGCTCGACCACGGAGCCGGCCATGTGGATGTGGCGCTCGCTCACTTGCCCTCCTCGATTCCGGTGACGCGCTCGTGGACGACGGCGGCCCGGGCCAGCAGCGGCCGCGCATAGGCCCGCCGCAGGTCGTCCGGGGTGTCGAAGCCGGGTTCGTCGGCCAGCCAGGCGTCCGGGATCTCGGCGGTGACCTCGGCGAGGAGCTCCTCGGTGACGCGGGGCGCCAACTCGGCGGCGGCGCCCGCGAGTTCGGGGCCGAAGCGGGCGAGGGCGTGGTCCGAGGCGTCGTAGGAACGGTTCGCCGAGGCTGCGGCGCCGGGCCAGTTGTGGTGCCAGATCATGGTGGCGCCGTGGTCGATGAGCCACAGCTCGCCGCGGTGCATCAGCAGGTTGGGGTTGCGCCAGGAGCGGTCGACGTTGTTGACCAGCGCGTCGAACCAGACGATCCGCCCGGCCTCCTCGGGGCTCACCGCGAAGGCGAGCGGTTCGAAGCCGAGGGCGCCGGAGAGGAAGTCCATGCCGAGGTTGGTGCCGCCGCTGGACCTCAGCAGGTCCTGCACCTGCTGCTCGGGTTCGCCGAGCCCCAGCACCGGGTCCAGGTCGATCGTCACGAGCCGGGGCACCCGCAAGCCCAGCCGGCGGGCGAGTTCACCGCAGACGACCTCGGCGACCAGTGTCTTGCGGCCCTGTCCCGCGCCGGTGAACTTCATGACGTACGTCCCGAAGTCGTCGGCCTCGACCAGTCCCGGCAGCGATCCGCCCTCCCGCAGGGGCGTGATGTAGCGGGTCGCAATGACTTCCTTGAGCATCGCCCCAGGTTACTGGCCGACAGCGAAACGACAGCTCTGGCTTACCTCCCCCTGATCCCGAACCCGTCAAGCTCTCGACGTCGTCTGAACAACGCATGCTCGGCGACCGTACCCCTGGACAGATCTTCGAAGCTTGCATGGAAGGGAACGTCAGCATGACCAGCGAACCGCTTCATCCCGTTCCGGCACCCGGCCGCCGTACTGTCGTGGCGGCGGTGGGCGCGACGGGGCTCGCCGTCGCGCTGACCGCGTGCGGATCGGACAACGGGTCCTCCGACTCCTCGTCCTCGAACACACAGGCCGGCGACAACGCGAGCGGCGGCTCCAGCGCGAGCAGCAGCACCTCGTCCGGTTCCGGCGGCACCGTCCTCGCCAAGACCTCCGACATCCCGGTGGGCGGCGGGAAGATCTTCAAGGACCATGGCGTGGTGGTCACCCAGCCGACGGCGGGCACCTACAAGGCGTTCTCGTCCAAGTGCACGCACCAGGGCTGCGCGGTGTCCGAGATCGCCAACGGCGCCATCATCTGTCCGTGCCACAAGAGCGAGTTCTCCGTGACCGACGGCAGCGTCAAGAAGAGTCCCGCGACCCAGCCCCTGCCCGCCGAGAAGATCACCGTCAGCGGGGACTCGATCACCCTGGCGTGACCCGTGTGCGCCGGGGCCGTTTGAAGCAGCCCAGCACCTCGTCCGTGGTCGCGACCGTGGCGACCAATGCGAGGGTGTGGCGGATCATCGCGGGGGTGTAGTCGGAAGGCACTCCCGCGATGGCGTCGGACGGCACTACGGCGGTGTAGCCGCGGTTCACGGCGTCGAAGACGGCGTTCGGGATCGCCACGTTCGCCGAGACCCCGGTCACGACCAGCGTGCGGCAGCCCAGGTTGCGCAGCAGCGCGTCGACGTCGGTGCCCTGGATCGGGGACAGTCCATGCAGTCGTCGTACGACGAAGTCCTCTTCGGTGACCTCGATCGGGGCGGCGACGCGCACCGCCGTCGTACCGGACAGCTGCTGCACGGGGAGGCGTTCGGCCGCGCGGAAGAGGCGGGCGTTGCGGTTGGCGCCGCGGCCGTCGGGGCGGCGCTCGGCGATCGCGTGGACGACCTGGATCCCGCTCTCGTGCGCGGCTGCCACCAGCCGGGCGACGTTGGCGAGGGCCCCCGAGGAGCGTGCCTCGCGGGCGAGTTCGGGCAGTGCGGAGTCCGGGCCTACGACCCCCTGCTGGCACTCGACGGTCAGCAGCACGGTGGTCGCCGGGTCGAGGAGCTCGCTGAGCTGTTCGTACGACGGCACGGTTCCCCCTTGTGGGCGGCGGTCCGGAGCGGGCGAGCGTAACGGCCATTGCATGTGGACGGAAGACGTCCCATCCTTTTCTGACGTGATGTCAGAGGATCACTGGAGCTCCTCTGACACGACGTGAGAGAAAGAGGGGGCCGCATGACCGTCACTCAGCGCAGAGGCCGGAAGATCATGATGACGCCGGGCGAGCTGGACGAGTTCCTCGCCACCCAGCGCACCTGTCGCGTCGCCACCGTCTCGGCAGGCGGTGCTCCGCATGTGAGCACCTTGTGGTTCGCCTGGGACGGCACCTCGATGTGGCTGTACTCCGTCGTGCGCAGCAAGCGCTGGACCGATCTGCGGCGCGATCCGCGGGTCGCGATCGTGGTCGACACCGGCGAGGAGTACGACGAACTGCGCGGCGTCGAGCTGTCCGGGTCGGTGGAGTTCGTGGGCGAGTTCCCCCGCACCGGGGAACTGTGCGCCGAACTCGACATCCCGGAGACCCTGTTCGCGCGGAAGAACTTCAACCTGGAGGAGATGCCGCACGACGGCCGGCACGCCTGGGTGCGGCTGACGCCGGAGAAGATCGTGTCCTGGGACTTCCGCAAGCTGGGCCCCGCGTAGCTCAGTTCACCTTGAGTGCCGCGTCCTGCAGCGCCTCCACCGCCGCCCGGATCGACGGGCGGCGGTCGGCGTCCGCGCGCCAGACGGCGTAGATCTGGCGCCGTACCGACTGCCGCACGGGCACGGCCCGCACCCCCTCCGGGAGCGGTCCGCGCCCCAGCCGCGGCGCCACGCACACCCCCAACCCCGCGCCGACCAGGGCGAGTTGGGTGGGGTGCTCCTCGGCGCGGTGGGCGACGCGCGGCTCGATGCCCTTGGACCGCAGCGTATGGATCAGCCACTCGTGGCAGAACTCGCTCTCGCCCCAGGTGATCCAGTCGTCCTCGGCGAAGTCCTCCAGGTCCACCTCGGCCCGCTCCGCGTACCGGTGCCCGGCGGGCATCGCCACATCCGCCGTGTCGTCGAGAATGACGGCCTTGACCAGCCCGTCGGGCATGGGCAGCGGCCTGTTGTACCAGTCCAGGACGACGGCGAGGTCGAAGTCGCCGCGTATCACGGCGAGGACGGCGGGCTCGGGCTCCGTCTCCCGCGAGGTGACGCGCAGACCCGGATGGAGCGAACGCAGCCGGGAGAGCGCGACCGGGAACAGACCCCGTGCAGCGGTCGGGAACGCTGCCAGCCGCAGCTCCCCCACCACCTCCCCGCGGTGCGCCTCCAGGTCGGACTGGGCGAGCTCGACCTGCGACAGGATGCGGGCCGCGTGCTCGGCGAGCAGCCGGCCCGCGTCCGTGAGCCGCACGCCCCGCCCGTTCTTGGCGAGCAGCTGCTGGCCGACCTCCCGCTCCAGCTTGGCCATCTGCTGGGAGACGGCCGACGTCGTGACGTGCAGTCCCTCGGCGGCGCCGCTGACGGAGCCGTGCCGGGCGAGGGCGTCGAGGGTGCGCAGACGCTCCAGATTCAACATGTAAGCAATACTACGAGATACCTGGCGTGAAATCTCGATTGTGCTACGAGGTTGTCGGCGTCCATTGTTGTGGCCATGAGCACCGTCACCACGACCCGGCCCGCCACCCGGACCCCCTTCCGCCGCCCCGCACTCGACTGGCGCCTCCGCTTCGGCGCCCTCTCCCTGATCTGGGGCTTCAGCTTTCTGCTCATCAAGGTGGGCACCGAGGGGTATGCGCCTTTCCAAGTCACGCTCGGGCGGCTGGTGTTCGGTACGGCGGTGCTGGCGGCGGCGATGGTGGTGAAGCGGGAACGGCTGCCTCGCGGGGCGCGGACGTGGGGGCATCTGGCGGTCGCCGCGTTTCTGCTGAACGCGCTGCCGTTCTCGCTGTTCGCCTACTCGGAGCTGACGATCCCGTCGACACTGGCGGGTATCTGCAACGCGACGTCGCCGCTGTGGGGCATGGCGCTGTCCGTGGTCGCACTGTCCGAGGACCGGCCGACGCGGGTTCGGGTCGCGGGTCTTGGGATCGGCTTCCTCGGGGTTCTGACGGTCCTGGGCGCGTGGCAGGGCTTCAGTGGGCTGGATGCCACGGGGACGGTGATGGCTCTGCTGGCGTCGCTGAGTTATCCCGTCGGGTGGATCTATGTCCGGCGGACCCTGGGCGGGTCCGGTAACTCTCATCTGTCCATGACAGGGGCGCAGTTGTTGCTGGCGACGGTGCAACTGGGGGTTGTGACGCCGCTGTTCACCTCGTTTCCTGCCCGGTTTTCCGCTGTGCCGTTGTTGGCGATCGCCGCGTTGGGGGCGCTCGGTACGGGGCTGGCTGTTCTTGTCCAGTACGGGGTGGTTGCCGAAGTCGGGCCGACCACGGCGCAGATGGTGACGTACTTCATTCCGGTTGTTGCCACGGCTGCGGGGGTTGCGATTCTTGGGGAATCGCTGACGTGGTCTACGCCGGTCGGGGCGGTTGTGGTGCTGGCGGGGGCGGCACTTACTCAGGTGCGGCGGGGCGCCTAATGGGGTGGGGGCGTGGGTTCATGGGCGTGTGCGGGTTCGTTGTGGCTTGTCGCGCAGTTCCCCGCGCCCCTAAGAGACCTGCCCTTGCCCCTTACACATAGGTCCTGTTCGGTGCCGGGCCCAATGCCTGAGCCACCGCCTCCGCCAAGGGGGCGACCTCTTCTGGCTTGAGGGTTGCGACCGTGATGCGGATGCCCGGTGGGGCGCTCATGCGGAACCGTGCCCCGGGGGCCACCGCCCATCCCGCGTGGAGGAGGCGGGAGACGGCGGCGGTTTCGTCGGGGACCGGGATCCAGACGTTCAGGCCGGTGCGGCCGTGGGCCTCGACGTCGCGTTGTGCGAGTGCGTCGATCAGGAGGTCGCGGCGGGTGCGGTAGGCCGCCGCGACGGCGCGTGTGTCCAGGGCGTCGTCGGCCCACAGCCGTACCACCGCGCGCTGGGTGAGACGGCTGACCCAGCCGGGGCCCAGGCGGTGCCGGCCGCTCACCCGGTCGACGGTGGTGGTGTCCCCGGTGAGGACGGCCAGGCGCAGGTCGGGGCCGTACGCCTTGGCGACCGAGCGCACGAAGGCCCAGTGCCGGGTGGTGCCGGCCAGGGGGTGCAGCGGGAGGTCGACGATGCCGTGGCCGTGGTCGTCCTCGATGAGGAGGATCTCCGGGTGCTCCCGCAGCACGGCGCGCAGGGCACGCGCGCGCGTGGCGGTCACGGCGGCGCCGGTCGGGTTCTGGGCCCGGTCCGTGACGACCAGGGCGCGGGCGCCGGCCGTCAGGGCCTGCTGTACGTCGTCGGGGAGCGGGCCCTCGTCGTCGACGCCCACCGGGGCCGTGCGCAGGCCGAGTGCAGGGACGAGGTCGAGCAGGCTGCCCCATCCGGGGTCCTCCACGGCGACGGTGTCTCCCGGCTTGAGGTGCGCCGCGAGCACGCGCTCGATGGCGTCCAGCGAGCCGGACGCGACCGTCAGCGGTCCGTGCGGCACTCCGTCGGCGTCGAGTTCCGCGCGCGCGATCCGCTCCAGCTCCGGTTCCACAAGGGCGTCTCCGTACAGCACGGGCTCCCGGTCGGCCTGCTCGCCCGCCGCCGCGAACGCCTTCGCCAGCGACGGCAGCAGCGCCGGGTCGGGGTTGCCGTTCGCCACGTCCCGCACCCCCGCCGGCACATCCATCCGGACGTAGTCGCGCCCCGTGGTGGCCGGCTTGGACCGCACCCGGCTGCCCCGGCGCCCGGATGTCTCGATGACTCCGCGCTCCCGCAGGATCCGGTACGCGGACGCGACCGTGTTCGGATTCACTCCCAGCTCGACCGCCAACTCCCTCATCGGCGGCAGCAGTTGACCGGGTTCCAGCCCTCCGGAACCCACCGCGCTCTCGACGCTCGCCGCAATCTCTGCTGCGCGTCGCCCTTCGATCCGATATCCTTCTAGCACAAAGAAGATTATGCACTAGCGCAATGGAGATCGCAATGCAGGGGACCCAGCAGCAGCCGACGTCGCAGCCCGCCGCGTACACGCCGACCGACCGCACCGTCCCCACCCGCTCCGCGGACCGGGCGTCGTACGACAAGGACCTGGTGCACGCGATACTCGACGAGGGTTATGTCTGTCATCTGGGCTTCGTACGGGACGGGGCGCCGGTGGTGCTGCCGACGTTGTACGGGCGGGTCGGCGACCGGCTGTACGTGCACGGTTCGACCGGCTCACGCCCTCTGCGGATGACCGGCCAGGCCGACCCCGGGCTGGCCGTGTGCCTGACCGTCACGCACGTCGACGCGCTGATCCTGGCCCGCTCTGCCTTCCACCACTCGATCAACTACCGGTCCGTGGTGGTGCACGGCATCGCCCACGACGTGACGGACCCCGAGGAGAAGCGGGCGGCCCTGGACGCGCTGGTCGACCACGTCGTAGCGGGCCGGGCGGCCGACTCCCGGCCCGCGAACAAGAAGGAGCTGGCCGCCACCGCCGTGATCCGCCTCGACCTGAACGAGGTCTCCGCCAAGCTCCGCACGGGCGGCGTGAACGACGAGCCCGAGGACCTGGCCCTGCCGCACTGGGCCGGCGTGGTCCCGCTGCGGAAGGGGTACGAAGTCCCGCTGCCCGACGCCGACCTGGCACCCGGCATCGCGCTTCCCGACTACCTGGCGGCGCCGTGATGCTGATCCACCCCTGGGACGCGCCCCGCGACGACGCCGAGTGGCAGCAGTGGCTCGGCAGGCACGACTTCGGGCAGCTCGCCGTCAACGGCCTGCCGGGCGAGCCGCCCCACGTCCAGCCGCTCCACTTCGCCTACGACCCCGGGCACGCCGAGGTCGTCACACACCTCGCCCGCCCCAACCCCCTGTGGCCCGCGCTGGAGGCGAACCCGGACGTACTGCTGAGCGTGGTCGACGACTACGTGTTCGTCCCCGGCCCCTGGCAGGCCCCGCCCACCGGCCCGTCCGAGCACGGCACTCCGACGAGTTTCTACGCGGCGGTCCAACTCCGCTGTACGGCCCATGTGGTGGACGATCCGGCCGAGAAGGCCGGCCTCCTCAATCGCCAGGTCGGCCACTTCCAGCCCGAGGGCGGTTCCGCGTCGGTGTCGGTGGGCGAGGCGCCGTACGGCAGGCTGCTCTCGGGCATCCGCGGGCTGCGGCTCGAAGTGGTCGACGTACGGGCGAAGTTCAAGTACGCCAGTCACAGGCCGGAGGAGGTCCAGGACCGGATCGTGGCGGGACTCGAGGCACGTGGCGGTGCCCGGGACGCGGCGGCCCGGGAGCACCAGCTGCGCCGGCGCGGGGTGTGGTCGGCGGTTCGGTGAGCCGTGGGACGGGTGCGGGGTCCGGTGGGCGGGCCCAGACCCCGGGCTCACACCGGCACCGGGTCCTCCGCCGCCGCGCCGCGCGCCTCCGACAGCGCCAGGCCCGCCACCGAGCCCAGCATCAGCAGCGTGCCCACCAGGGTGGCCGGAGTGAGCCGTTCGCCGAGCAGGGCGACTGCCAGGACCGTCGCGCCGACCGGTTCAAGGAGCATGATCACGGAAACGGTGGCCGACCGGACGACGGCAGCGCCCGCGAAGTAGAGGCCGTAGGCGAGGGCGGTGGGGACGGTGGCGAGGTAGGCCAGCAGCCACAGGGTCTGGGCGGGACGGGCCGTGTGCGGGACGATCCCCTCGGCCAGGGCGAACGGCAGCAGGCAGAGGCTGGTGACCGCGAACGCGCCCACCGACGTACTCGACGCGTCCACCGCACCGTTCAGGCCCCACCAGCGCGTCAGCAGGGTCATCACGCTGTACCCGGCCGCGGACAGCAGGGCGCACAGCACACCCGACGGGCGTACGGTCGCTCCGTCGTCACCGAGGACCAGCACTCCCAGGCCCGCCAGGGCCCCGGCGACAGCGGCCAGGCCGCCGCGGCCGAGCCGCTCCCCCATGGTCCGACGGGCGCCCAGCGCGATGAGCACGGGACCGGCGCCGAGCGTGACGACGGTGGCGACGGCAAGGCCGGTGGCGGACACGGCCGCGAAGTAGGCCGTCTGGAACACGGCGAGCCCGACGCCGGTGACACCGACCCGCAGCGCCCTGCGTCGGAGCGGCTCGCGTACGGCGGTCCGCACGCGCGGACGCAGCAGGCGGGCGGCGAGCAGCAGGACGAGGCCGGCCGCGCAGCGCCAGAAGGAGAGGGCCGCGCAGCCCATGTCACTGGACCGGTGGATCAGGGAGGCGGCCGCGCCCGCGGTGCCCCAGGCGGCACCGGCGACGATCAGACAGAACAGGCCTCGCCCGACGGGCAGGCCGATAGCAGCATTCGACACGTGTGGTCTCCGCAGAGTGCAGAAGCTCGGAGGGGCCCGGGGTCACCGGGGCCGTGGACCTCTTCTGCGGGCAGCACCGCGCCGCCCGGCACCAGGCCGGGCGTGGATTCCGGAGGGCCCGCCTCAGGCGGCCGGAGGCGGAAGAACGAGGGCGTTCGAATGCATGATCAGCAGCCTAGGCGGCGCTTTCGCGGGACGACAACTCCCTTTCCGGGCCGCCGCTCGCCACCGGCTCCGGGGAACCCTTTGCGGGTGCCGACGACTGGGCGATGAACGCTCCCACCAGGACGACGGCACCGCCGACGATCTGCGGCGCCGACAGGTGCTCGCCCAGCAGCACCCAGGCCAGCACCGTCGCCACGACCGCTTCGAGACAGGCCACGACGCCCGCGACCTGCGGCGAGAGCCGGCGCACCGACAGCACGCCGGTGACGTAGGCGAGGACGGTGGCGACGAGCACGATCCAGGCCAGCAGGGCGAAGGCGGCGACCGGGGTGCCGTTCATCCGGGCCGTGCCGGTCAGGACCGACCAGTCCAGGTTCCAGGGGCGGGCCACCGCGGTCAGGACGAGGGCGCCGATCAGCAGGCCGTAGGCGATGACGCCGAGCGGGTCGGGGGCGTCGTCGCCGGCGTCGCTGCCCTGGTCGGACAGGACGAAGTAGCCGACCTGGCAGCAGGCGGCGCCGAGTGCGAGCAGCAGGCCGACGGCGTCGAAGCTCAGCCCCGACCAGACCTCGACGACGCAGGCGAGCCCGCCGGCCGCAAGGACCACGCCGAGCGCTGCGGCGCGGGTCACCGGCCGCCGCTGCACGAACCGCACCCAGCCCAGGACCAGGGCGGGCGCGAGGTACTCGACGAGCAGCGCGACCCCGACGGGTATGCGGGAGATCGCGGCGAAGTAGCAGGCCTGCACACCGGCCACGGCGAGCAGGCCGAAGCCGACGAGCAGCGCCGGGCGGCGGCGCAGCAGCGCGCGGTGGCGCACGGCGACCGGCAGCATCACCAGGGCGGCGCCCGCGACGCGCAGCCACACCACGTGGAGCGGGTCGAGTCCCGCCTCGATCAGCGGCTTCGCCGCGACTCCGGATCCTCCGAAGGCGACCGCGGACCCGAGGGCGAGGCCGAGCCCGACGCTCTTGCCGCGGCCGCCCTGGCTGCTCTCAGACGTGTGCACGGGCACATGATGACAGGCGAGGACATGAGCGTCACCCCCGATGACACCTGTCTCAGCGGCTGGACCACCTCGAGCGCGCGAGCCGGTGCTCGATGCGCGTGAGCACGGCGCCCGTTTCGATGCCGGCCCGGTCCAGCACCTCGACGGCCCGGGCCTGCGGGTCGACGACGATCGCCGCGAGGAGGTCGATGCCGTGGGCCGGTTCGGTGCCGCGGGCGGCGGCGAGCCGGCAGGCGTGGCCCATCGCACCCGCGGCCAGCGGGGAGAAGCCCTCGGCCTGCGCCACCACGGGTACGGCGCCGGAGTCCTCGACGGAGCCCTGCCAGCGCAGGCCGTAGCCGATGCTGCGCTGCACCAGGTAGCCGAGCAGCCGGGCGATCTCGGGCCCGTCGTCGAAGACGGCCCGTACCTCGGGGTCGTGCTCCAGGAGCGAGTGCAGCAGATGGGCCGTGTCGATCTGCCGGTCCCCGTCGCGCACCGCCCGGCGGCGGGCAGCCGAGACCACCGCTGTCAGCTCGGCACTGAGCCTGGCATCGTTGTCCAAGCGGGGGCCGAGGGCCTGCTCGCCGGCCGACTGCCGGGGGATACGGGGTTGCACATCCCCTAGCCCATCAACCTCTTCGCCTCCGGTCATCCCCGAGGGGGAGCATCTTGGCGTCCCACGGGGAGTGGACTCGGCGGGCCGCAATCTCCTCCTTACGGATGAGATCTGGCCGTTCTGCCTGCAGGGGCGCGCGCCGTGTTGCCGTGCGCCTCGCGTGCAACCACAGCGCCCCGTGGCACGTCCAACACTTGCGTGGAAAGCAGGTGCTGGCTGGTGTCCCTGCCGGCAGTCGACGGCAGGCAGTACGTGTACCGGGTGTACGCCCCGGAGGACGCACTGCCCGCCGACCTGTTCTGGGACGCCTGGCACTGCCACGACGAGAGCGCCTTCCCGCGCGCATGGGATCTCTTCGACGCCGCGGTGATTCGCCGGGTCGGCTGAGCCGCCTCCACAATTCCTGACGGTTCATCAGTATTGAATGTTGCGACCCCTGAGGTTACTTTCCGCGACACCACAGCCCGATACGAAGAGGTGGTCGCATGCCCGAAATCAACGCGGAAGCACGGATCGAGGCGCCGGCCGAGAAGGTGTGGGCACAGCTCACGGACTGGCCCGCGTACGGCGAGTGGAACGCCACCCACACCAGCTTTCCGCAGGGCGGCCCGGCGGCGCTCGAAGTGGGCGGGACCTTCCAGGAGAACATGAAGCTGATGGGCTTCCCGGCCGAGGTCGAGTGGACGATCGCGGAACTGGAACCGGCCAGGCTCTTCGTCATCAAGGGCAAGGGCCCGATGGCCGTGAGCCTGGCCACGCGCTACACCCTGACCCCTGACGGCGATGCCACGAAGGTCCGCATCGACGGCGAGTTCACGGGCGCCGCGGTCACTCTGATGGCGGGCAAGCTGAAGGACTCGGGAACGGCCGCCCTGAACGAATCACTGCGAAAGCTCGCCGGGCTGGTGTCCTGAACGCCGGAAACAGGAAGGCGCCCCGCGGACCACTCCGCGGGGCGCCTTCGTCGCCGTAGGGCCGTCAGCCCTCGTCGGCGAGGATCAGGTACAGCTTCTTGCGGGCTTCGTTGATGACTGTCAGCGCCTTCTCGCGCTGCTCCTTGCTGCCGGTCTTCCAGACCTGGCCGAAGGCCTCCATCAGACCGAAGCCGGCCTGGCGGATCTCACCGAGCGCCTCGAAGTCGATGCCGCGGGAGGCTTCCTCCCAGGGCGCGTCCGGGCCCTCGTCGGCCGCGGTACGGCCGGACTCGGTGAGCGAGAAGAGCTTCTTGCCGCCCTCGCTCGCGCTGGTGATCAGGCCCTCGTCCTCCAGCAGCTGGAGGGTGGGGTACACCGAACCGGGGCTGGGCTTCCACGCCCCGCCACTGCGCTCGGCGATCTCCTGGATCATCTCGTAACCGTGCATGGGCCGGTCCTTCAGCAGGGCCAGGATCGACGCCCTTACGTCGCCTCGCCGTGCCCTGCCCCTCGGTCCGCCGCGCCCTCGCGGGCCCCAGGGGCCCGGGCCGAAGCCGGGTCCGCCGAAACCGAAGCCGGGGCCGGGACCGCCGCCGGGTCCACCCGGCCCGAAGGGGCCGAAGGCGCCGCGGCGACCCTCGAAACCACCCCGACCGCGGGGGCCGGGTCCACCGTGTCCACGTTCGAATCCATGGGAACGCATCGCAATCACTCCATTCCATCGTTGATCTGTCGCGATGCGTCAACGATATATCGGAACTGTTCGGGTGGCAAGGCCCGGCGGAAATTCGGGCAGGGACAGGTGTCCTGTGCCACCGAACCTTGAGCGATTGTCACCGAACTCTGGCCACTGGGCAGTTCGTGTCAGCGAAGTTTGACCGCCTGGGAAAAGCGCAGGTCGGGGCCCCATCCTCGGGGCTCGTGAAGGCGTGGACGCTCCCCGGCCAAGGTTCGGTGACACAGCTGTGCCGGTGCTCTCCGCACGCGACTGCATCCTTTGGCCTACTGCGTTTTCGGCCCTGTGGAGGACGATCTTGCGGCACCGCTGCGAGAAGGTTGATCCGTGCGAACAACCATCGGATACACCGCCGAAAGCATCGGTTACGTCGTAGGAGCCCAGGGGCTTGTCAGCTTCGTTTCGCAGACCTTCTTCGGTACAGAGTGGGGCTGGATGCACAAGGTCGTCGACCTTCCGTCCACCGCTTACCTCGGCATGGTCGCCGTGGGGCTGGCGCTCATCGTCGGCGGGGTGAAGGCACGGAAGACGCCCCAGCGCCAGAAGGTCGCCTGACCGGCGGGCCTTTCAGTCCGTGAGCTGTGTCACCGAACCTCGACCGATGTCATCGAAGTTTGACTGACCACGAAATCCCTGGTCAGAGGCGGTGCACTCCAGCCTGTCCAGAGGGAGACCCGCCGGACTCAGCTTCCCCGCGCTGCAGTACCAGGGAGCGTTCACGCCTTCATGAGCCCCGAGGATGGGGCCCTGACCTGTGCTTTCCCAGGCGGTCAAACTTCGGTGACATTCGCTCAAGGTTCGATGGCACAGGACAACAGGGCCCGGCCCCAGGTCAGAGCCGGGCCCGTGCGGGCTCAGTGGCCGCGGAAGGCCTCCTCCAGCCACCAGGAACCGTGCTCGCGGGTCACCTTGGCGTCGATGAGCAGGGGTGCCGAGCGCGGCCCGGCGACCCAGTCCTGCACCGCCTTGAGGTCGGCGGGCGTACGGACGGTCACCGCCTCGAAGCCGTAGCCGCGGGCCACGGCGGCGATGTCCGTCTCCGGGAAGGTGACAGTGTCGAGCGGGAAGCCGTCGGGGCCGAAGTGGTGCACCTCGGCCCCGTAGGCCTCGTCGTTGTAGACGACGACCACCATCGGCAGGCCGAGCCGGCGCACGGTGTCGAGTTCCACGGCGCTCATCAGCGCGCCGCCGTCGCCGAGGGCGGCCACCGGAAGCCGGTCGGGCCGGGCGAGGGCGGCGCCGATCGTGGTGGCGAGGCCCAGGCCGATCGACTGGAAGGCCTGGGTGAAGCAGAACCCGTTGTGGTCCGGTACGGAGAGATACGCGCTCGGGTAGCCCATGAAGTTGCCCGAGTCGACGCCGACGACCCGCTCGGCGGGGAGGATGTCGTCCAGCGCGATGCTCAGCGTCCGCGGGTCGATCCGCTCGCGGGTGCCCTCGTCCTCGTACGGCACGTCCCGCCACCGCGCCCGCGCGGCGAGGGCGGCGCCGACGTCGGACGTCCGGTAGCCCTCGCGGCCTTCGCCGGCAGCCTCCAGGGCCCTTCGTGCCGTGAGTTCCACGTCTCCGGTGACGCCGAGGTCGATCCGCCTGTGCGCGCCGAGCGCCTCGCGGTCGTCGTCGACCTGGACGACGCTCGCGTCCGCGCCGATCAGGCTGCCGTGCCGCATGGTCCACATGTTCAGTGCGCAGCCCCAGCCGACGATCAGGTCCGCGCCCTGGATCAGTTCGGCCGCCAGTGGGGAGGCGAAGCCGCCGGACACGTCGAGCGACCAGGGGTTTCCGTGGAACAGCCCGCGGGCGACGGCGGAGGTCGCGAGCAGGGCGCCATGGCGGTCGGCGAGCGCGGACAGGGCGTCGCGGGCGGCGGGGGTGCGGGCGCCGCGGCCGGCCACGAAGACCGGGCGCTCCGCGCGTTCCAGCACTCGTACCAGATCCGCCACCGCGGTCCGCGACGGCTCGGCCCGCTCCGGTTCGGGCAGCGGTACGGCTTTCAGGGACACACCGGCGGGCACGTCGAGGGCCTGCACCTCCAGGGGGAGGTTGAGGAGCACGGTGCGCCGTTCGTGCCGGGCCCGGCGCAGCGCGGCGAGGGCCTGTTCGACGGCGTCGTGCGCGGTGGTGACACGTGCGCTGACGGCGCCGACGGAGTGCGCCAACACCGCTTGGTCGATACGGAAGTTGGACCGCTGTGCGGTCGCCTCGGCGGCCAGTACGAGCAGCGGTGTACGGCTCTTGGCGGCCTCGGTGATGCCGGTCAGGGCGTTGGTCAGGCCGGGCCCCTGGTGGACGCTGAGTGCGGCCACCGCCCCGCTCGTGCGGGCGTACGCGTCGGCCATGGTCGCCGCGCCGCCCTCGTGCCGGGCGGCCACGAACCGTGCGCCCGCCGCCACCATGGCGTTGGTCAGATGGAAGTTGCCCGAGCCGACCACGCCGAAGACATGGTCGACCTCCGACGCGGCCAGTGCCCGCCCGACGGCTTCGGCGACCTTCACGACCGCTCCACCAGGGCGAGTACGCGTGCGGGGGCGCCGGAGCCCGAGACGATGGGCAGCGGTCCCGCGACGACGACGGCGCCGGTCGAGGGCAAAGACCCGAGGTTCTGCAGCTGGGTCAGCCCGTACTTGTCGGCGCCCAGGAGGTAGGAGTGGCAGGGGAAGGCCGGGTCGAAGGAGTGCGCCCGCCCCGCGTCCGTGCCCACCGTCTCCGTGCCCAGGCCGATCACCGGGGACTCCTCGGCCACCCAGCGGGCGCACTCCGCTGACAGGCCGGGCGTGTGCGGGCCGTTCTCGTCGGCGTTGAGGAACGCCTCCTGCGACTGCGAGCGGGCGTCCCAGCCGGTGCGCAGCAGCAGCCAACCCCCTTCGGGCAGGGGCCCGTTGTCGGCCTCCCAGGCCTTGATGTGCTCCACCTCCACCAGGAAGTCGGGATCCTTGGCGGCATGGTCGGAGAAGTCCAGTACGACCGCCGGGGCGATCAGACGCCCCGCCGGTACCGAGGCGACATCGGCGAGGTCCCTTCCGGTGACCCAGTGGACCGGGGCGTCGAAGTGGGTGCCGGTGTGCTCACCGCTGCGGAAGTTGTTCCAGTACCAGGCCGGCCCCCGGTCGTCGTACCGGCTGATCTCCTCCAGTTCGAAGACCTGGGTCTGGCCGAACTCGGGCGGCAGCTGGATCACCGGTGTGGTCGACGACAGCGGCGACGTGAGGTCGACGACTTCGATCGATCCACTCCGCAGCCCGGCGAGCAGGGCGGCGAGCACGGACGGCTGGGACATGACGGCCTCCTGGGCAAAGGCTGAACGGTCAACAACAGCGTGTCAGCCGAGGGCCGCTTCGCTAAGGCGCGCGGCCCGGAAATCGGTCCACCGTCCCCGAATTGGACTTGGTGGGAGGCTCCACCCCGCCCTAGCGTCGAAGCCATGCGAATCCGAATCGTCGACGCCTTCACCGACCGCCCCTTCGCCGGCAACCCCGCCGGTGTCCTGCTTCTCGACGCCTTCCCCGATGACGAGCGGCTGCAGAAGATCGCCCTGGAGGTCAACCACGCCGAGACGGCGTTCGCGCACCGGCTGCCCGAGGGCGCGGAGGCCGACTGGGCGCTGCGCTGGTTCACACCCGCGACCGAGGTCAACATGTGCGGGCACGCGACCCTTGCCACGGCCCACGTCCTGCACACGACCGGCGCCCACCAGGGCGCGGTGCGCTTCGCCACCCGCAGCGGCGTCCTGGTCGCCACACCCCAGGAGGACGGCTCGATCACCCTGGACTTCCCGACGGCGCCGCTCACCGAGGTCGAGGTCCCGGCCGGGGTCGCCGAGGCACTGGGCGCCGAGCCGCGCGCCGCCTTCGACACCGGGCCGAACGTGGGCGACCTGGTCCTCGAACTCGCCGACGAGAAGACGATCCACGCCCTCACCCCGGACCACAAGGCGCTCGCCGCCTACTCCGAGCGCGGGATCATCGCCACCGCCCGCGCCGAGGACCCGACGCGGGGCTACGACTTCGTCTCCCGCTGCTTCTTCCCGAACGTCGGCATCGACGAGGACCCGGTCACCGGCAGCGCCCACACGGCGCTCGCCCCCTTCTGGTCCGAGCGCCTCGGCCGCCCCGACCTCACCGGCCTGCAGGCCTCGCCCCGCTCCGGCCGCGTCCGCACGCAGCTGCGCGGCGACCGCACCCTGCTGAGCGGGCGCGCGGTCACGGTCATCGAGGGCGAGCTGCTCACCTAGAGAGCCAGGCTGCCGGCGGGCTACGCCGTCGGCAGCCAGCCCACCTTCCCGGCCAGCAGTGCGTACCCCACGAACGCCCCGATGTCGAGCAGGGAATGCGCCACCACCAGGGGCCCCACCCGACCCCAGCGCCGGTACAGGTACACGAACACCACACCCATCACCATGTTGCCGACGAAGCCGCCGATGCCCTGGTAGAGGTGGTACGAGCCGCGCAGTACGGAACTGGCCACCAGGGCGGTGCCCGGCGTCCAGCCCAACTGGCCCAGCCGGCGCAGCAGATAGCCGACGACGACGACCTCCTCGAGGATCGCGTTCTGCAGCGCCGAGAGGATCAGCACGGGGTACTTCCACCACACGTCGGGCAGCGCCTCCGGCACCACCGTGAGGTTGAAGCCCAGCCCGCGTGCGGCCAGGTAGAAGGCGATTCCGGTGCTGCCGATCACCGCCGCGATCCCGGCGCCACGGCCCAGGTCGAACCAGGGCCGGGTGCGGTCGAAGCCGATCGTGCGCAGGCTCCGCCCCTCCCGCAGCAGCAGGTGCGCGACCAGTGCGACGGGCACCAGCGCCGTCGCGATCCCGAACAGCTGCCAGGCGAGATCCAGCCAGGGGCGGCCCGGCGCGGCCGAGGCGTTGAGGGTGGCCGCCTGCTCCTTGAGCCCCCCTGGTTTCGTGACCGATCCGACAAAGCTGATCAGGGCGGACAGACCACTCGCACCGAGCGAAAGCCCCAGAACGAGCAGCGTCTCGTCACGGAGAATCCGTCGCGAGAGCCGCTCCGGCGGAAAAGAATCGGCCACCGGGCCCGCCTCTGCCTGCACACCTGCCTCCAGTTGAGTAATCCAGCCTCATCCCCACCGCCGCCCCGCTAGGGTCTCGAAAGCAATTACGAAAATCGTGCGCTTGGCCGTCAGGGGGGACGGACGCCGTACGGGGCGTACCTCCCCTTTGCATGCCATACGGCCGTCGTCCGGCACGAGGTTCAACAGGGAGGGGCACCACCGTCATGGGACGTCACAGCTTGCCCGATCAGTATGGGGCGGGCGGCAGCGACCCCCGTCCACGGGCGCGGCGCCGCACGGTGGCCGTTGCGACGGTGCTCGTCCTCACCGTCGCGGGCGGCACGGCGGGCGCGGTCAAGAGCGGGCTGCTGTCGTTCGGCTCCTCGTGCCAGGACGACCCGGTGCGCCTCGAACTCGCCGCCTCGCCGGATATCGCCCCGGCCCTCACGGACGCTGCAAAACAGGCCCGGCGCAGCAACATCACTTCCGACGGACGCTGTGTCGCGGTCACGGTGACCGCACGCGACTCGTACAAGGTCGCGGACGCTCTCGCCGCGGGCAAGAAGCCCGGCGTGCAGCTGTGGGTGCCGGACTCGGACCTGTGGATCGACCGGATCACGGCGGACAACGGCCCGATCGACGTGACTCCGGTGGGCGCGGTCGCCTCGACACCGATCGGCGTGGCCATGGTGCCCGCGGCCGCGAAGTCGCTGGGGTGGCCGAAGAAGACGTACAGCTGGATCGACCTGGTCGGCGCCACCATGCAGGACAAATCGGTCAGGCTCGGCGCGGCCGACCCCGCGCGCAGCGCCACCGGGCTGCTCGCCCTCACCCAACTCGGCGCCGCCGCCGCCACTCTCAGGGGCGGCGACACCCAGGCCGCGGCCATGATGAAGACGCTGTCGCAGCGCACCTCGGACACGGACAGCCAGGTCGTGGACACACTGCCCCGTGACTCCTCGGGCACCGAGCTGGGCAACCCGAAGCGGAACCAGGCGCTGGTCCTGTCCGAGCAGGCGGCGTACGCGTACAACTCCTCGGCCGACAGCGGCGCCGGCGTGGACATGTTCTACCCGAAGGACGGCTCGCCCCGGCTCGACTACCCGTTCGCGACGGTCGACGAGCTGACGACCGACGAGAGCCGGGCCGCGCTGCGGTTCATCAACTACCTGCGGCAGCCGGCGCAGCTCCGGCTGCTGCAGAAGTACGGCTTCCGCACCTCCGACGAAGAGGCGCCGCAGGCCTTGGTCGCCGAGGCGGGCGGCAGCAGCCCGCAGCCGTACGCCGAGCCCGCACCCCAGCCGGCCTCGGACGCCGCGCTCCAGGAGACCCTCGGCACCTGGACGATCACCGTGCAGAGCGCCCGCCTCACCACGATCGTGGACGCCTCGTCGTCCATGTCCCAGCCGGTGCCGGGGACCGGCCAGTCGCGCATGGACGTCACCAAGGGGTCCCTGCTGCAGGCCCTCGCCACCTTCACGCCCGAGGACGAGATCGGCCTGTGGGAGTTCTCCACGAAGCTGGACGGCGCCAAGGACTACCGCATCCTGGTGCCGACCGAGCGGCTCGGCGACCAGAAGGGCAGCGGCACCCAGCGCGACCGGCTCTCGGCGGCGTTCAGCGCCCTCGAGCCCGTCTCAGGCGGGGCCACCGGGCTGTACGACACCACACTCGCCGCATACAAGGCGGCGACCTCGTCGTACGTCAAGGGGAAGTTCAACGCGCTGGTCATCCTGACCGACGGCGTCAACCAGGACCCGGGCAGCATCTCCCGCTCCGAGCTCATCACCCAGCTGCAGAAACTCACCGACCCCGCGCGCCCGGTGCCGCTCATCATGATCGCCGTGGGCCCCGACGCCGACCGCCAGGAGGCCGACGAGATCGCCGAGGCAACCGGCGGTTCGGGCCAGTCGGTCAGCAACCCTTCACAGATCCAGTCGGTGATGTTGAAGGCAATAGTGGCGGCGGGGTCGAGGGGCGACGACTGAGCGGGGCGCGAAATCCCCCAGGGTTCGGCAGCGCCCCGCAAGGGGCGCGGGGCTGCATCGATATGCGGCTCCGCCGCGCGGGCGCGACCAGCCACGACGGCGCCGCAGACAAACGACGCCCCATCGCGGCCCATCCCGCGGAGCGCGTCTCACACCACCGGTACCGGCTCCGGCAGCCCCACCGGCCACGTGTGCACCGGCTCACCCAGGTGCATCAGCTCGCCGTACCTCCGGGTCGTGGCCGCCAGTGCGGCATCCCGTGAGAGCCCCGTCTCCAGGGCCCGGTGGAAGGTCGCCGCCTGCCAGGTCGCGCCGTTGACCCGGCGCCGGCAGCGCTCGTCGATGACGCCCAGGTAGAGGTCCCGGTCGGCGGGTTCGACGCCCCAAGCGTCCAGGCCCGCCTCGGCGAGCGGCAACAGTTCGTCGCGTACGAGGCTGACCGCGTCGACCTGCGTGGTGCCGCCGTAGCGTCCCCGCCGCGGCCACTCGAGGCGGGCGTCGATGCCGTGCTTGCAGGCGGCGTCGAAGTTGGCGGTGGCCGCTTCGAAGGACAGCCGGGTCCACACGGGCCGCGACTCCTCGGCGAGGGCGCGGACGAGGCCGTAGTAGAAGGCCGCGTTGGCGATGACGTCGGTGACGGTGGGCCCGGCGGGCAGGACGCGGTTCTCGACGCGCAGGTGCGGGACGCCGTCGGCGATGCCGTAGACCGGGCGGTTCCAGCGGTACACCGTGCCGTTGTGCAGGACGAGTTCGGCGAGTTTGGGGATGCCGCCCGCGTCGAGGACGTCGAGGGGGTCCTCCGCGTCGCAGATCGGAAGCAGGGCCGGGTAGTAGCGCAGGTTCTCCGCGAAGAGGTCGTGGGCGGAGGAGATCCAGCGCTCTCCGAACCAGGTGCGCGGGCGCACCCCCTGGGCCTGCAGCTCCGGCGGGCGGGTGTCGGTGGACTGCTGGAACAGCGGGGGCCTGGACTCGCGCCACAGCTCGCGGCCGAACAGGAAGGGCGAGTTGGCGCCCACGGCGATCTGGGCGGCGGCGACGGCCTGCGCGGCGTTCCAGACGTCGGCGAAGCGGCCCGGGGTGACCTGGAGGTGCAGTTGTACGGAGGTACAGGCGGCTTCCGGCGCTATGGACTTCGAGGTGCAGGTGAGGTGCTCCACTCCGTCGATGTCGAGGGCGAAGTCCTCGCCGCGGGCGGCCACGATCTGCTCGTTGAGCAGGGCGTAGCGGTCGACGTCGGAGAGGTTGGAGGAGACCAGGTCGTCCCGGTCGAGGGTCGGCAGAATGCCGATCATCACGATTCCCGCGTCGAGCTCCCCCGCTTTTCGGTGGGCATATGCCAGCGAGGTCCTCAGTTCCTCCGCGAGCCGGTCGAATACCCGCCCACCCAATCGATGTGGGGCTATGTTGACTTCCAGATTGAACATGGCGAGTTCTGTTTGGAAATCACGGCTAGCGATCCGCTCGAGGACCTGCGCATTGAGCATTTTCGGCATGCCGTCGCCACCGGCCAGATTCAGTTCGATCTCCAACCCCATGAGGTTCTTCGGGCGATCGAACCGCTTCTCGTCCAGGAGCCGCTCCAGTCCCGTCAGACACCTGCGGAGCTTGTCGCGGTAGTGCTGCCGATCGGACAGGTCGAACCGCCCTGCCACGACCTTCTCCCCCATCGAAGCGTCCCTCCTCGAATGAGCGGCCCGAAGATCCGGCCGCCCGGTGTCGGGGTCACGTGGGATGATGCCCAGCCGCGGCGATCGATAACGTCCCCGCGCGGGGACGTCGCCCGCTACTCTGGTGCACGTGACCGGTGGCACATTCACCGGGCATGGAGCACGGCGCAGTTTCGGGCCGTCGACGAACTCGTGAAAAACGCCGACGAGAATTGGCCGACCGCTTCCCGGATATTTTCCGAGGTCATCGGCGTAAGGCCGGACCGGAACCGGGATGATTCCCACGTATCGCCGACCGGATACGCCCTTGTCGAGTACACCGGAAACGACTAGACGAAACACCGTCTGAACACATGTCGTATAAACTCCGCGAACAA
Organism: Streptomyces sp. NPDC001401; assembly: GCF_042895385.1. Taxonomy (NCBI): domain Bacteria; kingdom Bacillati; phylum Actinomycetota; class Actinomycetes; order Kitasatosporales; family Streptomycetaceae; genus Streptomyces; species Streptomyces sp. NPDC001401. Next base: position 167,262 of record NZ_JBIAWI010000021.1, read on the forward strand.
GACAGAGGGTTGGCGCCCGCGGTCATGGAACCTGCCGTCGAGGTGACGTGCGGCAGGCCTCACCCACACTCCTCGTTCCCAGGCCCCGGCCCCCGCCCCTCTGGCCCCGTGAGCAGACAGCGCCGTCCGCCCCCGCCCTCGCGCCACCGTGCCTGTCGAATGAGAGGCGACCCACCATGCCGCTGCATGTCCCCCCGGCTCCCGCGCCCGCCCTTCGCACCGTCCTGACCGCACTCGGTTCCCCCACCGCGGTCCGCGAGGCCCGAACTCCCTCCCTGCTGCGCTCCCAGGGCCCCGCCACACCCGAACTCCCGCTGCCCGTACACGTACTGGACCGGCTGACCCCCGCGGGCGCGTCCGCCACCCGGCTGGCCGGGTGGCGCTTCCTGATCCGCTGCGGCGAGCGCTCGGTGGCCGCCGCCGACACCATGCTGACCCCTGACGGCTGGGCCTTCTCGCACTTCTTCGAAGGCCCCTACATCGCCTCCACCGAGCGCGCCCTGCGCCAGGCCGAGACGATGAACCAGCCCTACCAGCCGCGCCTGCTCTCGGTGCCGAGCCTGTACATGCTCACGCTGTGGCTGCACGGCGACTGCACCGCGGACGGTGCCACCGGCCAGCCCGCCGCCACGGACCTGCTCGTCCCGCTGGCGCCGGCGCCGCCCGGTATCGCGGCCCACCGCCCGCACCGCGTCGCCGAGCTGCTCCCGGTCCTGACCCATCGGGTGACTCCCGTCCCACTGCTGGGCTCGCCCGCCTGATCACCGCCCGTCGCCACACCTTTCGTACCCCGCCCCGGAATTCCGGGTAGCGGGGTACGAGGCTTTTCCGCTCGACAATACGCTCGTACGAGCAGCCAATTGCTCGTACGAGCCGAAATAGGCGCCCGACCGGTAAGGACTAGCCCCATCCGGCCACCGAGAACCACCCGAAGTGACAGTACGGTTGGACTGAACCGTCCGTGCGGGGGATGCGTCCTCAACCTGTGAGAAGCGGTGCTGCGAAATCCCTGCGGATTGACGCCCGTGGGGCAACACTGGGACTGGACCGATTTATCACTACGGGGGGCGGCCATGAACGGAGCTTCAAGCCGCGGGACAGACAAGACAGCCATCTCACACATCACGACAGAGCGAAAGATCCCATCAATGTGCCAGCACCAGCCACCGTGTCCGACAGCCCACTCAGCCGACCGGGAATCCGCCCGACTTGTGGCGCACCACCCGGAGCAGGGATGGAGCCTGCTGTGCAACGGCGTTCTGCTCTTCGAGGACACCGGTGAGCTCCTGCCCGACGGCCAGATCATCGCGCCGCACCGCCCGCTGGGCGCCGGCCAGGTGATGACGGCCGCCTGAGCAGTGCCGGGCGGTGCGCCACACCGCCCGGAGACTTGAGGGGCCGGTCGCAAAGACACGCTGCGAACCGGCCCCGACGCATGTCCGGAGGCGATCACTGCGCGTAGTTCCGTGTGCGTAATGCGGTCATCGCTTTTCATCGGCCTTCATCGAATTTGATCTTCTTCCACAGACTTCCATCGACTTTCATCGACCTCCGTCGACGCGATCTCCGTTCCCATGGGCGCCCGCTTTCCGGAAGACTTCTGGAAGTTTCGAGGTACGCCTCGACGGAGGTGGGGGAATTGCCGGCAGACGACCTCGACAGCTCCTGGGCGGTGGAGATCATCCGCGGCGTCGAGGAGGTCGCGATGCGGTGGGGGGGCGGCACCCCCGGCGCCCTGACCGGGGGTACCGGACCCCGGCGGTGCTCCCCACTGCACCGCCGGGGCGTTCTCTACTTGCCGCCCAGCGCCTGCCTGATCGCGAAGTAGGCCGGCTTGGGCTGCAGTTGCTCGTCCCACGGGAGCGCGGCGCCCTCGCCCGGGAAGAACGCCGGGATCCATGAGTACTTGTCGGTGTAGTCCCACACCGTGATGCCGACACACCGCCGCACCGCGAGACATGCCTCGGTCAGGTCCCGGTACCACTGCGCCTGCGTCGCCGGCTTCTCCCCGTCCGCGGGAAGCAGCATCCGTACGTCGACCTCGGTGAGCGCGGTGTCGAGGCCGAGCCCGGAGAAGCGGCGCAGGTTGTCCTCCAGAGTGGTCGGATAGCCGTACTGGAGGGCCAGATGGGCCTGGAGGCCGATGCCGTCGAGCGGGACGTGCTGTGCCTTGAGGTCCTTGGCCAGCTGGTAGTAGGCGTCGCTCTTCGGGCCGACCGCCTCGATGTTGTAGTCGTTGAGATAGAGCTTGGCGTGCGGGTCTGCCTGGTGGGCCCAGCGCAGGGCGTCGGCGATGTAGCCCGGGCCGAGCGTCTTGTACCAGAGGGTCTCGCGGTAGGTGCCGTCCTCGTTGAACGCCTCGTTGACGACGTCCCAGGAGTAGACCTTGCCGCGATAGTGCCGTACCTCCGTCTGGATGTGATTCTTCAGTACGGCCCGCAGCTCGTCGGCCGTCCACGCGCGGCTGGTGAGCCAGCTCGGCAGTTGGCTGTGCCAGACGAGGGTGTGGGCGCGGACCCGCTGGTGGTTCTTGCGGGCCAGGTTCACGATCGCGTCGCCGTTCGTCCAGTCGAAGACGCCCTGTTGGGGCTCGGTGGCGTACCACTTCATGCCGTTGCCGGGCGTGATCATGTCGAACTCGCTGCCGAGCAGGGCCGTGTAGGCGGTGTCGGTGAGTTCGGGGTTGTCGGTGGCACTGCCGAAGTAGCGGCCGTGGCGCTGGGCGAGTTCCGCGAGCGTCGGCTGCTTCTGGTTCGCCTGGGCCGCGGGGCCGGTGGCGATGCCGGCGGCCACGAGGACCGCGGCGAGGGCGCCGGCGAGTCTGAGGCGGGTGCTGGTCCTGGGCATGGTGCGACTCCTCACTGTCGGACGCGTCGGATGCGTCGGATGCCGGGTGGGGTCGTACGTCCGCGGAGCGCGCGTCATCCCTTCGTCGCGCCGGCGGTGAGGCCGCCCACGAGCTGCCGCTCGGCGACCGAGTAGAAGGCGAGGGCGGGAACCATCGCGAGGACGAGATAGGCGAAGACGCGGGCGTAGTCCGCCGAGTACTGGCCCTGGAACTGCTGGACGCCGATCGGCAGGGTCCACCACGTGTTGTCGGTGAACACCAGCAGCGGCAGGAAGAAGTTGTTCCAGCTGGTGACCACGGCGAGTACCGAGACCGTGCCCAGCGCGGGCCGCGCCATCGGCAGCAGCACCCGCCAGAAGAACCCGAAGGAGCTGCAGCCGTCGAGGGTGGCCGCCTCCTCCAGCTCGCCGGGGATCTGCCGGAAGAAGCCGCGCAGGATGATGATCGTCATCGGCAGTCCGTAGGCGGCCTGCGGGAGGATCACGCCCAGCGGGTTGTCGAGCAGGTCGAGGTAGCGCAGCAGCAGGAACAGCGGCAGCGCGGCCACCGCGAAGGGGAACATCAGCCCTATCGTGAAGAAGGTGAACAGCAACTCCCGCCCGCGGAAGGCGAACCGGGCGAAGGAGAAGGCCGCGAGCGCGGACACGGCGACCACGAGCACGGTCGTCGCCACGGCGATCAGCGTGCTGTTGCCGACCAGCCGCCAGAAGTCCCCGGAGCCGAGGATGCCGGTGTAGTTGCCGGTCAGCCAGTGCTCGGGCAGCCCGAAGGGGTTTCGGGACAGCTCGTCGGTGGACTTGAAGCCGGAGAGTGCGGCGTACACCACGGGCACGACCATCACCGCGCCGACGGCCACGAGGACCACGTGCAGCGGCAGAGTGCGTACGGTCTTGCGGCTCACTTGCCGTCCCCCCTCATCGTCGTGGTGGCCCCTTCGAGGTCGCGGCGGAGCACGAACCGCTGGTAGGCGAGGGCGAAGACGAGGCAGATGCCGAACATGACCACGCTGATCGCGCTGGCGTAGCCGACCTGGTAGCGCTTGAAGCCGTACTGGAACATGGTCACGGCCATCGTCTCGGAGTGATGGTCGGGCCCGCCCTGGGTGACCACCCACACCAGGTCGAAGAGCTGGATCGACCCGATGACCGACAGGAAGATGCTGATGCGCAGGGTGGGCGCGAGCAGCGGCAGGGTGACATTGCGGAACCGCTGCCAGGGCCCGGCGCCGTCGATCAGCGCCGCCTCGGTCAACTCGGCCGGGATGGACTGGAGTCCGGCCAGGTAGAGCATCATGTGGAAGCCGAAGTACTTCCACATCATGACCAGGAACAGGGTCGCCATGACGTAGGACGGATCAGCGAACCACTCCCCGCCCAGGCCGTCGAGGCCAACGGCGCCCAGGATGTGGTCTGCGAGTCCGTCGTCCGGGGCGAAGACCATGCTGAACAGGACGCCGGTGATCGCCTCGGACAGGACGTACGGTGCGAAGAACAGCATCCGGTACACGGCCCGGCCGCGCAGCCGCTGGTTGAGCGCCACGGCCATGGCCAGGGCGAACGGCAGCTGCAGCGCGAGCGACAGCACGACCAGGAGCAGGCAGCGCCACAGGTCGCCCAGGAAGACGGGGTCCTGGAAGAGCCGGGTGAAGTTGTCGGTGCCGGCGTAGTCGGAGGGCATGCCGAAGCCGCCCCAGCGGAAGAAGGCCGCGTACAGCGCGAACAGCATGGGCAGCAGGACCAGCCCGATGAACAGCACCAGGGCGGGCACCTGGAAGCCGACCGCGGTGAGCCAGTTCAGCAGGCGCCGCCGGGCCCGCCCCCGCGCGAAGTCCGCGGCGGGAGGCGGGAGTTCGACGCCCGGGCCGCTCCGCTTGTCCGGAAGGAACGTGGAGGACGTGGAGGACGTGGAGGTCATCGCCGGTTACTGCTCTTCCTTCGCGATCTTCGTGATCGACTGCGTGACCTGCTCGGGGGACTTGGAGCCGGCGATGAGCGCGGCGACGCTGTCGTTGACCTCCTGGCCGACGGCGGGGGCGTACGCCTGGTCGAGGAAGAGCTGGAAGCCGGTGGCAGCCTTCAACTGGGCTTGTACGGCCTTGATGTTGGGGTCGGAGAGGGCGCTGTCCGCAGCCGGGACGACCGGGATGGTGCCGGTCTTCTTCACCAGTTCGACGTCGGTGGACTCGGAAGCGAAGAACTTCAGGAAGTCGACGGCCGCCTGCGGAGCACCCTTGCGCAGGGCGTGTCCGCCGCCACCGCCGAACACCTCGGTGATCGCGCCCTTCCCGCCCTCGACGGCGGGGAACGGGAAGAAGCCGAGGTTCTTGCCGAGTCCCTTGCCGGCGTCGGCCTCCACGCTCGGGGCCCACTGGCCCATCAGCTCCATGGCTGCCTTGCCGTTGCCGACGGTCGCGGCCTGTCCGGTGGGCGTGGAGTAGGCGGCGCCGAGGAACCCCTTCTGGAAGGGCTGGAGTTGGACCAGGTCCTTGAGGTGCTGTCCCGCCTGGACGAGCCCGGGGGCGGTGAAGTCCTTGTCGTCACTGGCCTTCTGGAGCGCGTCGATGCCGGCGGTGCGCATCGCGAGGTAGGCCCAGTAGTACATCCCGGGCCACTTCTCCTTGCCGGCCAGGGCGAGCGGGGTGATGCCCTTGGCCTTCAGCTTCTGCACGGCGTCGAGGAAGCCGCTCCAGGTGGTCGGAGGCGCGCTGATACCGGCCTGCTTGAAGAGCGCCTTGTTGTACCAGAAGCCGATCATGCCGATGTCGAACGGGATGGCGTACGTCTTGTCGTCGAGGATGTACGGCTTCTTCGCGACCGGCAGCAGGCCGTCGGCCCACGGCTTGGTCTTGTCGGTGAGGTCCTCGACGAGCCCGGCGTCGACCTGCTGCTTGAGGACGCCGCCGCCCCAGGTGTGGAAGATGTCGGGGAGCTTCCCGGAGGCGGTCAGCGCCGTCATCTTCGACTTGTAGGCGTCGTTCTCGAGCTGGACGATCTTTACCTTGACCTTGGGGTTCTGGGCCTCGAACTTCTTGGCCAGACCGGCCCAGACGGTCTTCGCAGGCTCGGTGGTGGAGATGTTCCACCACTCGATGGTGGTCGTCCCGTCCGACGACCCTCCGCCCGAGTCTCCGCCGCACCCGCTCAGTGCCGTCATGCCCAGACCGGCCGCGGCGGAGGCCGCCAGGAAGCCGCGGCGGGACAGTGCCCGGTCGCCCATTTTGCGCTCCTTGGGTAGGGACGGCGCGTCCACGACCGTCCGCTGGGACCGAAAGTTTCGGAGATGATCCTGAAAGCTGCGTTGTTGCCGCACCCTAGAGACAGCTCCCAAACGGTGGCAACCCCTTGTACGCAGTGAATCTGCGGGCAACTTCCACGGCACCCCCGGGCATTGACGCCCGCGCCACCCTCTGCCGAGGAGGCGATCGTGTCGGGGCCGAGGTCGCCCATTGCACACCGACAGGCTGCAGCACAGGTCACTCCCGCCTGCACAAGCGAAACATTCGGGCCTGCTGGCGAACATTACGGAGCTCGCGGAGCGCCGCGTTCACCCGCTGAACGGCTTGGTGATGTAGTCGTCGGCGCCCGCGTCGAGCGCGGCGACCTTCTCGTCCGAGGCCTGGCGTGCGGAGAGCACCAGCACCGGGACCCGGCTCCCGCCGCGCAGGGCCTTGAGGACGTCGACGCCGTCCATGTCGGGCAGCCCGAGGTCGAGTCCGATGTCCGGGCCGCCGAGCCTCCCTTGCGTGTTCTTCGTGTCGAATCCGGCCTCTTTGACCCGTCCTTGACGGGGGTGCGACCCGGGCAACGGACGGCTCTCGCTGCGGCGCCGTCAAGAAGGAACGCGGAGCCGTATGGGTCCCGTCAAGGTCCATTCCTCCCGCGACGTACGGTCTCTACCGTCTGGCGTATGGGACACCGCGACGACGCGCGCCGACACGGATCCAGGACCTCCGAATCCAGCACGTCCGCACCGGAATCCGGCCCCGTGGTCCACGATCGCCGCTGGGCGGGGGATCTGATCAGCGCGATGCGCTGCGCGGCCGTACTCCTGGGCCTGCTGTTCCTGATCGACTGGGGTGCGGACACCCTGTCCCCGCGGCGCGGTGCGCTGTGGTCCACGCTCGCCGTCCTGCTCTTCCTCCTGCTCTGCCCCGACCGGGTCCGCGCCGGCCAGGGCTGGCTGACCTCGCGCCGACTGCTGCGCACCCGGAGGATCCGCACCGACCTGCTGGTCTCGGTGCGCTGCCTCGACGGGATCACCCAGCGCCTGGTGCTCCGGGACGCCTTCGGCGAGCGCGTCGAACTCGACCCCCGGGTGCTCGTCCACAATCCCGACCTCTGGCACCGGTTGCACGAGGACGCCCGGAAGTCCCTGGCCCTGGGCACCCTGCTGTGCGGGACCACCGCGCTGGACCGGGTCTCGGAGCGGGTCGAGCGCGAGACGGCCGAGACGGTGTTCAGGGTCTCCGACCTGAAGTGACGCTCCCCGAGCCGCAGTTGGAGCCCTTTGTTCGCAGGCTGTCACTGCCGCCGGTCCGCCGGATGCGGCTGCACGCCCGTCATCAGGATGTCCAGGCCGCGCCGCGTCGTCGCGAGGACGACTCGGTCGCCCGCCCCCAGAACCCGGCCCTGCTCCGGACGCCAGTCGAAGCCCGTGCGGTCGGGGCGCGGTCCGGGGAGGCCGTCCGCGGCCGCCGACACGGGCAGCGGCCCGGTGGCGGTCCCTACGGCCAGCACCCGCCATTCGTTCTCCCGGAACGCCTCGTGCACGGAGCGCCCCTCCAGCTCGGGATGCCCGGCCACGTCCACGCAGGTGAACAGCAGCGAGCCCCGCTCCACCGGCATCACCCCCAGCACATGGCGGCCCATCATCGCGGCGGCGAACGAGGGCGCGGCCAGCGCGGAAACGCTTCTGCTCCGGGTCAGGGCGTCCGGGTAGGAGGCGCGCAGGGTGCGCTGGACGGTGGCCGCGAAGGCGTCGTCGTACAGCCGCGTCACCACCCGCAGGGCGGGGTTCGTCTCCCGGACCGCCATGACGATGTCGAGGTTCTGGCCGTCGTCGCGGGTCAGGACGAGCAGCGAGCCGCTCTGCCGGATGCGGGCCAGTTCGAGTACGCCCGGGGCCGTGGCGTCCTCCAGTATCAGCGGTACGCCGAGCTGGCGGGCGAGGGCGACGCCGCGGGCGTGCGGATCGCGCTCGATGGCCACCACCTGGTGGTCGGTGGCGCGCAGCCGGGCCAGCACCCGGGTGCCGACCATGCCCAGGCCGACCAGGACGATGTGGCCGCTGACGTCGTCCTCGGGCGGATGGCTCGCCGAGGCGGTGCGGAAGGCCTCCGTGGCGTTCATGGTCGCGGCGACGACGAGCGGGAGTACGGCCAACCCCACGAAACCGGCGAGGAGTTGGAGCACTCGGCGGGCCACCGACTCCTCGGTGGCCGGGTCGCCCATGGTGAAGATGTCCAGCATCGGCAGATAGAAGTTCTTCCACCACGGGTGCTCGTCCGCGAAGAGCGCGGTGGCGGTCGCGAGCGCGAGGACGACTGCCGTCAACGCACCGTAGACGGCGGCGAGTTGATGGGAGAGGAAGACCTTCCACGGCAGGTGGGCGAGGCGCGCCCGCAGCCACCGGCGAGGGTGGAAGCGACGGGCGCGGGCGGCTGTTTCGGAGGCGAGGTGGGTGACCTCCTCCAGCATCAGCCGGCCATGCGTGAACTGCCGGTGGCGGGCGGTCCGGTTGTCGGGCAGCAGCTGGGTGCCGTCCTCACCGGGCGTCTCGGCGCTGTCCTGGCTGGCCGGGTCGTCCTGGTGGGCACCGGACAGGACCGCCAGGGTGGCCAGGTCGGTGCCGTTCGACGGGGACCCCGCGGGCCTTACGGCGCCGCGGAACACCTTGCCCTCGACCTGGAGGGTGTGCCCGTGGCCCACGGCGGCCGCCGCGACGAGCTCCGGTACGGCGGTGTCGGCGTCGGAGAGCACCGTGGTGGAGGTGTCCTGGGCGAGGTCGTCGCACAGTCCCGCCGCCCGGTCCAGCAGCCGCTCCAGATGACGGCCGCGCTCGCGGTTGAACATCCGGACGACCAGCCGCACCGAGGGGTTGACGGTCCGGGCGAGCAGCGCCGCGGTCATGTTGACCTGGTCGTCCCGGTAGGTCAGGGCGAGCGCGGCGGCCCGCTCGACGCCCGCCGCCCGCAGGGCCCGCTCGTCGGGACGTGCGGAGATGTGCAGTTCGACCGGCGAGTCCGGGTCGTCGTGCAGCGCGGCGATCTCCGCGCCGCGCTCGTCGCTCGCGGACGGCAGCACGACTGTGACGATCTCGCCGCACACGGCGTCCAGTTCGACGGCGAGCCGGTGCGCGAGTGCGTCGTCGCCGCAGATCACCATGTGCTGCGATCTCTGGCCGGGCTCGGGGCAGGTGGGGAGAGTTGACGTCACAAGAGGCTGAACGGTGCGAGTGACAAGGGCTGTTCCGGCCGGGAGCCGTACATGATCCAAGAATTCGTCAAGAACATGCCAATAACGGTCACCACCTGTACCGCATCGGCCGGCGTCAGCCGTTCTGCCCGGCCCGCGTCAGTGCCTGTTCACAGGCTCCCAGCCCTTCCGCACCGGCCCCGCCCGAGGTAGTGGCCGTTGCCGTAGGCGCGCAGCTCGATCTCGCCCTCGGGCCGGCCGCTCGGGTCCACGTCCCAGGGCCGGGAGCCCACGGTCAGGCCACCGTCCGGCCGGAGGCGGGGCGGGCGGCCCAGGAGCGCCTCGGTCCTCGGCCGCCCGTGGCACTCGGCGAACGCCACCACCACATCGGCACCGCGTCCGGCCCGGCGGCGCCCCTCGTCGAGCATGCGGTACGTCTTGCCCGCCCCCGGGGCGGCCCCGAGGCAGACCTTCAGCCGTCCGCGCCGTACGTCATTCATCGCCCTCGAGCGAAGCGCTCCGCAGGCCCGTGGGCAGGCATCTTGACGCGTCCCTGGCGTCGCTCACGAGGACGTCGACACTGTCTTGACCGGCCATGGCCGGGATAGGCTGCAAATGGTGTGCCGGGAAGTCTGGTCGGCAGGGAGCCACAGTGGCTCCTTTCGAAGTCCAGGGGGACGGCATGCGCAGCGTCGGAACGGTTCTCGCACTCGTGGTACTGGCCACGGTGGTCGCGACGTTCGCACGCCGGTGGCGCATTCCCGCCCCCTCCCTCCTCGTCGTCGCCGGCCTCGCGGTGAGCCTGCTGCCCGGCACCCCGGAGATCGAGATCAGCCCCGAGATTATCGGCCTCGTCGTGCTTCCGCCGCTGCTGTACGCCAGCGCCGAGGAACTGTCCTGGCGTGAGCTGCGGATGGTGTGGCGGCCCGTCGGGGTGCTCGCGGTGGGCCTGGTGCTGGCCTCCGCGGCGGCCGTGGGCCTTGTGGCATCGCTGGTGACGCCGCTGTCGTGGCAGATGGCCCTCGTCCTGGGCGCGGTCCTGGCCAGCACCGACCCGGTGGCGGTCACCGCGCTCGGCAGACGGCTTGCGCTGCCGCCCAAGGTGCAGGTCCTGGTGCAGGCGGAGAGCCTGTTCAACGACGCGACCTCGCTGGTCCTCTTCCGGGTCGCGGTCGGCGTCGCGGTGGCCTCGGCGGCGGCCGACTGGGGAGCTGCGGGCGGCGAGTTCCTGCTGCTCGCGGGCGGCGGCACGCTCATCGGCGCGGCGGTCGCAGGCGTGGTCGCGCTGATCCGCCGGCGCACCGAGGACCCAGTCCTGGAGACGGTGATAGCCCTGGTCACACCGTATGCGGCCTATGTCCTGGCGGAGGCGGCCCACACCTCCGGCGTCACCTCCGTGGTGGTGGCCGGCGTGGTGCTGGGCGGCCGCGGCGACCGGCTCACCAACGCCCGTATCCGCCTCCAACTGCATGCGGTGTACGGCACGGTGGTGTTCCTGCTGGAGAGCGTGGTGTTCTCCCTCATCGGGCTGGCGCTGCCCGCGCAGGTACGGGCGCTGTCCGACGGCGACCAGGAATGGCCGCTGTACGCGCTGGCGGTGGCGGCCACTCTGATAGCCGTACGACTGCTGTGGCTGGCGCCGCTGTCTGCTGTGGTGCAGCGCAAGGGCGGTATCCAGCGGATGAACTGGCGGGTGCCCGTGGTGCTGACCTGGGCCGGCACCCGGGGCGTGGTGCCGCTGGCTGCCGCGCTGTCCATCCCGGTGGCCACCAAGAGCGGCGCCGCCCTCTCGGAGCGGCCCCTGGTGCTGGTGCTGACCACCTCGGTCGTGGTCGTCACCCTCGTCGTCCAGGGCTTCACCCTCGCGCCGGTCGTGCGCCGTTCCGGTATCGCCCTGGAGCCCGATCACACCGAGCGCGAGGAGGCCGCCGCCCGCTGCAGCCTGGCCGGTGCGGGCATCAAGCGGCTGGAGGAGCTGTCGGAGCTGGAGGCGGTACCGGACGTGGTCCTGGACCGGCTGCGCCGGGGCCTCAACGCCCGCCTCGACGCCGCCCGCGACCGGCTCGCCGACAGCAACGGCACCCATGCGCCGACCGAGTCCGCCGACCTGGTCTACCGCCACCTGCGCCGCGACCTGATAGCAGTGGAGGCGGCCGAACTGCAGCGCCTCTACGACGACCACGCCATCAGCGACACGACCCGCCGCCGCCTGCAGCGGTCCCTCGACCTGGAGGAGGCGCGGCTCGCGGACGCGTAGCGCTCCGCGGGCAGGCGGTTGCTCGTCTGCGGGTCAGCGGAACTCCGCCAATCGCGGCCGCAGCCCCAGTGCGGTGAGCGCCATCGCGGCGAGCAGCAGACCGACCGTCCACGGCAGCAGACCGCTCACCACCGAGCGACCGTCCCGCACCGAGGATGCGAAGTGGGCGCGGTTGATGTCGGTCACCCGGTCCAGGGCGCTCATCCAGGCCCCGAAGTGCTCGTTGGACATCCCCGGCTCCCAGCTGATGCAGAACGCGACGGCCTCGCGCTCCCGGCCGGACGCGATCAGCGTGCGGATCTTCCGGTCGTCGTTCTGGTAGACGGCGTACGCGTCGACCGTCTTCTCCGCGGCCGCCCGCTCCCCGGGGAAGGTGATGTTGTCCAGCTCCCGCCGGAACTCGCCGGTGAACCGCAGGTCGTGGCGGTCGGCCCGGTACGCCTGCCAGGTGGTGGCGAGTCGGGAGTCGTACGACGTCAGGGTCGCGCCCTCGATCCCGTACAGCTCCTGGGACTTGGCGAGGTACGACCGCGCGTACTGCTCGCGGCGCCGGGGGTCCAGGAGGTAGCGGCTCTCGTCGGCGTTTGCGTCGTAGGCGATGGCGCGGGCGCGGGAGAGGGCGACGACGGAGTCGAAGGCGTCGCGGCGGGCGCCGCGCAGGTGCCCGGACGTGGCGGAGAGCAGCTGCGAGCCGAGGATCACCGTGAGCAGCGTACAGACGGTGGCGGCGAGCACGCCGGGGTTGAGGATCCGCCGGAAGGTGCGCGCCAGGTACCACTGCAGAACGCCGAGCACGGCGAGCAGCAGCAGCCCGAGCGCGAGGACGGCGGCGAGCCGACCGGAGAGCATGGAGCGGGCAGCGCGGTACTCGCCGTTGAACGCTTCGTCGTTGGAGTCCACCAACTTCCGTGAATCCGGCAGGAGTTGACTCTTCAGCAGATCCGTCGCCCGGCGGTAGTCGGCAAGCGCGGCCGGCTTGCCGCCGACCCGGCCGTCGTTCTCCAGGGCGCGGCCGATGAGTTCCTGGTACTCCGCGAAGTTGTCGGTGAGGGACTCCACGGTCTTCTCGTCGGTGCGGTTCCCCTGGGCGGCGACGGAGAGGGTGCGCAGGTCGTGTCCGATCTCGCGCCGTGCGTCGCCGTAGAAGCCGGCCGCCTTCTCATACGGGGTCTGCAGGCGCCCTTTGCCCGCGTTTCCGCTGGACAGCAGGGTGTTGGCGGCCTGGGCGTCCATGTCGTTGAGGGCGAGGTCGAGGTCGGCGGCGCTGGTGGTGCGGGGCGCGTCGCGTCCGGCCACGCTGTCCCAGGTGCCGGTGGCGGCGAGGCCTGCGGCGAACAGCAGCGCGGCCAGGGCGGTGGCGAGCAGGACCGTGGCCGCGCGCAGGAGGCGCAGTCGCGCGGGCACGGTGGCCCAGTAGCGACGGCGCAGAGCAGCCCGCGCGGCCACGGCCCGTTTCCGGAGGCCCTGCCCCGGGGCACCCGTCCGCGACCCCCCTCGCGGCCGCGGACCGGGGCTGCCCCCGGGCGGGACGGCCGCCTGTTGCCGTGGCCGCGTTGCAGCCTCCGACTGAGGTCTCCGCGAAGTTCCGGCCGTGATCGCCACGGTCCCTCCCCTGCCACGCCACGGACGGTCACCCGTCCCCCGTGCCGCTCAGTCTGCGACCGGATCCGGCCACCCATGAGTGGCGTTGACGTTCTCCTGACGCCTTCTCGGGCGGGTTTGACGGGACCTTGACGGCGGTCGTGATGGGTCCGTATGAGAACCGCAAATTCCGCGCTGAGCAAGGCGGTTGGGACTCAGTTCACGTTGGATTTTCTGTCGGCCGCCGAAGCCGCCGGGGATGTCCGTGATCCGAGGGCACCGGAACACCCGTCCACCCGTTCCGGTCGGCGGCCTGGTTCCGGTCCGCCGACCGCAACCGGCGCACGGCGTCCCGTCCTCCCTGTCCCCGGCGCCTGTGCGCCACCGTGCGGTGCCCCCCGGCACCGCACGGCTCCCGGGGCCGACGCCCCGTCGTCTCGCAGAGGCCGCCCTGCGGCTGCTCGACCGGCGCGGGGCACCGACCTGCGCAGCGCCCGCACCGAGGCTGTCCCCGCCACTGCCCTGAAGCCACGCGAACGCGGCCCGATCGACGGCCGTCCTGGTCGCCCTGCTCGTCACCCTCAGAAGGCCCGCCGCAAGAAGAACGCCAACCACGACAGCAAGGCCGGCCGGCGCCAGACGCAGCGTTGTCACCGTCCGCATGCGCAGGGGGGCGGGCGACGGGGAACAACAAGTCTCCCGCTCGCCCACCCATCTGCCCTCCGCGAAGCATTGACGACCGAGGCCCTCATCCACAGGTGTGCCGACCGCAGGCCCGCCACGATCCCGCCCGTCCCCACCTCCCCACGGTGCGCACGGCCACGTCAGCGAGGTGACCGGCAGACGTCGTACGGCATGACGCCGGGTATCCGCCCCTGGCCACCGGCGTCCTCCCCCATACAGCGCAATCGACGTCAATCGGGAGCCGGCGCCCGATTGTCGATGTGCGGCCAACACCGACACGGCGCGTCTTAACGGAAGCTTGACGCGCACAGCCCCTTGATCCGTAGGCCCGCACGTCACTCTCCGCTTACGCTGGTGCCGCCGTCCGCGTGATGGCCGGAACCCACACGCTGAGCCGCACATCAGGAGCACGCCGATGGCCACGACCGAACACCCCCCACCCAGCCGACTGCGGTCCTGGATGCTGGAGGGCCTGTCCGACATGGGCAAGGGCGTCCAGAAGGCGCCGCAGGCCGAGCCGGAGCCCGCACACAAGGGGCAGCGCTGGTACCGCGTCATGTGCCTGACCGGCGTGGACTACTTCTCCACCCTCGGCTACCAGCCGGGCATCGCGGCCCTGGCCGCCGGCCTCCTGTCACCGGTGGCGACCGTCGTCCTCGTGATCGTGACGCTCGCGGGCGCGCTGCCGGTCTACCGGCGGGTGGCCGAGGAGAGCCCGCACGGCGAGGGCTCGATCGCGATGCTGGAGCGACTGCTGTCCTTCTGGAAGGGCAAGCTGTTCGTCCTGACCCTGCTGGGCTTCGCGGCCACCGACTTCCTGATCACCATCACCCTCTCGGCGGCCGACGCCTCGACCCACCTGGTCGAGAACCCGCACCTGAACAGCACCCTGCACGGCCAGCAGATGCTGATCACGCTCATCCTCGTCGCCCTGCTGGGCGCGGTGTTCCTCAAGGGCTTCCTGGAGGCGATCGGCGTCGCGGTCGCCCTGGTGGTGGTCTACCTCGGCCTCAACGTCGTCGTCGTTGTCGTGGGTATGTACCACGTGATCACCGCGGGCCACGTGGTCACCGACTGGACCAGCGCCCTGACCGCCGAGCACGGCAACGTGTTCGCCATGATCGGCGTCTCCCTCCTGGTCTTCCCCAAGCTCGCGCTCGGCCTCTCCGGCTTCGAGACCGGCGTCGCGGTCATGCCGCACGTCCAGGGCGACACGGACGACACGGAGGAGAGCCCGAAGGGCCGCATCCGCGACACGAAGAAGCTCCTCACGGCCGCCGCCCTGATCATGAGCGTGTTCCTGATCGCGACGAGCTTCATCACCACCGTGCTGATCCCAGCGAAGGAGTTCAAGTCCGGCGGCCAGGCCAACGGACGCGCCCTCGCCTATCTCTCGCACGAGTACCTGGGCAACGCCTTCGGCACGGTCTACGACATCTCGACCATCGCCATCCTGTGGTTCGCCGGCGCCTCCGCCATGGCAGGCCTGCTCAACCTGATGCCCCGCTATCTGCCCCGCTACGGCATGGCCCCGCACTGGGCCCGCGCCGTGCGCCCCATGGTGATCGTGTTCACCCTGGTCGGCTTCCTGGTCACCTGGATCTTCGACGCCGACGTCGACGCCCAGGGCGGCGCCTACGCCACCGGCGTCCTGGTCCTGATGTCCTCCGCGGCCATCGCGGTGACCATCGCAGCCCGTCGCGCCCAGCAGCGGAACTGGACCATCGGCTTCGCCGCCGTCTCGGCCGTCCTCCTCTACGTCACCGTCGCCAACGTCATCGAGCGCCCCGACGGCGTCAAGATCGGCGCCTGCTTCATCGCCGGCATCATCCTGGTCTCCCTGCTGTCCCGGCTGGCCCGCGCCTTCGAGCTGCGCGTCACACACGTCGAGCTGGACGACATGGCGGAACGTTTCATCCGGGACATGTCCAGCCGCAAGATCCGCTTCATCGCCAACGAGCCGGACCAGCGGGACAAGGCCGAGTACCGCGACAAGATCGAGCAGATCCGGAACGACAACGACATCCCCGGCGAGGACTTCGTCTTCGTCGAGGTCACGGTCGTCGACCCCTCCGAGTTCGAGGCGGGCCTGACGGTCCGCGGCGAGGTCCTCCACAACCGCTACCGGGTCCTCACCCTGGAGTCCTCCTCCATCCCGAACGCCCTGGCCGCCCTCCTCCTCCACGTCCGCGACTCCACCAAGTGCACCCCGCACATCTACTTCGAGTGGACCGAGGGCAACCCCTTCGCCAACTTCCTGCGCTTCTTCCTCTTCGGCCAGGGCGAGGTCGCCCCCGTCACCCGAGAGGTCCTACGCGAGGCAGAACCGGACCGGGCCCGCAGACCACGCGTCCACACGGGCTGAGCTTCGGCCGCGCCCTGGAGGGGGCGGAACTGTGTCGCTATGCGGCTGAGGCTCTTCGAGGGGAGCGGGACCGTATCGCCATCCGGCTCGGCAGCGCCCTGAAGGGGCGCGGGGCAGCATCGATCTGCGGCTCCGCCGCGTGGGCACGACCAGCCACGACGACGCCGCCGCAGGCGATCGTCGGCAGACACAGCCCCGCGTAAGGATCCCGTCAAGATCCGGCCCCCCGGCGTCAGAGCACCGTCAGCGACCGCGCCCGACCAGCCGCGGCGACCTACCTTCGCCTCATGCGACGGAGCAGACCGCCGAACCCGGCCGGAGACCGCCACTGGCGTGGCAGTGCCCGCCTGGCCGCGTGCTGCGCCCTCGTCTTCTCCGCCATGACGATGCTGGTCGACTGG
Organism: Streptomyces sp. NPDC001401; assembly: GCF_042895385.1. Lineage (NCBI taxonomy): Bacteria > Bacillati > Actinomycetota > Actinomycetes > Kitasatosporales > Streptomycetaceae > Streptomyces > Streptomyces sp. NPDC001401. The sequence continues at coordinate 183,811 of NZ_JBIAWI010000021.1, forward strand.
GACGCGGAGACCCTGACCCCGCTGCGTGCCCTGCTGTGGATCACGCTGTCGGCGGCCGTCTTCGCCGTCCTGCTCCCGCCCCGGGTCACGGCGGGCCCGGGCTGGCTTGCGGTACGTGGTCCGACCCGCCGGCGCATGGTCCGTACGGACGCCCTGGTCGCCGTGGCCCAGTTCAGCGGCGCCTCCTCGCACCTCGTCCTGCGCGATGCCGACGGCCACCGCCTGGAACTCGACCCCCGCGTCCTGGTCGCCGACCCGCTGGTGTGGCACGAACTGGACACCGGCATGCGCCGCTCGCTGGAGCGCGGCACGCTGCGCCAGGGCACTGACCTACTGCGAGCGCTCGGCCACCGCATCGACGACGAGACCGCGCAGGCGGTGCTCAGGGCCTCGGGTCTTTCCTGACGAGCCCGCGCCGTTGCGGTCGTACGACCACCCGGCCGAAGCTCTTGCATCCGTCGAGCACCACACGCAGCATCACGGGCATGTCCTGGCCACCGGCCGGACGTGCCTTGATCTTGGCGTAGTTGGTCACCAGCGAGTCGGTGTCGACCACGACGCCCGGCCGCGTCACCAGCCGTAGCACTCCGCCGCGCATGTCGAGGTCGATGTGCAGGGTGTCGTGTGTGATCACCGCGTCGGTGAAGTCGAGCGTCACGTCGCCCCACTCGGACGCAACCTCCAGCCGCCGCGGCACCACCCACTGGTCACCGCGCCGGGCCGAACCGCCCCTCTGATCGATGCGGTCGACGTCCTTCACCTCGGCCGTGACCCCGTCGGCCACCGCCGGCAGGTCCGTCGTCAGTACGGCGAGCTCCCCCATCGTGCGGGCGGACAGGGCCGCCTCGAGGCGCTCGTCCAGCTCCTCCGCGGTCAGCCGGCCGTCCCCGGCCGCGATGCGCAGCACATCCACGACCCGGTCCCGGTCCGCATGTGAGGCCCTCAGGTCGAGCGACGCCCCGCCACTACGTGAAAGATCGGCCGACATACCCACACCCCGAATCCCCGTCACCCGACTAACGCTATATCGCGTTATACCCAACGCTCAACCCCACGTCCACCAGGGCCCGTTCCCGGCCCTATCGTGACCGCATGCAGAGCTACACAATCGGCCAGGCAGCGCGGCTGCTCGGCGTGAGCCCCGACACCGCACGCCGCTGGGCGGACGCCGGCCGGGTGGCGACCCATCGCGACGAGGGCGGACGGCGGCTCATCGAGGGCCGGGACCTGGCCGCCTTCTCCGTCGAACTCGCCAAGGCGGGCAGCGCCGAGGAGGAGACCTCCTACACGTCGGTCCGCAACGCCTTCCCCGGCATCGTCACCGCGATCAAACTCGGCGACGTGGCGGCCCAGGTCGAGATCCAGGCCGGCCCGCACCGCCTGGTCTCACTGCTGACCCGCGAGGCCGTCGAGGAGCTCGGCCTCGAGGTCGGCATGGAGGCCACCGCCCGCGTGAAGTCGACCAACGTACACATCGACCGCACCTGACCCACGCCGCCCCTCCCGTACGAACGCACATGCGGCCCCAGTCGCCCTTCACCCCAGCTCATGCGATGCGACAGGAGACTTACACCTCGCATATGCGCCAGTATGATCTGCGCATCGGAAGAGACCTGCGGCCTCTTCCCCGTAGAAGTCAGTCAGAGGGAGTGCACCGTGATGACCCGTTCCGCGCGCCGGACCCGCCGGACCCTGCAGGTGGCCGGTGCAGGAGCCGCAGCGCTGCTGGCCCTGAGCGCCTGTTCCTCCTCCGACGACTCCTCGTCCGCCAAGGCGGGCACTTCCGCGTCGGCGTCCTCGTCGCCGAAGCTGTCCGGCACCGTGACCGTGTTCGCCGCCGCCTCGCTCCAGGAGAGCTTCACGACCCTGGGCAAGGAGTTCGAGAAGGCCCACCCCGGCACGAAGGTCACCTTCAGCTTCGGCGGCAGTGACAGCCTCGCCGCCGGCATCACCGGCGGCGCCCCCGCCGACGTCTTCGCATCCGCCAGCCCGAAGACGATGAAGATCGTGACGGACAAGAAGGACAACGCCTCCGAACCGGCCACCTTCGTCCGCAACCAGCTGGAGATCGCGACCCTGCCGGGCAACCCCGACAAGGTCTCCTCCCTGAAGGACCTCACCAAGTCCTCGCTGAAGGTCGTCCTGTGCGACAAGACGGTGCCGTGCGGCGCCGCCGCCCAGAAGGCGCTGGACGCCAGCAAGCTGAAGCTCACCCCGGTCTCCTACGAGGAGGACGTCAAGTCCGCCCTGAACAAGGTGGTGCTGAAGGAGGCGGACGCCGCGGTCGTCTACAAGACGGATGTGAAGGCGGCGGGCAGCAAGGTGCAGGGCGTGGAGTTCCCCGAGTCCACCAGCGCCATCAACGCCTACCCGATCACCCTGCTCAAGAACGCGAAGAACCCCGAGGCCGCCAAGGCGTTCATCGCGCTCGTGCAGTCCGCCGAGGGCCAGAAGGTCCTGTCCGAGGCCGGGTTCCTCAAGCCGTGACCTCGACCGACACGTCCGACGCCGCGGCCGACACCCTCCAGGGCGGCCCGCGGCGCGGGCGTGTCCGCACGGGCGGCCGCGGAGTCCCGCTGCCCCTGCTGCTGCCCGCGCTGATCGGCCTGGCGTTCCTGCTGCTGCCGCTGATCGCCCTTCTCCTGCGGGCCCCCTGGAGCACCCTGCCCGACCAGCTGACCAGCGCCGAGGTGTGGCAGGCCCTCCGGCTGTCGTTGGTGTGCGCCACAGCGGCGACCGCGGTGAGCCTGGTGATCGGCGTCCCGCTGGCCTGGCTGCTGGCCCGCGCGGACTTCCCCGGACGCGGCTTCGTACGCGCCCTGGTGACCCTGCCGCTCGTGCTGCCCCCCGTGGTCGGCGGCGTGGCCCTGCTGCTCGCCCTCGGTCGCAACGGCGTGGTCGGCCAGTGGCTGGACTCCTGGTTCGGCATCACGCTCCCCTTCACCACCACCGGGGTCGTCGTCGCGGAGACCTTCGTCGCCATGCCGTTCCTCGTCATCAGCGTGGAGGGCACCCTGCGTGCCGCCGACCCACGCTACGAGGAGGCGGCCGCAACCCTGGGGGCCTCGCGCTTCACCGCGTTCCGCCGGGTCACCCTGCCCCTGATCGCACCGGGCGTCGCGGCCGGCGCCGTACTGGCCTGGGCACGGGCGCTCGGCGAGTTCGGCGCGACGATCACGTTCGCCGGCAACTTCCCGGGCCGCACCCAGACGATGCCGCTGGCCGTGTACCTGGCCCTGCAGAACAACCCGGAGGCGGCCATCGCCCTCAGCCTGGTCCTGCTGGCGGTGTCGATCGCGGTGCTGGCGGGGCTGCGGGACCGCTGGATGACGACGTCATGACGAGCCCGCGGCGGAGGCCGATCCGATGACGAACACACACCGCACAGCCGCCGACGGCGCCCAGCCCCCACAGGGGCCACTCGCACCCAACCACGAAAGTGGTACGGGCGGTGCGGGTGGGAACACAAACCCGGCCGAAGGCCGGGCGCCCACCACGCACCCGCACCGGAACGAATCCCGCACCGAAGGCCTCGACACCCGCCTGGTCGTGGAGCGCGGTACCTTCCGCCTGGACATCACCCTCACCGCCGCCCCCGGCGACGTAGTAGCCCTCCTGGGCCCCAACGGCGCCGGCAAGACAACCGCCCTGCGCGCCCTCGCCGGCCTCGTCCGACTCACCGCCGGCCACCTCCGCCTGGACGGCGCCGAGTTGGACCGTACGCCCCCCGAGTCCCGCCCCGTCGGCGTCGTCTTCCAGGACTACCTGCTCTTCCCCCACCTCACCGCCCTGGACAACGTGGCCTTCGGCCCCCGCTGCCAGGGCGCCACCAAGGCCGAGTCCCGAGCCGTGGCCGCCGAGTGGCTGCACCGCATGGGCCTCACCGAACACGCCACCGCCAAACCCCGCCGCCTCTCCGGCGGCCAGTCCCAGCGCGTCGCCCTGGCCCGCGCCCTGGCGACCAACCCCCGCCTCCTGCTCCTCGACGAACCGCTCGCCGCCCTCGACGCCCGTACCCGCCTCGACGTACGGGCCCAACTCAGCCGCCACCTGGCCGAGTTCGAGGCTGTCGCGGTCCTCGTCACGCACGACCCGCTGGACGCCATGGTGCTGGCCGACCGCCTGGTGGTCATCGAGGACGGCCGCGTCGTCCAGGACGGCACCCCCTCCGACATCGCCCGCCACCCCCGTACGGACTACATCGCCCAGCTGGTCGGCCTCAACCTCTACAAGGGCCGGGCCGACGGCCACACCGTCCGCCTCGACGCAGGCCCCGCCATCACCACCACGGAGATCCTCTCCGGCCCGGCCTTCGTGGCGTTCCCGCCGAGCGCGGTCACCCTCTTCCGCGACCCGCCCACCGGCTCCAGCGCCCGCAACCACTGGCGCTGCGAGGTGGCCGGCCTGGAGACCCACGGCGACCAGATCCGCGCCGACCTCACGGGCGAACTCCCCCTGGCCGCCGACCTCACCACGGTCGCCGCGGCCGAACTCGACCTGCACCCGGGCGCCACGGTCTGGGCAACGGTCAAGGCGACGCAGACGCACGCATACCCGGCATGAGACTCAAACAGCCGTAAGTTGATGCCCATGACGCTGAGCATTCGCAACCAGATCCCCGGCACGGTCACCGCCGTCACCCCCGGCGAGGTGATGGCCACCGTCAAGGTCCGCCTGACCGGCGGCCAGGACATCACCGCGGCGATCACCCTGGAGTCGGTCGAGGACCTCGGCCTCGCCTCGGGCACCGCCGTTCGCGCCCTGGTGAAGTCGACGGAGGTGTCCCTGGCCACCGCCCCGATCGAGGGCCTGTCCATCCGCAACCAGCTGCCCGGCACGGTCACCGACGTGGCCACCGGCGGCGCAATGGCCTCCGTGAAGGTCGCCGTCGACGGAGGCGAACTGACCTCCGCGATCACCAAGGACGCCGTCACGGACCTCGCCCTGACCGCCGGCACACCCGTCGTAGCCCTGATCAAATCGACGGAGATCTCACTCGCGACGGCGTAACGGGAAAGGGCCCCGCCGAAGCGGGGCCCTCATCCACAACTGCTGCCTCAGTCCCCTCAGTCCTCGTATGCGTCCATCGGCGGGCACGAGCAGACCAGGTTGCGGTCGCCGAAGGCCTGGTCGATCCGCCGCACCGGCGGCCAGTACTTGTCGGCGGCCGACACCCCGGCCGGGAACACGGCCTCCTCGCGCGAGTAAGCGTGCTCCCACTCAGCGCCCAGCGCGGCGGCGGTGTGCGGCGCCCCCCGCAGCGGATTGTCCTCCGCAGGCCACTCGCCCGCGCCGACCTTCTCGATCTCCGCACGGATGGCGATCATCGCCTCGCAGAAACGGTCCAGCTCGATCAGGTCCTCGGACTCGGTCGGCTCGATCATCAGCGTGCCGGCCACCGGGAACGACATCGTCGGCGCGTGGAAGCCGTAGTCGATCAGCCGCTTGGCGACGTCGTCGACGCTCACGCCGGTCGCCTTGGTCAGCGGCCGAAGATCGATGATGCACTCGTGCGCGACCAGCCCGCCCGGACCGGTGTAGAGCACGGGGTAGTGCGGCTCCAGCCGCTTGGCGATGTAGTTGGCGCTCAGCACAGCCACCTGCGTGGCCCGCTTCAGCCCCTCGCCACCCATGAGCCGGACGTACGCCCACGAGATCGGCAGGATGCCCGCGGAACCCCAGGGCGCGGCCGAGATCGGCCCGACACCGGTCTCCGGACCAGCGGCCGGCTGCATCGGGTGGTTCGGCAGATACGGCGCCAGGTGCGCGCGCACGCCGACCGGACCGACGCCCGGGCCACCGCCGCCGTGCGGGATGCAGAAGGTCTTGTGCAGGTTGAGGTGCGAGACGTCGCCGCCGAAGTGGCCCGGCTTGGCAAGCCCCACAAGGGCGTTGAGGTTGGCGCCGTCGAGGTACACCTGCCCGCCGGCCTCATGCACCTGCGCGCAGATGTCGGCGACATGCTCCTCGAACACACCGTGCGTCGAGGGGTACGTGATCATCAGCACCGCCAGCTCGTCGCGGTACTGCTCGATCTTCGCCCGCAGGTCCTCGACGTCGATCTCGCCGTCCTCGGCGGTCTTCACGACGACGACCTTCATCCCGGCCATCACGGCGCTCGCGGCGTTCGTACCGTGCGCGGACGACGGAATCAGACACACGGTCCGCTGCTCGTCCCCGTTCGCCCGGTGATATCCGCGTACGGCGAGCAGCCCGGCCAGCTCCCCCTGCGATCCGGCGTTGGGCTGCAGGGACACCTTGTCGTACCCGGTGACCTCGGCGAGCCGCTCCTCCAGCTCACGGATGAGCGTCAGATAGCCCTGCGCCTGCTCGGCGGGCGCGAAGGGGTGCAGCTGCCCGAACTCGGGCCAGGTGACCGGCTCCATCTCCGTGGTCGCGTTGAGCTTCATGGTGCAGGAGCCCAGCGGGATCATGCCCCGGTCGAGCGCGTAGTCGCGGTCGGCGAGCCTGCGCAGGTAGCGCAGCATCGCCGTCTCGGAGCGGTGCTGCCGGAAGACCGGGTGGGTCAGGTAGTCGTCGGAGCGCAGCAGACCGGCGGGAAGGGAGTCCTCGGTCGCCGCGTCCAGCGCCTCGATGTCGCCCTCGACCCCGAACGCGGTCCACACGGCGCCCAGTTGGGCCCGCGCGGTGGTCTCGTCGCAGGCGATCGACACATGGTCGGCGTCGACGAGGTGAAGGTTGACGCCGTTCTCACGCGCGGCGGCCACCACCTCGGCGGCGCGGCCCGGCACCCGCACGGTGACCGTGTCGAAGTAGGAGCCGTGCACGACCTCGACACCACCGGCCTCGAGCCCCGCGGCAAGGACGGTGGCATACCGGTGGGTGCGCTGCGCGATGCCCTTCAAGCCCTCCGGCCCGTGGTACACCGCGTACATCCCGGCCATGACGGCAAGCAGCACCTGCGCGGTGCAGATATTGCTGGTGGCCTTCTCCCGCCGGATGTGCTGCTCGCGCGTCTGCAGGGCGAGCCGGTACGCCTTGTGCCCGTCCGCATCCACGGACACACCCACGAGCCGCCCGGGCAGGCTGCGCGCGAACTTCTCCTGTACGGCCATGTAGCCCGCGTGCGGTCCGCCGAAGCCCATGGGCACACCGAACCGCTGGGTGGTCCCGACCGCGATGTCCGCACCGAGCTCCCCCGGCGACTTCAGCAGCGTCAGCGCGAGAAGGTCGGCGGCGACGGTGACGAGCGCACCGAGCTCGTGCGCCTGGTCGATGACCGGCTTGAGGTCGCGTACGACACCGGAGGCGCCGGGGTACTGGACGAGCACGCCGTTGATCTCACGCCCGGCGACGTCGGCCGGAATGCCGTCGCTCAGGTCGGCGACCACGACCTCCACACCCGTCGGCTCGGCACGGGTCTCTATCACGGCGATGGTCTGCGGCAGCACGTCCGCGTCGACCAGGAACAGGCCCTTCTTGTTCTTGCCCATGCGCCGGGACAGCGCCATCGCCTCGGCGGCGGCGGTGCCCTCGTCGAGCAGCGAGGCACCCGAGGTGGGCAGCCCGGTCAGGTCGGCGACCATGGTCTGGAAATTGAGCAGGGCCTCGAGCCGCCCCTGCGAGATCTCGGGCTGGTACGGCGTGTAGGCCGTGTACCAGGCGGGATTCTCCATCACATTGCGGAGGATGACGGGCGGAGTGAAGGTCCCGTAGTACCCGAGCCCGATCATGGAATCGAGCACCTGGTTGCGGTCGGCGAGCGACCGCAGCTCGGCCAGCACCTCGGCCTCCGTGCGCGCGCCCGGAAGCTCCAGCGCAGCTGCGTTCTTGATCACATCCGGCACCGCAGCGGCGGTGAGCTCGTCCAGCGAGCCGTATCCGACATGGGCGAGCATCTTGGCCCGCGCCTCGTGATCAGGCCCGATATGGCGCTGCTCGAACGGGATTCCCTGTTCGAGCTCGGAGAGCGGAATGCGATGGGCGGTCATTGCGGAGGCCTCCTGGTCTGACACGACCTTCGAGGGGCACCACGGCGCGGGTGCCCGGACGGCCTCCCCCTCTGTCATCTCAACCTGAGAGCTTCACCGGGTCACCCGAGGGTGCCCGGCTTTCACCGTCGGTGAGAGCGGAAGCCGTCGACACCCGCCCTGCTTTCCAGAGTGACCTCGTCCGCGCGGTACGTGGGCCTGAGAGATTCCGGGGAGGATTTGCTCCTTCGGCGCCTCCGATGATGTCTGGAGGACTCTCCCGCACGGGGTCAGCAGCCGCTGTCAGCCTACCAGCGAGCGCAACATCCGATCCTTCGAGTGGCCGCCATCTCCAATGTGCTCTTTTGTAGTGCTTACGGATGAGTTGCGACCAAGTGGAGGGCCCGTGCTGACCGACATCGATCCGCGCAACCTGATCGGCCGCAAGGCGTTCGACCGCAACGGCACCAAGCTCGGCACCATCGACGAGGTCTACCTCGACGACGCGACCGGCGTGCCCGAGTGGGCGGCCATACGCACCGGCCTGTTCTCCCGGGACGCCTTCGTCCCCCTGGAGCCCAGCGAACTGATCGAGGGCACCCTCCACGTCCCCTTCGACCGGTCCCTCATCAAGGACGCCCCCGACTTCGGCGTCGGCCGCCACCTCTCCCCCGAACAGGAGCTCCAGCTCTACCACCACTACGGCCTCGACATCGCCGCCCCTCCCCCCTTCCCGGATCGCGACTTCGGCAAGCTCGCGGGAACGGAGGACGCGGACGCCTAGCCCACCCATCACACCGCACCCAGCCCCCGTGCGGATCGGCGCCGTCCCCGGTCAGGCACCGATCCCGTCCACGGAAACCTCGGGTCTGCCCTCCACCAACGGCAACGGATCCGCCGGCTCGAGCTGAGGATCGTCAGTCCGAAACGTCCGCACCCGCCCCGGCTCCGACCCCGGCGTCTCGAACCGCACGGTCACCCGCCCGAGCCCACTCCCCTGCACCCACCCGTGCCCGAACTCGGCATGCCGCACATCGTGCCCCGCGGGCCACCGCCGCTCGATCACGACCTGCTGCTCCTCGACGGGCTCCTCGTCCGCCTCGTCCGCCGAATGTTCCGCCCCTTCCCCCGCAGCCTGCGCGAACAGATCCTCCTGCGTGTAGTCGGCCAGCCCGCTCACCCCGACCCCCAGCAGCCGCACACCCCCCGTCGTGTCCACCGAATCCAGCAGCCGGGCGGCAGCCTCCCGCACCACCGCCGGATCGTCCGTGGGCCCCCGCAGCGTCTCGGATCGAGTCAGCGTCGAGAAGTCGTAGCGCCGCACCTTCAGCACGATGGTCCGCCCCGACAGCCCCGCACCCCGCAGCCGCCGTACACACCGGTCGGCCAGCCGCTGCACTTCCAGGCCCACTCTCACCCGGTCATGAATGTCCACGTCGTACGTGTCCTCGACCGACACCGACTTGGCCTCCCGCTCGGCCACCACGGGCCGGTCGTCGTGCGCCAGCGCCATGGCGTACAACGCGTGCCCATGGGCCTTGCCCAGCAGCCGGACGAGCTCGTCCTCACCGGCCTCGGCGATCTCGTCGACCGTGGTGATCCCGGCCCGCCGCAGATGGTCCCCCGTCGCCGGTCCCACCCCCGGCAGCGTCCGCACCGACATCGGCCCGAGCAGCGCGCGCTCGGTCCCGGGCTCGATCAGCACCAGCCCGTCCGGCTTGGCCTCCTCCGAGGCGATCTTCGCGACCATCTTGGACGCGGCGAGACCCACGGACCCGGTGAGCCCCGTGCCGGCCCGTATGTCGGCGCGCAGTTTCTCTCCCACCAGCCGCGCCGATGCGGCGTCCCAGGCCGTGTCCGCGGCCTCCAGGTCCACGAAGGCTTCATCCAGGCTCAGCGGCTCCACCAGCGGCGACAGCGAGTGCAGCAGCTCCATGACCTGCTCGCTGATCGCCCGGTAGAACCCGAAGCGCGGCACCAGATACGCGGCGTTCGGTGCCAGCCGTCGCGCCTGCGCCATCGGCATCGCCGACCGCACCCCGAAGACCCGCGCCTCGTACGAAGCGGTGGCGACCACCCCGCGCGGCCCGAGCCCGCCCACGATCACGGCCTTCCCGCGCAGACTCGGCTTGGATGCCTGCTCCGCCGAGGCGTAGAAGGCATCCATGTCGAGATGCAGGATCGTGGGCGCGTTTCTCACATCTCCGATGCTGCCCTACGCCACTGACAATGCCCCCGTACGACCACCGACGACGGCGCGGGAGAAGCGATCAGACCGCCCGGTTCCGCCGCCGCGCCAGCTCGTCCGCCGGGTTGTGCCCGACCAGGGTCTCCCCGGTGTCGATCCGCTCGCCGTGCAGCTGCGAGAGGGCGCTGTCGACGTCCCGCCACACCACACCGACGGCGATCCCGAAGATCCCCTGGCCGCCCTGGAGCAGCGCGTGGACCTCGTCGGGCGACGTGCACTCGTAGACCGTGGCGCCGTCGCTCATCAGCGTCATGCGCTCCAGGTCCCGGAAGCCACGCTCACGCAGGTGCACCACCGCAGTGCGGATGTTCTGCAGCGACACACCGGTGTCCAGGAACCGCTTGACGATCTTCAGGACGACGACGTCCCGGAAGCTGTACAGACGCTGAGTGCCCGACCCATAGGCGGGCCGCACGCTCGGCTCCACGAGCCCGGTGCGGGCCCAGTAGTCCAGTTGCCGATAGGTGATGCCTGCGGCCGCGCAGGCCGTCGGGCCGCGGTAGCCGATCTGCTCGGACGCCATGGACGTCGCCCCTCCGCTGCTCGGCACGGCCGCCGGTCGCTGCGGAGCGTGATCGGCCGCGCTGCCGTGAAGCGGGTACGGACCGCTCTCCCCGAGACTGCGTCCGGGGGCACCCCCAGCCGTACCGTCGCCGCTGTTTCTCACGCCGACCTCCGTCCTTGACCTGCCTTCTCGACGGTAGGCAGTCACCAGGGGTGCGTCAACGATCGCCACACTCGGCACGCCGAGTGATAATCACCCTAAGAGTGGTTTCCCGCACCCAACCGCGGGGAAAGGCTAGCCGAATGCGCTCGGAGGGGGCCGCAGGACGCTCTCACTCGCCGTTGGCAATTGCCGGCATTTGAGCCGTGACCGGCCGCGTTCCGGCCCGCCGCGGAGCCTGACTCCACCGGGCCGGTCACGCCTCACTGACTGCTTGTCCCGAAGTCCTCCGGCGAGATCTGGTCGAGGAACTCGCGGAACTTCTCCACCTCGTCCTCCTGCTCATCCGGAATCGCGATGCCTGCGTCGTCGAGCACGCCGTCGCTGCCGTAGATCGGCGTTCCGGTGCGCAGGGCCAGCGCTATGGCGTCGGACGGACGGGCACTGACTTCGACTCCACTGGCGAAGACCAGCTCCGCGTAGAAGACGCCCTCACGCAGATCCGTGATGCGCACTTCGGTGAGCTCCTGACCGACGGCCTCCAGCACGTCCTTGAACAGGTCGTGGGTCAGCGGTCGTGCGGGGGCCATGCCCTGCTGGGCGAAGGCAATGGCAGTCGCCTCCCCCGGCCCGATCCAGATGGGGAGGTAACGGTCGCCTCCCACTTCACGCAGGAGCACGATCGGTTGGTTGGAGGGCATTTCGACCCGGACACCTACGACATCGAGCTCGTTCACACAGCAACCCTAGGACCTGCCCGGGACGTTTGGGTAGTCGAGCAGAGAACGGGAGGCCGATCCGGCCTCCGCGGACGCGCCGGACTCAGGGCAGCCGCACGCCGAGCGCGGTCTGCACGAGGGCGGCGTGCAGCTTCACCGTGAGCGCCGCCAGCTCCTTCGTACGCGCCTGGGCATGCGCCCTGGTCTGCGGATTGCGGTGGCGCTTCAACGGGGCCACCACCTGGTCCACGAGCCCGGCCTCACGGTCGGCGGCGGCCTTCATGGCCCTCAGGTGCCGCGGTTCGATCCCGAACCGCCCGAGCTCCACGACGAGCGACGCCACGGTCACCGTCTCCGCGTCGTACGCCCCGTCCGGCAGCGGCGCGACCAGGCCGTACGACTCCCACTCCTCGAGCTCCTGCTCACCGATCCCGGCGGCCGCAAGCAGCTCGGCCCGCCCGATCCGGGCCGCGGTGGGCCCCTCGGGCGCTTCCAGAAGTGCCTCGCCGTCCCGCTGACGCCCCACGACGGGCAGCGGGACTGCCTCACCGCGCTCCATGGCGTCCAGATGCTCGCGGATCACCTTGAGGGGCAGATAGTGGTCCCGCTGCATTCTCAGCACGTGGCCGAGGCGCTCGACGTCGTCCGCGCTGAACTTGCGATACCCCGAGGGGGTGCGCTGCGGCTCGATGAGCCCTTCCGACTCCAGGAAACGGATCTTGGAGATGGTGACTTCGGGGAACTCATCACGCAGCACGTTCAGCACCGTGCCGATGCTCATCAGACCGCTGTCCGTGGCGGCGGTGCCGTGCCCGGCACCGCCGCTCGGTGTTCGAAGCATGGACATTCCCTTGGCGTCCCCCCGGACGGGGTCTGGGGGAAGGGTCAGTAGCCCCGCTGGCTCGCGTAGAAGACCAGCCGGTACTTTCCGATCTGCACCTCGTCACCGTTGTTCAGAGCGACCTGGTCGATCCGCTCGCGGTTGACGTACGTGCCGTTCAGACTGCCCACGTCGGCCACCGTGAACGAGCCGTCCGCACCACGGCGGAACTCCACATGCCGGCGCGAGACCGTCACGTCGTCCAGGAAGATGTCACTCTGCGGATGACGTCCGGCCGTGGTCAGGTCGCCGTCCAGCAGGAAGCGGCTGCCCGAGTTCGGCCCGCGGCGCACGACCAGGAGCGCGGAGCCCAGCGGCAGCGCGTCGACGGCCGCCTGCGCCTCGGGAGAGAGCGCCGGCATCTGCGTCTGACCGGTGACCTCGGCGTCGTAGGCCTCGATGCCGGAAATCGAGATCGTGGACGTCGTCTCGGAAGGCCGCTCGGCCGCGCCGCCGGCCCGCAGCGGCGCGCCGCAGTTGGAGCAGAAGCGGCTGTTCTCCGCGTTGCGGTTACCGCACCTCGTACACACCAGGGCCGACATAGGGGAAAACCCTCCACCCGTACTTGAGGTTGACGGTTGCCCGAAACCTATGCCGCCGGACTGCGCAGGGTCAACAGACGGCGCGCCCTGACCTCCGGGAATGTCACCACCCGGACCAGGGACCTGGTCCCGGAACAGCGGGCGCTGGCCCTCTGCATCGGGCTGTGCGCGATGACGAGCGGTCGCGTTGTCGCTACCCTCTCGCGCGCTCTTGCCGAACAACTTCGCAAACAACTTCACGGGCGATTCCCCTTGACCGAAACAGACCCGCCCGTGGGGCAGGACGAACCCTGATTGCATACACCGGCCGACCCGGACATCCTCACAACGTCCGTATCCACCAGACAGTTTCCACCACGCACCACCCATTCGGTGCGCCGACCCCCCGCAACCTCATGCCCCCGCCGGACGTCCCCCATGCACCCCCGGTTCACTGGGAGGACGACCGAGCGTAGTCAGGCCGCTTCGCCGCTCGCAAGGCGTCCACGACGATCTTGTTCGACCGCTCGACGGTAACCGTGGCCTGCTCCTTCTCCAGAGTCTGCACCACGCCTCCAGGGATGTTGAGCGCCGGTTCGAGGTCCGCCGGCTTGCCGATGACCTTGAAACGAAAGGGAGCGTTGATCTTGTTCCCGTCGACGCTCACGCTCTTGCCGGAGTCGGTGAGGTAGGTGTTGGCAACGACGCGCACGTCGTTCACCTGGATCGCCTCCGCCCCGGCCGCACGCAGCTCCTGGATCGCGTCGAGCAGCATGTCCGCCTGGACCGTTCCCTTCGTGTCCTCGATCGTCATCGTGATGCCGGGCCCCTGCGCGGCCACCGTGCCCGCCAGAATGCCGAGTTGCTTCTCCTTCTCGACCGTCTGCTTGCGGGCCTCCTCGGCCTGGTCGGAGCTGTTCTCCAGCTCGTCGCGCTGCTTTTCCAGTCCCTGCTTCTCGTCCTCAAGACGCTGCGTACGGTCGTCGAGTTCATCCAGGATGCGAACGAGATCTTCCTGACGGGCGCCGCGCAGGGCGCTGTCGCTGTTGCTGTTCGAGGCGACCTGGACGGCCAGCCCGAAGCCGAGGCCGAACAGCAGGACGGCGACGATGAGTTGGGCGCGGGTGACACGAGGCGGCCAGAGGCCCTTCACCAGGCGCTGCCGCCCGGTCAGAGTGGGCTGCTTCTCCTCGGGAGCCTCCGTCACGTCGGGCTCCGTCGCGGGAACCTCCTCCGGAAGTTCCTTGCGCAGCCTGTTCTCCGGCGTCTCTTCCTTGTCGCTCATCGGCCTCACGCCCGGAACACATGCCGGCGAATGGCCGCGGCGTTGGAGAAGATACGGATTCCGAGCACCACGACCACACCGGTGGACAGCTGGGCACCCACACCCAACTTGTCGCCCAGGAACACGATCAGCGCCGCCACGACCACATTGGACAGGAACGACACCACGAAGACCTTGTCGTCGAAGATCCCGTCGAGCATGGCCCGCAGACCACCGAAGACGGCGTCGAGCGCCGCGACGACGGCGATCGGCAGATAAGGCTCGACGACCGCCGGAACCTCGGGTCGGACCAACAGGCCGGCCACGACTCCCACGACGAGGCCCAGTACGGCGATCACGATGTGCCCTTTCCAGTCTTCTCGGTCTTCGGCTGTGCTGTACGTACGATCACACTCGGTGCGGCCGGCAGCCGGAGGCCGCCTTCCACGGAGATGCTGGTGCGGATGCCGTAGGTCTGCTGCAGGGCGTGCAGATACAGCCCGTCGGCGCTGTTCTGGAACCTGGTGCTCAGCTGCTTGCCGTTCCCCACGGCCAGCACCGTATAGGGGGGAACCAGTGGCTTATTGTCGACCAGTATCGCGTCACCCGCGGCCCTGATCGCCGAAAGCGCCGTCAGCCGCTGGCCATTGATCGAAACAGCCTCGGCCCCCGACTCCCACAGCCCGTTGATCACGCGCTGCATGTCGCGGTCCCGCACTCGACCGGTGTCGGAGAAGTCCGAGGTCTCGCGGGGGTTGCCGTTTCCGCCGCTGGTGGCTTCCTTGGCATCGTTCACGACCAGTTTCACGCCGGGACCGTGCACTTCGACGGCGCCGGACAGAATCCCCACCAGCTCCGACTGATCTCCACTGCCGCTCTTCTTGAGGGCCTGGCGCTGGCGCGCGCTCACGTCGTCGCGCAGCTTGTCGACGGAACCCTCCAGCTTGTCCGCCGCCGTGGTCTCCCGGTCGATGCGGTCGATCAGTTCCTGCCGCTCCTTGGCGACCACGGGAGCCGCCACCCGCGCCTGTGCCGCTCCGACGGTCACCACGAGAGCCGCAAGCACCAGCCCGGCGGCCAGGCCCAGCTTGGCCTGGAGGGTCTTCGGCAGACCGCCGTCGCCCGCGGCCTTCTTCCTGGCGGCCGCCTCGGCGTAGCCGTCGTCGAGGCTGTGGTCCATGACGTTGGTGAGCAGCGACATGGAAGCGTCCGGGCGCGAGGGGCGCGTAGGTGTGCTCCGAACGGGGGGCTGCTGCGGCATGCCGCACATCGTCGCATGTCGCGACCACTACCTCCGAATGGCCCCACCGGCGTGCCGGACAGGCCCCCTTGGGGACACCTGTCCGACACGCGCGCGTGCTGCGCTTTTCAGCGGCCGGCGCTGTCCACGACCGCCGACCACTCGTCGAGCAGGGCCTGGGCGGAGGCGTCGTCCGGCCCCTCCGCCCACAGGTGGGTCACCGCCTCGGCCGGGTCGGGCAGCACCATCACCCAGCGCCCGTCGGTCTCCACCACGCGCACACCGTCCGTGGTGTCCACGAAGCGGTCTCCGGCCGCCTCGACCACTCGCCGCATCACAAGGCCCTTGACGGCCCAGGGAGTCGCAAGATCCCGCTTGAGGACGTGTGCCCGCGGAATCCGGGCGTCGATCTGGCTGAGCGTGAGCTGCGTCCGCGCCACCAGCCCGATCAACCGCACGAAGGCCGCCGTACCGTCGAAGACGCTGCTGAACTCCGGGATGATGAAGCCGCCCTTGCCGTCACCTCCGAAGATGGTCGAGTCGTCGCCTCCGACCCTCGTCAGGTCGTCGGGCGAGGTCGTCGTCCACTCCACCTGCGTCCCGTGGTAGGCCGCAACCTGCTCGGCAATCCTCGTCGTGGTCACCGGCAGCGCCACCCGCCCACTGCGCCGCTCCGCGGCCACCAGATCGAGCATGACCAGCAACGCCCGGTCGTCCTCGACGATCCGCCCCTTCTCGTCGACCAGCGACAACCGCTCGCCGACCGGGTCGAACCGCACTCCGAAGGCGGCCCGCGACGACGCCACGATCTCGCCGAGCCGCACCAGCCCCGACCGCCGCACATCGGCAGACTCGGTGGGCCGTGACTCGTCGAGCCCGGGATTGATGGTCAGCGAGTCCACACCGAGCTTGCCCAGCAGGCTGGGCAGGACAAGCCCGGCACTGCCGTTCGACGCGTCGACGACGACCTTCAGTCCGGACTCGGTGATCCCGGTCGTGTCGACGTTGCGCAACAACGACCCGGTGTACGAGTCGAAAACGCTGGCAGGAAAGTACAGGTCTCCGATCTCCCCGGGGAACGCACGCCGGTACTCCTGCCGCGCGAACACCCGGTCCAGCTTCCGCTGGCTGCCCTGCGACAGATCGGCACCGTTCCCGTCGAAGAACATGATGTCCACGGAGTCCGGCACCCCGGGCGTGGTCCGGATCATGATCCCGCCGGCACTGCCCCGCGCGGTCTGCTGCCGGGCAACGGGCAGCGGTACGTTCTCCAGGTCCCGTACGTCAATGGCGCTGGCCTGCAGAGCAGAAATGACCGCCCGCTTCAGCGCACGGGCGCCACGGGAGTGGTCGCGGGCCGTGGTGACGGTGGAGCCCTTCTTCAGAGTCGTCGCGTAGGCACCGGCCAGGCGCACGGCGAGCTCGGGCGTGATCTCCACGTTCAGGATGCCGGACACCCCACGAGCGCCGAACAGATGCGCCTGGCCCCTGGACTCCCAGATGACCGAGGTGTTGACGAAGGCACCGGCCTCGATGGTCTTGAACGGGTAGACCCGCACATTGCCCTGAACGATCGATTCTTCACCGATGAGACACTCGTCGCCGATGACCGCGCCGTCCTCGATCCGAGCGGCACGCATGATGTCGGTGTTCTTTCCGACGACGCAGCCACGCAGATTGCTGTGCTGCCCCACGTACACGTTGTCGTGCACAACGGCCTTGTGCAGAAACGCACCGCTCTTCACAACGACGTTCGAGCCAACGACGGTGTGCTCACGAATTTCGGCACCGGCTTCGACCTTGGCGTAGTCGCCGATGTACAGCGGGCCGCGCAGCACGGCGTCGGGATGCACCTCGGCACCCTCGGCCACCCACACACCCGGGGAAATCTCGAAGCCGTCGATCTCGACGTCAACCTTGCCCTCCAGGACGTCGGCCTGCGCCTTCACATAGCTCTCGTGTGTGCCGACGTCCTCCCAGTACCCTTCCGCGACATAGCCGTAGATCGGCTTGCCTTCCTTCATCAGCTGCGGGAAGACGTCCCCGGACCAGTCCACGGGCACATCGGGCTCGACATAGTCGAAGACTTCGGGCTCCATCACATAGATGCCCGTGTTCACGGTGTCGGAGAAGACCTGTCCCCAAGTGGGCTTCTCGAGGAAGCGCTCGACCTTTCCCTCTTCGTCGACGATCGTGATACCAAATTCCAGAGGATTCGGCACACGCGTCAGGCAAACAGTGACGAGCGCACCCTTTTCCTTGTGGAAATTGATCAGCTCGGTGAGGTCGAAGTCGGTCAGGGCATCACCGGAGATAACGAGGAAAGCATCGTCCTTCAACGCCTCTTCGGCGTTCTTGACGCTTCCGGCGGTACCGAGTGGCTTCTCCTCGTTGGCATAGGAGAGCTCCATTCCGAGCTCTTCGCCGTCACCGAAGTAGTTCTTGACCAATGAGGCCAGGAACTGGACAGTTACGACGGTCTCGTTCAGCCCATGCCTTTTGAGCAGCCGTAGCACATGCTCCATGATCGGGCGGTTCACCACGGGCAGGAGCGGCTTGGGCATGCTTGAGGTCATGGGACGAAGGCGTGTGCCTTCGCCTCCGGCCATCACGACGGCCTTCATGTCGGAAGCGTCCTCCTCAAAGAGACGACGGTCTAGCCGACTTCACCCGTCAGATTGTCCCGCACTTTTCCGCCGAGGGCCATCGAGCCGCTACGGCTGCAGCAATCGGCGAGTTCAATCGGCCATGGCGTCCGCACGGACCAGGCGGCGGACTTGTACCACGTAGAGGACTCCTGCCCACCAGTAGAGCGTTGTACCCCACCCAGCGAACGCCCATCCGAAAATAGCAGCGAGTGACGAGATCCATCCAGTTCCGTCACTGAGCAGGAGCAACGGGAAGGCGTACATCAGGTTGAAGGTGGCCGCCTTCCCCAGGAAGTTCACCTGTGGCGGCGGATAGCCGTGCCGGCGGAGGATGCCCACCATCACCAGCAGGACGAGCTCGCGCGCAAGAAGTACAGCGGTCAACCAGATTGGCAGAATCTCGCGCCAGGTGAGGCCGACCAAAGTCGAGAGAATGTAGAGCCGGTCGGCCGCGGGATCGAGCAGCCGGCCGAGGCTGCTGATCTGGTTCCAACGCCGCGCGAGCTTGCCGTCCAGGTAGTCACTGACCCCACTCAGAGCCAACACCAGCAGCGCCCACCCGTCACTCTTCGGGCCTCCGAACTCAGGCCTGAGGATCAACCACAGGAAGACCGGCACGCCGACGAGACGCGCCATGCTGAGGATGTTGGGGATGGTGAGGACCCGGTCCGTCTGGACGCGGGTCTCCTGGACCTCCACCCGGGAGCCTCCTGTGGGAAACGTGCCAACGATGCCCCCTGACCTTACCTCAACGCAAAAAAGCTCTGGCTCTTGGGCTGTTGCCCAAGAGCCAGAGCTCTAAAAGGAGTTCGGCGGCGTCCTACTCTCCCACAGGGTCCCCCCTGCAGTACCATCGGCGCTGTAAGGCTTAGCTTCCGGGTTCGGAATGTAACCGGGCGTTT
>NZ_JBIAWI010000022.1:0-45012 GCF_042895385.1 Streptomyces sp. NPDC001401
TCGAGGCCGAGCCTCACGGGGCCAGGCATCCTATCGAACAGACAGGAAAACGGCGGCCGGCCCCGGCCCGGCCCGCCTCAGAACACCAGGCCGCCGTCGACGCCCAGGACCTGCCCGGAGATGTAGCGGGCGCGATCGGAGACCAGGAAGGAGACGAGATCGGCCACCTCGCCCGCTGCGCCGAAGCGGCCCAGCGGAATCGCGTCGAGGATGTCCTTTTTGGCCGCCTCGCTCAAAGCGGCGGTCATGTCGGTGTCGATGAGGCCGGGTGCGACCACGTTGGCGCGCACACCGTACTTTCCGCACTCCTTGGCGAGGGACTTGGTGAAGCCGATGATGCCCGCTTTGGACGCCGCGTAGTTGCTCTGCATGGCGTGGCCGTGCACACCGACGGCGGACGACAGCGTCACCACGCAGCCGGTGCGGCGCGTCATGAACGAGAAGACGGCCGCGCGGCAGACGTTGTAGGTGCCGTCGAGGTTGGTCGCCATCACCGCCCGCCAGTCCTCGCCGGACATCCCCAGCAAGGGGGTGTCGCGGATCAGCCCCGCGCACGTCACCACGGCGTCCAGCGGCCCCAGTTCGCTCTCCGCGGCCTCGGTGAAGGCCCGCACCTCCTCGAGCGACGCGACGTCGACGCGGTGGGCGACCACGCGCGCTCCGCTGCCGGCGGCCGCCTCGACGGCCTCGGCGGCCGCGCCGGCGTTCGCCCGGTAGCAGAACGCGACGTCGAACCCGTCGTGTGCCAGCCGCACCACGACGGCGCGGCCGATGCCCCGGGAGCCTCCCGACACCAGGGCCACCGGCCGCCGCCTGTGCGGCGCCGGCTCCTCCCGAGTGCCGCTCACGCCGGGCCGGAGGCGCACGGGGCCGCGCGCCTGGCGGAGACCAGCTCCAGGATCTGCGGGAGGGACGTGAGGTGCTTCAGGTCGCTCTCCACCAGCCGGATGCCGTACTGCCGCTGCAGCCGGACCACGATCTCCAGCGCCATCAGGGAATCGAGATCCAGGTCTTGCACGAAGTGCGTGTCATCGGTGATCTCCTCCACGCCGAGTTCGAGGACCCGTGCCAGCAAGCAGCGCAGCTCCTCCCTGTCGACGGCGACATCGACGGCAACGGCGACGCCGGGTGCGACGGCGGGTGCGACGCCGGGTGCGGCAGCGGGTGCGGCGGCGGGTGCGGCAGCGGGTGCGGCGGCGGGTGCGGCCTGGGTGTGGGCGGTCATGCGGGGGCATCCCTTCGAAGACGTGTCGGTTGACGTGCGGCCGGCAGCGGCGGCCCGGCGTGGGTCAGCGGCGCCTGGCGGTCACCGGCACGCCGTGCCGCGGGCGGATGGTGATCCTGGCCACCGTGTCGACCGGAATCCCGGGAACGGGCTCGAACTCCCAGTGCCGCCCCAGGGTGGCCAGCGCCATGACGCCTTCCATCTGCGAGAAGGCGCTGCCGATGCACTGGCGCGGGCCGGCGCCGAA
The DNA here is from genome assembly GCF_042895385.1 of Streptomyces sp. NPDC001401. Taxonomy (NCBI): domain Bacteria; kingdom Bacillati; phylum Actinomycetota; class Actinomycetes; order Kitasatosporales; family Streptomycetaceae; genus Streptomyces; species Streptomyces sp. NPDC001401. The sequence goes on from NZ_JBIAWI010000022.1 coordinate 1,473, forward strand.
GGGGAGGTAGGCCAGGCGCGGGCGGCCGGGCTGCACCGCGTGGCCGGTCAGCTCGTCCGCCGTGTCGGCGCCCTGCGGGTTCTTCAGCCAGCGCTGCGGGGCGAAACGCTCCGGCTGCGGCCACCACGCGGGGTCGCGGTGGTTCACCCACGGGACGAGCGCGACGAAGCTGTCCTTGGGGATGCGGTAGCCGCACAGCTCAAAGTCGTCGAGGGGACGGCGGGCCATCCCCATGATCGGCGGGTACAGGCGCATCGCCTCGCAGAGCACGGCGTCGGTCCACGGCAGGCGGGGCAGGTCCTCAACGGTGGGCAGCCGGCCGTCGAGCACCTCGTCGATCTCCCGGTGCATCCGCTCCCGCGCCCGGGGGTGGTGGCCCAAAAGATGGAAGGACCAGGCGAGCGCGTTGGCGGTGGTCTCGTGACCGGCCATCAGCATGGTGATGGCCTCGTCGCGCACCTGATAGTCCTCCAACGGCTCGCCGGTGTCGGCGTCGCGCGCCGCGAGCAGCAGGGAGAGCAGGTCGCCGCCCCGGCCGTCGCCCTTCCTGCGCTCCTCTATGAGCCCGTAGACGATGGCGTCGAGCTTGTCGCGGCCCTCGAAGAAACGCTTGTTGCCGGGCAGCGGCAGCTTCGACAGGTAGCGGGCGAAGGGCAGCGAGTCCCAGCGCAGCGGGCCCTCGTCGCGCGGGATGCCGGTGCGGACGGTGCGGGCCGCCTCGCTGTCGAGCGAGACGTCGAAGAGGGTGCGGGCCACGACGGCGAGCGTCAGCTCGGTCATCTCCACGGACAGGTCGAGCCGGTCCCCGTCCGTCCAGCCGGACTGGACGGCGTCGGAGATCTCGGCGAAGGCACGGCCGTAGCCGGCGACCCGCTCGTGATGGAACATCGGCTGGATCAGCCTGCGCTGCTTGCGGTGGTAGTCGCCGTCGCTGGTGGTCAGACTGTTGCCGAAGATCACCGAGAGCGGGGCGACCCACTCGCCGCCGCCGGCGCTCATGGTGGCCTTGGTGAAGTTGCGGTGCGAGGTGACCAGCACCTCGTGGACCGCCTCCGGGTCGCTGACCAGGTACAGGTCACGGAAGCCGAGCGGGACGCGCACGACGGGCCCGTACTGTTCACGCAGATCGTTGAAGTAGTCCAGCGGATTGCCGGACATCGACAGCAGGGCGCGCAGCTTGCCGGTGGGACCGGGAACGGCGGCCACGGGGGCGGTGGACAGCGCAGTCATCAAAAAGCCTTCCTCGAAAGTGGTCACCGGTGAGCGGGCCCGCCGCGCGCTGGGCGGGCGGGCCGCTCACCGGCCGACGAAGCGTCGAAGGGCGAGCGTGACGTTCTGCCCGCCGAAGGCGAACGAGTTGGACAAAGCCGCCGACACCTCGTGGGGACGGGCGGTGTTCGGCACGTAGTCGAGGTCGCACACGGGGTCGGCCGCGTCCGCGTCCTGGTTGATGGTGGGCGGGATGACCGAGCGGTCGATGGCCAGGGCGCAGAACGCCGCCTCGGTCGCGCCGGCCGCGCCGAGCAGATGCCCGGTCATCGACTTGGTGGAGGTGACGGCCAGCCGGCTGCTGTGCGCGCCGAAGGCGGACTTGATCGCTTTCGTCTCGGCGGCGTCGGAGAACACGGTGGAGGTGCCGTGCGCGTTGATGTGGTCGATCTCGGCGGGCTTGAGATCCGCCTCGCGCAGGGCGGCGAGCATGGCGCGGGCGGCGCTGCGCCCGGTGGGGTCGGGGGCGGTGACGTGGTAGGCGTCGCTGGTCTGCCCGTAGCCGCAGATCTCGGCGTAGACGTGGACGCCGCGCGCCAGCGCCGACTCGGCGGTCTCCAGGAGCAGGACGGTGGCGCCCTCCCCCATGACGAAACCGTCACGGTCGGCGGTGAACGGGCGGCAGGCGCGGTGCGGTTCGTCGTTGCGGCGCGAGAGGGCGCGCAGGTTGGCGAAGCCCGCGATCAGCGGCGAGGCGATGCACGCCTCGGCGCCGCCGGCGAGCGCGGCCTGGGCATAGCCGTCGCGGACCAGGCGGTAGGCCTGCCCGACCGCGTCGGCCGACGAGGCGCAGGCGGTGACCGGTGCGAGGCCGGGGCCGCGGAAGCCGAAGCGCTGGGAGACCGTGCCCGCGCCCATGTTGACGATGGAGCTGGGCACGAAGAACGGGGAGACCATGTTCGGCGCCGCCACGTCCTGGAGCACCCCCGCCACCATGGTGGCGGCGCCGCCGATGGCGCTGCCGATCACGGTGGCGGCGCCGTCCGGGTCGATGCCGTCCAGGCCCGCCCGCTCCACGGCGAGTTCGGCCGCGGCGAGCGCGAAGTGGCAAAACCGGTCCAGACGCCGGGCCTCCTTGCGGGTCAGCCACATCGTCGCCTCGAAGCCCCTCACCTCGGCGGCGATGCGCACCGGCAGCCGGCCGGCGTCGAAACCCCGGATCGGCCCCACGCCACTGGTCGCGGAAAGCAGCCGCGCCCAGACCGTCTCGGTGCCGATGCCCAGCGGGTTGACCATGCCGATGCCCGTCACCACCACCCGGTGGCGTGCCGGCAGGGCACTCATTGCGGCGCACCCGGCGCGGCGAGCCCGAAGAGCAACTCCATCCGCATCGCCAGCTGCACGTCGCCGCTGATGTGCAGCCGTCCCTCGAGCAGCAGGTCCATGCCCTGTGCCGCGGCCGAGGCCATCTCCACGAAACCGACGGCATCCAGGGTGAGGGTGAGCGCGGGCTCGCCCGCGCTGCCCGGCTCGCGCACCTCGCAAACGTCCTCGGCCAGGATGAGGTCGTAGACCACGGTGGCGGCCCCTTCCCTGCGCACCTGCCAACGGGCAGTTTGCGCAGGGCCCGTGAGGCCTCCGATGTAGCGGGCGGGCATCTGCGCGAAGACCGCACGCAGCATGTCCTCGCCGTCGGGCGTGGCCAGCCAGGCCGCCAGGTCCTCGCGCGCCAGCAAGGCCAGGGCGGCGCGGACCTCGGTGAGGGAGGCGAAGCGCAGCTGCGCGAGCCGCTGCGGGGAGAAGGCGGGTTCGGCGGTCATGACAGCCCTTCCGCTGGGTGGGGCGCCCGCCCGCTGTCGGCGGTGCGGTCGGCGGCCTGCCGCAGTTCCTGCCGCGGCGAGGCGCCGGGCAGCCGGGCCAGGACATGGCCGTCGGGCCGGACGAGAACGGCCTGCGCCCCCTTGAGGGCGTAGCGGTCGGCGAAGGCGCCGGTGACATCACGCAGTCCGGGCCCGTCCGCGGTGATCACGGCCGCGGTCAGGGGCAGCCCCAGGAAGGTCTTGGCCTCCTCGGCCGCGTCCAGCCAGCGCCTTCCCCCGGCCCCGGTGAGCAGGGCGAAGCCGGTACGGGCCAGATCGGTTGTGGAGATCCGCCCGCCGGGCCCCTCCAGCCAGGCGTGCGGGGCCCGGTGGCCGGCCTCGGCGGTGGGCACGTAGGTCACCACGTCCCTGACCACCGGCTCGCCCGGGCCCGGTGCATAGCAAAAGCCCAGCGTCTGCCCCTCGAAGTCGAAGTGCGGCCGGTGCTGTTCGATGTCCGCCGCGAAGTGGGCCGCATCGGCGTCGGACTGCAGCAGCGCCCGCTTCTGCAGGGCGTTGATCTCACTGTGCCGGGCGTTGAACTCGGCGACCGGGCGCCGCTCGCGCTCGTAGGAGTCAAGGAGCGTGTCGCCGGCGCCGCCGCGCAGCACCGCGGCCAGCTTCCAGGCGAGGTTGTGCGCGTCCTGGATGCCGGTGTTCATGCCGAAGCCGCCGGTGGGCGGGAAGGTGTGGGCGGCGTCCCCGGCGGCAAGCACCCGGCCGTCGGCGCTGCGCCAGCGGTCGAGCCCGGTCGAGCCCATCACCCAGTCCCGTACCGAGTGGATGCGCAGCCCCCTGATCGCGTCGCCCGTCTTCCCGACGGCGGCCTCGATCAGCCTGCGGTGGTCGACGTCCCGCTCGAAATAGGTGCGTTCCTCCTCGGGGGTGAGGGCGGGGATCTCCAGCAACCACTCCCCGCGCCCCGGGTCGACGGTGATCAGGACGCCGCGCACGGTGTCGTTGAGGACCCAGTACAGGGCGCTCTCCCGACCCGCCGTCCAGGGCGACAGGTCGGCGCTGAAGTGGATGTCCAGGAGCCTGCCCAGCGGCGCGGCTGCGGTGTGCCCAAGGCCCACCGACTCGCGCAGCGAGCCGTGCAGCCCCTCGGCCAGGACGGCGTAGCGGGCCTCGACGACGACGGGCTGCTCGCCCGAGGCCCTCACCCGGACACCGGACGGAGTGGGGGTCAGCTCCTTGGCCCTGACACCGCGGATCAGTCGTGCGTCCTGGGGCAGCCGGTCGACGAGCAGCGCTTCCACCCGGTTCTGCGAGCAGATGACGGGCAGGACCGGGCTGTTGGCGGCGCGCTGCATCAGGGCGCCCGCCGAGGCGATGATGTCGAGGCCGGCCAGCTCGGTGCCGGCCAGCTCGGTGCACCAGGTGATGCGTGCGGTGTTCTCCAGCGGGACGCCCACCCGGCGCACCTCGGCGTCGACACCCAGGTGCCTGAGCAGCTCCATGGTGCGCGAGTTGATGACCGTGGCACGCGGGTGAGAGGACGGAGTGGAACGCTGTTCCAGGACGACGGTGCGGACCTCGTGCTGCGCCAGGAAGTGGGCCGCGGCAAGCCCGGTGGGCCCGCCGCCGATCACCACCACGTCGCATTCCAGCTGCGCGGCCGCGCGGGGCGGCTGCGGGGCGGCTGCGGTCATGAGCGCACCTCCGAGAGAGCGGCGACGACCGGCGCCAGGCGCCGGGCCACCGCGGCGTCGAATCCGGCCTTGAACAGCACGCGGGCGACGGCGACCGCGGGCAGCCCGGCGAACACGGCGCCGGTCAGCCACAGCACGAACGCCCCGGTGAGCGCGGCACGCTGAACCTCACCGCGGCGGCCCGCGGCGCGGATGACCCGGCCCCAGACCCGAAAAGCCCGGCCGGCCAGCAGATCGGCCGCGGCCAGCGAGTAATTCACCGGAGCCGCGTCATGGGCGGCGAGCAGACCGCTGACCCCATCGGCCAGGGCGTCCTCGAACGCCGGGCCGGACGCGGCGTCCTCGAAAACGGGGCCGGACGCGGGGTCCTCGAACCCGCAGCCGGACGCGGGGTCCTCGGCCGCGGGGCCGGACGCGGGCCGGGCCCGGTCCGGGGCGACCTCGGGCTGCTGCGGGGCGCGTTCGGGCCCCGGTGAGGTGCCATCGCCCGGCGCGGGGGCGCGTTCGGGCCCGTGTGAGGTGCCATCGCCCCGCTTGGGGGCGAGTGCGGCGATGCGCTCGCCCAGCAGCGCGAGCCGCTCCAGCTCGTCGCCGGCGACGCCGGCGCGCGGGAACCCCCAGGACGCCTCCCGCCGGCCGGCCAGCAGCCAGCGCAGCGTGGTGACGAAGGTGACGGCGGCGGGGGCGGTGTCCACCGCGGCGATCGTGCCCACATAGCGGCCGCCCGCGGCCCCGATCAGCCGCTGCACCTCCAGGGCGGCGGAATACCACATGTTCCGGCAGGCCACGAGACCGATGACGGCACGCCCGGCGAACGCCTCCGGTGCGCTGCCGACAAGCGCCCGCATCGGCGGCGCCGGAGCCAGATACCAGACGGGGTAGGCGAAGACGACCAGGTCCACCTCGTCGTCTGCGGCCACCGGCGGCCGGGCGGTGATACCCGGCGCCCCGCCGGGATCGACCGAGGCGGCGAACACACCGAAGAAGCGGCGTATCGGCCAGGGGAAGGGAAAAGCGTCACGGGGCCTGACCTCGACCCTGCGGACATCCCACCCCGCCTTCTGAAGCGGGCCGGTGAACGCGGACACCGCTTCCACAAGCTGACCGGTCTGCGAGTACCAGTAGACCCTCACCCGGGGCTGTGCACCCATGACCTCAGGCCTCCTCGGCAAAGCCGGCGCCGACGGCCGTCAGATGCGCGAAGGACACCGCGAACCGGCCGGACTCGGGAACCATCACCAAAAGCTTGTCGCCGGCGGCCACCAGGCCCTCGCGGAGCATCTCCTCCAGGATGACGTAGATGCTGGCGGAGCCCATGTTCCCGACCCGGGTCAGATTGCTGTACCACTTCTCCACGGAGGGGCCCCTGACCTTCTTGCGCTCGATCTCCTTGAGCACCATGGACTTCATGCGCTCGCTGGAGTAGTGCGCGGGAAACCAGGCCAGCTCGTCCGGGTCGAAGCGGCCCTCCTTGAGCAGGCGCTGGTACTCCCTGACGCCGATCCGCACGAGGTGCGGCAGCAGGCCCAGGTTCTGCCGCAGCGCCAGCGTGCCCTCGACCGCCGCCTCGGCCGCCGAGGGGTAGTCCCACCAGCTGTGCCCGGCCCCACCATCAACCGCACCATCGGCCGCACCCATGTACATGCAGGTCTGCTCGGTGCTGGCGTAGGACGTCAGCGAAATCCAGTCGATCCGCAGACTCACCCCCCCGGCCGCCGGACGGTCCTGCACCAGCGCGGCACCCGCACCGTCCGAGAGCATGTACCGCAAGAACGCCATCTCCATGGCGATCGCACCGTCCTCGGAGATGGGCCTCACGTCGGCGAACCGGTCGCTCTTGAGGAAACGCGAGGCCAGTTCGGACGCGCAGGCGATGGCGTTCTTCTTCTCCCCGGCCGCCACCTGCAGGTAGGCGTTCTTCAGCGCCATCATTCCGGTGCTGCAGATACCGTGGGTGGTGACGATCTCACAGGGCGGGCCGCCCAGTTGGCCGTGGATGCCGCTGGCGATGCCCGGCGCGATCAGATCCGGCACCGCGGTACCCGCCGCAATCAGATCGATATCGTCGACCGTGATCCCCGAACGGTCCACCGCCTGCCGGACAGCCGCAACCGCCATATCGGTATTGGAAAACAACGTCCTGCGCTGCTTGTCGATCGCGTAATACCGCGACGTGATCCCGCAACTGTCCAAAATCCGCTCACGCAACAGCGAACTCGCGGCGCCCACACTGCCGATATAGTCCTCGATCTCCTCGTTCGGCACCGGATCCCCAGGCAGAAAACGCCCCATGGCGGTGATATAGGCAGGCATGACCCACACTCCCCGTGAACTAGACGGCCCGCTTGGACTCGATCTTGGACAGGGCGAACTCCACGACATCCCCCACCGTCCGCAGCCCGCCCACCCGCTCGTCGTCCATCTCGATACCGTGCGCACCCCGAAGGGCCTGCGCCATCGCCACCAGATCCAGCGAATCGATCCCGACGTCGTCATAGAGATCAGACGCAGCCGACAGCCCCTCCGGGTCCGCATCACACCTGGCCAGCAGGAACCCCGTGACCTCCGCGTAGAGTTCGGCCCTCACCGACATGTCCACCTCCCACGCCCCACCCCCTGTGCGGCACACGAACCACTCTGGCCAACACCGCACGACGGGGCATCAGAGCGATTCACGAGACCACCCTGAATATTTCCCACCCCCACCCCACACGCGCAGGCCCAGCCCCGGGGCGCCCGGCCGTGACCCGCACCCACACCGCCACGACCGACCACACACCTCACCACCACCAGCCCCGGGCCCAGCACCGTCACACCACACCGTCACGGCCGACCACACGCCTGACCACCACCGGCCCGTCCGGGCCCAGCTCCAGGACGTCCTCACACACGGCACTGCACACGATCGTCAGAGTGATTCACGAGACCACCCTGAAATTCTTCCCGCCCCCGCCCCAGGCGCGCGGGCCCCGACCGGGGCGTGAGGCCGTGTCCGGCGCCGTCACACCACGTCGTCGCGGCTGACCACACGCCTGACCACCACCGGCCCGTCCGGGCCCACTTCCAGGACGTCCTCACACGTGGCGCTGCACAGGATGGTCGCTTGACCGCCGCGCGGGGTCTCGACGAGCAGCACGTAGAAGCGGACGGACACCGTCGTTTCCTCCTGCCCGATCACCGCCACCGTGCCCAGCACATGACGACGCCGGATACCCTGCGCCGTCACATACTCGACCGCCTGCCGGGCACCCGCCGCCAACGCCTGCCGGCCCACCGTCGGCTCCGGCTGTGCATTCGACACGAAGACACAATCCTCGGTGAAGGTGCACGCCCACGCATCCACCTCACCACTGTCCAGCAACTGCATCTGCCGCCCATAAAACTGCTGCACCTGCAGGCACAACTCCACCCAGGACCGCGCTCCCCCCACCGGGGCCTGCTGCACACTCATCGAAACTCCTCCCGTCGCCGGCCCGGGCCCAACACCCGCACCCACCCCCACCCTCCAGCCAACCCCTCGCACCCCCCTCAACAACCAATCAACCCCCCACACGACACCCACCCCCGCCCCCGGCCGGGCCGGCACCCCTGCCCCCGCCCCCCCCCCCAAGCCCCACCCCGACCCCGACCCCGGCGACGACACGACACCCAGCCACGACACGGCACCCGCCGCCGACCACACGCAACCCGCCGCTACCCACCACCCCCCACAACCACCAGGCCTCCCCCCTGCGCCGTGAACGCCCTCACCCCCAGGCCGGCAAAGCCCGCGAGCGGATGACGTGCATCCAGCCGGGGCGGCACAACCCCCGGCCGCCGCTCAACTCCCCCCGCCCGCACACGAACCTCGGCGTACATGGCCTTCACGTACCCGAGCATCCCCGCGCCGCCATCCTCGATCGCCTTGTCCCGGACGTCCTTGGCCTGACTCATCGGTGCGGGTGAGTCAGACCCCCAAGGTTCACGGGAAGGGGCTTTCACGGGGCAGGAGTTGCCGTGCAGAGTCCAGCTCTCCGTCCCTTACTTGGGCGAGGGATCCCATTGCACTCGGGCCGGGCCCGCTTCAACTGGCGCTTCCAGGAGGCGCGGTCGGCGTGGTCCAACTTCCTGGCCGAGATCAGCGATGAAGCCATAAACGTGATACTCGCCGCTTTCGCCACGGTCCCATCGCCGATGACCACGGTGATCATCGAGCACAATGGCGACGGCGCGATGAACCGAGTCGGCCCGGACCAGACCGCGTTCGGTCACCGGGACTGGTCCTACAACCTCCTCATCACCTCCCTGTGGGCGGACCCCGCGCACGCGGAGACGAACATCGCCTGGACACGCGCGCTCTGGGAGGCGGTGCAGCCGTTCACCCGTGACGGGGTCTACGTGAACTACCTGGGCGCAGAAGGGCAGGACAGGGTACGTGCGGCGTACGGCCCCAACTTCGACCGGCTGGTTGCCATCAAGAACAAATACGACCCCGCGAATGTCTTCCGTCTCAACCAGAACATCGAACCGACCGTGGGCGCAGCGGCCGCATGACAGAAGCAAGTGCCAACTCGCATACAGACACTGCCGACTCGCACGACAGACTCTTCTCCCGGACCAGCCTGCAGACCCATGTCATTCCGTCCCGCTGCCACACCGCCGGGAAACGGCCCTCCGGGGCCGCCCCAGTCACTATCGACGAGGGTCCACTGAGGAATGTGACTTCGAGCGATAGGCGGCCAGGGGCACTCGGATCCTCCCTGGTCAGCCCTCCGTAACGATTCGCACGACACGGTCGTCACCCGCCGGTCACTCGACCACCCCGTCCACGAGCTGTTTCCCGGCCTGCCACGGCAGAAGTGGAAGCGCCCTTCCTGCGGCGCGGGAGCTCACGGTTGGCGGATCTTCGACTAGGGCCTGTCTGACAATGCCCAGGGCCGTATCGACGGTGTCTATGGGGGCGGTGTGGGACGCGGTCTAGGACGCGCCGTCGCTGGCAGCCTCGCTGCGGTGCGGCTCCAGGCGATCGACCGCTTGCTCGCTCCATGCCCGGATGACTGATGCCTGATCGGGGGTCAGTGAGTCGAGGAAGTGGCGGCGGATGTTGCCGCCGTGCACGAGGATGGCGCTCTGGGCGGCGCGGCGGCCCTCGGCGGTCAGCCCGATCCCCGCGCGGCGACCATCGGCCCCGTACTGGGTGCGCTTGACGAAGCCGCGTTTTTCCATGCGCGTCAGCTGGTGTGAGACGCGGCTCTTGTCCCAGTCGAGCGACTCGGCGAGCTCGCCGACACGCATCTCACGGCCGGCGGCCTGCCACAGCGTCACCAGCACGCTGAACTCGGCCTTCGAGATGTCGCAGTCATGCTGGAGACCACGCTCCAGCTCCCTGGTGAGCAGGCGCTGCGCGCGCATCCAGGTATCCCAGAACTCCCACTCCTCGGGTTCCAGCGATTGAGTCTCCGTCATGTCGCCGAGGATATCGCGACCAGCAGAGTTGTCACTTCAACTCCCTCCAATCTAGAGTTGACGTGACAACTCTCTTGGAAGGAAGTCCATGTCACTTCGCATCGCAGTCATCCTCGGAAGCACCCGCCCCGGACGCCGCGGCGACCAGATCGCCGCCTGGGCGCTGGAGGCCGCCCGTGCCCACGGCGGCGCCGACTACGAACTCATCGACCTCGCCGACCACGACCTCGGCAACCTCGACGAGCCCGGCAACCCGAACCTCCAGCAGTACCAGCACGACCACACCCGCGCCTGGGGCGCACTCATCGACAGCTTCGACGGCTACATCTTCCTCGTCCCCGAGTACAACCGCTCCTACCCCGGAGCCCTGAAGAACGCCCTGGACTACGTCTACCGGGAGTGGAACGACAAGGCCGCCGGGATCATCAGCTACGGCGGCTGGGTCGCCGGGGCCCGGGCCGCCGAGGCGCTGCGGCTCGTCCTCGCCGAACTCCAGGTGGCCACGGTCCGCGCCCAGCCCACCATCTCGACACACCCCTCGTTCCACACCGGCACCTTCGTCCCCCAGGAGGGCCTCGACACCGCCGTGGGCGACATGTTCGACCAGGTGATCGCCTGGTCCGGCGCCCTGCGCGGGGTGCGCCAGGCCAAGACACAGACGCCGACGGCTGCATGAGGCCCAGTTCGTGACCGAGCACGTGACAGGACACGGCGAGCTGACGGACGCAGCACGGAGGCGCTGAAGCCCCTGCTGCCGGCTACCGATGGACCAGGCCGTCCGTGGCGCGACCACCGGCAGGTAATCAACGGCGTGTTATGGCGGTTGCGCACCGGTGCTCCCTGGCGTGACCTGCCGGAACACTACGGACCGTGGCAGACGGTCTATGAGCGGTTCGCCCATTGGGAGCGGGACGGGACCTCGGCCCGCCTCCTGGAGCAGATTCAGGCGCGGGACGACTCCGTCGGAGCGGTGGAATAGACGGTGTCGGTGGACTCCACCATCAACCGCTCCCACCAGCACGCGGCCGGCGCCCGGAAAAGGGGGCGGGCGCGAACGGCGGGCTGGAAGGTTCGGCACGCTCGGCGGCCGACCAGGCACTGGGCCGCTCCCGCGGCTAGCTGACCACCAAAGTCCATCTCGCCTGCGACGGCCGGGGCCTGCCCCCGGGCTGTCGTCCTCACCCCCGGCAACGTCAACGACTGCACCGTGTTCAAAGCGGTACTGGAATCTGTGCGGGTGCCTCGGACATGCGCCGGGCGGCCGCGGCAAAGACCCGCCCGGCCCAACCGGCCAACCCACACATGCGTATGAGACGCACGCCTCCCGCAAGAACCGCGCCTACCTGCGCCGACGTGGTATCCGCTGCACCATCCCGGACCAGGCCGACCATGCCCGCAACCGCAAGAAACGCGGCTCCCGCGGCGGTCGGCCGCCGAAGTTCGACCCGGCGGACTACAAGGCGCGGCATGCAGTGGAGTGCGGCATCAATCGCCTCAAGAGGCACCGTGCCGTGACGACGCGCTATGACAAGCTCGCGGTCCGCTACGAGGCGACCGTCCTCGTAGTGGCCATCAACGAATGGCTGTGACCACTCACGCGGCTCGTTCCATGCAGACCAACTGGTCCCGCTCGTCCCACGACTCGGTGACGGTGAATCCGAGCCGCTCGTACAGGGCGATCGCGCCTGCCCGCCATTTCCACACCGACAGCCGTACCGTGCGGACGCCGCTTTCCGCAGCATGCACGAGCGCGGCGCTGACCAGGCTGGACGCAATGCCCCGCCCCCGGAACGCCGGGTCCGTCCAGAGCCTTTTGACCTCGGACCGTCCGTCGACAGAGGCGGTCACCACCAGGCAGCCCACCGCGGTGTCTGCGCTCAACGCCAGCAGCACGACATCGTCAACGAACACGGCCTGTGGATCCGCGATCTCCACCCGGTAGCGGTCCGGCAACCCATCCACACCGGCGACGGCCTCACCCTTCTCGGCCTGCGTCTGCAGATGGTAGGCCGCCAGCAGATCCGCCAGCCCATCCTGGGCGGAAGGGGCCTGGCCTGGCCAGCGGACGATGACAACCTCACGTTGATCAGTCACGACGTGAGCATCGCATGACACATGCCAGGGCCAGAACAAGTATCTTGATCCACTTTCGGTACACGCCCTAGCTTGTCTTTTGACCTCCGTGCGCCTGGGGCTGCGGGTGGCTCTCCGTAGAGTGCGGTTTCTGATCACACGGACGGGGAGAGCTGTCCGCGCACCCATTCGGGGTCGGGGTTGGTGTGTGGCTGGCCCGCCACGATGACGGTCGGCACGGTCTCGTTGCCGTCGTTGGCTGCTCTCACCGTTGCGGCTCCTGCCGGGTCGCGCCAGATGTTGACCCAGTGCAACTGGTAGGCGCCGCGGCCCAGCCGGATGCGCAGTCGTATGCAGTACTTGCAGCCGGGCCGCCAGAAGACGACCGGTCGGCCGTCGACCGCGCTGCGGCGTTGTGCCTCCTGCGCACCGATCGACCTCGGGAAGATCAGGGGTGAGTTCACGCCGGCGAGCGCCAGGAACGCCAGCAGGAATGCTGCGGCTGTGCCGGGGCTCCCCTGGAAGATCTGCCCGGCCGCGACGGCTGAGCCGCTGAGCACAAGCAGCATCGGCAGGATCCAAGCGCGCATCATGGTGATGCAGGTTACCGGCGAGTCGAATTGGTCCTCGAACTAGGTCGTTCACCTGGGTGTTCGCCGGACGGTGAGGCGGCCTTCGTCTGATCATGTGCTCCGACCAAGGATGCACGTGACCACGACGAAGGCCCTGAAGGTGAGTCTGCTGCCTGACCATGCTCGGGGGAAGCGGCCGATCCGACGAGTGCTCGCTGGCCTCAGGCACGTCGGTGAGTCTCGTGCGCTCCTCGGGGGCTTCCGAGCGCCATCACGCCGGGAATACCGGTACAGCAGGGCCGCGACCGGGAATACTCCCAGCCCATTCACACCTGTGCCAACGAGCACACATTTTCAGGAAGCCTGCCACATGACCCCTGTACGCCGGTTCGTCACCGCGGGAGCAGCAACCGTCCTTCTCGCACTTGGCAGTATCACGCTAGCCACCCCCGCTCAGGCCGCTCCTGGCCCACTTGGAGGGGTCGCGGACGGCGTCTGGAACGTCACCGAGTCAACCGTAGGCCTCCTCGGGAAACCTGTGAGTCTTTGAGGGGGGATGAACGGCTAGCTTGATCTTTAACCTGTGCGCCGTGGGCGAGGGGTGGTTGACTTCTTCTTCTTCCGTTTCGCAGTGTCCGTTTTGCGGACTGTGTGGACGTCGTGGCGCGGGGTCGGGCGAGCGTTCTTGCGGCCTGGCGGCCGCCCTGGCCCTGGGCTGGTGGGTTTCGGTGCACCAGCCGGGCAGATGGCCTTCGGCCGGTGCCGAAAGTCGCGCCGGACGCGGGCGGGAGTGAGCTTGTGCGGTTCGCTGGGCCTCTCCCAGGGGCGTCGCAGATCGGCTGCCAACGGGCGGGCGAGCCGGAGCTGGGCATAGACGGCGAGGATCAGCCAGGTCCATCGGTCAGCCGCCTCGGGGGTGCGGATCTTCGGGCAGGTCCAGCCCAGGGTCTGCTTGAAGAACCGGAAGGTGTGCTCGATGTCGAAGCGCCGCAGGAACGCCTGCCAGAGCCGGTCGACCCCCGCGGCGGTAGCGCCGGTGCCCGACCACCACAGCCACACCGGCTTCGGGGTGGCCCCGCTGGGCAGGTGCTCGACCCGCAGATGGATCACAGTGCCCTCAATGACCGGGAGGGCGCCCAGCTGGGCGGTCCAGGCGGCGCCGCCTGGCAGAAGGAAGGCATTTTCGACCAGCTCAACGGCCTGCTGCGTCGATTGGTGCGTGAGGCCGAAGGCCGGGATGCCGAGCCGAGCGCCTGCGTGCTGGACGCAAACACGTGGCCGACGAGTTCGTTGATCCGCGTCAGCGGTCCAGGCGCACCCGTCAGGAAAGACTCCAACGCTGGCTCGTCGCGCCTGTGCCCGTTTCTTGCGCCACCGCCGCCCCGCTGGTGGTCGAGGCGTTCGCGACACTGATTTCCAGGTCGCTGCCCACGCCGGCGAGCATGTAGGTGCTGCCGGTGGAGCTGCCGACCAGGTCGAGGAACCACTGCTGGTTGGTCCCGCCGTTACAGGTCCACTGCTCCAACTGGACGCCGGTGTCGGTCGAATGGCTCGGTACGTCCAGGCACAGGCCGCTCCTCACGCTCTTGAGCGTGTAGATGTTGTCCGCCACCCGCGTGAGCGTCCACTGCTGGTTGGTGCCGCCGTTGGACGGCCACTGGATGATCTTGGCGCCGTTCGCCGTGGAGCCGCTCGACACGTCCATCAGCAGAGAGCTGTTGACGTTTTTCAGGGTGTGGACACCCTCAGCGGGGATCCCGCTGTCGGCCGTCCAGGTTCCCGCCGAGGTGTCGAGTGACCAGGAGGGGTACTGGCCGAGGTTCACCGTGGTGCCCCTGATGGTCAGGGGCAGCCAGATCAGTTTCGACGCGCCGAGGTCGGAGGTGTTCCAGCGGTCGCCGGCGTAGATGTAGGTGGTGCCGGAGGAGCCCTGGACGGTGATGACGTTCGCCGTCTGGCTGCCGTAGGTGTGGGTGCCGGGCGCGGCCAGGTTCCGGAAGGACGACCAGGGGCCGGCCAGTGACGTGGCGGTGGCGTAGATGTTGTCGTTGAGGCTCCAGCCCGTCAGGCGGGAGCCGAAGACGTAGTAGGTGCCGTCTTTCTTGATCATGGCGGGGGCCTCGACGCTGCCGCTGCTGCCGCTGCTGCCGAGCACCGCCACCGCGCTGTCCACGGACAGGTAGTCGGCGGACAGTTTGTCGATGCGCAGGCCGTTGTTGCGGTCCTCGCTCAGCAGGTAGCCGGTGCCGTCGGTGTCCTGGAACAGGCCGAGGTCACGGCTGACGTTGCCCAGCGGCCGGAAGCTTCCCCGGT
This sequence comes from Streptomyces sp. NPDC001401, assembly GCF_042895385.1. Classification (NCBI taxonomy): domain Bacteria; kingdom Bacillati; phylum Actinomycetota; class Actinomycetes; order Kitasatosporales; family Streptomycetaceae; genus Streptomyces; species Streptomyces sp. NPDC001401. The sequence goes on from NZ_JBIAWI010000022.1 coordinate 16,596, forward strand.
AGGTGTAGGGGCCGCACGGGGTGCTGCTGGTCGCCACGCCGACCTTGGCCTCGGAGTAGTTCTTGCTGTCGATGTGCATGTACATCACGTATGTGCTGGTCGACTTGTTGTAGATGACCTTGGGTCGCTCCACGATGCGGCTGGGGCCGAGGTCGCCGCTGCTCTGCCGGCTCAGCGCCTGGCCCTGGTAGGCCCAGTCGGCGAGATTGGTGGAGGAGTAGCAGGCGATGTCCTGGAAGGACGTGTCCGACGAGGTCTCGCCGGTCTTGTCCTCGCCGAAGCCGTACCAGGTGTTGCCCACCTTGATGATGCCGAGGCCGTGCAGCTGCAGGGTGTTGCCGTTCTGGTCGGTGCGTGCGGCACCCGTGGTGAACGACACCGTGGCCGCGTGCGCCTCGGTCGCCGGAAGCAGCAGCGCCGCAAGGCCTCCCAGGAGGGTCAGGAACGCTGCGGCCCCGCGCCACCATCGGCCGGCGGGCGGCCGGGGAACTCCCTTGAACATGTGCGTCCCTCTCGGTCGAGGTTCGACGATCCGTTGATGTCGCGGGGACCAATGAGAGTCGTGGCACGTTCGTGGCGTCAAGGATCGCGTTCGAGTTTGTTTAATTCGTGACCCGCTCTGGGAGCACCTAGTGGGGCTCGTAGGGGTCGCAAGTCGCCCGTACCGTACGGGATTTCGGACATGTGGGGAGTGGATGCGAGGGGTTGACCTTTAGGTCGGGGGAGGCGTAGAAACTTCGCGACGGTCAGAATCTGTTACTTGCTGGTTGAGTTTGTTGGAAACCATATCCAAGCGAGGTGGACCGGCTGTGAACATGCCAGGGCGTCAGGAACCTTCCCGCCGCAGGGTGCTCAAGGGCGCGGCTGTCACCGCCGCAACGGCCGCGCTGGGCATCGGCAGCACGTATCCGGCCGAGGCCGCAGACGCCTCGGTCACCGCGACGTCGCTCGACGGCACCACCAGCATCGCCATGTCGCTGACGGGCGGCTCGCTCCAGTGGTCGGCCCGGCGTAACGGCGAGACAGTCGTGGCCAGTTCGGCCATGGGGCTGCGGCTGAGCGACGGAACCACCCTCGGCACCGACGCCGTTCTGACGAACTATCAGCACTGGCACGTCGACACCACCTGGAACCCGTTGTACGGGCGCAACGCGACCGTCTCCGACGCCTACCAGGAGATGCGCTGGAACCTCCGGGACAACCGCACCTCCATCAACTTCGGTGTCCAGATCCGGGCCTACGCGACCGGCGTCGCGTTCCGTTACGTCCTGCTGGACTCGGGCACCGCCACCATCGCCGGTGAACTGACGACGTTCGTCTTCCCGGACGGCACACTCGTCTACAGCGCGCGGGACGAGGACGACTACAACCCGGTCGCGCCCGGCTCCATCCCGTCCACCGGAACCTCATCCACGGACACCGGTCCCCTGACCGACCTCCCCCTCACCGCGACCTACAGCAGCGGGCTCATCGCCTGCGTCTGCGAGTCGGCCCGCACCAACTACCCCCGCACGATGCTCAGTTCGGTCTCCGGACAGCCCAACACCCTCGCGGCGTACCTGATGCGGCACACGGCCCGCGGCTCGGGACCGGTCCAGACGACCTCCGCCGTCACCACACCGTTCGCCACGTCCTGGCGCGCCGTGGTGATCGGCTCCACCCACGCCGAACTGGTCGACAACGCGGAGCTGGTACTCAACCTGGCCCCGGCCGGCGCCCTCGCCGACACGTCGTGGATCAAGCCGGGCAAGGTCTTCCGGTGCAATCTGACCACCGCGGACGGGCTGGCGGGCGTCGACTTCGCCGCCGCCCGCGGCCTGCAGTACATCGAGTACGACTCGGGGTGGTACGGCCCCGAGCACACCTCGACCGACGCCACGCAGCCGATCCCCGCCATCGACATGCCCAAGGTCATCTCCTACGCCGCCGGCAAGGGAATCGGCGTCTTCCTCTACGTCAACCCCATGGCCATGAGCAGCTCGGACAGCCTGTTCGCCCTGTACCGGAGCTGGGGCGTGGCGGGCGTCAAGCTGGGCTTCATCAACGACGGCACCCAGGCGATGACGAACCAGATCATCGCCTGGGCCAGGACGGCGGCGACGCACAAGCTGCTGATCGACATGCACGACGACGTGCGGCCGTTCGGCTACGAGCGGACCTACCCCAACTGGATCAGCCTGGAGGGCGTGCGGGGCAACGAGCACTTCCCCACCGCCACCCACAACGTCACCCTGCCCTTCGCCCGCAACATCGGCGGGCCGATGGACTACACCATCTGCTACGGCCAGTCCCGCGACCGGACGACCAACGCCCACCAGATGGCGATGGCCGCCGTGTACTACCAGCCCCTGAACTTCCTGTACTGGTACAGCACCCCCTCGCAGTACTCCACCCCCGCCAACTGGCCCGGGCTGCCCTGGTTCGACGCCATCCCCACCGTCTGGGACCAGAGCCGGACCCTGGCCGGTTCGATCGGCGAGTACATCGCCGTCGCCCGGCGCAGCGGCACCACCTGGTACCTGGGGGCGATGACCAACGAGACCGCCCGGACCCTCTCGATCCCGCTGTCCTTCCTCGGCAGCGGCACCTACACCGCCACGATCTACGCCGACGGAACGCCGGGCAGCAGCCCGTACCAGACCCCCGTCGCAGTGAGCACACGGACCGTGACCTCGTCGACCACGCTGCGCGTCGCGATGGCCCCCGCGGGCGGCCAGGCAGTCGTCCTGAGCCATGAATGAGCGGCCGTAACCTGGGATTTCGCCGGATCGGGGCTGGCCCGCAGGGGGTGTCCGCCCCCCTGCACGCCCTACGGCACCCAGCTCGATGTCCTCGTCCACCGCAGCGGGCGACCTCGTGGCCCGTTTTACGACAGCAGTACGGTCCGTCTCGGCGAAGAACGGGCGACTGTCCATCAACCGCGCCAAGGTCAAGGCCGAGAGCGTCTCGACGGCAGTACTTGCTGACCTTCTCGCACGGCTGCTGATTTCGCCCGAGCGGGGGCACCCCCACCGAGGGCTCTCTGCGCCTTGCGATGCGCATGATCCTGCGGCACCACGGCTGGGTGCTACCACGCCTGACCCGATCGGAGGACCGGTGCCGCCCGGCACGGTAGCCGGTCCGGGACCATCGGCGCCTGGCGCGTAGACATGCCATGTTTTCGCATTGAGTAACCGGCAGTTTTGCAGACACAAACGGAGAAAAGCGCAGCCTGAACGTGCTTTTCATCCCTGCACACCCGTTGACACGGGCATGGCGAGTGCCGCAGTTTCATGCGTGACATCAGGCACACGCAGCTAAAGGGTCTCCGAGAAGATCCAGGAGCCGAAAGGGCACGCGGCGGTGCTGCCGTACGGGAACGGAGTGAGGACATGCCGTCGGGAAGCTGCTCCACCGCAGGCCCCCTGGAGTCCGCAAACTCTGTCGCCGTTCGCAGCGGCGGACGCGCTCCATCCACCCGGCTCCCGCAGCAGACATCGTCGCCCGCAAGCCGTGGCGCCGCGTCAGCCGCCCGCCGACCGCGCCCGGTCCGGGGTGCGTCGCGTACGTCGCACTCACCGTCACCGGAAGTACGCCCCCTGGTCACAGGCCCTGGTCTCCCACCACAGCTCCGACCTCCCACCACAGCTCTGAACGACCAAGCATCGCTCTCCCGTCACGGAAAGGTGCAAGATGTCTTCCTCCGTCAGCAGACGGCGCCTCCTGCAAGTGGCGGGGGCCACCGCCGCCGCTTCTGCCACCGGATCCTTCATCGGCGCATCTCCCGCCCAGGCGGCGATACCTCCCGCACGGGCCGACATCGGAGTCTCCGCGCACCCCTTCGAACTCGGCCGGGTCCGGCTCACCGCGAGCCGGTGGCTGGACAACCAGAACCGTACGTGGAACTACCTGCGGTTCGTCGACGTCGACCGGCTGCTGTACAACTTCCGCGCCAACCACCTGCTGTCCACCAACGGTGCGGCTGCCACCGGCGGTTGGGACGCGCCGACGTTTCCCTTCCGCACCCACGTCCAAGGGCACTTCCTAACGGCATGGGCGCAGCTGTACGCCGTGACCGGGGACACCACCTGCCGGGACAAGGCAACCCACATGGTTGCGGAGTTGGCCAAATGCCAGGCCAACAACAGCGCCGCCGGTTTCAACGCCGGGTACCTCTCCGGCTACCCCGAGTCCGACTTCACCGCTCTTGAGCAGCGGACCCTGACCAACGGCAACGTGCCGTACTACACCATCCACAAGACCCTCGCCGGCCTCCTGGACGTATGGCGCCACATCGGCAGCACACAGGCCCGGGACGTGCTGCTCGCCCTGGCGGGATGGGTCGATTGGCGCACCGGCCGACTGAGCAGCCAGCAGATGCAGGCCATGCTGGGAACGGAGTTCGGCGGCATGAACACCGTGCTGACCGATCTCTACCAGCAGACAGGCGACGCACGGTGGCTCACCGTCGCTCAGCGCTTCGACCACGCCGCGGTGTTCGACCCCCTGGCGTCCAACGAGGACCAGCTCAGCGGACTGCACGCCAACACCCAGGTACCCAAGTGGATCGGGGCCGCCCGGGAATACAAGGCCACTGGCACGACCCGCTACCGCGACATCGCCTCCAATGCCTGGAAGTTCTGCGTCAATGCGCACACCTATGCCATCGGCGGGAACAGTCAGGCGGAGCACTTCCGCGCGCCGAATGCCATCTCCGGCTATCTGAACAAGGACACGTGCGAAAGCTGCAACACCATCAACATGCTCACCCTCACCCGGGAACTGTTCACGCTGGACCCGGACCGGGTCGCACTGTTCGACTACTACGAGCGGGCCTGGCTGAACCAGATGATCGGCCAGCAGAACCCGGCCGACGACCACGGCCACGTCACCTACTTCACTTCGCTCAACCCGGGAGGCCGGCGCGGTGTGGGCCCGGCGTGGGGCGGCGGCACCTGGAGCACCGACTACGGCACCTTCTGGTGCTGCCAGGGCACGGGCCTGGAGATGCACACCAGGCTGATGGACTCCGTCTACTTCCGCAGTGACAACACCCTGATCGTGAACCTGTTCGTGCCCTCGGTGCTCAACTGGTCGGAGCGGGGAATCACGGTCACCCAGACCACGTCGTACCCCGTCAGCGACACCACGACCCTGCAGGTCACCGGCAGCGTCAGCGGAACGTGGGCGATGCGCATCCGCATCCCGGGCTGGACCACCGGGGCCACCATCAGTGTCAACGGCGTCGCGCAGAACATCACCACCACGCCCGGCAGTTACGCCACCCTGAGCCGCTCGTGGACCTCCGGCGACGCGGTCACCGTCCGCCTGCCCATGCGGGTCGTCATGCGAGCAGCCAACGACAACGCGAACGTCGCCACGATCACCTACGGCCCGGTGGTCCTGTCCGGCAACTACGGCGACACCGCGCTCAGCGCCCTTCCTACGCTGAACACGTCCTCGATCACACGGACCAGCAGCAGTTCGCTCGCCTTCACCGCCACCGCCAACGGCTCCACCGTCAACCTGGGCCCGTTCCACGACGCACACGGCTTCAACTACACCGTCTACTGGAACACCAGCGCCACCGTCCGTCTCGCCAATGTGGGCAGCGGTCTCCTGCTGGGCATCCAGAACATGTCCACGGCCGACGGTGGCCGCGCTCTGCAGTGGTCGGACAACGGCACCGCCGACCACAACTGGCAAATGATCACCGACGGAAACGCGGTCCGCTTCCGCAATGCCCACAGCGGCAAGGTGCTTGGCGTCTTGAACATGTCCACGGCAGACGGAGCGACCGCCCTGCAGTGGTCGGACAACGGCACCGCCGACCACAAGTGGACGCTGCTCGACCAGGGCGACGGGACCTACAAGATCCGCAACGTGAACAGCGGCAAGCTGCTCGCCATCGCGGACAACTCCACCGCGGTCGGCGCGTTCGCGGTCCAGGACGCGGACGACGGCACCGCCGACAACCGGTGGCGCATCTTGCCGAACTAGGCCGGTTGCGGAACTTGGCCGCTCTCCACCCTCCAGCCCGCCCGACATTTCGACCATCGTTCGGCATTACGAACACTACTCAAGGATGATGAGGTCCCCCATGCACCGACTCAGTTTCAGCCGCAGACGCCCGTCAGCGGTGCTCGCCACCGCGGTTGCGGCCCTGGTCTCGTTGGCGGCGCTGCTCGTCGCCAGTCCGGCCCAGGCGGCCACCACCGGCGCCTTGAAGGGTGCCGCTTCCGGTCGGTGTCTCGATGTGCCGGGCGCCAGCCAGAGCGACGGCACGAACGTGCAGATCTGGGACTGCACGGGCGGGTCCAACCAGCAGTGGACGCTCACCGACAGCAGCCGGCTGACCGTGTACGGCAACAAGTGCCTGGACGTCCCGGGCCACGCCACCACGGCCGGGACCAAGGTGGAGATCTGGTCCTGCAACGGCGGCGCGAACCAGCAGTGGCGGGTGAACACCGACGGCACGATCACCGGCGTGGAGTCCGGGCTGTGCCTGGACGTGTCGGGTGCCGGAACGGCCAACGGCACGGCGGTGCAGCTCTGGAACTGCACCGGCGCCGGCAACCAGAAGTGGACCGGCCTGTCGGGGACGACCAACTCGTGTGCTCTTCCGTCGACGTACCGGTGGACCTCGACCGGTCCGCTGGCGCAGCCGGCCAACGGGTGGCTCTCGCTGAAGGACTTCACCACCACGACGTACAACGGCAAGCACCTGGTCTACGCGACCTATTCCGACGGCAACTGGCACTCGATGGGCTTCAGCCCCTTCACGAACTGGTCGGACATGGCGTCGGCCGGGCAGACCGCGATGAACTCGTCCGCTGTGGCGCCCCAGGTGTTCTACTTCGCGCCCAAGAACATCTGGGTGATGGCCTCTCTGGGGTGGGGTACCGCCTGGCCCTTCACCTACCGCACGTCCAGCGACCCCACCAACCCCAACGGCTGGTCCGCGCCGCAGGCGCTGTTCACCGGCAGCCTCCCCAGCGGCGGCCCGATCGACCCGACCCTGATCGCCGACGACCAGAACATGTACCTGTTCTTCGCCAATGACAACGGCAGCATCTTCAAGTCGACCATCCCGATCGGGAACTTCCCGGGCAGCTTCGGCTCCTCGTACACCACGGTCATGACCGACACGGTGAAGAACCTGTTCGAGGCGCCGCAGGTCTACAAGGTCCAGGGCCAGAACCAGTACCTCATGATCGTCGAGGCTCGCGGTGCGAATGAGGACCGCTTCTTCCGTTCGTTCATGGCCTCCAGCCTGAACGGTCCGTGGACCGCACAGGCCGCCACCGAGAGCAACCCCTTCGCGGGCAAGGCCAACAGCGGCGCCACCTGGACCAACAGCATCAGCCACGGTGACCTGGTCCGCAACAACCCCGACCAGACCATGACCATCGACCCCTGCAACCTGCAGTTCCTCTACCAGGGCCTGGACCCCAACACACCGAGCACCACCCCCTACGAGAGGCTGCCGTACCGGCCGGGCCTGCTCACCCTGCAGCGCTGACCCGCGCCCGCCTGACCAGAAGCTTGTGACCGTGCCTGTCAGGGACGGTCACAAGCGGCTTCCGCGCTGTCTCCCAGGAAGGAATCCTGCATGGTTCCCATGCACAGACGACTGCTGCGTCTCCTCACAGCCACCGCGCTGACGCTCTCCGCCTGCGTCACCGCCTCCGCCGGCGCGACCGCCGAGGCCGCACCGGGCAGCCCCGCGCTCACCCCGCCGCTGGGCTGGAACAGCTGGAACAGCTTCGGATGCGGTGTCGACGAGACGCAGGTCCGCCAGGCCGCCGACGCGATGGTGTCCTCGGGCATGAAGGACGCGGGCTACCGATACGTCGTCGTCGACGACTGCTGGTTCGACCCGCAGCGTGACAGCGCGGGCAACCTGCGGGCCGACCCGGCCAAGTTCCCCAGTGGGATGAAGGCGCTCGGGGACTACATCCACAGCAAGGGGCTGAAGTTCGGCATCTACGAGGCGCCCAACGAGCGCACGTGCGCGCAGGGCGTGGGCACCTACCCCGGCTCCACCGGCAGCAAGGGCCACGAGGCCCAGGACGCCGCCACGTTCGCCTCATGGGGCGTGGACTACCTCAAGTACGACTGGTGTTCCTCCAGCGGCACCCTGGACCAGCAGGTCGCGCAGTTCACCCTCATGCGCGACGCCCTGCGCGCCACCGGGCGGCCGATCGTCTACAGCATCAACCCCAACAGCTTCCACGCCATCACCGGCGCCACCTACAACTGGGGCGAGGTCGCCGACCTGTGGCGGACGACCGAGGATCTGCTCGACATCTGGCAGAACGGCAACACCAACAGCTACCCGATGGGCGTGGGAAACGTCCTCGACATCGACGCGCCGCTGGCCGCTCAGTCGGGTCCGGGACACTGGAACGACCCCGACATGCTCGTAGTCGGCCGTCCCGGTCTGTCACTGAACGAGTCCCGCTCCCACTTCGCCCTGTGGTCGCTGCTCTCGGCCCCCCTCATCGCAGGCAACGACATCCGCACCATGTCCAGCGACGTGAGCGCGATCCTGCGCAACCCCCGCCTGTTGGCGGTCAACCAGGACTCGCTCGGCGCGGGCGGGCGCAGGGTGCGCGACGACGGTGACACCGAGGTGTTCGCCAAGCCCCTGTCCGACGGCTCGGTCGCCGTGGGCCTGTTCAACCGCGGGAGCGGCACCGCGACCGTCACCGCCACGGCCGCACAGGTCGGCCTCACCGGAGGGCCGTTCACCCTCACCGACCTGTGGACCGGCGGCACGTCGAGCACCTCCGGCCAGATCTCGGCAAGCGTCCCGGCGCACGGTGTCGCCGTGTTCAAGATGACCGGCGGCAGTCCGCTGGCCTCCACCACCGCACGCCTGCGCGGTACCGGGTCCGGCCGCTGCCTGGACGTGGATCGCGCCTCCACCACGGCCGGGACGACGACGCTGATCTGGGACTGCCACACCGCCGCCAACCAGCTGTGGACCACGTGGGCCGGAGGCGAGATCCGCGTCTACGGCGACAAGTGCCTGGACGCCTCCAACCAGGGCACCACCAACGGTACGCCGGTCATCATCTGGCCCTGCAACGGCCAGGACAACCAGAAGTGGACCACGCAAGCCGACGGGTCGATCCGCAACGTCCACGCCGGGCTGTGCCTGGACGCCCAGCAGGCAGGAACCGCGAACGGGACCTCAGCCATCCTGTGGACCTGCAGCGGCCAGAACAACCAGAAGTGGACCGCGCTCCCGTAACCCGCCACCCCCGCCCGCGCAGGCAGATACCCGATCGGAAGAGGGCAGTCCCAAGACAGCAAGTCACGCTGTGGGGACTGCCCTCTCGCGGGACCGCCCATCGCCGTAGTCACCGCCCGGACCTCTGACCGCCCAGCCAGCTCAACAGCGGGTTGATGCGGCCGTCGCCGCAGTCGCCCTGCCCGATCTCGCCGGTGACCAGCGGGCTACTCCGCGATGACCGGGGCGCTCTGGCTGTTCCAGCAGGACGCGGTGTTACACGCGTTGAAGCCGGAGGAGTGCCAGCACGCGGCCAAGTTGCCCTTGGGATCACCGGGCCTGTACTGGTTCCACTGCGCTCCACCAACCACCTCTTGGGCAGCACGATGAACCCCCAGATGTCGTCGGTGCGCTTGACCACCGTCAACGCCATCCCAAGGACGCGGTGGGCGAAGTCGACCAGCTGCCCGACGTAGCCGCCGTCGGCCCGCACCTCCGTGAGCCTCCAGTGCCGTTCGCGCAGCGGTCGCCCGAGAAGCGCGTGCATCCGGCGCCTGTGCGCGCCGGATGCACGTTTCTTTCGATCCTCTGTCAGGAGGGGGTGATCTGCCACTGCTGCTGGGGGATGGCGGTGTAGGTCCACTGGTTGATGGCGGCTCCGTCGGCGGTGGAGCCGCTGTCGACGTTGAGGGAGAGGCCGCTGAGCCGGTTGGTGAGGAGGTAGTAGCCGTCGCCGGTGGGGGTGATGGCCCACTGCTGCTGTGGCGCGCCGGCGTCGCTCCAGATGTCGGCGGTTCCGCCGTCCACGCGGGAGAGTCCGCCGATTTCCATGAGCGTGCCGCTGTTGACGTTGCGGATCTTGTAGTAGCCGCTGTCGGCCGGGACGATGGTCCACTTCTGGTTGGCGTGGTTCTGCCAGGGCCACTGCAGGATGGCGGTGTTGTTCGCGGTCTTGGCCCCCGAGACATCGGCGACCTTGCCGCTGTGGCGGGTGACGAGGCGGTACACGGTGCCGTCGCCGGGGAAGAGGGCGGAGACCAGGGCGGGTGCCGCGGTGCGGCCGCCGACGCGCAGGTTGCCGATGTTGGCGTAGCCGCCGGTGCCGGCGGTGACCTGGATGCGGACGAAGGCGGCGTTGCGGGCCGGCCATTCGACGACTTTGGTGGTGCGGTCACCGGCCCAGCGGGCGGTGGCGGCCTGGGTGAAGGTGGTGCCGTCGGTGCTGGTCGAGATGGTGCAGGCGGTGATGTCACCGTCGGTGGTGTTGCTGCGGTTCCACTGCTTGGGCAGGTACTCCAGGGTGGAGATGTTGCTCCACACGCCGCCGAGGTCGATGGTGATGCTCTGGGGCAGCGTGAGGCTCCAAGTGGACCAGCAGGTCTCGAAGTTCTTGTCGCTGAGGCCGTCGATGGCATTCATGGGGCCTTCGCCGGTGTGGTAATCGGTGGCGTAGGCGGCCACGGGGGTGACCGGGTGTTCGGCGCGGAGCATCTGGGCGGGCAGGGGCGGCCGGGAGGTGTCGGGGCCGCTCCAGGCGGCGCCGACCTCGGAAAGCCGGTTGACGATGTTGGTATCCAGCACACCATTGCGGTTGGGCGGGCAGTTGAGGATGAACGAGGTGTACTTGGGCTCCAGATCCGCCAGATGCGACAGGATCGCCGCCTTGCTCATCGGATCGGACGTGGGCGTCGTCGGATGCCAGAACCACCCGTTGCTGATCGTCTGGCCCTGCAGCGAGGCGTAGGTGTTGCCTGCCGGTGAGCTGATGCCGAGGGGCTCCTCGAAGTAGATCGCGTCGCCGAGGTAGGGCACCGACAGCCCGCCGTGGTCGATCATCACGATGTCGGGCTGCAGGGACTTCACATGTTCTCTGATGCGCTGGTAGGGGACGGACTGCTGGCCCATCTGCCAGGCGTAGCCGTCGGTGACGAACATGTCGATGGTGCCGTAGTTGGTGAGCAGTTCGGTGATCTGGTTGAGGATGTAGGTGATGTCACCTGGCTGGATGGCCTGGTCGGAGGCGACTTTGTGGCGGGTGTCGTAGGCCTGCACGTTGTAGGTGCGGTCCCAGATGGAGAAGTACAGGCCGACCTTCAGGCCCTGGGACCGGAAGGCGGTCACGTACTGCGCGACAACGTCATGCTTGTAGGAACTGTTGGAGACGTTGTAGGTGTTGTAGGCGCTGGGCCACAGGCAGAAGCCGTCGTGGTGCTTGGTGGTCAGGACCCCGTAGCTCATCTTCGCCGCCGCCGCGGCCGCCGCCCACTGGGCGCAGTCGACTGCCGTCGGCGCGAACAGAGCCGGGTTCTGGTTCGGGGCGGCCCACTCCTGGTTGGTGAACGTCCCCATGTTGAAGTGGTTGAACATGCCGAACCGCATGTTCACCAGGTTGCTGAGATTGGTCTGCAGGTCCGCAGCGGCCGCCTGAGGGAGCAGGCGGGAGAAGCCGGGAGCCACGGACAACGCGCTCGCGGCCACAGCGGCACCCGCGGAGCCCAGCAGGGTACGACGGGACAGTCTTCCTGACGACATGGGTGTACTCCCGGGTGTTGGGCGGCTCTGATACGTCGGGGCCCACGGCCCGAAGGGCTTCAGGCCGCGACCCTGCCTCTGGACTCCGAGTGCCGGACGTTACGCATGAAGTTCGATGACGTAACTGCTCCGTGTCAACAGGTAAGTGGATGAAAGTAGACAGGCGACGGGCAGAAGAGGCCATTTTGTTAGCTTTAGCGGCTATTCAATCTGCTGAAACATGCCATGTTTCAGCAGATGTTCAGGGCGCGAAGCCTCGCCCCACGCGGCCAACCCACACTGCAGCCCCCGCAAGGGCGTTCACCGTCCCATGACGTGAGAGGGCGTGAGAGGTCGACGGTGACAGGGTCCACTAAATGAGTACTACTCATTTTGGGAGGGTGGTCATTGGCTGGGCTGGCCGCAGTCGGTCGATCGCCGTGATCAACAGCGCTTTCAACTGGTGTGATTCTTCGCGGAGGGTGGTGCGCGCAACGCCGTCCCCGACGCTCTATATGTCATCCGTGTTGCGCCAGTGAAAAAATAGATATGCCTATCACCTTGACTGCGTCGGCATCCTGCACCGATAAATGCAACTCATAGGAAGCCAGGGGGGGTTGGAGGAGGGACACCACGGATGAGACCCCTACGCATCGGCGCGGGGACGGTCAAGGCGCTCGCAGCGGCGGCCGTCGTCTTCGCGGCCGTACTGCCCGCTCAACCCGCCTACGCGGCCACGACGAACTTCTACGTCGACCCAGTCAGCGGTAGTGACAGCAATTCAGGAACCAGCCCTGCCACAGCGTTCCGGACCATCCAGGCCGCCAAGGCTGCGGTGCGAGCTGTGAACGCGAACATGTCCGACGACATCGTCGTGAACCTGCGCGGAGGCACCTACCCCCTCACCAGCCCCATCACCTTCGGCACCGGTGACTCGGGCACCAACGGCCACACGGTCGTCTACCAGGCGTACAACGGCGAGACGCCCGTGGTCACCGGCGGAAAGTCGATCACCGGCTGGACCGCGGCCGCGAACGGCGAGTACAAGGCGTCCGTGGGCAGCCTCAACTTCCGGCAGCTGTACGTCAACGGGGTCCGCGCCACCCGGGCCCGCTACCCCGACCTCGGCTCGGACTTCCAGCTGCAGGGCAGCGACAAGACCAACAAGCTGCTGAAGGTGCTCAGTTCGCAGGTGTCCAACTGGGACCACCTGAGCCAGGTGGAAATGATGCTGGAGACGCAGTGGGGCGAGAGCTACCTGCGGCTGAAGTCGGTCAGCTCCGCGGGCGGCACTGCCGACGTGTCGATCCAGGACCACGAGGCGGGCATCCTGTTCCCCCGCCCCTTCCCGGTTCTCTCCAACGGCTCTCCCCTGCACTTCGAGAACGCCCACGAATTCCTCAACGAACCGGGCGAGTTCTACGTCGACACGGCCACGCAGACCGTCTACTACAAGCCCCGCCCAGGCGAGGACATGTCCACGGCCACCGTGCAGGCGCCCACGGTGCAGACGCTTTTCGACATCAAGGGCACCAACCTCGACAGCCCCGCCCATGACCTGCGCTTCTCCGGGATCACCTTCACCCGGACCACCTGGATGGAGGCGACGAACAACGGCTACCTCAACGGCCAGGGCGGCAACTACAACCTGTCGGCCGACACCTCCAACAAGCAGTACGTCGGCCGTCCGCCGGCCGGGGTCCAGGCCTCGTACGCCGACCGCGTCTCCTTCACCGGCAACGCCTTCACGCAGATGGGCTCCACCGCCCTGGACCTGCACCACGGCGTGCACGACAGCACCGTGACCGGCAACGTCATCCACGACATCGCGGGCAACGGAATCATGGTCGGCAAGTTCTCCGACCCGACCGTGGAGTACCACACCGTCTACAACCCGCCCACCTCACCGGCCGGTGAGGACGCCCGGGAGGTGGTCAAGAACGTCACCGTCAAGGACAACCTGATCACCCGGATCGGTGAGGACTACCTCGGCACCGCGGGCATCAATGCGGGCTTCGTCAACAGCACCACCATCGACCACAACGACATCTCCGACACCCCGTGGGCCGGTATCTCGCTCGGCTGGGGCTGGCAGTCGGCGGCCAACGCCGAAGGCAACAACAGCATCAGCTACAACCGCATCGGCAACGTGATGAACCGGCTCTGCGACTCCGCCGGCGTCTACCACCTCTCCAACGACCCCGGCACCGTCATCAACGGCAACTACGTGCACGACGTGATACGGGTGCCGTCCGCGTGCGGCTCGGCCGTGTCCGGGCTGTACATGGACGAGGGGTCGAACAACATGACCCTGTCGAACAACGTGCTGTCCCACACCGACGGATTCATCAACCAGAACGTCAACGGCTCCAACGTCACGCTCACCAACAACACGACGTCCGGAGACTCCGTGATCAAGGCCTCCGGTCTTGAGTCGGCCTACCAGGGCCTGGCGGCAAAGCTCAACCTCGCCTACAACAAGCCGGCGTCCGCCTCCTCGGTGAACGGCTCCGCCTGGGACGCGGCCAAGGCCAACGACAACAACAGTGCCACCGGCTGGTCGCCGACCGGGAGCGACACCTCGGCCTGGTGGCAGGTCGACCTGGGACAGGCCTACCAGCTCGGACAGTTCTCGCTGACGGCCCGCCAGGACCTGGACCAGCCCGAGACGCGCGGCAACTTCGAGATCCGGGCCTCCAACGACCCGTCCTTCGGCACCTACACCGTCGTCGGACGCCAGACGAGCACCCTGCCGCTCGCCTCGACGCTCACGGGCAACATCGACGTCCGCCAGAAGTTTCGCTATGTGCGGGTCGCCAAGACCGACGGCGCGTACTTCTTCATCGCCGACTTCAGTGTGCAGCAGGCCGGCGGTGCGCTGGAGGACGCGACCGGTACGCCGAACATCAACCCGTCGACGAACTACACGATCAAGAACGTCAACAGCGGGAAGTTGATGGACGTGTACCAGAACTCCACCGCCGACGGCGGGAGCGTCATCCAGTGGCCGAGCAACGGTGGCGCCAACCAGCAGTGGAACATCGTTCCGGTCAGCGGTCAGCTCTACAAGATCGTGAACAGGAACAGCGGCAAGGCCCTCGACGTCAACGCCTCCAGTCACCGGACGGGGACCGCGCTGCAGCAGTACACCTACAACGGCGGCAACAACCAGCTGTGGTACTTCGAGCCGACCGGCGGTGGGTACGTCATCCGCAACTTCGAGAGCAGGCAGGTCCTGGAGGTCGGTGGCGGATCGACGGCCGACGGAGCCGCCATCAGTCAGTGGATGCCGCTGACCCAGTCCAACCAGGCTTGGACGATCCAGTGACAGGGTGCCCCGACGCGTCGGCGAATCCGCTCGCCCGGACGCGTCCGCCCACCGTCAGCACCCCTCAGCCCGCCCCCAGCCCCACGACGAACCCGGTTGGGGGCGCGGCTTGCTGTCCCGTAACGATGAACAAGGGAGTTCATGGTGCCTGAACTGCTCATTTTCCGAAAACTGCGCCGCGAAGTGGTTGTCTGCCTGGCCGCGGTGGCGCTCGCCTGTACCGGTCTCATCGCCTTCAGCGGCGCCTCGCAGGCCGCTGCCCAAGGGCCCTGCGACATCTACGCGGCGGGCGGCACGCCGTGCGTCGCGGCGCACAGCACCACCCGCGCGCTGTTCGCCTCCTACAACGGCCCGCTCTACCAGGTGCAACGGGCATCGGACAGTACGTTGCATGACATCGGACTGCTGTCGGCCGGAGGTGTCGCCGACGCCGCAACGCAGGACTCGTTCTGCGGGGGCACCACCTGCACCATCACCCGCGTCTACGACCAGACCGGCGGCGGCAACAACCTGGTCTACCAGGGACCCGGCGGGACCGGCGGCGCCGACACGGCGGCCACCGCGACCACCGAAGCGATCAGCGTGGGTGGCCAGAAGGCGTACGCGCTCTACATCAAGCCCGGCAACAGCTACTTCGCCTACAACTCCGCCGGGGGCGTGCCGACCGGCAGCTCACCCGAGGGCGAGTACATGGTCACCAGCGGCACCCACGTCAACAACGGCTGCTGCTTCGACTACGGCAACACGGAGATCGACCACAAGGCCGACGGCAACGGCGCCATGGACGCGATCAACTTCGGCACGGAATGCTGGTTCGGCAGTTGCAGCGGAACCGGGCCGTGGGTGCAGGCGGACCTGGAGAACGGCCTGTTCTCCGGCGGCAGCAAGACGTGGAACCCCAACCAGGTCTCGCAGACCAGCCGCTTCGTCACCGCGATGCTGAAGAACAACGGCACCACGCAGATGGCGCTCAAGGGCGCGAACGCCCAGTCCGGGAGCCTGACCCAGCTCTACAGCGGCGCACTGCCCGGCGGATGGAACCCGATGCACAAGCAGGGGGCCGTCATCCTCGGCAGCGGTGGCGACTGCTGCCAGACCAACCGCAACGCGAGCGCAGGCACCTTCTACGAGGGCGCCATGGTCAAGGGCTACCCCTCCGACGCCACCGACGCCGCCGTCCAGGCCAACATCGCGTCAGCCGGATACAGCACCAGCACCACCACCCCCTTCACCCCGGGCGCGAAGGTCTCGTTGCAGGCAACCACCTCCTGCTGTACCGGCGACTACCTGCAGCACGACCCCAGCGACGACAAGGTCGTGATCGCGCCGGTGACCTCCAGCAGCCCGGCCACCGACAAGGGCGACGCCACCTGGATCGTCCGCGCCGGCCTGGCCAACAGCAACTGCGTCTCCTTCGAGTCGGCCAACGCTTCCGGCAAGTACCTCAGGCACTACGCCTTCCAGCTTCACCTGCAGCCCGACGACGGCTCCAGCCAGTTCGCCGCCGATGCCACCTTCTGCCCCAAGCCGAGCAACAGCGGCACCGGTTACTCCCTGCAGTCCTTCAACTATCCGGCCAAGTACATCCGCCACTACCGATTCACCGGCTACGTGGCAAGCAACGGCGGTACCAACGCCTGGGACACCACGTCGTCGTGGACCCAGGACACCAGCTGGCTCGCCGGCGCCCCCTGGAGCTGACGAACAACGAAAGTGTCGACGCACCCCACTATGTTCGCAGAGTCGGACGGCGTCCGAAAAGTCGAACACCGGGGTTCGTCGACGCCTCACCGCACAACCCACCTCGTGAAGGAGCATTTCATGATCAAACCACCGTGGATACGCAGCGTCAGACGCGCGCTGCTCGCGGCCGGTGCCACCGTCGCACTCGCCGCCGGCCTGCTCACCGCCACGACCACCACCTCGCAAGCCGCCACCCAGCAGCCATGCGACATCTACGCCGCAGGCGGCACTCCCTGCGTTGCCGCACACAGCACCACCCGCGCCCTGTATGCGACGTACAACGGCCCGCTGTACCGGGTCAAGCGTGCCTCCGACAACGCGACCAAGGACATCGGCCTGCTGAGCGCCGGCGGTGTCGCCGACGCCGCCCAGCAGGACTCCTTCTGCGCGAACACCAGCTGCGTCATCACCGTCATCTACGACCAGTCCCCCAAGGGCAACAACCTCACCCAGGCACCCGGGGGCGGAGCCGCCGGCGGGCCGGACAACCTGGCCAACGCCTTCGAGGCGCCGGTCACTGTCGGCGGACACAAGGCGTACGGCGTCTACATCGCCCCCGGCACCGGCTACCGGAACAACAACACCAACGGCATCGCCACCGGCGACCAGCCCGAGGGCATGTACGCGATCTTCAACGGCAAGCACTTCAACGGCGGCTGCTGCTTCGACTACGGCAACGCCGAGACCAACAGCCTGGACACCGGCAACGGCCACATGGAGGCCCTCTACTTCGGCAACAACAAGGGCTGGGGCTGGGGCAGCGACAACGGCCCCTGGGTCATGGCCGACCTGGAGAACGGCCTGTTCTCCGGGGTCAACCGCGGATTCAACGCCAATGACCCGAGCGTCGACCACCGGTTCCTGACCGCCATGCTCAAGGGCGGCGCGAACCAATGGGCCCTCCGCGGCGGCGACGCCCAGTCGGGCGGCCTGTCCACCTTCTACAACGGAATACGCCCCACCGTCTCCGGCTACAACCCGATGCACAAGGAAGGCGCGATCATCCTCGGCATCGGCGGTGACAACAGCAAGTGGGCCCAGGGCACCTTCTACGAAGGCGTCATGACCCAGGGCTACCCCTCGGACGCCACCGAGAACGCCGTACAGGCCAACATCACCGCCGCCAACTACGACGGCGGCTCGACCAGCACAGGCTCACTGACCCCCGGCTCCCGGATCTCCCTGAAGGCCACCACCTCGCCCTGCTGCACCTCGCACTACCTGCGCCACAACGACGCCGACACCAAGATCGTCATCTCCAGCATCAACTCCACCAGCTTGGCCACCGACAAGGCCGACGCCACCTGGATCGTCCGCGCGGGCCTGGCCAACACGTCCTGCCTGTCCTTCGAGTCCGCCAACAAGCCCGGCCAGTTCCTGCGCCACTTCAACTACCAGCTCAACCTGAACTTCGACAGCGGCTCCAGCGCCTTCGCGCAGGACGCCACCTTCTGCCCCACCACGGGCAACAGCGGCGTCGGCACCTCCTTCCAGTCCGTCAACTACCCGACGAAGTACATCCGCCACTACAACTACACGGCCTACATCGCCAGCAACGGCGGCTCCAACGCCTGGGACTCCACGAAGTCGTGGGCCCAGGACACCAGTTGGCTCACCGCATCTCCCTGGAGCTGACAGCAGCCAGCCTCTCCGCGCGTCTCCAGCAGCGAGCACGGCAGCCCTACACGGGCGCGGGGAGGCCGTGCTCGCTCAGGCCCGGCTGCGCTACCAAGACGCCGAGGCCCGCCGTGCCGGCCTGCCGCCGAACGTGGCCGCACGGGTCACCTCCATCGACCCCGAGGCGACCACCGTCGAACTCGTCAACCTCTCACCCGAGGCCGAGCGCACGGTGATCGTCCAGGCCGGCGCCTTCGCCGAGCACACCATCACCACCGTCCGCTACACCACCTGCTGCTGACGATCGGCGTCCGCACCGAAAGGACCCTGACCTCGCGATGACACTCGCAGTCCGTTACAAACCCGTCACCTCCATCATCCGCCAGGTGTCAGCAGTGCTTGCGATGGCTTGCTCCGCAGCGCTGCTGACATCCCTCACGACGCCGACCCCGGCCTCGGCCGCGACCCAGGCGACGTACTACGTCGCCCCCAACGGCGACGACGCCAACGCCGGGACGATCACCGCACCGTTCAAGACCCTGCAGCACGCCCGGGACGTCGTGCGCACGGTCAATCGCAACATGACCGGAGACATCAACGTCTATCTCCGCGGCGGCAACTACCCGGTGACCAGCACCATCGACTTCACCTCAGCCGACTCCGGAACGAACGGCCACCATGTCGTGTACGCCGCCTACCAGAACGAGAAGCCGGTGCTGAACGGAGGCGTTCAGGTGACCGGCTGGAGACAGCACAGCGGGAACATATGGAAGGCCACGCTCAACCGCGACCACAAGCTCCGCGCCCTCTACGTCAACGGCAAGCGCGCCCAGATGGCCTCGAAGACGATCAACTCGGCCGGATGCTACGGGACCTACACCGTCACGGCCGGCCAGGCTCCCTGGGCCTGGGAGTCGGGTTCGCAGTGCGACGGGGCCAAGTACAGCCTCTCCGATCTGCCCGCCGTCGCGTCCAACCAGGACGATGTCGAGATCGCGTCGGCGTCGACCTGGAACACGGCGATCGTGGGCGTCCGTCAGATCACCACGAGCTCGGACGGCGCCAATCGCGTGGCCCTGTTCCAGCAGCCGGGTGCGGCCATCGCCCAGGGGTCGCCGTACGGCAAGTTCAACCCCGGCGGCAGCCACACCTTCATGAACGCGTACGAGTTCCTGGACCGGCCGGGCGAGTTCTACTTCGACAAGACGAATCACACGCTGTACTACTACAAGGCCGGCTCCGAGGACATGACCACGGCGAAGGTCTTCGCGCCGAACAACGTGTCCACCCTCCTCAAGATCGCCGGCACGTCCACGACCAACCACGCGCGAAACATCACCTTCTCCGGGCTCACCGTCGAGCACTCGGACTGGAATCTGGTCGACGTCGCGGGTTCCGTCTTCCGGCAAGGCCAGCAGGGCAACGCCAGCTCGACCGTGTACTCGAGGAAGAACTTCCACGCGTACACCTACCGCAACGTCGACCTGCCGCCGGGGATCATCCAGATCGAGAACGCGGACGGGATCGTCCTGCAGCGCAATACGGTGCAGCACACCGGCGCCGACGGGATCACCCTGGCCAACGACGTGACGGACTCACAGTTGACCGGCAACTACACCAATGACATCGCCGGATCCGCCATCACCGTGGGACATCCCCAGCACGTGTACATCGGGGACTACACCTCGACCAACCACGAGAAGTACCCGGTGAACGTCGAGGGCGTCTGCAAGAACATCACCGTCACAGACAACTACCTCTACGACAGCGCGGTCCTGTTCCAGGGGTCTAGCCCTGTATCGGCGTACTTCGTCGATTCCCTGTCCGTGCAGCACAACCGGATCGAGAAGTCCCCGTGGGCGGGCATCACCCTCGGCTGGGGATGGTGGAACTTCGACGGATCGACGAACTCGATCCGCCCCGGCGTGCCGACCACCACGGCAAGGAACAACACCATCAGCCACAACCAGATCGTCGACACAATGCAGGTGCTAGGCGACTCAGCGCCCATCTACACGCTGGGCAGCCAGCCTGGAACCGAAATCAGCAACAACTACATCCAGGGCGTTCCGGCCGGCCACAAGTACGGCCTGCACCCCGACGAAGGCTCCGCCTTCATCAACGAGCACGACAACGTGCTCGACGTCGACCCGGGCGTGTACTTCGCCATCAACTCCGGCACCTGGGGCCGGCAGCACGACCTGAGCATCACCAACACCTACGGCACAGTGAACAAGATCGCCAGCAAGAGCGTCCCCAACAGCACTATCCAGGACGTGCGCGCGTACTCGGACAACGTGTGGCCGTCACAGGCGTACGACATCGCCGTGAAGTCCGGTCTGGAGGACGCCTACAAGGACCTCGTCCCCGAGAGCAACCTGGGCCTGCAGGACTACGCCCTGCCCGCGAGCACCTTCACCGGCAAGGGCGTGTCGTCCATCCCCGTCCGCGCCATCGGTGACGCGACCAGGACGGTCTGGCTGGCCCCCTCCGGTACGACGACGTTCGCCGTCGGCCCCACCATGACGAAGGCGGCCGGAACCGCGACGACCATCAACGTCCCACCGACGGTCGGCGACTACCGCCTCTACGTCGTGGACGCCCAGGGGAACGCATCCCCCGCCTCGAAGTCGCTCGTACGGCAGCGTTGGGCCTACGTCGACGACAAGGACTCCACTCTCACCTACTCCTCCGGCTGGTCGAACTGGAACGACTCGCAGGACTTCAAGGGATCCGAGAGGTTCACGAACAGGGCGGGCGACTACGTCCAGTACGCGTTCACCGGCTCGGGCGTTCGGTATCTCAGCATGAAGCAGCCGAACCTGGGGAAGGTCGACGTCTACATCGACGGCGCCCTGGCGCAGTCGGGCATCGACGCCTATTCCTCGACGGTGACGAAGCAGGTGCCGCTGTTCGAGAAGACGGATCTCGCCGCGGGACCCCACACGATCAAGGTCGTGTGCACCGGAACCAAGAACGCGTCGGCTTCCAACACGGTCTGCGCGCTGGACGCGTTCGCCTCCATCCCCTTCCCCTCCAAGAACGCGTTCTACAAGGTCCTCAACAAGAACAGCGGCAAGACGATCGACGTCTCGGGCGGATCGACCTCCGCCGGGGCGAATGTCCTCCAGTGGAACGACACCGGAGCGCAGAACCAGCACTGGCGGTGGGTCTCTGTCGGTGACGGCAGCTACGAGATCGTCAACCGGAACAGCGGTCAGTTGCTGGACGTCACCAGCGGGTCCACCACGGATGGCGCGACCATCATCCAGCAGCTCGACAACAACGGTGCGAGCCAGCACTGGACACTGATCGCCAGTGGGAACGGCTACTACAAGATCAAGAATGTGAACAGCGGCAAGCTGCTCTCCGTGTCCGGCTCCTCGACCGCAGCAGGCGCTCAGCTCGTTCAGACGACGGACACGAACGCCGACAGCCAACTGTGGCAGGCGGTGAACGTGGACTGACCCCCTCTGACCTGAGGGACGGTGCCTGCGGAACGCCGCCCGGCACCGTCCCCGTGAACCTCTGCCACCGCGTACTCGCATCGGAAAGCACCTCCTTCAGATGTGATGGCTCTCAACCAAGGACGGACATCGTGGACATCACCAGAAGACAGCTCGGCCGGCTCGCCGCAGTCGGCACCGGGGCCTTCCTGCTGCCGGGCCTGCTGCCATCGAGCGGGGCGGCGGCGGCCACACCACCGGCCGGTACGTGGGGCGATCAGGGCGACGGCACCTACGTCAACCCCGTCCTCCCGGGCGACTTCAGCGACTGGGACTGCATCCGGGTCGGCGCCGACTACTACGGCATCACCAGCACGTTCGGGTACTCGCCCGGCATGGCCGTCCTGCACTCGAAGGACCTGGTCAACTGGCGGACGATCGGCGGCGTGGTCGACGATGTCACCCGGATCGGACCGCTGCTCAACTGGGACCGGATGAACCGCTTCGGCCGTGGCGTGTGGGCCGGGGCCATCCGCTTCCACGCGGGCCGGTACTGGGTGTACTTCAACACGCCCGACGAAGGCTTCTTCATGTCGTCGGCCCCGTCGCCGGCCGGGCCCTGGGAGCCGTTGACGGCGGTGTGGCGGACCTCCGGCTGGGACGACCCGTGCCCGTTCTGGGACGACGACGGCCAGGGCTACCTGGTCACCACGCACTACGCGGACAGCTACAAGATCCACCTGTTCAAGCTGTCCGAGGACGGCAAGTCACTGGTCGGCCCGTCCACGGTCATCCACCAGTCCCCGGGCAGCGAGGCCAACAAGCTGTACAAGATCAACGGCCTCTACTACCACCTGTACAGCGAGGTGAAGTCCGAGGGCCGGGTGCTCATGATGAACCGCGGCTCCAGCCTCACCGGCCCGTTCGAGACTCGGCAGCTGGAGCACGTCAACACCTCGTTGGACCGCGAGCCCAACCAGGGCGGGTTGGTCCAGGCTCCCAATGGCACCTGGTACTTCGTGACCCACCACGGCCATGGCGACTGGGAGGGACGGCCGCTGTCCCTGCTGCCGGTGACCTGGGTGGACCGCTGGCCGATCCTGGGCCAGGTGGGCGCGGACGGCATCGGCAGCATGGTGTGGACGGGTCAGGTTCCCGTCGGCGGCACGCCCGGTATGCCGGTCGACGCGCTGCCTTCCGTGGTGACCAGCGACCTGTTCACCGACACCCGCATCAAGCCGCAGTGGGAGTGGTACTACCAGCCCCGCGCGGACCACTGGTCGCTGACCGAACGCCCCGGCTACCTCCGGCTCAAGGCGTACGCACCGCTGGCAGCCGACAACCTGACCAAGGTGGGCAACACCCTCACCCAACGGGTGCTGCGCAATGCAGGCGGCGCGACGGTGACCGTCCGCCTCGAACTGGCCGGCCTCGCCGACGGTCAGCACGCCGGGCTGTGCCACTACGCGGCCACCTACGCCGGGCTGGGCGTCCGGCGCTCGGGGACCACCACCACGCTCGCGCACAACGTCGGCGGCACCCTGACCAACGGTCCGGCGATCACCCAGAACGCCGTGTGGCTGCGCACCACGTGGGACGTCAGCGGAGTCAGCCGGTTCTCCTACAGCCTCGACGCGAACACGTTCACCTCGTTCGGCGGCACCTACCAGCTCACCTGGGGCGGTTACCGCGGTGACCGGGTCGGCATCTACACCTACAACCCGAACAACACCGGCTACGTCGACGTCGACTCGGTGCAGTACACCATCGCTCCCACCAGGGCCTACAAGTGCGTCAGTGTGCGCAGCGGCAAGGTCGCCGACGTCTCCGGTGCCTCGAAGGAGGACGGCGCCACAGTGCTGCAGTGGCCCGACACCGGCAGAGCGAACCAGCACTGGGCCTTCCAGTCCACAGCGGACGGCTACCACATCATCACCTGCGTCGGCAGCAGCAAGGTGCTCGACGTGGCAGGGTCCTCGACGGCGGACGGCGCGCCGGTCGTGCAGACGACCGCCGACGGCCGGGCGAGCCAGCAGTGGCAGCTGCGCCCGCAGAGCGGGGGCGAATTCGTCCTGGTCAACCGCAACAGCGGCAAGGTGCTCGACGTCAAAGGGGGCAGCACGGCCGACGGCGCCGCACTGATCCAGTACCACGACGTCGGCAGCTCCAACCAGCGATGGACCTTCCACCGCGTCACCGGCTAGGGACAATGTGGTCTGCCCTGGGTCTGATGGAGTCGGGTCGCTGGAGAATTGACCGTTCCAGCCGTCTCCGGAGGCCGTCATGCGCCGCAGCCATCCGCCCGAGTTCCGCCGCCGTGTCCTCGATCTGGTCGAGTCCGGCCGGAAGGTCGCCGAGGTGGCGAAACTCCTCGGCATCAGCGATGCAGACCATCTATGGCTGGCGCCGCCGATCGCGAGGCCGACAGCAAAGACCAGGTCTGTGGCGTACTGATCGGTGCGGGAATCACCGTTGCTTCGAGGCGTACTTGCCTGTTTGGGCCAGGCCATGAGCGGGCGGGAGCAGACCCAGCGGGGCATGAAGGCCGTCCGGTCGTCGATGCGGACCGACCGTACGCCGTGGACGGTGTGGGCTGCGTCGGTGTCCACGGCGCTGGCTTTGGCGATCTGGTCGGCGACTACGGAGGGTTCGATGTAGCGCAGGGCTGAGTGGGCTGGGTTCCGAGCCGGTCGGCGATCACGGTGACGTTGTGGGCGAGGACGTTGGTCACCGCTATGGAGACGACGCCCAGCCCTCGGGTGAGGAGTTCGGCTCCGGCCCGTCGGCCCACCGTCGGGGACCCCGGTATCCCGACCTTCCTCGCATGTCGTCGGGGATCCTGACGGGGCTTCATCGCCCCCCGGCGACCGCCGCGCTGTCCCGCAGGAACCCCGCGAAGGCCTCGGCGGCCGGGGTCAGGGCGTGGTCGCTCATGCGTACCAGGAGGATGCGGCGCACCGGGGCCGGGGGCAGGAGCGGCAGGACGCTTACGCCTCCTCGGATACCTTCCAGGGCGAGGGTGGGGGCGAGGGCGACGCCGATGCCGGCGGCGACCATGGCCTGGGCCTCCTGGTAGTCGTGGGCCTCGTAGGCGATCTGCGGCTCGAAGCCGACCGCGCGGCAGCTTCGGGTGAGAGCCTCGGCCACCGGGTGGTGGTCGGCACGGGTGATCCACGCATCGTCGGCGAAGTCGGCGAGGGCGGCCGAAGACCGGCCGGCGAGAGGGTGGTCCTTGCCGACCAGGAGTGCCGGAGGGTCGTCGACGAGCGAGGTGACGACGATGTCCTCGCGGTCGATGCGGTTCCAGTCGTAGTCCCACATCAGGGACATCTCGATCTCGCGGTTCTCCAGCATTGCCCACAGCCCCGCGATACGGGCGCTGCGCACCGTCAGCCGTACGTCGGGGTGTGTCTGGCGAAAGGCGATCACTGCCCGCGGGAGGAGGGAAGCGCCGACGGTGGGGAAGGTTCCGACGCGGAGCGTGCCCGCTCGCAGTCCCGCGAAGTCGGCGAGTTCGTTCTCCGCGGCCGTCAGTTCACGCTCGATCCGCTCTCCCCGCTCGGCCAGCGCGCGCCCCGCGTCGGTGAGTGTGACGCCCCGCGCATGGCGTTCGAGGAGCGGTTGCCCGGCCTCCGCCTCCAGGCGGCTGACCTGCTGCGACACCGCTGATGGCGTGTAGTTGAGGGCTCGTGCGGTCGCCGTGACCGAACCCCGCCGGGCGACCTCGGTGAACAGCAGGATGCGCCGGACATCGAGCATCTCGCCACCTCCAGCATTTACTTCAACTTAATACCCATGCAGATTTCCGAGATTGTACTTCACGCTGCCGTAACCCACCGTGGAGGGCACCACGCACGGCGAGACCGTCGGTGGGCTTCCCCTTCCATGTCTGTGAGGAGACAGTTGTGCTGCGTCTGCAGGGCGAGATGATCCGCGGAGGTACCAGCAAGTGCTGGATCTTCGACCACCGCGACGTGGTCGCCACGGGCGTGGATGTCGATGCCCTGCTGCTCGCCGCCTTCAACGCCGCCGACCCCCGTCAGATCGACGGCGTGGGCGGCGCCTCCTCCACCACCTCCAAGGCCGCCGTCGTACAGGCGTCGACCCATGCCGGTGTGGATGTCGAGTACGCCTTCGCACAGGTCGGCATCGGCGACGAGCGCGTGGAGTGGGCCAGCAACTGCGGCAACTGCGCCACCGCCGTGGCCCTGTACGCCGTCCACCACGATCTCGTGCCGATCACGTCGGACACCACCACCGTCCGCATGCTCAACGTCAACACCGGGGCCCGCCTCACCGGCACCATCCCCACCCCCGCGGGCATGGCCCCGGAGCAGGGCACGGCCGTGGTCCCTGGTACCTCGGCGCCCGGCGTGCCGGTCCTGCTCGGGTTTCAGGACCCGGCGGGCTCGACGACCGGCCGCGCCCTGCCGACCGGCCGGGCACTGGACGAGCTGACCGGCCCGGACGGTCCCGTCGAGGCATCCCTGGTGGACGCCGGCGCTCCGGCCGCGCTGTTCGAGGCCAAGGCGTTCGGCCTCGACGGCACGGAATCCCTCACCGCGTTCGCCACCGCAGTGCCCGCGCTGACACTGCTGCGCCGCCAGGCAGCGCTGGCCATGGGCCTGGCCCGCGAGGGCGATCCGGTCAGCCACGCGGTGCCGAAGGTGGGCATCGTCGCCCGGCCTGCCCCCTATCGCACCACACAGGGCATACTCGTCAACCAGGACGAGTACGACCTGGCCGTGCGCATGGTCTCCATGCACGCCCCGCACCCGGCGATCGGCCTGACCTCCGCCGTGGCCCTGGCCGCGGCCGCCGCCACCCCCGGCACCCTCGCCCACCGCGTCGCCCGGCAGACCGCCGACGGCACGCTGCGCCTGGGCACCCCCGCCGGCGTGATCGCCACCCAAGCCGTCCCCGCACCGGACGGCGCGTCCCCCACGGTGCTCCTGCACCGCGCCGCCCGGCGTATCGCCCGAGCCGAACTCCTCGTTCCCGTCCTGGAAGGACGCCCCGCATGAGCCGCAACGACGCCGCCCCGGGTACCGTCACCGCACCACCGGGCCGCATCCGCCGGATGCTGTCCCACCTCTACATCCAGTGCCTGATCGCCGTCCTCCTCGGCGCCGCCGTGGGCTGGCTGTGGCCATCCGTCGGCGCTGACCTGAAGCCGCTCGGCGACGGCTTCATCGCGCTGGTGAAGATGTTCATCGCGCCGATCATCTTCTGCACGGTCGTCCACGGCATCGCCTCCATGGGCAACGCCCGCGCGGTCGGCCGCGTGAGCCTGAAGGCTCTGGTCTACTTCGAGGTGCTGACCACCGTGGCCATGGTGATCGGCCTGGTCGTCGTCAACGTCGTCAAGCCGGGCAGCGGTCTGCACGTTGATGTCTCGACCCTGTCCGCCAAGGGCCTGCCGCCGGAGGCGACCACGGCCCATGAGGGCTTCGCCGAGTTCGTCCTCGCCATCATCCCGGCCACCCTGGTCAGCGCCCTGACCGGCAACGAGATCCTGCCGGTGCTGCTGGTGTCGGTGCTGTTCGGCTTCGGCCTGCACGCCAGCGGAGAGGCGGGCCTGGGCATCGCCCGGGGCATCGAGAAGTTCTCCACGGTCCTGTTCACGCTCATCCGCTGGATCATGCGGCTCGCGCCCATCGGCGCGTTCGGCTCGATGGCCTTCACCATCGGCAACTACGGCCTGGGCACCCTGCGCCATCTCGCCCTGCTGGTCGGCTCGTTCTGGCTGACCGCCCTCTTCTTCGTCCTGGTCGTCCTCGGGACCGTGATGCGCCTGAACGGACTGCGGCTGCTGCCCTTCCTGCGCTACATCAAGGAAGAACTGCTGATCGTCCTGGGCACCTCCTCAACCGAGCCCGTCCTGCCGCGCATGATGGCCAAGCTCCAGCACGCGGGCGCCTCGAAACCGGTCGTCGGCATCACGCTGCCCGCCGGGTACTCCTTCAACCTCGACGGCACCGCCATCTACCTGACCATGGGCTCGGTCTTCCTCGCCCAGGCCCTCGGTATCGACCTCAGCCTCACCCAGCAGCTGACCATGCTCGCCGTCATGCTGCTCACCTCCAAGGGTGCCGCAGGCGTCACCGGCTCCGGCTTCATCGCCCTGGCCGCCACCCTCAGCGCCATCCCGCACGTCCCGGTCGCCGCCCTCGCGCTGATCTTCGGCGTCGACCGGTTCATGTCCGAAGCCCGCGCCCTGACCAGCCTGGTCGGCAACGGCGTCGCCACCCTGGCCGTCGCCCGCTGGGAGGGCGAGCTCGACGAGGACCGCGCCAAGGCCGTCCTGCGCGGAGAGATCCCCTACGTCCCCACCCCCGCTCCCTCCGCGGTGACAGCCGAGCCCGATCCGAAGCAGACGCCCGCACCCGAGGCGATGCCCGAACCAACCCGCGACCCGGTTCCCGCCGCAAGCTGATATTGCGTGGGCGGGGGGGGGCCCCGCCCCGGCGGGGGGGGGGGGCCCCCCCCCCCCCCCCCCCCCCCGGGACCCCCCCCCCCCCCCCCCCGCCGCCCAGGGGCCGCCCCGCGCCCCCC
>NZ_JBIAWI010000022.1:45022-187475 GCF_042895385.1 Streptomyces sp. NPDC001401
TCGATAAACGTGCCCATGACCTCAGCGTGTCTCATACGTGCCTCAGCGTGTTCGCCAGCTCTCCGTGAGCGCCGGGCCCGCCCACGTCTCAACAGGACGTCATACTCGCCGTCCGGGCTGATCAGGAACGTCTGGCCCTCCGGTACGCCCAGTCTTCCAACCGCTGATCAAGTCCGGCGAACGCCGCGCAGAACTCCCGCGGAGTCTGCCGTTTCGGTGATCAGGGATCCGCGGATTTCCCGGCGTGAGCGAGGTACCTGTCCGTACGATCCGGGCGGGAGGTGCGTCAGGTGGCCAGGGATGCGGAACCGGACCTTCATGGGCTGGTCACGGCCCGCAGGGCCGAACTGGAACTGCAGGCAGAGAAGTTGAGCCAGCAGCTTCAAGAGGTGCGCGACGAGCTCGAGGAACTCACCGTCGCCGAGCGGGTCGCGCGTCGGCTGGCCGAGCAGCTGCACGCCGAAACGAGGACGACGCCTGGGGGCGCCGACCAGGTCGTGGGCCGCGCGGTGCTGCTGGTGCCGCAGCGCGAGCGCACGGTCTCCGACGCTGCCTCGTGCCCGCTCAACTGGCGGCTGTTCCTGCCCCCGGAGTGGGCGCAGGACACCGGACCGGCGTGCCCAGGGACGTCGGGCACCGGGAGAAGTGGCGGCTGGCCCTGGACGCCCTGGATGAACTGGCCGGGTGGCAACTGCTGCCGCCGGTCGTGGTGGCGGATGCCGGCTACGGCCAGAACGCCGACTTCCGCGCCGCCCTGGCCGAGCTCCGGCGCACTCGCCGCGGCGTGGCTCCGCCCGAAGATACCTATTTGGTACGCGACTTCCGGTACTCCTCGACCACCAGGTCGGTCAGCTCCGCCACCGACGTCTCCGACGTGCGCTTGTCGAAGGTGATCTCGCCGTGCTGAAGCAAGTTGACCCGGTCGCAGACCTCGAAGACCTGGGCGTAGTTGTGGGCGATGATGATCACGGAGACCTCGCCGCGGGCCTTGAGGTCGTTGACCAGGTCGAGAATAAGTGCGCCCTCCTTGGCGCCCATCGCGGCCAGCGGCTCGTCGAGAAGGAGGACCCTGGCCTCGGAATAGACCGAGCGGGCCACGGCGATGGCCTGGCGCTGGCCCCCGGAGAGCTTGGCGACCTCGACATCGACCGACGGGATGTTCACCCCCATCTCGTCCAGGTGCTCCTGGGCAATCTTGCGCATCGCGCGGTTGTGCAGCAGCCGGGTGGGGCGGATCATCTCCCGGTTCAGGAACATGTTGTGGTAGACCGTCAGCTCGTTCACCAGCGCCAGGTCCTGGTACACCGCGTCAATGCCGAGCGAGCGGGCATGGTCGACCGACTTGAGCGTCACCTCTTCGCCGTTCAGGAGGATGCGGCCGGCGTCGGGCCGGTGGAAGCCGCAGAGGATCTTCAACAGGGTTGACTTTCCAGCGCCGTTGTCACCGACCAGGGCGAGCACTTCACCTTTGTTCAGGCGCAGGTTCACGTCCCGTAGTGCCGTGACCGCGCCGAAGCCCTTGGCCATGTGCTCCACGGAGAGCGCCGGTGTCGGTGTCGGCCCGGTCGTCCCGCTCATCGACGGCCTGCCCTTCGCAGTCTGGTCAGGTACACGTTGAGCACCATGGAGAGGATGATCGCCGCACCGAGGATGATGTTGAACGGGTTGGCGTTGATGCCGATGAGGTTGAACCCGTTGCGCAGCTCCGCGAGGACGAGCGCGCCGAGCAGCGCGCCGACGACCGTTCCTGAGCCGCCTGCCAGCGCCGTACCGCCGATGACCGCGGCGGAGACGGCGGTGAACATCGGGGACGCGCCATCCGCACCCGCAGAGGTCGGGTCGATCGAGTCGACGCGGAAGGCCTCGAGGATGCCGGCGAAGGCCCCGAGGGCGCTGGTGGCCATGAAGTTGCCGAACTTGATGCGGCCGGTCCTGATGCCGGCCTCGCTCGCGCCGAGCGGGTTGCCGCCGGTGGCGATCGTGTACAGGCCCCAGCGCGAGCGGGTGAGTACCACGTGGAAGTACGCGACGATGATCAGGCACCAGATCAGTTCCGACCAGTCCGACTGCCCGAACCAGCCGCGCACCCCGTGTGCCGCTTCGGGGATCTGTGCCGGGTACGCGTGCGACGTGGTCAGCATGATGCCGAGGATGAGGAAGAGCATGCCGAGCGTGGCGACGAAGGACGGTACCTTGAGCACGACCACCACGAAGCCGTTGACGAGACCGATGGCGGCGCCGGCCAGTATCGAGCCGATGATCGCGACGATCGGGTAGGTGCCGTAGTAGTCGATCATGTAGTGCATCAGGAACGGCGACAGCGCGAAGACGGCGCCCACCGACAGATCGATCTCCCCGCTGACCAGCAGCAGCACCATGCCCGCCGCGATGATCGCGTACGGTGCCGTCTGCTGGGAGAGGTTGACCAGGTTGTTGCGGGCCAGGAAGTCCGAGTTGTTGGACCAGAAGTACAGCAGCAGGCCCACCGCGACGATGAAGATGGTGGCCTCGCGGCGTATGACGAACGCCTCGAAGGCAAGGCGCAGCGGGCCGTGCCGCCTCACCGGCGGGGTGCCGGCCGTGGTGGTCTTCCCGCCGATCGCGTCCTGCACGGCCCGCTCGCTCATGCGTGTGCGATGGGGCCGGAGCGCTTGACCAACTGCTGCTTCGTGCTGGAGCCCTCGAACCGGGTCTTGGTCTGCAGATAGGGATCGACGTTGTCCTTGGTCACGAAGAGCAGGCCGGTGTCGGTGACACTCGGGATCACCAGTCCGCCGGACAGCTTGTACAGCCACAGGTAGAGCACGCTCAGGAAGCCCTGCAGATAGGGTTGTTGGTCGATGGTGAAGTCGAGGTCACCCGCTTTGATCGCCGTGAGGGTGTTCGGGTTCAGGTCGAAGCCGCCCGCGACCACGCCCTTCTTCTTGAGGCCGTACTTCTTCACGACCTTGCCGACGTTCTCCGTCGAGCCTGCGTCGACCGCGAACAGGCCCTTGAGGTCCTTGTGTCCGCTGACATACGCGTCGATGGTCGACAGCTCCTGAGGAAGCTCTGCGCCGCTCGCGACCGACTTGAAGTCGATCGACTTGCCGGATGCCTTGATCGCGTCGGTGGCCCCGTCGATGCGCGGCTGGATGTTGAGCGCGCCCGGGGTGGCGATGAACCCCACCGCTTGCCCGCCGGAAGGCATCAGCGAGGCGATTCGGCGGCCCAGCTCGACCCCGGACTGGTAGAGGTCCTGCCCGACGTAACAGAGCCGGCTCGTCCCCGGATCCCCTTTCGCCCCGTCCGCGTTGTACGAGAGGGTCGGGATTCCGGCGTCGAGGGCTTTGTCGACGGGCGCCGTGAAGGCGTTCTTGTCGACGACCGCTATGGCGATGCCGTCGGCCTTCGCGGAGACGGCCGAGCTCATGGCGCTGACCATTTCCGGGACGCTCGAGTCCTTTGAGCCGGTCCACTGGAACGAGGCGCCCAGGAGTGCACAGGCGTCCGCTGCGCCGTATTGCGTGGGAGTGAAGAACGGGTTGGTCGTGACGTGGTTGACGAACACGAACCTCCACTTCGGCGTCTTCGGGAAGTCGCCGACACCGTCGCCCGATTTGCTGTCGTCACTCTTGTTGTCGGCTGAGCAGGCGGACAGCAAGGCCGCCGCGGCGGCCGAGGCGCTCACCATTCCGACGCCGCTCAGCAGTCGCCGCCTGGCCAGCCCGTTCAGGCTGAGCGTGTCGACGGCTTTTTCCACCTGCGGATCGATCTTCTTCATGATCACTCCGGCGCGCTCGGCCCATGCCGCCCGGTATTTCGAACGACGTTCGGCACATTTGGTGGGGCTGAACGTAGAACTGGCCTGATAGGCCGTCAAGGCCCCGAGCGGGCTACGGTTTCGTCAACATTTGTACGTGGATCGTCTGCCCCGCCATGCCTACGCCGTCGCCTACCTCGTCATCACCGGCAGCCGCCTGATCATCCGTCGGAAGCGATCAGCTGCTCAGATGCTCATGGAGCATCATCCACACGCTGTCCCGCCGCACGATGACGTTGGTGCCCCGCCCCTGACCGGAACGTGGCTCGCCGTCGACTACGCCGGTCCAGGCGAACCGATAGCGGCACACCGCCACACCGGTGGTGAGCACCGGCCACTCCAGGTCCCGGACCTCATACACCTCGTCGAGGATGGTCGAGAATGTCTTCTCGATCGCGGACCGGATCTCCTCGATGCCCCGAGATCAACGACGGGATCGGAGGGACCCGACGGGTGGGACGGCAGCCGCTGCTGACCGACTCCGAGCTCGTCTGCCGGGCCGTGGCGCAAGCCCTGCTTTTGCAGGTACAGGTCCGGGCACGCCGCTCGCGCAGCGCGACGGTGAGGTCTTCCAGGTACGTGCCCACGCCGCCGCGTCCGCCGCACTGCTCGGCATCACCACGACGGCCACCTGTTTCAAGGTGCTGCCCGGCAGGCTCAGGGGTAGAGGCCGGCCCGAAAGGCGAACGAGACGAGTTGCGCTCGATCACGTGCGCCGACCTTCGTCATGGCCCGCACCGCATGGGTCTTCACGGTGAACGGCGACACGGACATCTGGGCCGCGATCTCGTCGTTGCCGAGACCGCTCGCGACGAGAACGACCACGTCCCGCTCCCTCGGTGTCAGAGCGGCGAAGCGTCGCAGCAGTTCCTGGTCGATCACCGGGGGCGGACTGTCGGTCATGTGACCGATGAGCGCGGCCGTCGCAGCGGCCGACAGCGCACCGCCACCGCCGACGACCTCGGTGATTCCGGCAACGAGTTCAGCGGGGCTCACGGTCTTGCTCAGGAAACCGTTGGCGCCCGCGCGGAGGGCGGCGAGAACGATGTCGTCCTGGTCAAAGGTGGTCAGCACGATCACC
Source organism: Streptomyces sp. NPDC001401 (assembly GCF_042895385.1). NCBI lineage: Bacteria > Bacillati > Actinomycetota > Actinomycetes > Kitasatosporales > Streptomycetaceae > Streptomyces > Streptomyces sp. NPDC001401. The sequence continues at coordinate 49,906 of NZ_JBIAWI010000022.1, forward strand.
CGCATCTTTTCGGATGGGTGCTCTATGCGGATCCGGCGGGTGGCTTCGACACCGTCGATGCCTGGCATCCGGATGTCCATCAGGACCAGGTCGACGGGGTGGTCCCGGAGGTAGGGGACGACCTGGAGTCCATCGGAGAGATCACCCACGACTTCGAGACTTGGGTCGAGCCGAAGCATCGCCCGGATCCCGGCCCTGATCTCGTCCTGGTCGTCGACGATCAGAATCCGCGTCGTCATACGACGGCTCCCAGAGGGCTGAACTCAGCATGGACCCGGAATCGCCCGTCGTCACTGTCGATCGTCAGCCGCCCGTTGGAGGACTCGACGCGTTCGCGCATCCCCACGAGTCCGAGTCCGCTGCCCGCGCCGGAGCCGGAGCCACGCAGTGAGTGACCGACGCGGTTCTCGACGGTGACGCAGATCCTGCCGTCGCACTCGCGCACATCCACCGTTGCCGCCCCCTCTCCATGCCGGTAGGCATTCGTGAGTGCTTCCTGAACGACCCGGTAGACCGTCACGCCGACGCTGGGCTCCACGAAACCGGCGGGGATGTCGATGGAGGGCCGGACGTCAAGGCCGATGCTCTGGAAAGAGGCGACAAGGCCTTCCAGGCCACTGAGCGCCGGGGTCGGCCGGAGCGCCTCGTCGTCGGAGATGTCGTCTTGGAGACGCAGGAGCGCGAGGATGCGTTGCGTTTCGACGACGACGGTGCGGGCGCTGGACCTGGCGGAGACGAGGGCCTGCCGGGCGGACTCGGCGTCTTCGGGCAGCCCGATCTCCGCGGCACCGAGATGCATGCTCAGCATCGCGACCTGGTGGCCGATGACGTCGTGGAGGTCCCGGGCGATGCGGAGTCGTTCCTCGGTCACCCGTCGGGTGGCTTCGATCTCGCGGGTGGCGATGGCGCTTTCGGTCCGTTCCTCCAGAGTGCGCCAGTGCTCTCGATGGATGCGCAGCGCGGCCCCTGTCGCACCTCCTGCCACGGCTGAGAAGAGTGCAGCGGCTCCCACGATCGCACCGCCACGGAATCCTCCCAGCGTCATGAACGCCCCGAGGAAGAACGCCGCCACGATGCCGGTTGCGGCCAGCGGCTGCTTTCCCCTGAAGGTGACCGAGAACAGCACGAGCACCGCCATCATCCACACCGACAGGGGATCGTGGCCCACCGCTGTGACGGCGAAGGACGCCGCGCTCGCCACGACCAGTCCTGCCCACGGCCTCCACCCCGAGAGGGTGACGCCGCCACCGGCGAGGAGCACGGAGAGGGCCGTCGGCCCATCCGATCCTCTGAGGATCACTGCCACGATCTGGCCGGTGAACACCAGCGCGGCCACCGCATAGGCGACCAGGTGCAGCGCCTCGGGGCGGCGGACCCACACGGGTGCGACGGGCCCGTCCTGATGGTTCTGCGCCTTGACCATGGCCTGATTCTCGTCCACGTGTCCCGCGGCCGTGTACTTCGAACGATGTACACGGCGAGCTTCGTCCGAGCGATGGGGACGGCAGAACTCATTCGATTCGAAGCGGATGGCAGAACTACTTCGTTCGAAGTACACGGCCTCTCCCGAAGCCGCCAAGACTCCTCATCGAGGCGACCGTCTCACACCATCACGATCACCAAACGGGACACCCGATGACTCAGACCGCCATGACACCGAACACGACCACAACCGCGACGACGGCCTCCGTGCTCCGATCGCTCTACCTGATCCGCGTCGCCTTCTCTCTGATCTGGGTGGCACTCGTCCACACCACCTCCGCCTCCCTCGTGTCGACGGACAGGCCCACAGTGATCGCGGCCGTGCTGCTCGTCATCTACCCCCTTTGGGACGTCACCGCCACGCTCCTCGAGCGTCGCAAGGCCGGCACCGGCCCCACGGACCGCGTCACCACCACCAACATCGCTCTCGGCCTCACCACCACCGCCGGGATGATCATCGCCGTCTTCTCCACCATCGGGACGGCCCTGCTCGTGTTCGGCATCTGGGCCCTGCTTTCCGGAGCGATCCAGCTCGTCATGGCGATCCGGCGCCGACGCACCGTCGGCGCCCAGTGGCCCATGATCATCAGCGGCGGACTGTCCGTCCTCGCCGGTGCCTCCTTCGCCGCCATGTCCGCCTCCGCGACCAGCAGCCTGTCCACCCTCGCCGGATACTCAGCCTTCGGCGCCTTCTGGTACCTCGCCTCCGCCACCACCCTGACCATCCGCAACCGACACGGACAGCGCTGACCACCACCGCAGCCACCCCCCTCCGGTGCTCGCGGGCGAAGCGCAGCCAGCACGCCTCGCAGCGGCCGCGAGCAGGGCTTGTGCCACGGCACCGCAGACCAGCCCGCAGTCGGTCGCCAGGCGGCGGCCGTCCCACCCGCCGCCTCCCTCCGATCTCGTCATCGAACTTCACCTACAGCGCCGTCACGAGGGTGCTCAGGACGTGCGTCACAACACGATCCCGAGCACCCTCTCGTCAAGCACGCACACCCGCCACGACACCGGACCCCTCCGCCCAGGAGCACAGGGCCAGGCCGCGCAACAGCCCAGGGCCAGACGCGCCCTGCGGACACCACGCCCATCGAGCGACACCCAGAACCCCGCGGCCATGCGGCATCGGATGCCGTGGCCCCTTCCGGACCCGGCCCGACCGCACGGCCAGCGAACCGCGGCTGAGCAGGCCGACTCACCGGTACACGAGTAGGCCGCGAGCGCTACCAACTCGCCGTCGACCCCGTCGAACACACCGCCCTTACCGGCATGTTGAACCAGTGCCCGAACACCCCCGTCACCGTCACCCTCTCCCCCTGACCCGCCGACCCGCTGAGCACAGGGCCGACCCACCGCTACGGGGGAAAGCAACGGGCCGACCAACCCCACCGCGCCACAACCCCCGACACGGCGCAGCCCACCCGGGACACCACGCGCCCTGCCGGGCCTGCCGGGTCCCGGGCCTGCGTCGGCCCGCGAGCTCACGGACAGCGCCGACGCATGGGGCCGCGTGGCGTTGGGGGTGCCGGCCGTGCACCGCGTCAGCTCAGCAAGAGGTCTACGGTGACAGAACGCCCCCACAGGGAGTTGAACCACAGCTGCGACTGCTCGACGAAGGCGGTCTCGCGGCCGCTGCCGCCCGTGCAACACAGCCGGACCCAGCCGAGTCCAGTCAAGTCCCGTCTGCTCGGGCTTGAGCAGGGTCGGGAGCGTCTTCAGACGCGCTCACGCTCGGCCCGCTGCCGCACCAGCTCCTCGACCGCGCTCGGCAGGGTCCGCCGATCCGGGCGGGCCATGGCAATTCATCAGCGGACGATCCCCCAGCCCCATGACCGAGCTGGGGTGGAAGTCGGTGGGCGTGCTGGAACTCACCGCGCTGCCCAGCATCGACGAAGCTTCGCCGAGGCCGACTGCAGGCCTTGCCCAGATCGCGCACGGTGCACCTCCTCGGCCACTCGCTCCCGCTCACTCGCGGTGCTGCCACGGCTGCTGCACGAGATCCAGATGCGCAATCGGCTCGACCAGCAGACCGAGCAGTGGCAACGCCGGTACGCGATCCGCGCCGGCATCGAGGCCACCCTCTCGCAGAACGTCCGAGCGCACGGCCTACGCAGAGCCCGCTATCGAGGCCTGGCCCGCACCCACGTGCAGCACGTTCTGACGGCCATGGCCTGCAGCCTCAGCCGCCTCGCAGACTGGAACGACACCGCCCCATCGGCCCGCCGGGCACCCCGCTTCCGAACTCTCTGCAACACAGCCGGACTCGCGATCACCTGACGCCCGAGATCACCAACAGAGTCACGGCATTGGGCCTAGATGTGAATCCCGAGACCCCGGGCGCCTGCGATCGTCCATCGGTTGATGAAGGACGGCGGGTCGTCCACCTTCTCGGCCTGCAGCAGGTAGGTGACGGGCGAATCGGACCGGATGCGATCGCGTTCCTTAGCCGTGACATGGTGCAGTCCGACCAGGCCGAAGCCGATCGATGCGGCGGTGACGGCCGGCCAATGCGCTGCCGCGCCGCCGATGGCTCCCAGGGCGGGCAGTTGCGTCTGCAGGTTCACCAACCCGAGTCCCGTGCCGAGCTTGAGCCCTTTGATCGCGGCCTTGAGGTCGTTGAGGGGCTGCTCGAAGTGCGTCCGGCGGATGTGCGCCACGTGGAGGGCGACGATCTGCCGATCCTGTTCTTCCAGGAGGGAGCTCGTCAGCTCGGCGGCGGCAGCGTCGAGGGCGTCGACGAAGCGGTCGAACTCGGGTCGGTAGTCGGTGCGCAGCTTGATGATGTCGTCGACGGCTACGTCCGCGATGTTCTGGGGCAGCGGGAGCTGCGTGGTCAGCATGCCGACCACGGATGCCGGGCGCCAGTCGTGGGGGTGGTAGTCGAAGAGTTCAGCGGAGATCCGCGCCTCATCCCAGTCGTGCACACTATGTTGGGAGACAGGGTTGTCGGTGATCGGCGTCAACCCGTGCTGTCGGGCCAGCTCTTCCGTCAGCGCCAACTTGTAGACCCAGGCGAGCTTCGGATCCATCGACATCCAGTCGTACTCCTCATCACCGGACATCAGGGTGGGGCGGCGGGTGTTCAGGCCCAGCTGGGAATCGAGCAGCACCTGGCGCAGGGCAGGCGCGAACTCATCCCAGTGCACCTCGACCAGGGACGTCCGCTCGTCGCGCGGCCGCCAGGTCTCCCCCGGGAGAACGTAGCGGTTCACCGATCGCCACTCCGGATCGCTCGGATCGCCCTCGTCGATGTCCTCAGGGGACACGCCGAAGTAACGGTGCAGATCGGCGTGGCGCCCGCGAATGACGTTGATGAAGTGCGGGGCGACCGCTTCGGCTGCCGGCCCCGGAGACAGCTGCTGAATGAAGTTGAGTCCGTCCGCGAGAGCGCGAACGGTGTCGGAGTCGTGGACCGGATACTCGGCCGCGGCGACACGCGCCAACGCCGGCCAGTACAACGCCGTGGCCTTGAGCCACGCGGCATCTCGGATATGAACGTACGGAAAATACAGGCCGATACGCGGTGCCACCGCTCCCCCTTGGTGTCTTCTGCCGGATCTCCGGCACCGACCGTACTCAGGAACTCTGCCCCAGACACAGCGATGCCACAGCGCGGGCGCGGGAACCCATGCCCTGGGCCGGTCGGCTTTCCTTGAATGGCCGGACCTGGCCACAGCTCCCCCGGCCCGATCTGCCTGCCGGGGAAGCCGCGGCCGTTCAGGACAGGACGCCCTGCTCGCAGACCATGCGAGCAACCTCGCGCAGCGGTGGCGAGTTCAGCAGGCTGATCACTTCCAGATTCCGCTGAAGATCACTTTTGAGGCGTCGTCGACACACGGGCACGAAACGGCCTCGCTTCGGCGGTGTTGGGGACCATCCCCGCGCCCGCGGGGATGGTCCGTGTGTGAGCGGGTCTCATCCGCCAATCCTGCAGTCCTCCCTGCACCCGCGGGGATGTCGGCGACGCGTGAATCCACCCCCGCTCCCCCGCCCTCGCGGCTGCAGGGCGCAAACGGATGGCGTCCCATGAAGTGGTGTAGCCGGGCGGGGGCCCGGAACGCGCGGGTGTCTGCTCAGAGCGTGCATCTGTTGACTGTGCATACTCCCTGAGCAACGGCAGGCCATCGAACAAGTCTCCCTGGTGAACGGGCAGTTCAACCGGAGGAGCACGCGATGGCCCTGTCCCAGTCTGAGCTCATGCGGCTGCTGGAGTCACGACGTCGGCCGACGGAGTTGAGGCAATCAGGGTGGTGTGCGAGCGCATCCTGCAGGAGCTCATCGAAGCTGAGGCCACCGACGTGATCGATGCAGCCCCGGGCGAACCACACCGACAAGCGAACGACCTGGCGCAACGGCCACCGGGACAGGCTGCTCACCACCCAGGCCGGTGACCTGGACCGGGACTGTAAGCCGTTCGGTGTAACTCCCGATCATGGAAGATGCATCGATCACCGGTGAGAACGTGTCCGAGACCGTCGAGCCCACGAAAGCTGCATCGGCGAAGGCCGTGGACGACGAGCTGGTCGGCCGCGCCCAAGCCGAGGGCCTGCAACTGACCGGCGAGGGCGGGCTGCTGCAGCAACTGACCAAACGGCTGCTCGAGTCCGCCCCGGAAGGCGAGATCACCGACCACCTCGGCTATGACAAGCACGATGCGGCCGGGAAGAACGGCGGCAACTCCCCCAACGGCAAACGCTCCAAGACCGTCCTGACCGACGTCGGCCCGGTGGAGATAACCGTGCCCCGCGACCGCGACGGCTCCTTCGAACCGAAGATCGTCAAGAAGCGGCAGAAGCGCCTGACCGGCGTCGACGAGATGGTCATCTCGCTGGCCGCGAAGGGCCTGACCACCGGCGAGGTCCAGGCCCACCTGGCCGAGGTCTACGGCGCCGTAGTCTCCCGCCAGACCATCTCCACCATCACCGACAAGGTCCTCGAGGGCATGGCGGAATGGCAGAGCCGACCACTCGACGCCGTCTATCCGGTCGTCTTCATCGACGCCATCCACGTCAACACCCGCGCCCGCGCGGTCGCCAACCGGCCTATCTATGTGGCTCTGGCCGTCACCACCGAGGGCCGGCGGGAGATCTTGGGGCTGTGGGCCGGCGATGGCGGCGAGGGCGCCAAGCACTGGCTGCACATCCTCACCGAGATCAAGAACCGCGGCGTCAGCGACGTCCTCATGCTGGTTTGCGACGGGCTCAAGGGCCTGCCCGAAGCGGTCGAGACCGTCTGGCCCAGGACGCTCGTGCAGACCTGCGTAGTGCATCTGCTGCGGAACCCCTTCCGCTATGCCGCCCGCCAGGACTGGGACAAGATCGCCAAGCTTCTCAAGCCGGTCTACACCGCCCCGACCGAGGAGGCGGCCCTGGAGCGGTTCGCCGAGTTCGCCGATGCCTGGGGCCGGAAGTATCCGGCGATCGGTTCGACACCGAAATCCGCCGCATCGTCTGCACGACGAATGCGATCGAGTCGGTGAGCGCGCGGATCCGCCGGGCGGTGAAAGCACGCGGACACTTCCCCAACGAGCAAGCCGCGTTGAAATGCGTCTACATGGCGATCATGTCACTCGACGCCACGGGCAAAGGCCAGGCCCGCTGGACCATGCGCTGGAAGACCGCGCTGAACGCCTTCGACATCACCTTCGACGGCCGCCTGTCGGCGGCCCGTCAGTAACCCCAACTACCCAGTTACACCACTCGTTTGACAGTCCCTGGTCTGGCGGATCTTACGGGGTAGAGCAGCTCGCCAAAGACACGCTCGTGATCCATCCCGTCATGGCAACAAAGCGCCCACCCGGTGCCGTGAACCAGTGTTCTCGATCAGCGCGCCCGGGTTCCAGACTCGAAGGGCGAACCGGTCACACGTGAACGGTGCGTGAGCTGTTCGCCCGCTCGGCACACCGACATGATGGTGCGGGAAGCAGCAGGGCGTGCGGTTCAAGTCAAGACCGGCCCGGGTTTCACCAGCGACGACGGTGCCTGCCGAGCCCCTCCTGGGCCGAACGGGACGACGCCCGACCCGTAAGGAAATGAGGCAGCCCAACGTGCGCAAACTCAGCCGCATCACCAGCACCCAGTGCGTGAATGGCCATACGGGTCTGTGCCCGCACGACAGCCCCGAGGATCACCGGCGCGCTCAGTCGTCCAACGGCTCGTCCCACCAGGCGTGGTGACCGAACGCGGCTGACCGCAGGCAAGCCCGCTTCTCCGCCCGAAGCCTCCGGCAGCTCCTGGTGCTCGCCTGCCCCGCAGCCGCCGTCTGCGAAGAGCAGCCGAATACGGCGGCATCCAGCCGATCTCCCCGGGTGTCGGTCTCAACACGCAACCAATCACCGGTACTTGTCGACCATTACCCATGATGACAGTCACCGCTCTTCACCCTCGGTCAACCCCCCACTGTCCGCGAATGAGGCCGCATGCTCCGTATCCACTTCACCACCCACGACTTACAGAACATCCGAATCTCACGTCGGCCCGATCCGCTGTGGGAACTCGTCTGCGCAGCCTGCCGGTTGGTCACGCACCAGGGCCCGCTCGAGTTCGGAGCATGGCGTCGCTCCGTCCGTGAACGGCTCGCGACGGACCCGGTGGCCGGCCGTGCCCTGCACACGCTGCAGACGCTCGTCCCGCCCTTCGGGTACATCCCCGACTTCCTCACCCCGTCCGTCCTGGAAGGAGGGCTGCCCGCGGCCCTGGAGGAGATACAGGCCACTCCTCCCGGCCGACTGCGGCACGAGGTGGGCAGGCTCGCCACCGCGCGCCCCCTCCCCGCGTGGACCACGACGCTCGGCCGACCAGGAGACCGCGGCATGCGATCTCTGGTGAAGGCCCTGGAAATCTCCGCCAGGACGTTGCTCGAACCGCGCTGGACCCACGCCCGCAGAGCCATCCGTGACGAGGTCGACGTGCGTTCTCGCATCCTCCTCGACGGCGGCGTCCTGGCCCTGTTGGAGAGCCTGCGTCCGCTCGCCCGGTGGAGAGCACCCGTCCTGGAAGTGGAGTATCCCACCCACCGCGATCTCCATCTGGAGGGACGCGGGCTGCTTCTCGTCCCCTCCTACTTCTGCTGGCGCAGGCCCACCGCCCTTGCCGATCCCGCCCTCGGCCCGGTCCTGGTCTACCCGGTCACCGCACGGCCGCTCGACTCGATCACCCTCAACGACAACGGACTCGAGCGTCTACTGGGCCGCACCAGGGCCTCGGTCCTCGCCGAGGTGGCCCGCGGCGGTCCCCGGACCACCTCCGAAGTGGCAACTGCTGTCGGCATCGCCCTGCCCAGCGCCAGTTACCAGCTCGCCGTCCTCCGGGACGGGGGGCTGTTGGCAAGTCGGCGCGATGGCCAGTACGTGAGGCACTCGGTGACGCTCATGGGCTACCGACTCCTGGATGGAGACGGAGGAGAGTTGCCGCAGATGGGGCAGACCGTCGGCCGCACTCCGTAGCGGGAGTCGCGAATGTGGCGGCGGCTCCCGCCGAGCCGTCGTGCGCTGTCGTGCCCTCCACCGATGCAACCCTGCACAAATTGCCCGCAATTCGAGCACATTCGAAATGCTTCTCCCCCACCCGGCGCATCGGCGAACATCGACGGCGGGGCATGGCATGACACGAGCCGTGCCGCTGTCCGACGCCCCGGCGTCGTATTGACAGAGGCCTCATTCATGGCCGCGAAGCACTGCGGCGACCGCACAAACCGCACCACTCGACCCAACGGGGGGAAACATGAACCTGGTCCGCAATCACCGCATCCGTCGCGCCGCAACCGCGGGCGTCACCCTTCTAGCGGCGGCCGTCCTCGGAACCGCCGGAGCCACCGCCTCCAATGCCGAGACCGCGGCACCGCAGACACAGCAGACGCAGCAGATCGCCTCGTCCGTCCTCGGCAGCGACTACAAGATCACGCTCACCGCGCTGCGGTCGCCGGAGGACGAGTACGCCGCCTCGGTGCAGCTGAAGGTCTACACGCACGACAGCGGAACCTGGAAGGAGTCCGACCGGGTCACGGTGGGCGATGTCGACGGATGGTTCTGGTACCCGCTGACCGGCAGCCACGCCGTCTGCGATTTCTCGACCGCGAGCACGGAGCCCGCACCCCTCGACGTCAGCTTGATGATCACCCCGTCCATCGGCTGCTCCGAGCCGGCGCACTACGTCGTGAAGCAGGGAAGGGTGTACGCCGGCTGAACCGTGCTATGACCATCGCCATCCGCCAGATCGTCGATCAAGGAGCCGGCAGGTCTCTGCGTAAGCGTGCTGTGACCGCCGTGTTCTCCATGACACCGCCTTCACAGCTCTCGCTCCGCAGGCCATGGTGCCCCCATGCCGTGGGACAGCCGCCAAACACCGTCGAACGCTGGCCGTAGACGCCAAGGGGTGGTCGGCCGGAACGGTCCCCGGCCGAAGACTCGTGATCGATTCGAGGGAGGCCGCCCAGCTTCTACCTGGTAGGAGGCGAGTTGGGTATCCGCGGCAGTCAGGCGCTCGACGACCTCGGGACCGCCGCCCCGTATGAGGCGGCGGTCCGTCCGGCCCCGTTGCTGCTCTGCGCGAGATCCGGTTGAAGACGGGTCCTAGCCGCAGGTCAGTGTCGGCATCGCCCAGTCGCCGTGGTCGTTGCCGTTGCCGTCGCCGGCGTCGCCGACCTTCAGGTCGACCACCTGGGCGCCACTGATGTCGACGTCGATCGGCACCGCGGCCTGCTTGCCGCGGATCGTCGGCGTGGTCACCAAGGTTTTGCCGTCGGCGATCACGGAGAACGTCACCGTTCCCGCACCGCCTGTCTCGTCGTCGACGCCGACGTTGGCCGTCAACCGCGAGCAGTTTCCTGCGAGGTAGAGCTCGACGTCGCTGACCGCGTTGGTGCCCAGACCCTTGGCGTAAGCCGTGCCGGCGATACTGATCGGACGACCGTCCCCGGCCGCCTGTTCGCCGACGCTGCTGTCGCGCTCGACCGGGCCCCATCCGTTGGTGGACGACAGGAACGGCAGGTCGCTCACGGCGCTCTTCCCGGCCGGTGGAGCCGGCGGGATCCCGCCGACGATGCGCTCGTCACGGCCGGCTGCCTGCCGTCCGTTCTGCAGGTAGTGCACTGTGGCGGTGAGCGGCGAGGCGGTTGGCAGTGTCCCGGCCGGTGGCTGGACTTTCCAGGTGAAGGTGGCCGATTGGCCGGGTTCCAGGCGCCCCACCGAGGTGGGGCTCGTGGCGTTCACGCTCCAGCCGTCGGGCGCGGAGAGCGAGGCCGTCAGCTTGGACGCGGACGGCCTGTTCTTGGACACGTGGACCGTTGCCTGGGCCGTGAAGGCCTGTTCCGGCTGTGCGGTGTCCGGGACGTCCAGGGTGACATCCGCTCCCGGACGCTTCGGCATCGCGTACGTCCGGGGGTCGTAGCGGGGGCTGTCGTTCTGCACCACGCGCAGAGACGAGGCATAGCTGCCGTAGTTGGTGAGCGAGACCTTGCCGAGGCCGCCGGTGGTGCCGTCCAGGTTCCACACGGCGATGGCGATGCTGTTGCGGCCGTTCGGGTTCAGGATTCCGTTGGGAACCGGGAAGGTGTGCTGTGGGCCGAGGTAGTTGACGTAGTTGCCGACCTGCCAGCCGTTCACGAAGATCGTCGCGCGGTACTTGCGTGACGGGTCGTCGGTGAGCGTCAGCCCGAGCGAGGTGTCCTGGCCGCGGGGCAGGTCCAGGTTGGCGTCGGTGCGGTACCAGGAGACCCCGGGTCGGGTGTCCGTCGTGGGCAGGGACACCCGGTTCCAGTTGGCGTCCGGGTAGCCCGCCAGGGACCAGCCGGCCCGCTCGCCGTACAGGCCGCCCGTCGAGAGCGGGCCGCGCACCGTGTCCTGCAGGTCCTCGCCGCCCCGTACGCCCTGCAGCCGCCACGTGACCGAAGTCAGCGGCGCCCCGACGAGAGAGGCGCTGGTCAGGCCGCGCGCGGTCTTGTTGCCGTTGGTCGAGTTGTAGTCCTCCTCGTGTCCCATGTTCACGGTGAGCACGGAAATGACGTTGTCGCCCTTCGACTTCACCGCACCGGCCGGGAAGGTGAAGTCGCCGCTGCCCGTGGTCGAACTGCCCAGGAAGGCGCCATTGAGCCAGGCGGAAAACGCCTGCGCATCTCCGCCGGAATCCGAAACCAGATGGACGCCGGTCTCCTTGCCGGTGGCGTGGAAGCGGCCGCGGTACCAGGTGTTGCCGGTGTGGAAGCCGTAGTCGTCCGCGTAGAGCACCGGCAGCGCGTTGACGCCGGAGACGCTGTTGGTGGTCGTCTTGTCGGCCACCTGCCAGCCGGAGTCGTCGAAACCGGCGGCCGCTTCGGGGGACTCCTGGGCATGCTGCCAGTTCGTCAGCGTCGGCAGGTGGATCGGGGCAGCCACCGGGATCTTCCCGGCCAGGCTTCCGGTGTCGGAGGCCTGGGTGTCCAATGCCCTGCCGTTCCAAGTGACTTGGCTGCCGGAGGTGAACACCTCGATGTTCTTGTCATCGGCGTTGTCGCCGGTGAGCGCCACGGTGTGGCCGTCGTCCAGGCTGGTCGCCGTCCGCAGCAGGTGGCTGCCGCGCACGAGCACCGGGCCGCTCGCAGTGTCCTGGCGCCAGAAGGTCTTTGCCGTGGCCTTGTCGCCGACGAGCAGCAGCAGCGGGCGCTGTCCGCCGCCGGTGATGCTGATGCGGATCAGGCCCTTGTGGGTGTAGTTCAGCCTCAGGTCGCCGGTGGCCGCGTCCCAGGTGGTCGTGGCCGTGCCTTCGCTGGTGGTCACGGTGGGCTTGGAGGAGTAGCGAAGGACGGTTTCGCCGTCGCTGCCCGGGTCGCCGTAGAGCACGCCGACATCCCGGTTGCCGATCGTCGCGTTGGTCATGATCTCCGACGTCGAGTACTGCAACTGCGCGTCACCGAGGCGGTAGTTGGCGACGATCACGTGCGAGTCGCGCCCGTCGAGCGTGATCGCCGTGTCCGGCTGCTGCGGCACGACCGGGTAGGTCGGCTCCGCGGCGGCGGCCGTCGGCACGTCGATGGCGTCGATGGACACGTAGTTGTCCGTGGACCCCGAGCTGTGGTTGCCGTCGACGACGATCTTCAGGGTGTGCGCCCCGGGCGTCAGGCCGCTCTTCTGGAAGATCACTGCCTGGTTCTCGCCGCCGGAGTCGTCGACCGTCGCCATCCTGGTGCCGTCGAGGTAGACGTCGGCGTTGCCGTGGTTGCTGGTCTTCGAGCCGATCCAGCGGATCGCTGTGCCGTCGAAGGGGACGGTGAGCGAGTCGCCGGCCTTGTTGGAGAACGATTCGGTGTGCTTGTAGTCGCCGCCGGTGTAGCTCTGGTCGGCCACGTGCGACCACGAACCTGCGTACTGCAGCGCGGAGTCGGGGTCGTCCCAGGTGTAAGTGGTGTCCGCGGACGGCTGGGCGTTGAAGTCCAGCGCGATATGGGTCTTGTCGACCGCCGTGGACGTGGAGTTCCCGTGCCGCAGGACGTGGAACTGCGTCTTGGTGTCGGGGTTCATCCGGGCGGTGTCGACGATCGCGGAGTTGTCCGGCGGTGTGGCCCTGATCGCCTCGGTCTTGGTCAGCGGGGCGACCGACTGCGTGAAGTACCCGATCAGCTTGTCCTCGTCGTACTTGGGATCGAGCTGGCGGTTCTCGCGGATCGCGGCACCGTAGTCGTAGGACGTGTAGTTCTCGGGCATGCCCAGCCAGCCCCAGTTGGTGCCGCCGTAGGTCATGTAGAAGCTCTGCGCGGTGGAGCCGACGGCTATGTTCTGCTTGTAGAACACGTTGGCGAACTGGTCGTTGATCAGCTGGGCGCACTTGTCGTAGCCCGGTCCGCCCCAGGGATCGAAGGCGCCGCCCTGGAACTCCGGCGAGTACAGCGGCTTGCCGGCCGGGTGGTCGTAGCTGATGTCGGGGACGCCGTTCCACTTCGAGGGGTTCGAGCAGTTGAAGCCCTGCGGGTAGGAGTCCGGTCCGTCGACGTCCAGGGCGCCGGTACCGGAGTTGAAGGTGCCGTTGTTGTTGCCGGTCAGCGGCACGGTGATGCCGTCGGCGCGGGCCTTGTCCTCCAGGTGCTTCATGTAGGAGCGGCCGGCGGCCGAGCCGTTGTAGTACTCGTTCTCGACCTGGTAGGCGATGACCGACCCGGTGCCGTTGGTCAGTTGGTGGCGGGCGATGATCCGGTCGATCCGGGTCAGCCACTCGTCGGCGTACTTCAAGAACTGCGGGTCGTCACTGCGGTTGTGCCCGGCCTTGGTGGTCATCCAACCGGGCAGGCCGCCGCTGTCGACCTCCGCGTTGATGTACGGCGCCGGGCGCGCGATGACGTAGAGGCCGGCCTCCTGGGCCATGTCGAGCAGCCTGTCGACATCACGTACACCGCTGAAGTCGTACACGCCCGGCTTCGGCGAGTGGTATCCCCAGTCGAAGTACAGCGAGGTGGAGTTGAACCCGGCGGCCTTCATCTTCTGGAAGATGTCGCGCCACAGGTCCGGACTCGGGAGCCGGAAGTAGTGGAACTCGCCCGACCACAAGTAGGTGCGCTTGCCGTCGACGAGGAACGAGTAGCCGTCGAGACTCACCGTGTGCGCCCCCGGACTGGCGGCAGGCGCGGCGGCGGGTGCCTGCCCGCCGACGTCCTGCGCCACTGCGGGCGTGGTCGTGCCCGTGGCCAGGGCGATGGTCGCGGCCGTCGCGAGGACCGCCCTCCACCACCGACGGCGACCGGGTCTCGTAACCTCTGAATCGAACCGATTACCCCGCACTGCGGCCTCCATACCGCCTGAGCAATCAGAGTCAAACAGACTCAGGCAAAGCCGAACAGTAAAGGGGCACAAGGCGCAACACAATGGTGCGGGAGAACACAGCCGAGATGGCTGGGGCGGGGAAAGCTGCAAGGTCTACGAGGGCCGGTTCCCGGGCGTGGCACGGGAACCGGCCCGGCATCGTCAGTTCCGCAGCGCTCTCTACTGTCCGAATCCGTACGCGAACAAGTGGTCGGCGCCCGTCGAGCCCGTCACCGGCAGCGTGATCGACGCCACCTGCTTGGACGGATCCAGCGGGACCTTCGTGGCGAAGGCGTAGGTCTTGACGTTGTTCCGGCCTCCGCTCCCGGTGTTCCGGTATGCGGTCGTGACGGCCGTCGTGTCCTCCGCGAGCGGCTTGCTGGACCCGCCGTTGAGCGTCCAGTCCGAGAAGCCGATCGTCGCCTTCGAGGAGGTGCCGTCGGTATAGGTGACGGTCACCGTGCCGGAGACCCCGCTGCCGTCGGTCGGCGCGTTGGTCGCCGCGCCCAGCAGGCCCAGCGACGCGCCCGACGTACCGGCCGGCATGCGGATGGTCTGTCCGGCCATCTCCAGGTTGTCCAGCTGCCCGGACGCCACTGTCGGCCAGGTGTACGAGATGCCGTCGGCGGTGACGGTGGAGCCGCTCGTGACGCCGACCGCCGACAGCGCGTTCTGCGAGAACGCCCAGCCGCCGTTGTCGAATCCGCCCGAGAAGCCGGCGCCGTCGGGGTAGATGCCCTCGTTGGTGTTGTACGGCCACAGTGCACCGGCCTTGGCCACGGCCACGCGGAGGCTCGCCCCGGTCAGTGCCGTGCCGGTGCTGTGGTCGGTGAGTGTGAAGGTGACCGGGAACGTCCCCTCGTCCGGGCCCGCCGTCACGTGGACCTTCGCCTCTGCACGGTCCGAGGCGGGCACCGTCAGTGAGCCGGAGGTCGTGTCCAGCGTGATGCCGGAGGGCGCAGTCGCCTTCCAGTCGACGGCGACGGCCTCACTGCCCAGGTTGGTCAGGTCGAGTGTGCCGTCGTCGGACGTGCCCGGCTGAAGTACCAGGCCGTCGCTGGAAGGACCGGTGGCGGCCAGCACCCGGCCGCCGCCCGTGGTGTCCGACGGCGGCACCGCCGACGGGTCGGACGCCCAAGAGGTGTTGGGCTGGGTGCCGAGCGTGAAGTCGATCGTGCCCGCGCCCTTGAACTGCTGGTAGGTCAGCCAGGAGGTGTTCCACTCCTTGCCCTTGACGTGGAGCGACTGCACGTACGGTGCGTCGGGCGCGGCCTGCGGTGCGTTGATCCGCACCGTCTTGCCGCCTCCGAGGGTCACCTGGGCCACCGGGAATGCCGGGCTGCCGAGCGCCAGGGTGTCCGTGCCCGGGGTTTCGGGGTACATGCCGAGTTCGGACCAGACGTACCAGGAGCTCATTGCGCCGAGATCGTCGTTGCCGAACGAGCCGACCGGAGCGTTGAAGTACAGCTTCTGCTGGGCCTCGCGGACGGCCGCCTGGGTCTTCCACGGCTGGCCCGTGTAGTCGTACTCCCAGGGGATCTCCACACTGGGCTCGTTGCTCAGGTCGGCGTCGGTGTTGCCGGGGTTGGTGATGTTGTCGAGCAGGCTGTCCAGGTAGGACGAGTACGCCTTGGCACCGCCGCGTGCCTGGATGAGCTGCTGCAGATTGAACGGGACCATCGGCGTGTACTGGGCGGAGGTGCCCTCCACGAAGCCGTTGGAGGTGCCGGGGGTGAAACCGCCCGCGAACTGGCCGTCCTTGTTCTTGGCCCGCAGGTAGCCGCTCTGCGGGTTGAAGACGTTCATCCAGTCCTGGGCGCGGGTGGCGAACTTCTTGTAGACGTCCGTCTTGCCCAGCGACTTCGCGAAGGCGGCGAGGGCGTAGTCGGCGGAGTCGTACTCCAGTTGCGTGGAGACGGGGCCGTAGAAGTTGCAGCAGCCGTAGTCGTTCTCGTCCAGCGGGAGATAGCCCTTCGCGTCCCGCACCGACTCGCCGGGGCGGTCGTTATTCGGGACGGTGGCCTCGTGCTGGAGGGCGGCGAGCGCCTTGTCCGTATCGAAGTTCGTCGCGCCGAAGGCGTACGCGTCGGCGACGATGCCGGCAGCCGGGTCACCGACCATCACGTAGCTCTCGCCGTTGTTCGAGGCCCACTTGGGCAACAGGCCTGTCTGGTCGTAACCGTTGAGCATCGAGGTGACGACGTCCCCGGCGACCTTGGGCTCGACCATCGCCATCAGCTGGGTCTGGGAACGGTAGGTGTCCCAGCCGGAGTAGTTGGCGTACTGGGCCTTCTGCCCCTTGGCCAGCTTGTGGACCTGGTTGTCCATGCCCATGTACTGGCCGTTGTCGTCCGAGAGGACGTTCGGGTGCAGCAGTGCGTGGTAGAGCGCGGTGTAGAACTGCACCTGCTGGTCCGGGGAACCGCCGCCGATCTGAAGTCTGTTCAGCACCGTGTTCCAGGCGTCGTGGTTGGCCTGCTCGACGGTGGCGATGTTCCAGGTCCTGATCTCGCCGGCAAGGTTGTCCGCCGCGCCTGTGTCGTTCGTGTACGAGATGCCGACCTTCGCGCTCACCGTGGGGTTCGAGGAGGTGTCGAAGGTCAGGTACATGCCGTTCGCGCCGGTCGTGGGGGGCTGGTCGGCCTTGGCCGCGGCGGGCGACCGGGGTGCGGCACTCGCGCTCGGTGCCGGGGATGAGGCGCCGGAGGACTTGTCACCGCTTCCGTGGATCGTCGGGGCCGGCCTCGCCGGGACGGTGAAGTGCTTCTCCTTCAGGGGCGCCGACTTGGACGGCTGCGGGGTCTGCTGGACCTTGCCCGCCTTCAGCGACGTCGCGTCGGGGTTGATGGTGCTGCCGACCCAGGTGCCGCTCGCGGTGAACGGCTGGTCGAACTTGATGTCGAAGTGCAGCGTGTAGCGGTTGCCGGCGCCGCAGAAGTGACCGCTGTCGATCGCGCCGCTGATCTCCTGGTCGTTCACCACCTCGACACGGGTTCCGTCCACCTGCGTGGCACCGCCGCTGAGCTTGAACAGCAGGTTCGCCTGCCGGCCCGTGGGGAAGGTGAAGCGGCCCAGACCGGCGCGGGTGGTGTCGGTCAACTCGGTCGTGACGCCGTTCGCGTCCGTGACCTTGTAAGACCCGATGCCCGCCTGCTCGTCGTGGTGGCTGAAGCCGACGGACGCGTCACCGAGGTTGCCCGACAGGGCGCCGGACACCGGCAGGACGGGCAGGTCACCCGCGACGGGGCAGCCGGGGCCCGAAACGTGGGTGACGCTGAAGCCGGAGATCTTGTTGTCGTTGTACTCGTAGCCGCCACCGTCGGGGCGGTGGGGCGTGGTGTCCGGGCCCCACTGGACCATGCCGGCCGGCATGTCGGGGCCGGGGAAGGTGTCCACGGCACCGGACGTGCCGATGAGGGGGTTGACGAGCGACGCAGGGTCCTTCACAACACCCGGCGTCGCGGTGCTCGCGGCATAGGCGCTCCCCACTGACGGGAGCGGGAGGACGGCCATGCCCAACACGCAGGCCACAGCCAGGCGTTGGCGGAATCTCTTTCGGTCTCGTGGCGCAGCTGAACGTCGGGGTCTCACCATCGGTTGCCTCCGCAGCAGTTCGTGCCTCGCACAACAGGTGCCGACGTGCCGAAGGTCCTGGAACGCCGGCGACAGGCAACAGTCCGGGTCGCCCCCGACGGCCTGACAACGTTGCCATCCACGAGTGTCGAGTGAAACGCCTGTGCTTGGAACATGTCAACGAGGCCAACGAGACTTTCTGAACGCGAAGTTCACAGATTGGCACGTGCGGCGCCAGGTCCCGGGGCCCGTGCGGCTCCGGAAGGGCAACGGCCCCGCACACTGAGGACCAGCCCTCACACGTGCCCGCGAAGCCCAAGGCCGCGAGCCGCTCCCCACGCAACACCAGCCAGGACCGGCTGAACCGTCAGAGAGCTTGCGGGAGTTGCCTTCGCCACGCACGGGGTCCTGCCGCACGACCACGAGTGCGCACCGCCCCCGCGATGCGCCCCCTACACGCCACAAGGATGCGTCATTCACAAGCTCCCACTGCCCTCGCCCGTTCCAGGGTGCGTACTCGTCCGCAAACGCGACGAGCCGGCGGCACCCGCCCGACCCGTAAACAGACAACGAGGAACATGCGCAGGCCCGTGGTGGTATGGGCGGCGCGGATGCGGTACTCGGCGCCGGCGCACCAGCGGTGCCATGGCTCCAATGCGGCGATCGCATCCCGTCAACATCGGTGCAGCGCAACTGAGCGCCGGGATGCAGCCGTTCCCTGCGGACGATCGGCCGCATGCCCTTCGCGAACTGCGCCGCAGTTTGCCCGAGGAGCAACACCGCCCGGAGACCGGCGCCTTGGAGCTGGCCGTGGCCACCGCCCTGTTGGGGCTGCGCCACGTCACCGAGGCCCGCACCCGGGCCGCGGCCGCCGACGACGCCGCTTGGCCGCCATTGGCCCGGTCCACCGCCGCACCGCCGAGGCCCGGGCGCCGCTCGACCGCGTCGACGGCGCTCGTCGGAGTGGAGTCCGCATGGACGAACAGCCATCGGCTGATCTTCGAGGAGTCGAAACCC
This sequence comes from Streptomyces sp. NPDC001401, assembly GCF_042895385.1. NCBI lineage: Bacteria > Bacillati > Actinomycetota > Actinomycetes > Kitasatosporales > Streptomycetaceae > Streptomyces > Streptomyces sp. NPDC001401. Next base: position 68,741 of record NZ_JBIAWI010000022.1, read on the forward strand.
GAAGGAGATCAGCACGATGACCGCACCCGAAGTCTGCCCTGCACGCCCTCACGGAAGACAACCTCGCCGCGGCGAGTCCCGATCTGCTGCGCCCGATGATCACGACGATGATCACAGGCCCGGACCGGTCGTCGCAGACGCATCAGCCGGCACGAAGCATCTCTGGCGCCGTGGCGAAGGTGTGTTTTCCGTCATGGCCGAAGGGCAACTTCCCCTGGAACCATGGGAGATCGACCAACCGGGGGGACAACGGAATGACAGCGACGCACAGACGGATCCCGTTCATCGCGGAGGGAGGCGGCAAGGCGCCCGACGCCACAGCGACGGTACGTCACCGGTGGCGCGCGGTCGCGCTTGTCGCCGCGGTGCTTTCGACCGCCGGCTGCTCAGGCGGGGGCGACGACGCCACACCCCCTCCGTCCACGACCGCGTCCGGCCCGCCCGCCACTGCCCCCGCCGCCTCGCCCACTCCCGTGGTCAAACCATCGAACGTGTATCCCACGAACGCGGACGGCTGCCACTCGAACACGAAGTGGAGCACGGCGCAGGCGGTGGACTGGGTCAAGTTCGGACAGATCGGCCAGCCCGCCATGGCCCAGGGAGAGGTCAGTTTCGGCAAGTCGACGCCCGGCTTCGACGGGCCCCTGTGTCAACGGATCACCGTCCAGGTCCAGTACTGGAGGATCAACTACCGGCCGGCCGACGCCTCTTCGGCCGCCGCCCCCGATTCGCAGGTGCAGTACAACTACGCCATGAAGTCCCTGAAGCGCAGCGAACTGCACATCGACGGCCGTTCAGCGCAGGACGTGCGCCCGCCGAAGGGCTTCGCCTCGACCGACGCCAGCCCCTGCGACGGCTTCCTGGAGGCCCTCTACGTCGGCGCACCGCTCGGGCCCGGTGAACTTCCCACCAAAATCAGCACCGGCAGTGCTCTCCTCGGCGACGACGTCACCTTCCCCACCGAACGCGTGGCCGACTACCACGTGTTCTCCCCGTCCGCGCCGGGCCTCTGCGACGCCGGCGGCAGACCCACCGCCTCCCCCGCCCCGTCGGCCGGTTACCCCTCCTCCGGCCAGATGCTGCCCACACCGTCCCTGCCCGAGGTCGTCCTCACGCCGAAGACCGGCTGATCCCGCGCGAGAGGAGCCGAGCGAGAACGGACCGGCCGCGGCCCCCGGCGGGAACGGCCAGGTCTCGCCGGTGCCGGGGCTCGACGCGGCCGTGTCACGCACCGCATATGCCGGAGTGGTGCGGTGCGTGGCGTTCAACGTGCCGCACGGTCGGCCGACGGGGCAGGGCGAAGACCTGGCCTCGAGCTCTACCCGCGCTCCGGGGCCTCGCCCCCGCCGGTTCAGAGACCCACACGGGTGAACGTCACATGCGTGACTCCGCTGGGCGAGGAGGCGGCTTCGACCTCGTAGTCCTTCTCGAGGCCCTCCACTCCGTCCCAGAGGCGTACGCCTCGGCCCAGCAGGATCGGGGCCACCACAATGTGCATGTGGTCGATGAGCCCGGCGGCAAGGAAGTCGCGGATCACGGTGGGCCCTCCGCCGATACGTACGTCCTGGTCGCCCGCGGCCTCGCGGGCCGTCTCGAGGGCCTTGGCAGGCGAAGCGTCGAGGAAGTGGAACGTCGTGCCGCCCTCCATCTCGATCGACGAGCGCGGGTGGTGGGTGAGGATGAAGGTCGGTGTGTGGAACGGCGGGTTGGGTCCCCACCACCCCTTCCACTTCGGGTCCTCGTGCCATCCGGGCGGGCCGAACTTCCCGGCGCCCATGATCTCGGCGCCGATCCCGGGCGTGAACTGCCGCGCGAAGGCGTCGTCGAGGCCACCGGTTCCGCCGGGCCGACCGGTCATGTCGTGCCAGAACCGGGTGGCAAACATCCACTCGTGCAGCCTTTCGCCGGCGTGGCCGAACGGTGCGTCATGGCTCTGGCCCTCACCGGTGCCGTAGCCGTCGAGCGAGATGGAGAAGTTGTGGACGCGGGCGAGTGACATGGCTGGGGACTCCTTTCCTTCTGCTGGTCCACTTTCGTCGAATCAGCTCGGTCGTGCAGCGATAACGGCCGGACCACGGGCAGCCGAGGCTGCGCGCGGCCGTGACGTCGGGACCTGTCTCGTCTCGGACGATCCGGCTTGCAGCGACCAGATGCCGTGCCCGGGAACGGCGTGGCTTCGGAGTTGAGCCCGCAGCGGCCCACGTACGGGTCGGTGGATGCGGGTGGCCCGTTCGGGGCCTCTGCGGCGCTGGTGTCGGCCGCGGCCCGCTGCGGCACTACCGCAGATAGTCACTCGCCTGGGCTCCAAGGACATTCAGAAGGGCCAGAGCCTCGGCCCCGGGGGATCCCGGCGGCGCGCTGTAGAGCACGAGGTACTGGTCGCGGTCGGTGAGTGTGAGCGTGTCGCAGTCGACGGTGACCTCACCGACGACCGGGTGACGGAAGGTCTTCGTGAGCATCGGCTCGGCCTGCACGTCGTGCCGGTCCCAGAGTCGGGCGAAGTCGGGACTTGCGTTGCACAGCTCGTCGACGAGGCCGGTCACCGCGGGGTCTGTGGGGTAGCGGGCGAGGGTGGCCTGGAGGCTCATGACCACGTGGTGGCGGAACTCGGTGGCGTCGGAGATCCCGTACAGCGTCGCATCGGTGTGCTCCGGCCCGGCGAATGCCCGGCGCGCGAGATTGCGGTCCTCGGGGGCGAGTTGGTCGAAGTCCTCCATGAGCGCGGCCGCGAGGTCGTTCCACGCGAGCACCTCGAACGCGGCGGACATCACGAAGGCGGCCGTCTGCGGCAGTCGCTCGAGGAGGGCGAGGATGCTCGGGCGGACGTCGCGCCGGTGCAGCCGGGTACGAGCCGGGGCGGTACCCGCGAGGACGTGGAGGTGGTCGGACTCGGCGTCGGTGAGCCGCAGCGCGCCCGCGATCCCGGCGAGAACCTCGGCCGACGGCCTCGGCGCCCGGCCCTGCTCGAGCCGGACGTAGTACTCCGTGGAGATGTGCGCGAGCACCGCGATCTCCTCGCGGCGAAGCCCCGGGGTCCGGCGCCGCGGGCCTGAGGGGAGGCCGACGTCCTGCGGCCTGAGCCGCTCGCGTCGGCTGCGGAGAAATGCCCCGAGCTCGTGCTTGTCCATACCTGAAGTGTGCTCGCTGTCCGGGGGTGGATCGTAGTACTGGCTGTGCCTGTATCCGGTCCCGGACCGAATCGACAGTGGTGGCATGACAGAGAACACCACCACCAGTGCACCCATCGGCCTGCTCACCGGCAAGGTCATCTTCATCACCGGCGCCAGCCGCGGTATCGGCGCGGCCGCAGCCCGGCTCTTCGCCTCCGAGGGCGCCGCCGTCGTGCTCGCCGCCCGCAGCAGGGACGCACTCGACCGCATCGTGACCGAGATCCGCGCCGACGGCGGCACCGCCGACGCCGTCACCCTGGACCTCGCCGACCGCGCGAGCATCCGCGACGCGGTCGACCGCGTCGAAAAGCTGCACGGACGGCTGGATGGCGCCTTCAACAACGGCGCGGTCGTCCAACAGCAGCCGGGCCCGGTCGACACCACCAGCGACGACGACATCGACGAGCAGTTCGCCGTGAACTTCCGCTCGCACTGGACCGCCATGACCGCCGAGGCCGCACTCATGCGGCAGAGCGGCGGGGGGGCGATCGTCAACACCTCCAGCATCGGCAGCCGCCGCGCGAACCCCGCTCTGCCCGCATACGGCGCCATGAAGCGCGCGCTCAACAGCCTCACCGAGACCGCCGCGGTCAACTGGGCCAGCGACAGCATCCGGGTGAACGGCATCACGCCCGGCGGCACCGCCACCAAGATGATCGACGCCTGGGAGGCGGCGACCCCCGGCATCGTCGAGCAGATGATCCAGACGATCCCGCTCGGCAAGATGGCCGAACCCGAGCAGATCGCCGAGGCGGCCGCGTGGCTGCTCAGCGACCGGGCCTCGTACGTGACCGGCGCGATCATCCCGGTCGACGGCGGCGCCGGCGCCTGAGGAGACCGCCCGTCCCTGAACACGTCAGCGCGGGCTCCGTCGCCGCTCAGGAGCGGGGCCGGCGTCTGGCGTCGGATCGTGGCGGTATGGACGTCCAGCGGGCGCCGGTCGTCGTCGGACGCGTCGGCATCAGCGACGACCTCTCACCCGCATACGCCCAACTCGCCACGAGCCAGACCCTTCGACGGCACCGGCAGGCACCCGCTCCGATGCGCATGGCTCAATGCGAAGCTCGACGCCGCCAACGTGCCCGCCGACCGGTTCTGAAACGTCCGTAGTTGCTCCTGTGAGGACCGAAGCGGTCGGTTGCTACCTTCCGGAGCTATGACTGACAGCGTGTATGTGGGCAATGCAGGCAAGGACGCGGCACTGGACCGGGGGTGGCTGCTGGGGCATTTCAAGGACGCCTCCGATCCCCGGCACAGCGAGGCCGTGGAGATCAAATGGGGCGTCCACCCGCAGGGCGATGAGCGGGCTCAGTGGGTGACCGGCGAAGAACGCACTGCCCTGCTTGTCCTCATCAGCGGGCGCTTCCGGGTGGAGCTGCCCGGGCGCAGTGTTCTCCTGGCCCGGCAGGGGGACTACGTCGTGTGGGGCCGAGGCGTCGACCACTCCTGGTTCGCGGAGGAGGAGTCCGTGGTGCTGACGGTCCGCTGGCCCTCGCTCCCCGGCTACAAAGTGACCGACGACGACGATTCCGCTGCCGGTCACAGCCGTCCGTTCAAGACCGCGACCGACCCGGTGCGTTCGCGGTAGTCGGTCACGTCGAACTTCGGCGACCGACTACCGCGAGAACCCCGGCCGTCCCAGGCCGAGCCGGGGAACCCGGATGGCCTCCAGGAACGGCTCGAACTGCCGGGATTCCCCGCGTTGTCCTCCGGTCAGCGATTGACGGCTCGCATCCCCGCCTCGTCGTAGCGCTCACCTGCCGCCTCGGGCAGCTCCGCGTCGATGCGGGCCAGGTCGTCCTTGGTCAGCGCGATGTCGACCGCGGCGGCGTTCTGCTCCAGGTAGGTGCGGCGCTTGGTGCCCGGGATCGGCACCAGGTTCTCGCCCTGGGCCAGTACCCAGGCGATGGCCAGCTGGGCCGGGGTCACGTCCTTCTCGGCGGCGATCTCCTTCACCTTTGCGGCCAGCCGCAGGTTCGCCTCAAGGTTGGAGTCCTTGAAGCGCGGGTTCTGGCGGCGCCAGTCGTTCGCGTCCAGGTCGTCCGGCGAGGTGAACCGCCCGGCGAGGAAGCCACGGCCCAGCGGCGAGTACGGCACGAAGCCGATGCCCAGCTCCCGGCAGGCGGGCAGCACCTCGGCCTCCACGTCCCGCGACCACAGCGAGTACTCGCTCTGCACGGCTGTGACCGGATGCACGGCGTGGGCGCGCCGGATGGTCTCCGCGCTCGCCTCGCTCAGCCCGATGTAGCGCACCTTGCCCTCGGCGACCAGTTCGCCCAGTGCGCCGACCGTCTCCTCGATGGGCACGTTCGGGTCGACCCGGTGCTGGTAGTACAGGTCGATGTGGTCGGTTCCCAGACGCTCCAGGGAGCCATGGACCGAGCTACGGACGTGCTCGGCCGAACCGTCCTGCGGGCCGACCGTGCTGATGTCCCCGGGTACGGCGTTGTCCATCCGGTAGTTGAACTTCGTCGCGAGCACATACTCGTCACGACGCCCCCGGATCGCCTCGCCGACGAGCGACTCGTTGGTGAGCGGCCCGTACATCTGCGCGGTGTCGAGGAAGTTCACGCCGAGGTCGAGGGCGCGCCGGATGGTCGCGATCCCCTCCTCCTGATCGGTGGATCCGTAGAAGGCGGACATGCCCATGCATCCGAGGCCGATGGCCGATACCTGGAGGTCCCGCAGGCTGCGCTTCTGCATGCCGTGTCCCAGCCTTTCCTGCACACTCGTACGTCGTTCGGGCGGCACCGAGCCCCTCATCCATCTGGTGTCGGATTCCGCCGCCCGGCATCCCATGGGGCACATCGGCCGGCGGGGTCTCACGCGCCTTGTCTGCGACGCTACGCCCTGGAGCCCACTCGAACGCAAGCCGGCCGTTCAGGCAGGCCGACAGCTCGGGTCGCGGTACTGCAGCTCCTGGCGCAGCTGGGCGAGTGCTCGGTGGAGTGTGCTCTTGACCGTGCCGGGCGCCATACCGAGGGCGGCAGCTGTCTCCAGCGTGGACATCTGCTCCCAGTGGCGCAGCACGACGACAGCGCGCTGCTGGGGCGCCAGCTTCTTGATGATGTCCATGAGCACCATGCGGTCGGCATGCTGCTCGGTGGAGTCGTCGACGCACGTGTCCGGAAGCTGTGCGGAGGGGAACTCCGGCAGTTTCCGGGCCCGCCACCACTCCGTGCGAGTGTTGATCATGACGCGGCGCAGATAGGCGTCTGCGAGTTGCCTGTCCGCTATGCCGTCCCACCGCCGGTACATGCGTAACAACGCGGTCTGCAGCAGGTCCTGGGCGTCGAGCGGGTCCCCGACCAGACGGCGGGCGCTGCGCAACAGAGCATCGTGCCGCGTCCGGACGTACTCCTCGAAGTCCATCATCTTGGCACGGTGTTCGTGAGGCTTCATGCGTGGAGCTCCATTCGTGCGTGGGCGTGAGCGGTAGGCGTGGGCTGCGGTGTCGGCTGCGGGTCACCGCTCGCAGGAGGCCCGGAGGCGTGTGGGTCAGGGGCGCGAGGCAGTGCACCTGCTCGTGCGGGCGTGATGGCCGCATGCCTGCGCCTCCAGCTGGAAACCGCGGCCGTGAACGACCTTGACGGCTCGGGTGTTCTGACTGCCTCCCGAGTGCACGGTCGCCGAGCAGGCGCCGCTGTCCCGCCAGGAGCCGTGATCGATGTCCCAGTAGAGGGTCACCTTGTCGCCCCGGCCGGCGTGGGTGATCGTGGCCCAGTAGTAGCGCGGTCCCCCGGGTCGGTTGCCGTAGCGCAGCTGTATCCGGGTGTTGCCGATCCACGCCGCGGGGCCGTTGTGCCGCCTGTTGCTTGGGATGTAGCTGTTGGGGTTGACGCTGGGGCCGCACGTGCCGGCCACCGTCTGGCTGCCGGGCGTCCTCTGAGGTGTCGCGGCTGTGACGGCAGGAGTGCCGATCAGCAGGGTGGCTGCGGCTCCCGCCGTAGCGACCAGGCCGGCCTTCAACGTGATCATCATGTTGCCTTCCGGGGTGTCTGTGTGTCGTGGTGCGAACGGTGGGGTGCGATCCTGGCGGGCGAGTCCCGCCACGGACGTGGTGTCAACGTCTGTGAGTTGATTGGCGGCCAGGCCGTCCCACCTGCGGTAGGTACGACGAGGGAGGCGGCGCCGGGCGGCGGCGTGTGGCCGCCCGGCCCGGCGCCGTGTGTTGCTCGCGAGCGCGTCGGCGCGCCCTCAGGTCGAGATGCCGTTGCTGACCGGACGCAGTGGATCTCTGCTGTGCCGGGCAGCCGTGGGCTGCGTGCCACGCGCATCGGCGTGTGCGGGACCTGGCACGGCAACGCTGCCGGCCAGGGCGAGGGCGGTCTCGGCGAGCGCGAGACTGTTGCGTACCGGAGAGGGCATTGCTGTTCTCCTTTCACTGGCGCCGAACTGCACGGCGCATTCGGGTTGTTCATGGCGGCCGAGGGGCCCGCCATTGGGGCGGTCTGTGTCGGTTGGCCTCAGCCCTGCCGTCCGGGCATGCTCATGCCAGAAACCGTCGCCGACACGAAGGCGGCTCCGGCCTGTCGGGCGAGCGGTGGGTCTGGTCCTGGCCGACGGGCCGGGCTGCCGGCCGGTCCCCTCGTGCCGGCCGGCAGCCCGCCCGCGGGATCGACGGCCCGTGATGACGGGCCGCCTGCCCGGGAGGGTGGTCAGTGCGAGCGCGTGTTGGCGGAAAATTCGCACCGGTTGGTGCCTATGGAGACCTGGTCAAGCCTCAGGACGTGGCCTCTGGGCGTTGAGGATCAGGGCCGGCGCGATGCCACAAGCCCCATGGCGCCACAGGCAGTTGGAGGAGCCTGCGACTCCGCCGCCCGAGTTGTTGCGGCCATCGGCGATGCGGAAGTTGCCTGCGTGGGCCGCGCAGCAGCGCCAGGGACCAGGGCGCTGTTCAGGGCGGGGCGGCCGCGCCCGGCGCGGTCGCCTTGCTGATGGTGGTGATCGGCACCAAGTGCTCCTTCAATCGTGGGCTGCTGCCCTCCGGGGCAGCCGCGTGTGTGATGACGACCGGCGAACATCGGTACCTGACGTACAGGTCCGTGCCGTACGACCTCGACCTTTCCCGCCGGAGAATTGAATGGGCAGCCGGTTCTGCCGCTCTGATCAATGGCCGCACTACAGGTCACGGGCATGATCGCCGAGTGGCTGTCGTTCTCCTCGCTGCGCCTTTGGCCTCGTCGGGATGGGCACGGGCTGCGCCTGGCCGTCCCCTGCACGGTCAGGTGCAGCCCGCTCACGGAGATGACTGTGGCAGCCAGGGGCTGTGGGCAAGCTGAGGATTTCTGAAGGGCCGCTGAGTCAACTCCGTGGTGCTGCACGGTTCTTCAGGTTCGCCACAGGAGGCCTGCCGCATCCTGGAGCCATGCGCGTACTCGTGGTTGAGGACGACCGGCGAATGGCGGAACTGCTGCGGCGCGGCCTGGCCGGTGAGGGATGGGCGGTGGACGTCGTGCACGACGGGCCGTCAGGAATCGAGCGGGCAGGCCAGAACCCGTATGACGCGGTCGTGCTCGATGTGATGCTGCCGGGTCTGAACGGCTACGGAGTGTGCGGCCGGCTGCGTGAGGCGGGCATCTGGGCGCCAGTGCTGATGCTGACCGCGATGGACGGGGAGTACGACGAGGCAGAAGGGCTGGACGTCGGGGCGGACGACTACGTGACCAAGCCGTTCTCGTTCGTGACGCTCCTGGCCCGGCTGCGGGCGCTGATGCGGCGCGGACAGCCGCAACGCCCCGCTGTACTGCGCGTCGGTGACCTGGAAGTGGATCCCGCGGCCCGGAACTGCCGACGCGGCACGGTACCGGTGGCCCTCACGGCGCGGGAGTTCTCGGTCCTGGAGTTCCTGGCGCGGCGCGGCGGCCAGACGGTCACCAAGACGGAAATCCTGGAGCACGTGTGGGACGACCGGTTCGACGGAGACGTCAACGTGGTGGAGGTCTACGTCAGCGCCCTGCGCCGGAAGATCGACACCCCCTTCGGGCGGCAGTCCATCCGCACTGTCCGGGGCATCGGCTACCGGCTCGAGGCTGCCCCGGACGCGGCATGCTGAGGGCTCGTCGGGCCGAGCGCACCGAGCGCGGCCTGCGCCCGGGCAGCGTGCGGCTGCGGCTGACACTGGCAGTGACCGCCGTCGCCGCCGTCCTGCTGACCCTGGTCGCCGCTGCCTCCGCCGTCGCGATGCGCGACTCGCTCCTCATCTCGGCGTTCCAGCGGGCCACCGACGGCAGTCACGTCGAGCTGGAGGGCGCGCCCTGGCGCTGCGATCCCAATGGCTGGTCATGCACCGCGACCCCGCGTCACTGGGAGACCAAGCGCGACACACTCCCCCTGATGCGCGGCGAGCACCTGTCCCTGTGGCCGTGGACCGACCCGGCCGATGCGGCATCCGCGCAGTTGATTCCGGCCGACGGCTCCGGCCCCGTCGACATCGACGACGTCAAATTCCCCGATGCCTGGACGGATCAGGAGCATCTGAACACCACTGTGCGGTGGCTGGCCGGCGGCACGCTGGCACTCACCCTGCTGACCGCCGGCGCGACATGGCTGATCGTCAGCCGGGCCCTGAAACCGGTGGACGGGATCCGGACGCAGTTCGCCGCGCTGAGCCTGAGCCGCCTCGACCAGCGCATACCGACGCCGCGCGGCGGCCGAGAGTTCACGCAACTGGTGGCGACAATGAACGACGCCCTGGACCGCCTCGATACGGCGGCCGCCCGGCAACGGCAGTTCACCTCCGATGTCGCCCACGAACTGCGCACCCCGCTCGCCTGCCTGCGCGCGGAACTCGAACTCTCGCTCACCGGCTCCGCAGCACCCCACTGGCCCGACGCTGCCCGCGATGCCCTGCACGACACCCTTCACCTCCAGGACATCACCACAGACCTGCTGCTCCTGGCCCGCCTCGACGCCCAAGCGTCACACCCGAAAACGCTCCTGACCCAGCAGGTCGGCGTGACCGATCTGATCCGCGACGCCGTCGCCCGCCGTGACGCGCCCGATCACCTGAGTCTCGTCGTCACCTCACCTGACGAACCCGCGCCCGTGACCGGCCACCAGGGCCTGCTCGCCCGCGTCCTGACCAACCTTCTCGCCAATGCCGAACGCCACGCGGCCACCACGATCACCGTCACGCTCACCCTGGATCACGAACGGCGACAAGCCGTAATCGATGTGGCCAACGACGGCCCGCCCATCCCGCCCGAACACCAGGAGACCATCTTCGAACGCTTCACTCGGCTCGACGACGCACGCACACGGGACGCCGGGGGCACCGGACTCGGCCTGGCCATCGCCCGCCGCATCACCACACTCCACCACGGCACCCTGACCCTCGCCCCCCAACAGAAAGGCCAGGCGGGAGCCCGTTTCACCGTACGGCTGCCTCTCGCCCATGAGGACGCCCAGCCGCTGGTCACCGAACTCCTGCACGCCTGGGCCCAGCCCGACGACATCCCCGCGCTGCTCACCCACCACGCCGGAGACCAGCCTCTCGAAGACATCGTGCCCGACCTGGCACGCGCACTCATCACGGCCGGTCGCGACCGCCACCTCGACGCACTGCTCCTGCACGTCGCACGGCAGGCACCCGCCTGGGAAGTCAACGGTCTCGCCGACATCCTCCGGGACGAAGGCATGCCTGCAGCCGCCGCCACACTGCTCGCCGCCCGCACCGCACAGCGCAGGCCCATGTTGGCGAAGCCGAGAAAACGTGCCTCCGGCGCGCAGACCCGGTAGCCGGCCGCGCATCTGGGGCGGCGGATCCTGCCCGCGTGATGTGGGAGGCGACGCCGTTTCCTACGCGGTGACGGCGCCGTCGAGGAAACGAAGCAGCACGGCGGCCTCCGCGCGCAGCTGCGCGGCTCGGTCAGCGTGCGCGGGCGCCGTCAGCTGCGCTGCGACTTCCAGTCGCTCGGCGGCCTCGGCGCGCACGACGTCCACCACACTGTGCTCGCTCAGCTCGCGGCGCGCCGCCTCGGTGACGCCGACACCCACCGGCGACTGCTCGAGGGCCGAGCCGCGGAGGTCGGCTTCGTCCACGGGAACCGCCTCAGTGTTGTCCAGCGCGGCAAGTGTTGCGCGCAGGGCGCTCACCGCGGCCTTGTCACGGGCGCGCATCGCTTCCGGCAGTGCTTGACGCATACGACGACGTAAAGACATGCCGGTGACCTTATGGCGCCGGTCCTGGGCCCACAACGCGATATACCTGCCGCGACAGGCTCAACACCAGCTGAGGCACTGCACCTCCGACAAGGTCGCGAAGTCGGACGGGAACACCAGGCAGATCGGCACGGTCGGCGTCCACCGCTTTTCCCGCGCCCGCGCGGCGATCACGTCACCCCTTGCCGACGCCGGACGGCGCCGGGGCGGGCATTACCCTGGCAGCACTGCTCGATCACCACCGGACGCCTGCACAGTTGCCCCGCCCGGTGGCACCGAGGAACGGACGAGAACGGAAGCGGGCGACGTGAGCGACATACAGACCGGCAACCGCATCGGGACCGCGCCACCGGCTCCGGACGCCGCCCTGCTCGAGCGGGTACGCCGGCACCGGCGGCAGACCCTGGAACTGCTGACCGTCTGCGCCGTCGGTCTCATCCCCTGGACCGTCCTGCTGGCAGTGACACTGCCCTCCCGCTACCAGGTCCACCACTGGCGCGCGACATGGGTCGGATTCGACGTCCTCCTCGTGGCCGCCATGGCATCCACCGCAATCCTCGGCTGGCTGCGCCATCGCACCGTCATCATGGCGGCCCTCGCCACGGCCGTGCTGCTGATCTGCGACGCGTGGTTCGACGTGTCCCTCGCCCTCGGCACGTCGGAGATCTGGCCGTCGGCCGCGCTCGCCGTGTTCGCCGAGCTGCCTCTGGCCTTCTACCTGATCCGCCGGGTCATGGGCATGATCTCGCTGGCGCAGTGGCCCTCCGCCAAGACCATGACCGGCCCCCAGGAGCAGCCCGCCTGCCCGGACGTCTGACGGACCGGAGACGCAGGGCACCAGGCACATGCCGGGTGCCGCTCCTCCGTCGGCCGTATCCGTCGGCGGCCGTCCGCCCCAGCACGCTTCAGCTCGTGGGCTGCTGTGGTCCGGCGCGGGCCGGTTCCGGGTGCGGATGCGACGGTGCCACCCGCAGCAGGCGGGCCGCCCAGCCGGGCAGATGCCAGTTCAAGGGGCCGAAGAGCGAGACGAGGGACGGCACCAGCAGCATCCGCACGATGGTTGCATCCAGGAGGATTCCGATGCCCAGGCCCGTCGCCAGGGTCTTGAGGTCGGTGCCGGGGCCGGAGGCGAGCGCGGCGAACGCGAGGAAGAGGATCAGCGCGGCGCTGGTGACGAGACGGCCGGTGCGGCCGATGCCCTCGATCACGGCGGCGTCGGTGGAGCGGCCGGTGTCGTACTCCTCTCTGATGCGGGAGAGGATGAACACCTCGTAGTCCATGGACAGTCCGAAGAGGAACGCGAAGACCATGAGCGGGATCCAGAAGGTGATCGCCCCGGTGGCCGCGATGCCGAAGACCGCGTCGGAGCCGTGACCGTCCTGCCAGAAGATCACCATCAGGCCGAGGGTCGCGGCGAGCGAGATCAGGTTCAGCAGTACCGCCTTGAGCGGCAGGAGCAGGGAGCGGAAGGCGCGGACGAGCAGGACGTACGTCAGCAGCGCGATGATCGTGATCATCAGCGGGAAGTTGCCGTAGACGGCGTGCATGAAGTCGATCTGCGCCGCGCCGATGCCTGCGACGCCGACGACGCCGGGCAGGTTGTCCGCGGCGTTCTTGACCCGCTTGACCACGCCCACGCTCTTGGAGTTCACGGTCTCCTGACCGGGGACGACCACGACGATGCTCTGTCCGCCACGGTTGCCGGCCGGCCCGGAAGGCACGAACACGCTGCTCACACCGTCGATCCTGGCCAGCTGGGCGGCGGCCGTGCGGGCCTGGTCGGTGCGGACCAGGACCTCCATGGGGGTCAGCGCACCGGTCGGCACACCGCCGCGCTCCAGGGTCTGCAGGCTCTCGTAGGCAGGCCCGCTCTTGGCCAGCGATTCGGAAGAGGCGAGGCCGATCTTGACGCCGAGGAAGACTCCGGTCAGGGCGTCGAGTGCGGCCAGCGCGGTGGCGGCCGCGATCCAGCGGTGCCGTACGACGGCGGTGGTCCACCGGGTCCAGAACCGGCTCGCCCGGTTCTCGTGCCGGATCTTCGGCCAGTCGACCTTCGGCCCGATGCCGCCCAGGATCGCCGGGGTGAGGGTGAGCGTCGTCAGCACGCTGGCGAGCGGGATGAGCGCTCCGCCGTAGCCCATGCTCCGCATGAACGGGACCGGCAGGACGACCAGCGCCAGCAGTCCGATCGCCACGGTGACGCCGCTGAACACCACCGCGTGCCCGGCGCGTTCCATGGCGACGACGACCGCGTCGTGGTTGTCCCGGCCGTGATCGCGCTCCTCCCGCCAGCGGGTGACGAACAGCAGTGAGTAGTCGATCGCCACGCCCAGGCCGATGAGAGCGACCAGGAACTGCACGATGAACGACACGTCGGTGGCATAGGTGAGTGGCAGCAGCATCACGAAGGTCGCGAGGATCGACACCGCGGCCACCACCAGTGGCAGCAGCGCCAGGAAGGAGGCGAACACGAAGGCGAGTACGGCCAGAGCGCCGACGGCGCCGAGGAGCGTCTCGCCGAGCACGCCCGGCCCGCCGCCGTTGTCGCCGCCGGAGGCCAGCGTGTCCTCACCCGTGACCCCGATCGCAGCGCCCGCCGGAGCGGCCTTCTCCGCTGCCGACCGGATCGGATCGGTCAGCAGCTTCTGGCTGGGTGACGGGTTGAACCGGTAGAACACCAGGGCATAGGCCGTGCGGTCGTCCTTCGTCCTGAACGCCTTGTCACCGGTGTTCGCCTCGTCGATCACCCGCACGCCCGGGACCGCCGTGCCGACTGCGGTGAACGCCCGCCCGACATCCGTCTCGTGGCCGCTTACGGTCTGCCCTGCCGGGAGGGTGACCGAGACCAGGTAGGGATTCGTGTCGCCGCCGCTGCCGAAGGTGCGCTCGATGCGGTGAGCGGTCACGGTGCCGGGCTGGCCCGGCAGGGAGAAGTCGATCGTCAGCCGGTCCGTTGTCCGGCCGGCCAGCAGGATGCCGGCCACGAGCACCAGTCCCCAGAAGCCGACAACTGCCTTGCGATGCCTCAGTACGAACTCGGCCCACCGTCGCATACCCGGACCTTCCCCACGTCGTAGGTTGCGGGAGTTTAGCGCTATGCACCCTTCCTTCACTATCAGGTGGATCAATGAAGTTTGATCGGATCCGGTGTCCGTGTCGGACCGAGCAGGCGGGCTGGTCGGATCAGTGCTGCCCGGAGATTCCGGCGGCGGCCACGTGACCTCAGCTCCGACCGGCCAGCCCCCCTGCCAGGGCACCGGGGCTGCCCGCTCCGGAGAAGATCACGCCGGGGTGGGTCGGTGTCTGGTTGAGGACCCACAGGCCGATCAGTGTGGCGAGGGTGAAGACGACCGCGATCAGGGCTGCCAGCACGAGGCGGCGGCGCCGTTCGCGGCGCAGCCAGTCGCCGCGGGCCGTGCGGTAGGCGTCGGGGGCGGCCCGCACACCGCCGGCCAGTGCCTCCAGGGCCTCGCGCAGCTCCTGTTCGGTGCCGTCGTGTTCCGTCCGGGGCTGTCCCGTCGGGTCCTGTTCCGTGCGGTCCGGTGAGGTGTCGTTCATCGTCGGGCCTCCATCACCTGGCTCAGCGCGGCGATGCCGCGCGCGGTGTGTGTCTTGACCGAACCGCAGGAGATGCCCATCGCGGCGGCTATCTCGCTCTCCTTCAGGCCGAGCCAGTGGCGCAGGACGAGTGCCTCGCGCTGCCGCGCGGGCAGTTGCTGCAGGGCGTCGATCAGGGCGCGCTGGTCGTCGTGGAGCAGGGCGGTGCTCTCCGCGGAGGCGACCGGTTCGCTCGGCGGCCCTTCGACGTGCTTGCGGGCGACCTGCAGATGACGTATTCGCATCCGGGTCAGATTGCACACCGTGGAGCGCAGATAGGCCTCCGCCGCCCCGGGTTCCCGCAGGCGGCGCCACTTGCGGTAGATCTGGTAGTAGGCCTCGGCGACCACGTTCTCCGGATCGTCGGCGCCGAGGAGCACGGCCAGGCGCAGCATCGACGCGTAGTGCAGTTCGAAGAGACGGGCGAGGGCGGCCTCGCGCTCCAGGTCGGCCGGGTCGCGCAGTGCGGGCGAGAGCGCCTCGGGGACGTCGGGGGGTGCGGCCGTGGGCTGCGGGATGCGTGGCTCGGTGACCGCGGCCGCCATGGCCTGCGGCACCGTCACGCGGGGGTGCTGTCTGCGTCTCACGGGTTGTTCGCTCCCGTCTCGGGGCGCCGCCTGACGGTCAGGCGGGACGGTAGGTGGGTGACGTCGGCGCCGCGCGGGACGCCGAGGCGTTCGAGGGCCGCGGTGCCGGCCACCGCGACGGCCAGGTTGAGCAGCAGCGCCGCGAGCCCGGCGTAGATCTGCAGCGGCCGGTCGCCGAAGCCGAACGGCACGACGGACGAGAACCCCTCCCGCACCACCAGGCAGGTGCCCGCCGCCATGCCCACGGCCCAGCCGGCCAGCAGCGCCCGCGGATGCAGGCGGCCGGTGAACAGGCCGATCGCCACCGCCGGGAAGATCTGCAGGATCCACACCCCGCCGAGCAGTTGGAGATTGATCGCGTCCTGGTCGCGCAGCCCGAACACGAAGGCGACCGCGCCCACCTTCGCGGTGAGCGACACGGCCCGGGCGATGCGTACCTGCCGCTTGGGCGTGGCCGTCGGGTTGACGTACTCGACATACACATTGCGTACGAAGCTGGTCGCGGCGGCGATCGACATCACGGCAGCCGGTACCAGTGCGCCCACGGTGATCGCGGCGAACACGAGCCCGGCCAGCGGGGCCGGCATCAAGCGGTCCACGAGCATCGGTACGGCGGCCTCGGCGCCGCCCTTCGGCGCCCGTACTCCCGCCGCGAGGGCGGCGATGCCGAGGAAGCCGAACAGGGCGAGCAGCCCGGTCCAGGCGGGCAGCGCCACGGAGACCTTGCGCAGGGTGCGCGGGCAGTCGGCGGCGAAAGCGGCGGTCAGGACGTGCGGGTACATCAGCAGGGCCAGCGCGGAGCCCAGGGCGAGCGTGGCGTACGCGGGCTGTTGCTGAGGCGACAGCAGCAGGGCGGAGTGGGCCGCGTCCGTGCCGCCGAGCCGGCGCGCGGCGCCGTCGAAGACCGCGCCGGGCCCGCCGAGCCGCCCGAGGACCAGCCAGCACACGGCGGTGACCGAGACGAAGACCGCGCCGGCCTTGAGCGCCGAGATGACCGTGGGTGCCCGCAGCCCGTGCCGGTAGGTGGCCACCGCGAGCCCCGCGAACAGCGCGACCATCACCAGGTCCCCGCCCACGCCCCGCGGATACACTCCCCCGGCCGTCAACACCGCTCGTATGCCGAGCAGTTGGAGGGCCAGATACGGCATCGTGGCGAGGATTCCGGTCAGCGCGACCACCAGTGCCAGCGGGGGTGAGCCGTAGCGGCCGCGCACGAAGTCGGCGGCGGTGACGTAGCCGTGCCGGCGGGCCACCGTCCACAGGCGGCTCAGCAGCACGAAGGCGATCGGGCAAACGATCACCGTGTACGGCACCGCGAAGAAGGCGGGCGCCCCGTTGCCGTAGGCGAGTCCCGGTACGGCGGTGAAGGTGTACGCGGTGAAGATCGTGCCGCCCAGCAGCAGCCAGGTCCACACGGGGCCCAGGCTCCGGTCGGCCAGCGCCCAGCCCTCCAGGGAGGGCAGCCGGTCGGTGGGGTTCAGGCGCCGTGCGGTGACGGCGAGCAGCGACGCTCCGCCGATCACGGCGAGGAACGTCGCGGTCATGGCGCCATCGGCCATGCGTCACCGTCCTTGGTGTGTGCCCTCGCGGGAGAGTTGCGCGGGCGGCCCGACCGGAGGACACGGAACCGGCGGGAAATTTCCTGGAAATCCTCTGTCAACCGGTCCCGGCGGGAGCGCAACTCTTGCACAGACCCACAGCGATCGGGAGAGGAGCGCAGGTCATGGCACGGACCGGTCGTCACCGGCTACGGCGCGTCGCGATCGCCGTACTGCTCCTCGCACCCGCCGCGGGCCTGCTGTGGGTCCCCTGGTACGCCGGTGCGAGCCCGCGGTGGGCCGGGATGCCGTTCTTCTACTGGTACCAGCTCGCGTGGGTGCCGGGGTGCGGCCTGTGTCTGCTCGCCGCGTATGCGCTGACCAGGCACGACCGCCACGGTCCCTGATCCGCACACCCCGTTCTGCCCCTTGATCGCCCTTTGATCACCCTTGAGGTGAGGAGCCGCCATGCGCACATCAGCCATGCCCGAATCCGGTCTCCCGGCGCCACGACGTCCGGGCCGCGCCCGCATGTCCCCGCGGTCGGTCCTGCTGTGGACCACCGTCGCCCTGCTGGGCGCGGTCGCCTGGGGTGTCCTCGCTCTCGCCCGGGGCGAGAAGATCTCCGCGGTGTGGCTGGTCGTCGCCGCGCTCGGCTCGTATGCCATCGCCTACCGCTTCTACTCCCGCTTCATCGCCCGCCGCGTCCTGCAACCGGACGACCGCCGGGCCACTCCGGCCGAGCGCCTGGAGGACGGCGTCGACTTCCACCCCACCGACCGCCGGGTGCTGCTGGGTCACCACTTCGCCGCGATCGCCGGCGCCGGACCGCTGGTGGGACCGGTCCTCGCGGCACAGATGGGATATCTGCCCGGCACACTGTGGATCGTGGCCGGGGTGATCTTCGCCGGGGCCGTGCAGGACATGGTGGTGCTGTTCCTGTCCATGCGGCGCGACGGCAGGTCGCTGGGGCAGATGGCCCGCGACGAGATCGGCCGGGCGGGCGGAGCCGCGGCCCTGATCGCCGTGCTCGCCATCATGATCATCCTGCTGGGTGTGCTGGCACTGGTGGTCGTCAACGCGCTCGCCCACTCACCTTGGGGCACCTTCTCCGTGGCGATGACCATCCCCATCGCCCTGTTCATGGGTGTCTGGATGCACCGCGTCCGGCCCGGCCGGGTCGTCGAGGCCAGCTTCATCGGGGTGGCGCTGCTGCTCCTCGCGATCGCCGGCGGCAGCTGGATCCAGAACTCCTCCCTCGCCGAAGCCTTCACCCTGAGTCCGACGACGCTCGTGTTCTGTCTCGCCGGATATGGCTTCGTCGCCTCCGTCCTGCCGGTGTGGATGCTGCTCGCGCCGCGCGACTATCTCTCCACCTTCATGAAGATCGGCACCATCGCGCTGCTCGCGGTCGGCGTCGTGGTCGCCGCACCCGTGCTGCACGCCGACGCGGTCAGCAAGTTCGCCTCGTCCGGCGCCGGGCCCGTGTTCGCCGGGGCGCTGTTCCCCTTCCTCTTCATCACCATCGCCTGCGGCGCGCTGTCCGGCTTCCACGCCCTGGTCGCCTCGGGCACGACTCCGAAGCTGATCCAGAAGGAGTCCCAGGTCCGCATGATCGGCTACGGCGCGATGCTGATGGAGTCGTTCGTGGCGATCATGGCGCTGATCGCCGCGGCGACCCTGGAGCCGGGTCTGTACTACGCGATGAACGCACCGGCCGGCCTGCTGGGCACGACGGCCGAGTCCGCCTCGCACGCGGTGGCGGGCCTCGGCTTCACCATCACCCCCGACCAGCTGACCCATGCGGCCAAGGCCGTCGAGGAACAGACCCTGATCGCCCGCTCGGGCGGTGCGCCCACCCTCGCCGTCGGCATGTCCGAGATCTTCTCCGGCGTCTTCGGCGGCACGGCACTGAAGGCCTTCTGGTACCACTTCGCGATCATGTTCGAGGCGCTGTTCATCCTCACCACCGTCGACGCGGGAACCCGGGTCGGCCGCTTCATGCTCCAGGACATGCTCGGCAACGTCTTCAAGCCACTCGGCCGGGTCAACTGGAAGCCGGGCATCTGGCTGTGCAGCGGTCTGGTCGTGACCGCCTGGGGCTACTTCCTCTACACCGGGGCCACGGACCCCCTCGGCGGAATCAACCAGCTGTTCCCGCTCTTCGGCATCGCCAACCAGCTCCTCGCCGCCATCGCCCTCACCGTGTGCACCACGGTCCTGATCAAGTCCGGGCGGCTGCGCTGGGCCTGGGTCACCGCCGCCCCCCTGGCCTGGGTGGTCGCGGTCACCTTCACCGCCGGCTGGCAGAAGATCTTCTCCGACGACCCCAAGGTCGGCTTCTTCGCCCAGCGGGGACGGTACGCCGACGCCATCGACGCCGGCCAGGTCCTGCCGCCCGCCAAGAGCCTGACCGACATGCACACCGTGGTCACCAACTCCACCGTCGACGGCGTCCTCATCACCCTGTTCCTGCTGCTGGTCGCCGTGGTGATCCTCAACGCGGCGGTGGTGTGCGTGCGGGCCGTACGGTCTCCGCATCCGCTGCCGACGACCGAGTCGCCGTACGTCGAGTCACGTATCGACCTGCCCGCACAGGCCGACGAGCCGCTGGTGCGGGCGGGCTCGTGAACACGCGGGGCTGGGCGCGGACCGTGCGCTGGTATCTGCGTGAGCTGACCGGGGAGGCGGAGTACGACCGCTACTGCGAGCGGCACCGACGCCACCACCCGCTGGCTCCGGTACCCACCCGCCGCGAGTATCAGGTGCTCCGTGCTCTTCACCGGGCGGAGCACCCGCACAGCCGCTGCTGCTGACGCCTTCGGCAACCACCGCGCACGCAGACGTGGGCGGTTCTGCACGGCCGGACACGGTATCTGCCGCCCCTTCCCGGATCCTCAACTCCTGTTCAGCGGCCGGCAGTTGTTGCACCGTCAACGCGCCCGGGTGCACTGGCCGGAAGCTCTCCGGGGACAGGTACGACAACACCGCCGGACCGAGCACCCGGGTCACGGGTCCTCCCGCCAATGTGGTCGGTCTCGCACCATGATTGGCTGACCCCGGTCAGTGCACCAACACACCGGAGGACACCGCAGCCATGAGCAACGGCTACACCTACGAGTACAAGGTCGTCACCTTCAGGGAATCGCTGATCGGTGACGCGCTGGACAGCGACAAGCTGGAGAAGGTCCTCAACAAGCATGCCGAGGACGGCTGGGGCCTCAAGGCGATCACCTCCGCCGACGTCAAGGGGCGCATCGGCCCCGGTTCGGTCGAAGGCCTGCTCCTCACCTTCGAACGGCCCCGCGCCTAGCGTTGGCCGTACCACCGCTTACCGCATCGGGTCCGCGCATTGCGCGGACCCGATGCCGTGTCGGCCGTGAGTGTCAGGTGCCTGGCGCGACGCCTGCGTCGGGAGTGTCCAGGGCTGCGGCGCGGAGGGCGGCCGCCACGCGGGTGACCTGTTGGGACGGTGGGTGCGGCAGGCGGGCGAGGAGCAGGCGCCGATGTTCCTGGGGGCCGCCGCGGACCGGGAGGATGCGTACGCCCGGTGGCGCGGCGGGGGCGAGTGTCGCGGGCACCGTGGTGAGGCCGCAGCCGGTGGCGACGAGGTGGAGTTTGGCCAGCCAGTCGCGGGCGGTGTGGGCGATCTCGGGCCGCTCGTCGAGGCCGGGCCACACCCCCATCAGCCGGTCCTCACCAGAGCTTGCGCTCCCGATCCAGCGCTGCCCGCGCAGGTCGGCGACGTCGACGAAGTCACCGCGGGCGAGGGGGTGGGTGGCGGGCACCGCGAGACACAGTGCACGTTCGGTGAGCGTCTGCACGGCCAGCGGCGGTGACTCGGTGTCCGGTGGGCGGAACGGCGGCATCGAGGCCAGAAGGGCAAGGTCCAGGGTGCCGGCCCGCAGGGCGCGCACCAGTGCGGGAGTGGTGCCTTCCCGGCTGACGACGTCGAGCCCTGGGTCCGTGCGGCGCAGCGCGGCCAGGGCCGTGGGCAGCAGGACGGCCCCGGCGCTGGGGAACCAGCCCAGACGGACCGTGCCGGACTGCTCGGGCAGGCCGGACAGTTCGCGGGCGGTCGCATCGATTTCGTCGAGCACCGTCGTTGCGCGGCGCATCACGACGCGGCCGGCCGCGGTCAGGCGTACTCCGTCGCGCCGCCGTTCCAGCAGCTCCGCGCCTGCCACCCGTTCGATCGCGGCCATCTGCCGGGACACCGCCGACTGGGTGTAGCCCAGCGATGCGGCGGCCGCGGTGAAGGTCCCCTGTTCGGCCACCGCGCGGAAGACGCGCAGCGCGGTCAGCGACACATCCGTGAAGTCCATGACGATTACGCATACCAGCTGTGCCCAACTTTCGTTGGACTCATGGGGTCCGGGTTTTTAGCGTGGCAGGCATGAATGCTTCGCGAATCGCCCTTGTCACGGGCGCCAACCAGGGACTGGGCCGCGCACTGACCGACGGGCTGGCGGCCCGCATGAGCCCGGACGACCTGGTCCTGCTCACCGGCCGCAGCCGGCAACGCGTCATGGACGCCGCTCGCACGGTGGCGCAACTGCCCGGCACCCGCAGCCGGGTGGAGGGCCAGGTCCTGGACGTCACCGACACCGACGCCGTCGCCCGGCTCGCCGATGAACTGCGCACCCGCCACGGCGGTGTCGACGTCGTGATCTCCAACGCGGTGGCCCGCGTCCTGCCCGAGGAGTCCCAGGCCGCGCGGGCCGACGAGTTCATCGACGTCTCCAACACCGCCACCCACACGATCCTGCGCTCCTTCGGCCCGATCCTGCGCCCGGGCGGCCGCCTGCTCGTCGTGGCCAGCAGCCTGGGCACACTGGGGCATCTCGATCCGCGGCTGCACCACCTCTTCGACGGCGCGAGCCTCGACCAGGTCGAGTACGCCGTCGAGTCCTGGCGCAGCCGGATCCACAACAAAACCGCCGAGGAGGCGGGCTGGCCCCGCTGGCTGAACGTGCCCTCGAAGGTGGCCCAGGTCGCCGCCGTCCGCGCGATCGCCGCCGAGCGCCGCGAGCACGACCTCGCCACCGGCACCCTGGTCGCCTCCGTGTGCCCCGGCATGGTCGACACCGCCACCTCCCGCCCCTGGTTCAGCGACTACAGCCACGCCCAGTCGCCCGCCCAGGCCGCCCGCGCCGTGCTCGACCTGGTCTTCGCCGAGCACGTCGATCCCGCCCTCTACGGCGAGTTGGTCCGCTTCGGCAAGGCCCTGCCCTGGCACGACGGGACACCTCCGGTGGAGCAGGACCGGCTGCTCACGCCTTGAGCGCCGGGCTTCGCGCATGGGGGGTGTCGCCGTGCGGGGAAGGTGTACAGCATGGCGACCATCCTCGTACTCGGTGCTGCTCTCGGCGGCCTGCAGACGGCCCTGCTGCTCGCCGAGGACGGTCACGACGTGACGGTCCTGGAGCGCGATGCGGATCCGGCGCCGGCGGACGCGGAATCGGCCTGGTCGCGATGGCGGCGTCCCGGGATCCCGCAGTTGCGGCTCACCCATCTCCCGCTGGCTCGCTGGCTTCAGCTGGCCGAGGCCCATCTGGCGGGCCTGGTGGGGCAGTTGACGGCGGCCGGGGCCGTCCGGATGAACGTCCTGGCGCCCGAACCGGGCCTACGGGGTGCGCTGCGCGCCGGCGACGAGCGGTTCGACACCCTCGCCGCCCGGCGCTCGCTCCTCGAATCGGTCGCCACCCGCGCCGCCGAGGCGGCCGGCATCCGCATCCGGCGGAGCATCGTCTGCCGAGGACTGCACAGCCCGCGCAGCGGGCAGCTGCCCGGCGGCTCCCGGTCCCGCCCGGTGCACGTCAACGGGGTGGACACGAGCGAGGGCACGCTGACGGCCGATCTGGTCGTCGACTGCACCGGGCGGCGCTCTCAACTCCCCGCCTGGCTGCGGAACATCGGCCTGCGGGAGGCAGCCGAGGAATCCGGCGGGCGCGGATTCACCTACTACAGCCGCTACTTCCGCTCGGCCGACGGCACCCTGCCGACCGACACCTTCCCCCTGGTGGTGGAGCACGGATCGCTCGGTCTGCTGCGCATTCCGGCCGACCACGGCACCTATTCGCTCTGCCTCATCAGCCGCAGCGACGACCATGAACTGCGTCGTCTGCTCCGCCACGAGCGCACCTGGTCCGCCGCCGTACGCCTGTTTCCCGGCGCGGATCCCTGGCTCGACGGGCAGCCGGTGACCGACGGCATCCAGATCATGGCCGGTCTCACCGACCGGAAGAGAAACCTCTACGACACCCCGCGCGCTCTCGTCACGGGGGTGGTGGCGATCGGTGACGCCTGGGCCGTCACGGTTCCGACGGTGGGTCGCGGGCTGGCAATGAGCCTGCAGCACGGCCTGGCGCTGCGCGACGCCCTGCGGCAGACGGGGAGCGGCGAACCCGTCGATCTGGTGACCGCGTTCGGCAAGGCGACCAACGACGGCCTCGCACGGGTCTACCGGCAGACCACCGCCTACACCCGCCACCGCCTGGCCGAGATGGACGCCCACGCGGCCGGCCTCCCCTACCGGCACCCCGACTGGAGCCGCGTCAGGGCACTGGCGCTGCTGGCCCAGCGCGACCCGGACGCCCTGCGGGCCGAGCGGGCCGCGGCCCATCTCCTTCCCGGCGCTCAGCAGGCGCTGCGTGCTCCGGGCATCGACGACGCCGTGTCCCGCCTCGTCCCCGAGGTCGAGCAGCAGATGCCGGCCGGCCCCGCACGAGAGGACCTCCTCAACACCCTGACGGGATGACGGGTTGTCGCCGGGCCGCGACGGGGACTCTGCTCCCGTGCTCGCGCCACGCCTGCTCTCGCAGCTGTGCGGACAGCAGCAGTTCCACCGCCGTGCAGGCCAGTGCCTCGGTCGCCGCCAGCATCACGTTGCGGCCGCGATGGGAGGCTGCCGCGGCCGCGAACTCGGGGGTGTGGTCGCAGCCGTCGGGTTCCATGATCGCGACGTAGGGGTGGATCGCGGGCACGCGTCCACTGACGTTGCCGATGTCGGAGGAGCCCAGGTACACGCCGGGCGCCGGCGGTGTGAGGTCGATGCCCGCGCGGGCCAGGTGGCGGGCGAAGCGTGCGGACAGGGCCCCGCTGTCGCGGAAGTGCTCGTAACGCGGCGTGGCCCGCCCGAACGTGACCGCCGTGCCCATGGCGCGGGCCACGCCGTGTGCGCAGGTCAGCACTTCCCCTGCCAGGTCCTCCAGAGCGGTGGTCGTCGCGGCGCGCAGGCCGAACAGGCCTTCCGCGTACTCGGGGACGATGTTCGTCGCCAGGCCGCCGTCGGTGACGATGCCCTGGACGTGCGAGCCCTCCGGGAGGCGCCGGCCGACGGCGGCGAGAGCGTTGAACAGCTGGATGAGGGCCGCGAGGGCGTCTACGCCCTCGGTGGGGTTCCCGGTGGGGTGCGCGGCGCGGCCGTGGAAGCCGATGCGGTACTGCGTCTGGGCGGTCAGCGGCGCCCATTGCCAGCTGTGGACCCCGGGATGGAACATCAGCGCGGCGTCGACGTCGTCGAAGACGCCCGCCTCGGTCTCGGTGACCTTGCCGCCGCCGCCCTCCTCCGCCGGTGTTCCCACGGCCCATACGGCTCCTGCGCCCTCCCCCAGTGCGGCCCGTGCCGCGAGTGCGGCGCCGAGGCCGGCCGCGGCGATCAGGTTGTGGCCGCACGCGTGCCCGAGGCCGGGCAGGGCGTCGTACTCCAGGAGGAGGGCCACCGCCGGGCGCCGGACGGTTCCCGCCCGCGCGGCGAAGGCGGTGGGCAGTCCCGCGACGTCCCGCCGCACGGTGAAGCCCTCGCGTTCGAGCTCGCCGCTCAACAGCCTTGCCGCCCGGTGTTCTTCGAATGCGTACTCGGGATCGGCGTGCAGGGCCAGGGCGACCTCCCACAGCCGCTCCGCGCGGACGGCCACCTCCTTGACCACCCGTCCGAGCGCCTCGTGCACCGCGTCTGCCACACCGGCCTCCCGAACTCTGCCAGATACGTCCGTGTCATCTGGGCGAGTTCCAACAAGGCGGCATTCCACACCGTTGAGCTTGAGTTTGACCTTCGGGGTTCCAACGCGTGGCGGCATGGCCCTTGAAGGGCGTCCGCATCCGACGTCGCGCATGCGAGGCAGACTGAAGACCACGAGCGCCAGCCCGACCGGTCGGAGATCAACACTCAAGCTCAGGCGCGGGAACGCTGCCGCTGCGGGCGGTCGGCGAGCCCGGCTCACTCTGCGGCGCGCCTGCGGCTGCGGCGAGGCCCTGCCGTATGTGTGTGAGGCGTACGATCTCCGCGTCCAGGGTGGCCAGGCGATCGGCCACGACGTCGTTGAACTCGCCGGGGCGGCTGCCACAGGATGCCGACGGGTCCTGGACGAGGAGGTCCAGGCGGTGGGCGCGACGGCGGAGGTCCTCCAGGGTGAGGCCCAGAGCCAGAAGGTTGCGGATGACGCGGACGCGCGCCACCTCGGCGGGGCCGTACTCACGTTGGCCGGACGGGGTACGTGGCGGGGGCTGGAGCAGGCCGCGGGCCTCGTACAGGCGCAGAGCGCGCGGTGTGGTGCCGGCTGCTGCCGCTGCCTCACCGATCCGCATGCCCGCTCCGCCCTGTCCTACAGCTCCACGATTGCCGCCCCGAAGGAGCGGCCGGCGATCAGTTGGGGCAACGCCCCCGGGGCGCGCTCCATTCCGCGGACCGAGGTGTATGGGAAACGGATTTCGCCCGCCCGCAGCCAGTCCCCGAACCGGGCCTCCCACTCCGCCCCGACATCCGGGTGGTCCACGCCGCTGTAGCCGGCGATCGTGATGCCCTTGGTCAGCAACCGGTACGTGTCGAGCACAGTCGGCGCGCTGCCGCCCGCTCGGTCTGGGGACAGCTGACCGTCCAGCGCGCCCACCAGGGCGAACCGGGCGCCCCGGTTCGCTGCATGGACGGCGGCCGTCAGCTGTTCGCCGCCCACGGTGTCCAGGACGACGTCGATGCCGTCCGGTGCTGCCTCGGCGAGTTGCATGTCGATCGGGGCCGCTTCGCGCAGCACGGTGGCGTCGTAGCCGAGTTCCCGCTCCAGCCGCCGAGCCTTGTCCGGTGAGCCGGTGCTGCCTACCACCCGGGCGGCACCCAACAGCCGGGCGATCTGGCCCGCCAGGGTGCCCACAGCGCCGGCGGCGCCGGTCACGAACACGGTGTCGCCCTCTTGGACCTCGGCCAGCCGGGTCAGCGCGCCGTACGCTGCGGAGCCCTGGGCGAGGTGGGCCACCGGGTCGGGCAGGGTGCCGTCCAGCGGCCTGCACTCGGCAGCGGCGGGCGTCGCGTAGTCCCGCCAGCCCTGAAGGTGCAGCACCGGCTGCCCCTTCTCCAGCGGCCCATCGATCACCTCGCCGATCGCGGGGCCGAACAGGGTGTCGCCGGGGTGCAGCGGCGGCAGCGGGACATCGCGGGTCTCGCCTCCGATGAGAGTGCGCAGGCCCGGGAAGACGAGGAAATGGGTGTTGCGGACGAGCACCTGGCCGGCCTCGGGACGGGGAATGGGGGCCTGTGCCAGGGTGAAGTCGTCCGGGGTCGGCAATCCAGCGGGGCGGCGGACCAGGCGTACAAGGCGATGAGTCGCATTCATGGCCGGACGCTAAGCCTTGACCCGTGGGTCAGAGGAAAGGCTCAGCTTGAGTATTGACTTTGATCCAGTCGGGCCGGCCGGCGTGATTTTTCAGTCTGCCGTTCGTGCGCGCCGTCGGATGGGGCCGCCCTTCGTGCGGTCGTGCCGGGTGCGGTACCGGTGCTGGCGGCAGTCCAGGAAGCTGACATCCTGATGGGCAGGCCCGCCCCACCGGGGAGGCTTCCGCACATCGGCTGGACGGCCCTCGTGTCGGCCTGTGTGCCGAAACCCCCATGCACCGGCGAAGGCAATGCGCAGCGGCCGCGCGCCCAAAGGCACACGGGTCTTCTCACCGTGCGTTCGAACCCCGAAGGTTAAATCTCAAGTTGAGCTTGTCTTTTAACCCGCTGCGTGCAGTGGTCCGAGGCCAGAGTGTCAGTGCCCGGTGATACCTGTAGGACGTGGAGGATACGATTTCGGGTGCGATAGCCGTCCTGCGTGAAGCCTTTCCGGCAGAGGTCCGTCACCGGCCTTTGGACAGGGAAGAGCTTCGGGTGTGGGAGCGCAGGCACGGGGTGGTGTTGCCGGAGCCGTATCGCACTTTCGTGACCGAGATCGCGAACGGTACCGACGATGGTCCGCCTGACGAAGGTGGTCTGCTGCCCCTGGGAGAGAAACCGGACAGCTGGGCCGTCTGGGAAGCGGACTGCTGGATGAGCCCGGAGCCGTTCGATGGCGCCGCCGTACGCGTGCCCGGCCAGCCCTTCCCTCTTGAGGAGGAGTGGCAGTGGGAGTACGACTATTACGACCACACCCGCCACTCGTCTCTGTTGCACCAGACCTACCAGCACGGCTCCGTGCTGCTGGGCAGCGACAGACCCGGTGAGTACTGGACGCTAGTGGTGACCGGGCCGCAACGCGGCCGGGTGTGGTGGCTCAGAGACGGATGCGCCGCACCCTATGTCGACCGCCCGTCCGATCAGCCGGGGGGCGATTTCCTGCACTGGGTGAGGGACTGGCATGTCGGACAGGGCTGGTGGCGGGCCGAGTAGCGCCTCCACACCCAGCTCGCGGACTCGACCGCTCGAACGCTCCCTCGAACTTGATCTCAAAACCGGATCTGCGCGACAGCGCGGCGGCCGTCGCTTGATGCTGAACTCCGGCGCAGAGACGCAGGACAGGCGAAGGCCGCGGGGTGGGTTTGCATCAAGATGTAGAGGGAGAGCCGTTCCTGGTGGCGTCACGCTACCGGGACGACCTATTCGACTGCCTGACCTCACGCGGGGACGAACTGTTCTAGCTGGTGGACGCGTTGCTGTGCGCGGACGGGCCGGTGACGGCGCCGGTGGACCCTGACGCTGGTGGCTGAACATCGGCGTGGGCACGGTGCCATGTACGACGCGCTGAACCGCGGGAACGTCGACGTGCCCCGGCTGCGCCAGGTGCTGGCCGGCCTGCCCATGCCGCAGGCCGCCGACGGCCGCCTGGTCCTCGCGGTCGACATCAGCCACTGGCTCCGCCCGGACGGACCCACCAGCGCCGACCGCCTGTTCTGCCACGTCTACGGCCGCAGCGGCCGGTCCTCGGACCAGTTCATACCCGGCTGGCCCTACTCGTTCGTCGCCGCCCTGGAATCTGGCCGGACGTCCTGGTGTCAGCTCCTGGACGCCGTCCGCCTCGGTCCGGACGACGACGTCGCCGAGGTCACTGCCGCCCAGGTCCGCCGGGTGGTCGTGGACCTGATCGAGATGGGCCGGTGGCACGTCGGCGACCGCGACATCCTGGTCGTGTTCGACGCCGGCTACGACGCCCCGCGCATGGCGCACCTCCTGGCCGGGCTGCCGGTGGAGGTCCTTGGACGAATGCGCACGGACCGGGTGATGCGCAAGCCGGTCCCGGTGCGCTGGATCTCCCCGCCGCAGGGCGGACGGCCGCCGAAACACGGCAAGGAGTTCCGCTTCGCCAAGCCGGAGACCTGGGGCGAACCCGACGCTGCAACGACACAGGTCACCGACCGGTACGGCACCGCCCGAGCAATGGCCTGGGACCGAATCCACCCCCGGCTGACCACTCGCTCCGCCTGGATCGACCACACCGGTGAACTTCCCATCATCGAGGGCACCTTGATCCGCCTCCAGGTCGATCGCCTGCCCGGTGGCGGGGACCCACTCCCTGTCTGATTGTGGTCCTCTGCCACTGGCCTGACCGGCGAGGGCATCGATGTGCGCTGGCAGGCATTCCTGAGGAGATTCGATCTGGAGCACACCTTCCGACTGATGAAGCAGACCCTCGGATGGACCCGGCCGAAGCTCCGCACCCCCGAGGCTGGCGACCGCTGGACGTGGCTCGTGATCGCCGCCTACACCCAACTCCGGCTCAGCCGCGAAGCCGCGGCGGATCTCCGCCGGCCCTGGGAGAGGCCAGCTGAGCCCGCACGACTCACCCCGGCCCGGGTCCGCCGAGGGTTTCGGAACCTCCGCCCGCACCTGGCCTGTCCGGCCCGTGCACCGAAACCATCAACACCCGGACCTGGAAGGCCGCTTGGCTCCAAGAATCGCCGCCCTGCACCCCGCTATGACGTCGGGAAGACGACCAGACGACCCGAGAGCGTCATCGAGCGCGACAGCCTCAGAGGTTAAGAGACAAGTTGAGAAGCTGTGTCAGATCCGGCGATCAGTGACGTTCCGTAACTGGTGGGCTGTAGTGCGGTGCCGCCGCACGCTAGGCGAGGGCTTGATCCCGTCGGCTCCAAACGGCTGAGCATCATCCCGGCTTGACTCTGACGCCGCTGGAGACTTGACGATCTCGCTGTAGGCAACACGCGGATTGTTATCGGAGGCGCAAGGCATGCGAAGCAAAGGCATCCACTACGACACCGGCACCTTTCCCAACGGCGACACCTCCCGCCCCGTCTTCGACGCCGACGTCGTCGCGCGGGACATACGGGTCATCGCCGACGATCTGCACTGCACCGCGATCCGCATCACGGGCGGTGACCCGGAGCGGATCGAGACCACCGCACGGCATGCGGCGGCCGCTGGGCTGGAGGTCTGGTTCTCGCCGTTCCCGTGCGAGATGACCGACGAACAGATGCTTCCGTACTTCGCCGACTGCGCCGAGCGAGCCGAACGACTGCGCCAGGACGGCACCGACGTCGTTCTGGTCACCGGCTGCGAACTGAGCCTGTTCGCCCGCGGGTACCTGCCCGGCGACACCTTCAACGAGCGCATCCCGGTGCTGGCCGGCCCCGACCGCGAGGCCGCGCTCCGGCCCCTCCCCGAGAAGGTCAACGCCTTCCTCGGCGAGGTCGTCCGAACCGTCCGCCCGCTCTTCGGCGGACCGGTCAGTTACGCGTCGTGCCCCCTGGACGGCGTGGACTGGAGCCCGTTCGACATCGTCGGCCTGGACGCCTTCCGGGGCCTGCGCAACGCCGCCACCTACCGCGACGACCTGCGCAAAGAATTCACCCACGGCAAGCCGGTCGCCATCATGGAAGTCGGCTGCTGCACCTTCCACGGGGCGGGTGACTACGGCGGCTCAGGCTGGTACGTGGCCATGGAGCCGGACGGTGTCACCCCCAAGCCAGACCTGGTGCGCGACGAGAGCGAGCAGGTCCGCTACCTCGACAACCTCATGCCCATCTTCGAAGACGAAGGCGTCGACTCCGTCTTCTGGTTCAGCTTCGCCGGCTACGGCACCCCCCACCGTCTGTCCGGCCCGGACCCCGACCTCGCCTCCTACGGCATCGTCAAGATCCTCGACGAACACAGCGACTACCCAGCGGACTCGCGTACGTACCCCGACATGCCCTGGGAACCGAAGGAAGCGTTCCACGCCCTAGCGAACCACTACCAGGCTCTCAAGCAACCTGGAACCTCCCACCAGCACCTGGATAACCGGTAGGGCCGCTCAAGATCGGAATGGGCCGCGGAAGTGAACGGGATGCTCGGCAGCTGGCGGAAGTCATTCGTATCGCACCCCTCGGAGACGACTAGAGATCTTTAACGGCTGGGGTTACCAAGGAGCACATCCCCTTGGACAGGCCGTGGGCGCCGCGCGGAGCCATCGGTCTGGCAAGGTCGACCGTCAAGATCGGCGGCAGGCTGCTGATCGCTGCGACCGTCGCCTACGACGTCTACGATGTGACGGCCGCACCAAGCGGACCCAGACAGCCTCCACGACGGTGTCAGCCCGGCGGGCGGCCTCGCGGGCGTGGGTTACGGTGGCGCGTTCGGGCGGATCTCGGGTCTGTCGGGCCCGTGGTCGACGGGGTCTTGGGATGTGGCGTGGTCGGCACCGCATCGGCGAGGGCATTGTGGACGGGATCGAGGATCTGTTGTAGATGAGGACTTGGCTGGAGGGGCTGTTCAGAAAGGGGCGGCCCCGCACCGCGGATGAGACCTTGCTGGAGAGCCGGGCGGTGACCGCACCCCAGGATGCGGCCATGAGCCGGGCGGAGATCTCGCCTGAGGAACGTGCGGCTCTGCTCGTCGGAATCCTCGACGACCCCGCGGCGCGCGAGGACGAGAAGTACGACGCTGCGATGGACCTGGAGGACTTCTCCGGCCCGCTCGTCGAGACGTGCCTGATCCGGATCATTCGGGCCGAGGACTTCACCAGCGTGCTGGCCCAGCATTGTGCCGAATCCCTCGGCGGGATCTGGGCCAGGACCGGCCGTGTGGACCCCGCCTTCATGGCGCAGCTTCGAGGTCCGGCGAAGGACGAGGTCTTCGGGATCCTCGGCATCCGCGCCCCGCGCCTGCTGCCCCCTAGCACCCTTTAGAAGATCTTTCACGGCTGAGGTGGCGGAGGTTGGAGGCCGAGCCCGGTTTTGGCGATGAGGCCCTCGATGAGGCGGGGGCGGTACTGCATCCGTTTCAGCCGTGTCTTCACCAACGCGGTGAGCTGGTCGAGGCTGTGTTTTGTGAGGTTGGCCAGCGATCTCTTCAGGTGCAACCACACGCCCTCGACCGGGTTGAGCTCGGGAGCGTACGGCGGCAGCTGGTAGACGGTCAGCCATAACCGGGCGGCGATCAGCTCGCGCATGGTGCGGCTGACGTGCGTGTTCAGATTGTCCCAGACCAGAATGACGGGGCCGCCGAGCTGCTGGTGCGCGGCATCCAGCAGGCGGGCGTAGTCGCTCTCGGTGAAGCCCTTGCGACGGCCCTTGGCTGGACCACGGTCAAGGTGGACGCGGTAGATCAGCCGCGGCCGGTGGCCGGGCTTGGTACAGATCAGCGCCGCCATGGACACTCGTTTGGTGCCCTGGGCGGTGACCCGCACGACCGGGGTGTGGCCACGGCGGGCCCAAGTGCGGCCCTTGGGCGGCCTCAGGCCCTGGCCGGCTTCGTCCTCGAAGCAGACCCAGGCGCCCAAGTCCGCCGCCCTCTTTTTATGACGGGCCACTGCTCGTCCTTCCAGGCGGCGATCTTCGCCTCGTCCCGCTCGGTGGCCTTGCGGGACGGGACCTGCACGCTCCAGCCGATTCGGTGCAGCAGCAGGTCCAACCCGGCCAGGGTGTACTCGACGCCGAACCGGCGGCGCACGATCTCAGCGATCCTGGCCAACGTCCAGCACTGGTCGGACCAGCGGCCGGGCCGGCGTCCAACACGACTTCCAGATGACGGAGTTGTTCCGCATCGAGCTTGCAGCGGGGACCGCCGGGGCCCTTGGAGACCAGAGCCTGCCGACCGCCCGCAGCCAACGCCCGCCGCCACCGGTTCGCCGACATCCGGGTCACCCTGAACCGTCGGGCTACCTCCCGGTCACTGGCCCCGGCCTCGATCAGATCGGCGGCTGCGAGCCGGACTTGCTCACGCCGAGACCGCTCCTCGGCCGCCAGTCCACCGCCGTCGGGATACCTCATCCTCCCGGCGTAGCGCGGCCCACGACAGCCGTCACGACCCGACGTTAACCCGCACCGTTATAGATCTCTAGCTGCTGCAGTTTCGCCTGTCCGACGCGACCGGTGTCGGGCAGGGCGGCGGGAAGCGCGTGCGCCAGGGTGTCGGGAACGTCCGAGATCAGCGCAAGGTGGTGGGGGACAGCCGGATCGTCTGTTGCTCTTGCATCCGGAGGCGTATGGGCTTGGGCTTGACGGCCGCTTCCACTGGCTCGACGGGGTGCGGTGACGTGCGCGGTGGTCGGGGAGGGCGGGGAAGGCGGCGGACCATGAGGGTGATGAAGGTCCAGGCGATGTGGGCCTCGCTGTGGGAGACGAGCCGCTCGTAGTCGCGCACGTTTCTGCGTGCTCTCATGATCCACGAGATGGCCCGCTCGACACGCCATCTCTTAGCGAGGACGGCGAAGCCGTCCTGGTCTTTGCGGCGGGGCACCGTCTTGAGGGTGATGCCGAGGAAGGTGTGGGACCAGTCGACGAGGGTTCCGCCGTAGGCGGAGTCCGCCCAGGCGACGGCGAGTTCGGGATGGGGCAGGCGCAGGCGGAACAGCTGGTCGCGGGCAGGGAGACTGTCGTGCGGCGAGGCCTTGGTGACCATGACGGCCAGAGCCATGCCGCGCATGTCGACCGCCAGATGCCGCTTCCGCCCGTTGATCAGCTTCCCGCCGTCGAAGCCACGGGAGGCCTGGCCCACCGTCTCCGCGCCCTTGACGGACTGGGAGTCCAGGATCACTGCCACTGTGCGGGCATTGAGGCCGTCGTGAACACGGACTTGCTCGTGCAGCTCAGCATGGATGCGGGCCAGGTCCCCGCTCACCCGCCACCTTTGAAAAAAGCCATAGACCGTGCGCCAAGGGATCCCGAAGTCGACTGGAACGGCCCGCCACTTGCACCCATTGTCGTTGACATACCGTATGGCATCCACGACGTTGCGGGGCGGATGCTTCTCCGGGCGTCCGCCCGTGGGCAACTCGCAGGCCGGGACGGGCAGCAAAGGTTCGAGGACGGCCCATTCGGCGTCCATGGTGTCACTCGGGTAGCACCGCTCGCGCACGGCCGGCGGTCGGGTCTCGTTCATCAGCGTTCCATGCGTGTGAGGACTTCCAGGGTGGCTTTGACGCCGCCGAGCTGGTCCAGGACCAGGCAGATCCATTCGTCGTCCGGGGCCTTCTTGGCGTGCGGAGCGATGATCCCCGTGATGAAGTTGGTGACCCGGTGCAGTTCCGCCTGGAAGATCGCCCGCTCGTAGGAGATCCAGACCTCGCTCTCCTCCGACATCTGAAAGCCGTTCCGTCTGCTGTAGGTCACCGGCGGGAGTCCTTCCTTGACCGCGACCTTCCGCAGGAACCTCAAACCCGCCCAGACCTGCGGCGTGCGCTTGGTCGCTCGGCACAACTGGGGAAGCGTCAGCCCAGCCGGCCGCGCCGCCTGCAGAGCCTTGCGTACCGCTTGACCGTGGACGTGGGCGGGCAGCCCCGCCCCCATGACTACTGGCCCCGCAGCAGCTGGGCGAGCTGTTCGTCCAGATCAACCTGACCGGTTGCGGCCGCGGTCTCGATCCAGTCGGCCGTCGCGCGGATCTTCTCCAAGTTGTTTTCCAACACCTTCGTCTGCGTGTCGGTGAACTCGTGTCCGCGCAGCTTCGGGACCAGCCGGGCGGCCCCGGCGATGAACCCTTGGCAGATGGCGATCAGGTCGGAGAACTCCATCGACTTCCGCCAACTGTGGACGATGCGGGCCGGGTCGTCGAACGGCTCGCCCTGTTCGCCGAAGGCTTCCTCGTACTCCTCGTCGAACTCGTCGTCGTCGAGCCCGGCCTGCTCGAGCTGGACCTCGTTCACGTTCTCCCGGACCTCGGCATCGCGCATGGCCTTGAACGCCACCTCCGGCCGGCGCAGCAAGTCGGTGGCCACCTGCGCCGCCACCGCCTCGTCATCGCGCGCCAGCTCACGGATCGCCGCGACCTTCTCCTGGGCGGTGACCGGGACCTGGACCTAGTGTTCGCAGGGTATGCGAGCGGCCTTCCCCGTGATCCTGAACTCTGCGACGAGGTACGGGAGTTCACAAGGAAGGCCGTGTGATGAGTGTGCTGACACAGGCCGTCGAGCGGGATGCATTCGCGGAACTGTCACGCTTTCGGACGGCCTTCTATGGGTGTCTGTCTGCGCGGGCGGACGCGTTCTTCGAGCTCACGGACGCGCTGTTGTGTGCGGATGGGCCGGTGAGGACGCCGGTGGAGCTGTCGCTGACCGCCGAGCACCGGCGCGGCTATGGCTCGCTGTACGGCGCGCTCAACCACGGCTGCCTGGACGTGAACCGGCTGCGTGACCTGCTGGTTTCGCTGCCACTGCCGCGTTTCGGTGGGCGGATCGTGCTCGGCGTGGACGTCTCCCCGTGGCTGCGCTCGGACGCTGCGTGCTCGCCGGAGCGGCTGTTCTGCCACGTTCACGGCCGTTCCAAGGCCGCTGCGCAGATCATTCCGGGATGGCCGTACTCCTTCGTGGCCGCGCTGACGCCAGACCGCACCTCGTGGACCGCGGTGTTGGACGCGGTCCCCCTGGGGCCCGCCGACGACGCAGCGGCCGTCACGGCCGGCCAGCTCCGGCGGGTGACCGAGCGGCTGATCGCGGCCGGGCAGTGGCGGCCTGGGGACCAGGACATGCTGATCGTGATGGACGCCGGTTACGACGTGATGCACCTGGCCTGGCTGCTGCGGGACCTTCCCGTCGAGCTGGTCGGACGCCTGCGCTCGGACCGCGCCCTGCGGCTGCCCGCTCCACCCCGCGTCTACCAGCCCAAGGGTGGCCGGCCGCCCAAGCACAGCAAGGAGTTCAGCCTCGCCAGGCCGCAGACCTGCGCGGAGCCGTCGGTGGTGA
This sequence comes from Streptomyces sp. NPDC001401, assembly GCF_042895385.1. Classification (NCBI taxonomy): domain Bacteria; kingdom Bacillati; phylum Actinomycetota; class Actinomycetes; order Kitasatosporales; family Streptomycetaceae; genus Streptomyces; species Streptomyces sp. NPDC001401. The sequence continues at coordinate 104,158 of NZ_JBIAWI010000022.1, forward strand.
CGGTGAACGACACGCCCCGCTATGGCAAGGCCGAGGCCCGGGCATGGGACCGGCTCCACCCGGAACTTCAGCAGCGTTCCGCCTGGATCGACCACGACGGTGAACTACCCATCATCGAGGGCACATTGATCCGGCTCAAGGTCGAACACTTGCCCGGCGACCGCGACGCGCCACCGGTCTGGCTGTGGTCCTCGGCCACCGGCGCCGACCCGGCTGACGTCGACTTCGTCTGGTCGTGCTACCTGCGAAGATTCGATTTGGAGCACACGTTTCGCCCGTTCAAGCAGTCCCTGGGCTGGACCCGGCCGCGGCTACGTGAGCCGGAGGCGGCGGACCGTTGGACCTGGCTCGTGATCGTCGCGCACACCCAACTCCGTCTCGCTGCCCCGCTCGCCACCGACCGGCGCAAGCCCTGGGAGAAGACCACCCGTATCGGCGTCGCTCTCACCCCGACACGCGTCCGGCGCGGGTTCCGACACCTCCGACCTCACCTGGCTTGTCCGGCCCGCGTGCCCAAACCTGGCCGTCCCGGCCCCGGACGCCCGCCCGGCTCCAAGAACCGGCACCCCGCCACCCGTCACGACGTGGGCAAAACCGTCAAACGCCCGAGCACCCTCTACGAACGAGACCAGGCCAGACTTTAAGGATCAAGCTGACCCGCCAGGGGTGCGCTCGGGGGCTCTGGAGAGACATGCCCGCTTCCGGTCCGGTGACGAGCCCGTCGTCCAGCCGGTCACCGAGCGGGGCGGTTCCCTGCCACACCGCACCGAGCCGGTCGTACGGCTCAACGGGGCCGTGCAGGTGGTGGCGGGTCTGCTGCTGGGCAGCGGTCGTCTGCCGGCCGCGGCGGTCGGCGGTGTCAGGGCCAGGCCGGCCCGCTGATCACCTCACCCGCGGGCGGGGATCAGGAACCGGTCGAGGGCCGTGGTCAGTTCTGCCGGTTTCTCCACCGGCAGTTCGTGGCCGGCGTCGATGATGCGGACCTCGGCGTCCGGGTAGGCCTTGGCCATGCGCAGCATCTGCTGCAACGGCAGCTGGATGTCGTGGTAGCCGTGGATCATGAGGGTGGGTACGCGGATCTCGCCGACGCGGTCCAGGACGTCGAAGGCGCGCATGGCGCCGTAGAGCGTCATGACGACCTCGCGCGGGGTGGCGGCGGAGGCCTTGATGCAGGCGCGGACCTCCTCGCGGGGGTAGCCGGGGGCGAAGGCGCGCTGGATGTTGGTGGCGACGAACAGCTTGTAGGGGACGAGTGTCGAGGCCGCCATCAGCAGGCCCCTGCCGCGGCTGTAGGTCATGCGGGCGATGGAGTCGACCAGTACGAGGCGCTCGACGCGCTCGGGGTGGTCGAGGGTGATGGTCTGCGCGATCATGCCGCCCATCGAGTGGCCCACGAGGACGGCCCGTTCGACCTCGAGGTGGTCGAGGAGGGCAAGGACGTCGGCGGCCAGTTCCGCGACGGTGCGCACCCCCGCGCCGCTGCTCTCGCCGTGGCCGCGCAGATCGAGGCGGATCACCCGCCGCTGCTCGGCGAAGTGCGCCATCTGGTGGTCCCAGCGGTGCCGGTTGGCCGTCCAGCCGTGGATGAACACCAGGGGTACGCCCTCACCGTCGCGGGGGCCCTCGTCGTCGTACGTCAGCGCTGCGCCGTCGACTTCGAGCTGCGGCATGGGTGCCTCCTGGATGCGATCCGGTTACTGGCGAGTACGGTAGCGGTCGCCGGGGCCCCCGTCACCGGCGATCGCCGAGGAAGTCCAGGATGTGCCCGAAGACGTCGAGGGCGGCGCCCCGGCCGAGGAATGTGTCCAGGTGGCCGTAGCCGGGGATCTCGGTGTAGGTCACGTCCAGGTGGGGGTGGCGGTGGGCGAGGACGTCGTGGCAGAGCTGCTGGGAGTCCAGCCAGAGGCCGTTGTCGCTGCCCGCCAGGAGCAGGAGGGGGGTGTCGATGCGGCCGGCCGCGTCGAGGGCGTTGGGGGGCAGGGCCGCGTAGCGGTGGTCGGTGTCGTGCCAGCGGACCACGGTGCGGGCCAGTTCGATGCGGCGCAGGTGGGGCAGGATCCACAGCGGTGCGGGGCCGAGGAGTTCGGCCAGCCGGTTGTGAGTGGTCTCGGTCAGGTGCTCGTGGACGAAGAGCGAGGCGCCGGTGCCCCATGCCGAGTGGTGCAGGATCTGGCAGGTGGGGTCCGGGCAGCTCGCCTTGCGGGAGGCCAGGGCGAACAGGGGCGTGTACTTGGACCACAGGCCCACCGTGCGGAAGTCGACGGGGATGTGGTCGATGCGGGACTTGAGCAGTTCCCCGGCCAGGGACATGCGCAGCGAGGTGCGGCCGGCGAGTTTCGGCGTCAGGAACACTCCCTGCGCCACCACCCCCGCAAGGCCCGGGACCAGGCCCGCCGTCATGCTCAGCGACAGGGTGAGGGCGCCGATGCAGTGGGCCACGGCGAACAGCGGGCGGTCGTCGCCGATGCGGGAGCGGATGTGGGAGACGGCCGCGGGGATGTCGTACAGGGCGACGTCGTCGTAAGTGTATTTCTGGCCGGTGGCGTTGTACGGCAGCCGGCAGCTGCCGCGCCAGTCCAGCAGCCAGGGCTCGTAGCCGTCGTCGAGCAGGACGTCGACGAGGTTGCGGATCTCGGGCAGCAGGAACATGTCGGCGGAGGCCGTGTGTCCGTGGAGCAGGAGCACGGCGGGGCGGTCGGGCTCGCCGGTGTCGATGCGGGTCAGGCCGAGCCGGACGCCGTCCGGCGCGTGGAAGGGGATCTCCTCGACGGTCTGCGGGTCGAGACGGTGGTGCAGGGGGCGCAGGGTCGTGGTGGTTCTGACCTTGCGGAGGGCCGGCCTGGTGGTGCGGTTCGTCGTCTTGAAGATCATCGGTTGTGCTCCGTGGGGTTCTGGGTCCGGCGCAGGTCGAGGAGGTCGGCGGCGGCCCGGGTGAAGGGGCCGAGCAGCCCGCGGCCCATCTCGAGGCCGAACCAGGCGAGCCAGGTCAGCTTGGCGGCTCGCTTCTCCCGGCCGGTCAATCGGGGGTCGACCTTGATGCCGTCGATCTGGTCGCGTACGTAGCTGTCCGCGGGCACGACCAACTCGCCCGTCAGGGAGGCGGGTTCGCCCTCGCGTCCGATCTCGACGGTCAGGGCGCGGGTCTGGCGCCAGACGTCGCGGCGGGCGCGCGCGTGCTTGCGGCCCTCCAGCCACCAGCTGCCGCCGTCCGCGTCGCGCAACAGCAGCCGGTAGCGCAGGAGTTGGTGGGTCAGGCCGTGGCGTTCGGGGATGCCGTCCTCGGGGCGGATCCACACGTCGCCGCGGTCCACGGTGAGGGGGTCGGGGTGTGCGGCCGGGCAGGCGAGTTGTCCGCGTACGTCGATGCGGCGCTCGGTGACCAGCTGGTGCATGCTCGCGATGGAGAGGGTGAGGTTCATCGAGCTGGGGGTGTCGGCGGGGGCTCCGACCGGGCCGACCTGCCCTTCGGTGGTCTCGGTGAACCAGAGGTAGGGCTGGTCGTCCTTGTGCGGCAGGCGGGCCAGGCCGTCGCCCGCCAGTCGCTCGAAGGTCTTCAGCTGTGCGCGGGCGTCGTAGCGTGAGGCGGGTGGCAGGCCGAGGGCCTCGACGAGGTGGGCGGTGCGTTCGCCGGTGGCCGCCGGTCCCTTCAGTGTCGCCTCGCACAGCTTCAGCGCGGTGGGGCTCTGCAACACCCGGGACAGGAAGGTCAGTTCGGGTATCGGTTCGGCCTGCAGGCGGGCCAGAGTGTCGGTGCGCCACTCGTCCCAGTCCTTGACGCGCACGTGCATGCCGCCCAGGGCCATGTCCTGTACGACGTCGTCGAGCGTGTTGGGTACGCCGGTCAGGTTGTAGTCGTAGCCCCAGGCGTCGGGTTCGCAGATGACGCCGACCGCGACCCGGCTGACCCAGTCCACCGGGGCGGAGTTGAGGTAGCGGAAGGCGGGAACGGTGCGGAAGCGGCCGAAGGCCGAGACGAGGCCGCTGGAGAGGTCCTGGGGGTTGTAGGCGCCGGTCTTGGTGTGGCCGCCGATGCCGCCCGGGCGCAGCGCGGTGACGATCAGGCCGTGGTCGCGGGCGCGGCGCAGCGCGACCTCCGCGGCCCATTTCGTCTGGTCGTAGCCCGCGATGAGGCGGTCGGCGTGCGCCAGGGGGTCGTCCTCGCCCATGGAGGTGATGCCGACCTCGTTGAAGACGGCGATGGAGGAGATGTGGTGCAGGGGTTTGGGGCGCCCGGCCGCCGCCAGTTCGGCCAGGGCGAGGGTGCCCAGGACGTTGCTCGCGCGCAGTGACTGATAGCCGCGCAGGAAGTCCACGGCCGCGGCCACGCCGACGATGCTGTCCAGTTCGTGGGCGAGCCGGTTCCACAGTTCCTCGCTCAGGCCCAGGCGCGGGCGGCGGATGTCGCCGGGCAGCACGGTGATGCGGCGGCGGACCTCCGACGACCAGGGCAGCCGGTAGCTGCGCAGGGCCTCGCCGAGCCGGGCATCGGCCGCTTCGTCGTCGGCGGATCGCACCAGGCAGTACACATGGGCGTCGCTGTGGCGCAGCAGGTCCAGGAGCATGTGACTGCCGAGGAAGCCGGTCGCGCCGGTGAGCAGGATCCGGCGGGGCGGCAGGGGCTCGGGTGCGGCGATGAAGGGGAGGCGGTCGGCGAGGGCGAGGTCGGCGAGGATCTGGTCGAGGTCTTCGCGGCGGGCGGTGGTGTGCGGCGCGTGCGTGCGCTCGGCGGACGGTGCGGCCGGGGACGGTGGCTTGCGCGGGGATGGGACGGGCAGGGCGCGCGGGGCGGGAGTGGTCGCGGTCCTCGCGGCCGCCGGTCGTGCGACCGCGATGGCCGTCAGGGAGGCGGCCCTGATCCCGGGGATACGCGCCCAGCTGTGGGCGAGGCTGCTGGGGCGGGCGTCGGCGAACACCTCGTCCAGGTCGACCTCGATGCCCAGTTCCTCCTCCAGCTCCGCCACGAGTTCCACCGCGTTCACGGAACTGCCGCCGGCGTCGAAGAAGTCGGTGTCGGGTGAGAGGTGTCCGTCGGGCAGATGGCGGCCGGCCGCTGCGGCGATGGCGGCGGCCAGCACGTCGACGTCCGGGGACGGGGACGGGGACGGAGCCGTGTCGGGCGGCCCGTCCGCGGCTGTGGCGGAGGGCGCGGGCACCTCGGCCGGCATGACCTTCGCCAGCAGGTCGCTCACGCCGAGTCCGCCTCCGCCGCGCTCGATCGACTCCGCCGTCGCCCGCTGACCGGCGTATGCCGACGCGTCCTCGTTCATCTCACGCATGAGTGCCTTTCGCCATGTCCGCCACCATGTCGGCGGCCCCGTTCCTCTTGCTCACGTGCCTCTTGCTCACTGCTTCGTCACTGCTGCCAGGAGCGGAACGCCCGCAGGTGTTCCGGGGTGACCACGCACTCCAGGTGCTCGTCGTCCTGTTCTCCCCCGCCCAGGGCGGCCAGCAGTCGGCGGGCCGGTACGTTGCGCTCGGTGCGCTGCGCGGTCAGCCCGACCTTGGTGCAGCCCAGCTCCTCGGCGCGGTCGGCGAGCCACTGCAGCAGGCGTTCCTCGACGCCCCGGCCGAGTGCGCGGCAGCTCATCAGCCAGGCCGGTACGTCGAGTCGGTCGCCGTCTGCGCGCAGGGCGAGGACGGCGATCTGGCCGTAGTCGCCGAAGCGGTCCCGGGCCGCGGCCGTCCACACTTCGCCGTGCTCGCGCCAGCGGGCGACGTCGAGGCCGTCGTCGGAGCGCGGGTGGAGGGTGAACTGGTTGGTACGGCGCACCAGTTGCTCGGCCCGTGGGACGTCGGTGGCGGTCAGGGCCCGGATGTCGACCTGCAGTTCCAGCCCGTCCAGGAACTCCTCGAAGCCGGCCTGCTCGCGGGCGGTGTCCCGTTCCCGTTCCTGTTCGTAGAACCGGGCGCGCAGCGCGTCCTCGGACGTCGCCGCGGCAGGCACCAGCGGCCACAACCGGCCCAGGAACGCCTCGAGTTCGGGCGTCGGCGGGCAGGTGACCGAGAGGACCTGCGGCAGTGTCGAGCGGACCTTGGCGATCTCGGCGGGGTTGTCGTCGAGGAACAGGAAGCTGTCCAGGCCGAGGTTGAGGGTGCGCGCCGCCTCGGCGAGGCGGCCCGGCTTGGGGCCCCAGGCGGCGGAGAGGACAGCGAAGTGTTCCGGCTTCAGCAGGCTGTCCGGGCGGTCCAGGACCGCTCGTACCGTGTCCTCGTCGTTGTTGCTGACCAGCACCAGCAGGACGCCGGCCGCACGCCACTCGAGCAGCCTGCGTGCCAGCAGGGCCCGGGGACCGGTCAGGTCCACCGTCCCGGGGCCGATCTCCCCGGCCACCCCGGCCCACAGTGTCTCGTCGCCGTCGACGGCGATCACCTTCGGCGCGGGGCGGCGCACGGCCTGCACGACTTCGGCGAGGCGTAGGGCGATCGCCGCCTGGAAGTGGGGGGTGAAGGGGAGGTGGGCCAGGCGCTCGGTGCGCTCGTCGAAGAGTTCCTCGACGGGGTGGCGGCCGGTCCAGTCGTCGGGGCCCAGTACCGCGGTTGCGGGCAACTCGGCGAGCTCGGCGGCCAGTTCGTGCTCCCAGCGGCGCAGGCGGTCCGGGGTGTGTGCGGCGGGCAGGAAGCCGACGACCAGCGGTTTGCGGGTGCGTTCGGCCAGGGCGCGCAGTGCGGCGGGGTAGGCGGTGCGCAGTTCGGCGAGCAGCGCGTCGTCCACCGGCCCGAACCGCTCCAGGTCCACCGCCCGCAGCAGCACCACGCCCACTGCCGTGGCCGGGTCGGCGAAGACGCCGGACGGGTCGCGCAGACCGGCCAGCACGTGGTGGTACGGGGCTTCCGCGATGGTCGTCGCGGTGCCGGCCGGTGCCCCGTCGTTGAGGGCCGCCTCGCACATCAGGGGCAGGTTGCCGAGGGCGAAGGTTGCGGCGAGGGCGAGTGCGGGGCGCGGGGCGGCCGGCGGTTCGGCTGCCGTGGTGAACTCCTCGCCGGGGACCGGCAGTTCGGCGGCCGGCGTGGCACGAACCGTTCGCGAGGCGTCCTCGGCCGTCTCCGCGAGCAGCCGCAGCAGCTCCTCACCCAGCCCGGTGGCCGTGGCGGTGTCCAGGATGTCGAGGTTGTGGTCGAGCCGGATGCGGCCCGCCTCCGGTGTCACGGTGATCATGAGGTCGAGGTCGGAGTGGCCCGTCCCCACCGGCAGCACGTCCAGGCCGTTGAGGCTGCCCGCGGCACGGACGTAGTTGAAGTACACCTCAACCAGGGGCGCGTCGGCCCGGTACAGGCCCTGCTTGGCCAGCACCGGAAGGACGTCCGAGAACATCGCGCCCTTGGTGAGGATCTTCTCCAGGCGGCTGTCGGTGCGGCGCAGTACCTCTTCGATGCGCTCCTGCGCCCTCGCCTCGGCCGGGAAGGGCACCGGTACGCCGAAGAAGCCCACCGCGTCGTACGCGTCGGCGTGGATGCGGGTGTCGACCGGCACGGCGAGGACGAAGCGTTCCCGCTCCCGCAGCCTGGCCAGCAGCACGGTCAGGGTGCCCAGGCAGAACGCGGCGGGTGTGACGGCGAGGCTGCTCGCGGCCGCCGACACCCGTTCCATGAGGCCGTCGGGGATCGCCACGCTCACGCTGCCGGCACGGTACGAGCGTGCGGCCGGACGGGGGTGGGTGAGCGTGAGGTCGAGGCGCTCACTGCCGTGGAAGGCCTCGCGCCACTCGGCCGCACCGGTTCCGGGTCCCTCCCCCGGCTGCTGGGCCTCGATCAGGAGGTCCAGGTCGCGGTTGGTGACCGCATCGGGGAGGGAGGTGCCGGACAGTTCGGTGTCGATCTCGGCGGCCACCAGCAGCAGGGACTGCAGGTCGCTGACCGCATGGTGGGCGCCGTAGAGCAGGATCTGGCCGCGCTCACCGCCGTCGAGGAGTTCGAACCGCCACAGCGGGGGCTGCGCGAGGTCGAAGGGCGGCTCGAGCAGGTGGCGCAGCCCGTCGGCGGCGTCGAGTTCTTCGGCTGCGGGGACGGGCGTCCAGCGCAGCAGCGGCTGTGCGGGCTCCCGCTCCACCCGCAGCTGCCTGCCTGTCTGGGTGCCGGTGACGATCGCGGTACGCAGGGCCGCGTGCCGGGCGGCCAGGCGGGTGAGGATGCCGGTGAGCGCGGCACGGCTGGTCGGGGTGGTGAGCCGTACCGCGAGGCCGACGGCGTGGGCCGCGGCCGGCATGCCGGGCCGGGCGCTGCGCAGCAGGCGTACGACGTCGCGGGTTGCCGGGCGCTGTTCGCTCTCGGAGGCCTCGGCGGCCGCTTCGGTCTCTCGCGCTACTGTGCCGCGTTCGGGCAGGGCTGTGGCCAGGGCTGCTGCGAGGCTTCGGATGTCGGTGGCCGAGAAGAGTGCGGCGGACGGGAGTTCGGCGCCCAGCTCGCGGGCGAAGGCGTTGCGCAGCCGCACGAGCATGAGGGAGTCCAGGCCCAGTTCCTTCAGGGCCGTGGTCGCGGACGCGTCGACGGTGCCGCCGGAGACCTGGCCGACCCTGGCGCGTACGTACGCCTCGAGCCGCCCGGTCCGCTGTTCGTCGGTCGTCGCCGTGAACACCTGCTTGACCAGGTCGTCGGAGCCGCCGGTGCCCGTCGGGACGGTGGCCAGGTCGGCCAGGAGGGGGCGGGTGCGTGCGGCGTCGGGGTCGAGGGCGAGCAGCTCCCAGTCGAGGGCGAGGGGGGCGAGTTGGCGGCGTTCGGTGGCAAGGACACGGTCGAACAGTTCGCCGCCCTCGGCGGGAGTGAAGGCGACGAGGCCCGACCGGCTGGTTTCTGCGGCCCGGATGGCGTCGTCGGCGACCATGCCGACGCCCGTCCACGCGCCCCAGTCCAGGCTCAGCGCCCGCCTGTCGGCGAGGCTGAGGTGGTGGGCCCAGGCGTCGAGGAAGGCGTTCGCCGCCGAGTAGGGGCTCTGGCCGGCCGAGCCGAGCAGGCCGGCCGCCGAGGCGAACAGGACGAGGTTGTCGGCCTCGGGGACGAGTTCGGTGAGCAGGGTGGTGCCCAGCACCTTGGGGGCCAGGACGTTCAGGACGCGTTCGTCCGTCAGGTTCGCCACCGTGGCGTCGTCCAGGACGCCGGCGGTGTGGACGATCGTGGTGATCGGTCCTGCCTCCCGTCGTACGGCGTCCAGGGCGGCCGTCAGGCTGTCGCGGTCGGCCACGTCGGCGCGGGCGACGTGCACGGTGACGCCGCGCTCCTCCAGGCCCTTGATCCAGGCCGCCGCCTGGGGGTCCGGGGCGCTGCGGCCCAGCAGGGCCAGCTGCCGGGCGCCGCGCCGTGTCAGCCGCTCGGCGACGACGCGGCCGAGGCCGCCCAGACCGCCGGTGATCAGGTGGACGCCGTCCGCGGCGGTGCCGCGGCGGGCGCCGTCGTCCGGGCGGGTGCGGGCCAGACGCGGCACCATGCGGCCCGCTCCGCGCAACGCGACGAGCCGTTCGTCGTCGGCGCGGTGCAGTTGCGTCCACAGGGCGTCGATGCCGTCCGTGGGCGGCAGGTCGATGAGGGTGGTCCTCAGCTCCGGGTGCTCCTGGGCGAGGGCGAGTCCGAAGCCCCAGGCCAGGGCCTGTTCGGGGCGGGTCACCTGCGTGCTGTCGCCGGCGGCCTGGCTGCCCCGGACGACCGTGAACAGGCGGGGGGCCGGACCCTGCGCCCGCTCGGCGAGCGTCCGCACCAGGTGCAGGGTGCTCAGGCAGCACAGCCGCGCCGCCTCCTGGGCGGTGTGCGGATCGCCGATCGCCGGAGCGTCGAGCGGGGACAGCTGGACGATGCGCTCGGGCGCGGCGTCCGCGAAGGCGTCGTCGAACAGGCGGGTCAGGTGCTGCGGATCGGCCGGGTTCAGCAGGTAGCGGCCGGGGCCCTGGACATCGTATGTCTCGCCCCTGCAGGCGATCACATGCCCCACCGAAGCGGCGTCGAGTCGGTCGGCGAGCTCGGCGGCGACGCCCGTCTCGTCCGCCAGGATCAGCCAACTGCCCTGAGCGGGGGCCTGTTTGGCGGGCGGGCGCGGCTGCCAGCGGGTCTCGAACAGCGCGCCGTCCAGCGGGGAGAGCGCGGCGAGCTCCAACTCCTCGACGGCGAGGACGAGTTGCTCGTGTTCGTCGTACAGCCGCAGGTCGAGGCTGGCCCTGTCGCCGTCCACGGAGTGCAGTCGGCACGTCGTCCAGACGGGCGTCGTCCCGCGTCCGGTGAAGTGCAGCCGTCCGGCTCCGGCGGGTACGAAGGCCCGGCCCTCGGGCGCGTCGTGCGGCAGGGCGGCCGTATGGAAGGCGGCGTCGAGGAGGGCCGGGTGCAGCAGATGACCGGCGGCGGGCCTCGGGGCAAGCCTTCCGCACGCGGCCGAGTCCGCGAATCGGCCTTGCTCCAGACCGCGGAAGGCCGGGCCGTATTCGATGCCGAGGGCGGCGAGTCGGGTGTAGACGGCGGGCATGTCGGCCTCCCGGCCGCACTGTTCGCGCAGGAGGGCCGGCGATGGGCCCGCGTCCGGCGCGGGGGCGCCGCTCGCGGGGGTGACGCGCCCGGTGACATGCCGCTCCCAGCGCGCGGAGGCCGCGGCCGAGGCGATGGTGAAGTGACGCGAGCCGTCCTCGGCAGGCCGCAGGACCAGTTGCAGCCGCACCGGCCGCTGCGCGTCCAGCCGCAGCGGCCGGTCGAACCGGACGTCGGCCAGTGCCACTTGGCCGCCGCCCTGCACGGCGGATGCGGCCTCGATCGCCATGTCCAGGAAGGCGGCGCCGGGCAGCCAGACCTCGCCGGTGACGCGGTGGTCGGTGAGATAGGCGAAGCGGCTGTCGCGCAGGTCGATCTCGGTCTGGAAGAGGTGGCGGTCCGCCTCGTCGCTGGCCTCGATGTGGGTGCCCAGCAGCGGCGAGGTGCCGCCCGTCGGGGCGGCCGGTGTGCGCCAGTGGCGTTCGCGGGCGAAGGCGTAGGTGGGCAGGTCGACGCGGCGGCCGGCTGGGAAGAGGACCGGCCAGTCGAGGGTGTGCCCCGCCGTGTACAACTCCCCCACCCTGCACAGCAGGTCGTCGAGACCGCCCTCTTCGCGGCGGAGCGAGGCGATGCTCACGGCGTCGATGCCGGCTTCGGCGGCGACCGCCTCGATCGAGGAGCCGAGCGAGGGGTGCGGGCTGAGCTCCACGAAGTACCGGTATCCGTCGTCCAGCATCCGCCGGATCGTGTCGCCGAAGCGGACCGGCTCACTGAGGTTGCGGTACCAGTACCCGGCATCCAGCCGGTCTCCCGGCACGGGCTCCGCGGACACGGTCGAGTACAGGGGGGTCGCGGCCGGCTCGCCGCGGACGGTGCGGATGCGGTCGAGCAGTTCGTCGCGCAGCGGTGCCATGAAGGGGGTGTGCGAGGCGAACGGGGTGGACAGCCGCCGGGCGGGGATCTGCTGCTCCTGGCATCGCCGGAGCAGGTCGGTCAGCGCGTCCGCGTCGCCGGAGACGGCCGTGGACTGCCCGCTGTTGACCGCCGCGACGAACAGCCGCCCCGCATAGGGCTCCAGTAGTTCTTCCGCCCGGGTGTGCGGGAGCTCCAGGGCGAGCATGCCGCCCCTGCCCACCAGCGGGACGACCGCCTGGGCACGGCCGCACACCACCGCCACGGCGTCTTCCAGCGTCAGGGCGCCCGCGCTGTATGCGGCGGTGATCTCGCCCAGGCTGTGTCCGACCACGGCGTCCGGTGCGACGCCCAGTGCGCGCCAGGCGGCGGCCAGCGCCGCGTTGACGGCGAACAGGGTCGGCTGCAGATACTCGGTCCGGCCCAGCGGGGCGATGTCCTCCGGGGCGCGCAGGACGTCGAGGACCGACCAGCCCGTGTGCCGGCGGACCGCCTCGTCCACGCGGATCAGCTCCTGGCGGAAGGGCTCGGAGCCGGTCATCAACTGCACGCCCATGCCGGGCCATTGGCCGCCGTGCCCGGCGAACACGAAGGCCGTCTTGCCGGACGGCTCTTCGCGGGGCGCCGCCAGGTGCCTTCGCCCGCTGGCCAACTCGTCGAGTTCTGAGAGCAGTTCGTCGCGGTCGCCCGCGACCAGCGCCGCACGGTGCTCGAAGTGGCTGCGGTGCCGCGCCAGGGTGTGGGCCACGTCCGGCAGTGCTGCGTCGCCCTTCAGGTGGTCGGCGAGCCGTGCGGCCTGCCCGCGCATCGCTTCCTCGGTGCGCGCGGACAGCACGAACAGCCGCTTCAGCGGCGCGGGTTCGTCCTGCGCGGCAGGCGTGTCGACGGGCGGAGCCTCCTCCACGATCACGTGTGCGTTGGTTCCGCTGATGCCGAAGGCGCTCACTCCGGCACGCCGAAGCCGCTCGCCGGCCGGCCAGGCCACCTCCTGCCGCAGCACGTGCAGCCCGCTGTCGGCCCACTCCACGTGGCGGCTGGGGGTGTCGGCATGCAGCGTGCGCGGCAGCATCCCGTGCCGCAGCGACTGGATCACCTTGATCAGTCCGGCCACGCCCGAAGCCGCCTGCGCATGGCCGATGTTGGACTTGAGCGAGCCCAGGTACAGCGGCCGGCCGGCGGGGCGCGAGGCGCCGAAGACCTCCGCGAGGGCGTTCGCCTCGATCGGGTCGCCGAGTGTGGTGCCGGTGCCGTGTGCCTCCACGTAGTCGATGTCGGCCGGGCCGAGTCCGGACTGCTCCAACGCCCGCCGGATCACCTGTTCCTGCGCGGGACCGTTCGGCGCGGACAGCCCCTGGCTGCGGCCGTCCTGGTTCACGGCGGTGCCGCGCAGCACGGCCAGTACCTCGTCCCCGTCGCGGCGGGCATCGCTCAGCCGCTTCAGTACGACCATGCCCGCGCCCTCGGCCCAGACCGCGCCGTCGGCGGCGTCCGAGAAGGAGCGGCACCGGCCGGTCGGGGACAGGCCGCGCAGGCGGCTGAACTCCACGAAGGTCTGCGGGGTGACCATGAGCGTCGCCCCGCCCGCCAGGGCCAGGTCGCACTCGCCGGCGCGCAGCGCCTGCGCCGCCAGGTGCACCGCCACCAGGGAGGACGAGCAGGCCGTGTCCACCGTCAGGGCAGGGCCGTTCAGCCCGAGCGTGTAGGCGAGCCGGCCCGAGGCCACGCTCAGGGCCGAGCCGGTGCCGACGTAGCCGTCCAGCTCATCGAGCCTCGACCCGGCGAGATAGTCGCCGGCGAACATGCCGACGTACACGCCGGTGGTGCTGCCCGCCAGTTCGGCGGGCACGATCCCGGCGCGTTCCACGGACTCCCAGGCCGTCTCCAGCAGCAGCCGCTGCTGCGGGTCCATGGCCGCGGCCTCCTTCGGTGTGATGCCGAAGAACGCCGCGTCGAAGGCGTCGATGTCGTCGAGGAAGCCGCCTTCGCGGGCATACGACTTGCCCGGCGCCTCCGGGTCGGGGTCGTAGAGCGACTCCACGTCCCAGCGCCCCGCGGGGAACGGGCCCACCGCGTCGCGGCCCTCCGCCACCAGCCGCCACAGCTCCTGCGGGGAGTCGACTGCGCCCGGCAGGCGGCAGGCCGTGGCGATGACGGCCACGGGCTCGTCGGACGCGGGCGCAGCCGTGCGGGCCTGCTGCGTGTCCGGAGCGGTCCGGCGGAGCTTGCCGCCGCCCGGTGCGAGCGCGGTGGCGAGCAGGTGATCGGCGAGGCGGGCGGGGGTGGGGTGGTCGAAGAGCAGGGTGGCGGGCAGCCGGGCGCCGATGCGGGTGCCGAGGCGGTTGCGCAGGTCGACGGCCGTCACCGAGTCCATGCCCAGGTCGCGCAGCGGCTGATCCGGGCGGACTGATTGGGCCGAGGGCAGGCCCAGGGCGTGGGAGGCCTCCTCGCACACCAGCTCCAGGACCCGCGCGGCGCGTTCGGTCTCGGTCAGCCGGGCCAGCCGGTCCGCGAGGCTGCGGGCGGCCTGCCGGTCGGGGCGGGGTGAGGACAGCAGGGAGCTCCACAGTGCGCCGGTGGCTGCCGCGCTCTCGCGCAGGCGGGGCAGGTCCAGCTGCCAGGCGAGCAGGTGCGGGGTGCCGCGGCGCAGGGAGAGTTCCACGAGGGCGCGGCCCTGCTCGGGGGTGAGGGCGCGATGGCCGAGGCGGGCCATGCGCTCCAGGTCGGCGTGTTCGGCGGCAAGTCCCTCGCCGGCCCAGGCGCCGAAGGAGATCGAGGCGGCGGGCAGGCCCAGCGCCCTGCGGTGGTGGGCCAGTTGGTCGAGGTAGACGTTGGCGGCCGCGTAGTTGGCCTGACCGGGGTTGCCGACGATGCCTGCGGCCGACGAGATCAGCAGGAACAGCTCCAGCGGCAGCCCGGCGGTCAGCCGGTGCAGGTGGGCGGCGCCGTCGACCTTGGGGCGCAGCACCTGCGCGAGGCGTTCGGGAGTCAGCTCGGCGATCACGCCGTCGGCCAGGACTCCGGCGCAGTGCACCACACCGCGCAGCGGCAACGCGTCGCCGACGCCGGCGAGCACACCGGCCAGGGCGGTCGCGTCCGCGACGTCGCAGGCGGCCACCTCGGCCTCGGTACCGAGTGCGGCCAGCTCCGCGACGGCCTCGGCGGCCCGCGGGTCGCCCTTTCCCTGGCGAGACGTCAGCAGCAGCCGAGGAACGCCTTGTTCTGCCAGCAGGCGGGCGATCTGCCGGCCGACCGCGCCCAGGCCGCCGGTGATGAGCACCGTGCCGTCGGTGGGCACCAGGGCGGGGCGGCCGGCGAGGTCCAGGACGACGGGGCGGCCGGACGCCGTCCGGCGGCGTACCGCCTCCCGCGCGGCGGTGACCGGGAAGACCTGTGGATGCAGGGGCTCTTCCACGGCCGCGTGCAGAGCCTCGGCCGGAGCTTCGCCGTCGGCCGTGAAAGACACGGCGGCCGCGATCGTGAACGGCAGGTCGTCCGGAAGCACCGCGACCAGCCGCGCGTCCGTGACCATCTCGGATCCGGGCGCGGCGCCGGCACGCACGACGACCCGCATGCCGCAGGCGAGGCCCTCGACCTCGGGGCCGATCTCGGTGAGCACACCGGAGCAGGGGATGCGCGTGGGGTGCAGGCCGACGGCGTGGACCTCGATCCGCACCTGGGCGGGGCCGAGCGTCGGACGCGCCGTCGCGCGCAGGCTGACGTCGGCCGGGAGGCCGGTCAGTTCGTAGCAGTCCCCGGCCGGGATCCGCAGCACGTCGGCCGGGCGGGCGCGCACCAGCCGTGGGGCGAGCAACCTGCCCTGCCGCAGGCCGAGTTCGGGCTCGTCGGCGTGCGCGACGGCGGCCGCCACCGCGGTCGCGGCATCGTCGCCGTCGAGGCCGAGGTCGAGGTCGAGCAGGGTCAGTGCGAGGTCCGGGTGCTCGCTGCGGGTGCTGCGGGCCAGGCCCCACAGGACCGACTGGGCCAGGCCGGGCACCGTGTCGCCGTCGCCGGCCGCCACCGCACCGCGGGTCACCCAGACGGTCCGCGCGGGCGCGCCGGAGGGCGCCAGGTCGATGAGTTCCTGCACCTCCGTAAGAGCCGCGGCCGCCAACTCGCCCGCCGCAGCGGCCGGTTCGGTGTCCGCCGCCGGGCTCGGCCAGAGCCGTACGACGACGTCGGCACCCGATTCGCACACCTCGACACCGGCTGCCGTGAGGCCCCCTACGATCGCCTCGACCTGCGGGTCCGAGCGGTCACCGATCACGGTCCAGGCCGCCCGCTCGCCCGCGGCCGGCGCTTCGGGCAGTTCCGTCCACGCCACTTCGTACAGATGCCGGGCGTGCTCCGAGCCCGCGCTCAGGTCCGCCGGGTCGGCGGCCCGCAGCCGTACGCCCTCCAGGCGGCCCGCCGGGACACCGTCCGCATCCCACAGCGTCACGTCCAGGACGAGGTCCGTCCCGGAGCCGCCGGTGCGCCGCACGAGCGCGGTCAGCTCGCTCGCCCCGCCCGGCGGGAGGACGCAGCGGCCCACCGCCACCGGCAGCAGCGCCTGCCCGGCGGACGTGTCGAACGCGGCGGCCGCCTGCAATGCGGCATCCAGCAGCGCCGGATGCACCGGATACGCCCCGGCCGCCTCCCCGGTCACGGGTGGCAGCGCGAGCCGCGCCAGCAGCTCGCCCTCGCCGGTCGCGGCCACCGACCGCACGCCCCGGAAGGCCGGGCCGTAGGCAAGCCCGAGCGCGGCCAGTCGCTCGTACGTCTCCTCGCTCCAGGCCTCCTCGGCCGCGTGCGGCCACACCGGTGGCGACACGCTCGCCCCGGGGCCCGGTCCGGCCGCCGACGCGGTGGCGTGCAGGGTCCAGCCCGCCGCCTCCTGGCCGCGCGGGCGGCTGTACACGGAGATCTCCACTGCGGGCGCGGCGGTGTCCACCTCGACCGACACCTCGACCGTGCCGGCGGCGGGCAGGGTCAGGGGCGCGAGCAGCAGCAGGTCGGCCAGGTCGTCGGGGGCGTCGGGGCGGGCGACGGCGAGCGCGGCGCGGCACAGCTCCATCAGGGTGGTGCCCGACACCACCGTCTGCCCGAACACGGTGTGGTCCGGCAGCCAGGCGGCGGTGGCCGGGGACCACTCGTTGCGGAAGGTCCAGCGGGATGCGTCGGCGGACTGCAGCTGGATGCCGAGGAACGGATGGGCGGCGCGGTCGAAGAGAGCGGGGCCGGCCGCGGCGGTCTCGGGCTCGGTCCAGTGGCGCTGTGCGTCCCAGGCGTACGTCGGCAGGTCGGCGGCCGCGGTGTCGGGAACGAGGCGTCGCCAGTCGATCGGGCGGCCCTGGACGTGGAGTTCGGCGGCCGCCCGGTCCAGGCAGGCGGACGCGGGTTCGTCGCGGCGCAGTGATCCGACGGCGACCAGGTCGTGGCCGTGGTCCTCGCCGACGGTGGTGACGGCGGTGAGCAGGGAGGGGTGGGGGCTCAGTTCGACGAAGCAGCGGTAGCCGTCGGCCGCCATGCGCTGCACGGTCGGCCCGAAGCGGACCGGTTCGCGCAGGTTGGTGTACCAGTAGCCGGCCTCGAGCTCTTCGGTGACCGGTTCGCCGGTGACTGTCGAGTACCAGGCGACGGGCGTCGGATACGTGGTGACGCCGTCGAGTTCGTCGAGGATCGTCGCGCGCACCGGGTCCACGTGGGCGCTGTGGGAGGCGTAGTCGACGTCGAGGCGGCGGGCGAAGACCTGGCGCCGGTCGAGGTCGGCGAGGAGGGTCTCGAGGGGTTCGACGTCGCCGGCGATCACCGTGGAGCGGCCGCTGTTCAGGGCGGCGACCGATACCCGGCCGTCCAGTTCGGCGAGGAGTGGTTCGACCTCGGTGTGCGGGAGGGCGACGACCGCCATGGTTCCGGTGCCGGACAGCCGGGTAAGGGCCTGGCTGCGCAGGGCGACCACGGCGGCGGCGTCGTTGAGGCTGAGCGCCCCGGCGACGCAGGCTGCGGCGACCTCGCCCTGGCTGTGGCCGATCACCGCGTCCGGCCGTATGCCGCGTGCCCGCCACACGGCGGCCAGGGACACCATCACGGCGAACAGGACCGGCTGGACGACATCCACCCGCTCCAGCGAGGGGGCGGCGGCATCGCCCCGCAGGACCGACGTGACCGACCAGGTGGTGAACGGGCGCAGGGCCGCGTCGCAGCGGTCGAGTTCGTCGGCGAACACCGGGTCGCTGTCGAGCAGATCGCGGGCCATGCCCGCCCACTGGGCGCCCTGGCCGGGGAAGACGAAGGCCAACTTCCCGGCGGGGAGCGCCTGTTGGGGGCCGACCGTCAGGTCCGGGTCCGGTTCTGCCGCGGCAAGTCCGCGCAGGGCGTCGAGCAGTTCGTCGCGACGGGCGGCCTGGACGACGGCCCGGTGCTCGAAGTGCGTGCGGTGGTGGGTGAGTGTCGACGCCACGGCGGACAGCGGCAGCTTCGGTTGCCGGTTGAGCGTCTGCCGGAGGAGTTCCGCCTGTCCGCGCAGGGCCTCGGGGCTGCGGGCGGAGAGCGGGAAGAGCATCTGCCCCGTGGGCGCTTCGGCGCCGGGCTGCGCCGGGTCCTGCGGTGTCTCCTCCAGGACCACGTGCGCGTTCGTCCCGCTGATGCCGAACGCGCTCACGCCGGCCCGCCGCACCCGTTCCCCGTCCCGGGGCCACGCCCGGGGGCCGGTGAGCACGCGCAGGCCGCTGTCCGCCCAGTCGACGTGCCCGGTCGGGGTCGCGGCGTGCAGGGAGGCGGGGAGCACGCCGTGCTGGAGCGCCAGCACGGTCTTGATGATGCCGCCGATGCCCGCCGCGGCCTGGGCGTGGCCGATGTTGGACTTGAGCGAGCCGATGTCGAGGGGCCGGTTCGCGGGGCGGTCCGGCCCGAAGACGGCGGCCAGCGCCCGGAGTTCGATGGGGTCGCCGAGGGGTGTGCCGGTGCCGTGGGTCTCGACGTGGTCCAGGTCGCCGGGGTGCAGTCCGGCCGCGTCCAGGGCTGCGCGCAGCACCCGCTCCTGCGCCGGGCCGTTCGGGGCGCTCAACCCCTGGCTGCGCCCGTCCTGGTTGATCGCGGAACCCTTGATCACGGCGAGGATGCGGTCGCCGTCGCGGCGCGCGTCCGCGAGCCGCTTGAGCAGCACCAGACCGCAGCCCTCGGCCCACACCACCCCGTCCGCCTCGGCGGAGAACGGACTGCACCGCCCGGACGGCGACAGCCCGCGCAGCCTGCTGAACTCGACATGCGCGCGCGGGGTCACCAGCAGCGACGCACCACCCGCCAACGCCAGGTCGCACTCGCCTCCCGCCAGTGCCCGCGCCGCCAGATGCAGGGCGACGAGCGAGGAGGAGCAGGCGGTGTCGACGGTGACCGCCGGGCCCTGCAGGCCGAGGGAGTAGGCGATGCGTCCGGAGGCCACGCTGGCGGCCGAGCCCGTGCCGACGTGGCCGTCGAGCTGCCCCAGCGAGGCCGAGGCGAGGTATCCGCTGTCGTACAGGCCGACGTAGACCCCGGTGGAGCTGCCGTTCAGCGTCCCCGGCACGATCCCGGCGCGCTCGATGGCCTCCCAGGCGGTCTGCAGCAGCAGCCGCTGCTGCGGGTCCATGGCCGCGGCCTCGCGCGGGGAGATCCCGAAGAAGGCCGCGTCGAAACGGTCGATGCCGGTCAGGTAGCCGCCGCGCAGCGAATACGCCGTGCCGGTGGCCTCCGGGTCGGGGTCGTGCAGTCCCCGGGTGTTCCAACGGCCCGGCGGCACTTCGGTGATGGCGTCCTCACCCGAGGCCAGCAGCCGCCACAGGGCCTCGGGGTCGTCGGCGCCGCCCGGGAAGCGGCAGGCCATGGAGATGATCGCAATGTCGTCGTCCGCCCGTGCGGACAGGTCGGAGCGCGCCGGGCCGGCTGTCCCTGTCGCGATGGGCGGGTCACCGAGCACCGCCTCGGCCAGCGCCGCGACGGTCGGGTGGTCGAAGACGAGCGACGGGCTCAGCGTCCGGCCGATCCGGTCGGACAGCTGCGCCGCCAGCATCACCAACTGGCGTGATCCCAGGCCGAATTCTGCGATCGGCCGGTGCGGGTCGACGCTCAGCGGGTCGAGCCCGGCCGCCTCGGCGACCGAGGACACCAGCCAGGCTCGCACGCTCTGCGGTGTGGTGAGGGACGGCTCGGCGGGCTGCTTCACGGACTCGTTCGCAGGCATGTGGGCAGGTGTCCTCGTGAACTCGGGCTCGGTGAGTTTTTCCGTACGCGCGATACGGCCGGCGTAGAGGCGTGACGGCGCGGTGGGCGACGTACAGCCGAACGGGCGGACGGCGTACGGGAGTTGTGCCGCAGGGCGGCGCAGACAGGCGGCGGTGTCAGCGCGCGGCGGGTGTGGTGACCACCGAGAGGGCGCCGGCCAGATGGGCCGTCCGGGTCGCCTGGCGCTGGATCTTCCCGCTGGACGTCTTGGGAATCGTGCCGGGATGGACCAGGACGACGTCACGCACGGACAGGCCATGAGCCTCGCCGAGCGCGCTGCGGATCAGGTCGATGATCTTCTCCGAGTCGCCGGAGGCGTCCGGGGCCACCTCGGCGACGAGGACGACCTGCTCTCCTTCGACTCCTTCGTCGACGGGGACGGAGAAGGCGGCGGTGCAGCCGGGGCGCAGGGCCGGGTGGCACATCTCGGCGGACAGTTCCAGGTCCTGCGGGTAGTGGTTGCGTCCGTCGATGACGATCAGGTCCTTGAGGCGGCCGGTGACGAAGAGTTCGCCGTCGCGCAGGAATCCGAGGTCGCCCGTGCGCAGGAAGCGGCCTTCGCGGCCGGTCAGGGTGGCGCGGAAGGTTTCGCGGGTGGCCAGGGTGTTGCGCCAGTAGCCCTTGGCGACGCTCGCGCCGCTCACCCAGATCTCGCCGACCTGGCCCTCGGGGAGTTCCGTGGCCTGTTCCGGGTCCGCGATCGTCACCGTGAGGCCGGGGCCGGGGCGCCCGCAGCCGACCGCGGCCGCATCCGCCTCGCCGGCGTGCGGGCCGAGGTCCGTGGCGGCGAGGAGCGTTGGCGGGGTGTCCACGGAGGCGCCGGTGACCATCAGTGTCGCCTCGGCGAGGCCGTAGCAGGGGTAGTGGGCCTCGCGGCGGAAGCCGGCCGGGGCGAAGGTCTCGGTGAAGCGGCGCAGAGTGGCGGCGCGTATCGGTTCGGCGCCGTTGAAGGCCACCTTCCACGAACTCAGGTCGAGGCCGTCGACGAGTTCGTCGGTGGCGTGCTTCAGGCTCAGTTCGTAGGCGAAGTTGGGGCCGCCGCTGGTGTGCGGGCGGTAGCGGCTGATGGCCTTCAGCCAGCGGTCGGGCTGCTGCAGGAAGTGCAGCGGGGAGAAGAGGGTGGTGGTGATGCCGAGGTGGACCGTGTTCAGAACCGGGCCGATGAGGCCCATGTCGTGGTACATGGGCAGCCAGCTGACGAAAAGTTCGCGGCCGTACTCCTCGATGACCTCCGGTGTGTGGCCCATCCGTTCGGTGATGATCCGCTCGTTGTCGAGCAGGTTGCCGTGGGTGACGGCCACGCCCTTGGGGGCGGAGGTGGAGCCGGAGGTGTACTGGAGGAAGGCGACCGAGTCGGGGGTGAGGTCGGGGGCGCGCCAGGCGTCGGCGGCCTCGTCGGGGATGTCCTCGGTGGCGACGCAGGTGATGTCGGCCAGTTCCGGCAGGTGCTCCGCCATGCCGGCCAGGGCAGCGATCACTTCACGGCCGCCGAGGATCGCCTTGGCGTCCGCGTCGGCCAGCAGGCGCTTCATCCGGGTCAGGGCGCGGTGGTTGTGTGCGCTGCCCTGCGGGGGCACGCCGGGAACGGCGACGACGCCGGCCGCGAGGCAGCCCAGGTATCCGCTGATGAACTCCAGGCCGGGCGGGTGCAGCAGCATGGCGCGAGAGCCGGTCAGCCCGCGCTCCTGCAGCCAGGCGGCGACGGCGTGGGAACGGCGAGCGAGCCCGGCGTAAGTGATCTCCTGGATCTCTCCGTCGCAGTCACCGGTGACGAGGTAGCGGTAGGCGGTCCGATCGGGCTGTTGCGTGGCGTGCTCGGTCAGTAAGTCGACCAGGGAACGAGCCATGGGAAGAGTCTCACCTGTCTGAATCGATGGGCAGGGAACTGGAGTTCGATGGCTGCGCGACATGGGTGCGCAGCAGCCGCTGCCGGTCCGGCCCCCTTGCCGGACCGGTCGACTCGACCAGTCGTCCGGGGAGCCGCGGTACGCCGGCTCCCCCTGCCCCGTGCAGCTTGCTACCGGTGAGTAGCACTGTAGCAACTCCCCCTGGCCTGTCGATCCAACCCCTGTAAACGCTGGGTATCAAACGGGAGTTGGGGCATGCGCGTTGCGCACGTCTCCAGGCGCCGCACCAGGCAATCAGCCGACGTCCCAGAGGAAGCGGTGCGTGTGGATGCCGAAGTACGGGAACGACTGGATCTGCCGGACCCCTTCGATCGGCCGTACGACGTCGTTGACGAAGTCCAGCAGCTCGCGCGGGCCCGCCGCGACCACCTCGGCGAACAGGTCGAAGCCGCCGGAGGTCAGCACCGAGTAGACGACCTCGGAGCGAGCGGCCAGTTCGTCGGCGACCGCGCGCGGGTCACCGTCGACACCGATGCCGAGCAGGGCCATGGCCTGTCCGCCCATGGACATCGGGTCGGTGACTCCGACGACCTGGACGGCCTTGGAGTCCATCAGCCGCTGCAGGCGCTGGCGGGCCGCCGACGCCGAGAGGCCGACCTTGGGGCCGAGGTCGGCATAGGCGATGCGACCGTCGGTCTGCAGTTCGCGCAGGATGGCCCGGTCGATGTCGTCCACGTGCGTCGTTCTCCTGTTCCCGCCGACCTGCCCGGTCCCGTCGGTGCTGCTCAGCCCGCCAGGGCGGCCAGGGCTGCGGCGAAGACCTCGGTGTGGGTGTCGACGTCCTGGTCGGTGGTGTCCGGGCACATGAGTGCCATGTTGTGGAACGGGGTCAGCAGGATGCCCCGGTTGGCCAGATAGAGGTGGAGGAAGTCCTCCAGTTCAGGGTCGCCGGCGGCCGCGGACTCGGTGCCGGTGCGGGGCGCCGGGGAGGCGAAGCGGTACTCGGTGCGGGCGCCGAGCCGACTGACCGACCAGGGCAGGGCGTGGGCGTCGATGGCCGCGCGTGCGCCCGCTTCGAAGCGTTCGGACAGTTTGGCCATGCGGGCGAACGCCTCGTCGGTCAGAACGTGTTCCAGCGTGGCGCGCATGGCGGCGACCGAGAGGGCGTTGCCGGCCAGGGTGCCACCGACACCGCCCATGTCGACCAGGTCGAGGTCGGCGCGGTCGAGGAGACGGTCCGCGAGCTCGGCGGACAGGCCGTAGGCGCCGGCCGGGATGCCGCCGCCGATCGCCTTGCCGATGGTGAGCAGATCGGGCTCCAGGTCCCAGGCGGCGGTGCAGCCGCCCGGCCCGGCGGAGAAGGTGTGGGTCTCGTCGTTGATGAGCAGGGTGCCGTGGCGGCGGGTCAGCTCACGGACGCCCCCGAGGTAGCCGGGTTCGGGCAGCACGATGCCGATGTTGGTGAGGGCGGGTTCCATCAGGACGGCGGCCACGTCGCCGTGGGCGAGTTCGCGCTCCAGCTGCTCCAGGTCGTTGAATTCCGCGACGCGGCTGGTCAGCGTGACGTCGCAGGGGGCGCCGACGTTTCCGGGGCGGGCCACTCCCCTGCCGTCCGGTCCGACGACGATGAGCGACTCGTCGACGCTGCCGTGGTAGCTGTAACTGTTCACCAGGATCTTGGAGCGGCCGGTGACGGCCCGGGCGAGCCGGATCGCCCACCGGTTGGCGTCGGTCGCCGTCAGCGAAAAGCTCCAGCGGGCCAGGCCGAAGCGGCGGGTCAGCTCGGCGCCGACCCACTCGGCGTCCTCGGTGGGCAGCATCGCAGTGGCACCGCCCAGGCCGGCGAACCGGCGCTGGACCGCGTCGGCCACGACCGCCGGGGAGTGACCGGCCATCGCTCCGGTGTCCCCGAGGCAGAAGTCGACGTACTCGTGCCCGTCGATGTCCGTGACACGGGCGCCGCGGGCGGTCGCCAGGTATCGGGGGAAGGCACCCGCCGTCTTGTTCATCCACGTCATCGGCACGCGCCCGAAGAGATGGTCGGCCCGCGCGTAGGCGTCCCTCGAACGCGGGCAGCGGTGCGCGGCCTGCTCCTTCTCGCGGGCGAGCAGGAGCTGCAAACGGGCGCGGTCCATGGAATCCCCGAACTCTGGGCACGACGGAACCCTTGGAGGCTACGACAGAAAACATTGCCGCATCAAGCATCGATAGCAGAATCACTTGTCTTGGCAGTCGTATCGCGCGCTGGCCGCTTGAGGGAGTGGCTAGCCTCGTCGGCCGTCGTCCGGGAGGGCGGCGAAGGAGACCCACTGCACTTCCGGTCGGTCCGGCACTTCGCGGCCTCGCGCCCGCCATTCGGCGACGAGCTGGGCGTAGATCGGCGGGAGGGAACCGGAGCCGGACCCATGGGTCGGCTCGGCGCGAGAATCGGGATCGGGCTGGCCTGCGAGCGGGCGACACGGCTCCAGTGCGGTTCGGTTCATGCCGGGGCAACGTGGGGGCGGCGGCGGTGATACGCGTGGCGGCCGGCGCTCACCTGGTCGGGTGAGCACACCCCCCGAATGGGCCAATCGATGATCCGACAACCATGCCGAGCGGCCGGCATCACCGGAAGGCACGGCGCCGACGGTGCGCGTCAACTCGCCTTTCCCGTACGGACATTCAGACACTTGGCGCAGAAGGAATCAAAGGTCGGGGATCAGGTGGCCGAGTTTCGCTCAACCGTGCGAGAGTGATCGGTGACGGTGTGTACTGTGCTGCGAGTGTCGGCCCCAGGGGCCGCGGACTGTGCCCTGCCCGGCTTCTGTTCTGGGAGATCCGTCGTGACCGTCACCGACCGCATCGACCGCTTTGTCATCGACCCGCTCGGCGCCGACATCCCCGGCGAGAGCGCCCGCCTGCGCGCCCTCGGGCCGATCGTGCCCGTCGAGCTGCCGGGCGGCATCCCCGCCTGGGCGCCCACCGGCTACGACACCCTCAAGGGCCTGATCCTCGACCCGCAGGTCAGCAGGGACCCCCGGCTGCACTGGAAGCTGTGGCCCGAGATCGATGAACACCCGTCCTGGGGCTGGATATTGGGCTGGGTGGGCGTGGTCAACATGCTCTCCACGTACGGCGGCGACCACGCGCGGCTGCGCAAGCTGGTGGCGCCGAGCTTCACGCACCGGCGTACCGAGAAGATGCGGGCGCGGGTGGAGGCGATCACCGCGGAGCTGCTCGACGGGCTGGCGGCGGCAGGCGCCGACGGCCGGGTGGTCGACGCCAAGGCGGCGCTCGCGCAGCCCCTGCCCATGCGGATCATCTGTGAACTGTTCGGAGTGCCGGACGAGTTGGTGGACGACACCCGCCGCCTGATCGCGGCCATCATGGACACCTCCGACCCGAGCCCACAGCACGCCGCGTTGGTGCAGCAGCAGATCCAGACGGTGCTGCCGGCACTGATCGCCCACCGCAGCGAGCAGCCCGGGGACGATCTGACCACCGAGCTGATCCGGGTACGGGACGAGGACGGCGACCGGCTCAGCGACGAGGAACTGCTGTACACGCTGCTGCTGGTGATCGGGGCCGGGTTCGAGACCACCGTCAACCTCATCGGCAACGCGGTCGTCGCGCTGCTCCGGCACCCCGAGCAGCTGGCCGCCGTACGGGCCGGGAAGATCGGCTGGGAGGCGGTCGTCGACGAGACGCTGCGGGTGCACCCGTCGATCGCCTCGCTGCCGCTGCGGTTCGCCGTCCGCGACATCGTGGTCGGCGACGTCACGATCCCGGCGGGTGACGCCATCGTCACGACGTATGCCGCCGCGGGGCTGGATCCCGCGCATTATGGGGCGGACGCGGACGCCTTCGACGCGGCGCGCGGGGCCGACGACCATCTGGCGTTCGGGATCGGCGTGCACCGGTGCATCGGCGCTCCGCTGGCCCGGGCGGAGGCGCTGACCGCGCTGCCGGCTCTGTTCGAGCGCTTCCCCGAGCTGCGGCTGGCCGTCGGCGGGGACGAGTTGCGGCAGGTGCCGTCGCTCATCGCGTTCGGCTGGCAGGAGGTGCCGGTGCGGCTGCACGCGTAGAACCGCAAGGGGGCCCGACCGGTCCCCCGTTCCGGTCGTGCCCCCGCGGTCCGTCGAACCTACGTCCAGGGCGGATCGGTTGTGAACCGCGTCGGTGCCCGCTGCGGTGTCCGCACGGCTCACTCGTGCACAGGTGAGTCCGGATGGTCCCGGTTCGCCCGGCGGAGATCGGGCTGGTCGAGGTCGCCGAGGGCCAGGTGGGCAAGGACGACTTCGTAGAGGTCGCTGCCGGCGGCGAGCAGCTGGCGTTCGAGGACGGGTTCCGCGCTGCGCACGTGCTCACGCACCGTCTGCGCATGGACGCCCAGGATCTGCGCGGCGCGTTCGGCGTTGCCGCCGGCGGCGATCCAGGTGCGCAGGGTACGGCGCAGATCGCGGGCGTCGGTGTCGAGGCGGGCGAGCAGGTCGCTCGCCCAGGTGCGCAGGGCAGGGCCGGCCAGCAGCTCGCCGAGCCGGGGATGGGGCGCCCCGGCGGGGCCGGTCTCGCGCGGCTGTGCCGACAGGCCGATCCAGGTGTTGAGCGCGAGGTGGACGACGGCGCGGGCGGTGAGATCGGAGAAGTCCGCGTGCAGCAGGGCCTCCACGCGCTCCATGCGGGCGCGGACGGTGTTGCGGCTGACGCCGAGCACCTTGGCGGCGTTCACGGCGGTGAACTCCAGGCCCAGCCGGGTGGTGGCGAGGAGTTCGGCGCGGGTGTGGTGCGCCAGGGTGTCGAGCGGGCGCAGCACTTGGGTCGTCCAGCCGTGCAGCTCGGCCGGGTCCATCAGGCGTTCGGGGTGGGTGCGTTCGGCGTATACGGCCTGCTTGTCGGGCCGGAAGCGGGCGACGGCCAGCGCGCTCACGGCCTGTCCGTAGGCGGTGGCCGTGCGGGCGAGGCTCTGCGGGGCGCTGCCGCCGAGGAAGGTGCCCGGCCGTCGGCCGATCAGGGAGCGCAGTTCCCCTGCGGACGCGTCACCGGGAGCGACCACGATGACGTGCGCATCGACGGCGGGACAGCGCACGACCAGCACCTGCTCCTCCGTCGCGCTGAGGCACTCCTCGGCGAGGCGGTCGCGGTCCTCGGCGCAGCCCTCGAGCACATAGACGCAGGCGGTGTCTGTGTCGAGCAGACCGGGCCACAGACCTGCGGCGACGCGGCGGGCAGAGACGGTGTCCTCGACCATCAGCAGTTGCAGGATCGCCAGGCGCAGATCGGAGGCGGCGCGTTGGAGACGGCGTCCGGCGGTGGTCGACTCGCGTGCCCTGAGCAGGAGTTCGACCACCTGGGCGGTGTGGGTCACGATGTCGGAGGTCCGGCGGTCGAAGGGGGCCGGGCGGGACACCGCCAGGACACCGGCCGCGGCGGGCTGCGGCTGCTCCACCCTGACGAGCCGCAGATGGCGTCCGGTGTCGTCCCAGGCCGCGGAGGCGATCCGGCCGGAGACGAGGTCCGCGGCAAGGTTCTCGTCCAGCGGTGTCGGTGTTCCGGCGAGGAGCCGGCCGGTGCCGTCCTGCAGACAGGCCGTCCCCTGCACGGCGTCGGCGAGCCAGGCGACGAGCCGGCGGATGTCCCGCCCCGTGGGCCGCAGGTGATCGAGCAGTTCCTGCGCCCACGTATCGCCGCCTCCGGCGTCCGTCACCTGTGCAGGGCGGGCCCCGTCCTTTCGGCCAGCCATGTCGGCCTTCTCCTCGTCCATCGCATCGACCTCGGCATTTCGGTCGGGGACGTTACCTCACGTGTGCCCGTTGGTTGAGTACCTACGGGTTGCGTGCGGCGGGGAGCGGACGTTTCAGCTGGTGCGGCCGGCGAAGACGCGGCCCGGGGTGAAGGCCAGTGCGGCGAAGCGTTCGCCGATGCGGAGGTGGGTGGCGGCGTCCGGGTGGAGCTCGTCGGGCAGCGGCAGTTCGGCGAAGTCGGCCTCGCCGTAGAGTTCGCGGCCGTCAAGGTAGTTCAGGTTCGGATCCTCGGCGGCCCGCTGGGCCACGATGCGGGCCAGCTCGTCCCGGATGACGCCGAGGGCCAGTTTCCCGCTCGCGCGTTCCGCGGGATCGCCCATGGCGTGGAACTGCAGTTGACCGCCGCTCAGGGAAGTCACGTCCAGGACGCTGGGTCCGGGCGTGTCCTCGTGCATCGGGCACAGGATGGGCGAGACGACCAGCAGCGGGGTCGTGGGGTGGCCCTCGCGGACGGTGTCGAGGAAGCCGTGGACCGCGGGGGTGAAGGCGCGCAGGCGCATCAGGTCGGTGTTGACCAGGTTGATGCCGATCTTGACGCTGATCAGGTCGGCGGGGGTGTCGCGCAGGGTGCGCGCGGTGAACGGGTCGAGCAGGGCGCTGCCGCCCAGACCCAGGTTGATCAGGTCGACGCCGCCCAGGGAGGCGGCGAGTGCGGGCCAGGTGGTGGTGGGGCTCGCCGCGTCGGAGCCGTGGCTGATCGAACTGCCGTGGTGCAGCCACACCTTGCGGCCGCTGGGCGGGGTGGGCGCCACGGGGGCGTCGGTGCGCAGGGCGACCAGCTCGGTGGTCTCGTTGTGCGGGAGCCAGATCTCGACGTCCTTGACCCCGTCGGGCAGGTCGGTGAAGCGGAGTGTGCCCACGGGGCCGGGCCGAAGTTCGGCCGTGCCGGCGATCATGTCGATGGTCATGGTGTTGCCGCCCGTGACACTCCCCCGGCCGGCCGGGCGGCCGTCGACGAGGAGGTCGTACACGCCGTCGGGACGGGGCGGGGCGCCGACGTAGACGCGCTTGGTGGGCAGGGTGTCGAGTTCGACGGCCGTCGCGCGCGTGCGGAAGGCCAGCCGTACGCCCGAGGGCTGGGACTCGGCGCTCGCCAGCTGCGGGTCGGTGCACTGGGCGCGGGCCCGGGCGGGCAGCCGGTGCGGCAGCACGCCGCGCTCGGTGCGCTCCACGTCGAGGGCGCCGCGCAGCAGGTCGGCGGTGACGGGCGTGGTGATCCAGTCGTGCTCGGTGGGCATGTCCTCAGCCTGTCGATCAAGTGGTGGGTGGGGCGGGCCAGTTGCGCAGCAGGGCGTCGAGGGCGTCCAGGATCCGCGTCCAGGTCTCCTGCGAGTCGGGGGCGCTGTGGCTGAAGCCGCCCGCCGTCTCCAGACTCGAGAAGCCGTGGAAGACGCTGCCCAGCAGCCGTACGGCGTGCGTCTCGTCCGGCTCCGTCAGGTCGTAGCCGCGCAGGATCGCGCGGGTCATCTGGGCGTGTCTGACGCCCGCGCTGGCGGCCGCGGTCTCGGGGTCCAGCCGCAGCCGGGCGGCGGCCGCGCGGCCGGGGTGGTCCCGGCCGTAGTCGCGGTAGGCGTCGGCGAAGGCGATCAGGGCGTCCTTGCCGGCGCGGCCCGCGAGGGCGTCGGCGGCCCGGTCGGCGAGCTCCTCCAGGGCGTACAGGGCGATCCGCGTCTTGAGGTCCTGGGAGCTCTTCACGTGCGAGTACAGGCTCGCGACCTTGACGTCGAACCGGCGGGCCAGCTCGGAGACGGTCACCTGGTCGAAGCCGACCTCGTCCGCCAGCTCGGCACCTGCCCGGACCACACGTTCCGTGGTCAGCCCTACGCGCGCCATGTCCGCCCTCCCTCTCGCCATGTCGATTATGCATTTGCCTAAAGTGTTTAGGCAAATTAGCGTGAGCTTATGGAACCGCTGACCGAGCAAGAGATCCGCGCCGCCTTCGTGAACTGCACCAAGGGCGAGGCGAAGCGCCTTTCCGTCCCGCGCGACCTGGCCGACCGCCCCTGGGACGACCTGGACTACCTCGGCTGGCGCGATCCCCAGGCCCCCGACCGCGCCTACCTGGTCACCGAGTGGAGCGACGGCCGGCCCAGGGCCGTCGCCCTGCGCAGCTCCGCCCCCGCCTTCGGGCAGACGCGGCGCAGCATGTGCACGATGTGCCTGACCACGCACTCCGGCGGCGTCTCCCTGATGGTCGCACCCAAGGCGGGCAAGGCCGGGCAGCAGGGCAACTCGGTGGGCGCCTACATATGCAGCGACCTCGCCTGTTCGCTGTACGTGCGGGGCAAACGGGACGCGGGCATCGGGGCGCGGCTGCACGAGACGATCACCCTGGAGGAGAAGATCCGGCGCACCGTGGCGAACGTCGCCGCGTTCGTCGCCAAGGTCAGCACGGCATAAGCTCGGCGGATGGCGAAGTACTTCGACGTGCACCCCGAAAACCCCCAGCCGCGCACCATCGCCCAGGTCGCCGACAGCATCCGTGCGGACGCGCTCATCGCGTATCCGACGGACTCCTGCTACGCGCTGGGCTGCCGGCTGGGCAGCCGCGACGGCATCGAGCGGATCCGGACCATCCGCCACCTGGACGACCGGCACCACTTCACCCTCGTCTGCCAGGACTTCTCGCAGCTCGGCCAGTTCGTACGGGTCGACAACGACGTGTTCCGCGCGATCAAGGCGTCGACGCCCGGCAGTTACACCTTCATCCTGCCGGCGACGAAGGAGGTGCCGCGCATGCTGCAGCACCCGAAGAAGAAGACGGTCGGCGTGCGCATCCCCGACCACGTCGTCACCCAGGCCCTGCTCACCGAGCTGGGCGAGCCGCTGCTGTCCAGCACGCTGCTCCTGCCCGACGAGGACGAGCCGATGACCCAGGGCTGGGAGATCAAGGACCGCCTCGACCACGTACTGGACGCGGTGGTCGACTCCGGGGACTGCGGGACCGAGCCGACGACGGTCATCGACTTCTCGGGCGGCGAGGCGGAGATCGTGCGGCGGGGCGCCGGGGACACCACAAGGTTCGAGTGAACTCGCAGGTCGTACGAGGAAGGGGGCGCCCCGGGCGACATGGGTGGCACGTGCAACGATGACCGTACCCGGCCCGTCGGGCCGCGGAGTTGGCCGTCGCCGAGCGCGCAGAGAGGTAGTACCCCCATGACCTCCGTTCAGGGAACAGCCGTCGACATCACCACCGAGGACGGTGTCGCCGACGCCTATGTGGCACACGCCGCCGACGGCAGCCCTCGACCCGGTGTTCTGCTCTACATGGACGCGTTCGGGATCCGTCCCCATCTGACGGGGATGGCCGACCGCATCGCCGAGGCCGGTTACACGGTGCTGGTACCGAACACGTTCTACCGCCACGGGCGCACGCCGGTCGTGGAGTTGCCCGAGTTCATCGACCCCGCGGCGCGTCCGGAGATCTGGGGCAAGGTCGGTCCGCTGATCATGTCGCTGACGCCCGACCTGGCCATGCGGGACGCGGCCGCGTACCTGCAGTGGCTGGCCGACTCCCCCCTCGTCGCCGACGGCCCGGTCGCACTGACCGGCTACTGCATGGGCGCGCGGTTGTCCCTGCTGACCGCCGGCACCTATCCGGACCGCGTCGCGGCGGCGGCCGGCTTCCACGGCGGTCAGCTGGCGACGGATGCGCCGGACAGCCCGCACCTGGTGGCCGAACACATCACCGCCGAGCTGTACTTCGGCCACGCCGACCAGGACCCGTCGCTGCCGCCCGAGCAGATCCAGCGCCTGGAGGACGCGCTCACCGCGGCGGGCGTACGGCACCGCTGCGAGGTCTACCCGGGCGCGCAGCACGGGTACACGCAGGCGGACACTTCCTCGTATCAGAAGGAGGGCGCCGAGCGGCACTGGGCGGCGCTGCTCGACCTCCTCGATCGCACTTTCTGACGCTCGCTTTCTGATGCTCTCCTTCTGAACACACGGCGGCGCCCGCGGAGTTCGTTCCGCGGGCGCCTTCTGTCGTCTTCCGTTCAACTCATTGACATGCATGCAGCCCGATGCCAGGTTGAGAGCGCTCTCAAAGAGGTCCGGACCAACCCCCTCAGGTGATCCCCCCACAACAAGTGACCCCCCCCCCACGGAGGTGGAGCGTGCTCAGAAGGCTCACTCACCGGCTCCTGGCCCCGGCTGCGGCGGCCGCGCTGCTCGCCGCGGTCCTCGCGGTCCACTCGTCCTCGTCCGCGGACGCGGCGGTGCCCGACACGATCCCCCTGAAGCTGACCAACAACTCCGGTCGCAGCGAGCCGGTCTACGTCTACACGCTCGGCACCCTGCTCTCGACGGGCCAGCAGGGCTGGGCGGACGCGAACGGCACCTTCCACGCATGGCCGGCCGGCGGCAATCCGCCGACCCCCGCGCCCGACGCGTCCATTGCCGGTCCCGCCGCCGGGCAGTCGACGACGATCCGCATCCCCAAGTTCTCCGGCCGGATCTACTTCTCCTACGGGCAGAAGCTGGTGTTCAAGCTGACCACGGGCGGCCTGGTGCAGCCCGCCGTGCAGAACCCGAGCGACCCGAACCGCGACATCCTGTTCAACTGGTCCGAGTACACGCTGAACGACTCCGGTCTGTGGCTCAACAGCACGCAGGTGGACATGTTCTCGGCCCCCTACGCGGTCGGCGTGCAGCGCGGCGACGGCAGCACGGCCAGCACCGGGCATCTCAAGTCGGGCGGCTACAACGGGTTCTTCAACGCCCTGCGCGGACAGTCGGGCGGGTGGGCGAACCTGATCCAGACGCGCTCCGACGGCACCGTACTGAGGGCGCTCGCGCCCGGGTACGGCCTGGAGAACGGAGCCCTGCCGGCGTCCGTCATGGACGACTACGTCAACCGTGTCTGGCAGAAGTACGCGACGTCGACGCTGACGGTCACGCCGTTCGCCGACCAGCCGAACACGAAGTACTTCGGCAAGGTCTCGGGCAACGTCATGAACTTCACCAACAGCTCGGGCGCGGTCGTCACCAGCTTCCAGAAGCCGGATGCGGACAGCATCTTCGGCTGCCACAAACTGCTCGACGCGCCCAACGACCAGGTGCGCGGGCCGATTTCGCGCACTCTGTGCGCGGGCTTCAACCGCTCCACACTCCTGGTCAACGCGAACCAGCCGGACACCACGACGGCCAACTTCTACCAGGACGCGGTGACCAACCAGTACGCCCGGAACATCCACGCGCAGATGGCCGACGGCAAGGCCTACGCGTTCGCCTTCGACGACGTCGGCAACCAGGAGTCGCTGGTGCACGACTCCAGCCCGCAGCAGGCGTATCTCACGCTCGATCCCTTCAACTGACACGACACCGAAGGGCCTCACCCCGTGCGGGGTGAGGCCCTGTTCGCGCGTGTGGTCAGCTGGTCGTCACAGCCGTGTCGTCGACGACGAAGCTGGTCTGCAGGGAGGAGTCCTCGACACCGCTGAACTTGAGGGTGACGGTCGAGCCTGCCAGGGACGACAGGTCGAAGGACTTCAGGGTGTAGCCCGAGGCGGCGTTGAGGTTCGAGTACGTCGCCAGGGTCGTCGATCCGGCGGTGACCGTCAGCTTGTCGTAGGCGGTGCTGGTGGTGGTCTCCGAGGTGTCGATGTGCAAGTAGAAGGTGAGCGTCGCCTTGCAGCCGCTCGGGATGGTCACCGACTGGGACAGCGTGTCGGTGTGGGTGGAGCCGTAGCCGTCCAGCCAGGCGTAGTACGAGCCGCCGTGCGCCGACTCACCGCTGTCGTTGGTGATGACGCCGCTGGTCGCGGTCCAGGTGGTGTTGCCCGACTCGAAGCCCTGGTTTCCGAGGAGTTGGGCCGAGGTGCAGCTGCCGCCTCCGCTGGAACTGACCGTCCAGGTGAAGGAGGCCGTGCCGGTGGCGCCGGTCGAGTCGGTCACCGTGACGGTCGTGCTGTAGGTGCCGGCCGTCGTCGGAGTCCCGGAGATGACGCCCGTGGAGCTGTTGATCGACAGGCCGGTGGGCAGTCCGGACGCGGCGTACGTCAGGGAGCCGCTGTTGGTGGAGCCGGCCGAGATCTGCAGGCTCACCGCCGTGCCAACCGTGGAGGACTGGCTGCCCGGGTTGGTGACCGTGACGCCGCTGGTCGGCGGGGTGATGTGACTGCCGACGTTGATGCCGGCGAAGGCGTTGCCCACTCCGGCGTACTGGGTGGAGCCGGTGCCGTACAGCGCGGCGGCGGCGTTGAGGGCGGCGGTGCGGGCTGCGGCGTAGTCGGTGCTGGACGTCATGTACGTGGTCAGCGCCTTGTACCAGATCTGCAGGGCCGCGGCCCGGCCGATGCCGGCGACGGCGACGCCGTCGGAGGTCGGGCTGTTGTAGGTGACGCCGTTGATGGTCTTGGTGCCGCTGCCCTCGGAGAGCAGGTAGAACATGTGGTTCGCCGGGCCCGAGGAGTAGTGCACGTCGAGGTTGCCGACACCGGAGTACCAACTGTCCGCGGAGCCGCCGTCCTTGCTCGGCTCGTCCATGTAACGCAGCGGCGTGCCGTCGCCGTTGATGTCGATCTTCTCGCCGATGAGGTAGTCGCCCACGTCACTGCTGTTGTTGGCGTAGAACTCCACACCGGTGCCGAAGATGTCGGAGGTGGCTTCGTTGAGGCCGCCGGACTCACCGCTGTACTCGAGTCCGGCCGTGTTGGACGTGACGCCGTGGCTCATCTCGTGGCCGGCCACGTCCAGCGAGGTCAGCGCGTGGGTGCCGCCGGAGCCGTCGCCGTAGGTCATGCAGAAGCAGTCGTCGTCCCAGAAGGCGTTGACGTACGCCGTGCTGTAGTGGACGCGGGAGTAGGCGGCGACGCCGTCGTTCTTGATGCCGCTGCGGCCGAAGGTGTTCTTGTAGAAGTCCCAGGTCTCCTGGGCGCCGTAGGCCGCGTCCGCGCCGGCGGTCTGGGTGTTGGACCCGGATCCGGTGCCCCAGACGTCGTCGGAGTCGGTCATCAGGGTGCCGGTGCCCGAGGTGGCGTTGTTGAGGCTGTACGTCTTGTGGCCGCCACGCGTGGTGTCGTACAGCTGGTACGTCGAGCCGGACAGCGTGGTGTTCAGCGTGACCGTGCCGCTGTACTGGGTGTTGCCGGTGCCCGTCTTGATGCCCTGGTACCGGTAGAGCTCCTTGCCGGTGGTGGCGTCGGTGATGACGTGCAGCTGGCTGGGTGTGCCGTCGTCCTGCAGGCCGCCGACCACCGTCTCCCAGGCGAGCTTCGGGGTGCCGGTGCCCGCCCAGATGACCTTGCGGGCGCTGTCGGTGGTGGGCTGCTGGGCGTCGAGGGACCTGGCGGCCTTGAGGGCCTTGGTCTGCACGGCTGCCTTGGTGAAGGCCGCGGTGGTGGAGGCGACCTTGACGGTGTGCCTGTTGTTGAAGGTCGTGCTCACCGTGCCGGCGGCCAGGGAGGCCGGCGGAGTGTGCACGACGAGGTCGCCGCCGAGGACGGGGAGGCCGGCGTAGGTCCGCTCGTAGCGGGTGTGGAGGGTGCCGTCGACGTCCTTGACGACGTCCTTGACGACCAGCTTCTCCTTGGCGCCGAGGCCGATCGTGCGGGCGGTCGCGGTCGTCTTCTGCTTCGCGCTCTTGATGAGCGCGGTGTGCTGCGCCCGGGTCAGTTTCGCCTCCAGTCCCCCGGCGCGGAGGGGGCTGAGATGGGGGGCGGCGGGCTTCGCGTTCGCCGGGACCGACTGGATGCCGACGGCGAGGAAGGCGGCGGTGGAGACCAGGGCTCCGACCGCGGTCCGCTTGCGGGAGATGCGTCTCACTCGTTCTCCTACTGCTGCGGCCGCGTGGGGCGACCGGTGACAGACCGGGCAGACGGGTGTACTGACCGGGACGAGCCGAGCTGTGCGGGACCGTCACTGCGTGATGAGAACGTGGGGGGTGGGCGCGGCAGTTGGGGAGGAGGATGACAGTATTGACCCGGACATGTCAGCAAGGTGCCGGTCAATCGAGGGTTATCCCTCTGTACGACAAGGCGGCCTGCCCGCCGGGGATGCGGGCAGACCGCCTGACGGTGTCGCCGAAGGGGTCAGCTGAGGCCGAGGGAGGACAGGGCGGTGGTCCAGTCACTGGCGATGGCGCTGCGCGCGTCGTCGAGGGTGACCGTGCCGTTGCAGACGGCCTTCTTGAGCTTGTTCTCCACCGAGTCCTTGCTGTAGGCGGTCTCGTCGCCGTACCGCGGCTCCGGCCACAGGTTCTCCGCGTCCTTGGGGGCGCCGCCGAGCTCGAGCGGGACGAGGTGGTCCTCCTCGTAGTCGGCGGTGCTGGTGTCCGAGTAGCCGTACTCGGCTATCTGCTTGATCTTCAGGGCGTTGGTGTACGAGGTGGAGGGACGCACGGTGGCGGTCCAGCCCGACACACAGATCGTCGTGTCGATCGTGGACTGGGTGACGTCCGGGTTGTAGGCGCCGGGCTGGCAGGTCGGGTCCGGCAGCGGCAGGTAGGACTGCGAGCAGCTGGCCGCGTGTGCGGCCGAGCCGGTGCCGATGATGAGACCGGCGACGGAGAGCGTGAGGGATGCCGTGGTGGCGGTGAGGCGGCGCGTGGCACGCATGGGGGTTCTCCCGCGATGGGCCCGGGGTTTCCGGGCGGGTGTGTGCATGACAGCACCACCGGGTCTATGCGGGTAGAAATACAAAGTGAAGAATCAGTGACCTCACTGAATCCTTGCCACCCCTTGGCTGTTGGCTGCCCAACAGCTGGGATGCGCTTGGGTGTTCGATAACATGGCGGAAACTCGCGCCCCAGTCGTCCGGTACATCACATATGGCGATGCCGAGGCGTTTTGCCCCACTGGCATTGACGGGCGACATCGGCGGATGGCCGGAACTCGCCCAACAGTGACCGGAGTCAACCGCTGATAGTTGAGAGTTATTCAGTTACCAAAGGTAATCCCTTGCACTTACGCGGCCCTTACCCGTAGACCTTGCTCCACGATCTGCCGCTGCTCTGGGGGGAGTTGGGCACATGCAAGGCACGATTGACGGGTTCCGATACGGTGCGGTGACGCCGGTGGCGGCTTATCTGATGGCCTGCCTGGGAGGGGCGCTGGGACTGCGCTGCATCGTCCGGTCCCTGCTTGACGAAGAGTCCTGGAAGCCCGGTTGGCTGGCGCTCGGCGCCGCCTCGATCGGCTGCGGGATCTGGACGATGCACTTCATCGCCATGCTCGGGTTCCAGGTCGAGGAGACCGGCATCCGCTACGACACCGGGCTCACTCTGCTGAGCCTGGCCGTGGCGATCGTGGTGGTCGGCGTCGGCGTGTTCATCGTCGGCTACCGCGGCGCCGGCAGGATCACGCTGGGTGTCGCGGGCGTGGTCACCGGTCTCGGTGTCGCCGTGATGCACTACCTCGGCATGGCGGCGGTGGAGGTGAACGGTGACGTCCGATACGACACTCTCACCGTCGCCCTGTCCGTCGCCATCGCGATCGTCGCCGCGACCGCCGCACTGTGGGCGGCCGTCACCGTCCGGGGCTTCATGACGAGTCTCGGGGCCAGTCTGGTCATGGGCGTGGCGGTCTCCGGCATGCACTACACGGCCATGGCCGCCGTCAGCGTCCATGTGCACGGCAACAGCAGCGAGGCCTGGGCGGGCGAGTCACCCACCTCGCTGCTGCTGCCCATGCTCCTGGGGCCGGCCGTCTTCCTGCTGCTGGCCGGTGTGGTGGTCATGTTCGACCCGCTTCTGGTGCTGGGCGACGGCGAGTGGAACAAGTCGACCCCGTCCCGGCGAACCTCCGCCGTCGATCGGGCGGCAGAGCCCGCGCCGCAGCACGGCATCGCCCAGCCCGGCGGACCGGTCGCTCCCGCCCGGCCCCGGCAGGACCAGTACGGTGCCACCGCGCCGCACTGGGCCCCGCCGGCCGGCAATGACTGGTGAGCGCGGTCGGGTTCAGCCCGCCTGCGGCACCTCCGGCGCCGTGCGGTGGGTGAGCGGTTCACGCGGTCCCAGGTGGTCGCGCAGGGTCGTACCGGTGTACTCGGTGCGGTAGACGCCACGCTCCTGGAGTTCGGGGACGAGCAGGTCGACGATGTCGTCGAGGCCGTCGAGGCCGTCGAGGCCGTCGAGGCCGTCGAGGCCGTCGAGGCCGTCGAGGCCGTCGAGGCCGTCGAGGCCGTCGAGGCCGTCGAGGATGAGGTACGGCGTGACGTTGAAGCTGTCGACGGCGCCGTGCCGGACGTAGTGGGCGAACTTGTCGGCGAGGCCCGACGGGGTGCCGACGTGTCCGCGCTGCGGCCCAAGCGCGATCACGGTCTCGCGCAGCGACCAGCGGTTCGCGTCCGCCTTCTCGCGCCACTCGGCGACGACCTTGTGCGGGTCGGCGATGCGGCGGGCGCCGAAGGAGCCGCCCGCGAGCGTTCGGCGGGCGCCGGCTCGGGTGGGCTCGACGCCTCCCTCGCCGGCTCTCGGCCGCACACTGCGAGCCGCACGAACGGGGCCGAGCCCTCTCTTGCCCGACGCCCGGTATCCGCGCGCGGAGGAGTCCGACCTGCCAGACCCCGGCCTGTATCTGTCCGTGCGAGGAGTGTCAGACGATCGCCCAGTGCTGGAGGGAGGAGTTCGTGTTCGTCTCCTGCGTCACCGGGGATTTGTCGGACGACGAGGCGGTGGTGAGCAGCAGCCCCCCGTTCGCCGAGGCGACGGTGTAGGCACCGCTCGGCAGCCTGGTCACGATCCAGCGCTGGTTGGCGCCTCCGTTGCAGGTCCACTGGATGACCTTCGCTCCGGCCTCGGTGGAGGCGCCGCTGACGTCGGCGCACAGTCCCGATGCGACGTTGACGAGCTGATAGGAGCCGTCGGGCTGCAGGGTGAACCGCCACTTCTGGTTGGCTCCGCCGTTGCCGGTGTAGGTGATGAGCTGGGTGCCGGGCTCTTTGCTGTAGTCCGGGACGTCCAGCGCCTGGCCCCCGGTGATGAGGGTGTGCGTGCCGTCGAGGCCGCCGGGGGTCGAGCCGACCGGAGTCATCGTCAGTGCTTGCTCGGCGGCGGTGCGTGAGCCGCCGACCGGGTTGCCCGTGGTGTTGCTCCAGTGGCGGGCGGGTGTGGTCTCGGTGAGGCGGCCGGAGTCGGCAGACATTCCGATCACCAGGCCGCTGTAGCGGTTGACCAGACGGTACGTCCCGTCCTGCCCGCCACCGGCGGACGTGCCGGGGATGATGAACCACTGCTGCCCCAGGGTGGGGCCGCCGGTTCCGACCGCGGTCACGGTCGGTTTGGTTCCCCAGGCTCGGGTCGTGGTGGAGGTGTTGGCGACGCCCAGGAGCTGTCCCGTGGCGGCGTTGGTGATCCGGTACGAGCCGTCGCCGTTGCCCGCGAAGGACCACGCTTCCAGGTCGGATCCGGTGGCGGATGCCAGCGAGGTGGTGGCCGAGTTGCCGGACACCTGGGCCAGCAGCCGGCCGTTCCCGCCGGTGATGCGGTAGGTCCGGGCCGGGTCGAAGGGGGCCTTGGCGGGCTCGCTGGAGTCGATGGTGACGTTGGCGTACTCGCCGCCGGAGGTGGCGCAGGCGATGGCGCAGTACGACCGGAAGGTCTTGCCGACGACGGTGGAGTTCGTCTTGTTGGCGCCGTCGAGGAACCAGCGGTACCAGGAGCTGGACGTGTAACTGCCGGAGTCACCGGCCAGGCGCCACTTCTGGGTCGCCAGGTTGTCCGTCACGTAGTACTGCTGCGGGCCGGGCTGCTTCACGACCTCGGGCGTGCCGATGTACAGGCCGAGGTAGGCGTCGTAGGCGATGTTCATGACGAACAGCGGGGACGTCGGGGGGAGTTCACCGGCCTCGATCTGCTCCGCCGCGGTGCCGGGGTTGGCGGGGTCGTAATCGTGCTCGACCGGGGTGTAACCAGTCGGGTTCGACGACGTCACCGGCTCCATGTTGCTCTCCAAGCCGCCCACCCCCGGCTGCGACCAGGAACCGTTGTGCCACTTCCGCCAGGAACCCGGGGCCATCTTCGCCGAGATCGGCGCGCGGGCGACGTGGGCCTGGAACGCCTTCCAGGTGCCGCCCTTCTCCACGACCCGCGAGCCGTAGTAGACGTAGAAATAGCCCGAGGCGGTGTCGACGAACAGCCGCTGGTCACCATCGCCGTAGTAGTACGTCTCGTGCGGGAACTGCTGGTTGTCGCCGCGCTTGGTGCTGTACGGGGAGGTGATGGCGTGGCCTTTGATGCTCCACGTCCTGCCCTGGTCCTTCGACACCGCGTAGTCGATGCCGTCGTAGTGGATACCGTCGCCGAAGGGCTGCGGGGTGAACTCGTTGTGCACCAGGCCGTACCAGTCCCCGGTGTCCGGATCGACCCACACACCGGACAGGTCGCAGTAGTTGCGCTGCGAGTAGCGCGAGCCGGCGGGCGCGTTTGTGGCCTCCACGCCGGTGGGGCTGTTGTTGCACCGCCAGGTCGTGTCCCTGTTCTTGTCGTTGGGGTTGGCGGGGTTCACCGCGTCGCTGATCGCGGACGAGCGCTTGGCATCCTCGAAGTTCGTGCCGGTGAAGAAGTCCCAGTAGCGGGGCTCCGACGTCCCGTACAGCGCGGCGGACTGCTGGAAGTAGAACGTGCCGTCCTTGTCGATGTAGGTGCTCGCCGGGGTGTCCGTCGGGTGCGCGTACGTGCCCTTCGAGCCGATGGAGATCGTGTATGTGGCCTCGGACGGGGACGCCGATGCGGTCGTCGTCCCTACGGTGCCGCCGATGAGCGCCACAACCATGGCGATGACGGCAGCGGCGAGTCTGCGGGGAACCAACATGGTTGCTCCGTCTTCTTGTCAGGAGTGTGCCGCCGATCGGCCCTGGAAGGGGTGAGGATCCGGAGCCGGAACACCGGCCTTCTTCGGAGTCGCATCGCCGCTTGGAAGGAGGTCACGCACAGGGCCCTGTCGGGCCCACGATCGGACCCCACGAATAATGCAAGCTTCAATGAGATCAAACAGATTCACTCGCGCTGCTGTGAGATGGTGTGCGGGATTCAGGGGACATGTCAATAACACCGCACAAATGTCCAAGTGGGTGAGCCTGAAAGTCCTGGTGATTCAAAGGGGAGGTGAGCAGTGCCGCCCAGAGAAAGCCCGCTGAGCAGGACGCCTGCTCAACTCCTCGATCCTGTCCCGCAGTTCGGCGACCTCCTCCCGCGCGGCGGCCTCCCGATCGACCTCCTCCAGCCACGACACCATCGCCGCCTCCAAGACCGCGCCCTGGGACACGACGACCCGCCGTCCGACCACGAACAGCAACGGCGCACGGCATCCCCGGCTCACTGAAGAAGAGACACACCCGATCTCAACTCTGGGAGGTTTGCTCCTCCTGCCAGCGGCGGTGCACCGAGAGGACGTTCGTCCACAGTCGCTCACGCGTCTCAGCGGTCAGGGTGTGCAACCGCAGGTCGAACCACTCGGCGCGGCGAGTGACGGGCTCATCGGTGTGTGCACCGTCGCCGATCCGGCTCAGCACCAGGCCACGGATGACGTCCGCTCCGGTCGCATCACGGCGTTCAGCCATCGCCACCTGGACGAACCCCGACTCCGGCGATGTCGACAACCACTGATGCCTGGCCTCGAAGTCGGCCGGGTGGGCATGAGCCATGGTCCAGGTCATTCCGGTGAATCCGCCGCCCGGGTCATGGGTCAGGTGCCACTGCGACCGCTCGGCGGCCTGATCCAGATGGAGCACGAACGGTGGCTGATCATGCCGCC
Source organism: Streptomyces sp. NPDC001401 (assembly GCF_042895385.1). Lineage (NCBI taxonomy): Bacteria > Bacillati > Actinomycetota > Actinomycetes > Kitasatosporales > Streptomycetaceae > Streptomyces > Streptomyces sp. NPDC001401. Next base: position 145,066 of record NZ_JBIAWI010000022.1, read on the forward strand.
CAGCGACCGGCGGCCACGCCCGGCGAGCCGGCACTGGACCTCGGCCGTGAACGGTCCGGTGCAGGCACCCGGTTCCACCACGACGGGCTCGCCACGTTCGGGCACCGAGGCGCAGACCGCCTCGGCCAGGTGCCGCGAGCCGGGCGCGATGGCCCCATGCGGGCGGGTGAGCCCACCCACTTTCGGCAGAACAGCACCGCGCACGTCAGCGCGGGAAGACGACCGTCAGCAGGCGGAAGAGCTCGGCGCGCTCGTCGTCGGACAGGTTGTCCAAGCCCGTCTGCGTCTGTTCCATCCGCTCGCGGATCGTGTCGATCACCTTCTCGCCCGCCTCGGTGAGGGCGACGTTCTTCACACGGCGGTCGGTGATGCTGACTTCGCGACGGACCAGGTCGCGCTTTTCGAGTCGGTCGATGATCCCGGTCATGTTCGACGCGTCGCAGGCGAGGGTGTGCGCGAGGGAGCGCATCGAGGCGGGCGCGCTTCGCAGTACCGAGAGGGTCTTTGCCTGACTGGTGGTGAGGCCCGTGTCGGCGGCGGAGGCGGTGAAGTCGGCGTAGTGCGTGGTGACCGAATGGGCGAGCAGCTCCATGAGCTGCGCCTTGGAGGGGATGGGCGACATGCGTCGAGAGTACCGCGGAAAGCTTGAGTATCCCAACCTTTGACATTCACCAGCTATATATTGTTTGATGTCCTCAAGCATCGAGGACCTCAATGGTTTGACTCATCGAGCATCGATGCGTCCATCCTTCGGGCAACCTTCCACCGGAAAGAAGACCGTGAAGTCCTCCCTTGCCACCGCGCCGGAGCGCCGCACCGGCAGCCTCAGCCTCGTCCTGGTGCTGGGCCTCGCCGCCATGGTCGTGTCGATGATGCAGACCCTGGTCATCCCGATCCTCGGCATCATCCAGAACGATCTCGGCGCCACCACGGCCCAGGTCAGCTGGGTCACCACGGCCACGCTGCTGTCGGCTGCGGTCTTCACGCCACTGCTGGGCCGCCTCGGCGACCAGCGCGGCACGAAGCCGACCCTGCTCGGGGTGCTGGTGGTCATGGTCGCCGGATCCGTGCTCGCCGCGACCACGAGCTCCATGCTGCTGCTCATCGCGGCTCGCGTGATGCAGGGCGCCGCCACCGCGATCTTCCCGCTCGCGCTGTCCGTGCTGCGCCAAGAGGTCGAGCCCGCGCGGCTGCCCGGCGCCATGGCCCTGGTCAGCGGCACGCTCGGGGTCGGCAGCGGCCTCGCCCTGGTGAGCGCCGGACTTCTGACCCAGGGTGCGCACCCCGACTACCACCAGGTCTTCTGGCTGGCCGCCGCACTCGCCGCCGTCGCCCTCGTCGCGGTTGCCCTCGCCGTGCCCGCGCCCCGCACCCGGACGGGCGGACGCACCGACTGGCTCGGCGCCGCCGGCCTCGCCCTGCTGCTCGTCCTGCTCCTGCTGCCCATCTCGCAGGGCCACTCCTGGGGCTGGACCTCACCCCGCACGCTCGCCCTCTTCGCCGGCGCCGCCGTCACCACGGTCCTCTGGGTCGTGGTCGAGCGCACGGTCCGCGACCCCTTGGTCGACATGAAGATGTTCGTCCACCGCCCGGTCCTGTTCACCAACATTGCCGGACTGCTCGTCGGATTCGCCATGTTCGCTCAGTTCATCGGCGTCTCCTACCTAGTCCAGACACCCGCTGAGATCGCCGGATACGGCTTCGGCGCCTCCGTCCTGCGCGCCTCCGTCCTCTACCTGCTGCCCTCCGCCCTCGTCTCGCTCGTGGCCGCCCAGTTCGGAGGCGTGCTGGTGCGCCGCATCGGCGCGCGTCTCACCCTCGCCGCCGGTGCCGCCTTCGGCGTCGTCGGTTTCGCCTGGCTGACCCTCGCCCACGACACCACCGCGTCGGTGATCCTGGCCGGCATGGTCGTCGGCGTTGCCATCAGCTTCGGCTACGCCGCGATGCCCGCCCTGATCGTGGCCGGCGTTCCCCACCACCAGACCGGCATCGCCAACGGCATCAACTCCATCTCCCGCTCCACCGGCAGTGCGATCGGCAGCGCGGTCATCACCTCGCTACTCGCCTCCAAGACGCTCCACAACCTGCCCGCCGGGGTCCCCGCGCTGCCCGCCGAAAGCCAGTACACCCTGAGCTTCGCCCTCGCCGGCATGGCGTTCCTCCTCGTCATCGGTGTGGCCATGGTCGGCCTGGCGATCCGCCGCAGGTCCCCCTCGCCCGCCACCGACACGGCCGCCCCTTCGGGCGACGGCGAGACCACGCCCGCCCCCGCGGCCCTCACTGCCTGACCGAGCACCACCTGCACCGCCGCGACCTTCCTCCTGACATCGCAGTACGCCGCTCAAGTGGCCGACGACCTCGAACGCAAGAGCAAGGAACAGAAACGCATCATGGACGACACGCTGCTGGAGCAGCTCGGCGCCGGCAAGTACATGCTGATCACCAGCTACCGCAAGGACGGCACCCCGGTCGCCACCCCGGTGTGGGTGGTGCGCGACGGAGACACGCTGGGCGTGCGGACCCCCGCCGACTCCTGGAAGGTCAAGCGGATCCGGGCCCGCGGCGACATCCTGGTCGGCCCCTGCGACCTGCGCGGCAACCCGACGGGCGACCCGGTCCCGGCCACCGCCGAGATCACCGACGCGGCGACCGGCGCCCGCTACCGCTCACTCATCGCCCGCAAGTACGGCATCGTCGGCCGCCTCATGATCTTCGACAGCTGGCTGCGGGGAGCGAACCGGACGCTGGGCATCCGCGTGCGGCTCACCCCGTAACAGGTTGACGCTCCCCGCCTGGAAGACGACCACCCTCACCAAGACCCAGGCGACTGCGGCCAAGCTGCCCGTCTCCGACGGCTACTTCACCGACTCCCACGGCAACTCGGTCGCCCGGACCCACTTCGACTACATCCGCGACCACCTCGGCTACCGCATCGAGATCCGGCAAGCCCGCTACGCCAAGGTCTCGTCCGGCCTGTCCGTCCAAGTCGACCTGGTCAACTGGGGCTTCGCCGCACCCAAGCACCCCAGACCCGCGCTGCTGACCCTGCTCAACGCGAACGGCCAGACGGTCAGCAAGGTCGACACCGGCGCCGACTGGCGCACCTGGCTTCCCGGCCCCCGCTCGGAGACGAGCGAGCCCGCAGCCGAACCGGCGACCCAGACCATCACCGGCACCCTCCCCCTGCCGGCCGCCCCGGGCACGTACTTCCTCGGTCTGCTGCTGCCCCACCCGACCACCTCCGCCGGGGCCTACACGGTCCGCTGCGCCAACACCGGCGTCTGGTTCCCGCCGAACCCCGGCGTGAACATCCTGGCCGCCGTCACCCTGTGATCCACGCGAGGTCGGTCCGGTCCGGTGACCGGAGCGCCTTTGCCCTCGGCAAGTCTGCGTCGGTGGCTGGAAACTTCACCGCCGCCGTGCCCCTTTATCCCTGCCGTGCTCTGTCCGCGCGACCCGGCCGGGCGAGGTAGTGCCCGACCGAGGGCGAAGGATGTGACGGCGGCTGTCCCGGCCGCTGAGCTGCGCGAGCGGACCGTGGTGGTGCGTTGCCGACTCGGCGGGAACAGCAGCTCGGCGTCGGAGAGCGATTCCAGCATGCCCGCCGCCGGAACGACCGTGCGGGGCTGCAGGCTTGAGCCTCCATCAGCCCCGGAGCGGTTCACATGGCACAGACAGACATCACCCGCCGCTGACCAAACGTGCCCAAGTGATCTTCTGGCCGGAGGGCGCGTGCTACGGCGCTGCCTCAGCGGCCTGGCGCGTGATGCCCTCGCGCACCGGGTATCGCAACCACATGCAGGCATGGGCGCAGGCCCTGCGGACGGGCCCCCGGTGGGAGTCTTGTCTGCGCAGCGTGGTGCGGCGGGTGCTGGCGGGAGATGAGCCCCAGCCGTGGTGGCTGCCGCGTCGTGTACTGACCGTGGTATCGGCCGATGTCGACACCACCACCGGTGCCGGGGCGATCTGGATCGTGGTACGTCCGAAGTCACCGCGGACACGGGAACACATTGCGTTCCTGGAGTGGTACGACAAGCAATGGCGCCACGTAGGAGGCGGCAGCGGCCCCCCAGACGATCCTGTCGACGTCGAAGTGCTCGACGTTCACCACGGCGGGGGCGTCCTCAGCCTCACCCGCACCATCGACCCTCCGCGCTCCTTCACCGCCGCCCCATGGATCAGTTGCGTCAAAGTGCGCCTCGGGCGGGACGTGGGGCACGTCCTGATCGGTGGCCGCCGGATCGAGAACCCCGAGCAGTGCAGACTCATCGCGGTTTGGACATCCCCCTACGACAGACGCGCAGCCCGTCCCCTCATCGTGGCCGTGGGACGCGACGGCGCCGAACTCTCCCGCCTCGGCCCCCATGACAGCCTTGATACCCATACCTGGGCGCGCTTGAGAGGGGAGTTGTAGCCGGCCTGCCTCCCGGGTCTGCGTCGTACCGGCCGTCGGCGCCTCCCGGGACACGCCGGCCAGGTCTGGCAGGCGCGTCCGGTTCACGCCCCCGCTCATCGCACCAAGACCTTCGACCACCCACAGGCGGGCGCGCTGCGGCTGAACAGCGACGTCCTGCTCGCGGGGCGCCACGGCTCGGCGGGCGGGCCGTGACTTCCGCATCCCCGTGAGGTTAAGATCCCCCGCCGACCTGCAGGAAGTTCCCAACAGGTGGCTTCCAGGAGGTGTGGAGTGGGCACGGCTGGGGCGCCGGGTGGGCTGACCCGATGGACGTGCGGTGTGCTCGCCGCGTACGCGATGCTGACGGCGGCGGCCGGGGTAGCGGCGTGGCACAGGTACCAAGTGCTGCAAGCACCGCCACTGCCGGCTCAGCCGGACGGCAGCGAGGCGCTGCCGCTGCTCAACGCCGACATGTGGTTCGGAAATCTGAGGGGCTGGTGGAGCGGTGCCACCCTGTTGACGGTGCTGGTCTTCAGCGTCTGGATGTCCCGTATGCGCAACCTCGCGGAGCTGGTCTGGCCTGAGGGGCAGCGTCGCAACCGTGCCTGGTTGTTCTTCGGCTGGGTGGTGCCCATTGCTGATCTGTTCGTGCTGAAGATGTTCGTCAACGACCTGTGGGCAGCCGCCCGCCCGGCGGCGCAGCGCAAGCGCGGCCATCCCTTGCTCACCTCCTGGTGGCTCTCCGTCCTCGCCGCCGGCGCCACAGGCGCCGACGCCCTGTCCGCACTGAAGCACGCACACACTCCCGGCCAGACGAGCCAGGCGCTGGAGCGGGTCATGGAAAGCGATCTCCTGTACGTCTGCGCGACGGCCCTTTCCGCCGCCGTCGTCTGGCGGCTCAGCGGCCGGCTGAAACAAGCGATGCAGGTGACCCTGGCGTCGTAGGCACCTGCACGTAACACCGTGGTGCAGCGCGCCGCATGCATCGCCATCTGATCCGAAATAGAAATCCTGTGCTCAAAGGTGGCCCTCCAGCAGAAGGCGGACGACTGCCGGTGTCTCGCGTGCCTGACGTGGGCGGGGTTCCGTCCTTGGCGACGGAGGCCAGGCGGGATCGCCGGGTCGACCTCGAAGACGATCGGGGCGCAGCCGGCGCCGGCGCGGAAGCGGGGCTGCACCTTCACCTGCGTGTCGCGTACGCCGACGTGGCCGTGATCGGCGTAACCGACGCCGTAGCCACCGAGTTGGGGTGGAAGCGACGTACGGGCATGGGGTCGGCGGGCAGCCTGATCAGGTTGAGCTGCTGGACGACGGTCACGGCGCGCGGGTCGGCGGCGACCGACCGACCGCCGCGCCGCGGCCGGGTCCGTGGAAGGTCAGCAGTGCAGGCAGCCTGGTGCCGGCCGGTCCCGTGCGGCTGTCCGCGACGAGCGGCAGGCTGCGTTCCTCGTCGACGGTGTACTCACCCCGCGCGCACCGCGGCCGGGTCGCCGGAGGTGCGGAAGTGCTTGTTCCGTACGACGAACAGGACCCGGTCACCGTCCCGTTTGAACTCCGCCGCCCTCGCCTTGCCCGCCCTCCCCCGGTCCAGCCACAACTCGCTCGAGCCCAGGCCCTGGGAGAGGGAGATGGTGAGGAGGAATCGAAGTGCCGGATGCCCACGAGGTCGATGAAGTCGGCGGGCATGCGTGGCCTTTCGGGCGGCGGTCCTCAGGCCGTGATCCTCTCAGGCGCAACCGTGCGGCGCCTGGCGACAGAGTCCCCCTGCTAGGGTGCGCCGATGTCATTGATCAAGAAGTTCCAAGTCACCTTCGACTGCGCGGACCCTGAGCGGGTCGCTCGTTTTTGGTGCGAGGTGCTGGGGTACGTCGTACCGCCGCCACCGGAGGGGTTCGCCACTTGGGACGATTTCAATCGCTCGCTGCCGCCTGAGGATCAGGGTTCGTGGTTCGTGTGCATGGATCCCTCAGGTGTGAGCCCGCGGATGTACTTCCAGCGCGTTCCCGAAGGCAAGGTCGTCAAGAATCGGGTGCATCTCGACGTGCGGGTCGGCACCGGGCTCGTGGGTGAAGAGCGCCTGGCCACGCTCGAGGCCGAGTGCGCACGACTCGTTGCGCTCGGCGCGGTACGCGTGCAACTGCTGCCTGCCGATGAAGAGAACGAGTCGTGCATCGTGATGCAGGACATCGAGGGCAACGAGTTCTGTCTCGACTGAGCATCCTCCGAGAGGGCGAGAAGGGGAGCCGTCTCCGCTGGGAGCACACCCGAAACGAGCGTCAATTACAGGTTGACGCTGAGGGGTCGTCAACTTACGATTGACGCATGAGTCCACTCGACATCAGCCTCGCCGACCTGATCGCCCGTCTCGACGAGGAATTCCCCGACGTCAACGAACTGGCCCGCGTCAGCGAGGCGCGACTGCGGGCCCAGACCCTGTCCGATCTCGGTGACCAGCTCATCGACCACTACGTCAGCAAGGCCAAGCAGACCGGCGCGTCGTGGACCGAGATCGGCGACGCGATCGGCGTGTCCAAACAGGCCGCCCAGCAACGCCACACGCCCGCCGCGTTCGAGCGGTTCACCAACCTCAACCGGCACAGCATCGTGCTGGCGCAGGAGGCCGCCCGTACGCACAAGCACGACTTCATCGGCACCGAACACATCCTGCTCGGCCTGCTCGGCGAACCGCAGGGCCTGGCGTACAAGGTGCTGGTGGCGAAAACCGAGTCGGAGCAACGCATCCGCGACGCGATCGAGGAAGCGCTGCCGCCGGCCGGGAAGAAGGCGCTTCGGGGTCACATCGCGTTCCGGCCGGAGAGCAAGGAGGCCATCGAGCAGGCACACCGCGCCTCGGCCGACCTCGGCCACGACTGGGTCGGCACGGAACACACGCTGCTGGGCCTGATCCGCGCCGAGGAGAGCCCGGCCGCGCAGATCCTGCGCAACCTCGGCTTCACGTCGGACGAGCTGCACGAGACGGTCAAGACCGAGATCACCGAACGGCTCGCCGCGCGCGACAAGCAGTAACGACGCGCTCGTCGTGCTGCACTCCACCCCTCCAAGGGCGCAGGAAGCCGACGTTGTTACGGTTCACCGGTGTCTGACTCTTCACGCGATACCGCCCAAGGCGCCGGCTGGGGCACCGCAGAACGCGGCGACTACAAGCGGCTGATGCCGCAGCACGTCGAGAAGCTCTCCTGGCTCAATCCCAAGACGCTGTGGGCCGCCCGCAACGGCGTACTGGCCTCCTGGTTCGGGGACCCGACGGGCGGTACCCGCAGCAGATGGGTGGCGCAGCGCGAGGCGGCCGGCGCGCCCGCCGACAAGGTGATCCGGCGCGCGGATCCGGACCGGTTCTCCTTCATGGTCATCGGCGACACCGGGGAGGGTGACGATCCCCAATACGCCGTCGTGCCGGGCTTTCTGAAGGTCAGTCAGGGTACGAACTTCGCCGTCATCACCAGCGACGTGATCTACCCCGTCGGCAGCGCCGACGACTACGCAACGAAGTTCTTCCGCCCCTACCAGGACTACCAGGCGCCGATCTACGCGATACCGGGCAACCACGACTGGTACGAGGACCTCGGCGCGTTCATGCGCGTGTTCTGCGCGGACGCCCCGCCTCTCACCCCCGAGCCCGCACCGCGCCCACTGAGCCGGGCCTGGCTGCGCTCGCTCCTGTGGCACCGACCGCGCGCCACCGACGGTCAACACCTGGACGATGCACGCAAGTTGAGGTCCGCGCAGGCCCAACAGGCCGTCCAGCCGGGCCCGTACTGGGCCGTCGACGCCGGACCGGTGCGGATCATAGGCATCGACACCGGCCTGCTCGGCACGATCGACGCCGAACAGGGCGCCTGGCTGCGCGAGGTGTCCAAGGGCCCCCGCCCCAAGATCCTCATCACCGGATCGCCCCTGTTCGTCGACGGTGAGCACCATCCCTGCACCATCGAGGGCGGCAACGGCACCGTCGACGACATCGTCCGCGATCCCGACCACCACTATGTGGCGGCGATCGGCGGAGACATCCACAACTACCAGCGCTATCCGGTCCAGGTGGGCGGCCGCACCATCCAGTACGTCGTTTCGGGCGGCGGCGGGGCGTTCATGCACGCCACGCACACCATCCCCCGTATCGACATCGCGGACGTCACCGAGAAGGACTTCCGCTGCTATCCGCTGCGCGGCGATTCCCTCGCGTTCTACAGCAGGCTCTACGGGCGGCGGCTGCGTCTGGGCCGCTTCTTCACCCTCACCGAGGACGAGGCGATGGCCGTGATCGCCGAGCGGCTCGGCATCCCGCCGACCCGCACCCCGGGCGGGCCGGTTCGCGTCACCCGCCGTACCCGTATCGTGGCCGGTCTGCTCGGTGCCGGTGGACGCACGTCACGCTTCCGTCTCCCAGTGCGCAAGATCTACACGCAGTGGTTCTCGCCGGGTTCGGCGACGTACAGCCCGCCGTTCTTCAAGCAGTTCCTGCGTCTGGACGTCACCCCGGAGGCGATCCGGCTGCGCTGCTACGCGGCCACCGGCAACCGCGCGCAGGAGATCGAACCCCCGGTCGAGGACGAGGTCACCATCCCGCTGGTCTGACCCGCGGCGCGGGAACACCGGCGGCCGCGGCGCCGTTGGCACTGCCGTACGACGTGGAACGATCAATGACGGAGGGGCTCATGCCGCCGACCTCACGCCCCCTGCGCAAGCTGGGCTTCCTCACCATCGGGCTGTTCGACGAGGCGGATCCGCGCCGGGGCCATGAGTCCACTCTGGAGATCATCGAGCTGGGCGAGCGGCTCGGTTTCGACAGTGCGTGGCTGCGCCACCGTCATCTCCAGTACGGCATCTCGTCGCCCGTCGCGGTCATGGCGGCGGCCTCGCAGCGCACCCGCCGCATCGAACTCGGCACCGCGGTCATCCCGCTCGGCTGGGAGAACCCGTTGCGGCTGGCCGAGGACCTGGCGACGGTCGACATCCTGTCCGGGGGCCGCATCAACCCGGGCGTCAGCGTCGGCCCGCCGATGCACTACGACCAGGTCAAGGAGGCGCTGTACCCGGACACGGCTCAGGCCGAGGACTTCTCCTACGAGCGGGTGCGGCGGCTGCTGGACTTTGTGCGTGGCAAGAGCGCCACGGACTTCAGCGGTGTCGAGGGCTTCGAGGTGTTCAGCGACCGGGTGCAGCCGCATTCCCCCGGCCTGGGCCGCCGGATGTGGTACGGCGGCGGCAGCCTGGGTTCGGCGCGCTGGGCCGGCGAGCAGGGCATGAACTTCCTCACCAGCAGTGTCGTTAAGGCGGAGAGCCCGCAGGGAGCGGACGGGGAGACAGGCTTCGACTTCGCGGAGATCCAGCTGGGCCTCATTCGTGCCTTCCGCGCCCATCACCCCGACGGTGAGAACGCCCGGGTCTCGCAGGGCCTGGTCGTCATCCCCACCGACTCCGCCTCGCCCGAACAGCGCGCGAAATACGAGGAGTTCGCCGCCAGGCGCACTCCTCGCACGGCCTCGCCGCAGGGCCCGGCCCGGCTGCTGTTCGCGCCGGACATCGTCGGCAGCTCCGAAGAGATCGCCGAACGCCTCCGCGCCCACGCCGCGTTCCGTGAGGTGGACGAGGTGGCGTTCGCGCTGCCGTTCACGTTCGAGCACGAGGACTATGTGCAGATCCTCACCGACATGGCCACGAAGCTCGGCCCGGCGCTGGGCTGGCGGCCCGCTGCCTGAGGGCCTGTGTCACCAGCGGCCGGGTTCGGTCCCGACAACCGGCTGCGACGGCTTGCCGTCCACGCCGACGGGGACGTCGCCCGTGAGCATCACACGGTGCATGATCCGGGGGAAGCCGAGGTGGGCGTTGTCGCTGGGAGCGAGGTGGATGGTGGCCCGGTTGTCCCAGAAGGCCACGCTGCCCGGCTCCCAGCGGAAGCGCACCGTGTACTCGGGCCGGACCGCCTGCTCCAGCAGCATGTCCAGGAGCGCCCGGCTCTCCGGGCGGGAGACGTCGGTGATCTGCTCGAGGTAGTAGCCGTTGACGAACAGCACCCGCTCCCCCGTCTCCGGGTGCACCCGCACGAGCGGGTGCACGGAGGCGATCTGATGGTCCAGCAAGTGGCGCAGGTAGGTGTCGTCGCCCGGCCTCGGCTGGTAGCCGACGCCGAGCCGGTGTTCGGCCCGGAGCCCGTCGACGAACTCCCGTACCGGGCCGGACAGTCCGGCGTACGTCGCCGCCAGGTTCGACCACGTCGTGTCGCCTCCGTACGGCGGGACGGACTCGGCGCGGAGGATGGTCGCGGCCGGCGGGTCGATGCGGGCGCCGTGGTCGCAGTGCCAGCCGCGCAGCAGCGTGTGCCGGCGGCGCTGCAGCCACTCGTCGTGTTCCATGCCGAACTTCCCGCCCAGCTCCAGCCGGTCGGCGGTGGTCTCCACCTCGGGGAAGTCCGGCGGCGAGGCGCTGCCCCGCTTGCGCAGCACGACGGGCTCGCCGAAGCGGCGCGCGAACCTTACGTGCCCGGCATGGTCCAGCCGCTGCCCGCGGAAGAACACCACCTTCCAGCGCAGCACCGCCGCCCGGATCGCGGCGACCGCGGTGTCCTCCAGGTCGCCGGCCAGATCGACGCCCGTGATCTCGGCTCCGATGTGCCCGGCGACCGGTTTCACCTCGATGCCCGCGGCCTGTGCCGTCCCGTCCGCCGTGGCCCTGTCCGTCGTCATGCGTGCTCCGAAGGTCGTCCCGCACCGGCTCCGCTCGGGCCGGCTCATGAAGATCGTGACAGTTCTTCCGGGCGTGGCGACAGGGTCTGATCGTGGAGGAGACGGCGGTCTGCGACACACCGGCGGGTCGGGCGGCCCGTCCGGTTGATCGCAGCTCGCACCATCCGTGACGCTGGAGGTACGGCACAGTCGACGGAAAGGTCGCACGGTGATCAGCATCCCCACGCACACACTCAACGACGGCACGGCGCTGCCCGCCCTCGGCCTGGGCACCTGGCCGATGTCCGACGCGGAGGCGGAACGGGCCGTGTCCGCGGCACTGGGCATGGGCTACCGCCTGGTCGACACGGCCACCAACTATCGCAACGAGTCGGGAGTCGGCCGCGGCCTCTCCCGCAGCGGTGTCGCCCGGGAGGAGGTCGTGGTGACCACGAAGCTCCCGGGCCGGCACCACGGCTACGAGGAGACCCTGGCCTCCTTCGAGGAGTCCCGCAGCCGGCTCGGCGTGGAATACGTCGACCTGTATCTGATCCACTGGCCGCTCCCCCGGGTCGGAAAGTACGTCGACTCGTGGCGGGCCATGATCAAGCTGCGCGAGGACGGCCTGGTCCGCTCCATCGGCGTCTCCAACTTCACCGTCGAGCACATCGAGCGGCTGGAGAAGGAGACCGGAGTCCTGCCGTCCGTCAACCAGATCGAACTGCATCCGATGTTCCCGCAGGACGAGCTGCGCGCCTTCCACACCGCCAAAGGCATCCTCACCGAGAGCTGGCGCCCCCTCGGTCGCGGCACGAGCCTGCTCGACGACCCCGCCGTCGTCAGCGTCGCCGAGGCCTTCGGCGTGACGCCCGGCCAGGTCGTCCTGCGCTGGCACCTGCAGCTGGGCGCGGTGCCCATCCCGAAGTCGTCGCACCCCGAGCGGCAGCGGGCGAACCTCGACGTCCTCGGCTTCGAACTGGGCCCCGCCCAGCTCGACGCGATCACCGACCGGGCCCATCGGCGCCTCGGCGGGGACCCTGAGGTGCACGAGGAGTTCTGAGCCGCCCACGGGGTACTCGGGGGCCTGCGGCCGATCCCGAAGGGCCCCTCAGACGATCCGCAGGACAAGCGGCTCGCCGTGCCCACGGAGGACCATCCGCTGGAGTACGAGGAGTTCGAGGGCGTGATTCCGGAGGGCGAGTACGGCGGCGGCACCGTGATCGTGCGGGACCACGGCAGCTACGAGTCCCTCAGCCACGACCGCAAGGGGGCGAAGCTGCGTGGCGAGTACGCCCTCGGGGCCACGGGCACGGGACGCCGGATCCGCGCCGGGCCCGCTCGGTCAGCAGTGGCCGTACGCTCGCCCAGGTCGCGGCGGCTGCCGGGGAGCAGTGAGCGGCGGTGTCCGGCCTGCCGGATCGTCTGAGAGCCCGGGCTCCGGCCAACTCACGGCGTTCCGAGGCGGATTGGCTCGTTCCGGCCCCAACAGGCCTCCCGGGCCTCTATGTTCGCGGCGATACCCGATCTTCGTCCTTGGTTCGTCCTCCGAGAGGTCTCTCCGCATGCGCAATGCGCTCCGTACCGCCGTCGTCGGCGCAGTTGTCACCGGCAGCGTCCTGACTTGCGGCACCGCCGGTGCCACGCCTCCGGGTCCGGGGGTGACCGCCAAGCTGATCAGCCAGACCACGGTCGGGAACACCGACTACGTGGTGCGGGAGATCACGGTTCCGCCCGGCCAGAGCACCGGCTGGCACTACCACGACGGCCCGGTCTACGGCTTCGTCCAGCAGGGCACCCTCACCCACTACCACTCGGACTGTGCCGAGGACGGGGTGTATCCGAAGGGCACCACGGTGCGCGAGCCGGGCGGGCCGAGCGACATCCACCTCGGGCGCAACGAGGGCGACACCCCGCTGGTCCTCGATGTGCTGTACGTCCTTCCGCACGGCTCGCCGTACTCGGAGGACGCACCGAACCCGGGCTGCTCCTTCCAGTGATCAGACGGGGGGCAGCGGCTGTTCGGCCCAGATGGTCTTGCCGCGGCCCGTCTGCCGGCTGCCCCAGCGCTGGGTGAGCTGGGCGACCAGCAGCAGTCCGCGGCCGCCCTCGTCGAAGGCGTGGGCCCGGCGCAGATGCGGTGAGGTGGAACTGCCGTCGGAGACCTCGCAGATGAGGGTGCGGTCGCGGATGAGCCGCAGCTGGACGGGGGGTGCGCCGTAGCGGATCGCGTTGGTGACCAGTTCGCTGACGACCAGTTCGGTGACGAAGGCGGCCTCGTCCAGGCCCCAGGCGGTCAGCTGCTCGGTGGCGGCCTGCCGGGCCGCGGCCACGCGCTCCGGATCGGGGGTGATGTCCCAGGTGGCGACCCGGTCCTCGCCCAGCGCCCGGGTGCGCGCCAGCAGCAGGGCCACGTCGTCACTGGGCTCCTCCGGCAGCACGGCCTTGAGGACCGTGTCGCACAGGGTGTCGAGGGTGTCGGCGCGGGCGGCCAGTGCGCGGCACAGTTCGGCGGTGGCGTGGTCGACGTCGCGGTCGCGGTCCTCGATCAGGCCGTCCGTGTACAGGGCGACGACGGCGCCCTCGGGCAGTTCCAGCTCCGTGGCCTCGAAGGGCAGCCCGCCGACGCCGAGCGGGGGTCCGGCCGTCATGGGGACAAGGCTCGCGGTGCCGTCGGGCAGCAGCAGGGCAGGCGGTGGATGGCCGGCCGCGGCGAGGTCGAGGCGGCGCGAGACGGGGTCGTAGACGGCGTAGAGGCAGGTGGCGCCGAACTCCGCGACCTCGTCGCCGGTGTCGTCCGACGCCAGGTGGGTGACCAGGTCGTCGAGGTGGGTGAGGAGTTCGTCCGGCGGCAGGTCCACATCCGCGAGGGTGCGTACGGCGGTACAGAGGCGGCCCATGGTCGCCGAGGAGGGGATGCCGTGTCCCACGACGTCCCCGACGACCAGGGCGACGCGGCTGCCGGACAGCGGGATCACGTCGAACCAGTCGCCTCCGATGCCGACCAGCGAATCGGAGGGCAGATAGCGGTGGGCCACCTCGACCGCCGCCTGTCCGGGCAGCCCCCTCGGCAGCAGGCTGTGCTGCAGGGCCAGTGCGGTGGTGCGTTCGCGGCAGAAGCGGCGGGCGTTGTCGATGCAGACGGCGGCGCGGCTGGCGAGTTCCTCGGCGACGACGGCGTCGTCGCCGCCGTAGTCGTCCGGATTCGCGATGCGGACGGCGACCGCGACGCCCAGGGTGGTGCCGCGGGCCCGCAGCGGTACCGCGAGCATCGAGTGCACGCCCCTGCGGTGGGAGCGGCCCGCGGGGGCCCGTGTGTTGCGCTCGGCGACCCAGCGCATGAAGTCCGGCTCGCCCGCGTGGCCGAGGACGGCCCGTCCGGTGCGCAGCGCCTTCGCCGGCGGCGAGAACGACGGGTAGACGTCGGTGTCGCCCAGACGCACGGCTGCTTCGGGCGTGCCCTCGGTGACCGAGCCGTGGGCGACGCGGCGCAGCACGATGTCCGTCTCCGGCAACGCGGGATGCTCCTCCGCACCGAGGACCCATTCGAGCAGGTCGACGCTGGCGAAGTCGGCATAGCGGGGCACCAGCAGTTCGGTGAGCTCCTCGGCGGTGCGGACCACGTCCAGTGTCGTGCCGATGGAGGCCGCCGCCTCGTTCAGCAGCGCCAGACGCTCGCGGGCCCAGTACTGCTCGCTGCTGTCGAACGCGGCCAGGGCGACCGCGCTCACCTCGCCGGAGGCGTCCCGCAGGGGCCACATCTCGGTGGTCCAGGCATGCTCGCGGTTCAGCGCGGGGGCGCCCGTGTAGCTCTCGTACCGGGCGGGCCGGCCCGTCTCGGCCACCTGGCGCAGATGGGCCAGGAAGCCGCGGCTGTGCACGGCGTCCTCCACGGTGTCCGAGAAGAAACGCCCCAGGAGGACGTCCTCCGGTACTCCCATCACCCGGCAGGCCACGCCGTTGAGGCGCAGATAGCGCTGGCGGGTGTCGAAGACGGACATCGACATGGAGGCCTGTTGGAAGGCGTGGCCGGCCAGGGTCGACTCGCCGGGGGGCTCGGCCGTGATCAGGTAACCGTTCGGTTCGCCGTCCTCGCCGAGCACGGCGGACGCCGTGAGCGCGAGGGCGACGGGCGATCCGTCATGGTGACGCAGTACGACCGTGCCGTTCAGCGCGGCCACGGCCTCGGACGGCGGCTCCTCGGCGAGCAGGTCCTGCACCGCGCGGCCCACGGCCTCCGCGGCCGGGTATCCCGTCAGCCGCCGGGCACCTTCGCTCCACCCGGTCACCATGCCCCGGGCATCGACGATCGCCGCAGCGGGGGCGTGCTCCATATGGTTCAGGATGGTTCTTTTGTCGCACTGCTTCAACCGAAACGGAGGGCCGGCCAGGCCCTCCGTTCCGCGGCTGTCACTTGTGTCGGTCCCGCAGGGCGGCGAGGGCCCGGTCGGCGTGGGTGTTCATCCGCAGCTCGCTGCGGACGATCTCCAGGACGGTGCGGTCCTCCGCTATGACGAAGGTGACCCGTTTGGTGGGCGCCAGCGTGAAGCCGCGCTTCACGCCGAACCGCTCGCGGATCGTGCCGTCCGCGTCGGACAGGAGCGGCATGCCGAGGTTGTGGCGGCCGGTGAACTCCTGCTGCTTCTCGACGGAGTCACCGCTGATGCCCACGGGCCGGGCGCCGGCGGCCGCGAACTCGGCGGCCAGGTCACGGAAGTGGCAGGCCTCCGCGGTGCAGCCGGCGGTGAGGGCGGCGGGATAGAAGAAGAGCACGACCGGTCCGTCGGCGAGCAGCTCGGACAGCGTGCGGGTGGCGCCGGTCTCGTCCGGCAGCTCGAAGTCGTCGATCCTGTCGCCGACGTTCACACGCTCGGTCACTTACCGGCCTCCCCGTTCTTCGCGACGCTGCGGGCCCACAGCACGAGGGGCAGCTGCAGCGGCAGCCGTCCGATGGCCGCAGCCTTCTGCGGGGTGGGGCGGTGTCGCCAGTCGACGGCCATCTTCACGTTGGCGGGGAACACGCCGACGAAGAACGCGGCGGCGGCGAGGGCCGCGGGCTTGCGGGTGCGGGGCAGTGCGATGCCCGCGGCGAGCGCCAGTTCGGCGGCGCCGCTGGCGTATGTCCATGTCCGGGGCGCGCCCGGCAGCGCCCGTGGGATGGTCTCGTCGAACTGGCGCGGCGAGGCGAAGTGGGCGACCCCCGCGGCGGCCAGCAGGCCGGCGAGCAGCAGGGGCGAGCGTTCGGACCGTGACACGGTTCCTCCTCTGATGACCTGCTGCCGGATGTTACCCGAGGGTAGAGGGCGGCTGGGCGCGGCGGTTGTGGGTTCCCGGTGTGTAGCCGAACGAGCGCCGGAAGACGTCGATGAAGGCGCTGGTGGAGGACCGGCCGCAGCGATGGGCAACGGTCGTGACGGGTGTGCCGTCGGCCAGCATGCGCAGGGCGTGGTTGAGGCGGGACTGGGTGCGCCACTGCGGGAAGGTCATACCGAACTCGCGGCGGAAGAGGCGGCTGAGGGTGCGTTCGCCGGCCCCTGTCGCGGCGCCCAGGGCGGCGAGGGTGCGCGGGTCGGCGGGTTCGGCGTGGACGATCGCGCAGACGGCGGCGAGGCGGGGGTCGGTGGGGTGGGCAGGCGCATCGGCTGCTGGGGCGAGGCGCGCAGCTGGTCGCGCAGGACGGCGAGCAGCCGGCGGCGTTCGGGGGTGGCGTCGTCGGGGTCGCGGGTGTGGGCGAGGATCAGTTCGCGCAGCAGCGGGCTGACGGCGAGGACGGTCGGGACGCCCTGGTCCCGCTGATCGCACTGCCTGCCCTGGGGCGGCTCCTGCTGTGCGGTCTGCGGGAGCCGGCTACGGGGGTGGAGTCGGCGGCCGTGCGGCGGGCGCCTCGCCGACACCCCCGCGCCACGTCGGCATGAGCTCGGCGTGGGGTCAGACGGTGCCCGCCGGCGCGATCGTCTGCTCCTGCGCTTCCACCTCGATGGCGGCGGCGAGGAAGTCGTCGACCATGCGGTGGAAGAGGGTGGCCAGCTGCCGCAGCTCCTCCGGCTCCCAGTCGGACAGGGCCACCTGCATGCCCCGCGAACCGGCGTCACGGATGCGGTCTATGGCCTGCCGCCCGGCCTCGGTCAGCTCGATGCGCTGGGCCCGACGGTCGTCGGGATCGGGGACACGGGTGACGTAGCCGGACTTCTGCAGCTGCTGCACGGTGCGGGTGACGTGGGACGCCTCCACTCCCAGCCGGTTGGCCAGCTCCCCCGGGCGCAGCGGCTCCGAATCGGCGACCTGCCGCAGCAGCGCCACGGCCGCACGGTCCAGCGGCACACCGGCCAGGGCCATCAGTCGGTCGTGCTGCCGGGCGCGCGTGCTCAGGTAGGTGATGCGGGTGAGCGCACGCTCGATCTCGATCACTTCGTCCGAGGCGGGGGTGTCGGGGATTTCGGGGAGCGGTGGAGTGGACATGCAATCCACTTTACCATCTTGTTGCGTAACTCAAGTAATCTACTGCAGGCGTTCCCCCGCATACTGCGACCGCATGATGCCGACTGCACTACGCCCCCGGGTCCCGGGGGCACTGCGTTCCGGTTCCCCAGGTCTCGAGACCGCCCGGGCTGGTGACGGTCACCGGCAGCGGTTCGGCCTCCGGGGTGATGACGCGCTGTGCCGCGACGGTCGTACAGATGAGCTGAGCGGCGGCGAGGTCGGCCGAGTCCCCCGGAACGGCGGAAAGCCGGATGCTCACGCGGTCCTTGCGGGACGTCAACCTCACCCACAGCGCCGCGGGCGGCAGCAGCGTGGTCAGCCCCTTGGCCCGTTCCGCCGGGCTCGGCCCCTTCAACAGCACCTGCACGGTCGACTCGAGATCCACCGGCGCGGGAATCCGGCGGTCCACTCCCACCAGGGCACCGTCGGCCACGAAGTAGACCCGTGTCGTCGGCACGACCCCGCTCGCCGGTCCACCGGCCTCCACCACGCCGGTCGTGGGAATGCCGCAGGAGGCGAGCGCGCCCAGTGCCGGCAGCCACATCAGCCATGCGCTTCGGCGTCCGGATCTCATGACCTGCTCCCTCGTGCCGATGCGTCGCCGTCGGCCTCCGCCCGCGACAACTGCTCGTTCCACAGCGGAAGTTCGACGGTGAAGACGGCGCCGCCCTCCGGCCGGTTCGCGGCGCGCACGGTGCCGCCGTGCACGCGGACGTTCTCGGCGGTGATCGCCAGGCCCAGGCCGCTGCCCTCGGTGCGGGTGCGGGCGGCGTCCGACTTGTAGAAGCGCTCGAAGACATGGGGCAGCACGCTGTCGGGGATGCCGGGCCCGCTGTCCAGTACCTCGATGACCGCCAGGCGCTGTGCTGCGGACCGTCCTCCTCCGGTCAGGCGCAGCAGGACAGGGCGGGCGCCGTGCCGGAGGGCGTTGCCGACCAGGTTCGCCACGACGACGTCCAGGCGGCGGGGGTCGACGCGGCCGCGCAGTGCGTCCGGCGGCGGCAACTCGGCATCCACCAGGTCGGTCCAGCCGCGGGCGGCGAGGGTGCGCCGCAGCGACTCGGCGAGGTCGATCTCGTCCAGGTGCAGCACTGCCGCGCCCGCGTCGAAGCGGGAGATCTCCATCAGATCGTCGACCAGGCGGGCCAGCTTCACGGTCTCCTCACTGATCAGCCGGACCGCGGTGGCGGTGTCCGGGTCGAGGCGGGCGGCGTCCTCGTCGAGGACGTCGGTGACCGCCGCCATGGCGGCCAGCGGGGTGCGCAGTTCGTGCGAGACGTCCGCGGCGAACCGGCGGGCCCGGGCCTCCATGCCGCGCAGTTCGGCCACCGACTCCTCCAGGGCGGCGGCGGTCTCGTTGAACGTGTGCGACAGATCGGCGAGTTCGTCGGAGCCGTTTACGGCGAGCCGGGTGTCCAGCCGTCCCTCGGCGATGCTGCGGGTGGCGGTGCGCAGTGCCCGCACCGGTCGCAGCACCCCGCGCGCGGCGAGCAGGGCCAGCAGCACGGCCAGCGCCAGGGCGGGCACGGTGGCCCGTTCGACGGCGGTGACCAGGGCGTCGACGTACGCCTGTTCCTTGTTCTGCGGCACGATCAGGAAGACCTGGAGGCCCGAGTCGCCCACGCCCGCGGCGAAGGTGACCGACATGCCGACGACGAGTGCGGTGTGATCGCCGCTCTTCACCCGCTGGAAGACGGTGGCCAGCCTGGTGTCCACCGCCTTGCGCAGGGCCGGTGAAAGCTCCTCGAACCGGTCGCCGGCGACGGACGTCGCGCTCAGGTCGCCGTAGGTGGCCATGACGCGCCAGGTCCCGGACGGATCGGCTGTGGCCATGTCGGCCGCGAACCGCCGCAGTTCGGCTGCGTCAGGCGGCGCGAGGAGATCGGGAGCGAGCCGGTTCGCCTGGGCGCGCAGCTGCGTGATCACCATGTCCTGGCTCTGCTGGAGCACACCCGTGCGCGCCTCGCGGAAGCTCAGGGCGCCGGTGGTCGCCGCGGTGAGCGCGGCCACGAGAGCGAACGCCACCACCAACCGGGTGCGCAGGCCGCGCAGTTGGGGGACTCGGACGCGCTGTGCCACCAGCCCTCGGGTGCGGGCCTTCGGTGCAGATGTCACCGGGCGGCGAATCGGTAGCCGAAGCCGCGCACGGTCTCGATGTAGCGGGGCTCGCCCATCTTGGCGCGCAGCCGCTTGACGCAGGCGTCCACCAGGCGCGCGTCTGCGTGGTAGCTGTGTTCCCACACCGCCTCGAGGAGTTGCTGCCGGCTGAACACCCGGCCGGGCGAGGCGGACAGGGTCAGCAGGAGCCGCAGTTCGGAGGCGGCGAGCGCGACGGGCGCGCCGCGCAGGGTGACCGAGAAGCCGGCCCGGTCGACGGTCAGGTCGCCGTATCTGTCGAGCTTCGGTATGCCGCCGTCCGCGGGTGTCCCGGCCGCCCGACGCAGCACGGCACGGATGCGCGCCTCCAGCACCCGCGCCTGCACGGGCTTGACCACGTAGTCGTCCGCTCCGGCCTCGAGCCCTACGACGATGTCCTCGTCGTCGCCGCGTGCGGTGGCCATGATGATCGGCAGCGTCTGGTCGAGGTCGCGCAGCGCGCGGCACACGTCCAGGCCGGGCATTCCGGGCAGCATCAGGTCCAGCACCGCGACGTCCGGCCGGAAGGACCGCACCCGCTCCAGCCCCTCCTCCCCCGTCACGGCGGTGACGACCTCGTGCCTCTGGCGGCGCAGGGCGAGGGCGACGCCCTCCCGCACGGCGCGGTCGTCTTCGATCAGCAGTACACGTGGCATGGGCTCAGTATCGGCACGTCCCGCGACCGGCCGGGGTTCTGTTACCGGATGATCACATGGGCCGAGACCCGACGTGGCGTTATCTCTTCGTTACCATTCGGGCCAGATCCGATCACATCGCGATCACAACCTGAACAACCATGACCGCGCACAAAGCAACCCGCTCCCCCAGCCACCGCCGTCGAAGCGGCACCGCCCACGCCGCCGTGCGCGGGCCGAAGTCGCGGCTGTGGGGAGGTCTGGCCGCGCTGACCGTGCTGAGCGCCGCCGGTCTCGCAGCTGTCGGCTGGACGTCTCCCGGCGGGAACGACACCCATGCCGCTGCCCAGCCCGTCCCCACGACGCCCCCTCCCAAACCCTCCCGTCTGCCCCACAGAACCAAGCCTTCGCCCAGCCCGTCCCGCAGTTCCTCGGCCCCGCCCGCCAAAAAGGACATCCCGATGACGGGGCCGGGCACGTTCACCACCGCGCCCGGCGGGGGCGCCAAGGCCGGAACCGGCACGGCGCTGCGCTACCGGGTCGACGTCGAGGACGGCATCGACCTGTCCGCCGCAGCCGTGGCCAAGGAAGTGGAGCGCATTCTCGCCGACCGCCGCGGCTGGACGGCCGACGGCCACTCGGCGTTCCAGCGGGTCTCCGGTGGCAGCACCGACTTCGTCGTACGCATCGCGACACCCGGGACCGTGGACAAGATCTGCGGTGAGTACGGCCTGGACACCGAAGGCAGGGTCAACTGCAGTGTCGACAGAAACGTGATGGTCAACCTCAAGCGGTGGCTGCTCGCCACCCCCGTCTACGCCAAGGACGTCACCGCCTACCGCGCGCTCATCATCAACCACGAGGTCGGCCACTTCCTCGGCCACGGCCACGTCGGCTGCCCGGGCCGGGGACGGCCGGCCCCCGCGATGATGCAGCAGATCAAGGGCATGCACGGCTGCGTGCCCAATGTCTGGCCGTACGACGAGCGGGGGCGATACATCACCGGACCCGCCCGCCCTTGATTCGGTCCGTCCGAGGCAACCGTCGTGCCTCAAGCCCCTGTTGGAGAGGTCTGGGCGCGCACGGCCTCGCCCCAGGCGGTGCCGGCGGCGATGGCCGACCGCCACCGCCGGATGTCCTTGGGCGGCCTGCCGACCGCGAGGGCGCCGACCACCCGGTCGCCGGTGCGGTGGGCGGCGACGAACCGCCCTTCGTCCAAGTCGCCGTCGACGACGGCGACTTCGTCGTGCCCCCGCAGATGGCTGTAGACCTGGATCCTCATGTCGTACTGGTCGGACCGGAAGTACGGCACCGGGGCGAACGGCTTGCGGGCGTCGGGACGGAGCGGGTTGTGGGCGGCGGCCATGCCCTGTTCGGCGGCGTTGGTGCGGTGCTCGATCCGCATCGACGTGCCGAACCGGGGGTTGTGCCGGCGGACGACGTCGCCGACCGCGTACACGTTCTGCGCGGCCTCGCAGCAGTCGTCGCAGACCACGCCGTCTCGCCGCGCTCCTCGCGCATCTCGGCGGGCAGTTCGGGCAGGCACCGGTTCCGGGCGAACCAGGCAGTCCACCCAGTCGCGTACGTCCGTAAAGTCGCCGACCTGGGCCAGCCGGGACCGGATCTCCTCGATGCGCGCCGTGTGTCTGCGGACGATCGCCCCCCATGCTCACCACCGCACGGGAACTTCGCCCAGCCCGCCGACGGCCAGTCCCTCGAGCCGCCGCAGGTCCGCCGCCGGTGCGGCGAGTTCCAGCGACGGAAGCCTACGCACCAGCACATGGAGGACGGTCTGCAGCTCCGCGCGGGCCAGCTCCTGCCCCGGACAGACATGCGCTCCGGCACCGAACGCCAGACGGGGATTCGGGCTGCGGTCGAGCCTCATCTCGCCGGGTGCGTCGAAGACGGTCGCATCCCGGTTGGCGACGGCCGTGTTGCACAGCGCCGTCGTCCTGGCCGGACCCGTGCCGGCGGGCGTTTCGGCCGCGCCGCGGGCGAAACGCCGAGGTGGCGGCGCTGACCTACCGCTCCCTGTTGGCCGCCTGCCGACGGCCATCAGGCCCGCGTCCTGCGGGTGCGCAGCAGACTCACCCCCGCCCCGAGGGAGACGACCCCGAGGCCGACGCAGGTCAGGATGGACTGCGCACCGTCGATGGCGAACGGTGCCACGGTGGCGACGACGAGGTTGAACAGGAACAGGAACCACAGCACGGGCCTCGACGCGAGCAGGGGCTTCATCGTGGTTTCCTTCCGGGACTGTGAACGGTTGAACGCGCACCGCCAACCATTCCGTCGCAAGCCGGCCGGCTCGATGGAGTACATGCCCGAACCCCTGGTGCAGCCTGCTCCACCACCCACCGCGGCCGCGCAATCGTGCTCCGGGATGACGCGCGCGCGACCCGTACTGCGTACTCAGTAGGCGCGATTGTCGGCAGGCGCACGACGACGTGACGGCCCCGTCCCGGGAGCCTGGGGAGGTATGCGAGATCGGATGGGGAGGACCGCCATCGCCCGGGACTCAGGCCTGACAGCCGCCGTGGTGCTGCTGCCCGCCTTCGGCTCGCCGGCCACGGCAGGGCCGGCGCGGCTGCCGCGGTGACTGGACCGACCGCTGTCTGCCCTCGACATGGAGGGCGAGGCTCACCCGCAAGGGCCCGTGCGCTCCGCCCTCGGCCGAGCCGTTCGCACAGGAGTCCACCCGCGTCTGACCTCGTCCCCTTCCTCCGAGAGGGTCGCCCGTGTCGCAGGACACGGGCGGCCCTCGCCCGTCGTTCCCGGCGGGCATCGCCCACCATGGCTTCCAGGACCCGACCGGAGAGACGCGATGAGCATCCCTTGGCAGCGATACGCGGACGAACACGCGCGCACCGTCGACACCATGACGGCCGCGCTCCTGTTCGCCGCGTTCCTCCTCGGCAGCGAGATCCGCGTGCCCGGCACGCACCGGCCGGACGCCGTGGGCCTCACCATCGCCCTTGCGGCGTTCTCCTGCGGGGCCCTGTTCTGGCAGCGCACCCATCCCCGCACCGTGGTCGCGGTGACCGCGCTCGGGGCGGCCGGCGCCGGTGCGCTGGGCCATCTGCTCACGCCGCTGCTGCTGGCGCCGGTCATGGTCGCGCTGTTCCGGCTGGCCGTCACCACCGGCCGCGGGACCACCCGGTTGTTCTTCTTCGCCACGCTCTCGCTGATGGTGACGACGGCCTTCGCCGTTGATCCGGGCGACCGTCCCTGGCCGCTCGAGACGCTCGGCCCCGGGGCCTGGCTGCTGCTGCCGGTGGCCACCGGCAACGCGGTCCGGATGCGGGGGGCCTATCTGGAGGCCGTCCAGGCCCGCGCCGAGTACGCCGAGCGCAGCCGGGAGGAGGAGGCACGGCACCGGGTCGCGGAGGAGCGCATACGCATCGCCCGCGAGCTGCACGACGTGGTCGCTCATCACTTGGCCCTGGCCAACGCCCAGGCCGGCACGGCGGCGCATCTGACGCGCACGCATCCCGAGCAGGTCCACAAGATCCTCGCCGACCTCGCCGGTACGACGTCCTCGGCGCTGCGCGAGATGAAGGCCACCGTGGGCGTGCTGCGCCGGCAGGACGGCCCCGACGCACCCTTGGCCCCGAGCCCGGGGCTCGGCCGACTCGGTGAGCTGACGGACGCGTTCGAGTCCACGGGCCTGACCGTCCGGATGTTCACGGAGGGCACGCCCCGCCCGCTGTCACCGGGGGTGGACCTGACGGCGTACCGCATCGTGCAGGAGGCGCTGACCAACGTCGCCAAGCACGCAGCCGCCCGCGCCGCGCACGTACACCTCCACTATGGCGAAGACCAGCTGACCCTCACCGTCACCGACGACGGCGATTCCACCGCCGCCGCAGCCCCCGCCCCGGGGCACGGCTTCGGGCTGATAGGCATGCGCGAGCGCGCCCAGTCCGTCGGCGGCGCCCTGCAGGCCGGGCACCGTCCACAGGGCGGCTTCGAGGTCACCACCCGCCTTCCCCTGTACCCGACCGCTCCCTGACGCCCAGAACCCCGTGACGCATGGAACGGGAACCATGAGACGACAAGAACGGACCCCATGACCATCCGCGTGCTGCTCGCCGACGACCAGGCCCTCCTGCGGGCCACGTTCCGGATCCTGATCGACTCCTGCGACGACATGGAGGTGGTCGCCGAGGCCACCGACGGCGCCGAGGCCGTCGCCCTCGCGCGCGTGCACCGCCCCGACCTCGTCCTGATGGACATCCGCATGCCCGGCACGGACGGCCTGGCCGCCACCTCCGCGATCTGCGCCGACCCCGAGCTGTCGGGCACACGCGTGCTGATCCTCACCACGTTCGAGATCGACGAGTACGTCGCCCAGGCGCTGCGGGCCGGCGCGAGCGGGTTCCTCGGCAAGGACGTGACCGCGGACGCGCTGCTCGACGGCATCCGGACCGTGGCCGTGGGCGAGTCGCTGCTGTCCCCGCTCGCCACGCGCGTGCTGATCACGCGCTTTCTGACCGCCCCCGCGCAGGGTGCGCGGCTGGCGGCGTCCGAGGACCTCGGCGCGCTCACCGTCCGCGAGCGGGAGGTGATGGCCTGGGTGGCGGAGGGCCACTCCAACGAGGAGATCGGCGAGAAGCTCGTCGTCAGCCCGCTGACGGTACGCACCCATGTGCACCGCGCGATGATGAAGCTGGGCGCCCGCGACCGCGCCCAGCTCGTCGTCATCGCCTACCAGTCGGGGCTCGTGCAGGCGTCGCCGCCCGCGGAGCGCTGAGCTTTCAGGCCGAGGGGTCAGCCTGCGGAGAGTTTGTCCAGCCACTGCTCCAGCAGAGCCGATTCCGCGGGTGTGAACACCGGGGACTGTTCGGCCCGCAGGCGGGCCGCGAGCGTCGCGGCGGCGACCGGGACCGCACTGTCCGGCTCTCGCGGCTCGCCCGCGCCGGCCGGACGGGTCAGCGAGTCGAGCACGGTGTCGCGCAGCCGCTCGGAGAACTGCGGGTCCGGGTACTGCTCGGGTCGGGTCAGCATCGACAGGGCCGCCCCGACATTGGCGGACATGATCATCTGTGTGGCGAGGGCGGGCGGGACGGTGAGGCGGCCGGCGGCGGCGCAGCGTTCGAGGATCCCGTGCAGCAGGGCGTGCGCCTCCTGGGCCGCCGCGGGCGGGGCCGTCAGCTCGGGCGAGTACATCAGGCGGTAGTGGTTGGGGTGGTCCAGCGCGAAGCGCATGTGGTTGTCCCAGCCGCTCCTGAGGTCGGCGACCGGGTCGTCGCTGGGCCGAGCCTCCCGCTTGGAGGCGAGGTACTCCTCGAAGCCCCGGTCGACGACGGCGGCCAGCAGCCCTGCCTTGTCGCCGAACAGCCGGTAGAGCATCGGCGCCCCCACCCCGGCCGCCTCGCACACCGCACGTGTCGAGACATCGGCGACCGGTGCCTTGGCCAGCAGGTCCGTGGCCGCTTCCAGGATCTTTTCCCTCGCATCCATGCGTCCACGGTACGCCATCCGTAGCACTGATACGAAATCGACTATACCGTCGCTACGAAAAGGTGTTATCGTCGATACGAGCAATTCGTAGCAGCGCTAACAAGCGAAGGATGCAGCCATGACCACTCAGTCCCCCACGGACCAGCGCGTCGCGATCGTGACGGGCGGATCGCGCGGCATCGGCCGGCAGGTCGCCCAGCGGCTCGCCGCCGACGGGTTCGCGGTCGTCGTCGGGTACGCGGGCAACAAGGACGCGGCCGACGACGTCGTACGCACCATCGAGGGCGCCGGCGGCACGGCGTACGCCGCCCGCGCGGACGTCGGCGACGAGACAGCGGTCGCCGCCCTGTTCGACCTGGCGGAGGCCACGTACGGCGGCATCGACGCGGTCGTGCACGCGGCCGGGCGGATGCCCCTCTCCCCCGTCGCCGAGCTCGACCTCGGTGAGCTCGACGCCCTGTACCGCACCAACATCCGCGGCACGTTCGTCGTCGACCAGCAGGCCGCCCGCCGGCTGCGCCCGGGCGGAGCACTCGTCAACTTCTCCACATCGGTGGTGGCTCTCGCCTTCCCCGGCTACGGCGCCTACGCCGCGAGCAAGGGGGCGGTCGAGGCACTGACGCTGATCCTCGCAAGGGAGATGCGCGGCCGCGACGTGACCGTGAACGCGGTGGCGCCCGGCCCCACCGCCACCGAGCTCTTCCTCGACGGCAAGGACGAGGAGACGGTGGCCCGTCTGGCCGCGCAGCCGCCGCTGGAGCGCCTCGGGACACCGGAGGACATCGCAGGCGTCGTGTCCTTCCTCGCCGGCCCCGAGGGCCGCTGGATCAACGGACAGGTGCTGCGGGCCAACGGCGGCATCATCTGACGGCGCGCGCCGTCCTTCGCAAAGTCGAGAGTTCGAGAGGAACAGTCGTGAGCAACAGCAAGGTCATCCTCGTCACCGGTGCCTCCAGCGGATTCGGCGCCCTCACCGTCCGCGCGCTCGCCCGGCGCGGGCACACGGTCTACGCGGGCATGCGCGCCCTCGGAACACGCAACGCTCAAGCCGCCGCCGACCTGGCCTCCCACGCGGCCGAGCACCAAGTCGACCTGCGCGCCGTGGAGCTGGACGTGACACGGCAGGACAGCGCGGACGCGGCCGTCGCCCGCGTCGTCGACGAACAGGGGCGCCTCGACGTCCTGGTCCACAACGCCGGGCACATGGTGCTCGGCCCGGCCGAAGCCTTCACCCCCGAACAGCTGGCGGGCGTCTACGACACCAACGTGCTCGGCACCCAGCGCGTCAACCGGGCGGCCCTGCCCCAGCTGCGCGCTCAGGGGCAGGGGCACCTCGTCTGGATCGGCTCCTCCAGCACGCGCGGCGGCTGCCCGCCCTTCCTCGCCCCGTATTTCGCGGCGAAGGCCGCCATGGACGCCCTTGCGGTGAGCTATGCCGCCGAGGTCATACGGTTCGGGATCGACACCTCGATCATCGTGCCCGGTGCCTTCACCTCGGGCACGAATCACTTCGCCCACGCCGGCTCACCGGCCGACGCCGACCGGGCCGCCGCCTACGACGCCCGCTACAAGGCGCTGATGGACGACGTGAATGTGCGGCTGGCCGGGCTGATACCGCCCGACGCAGATGTGGCCGACGTCGCGGAAGCCGTCGTACGGAGCGTCGAACTGCCGCCCGGCAGACGGCCGTTCCGGATCCACGTCGACCCGAGCCGCGACGGCAGCGAGGTCGTCTCGGCCGTGGCCGACCGCATCCGCGCCGAGTTCTTCCACCGGGTGGGCCTCGACGACCTGCTGACGCCGGCGAGCAGTCTGTAGACAGTGCCGTGCATGGCCGGCCCGTGGGCAGCGCCGTTCAGGGGAAACCGGCCGTGGGGGTGAATGGCGGCGGGCCGCACCGTCGACAACTCACCCCGTGACGCTCCGCCTGATCCCGCCCATGCTCGCCACGCCCGGTTCCCTGCCGCCCGCCGCGCAGGACGCCCGCTGGGCCTACGAGACCAAGCAGGACGGCCAGCGCGTGGTGGCCTACCTGGAAGGGGACGGCAGCGTCCTGCTGCGCGCACGGTCCGGGGAGGACATCACCGGCGCGTATCCCGAGCTGCGGCCGCTGGGCGAGGCGCTCGGTGCGACGTCTGCCGTGCTGGACGGGGAGGTGCTGGCGCTGGACGAACAGGGCCGTGCCGACTTCCAGTTGCTGCAGTCCCGCATGGGGCTGGCGCACGCCCCCGGCAAGGCGGCGCGGCAGGCGGCGAAGGTGCCCGCACACCTCGTCCTGTTCGACGTGATGCACCTGGGCGGCCGCGACCTCACCGCACTCTCCTATGCCCGTCGGCGCGGGCAGCTGGAGGGTCTCGGTCTCGACGGCCCGTTCTGGTCCACCCCGGCCGCTCTGGTCGGCCACGGCGAACAGGCCTTGCGGGCCACCCGTGAGCACGGTCTGGAGGGGCTGGTCTGCAAGCGGCTGGACTCGGTGTACGAGCCCGGCGTGCGCTCCCGGGCCTGGATCAAGATCCGCAACATGCACAGCGAGGACGTCGTCGTGGGCGGCTGGCTGCCCGGCAAGGGACGGCTGTCGGGACTGCCCGGCGCCGTCCTGGTGGGGCAGCGGGCCGCGGGACGCCTGCGGTACGTCGGGAATGTGGGCACCGGCTGGAGCGAGGCCGAGCGCTCCCAGCTCGCCGCGCTGCTGCGGGCCGCCGCGACCGATGCGTGCCCCTTCGACCCCGTGCCGCCGGTCGCGGGGGCCCGCTGGGTGGTGCCCCGGCTGGTCGGCGAGGTCCGCTACAGCACCCGCACCCGGGCCGGACTCCTGCGCCAGCCGTCCTGGCTGCGGCTGAGGCCCGACCTGGCGCCCGAGGACGCATCTGCCGACATCCCCGACGAATCGATCTGAGCCACCTTCTGACACACCGTCACCGTCCAGGACGTTGGGCTGCGCTTCACCACGGGTACGCCCGCGGTCTCTTGGCCCGGAAGTGAAAAGCCGGGATGCTGAACTCCCTTGCCCCCCACAGCCGTTGGGCTGCGCCCGGACCAAGAGGAGGACGCAGTGTCGTCACAGAAGTTCAAGGCGCACCGCAGGAGATGGCTGACCGCTCTGGCCGGCGCCGCCGCGCTCGTCGTCGCCTTCCCCGCCGCCGCCTTCGCCGCCCCGCCACAGGCGCTGCCCGCCAACGCGGAGGCCGCCGAGTTCACGTATCAGCCGGCCTTCGACTACGACACGGACGGCTGCTACTCCACGCCCGCCATCGGCCCCGACGGCACCGTCAACGGCGGCCTCAAGCCGACCGGCTCGCTCAACGGCCAGTGCCACGACGCCTCGGACCTCGACAACACCAACAGCTACTCGCGCTACAAGTGCAACAACGGCTGGTGCGCGTACATGTACGGCCTGTACTTCGAGAAGGACCAGGCCGTGGCCGGCAGCAGCATCGGCGGGCACCGGCACGACTGGGAGCACGTGGTGATCTGGGTGCAGGACAACCAGATCAAGTACGTCTCGACGTCCAACCACGGCTCGTTCACGGTGCACGCGGCGTCCGACGTCCGTTTCGACGGCTCGCACGCGAAGATCGTCTATCACAAGGACGGCATCCGCACGCACTGCTTCCGGCTGGCCAACTCGAACGACGAGCCACCGGAGAACGACAAGCACACCTGGCAGTACCCGCCGCTGGTCGGCTGGAACGGCTACCCCGCGGGACTGCGCGACAAGCTGAGCGCGTACGACTTCGGGAGCGCCAACTTCGGCCTGAAGGACAGCAACTTCGCCTCCCATCTGTCGTCCGCCGAGCCGTCCGGAATCGCGTTCGACCCGAATGCCTGATCCGGCGACACAGCAACGGCAGCGCGCCGGTCTTCAGGCGGCTGCGAAGGGGGCCGGTGGCGACGGCGGCGGCACGCCAACGTGTCGTGCCGCCCTCGTGGCCCGCCATCCCCCGGACGAATGGGGCCCTGCCAACCAGTTCGAGCGGATCCACCCGCAGTGGAAGGGTCCGTGACCTGCGGAAAGAGGATGTGACACAGCTTCTCGGCGTTCTCCTGGGCTAGTTGCCGTCTACCAGGGCGTCGCCCAGACCTGTACGCCCGTACAGCACGTAGTGGCCCTGCCGTCGTGAGTCGAGCAGGCCTGCATCGCGCAGGGCCGTCAGGTGGGCCGACACGGTCGACGGCGCCAGGCCGTGCCGGCGGGCCAGTTCCGTGGTCGGGGCGGGGGCGGTGAGGCCGGCGAGGACGGCGGCGCGCTGGTGGCCCAGGAGGCGGGCCAGGGCCTCGGGCGGGCGCGGTGCCGGGGCGTGGAGGCGGCCCATGCCGCGGGCGGGGTAGATGACCGTCGGCTGCCAGGGGCGGGCGAAGCCGCTGACGACGTCCGGCCACACGAACACGCTGGGCATGAGCAGGATGCCGCGCCCGTCGGCCCGTTGGGCGTCCGCGAGGTCGTCGTACATGCGCAGCGTCAGCCGGTGGCCGGCCCAGTCGATGCCGGGGTGCAGGTCGGTGAGCAGCGCGTCGAGGCCGCCGTCGGCCGCCTGGCGGGAGCGGTGGGCGACGTCGGCCGCCAGGACGGCACGGTGGCGCGGCCAGTCCGGGGCGAGCAGGGCGTGCCAGGCGAGTTCGGTGAGGTCGGCGAGGCGGCGGACGGTTCCGGCGGGGTCGTCGAGTGCCGCGCGGCCCTGGGGCGACTCGGCGAGACCGGCGGTGCACGCGAGCGAACGGGCCATCTCCGCGCGGGCCAGAGCGGGATCGGTGGCGCGCATCCGGGCCAGTTCGTCGTCGATGGAGGGGTACGGCTCGTCGGGGGGCGCGCCGAGGAAGTCCGGGGTGTAGCCGCCGGGGCGTGGGACGAACAGCCACAGGGGCGACAGGTCGAGGCCGGCGAGGGTGCGACCGAGGCGGCGCAGCCAGGCACGGTGGTAGCCGTGCCTGGCCGGGCGGCGCAGCATGCGCAGGGCCTCGTGGGTCTGGCACAGCGGCGAGATCGCGAACCGGCAGCGCGTCAGGTCGTCGGCGGCCAGGTGCAGGGTCAGCGGCAAGGCGGCCTCCGTGAGCAGCTCCTGTGGGATCCGATTCGGTCTGGATCGAAACAGTAGAAGCCATCTGCCGGCCCCGGCACGCTTGCCCGGCTGTTTCCCGACACCCCGGAGGGCACCTGGATGGGCAGCGTACGTCCGGCCGCATGGCGCAGGGCCGCCGTCGTCGCGGCGCTGATGCTGGCGGCGTTCACCTTCAACACCGCGGAGAACCTCCCCGTGGGTCTGCTGTCGCTCATGGCGGCCGACCTGGGGGTGTCACTCTCGGCCGTGGGCGCGCTGGTCAGCGGGTACGGCCTGACGGTGGCCGTGGTGTCGCTGCCGGCCGCGCATCTCACCCGCTCCGTACCGCGCCGGTATCTGCTCGCCGGGCTGCTGGGTCTGCTGGCGGCGGCCAGCTGGGTGTCGGCGCTGGGGAGCGTCTCGTACGGGCTGCTGCTGGCGGCGCGGGTGGTCACCGCGCTGGCGCAGGCGTCGTTCTGGGTGCTGATGGGGCCGGTCGCGGTCGGGCTGTTCCCGCCCCAACGGCGCGGCCGCGTCATGGGGTTGCTGTCGGTCGGCGGTTCGCTGGCCACGGTGCTGGGCACACCGGCCGGGACCTGGCTGGGCGGACACGGCGGCTGGCAGGCGCCGTTCGTGGTGCTCGGCGCGCTCGCGTTCGTCTCCCTCGTCGTCATCGCCGCCCTGCTGCCGACCTCCCGCCCCCAGGAGAGTCACGCGGCGTTCGGTGCCGATCCGGACCGGCGCAGGTTTCTCGTCGTCGTCGCGACCACCGCCCTGTCGGTGACCGGGGTGTTCGCGGGGTTCACGTATGTCGTCGCCTTCCTCGACGACGTCAGCGGGTTCGGCAAGGACGCGGTGAGCGCCGTGCTGTTCGCGTTCGGGGCGGCCGCTCTGGCCGGTGTCGCGCTCACCGGGCCGCTCCTCGACCGTTTCCCGCGCGCCACGCTCACGGTGCCGGTGGCGACACAGGCGGCGGCGCTGCTCGGTCTGTATGCGGCCGGAAGCAGCAAGGTGGCGACGGTCGCGCTGTTCATGCTGCTCGGCGCCTCGGTCGCGCCCGTCTTCATGGCGACGCAGAGCCAGGTGCTGCGGGTGGCGCCGGGCCGCACCGAGTCGGCGCTCGCGGCCAACTCGGCCGCCTTCAACGTGGGCGTGGCCGCCGGGTCCCTGCTGGGTGGCGCTCTTGTGCCGGTCGTCGGAGTGCGCGGCGCCTTTCTGGTCGGCGGGCTGTTCACGGCGGGGGCGCTCGCGTTGCTGACCTGGCCGGAGTCCAGGGTGTCGGCGGCCGCCGTGGAGCCGGGGTGATCAAGTGGATGAGTGATTCAGGTCCCCAATCGGGCGGTAGCGGACAGACACCCCCTTGCGACGGTCTATCGTGTCCGCATGTCCGTCCCCGAAATGATCCGCATCGTCTCCCGCGACTCCCCCATGGCCCTGGCCCAAGTGGAGCGTGTGCGCGCCGAGTTGGCGGTCCTGCATCCCGGTGTGCGCACCGAGGTCGTACCGGTGAAGACGACCGGTGACAAGTGGATGGGCGCGCTGTCCAAGGTGGAGGGCAAGGGGGCGTTCACCAAGGAGGTGGACGCCGCTCTCCTGGCGGGCGAGGCGGATCTGGCGGTGCACTGCCTCAAGGACGTGCCCGCCGACCGGCCTCTCCCGGCGGGCACGACGTTCGCCGCGTTCCTGAAGCGGGACGATGTCCGCGACGCCCTGGTGCATCCGGGCGGCCTCACCCTGGACGAGCTTCCGGAGGGGACCCGGATCGGCACCTCAGCGGTGCGCCGCGTCGCCCAACTCGCCGCCACCCACCCGCACCTGGAGTGCGTGCCGTTCCGCGGCAACGCCAACCGGCGGCTGGCCAAGCTGGCGGCCGGCGAGGCGGACGCGCTGCTGCTCGCGGCGGCGGGCCTGGAGCGTATCGGGCGCCAGGACGTGATCACCGAGGTCCTCTCGCCGGAGACGATGATGCCGTCGATCGGCGCGGGCATCCTCGCCCTGCAGTGCCGCGAGGGCGACAGCGATCTCATCGACGCGGTCAGCGGGCTCGGCGATCCGGGCACGCACCGGGAGGCCGCCGCGGAGCGGATGTTCCTGCATGTTCTGCAGGGGCACTGCAACAGCCCGATCGCCGGGTACGCGCGCGTGGACCGCGGTGGCGAACTGTCGCTGCGGGCCTGCGTGTTCACCCCGGACGGCAAGACCCGGCTGAACGCCCACGAGTGGGCCGGCCGACTCGACCCGGCCACGCTGGGCACGTCGGTCGCGGTGGCGCTGCTGCGTCAGGGTGCCCGCGAGATCATCGACGGCATCCCGCACTGAGGCAGCCCCTGATCAGGCGGTGCCCTCTTCCGCCTGGTCGCGCAGGAACGTGCTCACCTGGTGGGCCAGGACGTCCCGCGTCGAAGCGGGGTGCGCGCCCACGGGCTCCTCGTGCAGTCCGATGCCGCCCGCCCACAGTCGGCGGTCGGCCCACTCGTCGTCGACGCGCAGCTGGATCTGGATGTCGACCTGGCTGAGACAGGCCTCCGGACCGGCCGCGTACAGCACGGCGGTGGCCCGGCGCAGCGGGTAGACGTCGAAGCCCTCGATGAACTGCGAGTTGCGCCAGTCGATGAACGCGGCCTCGCCGTCGGGGCCGAGACGCACGTCGATCTGGCCGTCCTCGAGGTGGATGGTGGCGTGCCGGCTGCCGCGGTTCTCGACGGTGATCCGGAGGCTGAAGTACGTCAGCCCGGCGGCCGCGTCGTCCCGTCCGCGCGGGGGCTCGGCGGCTTCCAGACGGTGGACGCGGACACGCAGGCCGGCATGCTCGTCGTACTCCTGCCAGTCCCCGACCACGTTCGGCTCGTACACAGTCCACCTCATCGACCTCAGAGAGCTGCTTCCTATCTGTGCGCTCAGTGCACTGTCAAATGAGCAGAATGCGCTGTGGCCAGCGAATTCACCCCCTTTGATCGGTGATCAAGCCGTGCGCAGCAAGGATGGGCGGACGGGCGGCACGGATGCGTACGCGCGCGTGCCGCACATCACGTTCCGGTGCATGATCAGCGGGCCAGCCGGCCGAGGAGCGAGGAGGCCGCGGTGATGCCGAGCGCGGCGGCCACGAGCAGCACCCCGAAGTCGAGGGCCACGTGCGCGTGCGTACCGAGGAGGAGGCCACGCAGTGCGTCCACCTGGTAGCTCAGGGGGTTGACCTTGCTGATGGCCTGGAGCCAGCCGGGCATGACGGACACGGGGTACAGGGCGTTGGAGCCGAAGAACAGCGGCATCGTGATGGCCTGCCCGAAGCCCATGAGGCGGTCGCGGTTGAGGACGATGCCGGCGATGGTCATCGACAGGCACGAGAAGAAGGCGGAGCCGAGGACCACGATCGCGGCGACACCGAGCAGCTTCAGCGGGTTCCAGGTCAGCGCCACGCCGAGGAGCGCGGCGATGAGGATGACGACGACGGCCTGGATCAGGGACTTCACGCCGGCCGCGAACGCCTTGCCGGTGATCAGGGCCGAGCGCGGGGTCGGCGTGACCAGCAGTTTGTTGAGGATGCCGGCGT
Organism: Streptomyces sp. NPDC001401; assembly: GCF_042895385.1. NCBI lineage: Bacteria > Bacillati > Actinomycetota > Actinomycetes > Kitasatosporales > Streptomycetaceae > Streptomyces > Streptomyces sp. NPDC001401. Next base: position 179,439 of record NZ_JBIAWI010000022.1, read on the forward strand.
CGCGCTCCCAGATGATCTGGATGCCGTAGAAGATGGCGATGAACATCGCGGACTGGGCGATGATGCCGGGTGCCAGGTAGTCGACGTAGGGGATGCCGCCGGTGGGGATCGCCTTGATCCGGGTGAAGGTCTGACCGAAGATCAGCAGCCACAGGGCGGGCTGCACGGCGCGGGTGTACAGCTCGGTGCGGTCGTGGCGCAGCTTCTGCAGTTCGACGGCGCACATCGCGACCACGCGGGCGGGCAGCAGCCGCCAGCCCGCGCGGGGCCTGGGCGGCCGCAGCAACAGGTCGATGCCGGGTGCGCGGACGGGGTCAGCCGACGCGGTGCGCGGTGCGGCGGGTGCTTCGGACATCGCGGAAACCTCCTGCCTGGTCGTCGAGGCCGCTGCCCGCGACGTCACGGAAGACGTCCTCAAGCGTGGGCAGCGGATCGGTGGCCGCCGCGCCCGCGGCGCGCCGACGGTCGCCGAGCCCCTCCCTGAGCTCGTCCGGGGTGCCGAGGGCCCGGATGCGGCCGCGGTGCATCAGGGCGACCCGGTCGCAGTACTGGTCGGCCTCGTCCATGTAGTGGGTGGTCACCAGCACGGTCATGCCGGTGGCGGTGCGGACGGCATTGATGTGCTCCCACACTCCGGTGCGGGCGATGGGGTCGAGGCCGATGGTCGGTTCGTCGAGAATCAGCAGCCGGGGCGCGCTGACCAGCGCCTGCGCAAGTTCGAGGCGGCGCACCATGCCGCCGGAGTAGGTGCCTGCCAGCCGGTCGGCCGCATCGGTGAGGTCGACGGCGGTCAGGGCCTGGCCGACGCGGTCGGCGCGTTCGGCGCGGGGGACGTCGAAGACGCGGGCGAACAGGGCGACGTTCTCGCGGCCGGTCAGGCCGGCGTCGGCGGACAGCTGCTGCGGTACGTAGCCCAGCAGGCGCCGTACGGCCATCCGGTCCTTGGCCGCGTCGTGGCCGAAGACGCGGACCATCCCGGCGGGGACCGGCAGCAGTGTGGTGATGCACCGGATGGCGGTCGTCTTTCCGGCGCCGTTGGGTCCGAGCAGGCCGAAGACCTCGCCCTCCGCCACCGACAGTTCCAGTCCGTCGACCGCGTTCGTCCGCCCGAAGGCGTAGGCGAGTCCGGTGCAGGTGACGGCCTCGGCCCGTCCGGTGTCGGCGTTGTGCGTCATGTCTCCTCGGCCTCCTCGTGCAGGGTGTCGGCCAGCCTGCGCAGGGCCGGGATCGCCGCGCGCAGTGCCTCCCGGTCCGGGTCGTCGAGACGGGACAGCCCGCCGCGTACGAGTTCGGCGCGCCGTTTGCGCCACTCGGCGAGCCGGGCCTCGGCCGCCGGTGTCGGCATCAGCCGGGCGGCACGCCGGTCGGCGGGGTCGGTCTCGCGGACCAGATAGCCCTGCCGGGACAGTTGGTTGACCAGCGTCGAGACCGAATTGCCGGCCAGGTACAGGTCCTTGGCGGCGTCGGATATGCCGATGCCGGGCCGGGTCACGACCAGGCGCAGCAGTTCGACCTCGGCGCCGCGCAGCTGCGGGGCGATCTGCGGGCGCAGGTTGCGCCTGACCAGCCGCTGGACGCCGATGAGGGCGTCGATCAGCTCGTCCGGGAAGGTTTCCGGTTCCACATCAGCAGATTATCTCTGTAGCAGAGGTAATGAACCCAAGGAACGGTCAAGCGCGCAGCCGCCTTCCGCAACGTCCCGTTTTGTTTGTGATGTCCCGATTCCGGGCATCAGCATTAAGTGCTTCGGACAGGAGGCACGTCCGTGGGAGCCGGTCGGGCTCCGGATGTCTCCGCAGGTCCGAGTCCGCATCTCTCATGGCGCCCGTCCCCTCGGCACCGCCTCAGGGAGGTGCGCACCATGCGTGTCGCCAGCGCCAGCACTAAATCTCATCCGCACGACGACGCCCCCGACACCGCCGAAGCCTTCGCCCGGCTCACGCGGCTGTCCGATGGGCCCCAGCGCAGACAGTTGCGGGACGAACTGGTCGAGGCCTGGCTGCCGATGGCCGAGCGGATCGCCGTGCGGTTCAAGGGGCGCGGAGAGTCCCTGGAGGATCTGTACCAGGTCGCGGCCCTCGGCCTGGTCAAGGCCGTCGACCACTACGACCCGGCCCGCGGCCACGCCTTCGAGGCGTACGCGGTGCCGACCGTCACCGGGGAGATCAAGCGGCACTTCCGCGACCACATGTGGACGCTGCATGTGCCGCGCCGGGTCCAGGACCTGCGCAACAGGGTGCGGCAGGCCGTGAAGGAGCTGTCCCAGACGATCCAGGGGCGGGGACCGACCGTCACCGAGATCGCCCGGCAGGCGCACCTGACCGAGGCCGAGGTGCGCACAGGGATGGAAGCCCTGGAGTGCTTCACCGCACTGTCGCTCGACGCCGAGATGCCCGGCACCGACGGATACGCCCTGGCGGACGCGATCGGCGGCCCCGATCCGGCCTACGACGTCGTCGTCGACCGAGTGGCGGTCGGGCCCTGTCTGCAGTCGCTCCCCGAGCGCGAGCGCACCATCCTGTATCTCCGCTTCTTCGGGGGCATGACGCAAAGCCGCATCGCCCAACAGCTGGGCATCTCGCAGATGCATGTCTCCCGGCTGCTCAGCGGCTGCTTCGACCAGCTCCGGGCGGAACTCCTCACGGAGACCGGCTGACCGTTGCGCCGTCCGGCCGCACGTGGCCCCCTCGCCTCACCGCTCGGGTGGGGCCTCGGGGATCTGTGTGGGACCGTAGCGGTCCAGGGCGGATTCCAGTTCGACCTTGATGTCCGGGGGCAGCACTCCGTTGCGCCCCCAGATGAGAATGAGTTCCGCGACATTGCGGAGCTTGATGTTCGTGTGCTGGGAGACGTCCTTCAGCACCGCCCACCCCTCGTCCGGCGTCACCCGGCCCAGCGCGACCATCATTCCGATCGCCTGGTCCACGACGGCATGCGAGACGACGGCTTCCTTCAGCTGATCGACTTCTTCCTGCAGCGCGAAGATGCGATCCGTCTCGTCGGCAGGTTCATGGGGTACCGGTGCCACTCATCCATAGTGGCACTCACGCTGCCCGCTGCCACCGGGCAGCAGACGCCCACAGCACCCGTTTCGGCCACACCCGGGGGTACTCGGCAGGCGCATCGTGCGGTTCCGGTTGGACACTGGTACGAGACCGGTGGCTGCCGGTCGACGAGACCAGGACGCGACTGCCATGAACCACGACACCTCACGCCCGCGCGGCGTGACGCACATCGTCACCTCGGCCTCCGTGTTCGGGGCCCCGTGCTGGGTGAGCCTGACCAGCCGCGATGTCGACGCCACCGAGGACTTCTACCGGGCCGTGCTGGGCTGGGAGTGGCGCTCGGCCAAGCTCGGTGACCGCTTCCGGATGGCTCTGGTGGACGGGACTCCCGTGGCCGGGATCGCCGCCGTGGCCGACATGTGGCAGATGGCGGTCGCCTGGACGCCGTACTTCGCCGTGCCCAGCGCGGACGAGGCCGTGGCGAGGGCCCAGGAGCGGGGCGGCACGGCTGCGGTCGGCCCGCTCTCCTTCCCGCCGGGGCGGGCAGCGCTGCTGGCCGACCGGGACGGTGCGACCTTCGGGGTCTGGGAGGGGGCGCTGGTCGCCGACTGGGAGAAGTGGCGGCACGCGGCCCCGACCTTCATCAGGCTGCACACGCGCGACGCCTTCGACGCCGCGATCTTCTACGGCGAGGTGCTGGACTGGGCCACAGATCGGCCCGGCAGCTGCGAGGTCCTGTACGAGGGCGGCGAGGTGGTGCTGCGCAGCCAGGGCGACATCGTGGCGCGCATCGAGTCCGGGGCCCTGGGGGCGGCACCCGACCCCACCATCCGGCCCCACTGGCAGATCCACTTCGCGGTCGAGGACGTGGCGGCCTGTGTACGGGCCGCCGAGGTGCACGGCGGCAGTGTCCTGTCGAAGGGCAGCGACGAGGCGGTGCTGCGCGACGCGGACGGTGCGCAGTTCACTGTGACTTCGCGCCGCGAACGGTAGCGGCCGGGGCGACTACGGACGTGCCGCGACGGCTGTTGGTCGTGTGCGGCGTCGTTGGGGCTGGTCGCGCAGTTCCTCGCGCCTCTTGGGGCGCCCCTTCGGGGCGCAGGGAGGTCTCGACAGGAGTAGGAGGCTGCGGCGCTCGACCAGGATGGTGGTGGCCGCCTTGTACTCCGATTCGTCCGGTGGGCCGTGCGGTTCGGCGGTGTCGACCAGGGTGGTCCAGCGCTCGCCGTATGTGACGTCCGGCAGCCGGAACTCCACCGGCTCCCAGTAGCTGTTCAGCAGGAGCAGGAACGAGTCGTCCACCACGGGACGGCCGCAGGGGTCGGGTTCGGCGATGGCGTCGCCGTTGAGGAACACGCCGACGGAGTGCGCGTCGGAGCGCTGCCAGTCCTCCTCCGTCATCTCCTGCGCGTCCGGCGCCAGCCATACCAGGTCGGGCAGCGGCTGGCGAGGGTGGGTCGCGGTCTCGCCGCGGAAGAACCGGCGCCGGCGCAGCACCGGGTGGGCGGCGCGCAGTCCGATGACGTACCGCGTGAACTCGGCGAGGCCCCGCTGTTCCTCGGTCAACTCCCAGTCGATCCAGGAGACTTCGTTGTCCTGGCAGTAGGCGTTGTTGTTGCCGCGCTGGGTGCGGCCCAGCTCGTCGCCGTGGCTCAGCATCGGGATGCCCTGCGAGAGCAGCAGGGTGGCCAGGAAGTTGCGCTGCTGGCGGGCGCGCAGCTCCAGCACGCCCGGCTCGTCGGTGTCGCCCTCGACGCCGCAGTTCCAGGACCGGTTGACGCTCTCGCCGTCCCGATTGCCCTCGCCGTTGGCCTCGTTGTGCTTGTCGTTGTACGAGACCAGGTCGCGCAGGGTGAAGCCGTCGTGCGCGGTGACGAAGTTGACGCTGGCCCGGGGGCGGCGCCGACTGTGCTGGTACAGGTCGGCGGAGCCGGTCAGCCGGGAGGCGAACTCGCCGAGGGTGTGCTCACCGCTCCGCCAGAAGTCCCGTACGGCGTCGCGGTACCTGCCGTTCCACTCCGACCACAGCGGCGGGAAGTTGCCCACCTGGTAGCCGCCCTCCCCCACGTCCCACGGCTCCGCGATCAGCTTGACCCTGCTGATCACGGGGTCCTGCTGGATCAGGTCGAAGAACGCCGACAGCCGGTCCACCTCGTGGAACTGCCGTGCCAGTGTGGCCGCGAGGTCGAAGCGGAAGCCGTCGACATGCATCTCGGTCACCCAGTACCGCAGCGAGTCCATGATCAGCTGGAGTACGTAGGGGTGCCGCATCAGCAGGCTGTTGCCGGTGCCGGTGGTGTCGTAGTAGTGGCCCCAGTCGCCGTCCACCAGGCGGTAGTACGAGGCGTTGTCGATGCCGCGGAAGGAGAGGGTGGGGCCCTTCTCGTTGCCCTCGGCGGTGTGGTTGTAGACGACGTCGAGGATCACTTCGAGGCCGGCCGCGTGCAGCGCCTTCACCATCGACTTGAACTCGGTGACCTGCCCGCCGCGGGTGCCGTGGGCGGCGTAGGCGTTGTGCGGGGCGAAGAAGCCGATCGTGTTGTAGCCCCAGTAGTTGGACAGGCCGCGGCCCTGCAGCACACCGTCCTGGACGTACTGGTGCACCGGCATCAGCTCCACCGCGGTCACGCCGAGTTTCGTCAGGTGCTCGAGCACCGCGGGGTGCGCGAGTCCGGCGTAGGTGCCGCGGAGTTCGGGCGGGACGTCGGGGTGGGTGCGGGTCAGGCCCTTGACATGGGCCTCGTAGATCACACTGTCGGCGTACGACTGCCGCGGCGGCCGGTCGTCGCCCCAGTCGAAGGCCGGGTCGGTGACCACGCCGAGCATGGTGTGTCCGGCGCTGTCGGACCGGGACCGGCCGCCCGGTGCGCGCTCGAAGAGGGAGGCGTGGTTGTCCACCTGCCCGTCCACCGCCCTGGTGTACGGGTCGAGGAGCAGCTTCGCCGGGTTGCAGCGGTGGCCCAGCTGCGGGTGCCAGGGCCCGTGCACCCGGTAGCCGTAGCGCTGTCCCGGCCCGATGTCCGGCAGGTAGCAGTGCCAGACGAAGCCGTCGACCTCGGTCACCGGGACGCGGCGCTCGCCGCCGTCGTCGTCGTCGACAAGGACGAGTTCGACGCGTTGGGCCACCTCGCTGAAGAGCGCGAAGTTGGTGCCTTTCCCGTCGTAGGAGGCACCCAATGGGTAGGGGTGCCCGCTCCAGACGGGCACCCCTGGCTTGCGGCGGCGCTTCGCCGTCACCGGGCATCCTCCAGGACGCCGTCCGGCTCGCGCACCTGACCGGCCAGAGCCACGGCCGGCATCTCGCGGGGCACCTGGAGCACCTCACGCAGGCTCGGCGCGGGCGCCACAGGCACCAGGGGCATCCGCTCGCCGGCCCTGGCCCGCTGCGAGAACCAGATGACCTTGCTGCCGGTGTCCGTGGCGCAGCAGCCCCAGCCGTCGCTCATCGCGGCGATCCGCTGCAGACAGGCTCGCATGTCGTGGTCGGGGCGCAGGTCGCAGTCGTTCTCCCCCACGGCGGTGATCAGATGCTGTCCGTTCCACCACATCTCGATGGACGTGCTCTTGTCCGTCGCATGCTCGTCGATGGCCCTGAGCAGCAGCTCGGCGCCGCTGCAGACGGGCTCGACCAGTGTCTCGAGGTCCCAGAGCCGGAGATGCGCGGCCAGGATGCGCCGTACCTGTCCGACCCGTTCGGGGCTGACTTCCACGTCGAGGTGGTAGTAGCAGGGCACTGCGGTCTTCATCTTCGTTGGCTCCTCACCCGCGAGGCTCCCGCTCCTTCTCGCCCCTGCAGGACGAGCCCCGAACGCGAAGCGTGAGCGTTGATCGCTTCTGAGTCACCTCAAGAGTGGGTGAACTAGACCATTCGTGCAACACGAGCGCGCACCCGGAGTGACCGAAGGCCCGGCCGGGCATGGTTGAAGATCCAACAAGACGCTGGGTCGCCGCGCGTGCACCATGTGTGAAGACCTCGATACCCGTAACGGATCCGTGCGTGCCCACGCACGGCCGCCGCCCGACGGTCGGGAGACGTGCGATCGAGCCCCGGAAAGTGAAGAGGGTCATGCTGCTACCGGCCAAAGCCGAAGTGGCCCGGCAACTGCGGCGGTACCGGGCCTGGGAACGCGTCATGCTCGCGTCTCCCGCCGACCACGCGGTGCGCGCCACCTTCGAGGACTCGGGCTACACCTTGTGCGTGCTGATGGGCAAGCGCTGCGCGCGCGAAGCCGCGGACGCCGCCGAGCGCTATCTCGGGTCCACCCTGGGGGCCTATCTCCGGGAGCAGAACGAGCGGCCCCGGACGGGTGCGGCCGAGCGGCGCGGGCCGCCCAAGGCACAACAGCATTTCGCCGCAGGGAGGTAGAACCCCTGCGGCTCCGCGCGTACTGCGCAGCCTGTATCCCTCGACCGGGCCAAGGGTCCGGTCTCCAGCACGGCGGAGGTGAGACCCATGAGTTCGATTCCGGCCATCGGCCGCATCCCGGTGCGGGACGTCCATCCGGCGGTGGAGTGCGGAAGGCGCCCGGCCAAGGCGGTCGTAGGGGAAACGTTCGAGGTCACTGCGACCGTGTTCCGCGAGGGCCACGACGCGGTCGCCGCCAACGTCGTCCTGACCGACCCGGAGGGCCAGCACGGCCCGTGGACGCCGATGCGGGAACTGGCCCCGGGCTCCGACCGCTGGGGCGCCGAGGTCACGCCCACCTGCGCGGGCCACTGGACGTATCGGGTGGAGTCCTGGAGCGACCCGGTGGGCACGTGGCGGCGCAATGCCCGCATCAAGATCCCGGCCGGCATCGACACCGGCCTGGTGCTGGAGGAGGGCGGCGACCTGCACGAGAAGCTGGCCGCCGGGGTGCCCGAGGGCCCGGGGCGTGCTGCGGTCCTGGCGGCGGCGGAGACTTTGCGCGACGACTCGCTGCCTGTCGCCACCCGATTGGCGGCGGCGTTGACGCCGGAGGTGGATGCGGTGCTGGCCCGGCATCCGCTGCGGGAGTTCGTCACCGCCTCGCAGACCCTGCCGCTGCTGGTG
>NZ_JBIAWI010000023.1:0-62423 GCF_042895385.1 Streptomyces sp. NPDC001401
CCCGGCCCGCCGCGCTGGGCGGGGCCGTCGCCGCGGGGGTCGTGGGTGGTCCGGCCCCCCCCGGGTGACCGGCGGTGGGGGTCTCGGTGTCTAGCCCCTTGCCCCCACAGCTCGATGGTCGAGCAGATCCCTGTGAGGCGCCCACGGCCGAGTACCGGCGAGGCAGGTGCTGCCGGGGCGGCCACCGTCCCGAGGCGAAGGCCCGCACGTCCCACGTGGCCAGGCGCACCGGCGTACCCGTGCGTGGCCGCCGCCGGAAATGACGTGCGGCTGTTACAGAAGCGTCCCCGCCGCAGCCGAAGCGGTGGGTGGTGGAGCCGCCGCCTGCCCGGCGCCGCCACGCGGACTCCGGTCCGCGCAGACTGACGCGCCGTCACATGTCAGCAAGCGGACTGCCGCCCCACGCCCCCCAATGGTCGGGGAACTGAGAGTCCGGAAGTCCACGCATCCCCGCCTCGGCATCCCGATTGCCGCATCTGGGCAGGTCAACGCGCCCTTCCCCGTGGTTTCAAAGGTAGCGGCGGAAGCTCCGGGGCAGGCAGCGGTGCCCCGTCATACCCCTTCACCTCTCCGAATCGCGACCCGGTCATCCAGTCCTCACGAGCCTGGACGATCTCTTCCTGGGACCGTCCGATCCAGTTCCAGAACATGATGAGCTCCTCCTCGAAGGGCTCGCCGCCCAGGAGCATCAGGCCTGCGTCCGACTCGGCGCGCAGCGGGAGTTCGGTGCGGCCGCAGCCGAGGTAGAGCATCGAGCCCGGCAGCAGCGGCACGCCGTCGACGTGGGCCTCGCCGGACATGGACAGCACGGCGTACTCGAAGTCCGGCTCCAGCGGCAGGCGTACGTCCGCGCCGCGGGCGAGGGCCAGGTCGGCGCCGACGATCGGGGTGTACGTCGTGCCGGGCGAGGTCGCGCCGTCGAGGTCGCCGAGGATCAGCGTGGCCCTCAGGCCCGGTGCCGTGACGAGCGGCAGTTCGGCGTGGTGTTCGAAGTGCGGGTCGGTGTGGCGGTGGCCGTCGGGGAGGGCGACCCACAGTTGCGCGCCGTGCAGGAAACGGGCGTGCGGCCGGGGGCTCTCCTCGGAGTGGCTGATGGCCCGGCCGGAGGTCATGAGCCCCAGTTCGCGGGGGCGGATGGTCTGCAGGCTGCCGGTGGAGTCGCGGTGCAGCACCTCGCCCTGGTGCAGCCAGCTCACCGTCTGCAGGCCCATGTGCGGGTGCGGCGGCACCTGCATGCCGGGCTCGTCGGCGATGTCGTCGGGGCCGTAGTGATCGACGAAGCACCAGGCGCCGACCATGCGGCGGCCCAGGTTGGGCAGCAGACGGCGGACTTCGGTCGACTCGCCGAGCTTGACGCGGCGAGGGCTGAGGAGTTCACGCACGGGCTCCGCCACCACGAATCCACGGCCGCCGCACAGGGCGGGAACCGCCTCGCGATCAAGATTGCTCATGGCGCCAACCTAGCCCTGCCGAGGGCGTCCCGTCAGTCCGTCACTCGGGCGTTCTCGCCCACCACCCAGGAAATAGTAGCCATGGACATAATAGCCATGTACTGTATCTGCCATGAGTAGTGGTTCCGAGAAAGCCACGCCCGGCTTCCTGGTCTGGCGCCTGTCGATGAAGTGGCGGGTGGCCGTCGACCGGGCCGTGGCCCCGCTCGGCCTGACCCACGCGCAGTACTCGCTGGTGGCCTCGCTGTACGGCATGCAGCGCAGCGGGGAGCGTCCCAGCCAGCGCCGCCTCGCCGATCAGACCGGGCTCGAACCGCTCTACGTGTCCAAACTGGCCCGCGCCCTGGAAGCGGCCGGCCTCCTCGAGCGCACCCGGGACCCCAAGGACCCGCGCGCCGTACAGCTGGCCCTCACCGAGCAGGGCCGTGAGGTCACCGGACGTGCCATCAAGGTCGTGGCGAAACTCCTGCAGCAGCTGCTGGAGCCGCTCGGCGGTCTCGACAGCCCGCGCGCGCGGGAGTTCACCCGCGACCTGGCCACCCTGCTCGACGCACCTCTTGATCCATTCAGCGAGAACGAGACGGAGCAGCTATGACCACCACCGCACCCACCGTCAACGGCCGCGTCATCGCCCTGGCCCACTACGCCGGCCGTGCCGTCCTGGAGCACGTCCTGGCCCGCCATGGCGCCACCTTCCAGCAGCAGATCACCCTCAGGCCCCTCGCCGCCGCCGAAGGGCCCCTCGAGCGCGAGGTCCTCGTCGGGCAGGTCGCCGGCGACCTCAAGGTCGACGCGGCAGACGTGGAGGGCGTCGTCGAGGAACTGATCGCCAAGGGGCTGGCGGCGGCCGACACGTCCGCGGTCCGGATCACGGACGCCGGACGGGAGTTCCACACCGAGGTGAACGCCGAGACCGGGGAGATCTCCGCCCGGATCTACGCCGGAATCCCGGCGGAGGATCTGGCGGCGGCCGGTCGCGTGCTGGCCCTGGTGACCGAGCGGGCCGACAAGGAGCTGACCGCACTGTCGGCCTGAGGCCCCTCCCGCACACACTGGAATGTTCAACCATCCGTGGTGGTTGCAGTGGTCCGAAGGAGGTCACGAGTGGACACGACGTACTACGACCACGGAACACCGGCGGAGCGCTGGGAGCGCGCGCACATGTTCTTCGACGCCAAGGACTACGCCGCCGCGGCGCGCGTGCTGGGCGGGCTGGTCGAGGAGGTGCCGGAGCAGACCGGACCGCGGCTGCTGCTGGCGCGGGCCTACTACCACTCGGCCCAACTGCGCCGCGCGGAGACCGAGTTGCGCGTCATCGTCGAGCGCGACCCGGTGGAGCACTACGCCCGGCTGATGCTCGGCCGCACGCTCGAGCGGCAGGGGCGGCACGAGGAGGCCGACTCGCACCTGCGGATCGCCTCGGCGCTCGCGGGCGACTTCGAGCAGGTCTGAGCCAGCCCGTACGGCTCTACGGCTCTACGGCCGGGGCCCGGTTCCGCAAAGGAACCGGGCCCCGGCCATGTCTCCGCCCTGCGCCACCGCGCTACTTCACGGCCGGCTCCGGTGCCGGTATGTACCGTCCCCTGCGGTGGGCGATCTCGCCGAGGAGGACGTCGACCACGATGAAGACGGCCAGCGGAATGCCGAGCAGCGGCACGAAGTAGCCGAGGACGGCGATGACGGCGACCGCCGGGACGAGGATCTGCGGCGGTACCTGCTGCCAGGCGCCGCGCGGGATCGGCCGGCCGAAGGCGGAGCCGCGGCCGCGCTGCCACCACATGCGGTAGCCCCAGACGATCAGCAGGATGAGGGAGAGCGCGAGCAGCATCAGGGCGATCTGGTTGACCAGGCCGAACAGGACACCCGTGTGCAGGTCGATACCCCAGCGGGTCAGCTTGGCGAGCAACGGATAGTCGGCGAAGCGCAGTTCGTCGGTGACCTTGCCGGTGGCCGGGTCGACCGCGACCGAATCCTGCTTCTCGGGCCAGCTGCGCTGCACCTGCTTGACGACGTACGCGGAGTTCGCGTCGGCGGGCGGCACAAGCTCCACCGGGTCGGTCAGGCCCTTGGCCCGGGCCGCAGCCAGCACCTTGTCGAGTCCGACGCCGTGCTCGGCACCCCCGGCTGACGCGGAGCTTCCGTGACCCGCGTGCTCGCCACCCGCCGTCGCCGAGACGGACGGGGTGGCCTGGCCGAGCGAGGTGCGCAGCGTGTCGATGTTCGCCCCGGCGTAGGTCGACCAGGTCAGACCGGTCGCCGACAGGAAGATGAACCCGGCGGCGGCCCAGACGCCGACAGTGCCGTGCAGGCCGAGCGTGCGGCGCCGCCCGCTGGTCCCGCGCACTTTGCGCAGGGCCCGGCGGCGGGAGAACCACAGCAGCAGACCGCCGCCCGCGATCACCCACAGCCAGCTCGCGGCGAACTCGCTGTAGAGCCGGCCGGTGTCGCCTAGGTGCAGGTCACGGTGGAGCTCGTCGATCCAGGTACGCAGCGGCAACGCGCCCGTAGAGCCGTACTGTTCGAGGGCGCCACGCACCTTGCCGGTGTACGGGTCGACGAAGACCGCGAGGGAGTGGTCGGGGTCGACGCCCTTGACGCCGGAGAGCAGCACTCTGGTGGTGGCGTCGGCCTCCGGGGAGGGGCGTACGGCCGAGACGGTGCCCTCGGGGTGGGCCTTGCGGGCGGCGGCCACCTGCTCGGAGATCGGCAGCTCGGTGTCGCCCACCTTGGCGACGGTCATCTCCTGCGCGTACACGAGCTTCTCGGCCTGGAACGCGCCGGCGTACAGGAAGCCGGTGACGGCGGCGACGAGCAGGAACGGTGCGACGAGCACTCCGGCGTAGAAGTGCAGGCGCAGCACCAGCGGGCGGAGCGGCGCGAGGCGGCCGGGGGACGGCGCCGGGGTGGCGGCCGGTTGCGGGGCCTCGTCCTTGGTGGTCGAGGGAGCGGTGGACATCGGCGGGCTTCTCCGGGGGGAGGGGGACGGGGTGTGGCGTAGCGGTCCAGTAGTCGGGGGCGGGGGGCGCCGAGTTCCCGGAGACGGGAGTGGTGTGCGTCACACGTCGCGACGGCTGTGGCCGAAGTCCATGGCATCCTGGCCCGATGGCAACTCCCCGTGATCACGCGCCCCTTGCCGAGCAGGTCGAGGAACTCCTCGCCACCGACGGCCCGTTGCCCATCGTCGCGGCCGGCGACCCGGCCCTGAGGGCCGGCACCGAGCACTTCGACGGCCAGCTCGGCCCCGCCCTGCTTGCCCGCTTCGTCGAGGCCCTGCGCGTCACCATGCACGAGGCGCCGGGCGTGGGCCTCGCCGCGCCGCAGGTGGGTGTGCCGCTGCGGATCGCGGTGATCGAGGATCCGGCGCCGGTGCCGGAGGAGGTACGGCTGGCCCGCGGCCGGGTGCCGCAGCCGTTCCGGGTGCTGGTCAATCCGACGTACGAGCCCGTCGGTGCGGCTCGGGCCGCCTTCTTCGAGGGGTGTCTGAGCGTGCCGGGATGGCAGGCGGTGGTGGCGCGGGCCGCCGAGGTGCGGCTGAGGGGTGAGGACGAGTTCGGGCGACCGGTGGACGAGGTGTTCAGCGGCTGGCCGGCGCGGATCGTGCAGCACGAGACCGATCATCTCGACGGCGTTCTGTACCTCGACCGGGCGGAGCTGCGCTCTCTGTCGTCGAACCAGGCGATGGCGGAGCGGTGGACGCAGGCGACGCCTCAGGAGGCGGCGCAGGTCCTGGGTTTCGATCTGCCGTCACCGTCGTGAAGAACGTTTCTGCAGGTACCGGCGCTGCTAATGTGACCGACGTGACCCAGATCAAGTTGCTGGCAACCGCCGCCTCGTGCCTCAGCGAGTCCACTTGTCCCGCCGTCTTCGAGCTGCCGAGCGGCGATCTGGCCCTCATCGGCTCGGAAGCACCCGGCGAGTTGCACGACCAGCTCCCCCAGGGCACCGGTGTGGGGCCGGGTGAACGCCTTGTGGTGGTCCCCCGCAGTGTCGCCCTCGCAGCGGGATGGCAGCCTCCCTCGGCTTGAGGTCCTCACTCGACTCCCGGCTCGTCCACCTGATGACGCCGGTAGGCCAGTTCGGCCATCTCGTAGAACTTCCACATGGCACCGCCGGACGCGGTACCCACCGTGCGGTTCGGCCGTGACTGTTCCCAGAACTCACGAATCACCTCGCTCTTGAACAGCCGGTACATGCCCGCTTCCATCTCGTCGGCCGATGTGTAGTTGACCATGTACGCCATGTACTGGAATGAAATGATCAGGTTGGCGTAAAGGAACTGCTTCCGCTTCTCCTCGGAGATCTCCGGCCCCCAGCTCGGCCACACATCGGCCAGCACGGGATCCTCGATGGCCGCACTCAGCAGCGCGTGATGCTGCGCCCGCACAGCCGATTCCGCCACGCGCTGAGCGCATTCGTTGTTGAAGCGCGCGTACTCGCTCTGCGACATCACCTCGGTCAGCTGGGCGTCGAGCAACTCCCGCTGCACATGCGTCTCTTGACGTTGCTGATGGAACGTCCGGACCATGAAGACGAGCACGATCATCGACGTCACACCGGCTGCCGCCCCGAACGCCTGCCCTGCGTTGCCGCTTTGCGGAGACTGCAGCCCCGGTACGCGTACCAGAAACACAGTGACCAGAATCGAGGCAACGCAGGCCGCCACGACCAAAGCGGACGCGGCGGCCAGTTCCTTCAGCCCCCTGAGCCCAGACATCGCCCCAGCTCCCCCCTGCGACGGCAACAGCAGCAGATCAGGCTGCTGTTCCTGTACCCCCTCCGAAATGCCCTCGTGGCGTCACCGCGAACTGGCGCACCCACGGCGCAAAGAGGCACATGCCGTCAACACATCCCAGGCGTCCATCCGGCAGCTGTCGTACGTCAGTTGTCGCGGTACGCCTCCAGCAGCCGCAGCCACACCTCGCTGATCGTCGGGAACGACGGCACCGCGTGCCAGAGCCTGCTGACCGGGACCTGGCCGGCGACGGCGATCGTCGCCGAGTGGATGAGTTCGCCGACGCCGGGGCCGACGAAGGTGACTCCGCGCAGGATCTCCTCGTTCAGGTCCACGACCATCCGGGCGCGGCCGCGGTATCCGTCGGCGTACAGGCCCGCGCCGGACGCGGAGGACATCTCGACGTCCACGGCCCGGACCCGGTACCCGGCCTGTTCCGCCTCCGCGAGGGAGAGGCCGACGGCCGCCGCCTCCGGGTCGGTGAAGACGACCTGGGGGACGGCGTGGTGGTCGGCGGTGGCGGCGTGGGCGCCCCAGGGGTCCGACTCCAGGAGCGGGACGCCGGAGGCGCGGGCGGCGATGGCGGCGCCGGCGATGCGGGCCTGGTACTTGCCCTGGTGGGTGAGGAGTGCGCGGTGGTTGACGTCGCCGACCGCGTACAGCCAGTCGCTGCCGGTCACCCGCAGGCTGTCGTCGACCGGCAGCCAGCTGCCCGGCTCCAGGCCGACCGTGTCCAGGCCGATGTCGCCGGTCTTCGGTCGGCGCCCGGTGGCGAAGAGGATCTCGTCGGCCTCGATGCGGTCGCCCTGGTCGGTCACCACCACGACCGTGCCGTTCTCGCGCGTGACCGACTCCACGGACGTGCCGGTGCGGACGTCCGCACCGGCCTCGGTGAGGGCCTCTGCCACCAGTTCGCCGGCGAAGGGCTCCATGCGGTTGAGCAGGCCCTTGCCGCGGACGAGGACGGTGACCTGTGAGCCGAGGGCCTGCCAGGCGGTGGCCATCTCGGTGGCGACGACTCCGCCGCCGACCACGACGAGACGGCCGGGCACGGCCTGCGCGCTGGTCGCGTTCCTGCTGGTCCACGGCTTGACCTCGGCCAGGCCCGGCAGATCGGGCAGTACGGCGTCGGTGCCGGTGCAGAGGGCGACGGCGTGGCGGGCGGTGAGCACCTTCCGCCCGCCGTCCGAGCCGGTGACGGTCACCGTGCGCGGGCCGGTCAGGCGGCCGTGGCCGCGGTGGAGGTCGGCGCCGATGCCGTCCAGCCACTGGGCCGCGCCGTCGTCGTGCCAGTCGGAGGTGTAGTAGTTGCGGTGCGCGAGGACCGCGGCCGCATCGAGGGGGCCCTGCACCGACTGGCGCAGGCCGGGCACGCGGCGGGCGTCCGCGCGGGCGATGACCGGGCGCAGCAGGGCCTTGCTGGGGATGCAGGCCCAGTACGAGCACTCGCCGCCGACCAGCTCGCTCTCCACGACCGCGGTGGACAGGCCGGCCGCACGGGTGCGGTCGGCGACGTTCTCCCCCACGGGCCCGGCCCCGAGCACCACGACGTCGTACGCGATGGTTTCCGTTTCCGTCATGGGGTCAGTCTGGTGGGTGGTGTGCGCTCAGGCCACACGGGTAGGGGCGCGGAATACGTGACCGGCCGGCCGTGTTGTGCCGACGGCTTCGCCCCGACAGCAGGAAGAGGGATTTCAGGTCATGAGCAGCACCGTGGAGCTCACCAAGGAGAACTTCGACCAGACGGTCACGGACAACGACTTCGTCCTGATCGACTTCTGGGCGTCGTGGTGCGGGCCGTGCCGTCAGTTCGCGCCGGTCTACGAGAAGGCGGCCGAGGACAACCCCGACCTGGTGTTCGGCAAGATCGACACCGAGGCGCAGCCGGAGCTGGCCGCGGCCTTCGGTATCCAGTCGATCCCGACGCTGATGATCGTCCGCGACCAGGTCGCCGTGTTCGCGCAGCCGGGCGCCCTGCCCGAGGCCGCCCTGACGGACGTCATCGGCCAGGCCCGCAAGCTGGACATGGACGAGGTCCGCAAGGCGGTCGCGGAGCAGCAGACGCAGGCCGAGCAGAACGGCCAGTAGTCGCCCGGATCAGAACGGGTAGGGCGCCACGTCCGCGCGCACCGTCGTCCAGCGCACGTCGGTGAAGGCCTCCAGGTTGGCCTCGCCGCCGAAGCGGGCGCCGGTGCCGGACGCGGCGATGCCGCCGAAGGGTGCCACGGCCTCGTCGTTCACCGTCTGGTCGTTGATGTGGACGATGCCGGTCGGGATGCGCTCGGCGAGGTCGAGGCCGCGGGCCGCGTCGCGGGTGACGATGCCCAGGGAGAGGCCGTACTCCCCCGCCGACGCCAGGGCTGCCGCCTCGTCCGCGTCGGCGAAGGACCGTACAGGCGCGACCGGGCCGAAGACCTCCTCGGCGTAGGCGGGGGTCTGGTCGTCGACGCCCGCGAGGACCGTCGGCCGGTAGAAGAGGCGTTCATGGGTGCCGCCCGCGGCCAGTTTGGCGCCGCGGGAGGTGCTGGCCTCGACCAGGCCGTGCACCTTGGTCAGCTGGGCGTCGTCGATGATGGGGCCGAGGTGGACCTGTTCGCGGTGCGGGTCGCCGACGGCGAGTGAGTCGGCCTTGGCTGCGAGGCGCTCGACGTACTCCCCGTACAGGGACTGGTGCACCAGGTGGCGGCCGGTCGTCATGCAGATCTGGCCCTGGTGGAAGAACGACCCCCAGGCGGCCGTGGAGATCACCGCGTCGAGGTCGGCGTCCTCCAGCACGACCAGGGCGGAGTTCCCGCCGAGTTCCAGGTGGACGCGCTTGAGGAGGCGGCCGCCCGCCTCGCCGACCGCCCGGCCGGCCGCCGTGGAGCCGGTGAAGGAGATGACGGGGATCTTCGGGTCGGCGACCAGTGCCTGGCCGACGTCCGGGCCGCCCGGCAGCACGTGCAGCAGGTTCTCGGGCAGGCCCGCCTCGGCGAACACGGCCGCGAGGGCCAGTCCGCCGCAGACCGCCGTCCGCGGGTCCGGCTTCAGGACGACCGCGTTGCCCAGGGCGAGGGCCGGGGCGACCGAGCGGATGGAGAGGATCAGCGGCGCGTTGAACGGGGAGATCACGCCGACCACACCCACCGGGACCCGTCGCGTGTACGACAGGCGCGGTGCCTCGCTGGGCAGGATCTGTCCGGCCGGGCGGGAGGCGAGGGCTGCGGCCTCGTAGCACTCCTGGGCGGCGACGTGCAGCTCGAACTCGGCCTTGCCGGGGATGGAGCCGGACTCGCGGACGATCCACTCGCGCAGTTCGTCGGCGTGCGCGGCGAACAGGTCGCCGGCCTTGCGCAGGACGCCGGCGCGGACGAAGTGCGGGACACGGGCCCACTCGGCCTGGGCGGAGCGGGCGGCCTCGGCGGCGGTGCCCACGTCCTCGGCCGAGGCGAGGGTGACGGTGGCGAGGGTGTCCCCGGTGGCGGGCTCCGTAACGGCGTACTCCGGCCCCGACAGGGGGCGGGACTGCCAGGTCTTCGGGTCGAGCAACGGCATGACGGCTCTCCGTTTCGTCACCGGCGGGACTCAGGTCATGAGCGGAAGTCCCGAGTAGTTGGCGGCCAGTTCGGCGGCCGCGTGGCGGGATGCGGCGATCCGGCGCAGACGTGTCAACTGCAGGCGGTTCTCGAACGCATCCCCATCTGGTTGAGCATGCAACATCTTAGTCATGTCGTACGAGAAGCGCGTGGCCTGCCACACCCGGGCGAGGCATATCTCCGAATAGGTGTCGAGGAGTTGCTCGGATCCGGTGCGGTGCAGCTCGGCGAAGGCGCGGGCGAGGACGCGGACGTCAGAGACGGCGAGGTTGAGCCCCTTGGCTCCGGTCGGCGGCACGATGTGGGCGGCGTCCCCGGCGAGCAGCAGGCGGCCGTGGCGCATCGGTTCGTGGACGTAGCTGCGCATGGAGGTCACGGACTTGGCGGTGATCGGGCCGCGGTGCAGGGTCCAGTCGGCGTCGATTGCGAAGCGGGCGGCGAGTTCGTCCCAGATGCGGTCGTCGGGCCAGTCGTCGGGGTCGGTGTCGTTGGGGACCTGGAGGTAGAGGCGGGAGAGGTGCGGGGAGCGCATGCTGTGCAGGGCGAAGCCGCTCTCGCCGCGCGCGTAGATCAGTTCGTCGCAGGACGGTGCCACGTCGGCGAGGATCCCGAGCCAGGAGTACGGGTAGTCGTGCGCGTACGAGCGGCTGCTCGCGGCCGGGAAGGTGTCGCGGGAGATGCCGTGGAAGCCGTCGCAGCCGATCACCCAGTCGCAGGTCAGCGTCTGCTCGCGGCCCTCGTGCAAGAAGCGCACGACGGGTGAGGCACTCTCCGGCTTCTCGATCGCCAGGGCCTCCGCCTCGAACAACAGCGGTGGCCCCTCGGCCAGTTGGAGGGCGACGAGGTCCTTCACGATCTCGGTCTGGGCGTAGATGGTGACGGTACGGCCGCCGGTGAGGGCCGGGAAGTCGATGTGGTGGCGTTCGCGGTCGAAGCGCAGCTCGATGCCCTGGTGGACCAGGCCCTCGGTGTTCAGGCGCTGGGCGGCGCCGGCCTCGCGCAGGGCGTCGACCGTGCCCTGCTCCAGCATTCCGGCGCGCTGGCGGTGCTCGACGTACTCGCGGGTCCTGGCCTCCAGGACGATGCAGTCGATGCCGGTGCGGTGCAGCAGCCGGGCCAGGAGCAGTCCGGCGGGGCCGCCGCCGATGATGCCGACCGTCGTGCGCATGCGCGCCTCCCGTGGGTTCAGCTGGACTCGCGGTGCACCACCGTGGCTCCCAGCACCTTGTGCGTTTCGGGCGCGGCGCCGGGGTTGCGGACCGCGCGGTCGACCAGTTCGGCGAGGTCGCGGCCGGACGGCAGCTCGATGTGGACCGTGCTCAGCCGGGGCCGCAGCAGCCGGCCGAGCATGAGGTCGTCGGCGCCGATCACGGCCGTGTCCTCCGGGACGCGCACTCCCCCGTCCTGCAGGGCGCGCATCAGCAGCATCGCGTACTCGTCGTTGTACGCGAACACGGCGTCCAGGTCGAGGCCGCGCCAGCGGGCGGCGAGGCGCGCGGCGGATTCCTCCTCGTAGGCGAGGGGCAGTTCGGTGACGGCGGCGTCGGTGCCGTGCAGGGCGCGGCGCACGCCTTCGAGGCGGGGCAGGGAGAAGGACTCCAGGCCCTCTTCCTCGGGTACGACGACGCCGATGCGGCGCCGGCCGCGGTCGAAGAGGTGACTGCCGGCGCAGTGGCCGACGGCCTCGTGGTCCATCAGCAGGGCGTGGGCGCCGTCGACGGAGTTGGGCCCGAGGGTGACGACGGCCCGGGCGCCGGAGCGCTTGAGCACGGTCACGCCCTGGGGGCCGAGGGAACCGGGGCCGGGCACCAGGACGGCGACCGGGCGCAGTTCGGCCCAGGCGCGGGCGGCCTCGTCGCCGTGCACGCCGACGGAGCCGTACTGCACGACCGTGTAGTCGAGGCGGCCGAGCGCCCATTGCAGCTCGCTGATGAACTGGCTGTAGAGGGGGCCGACCGGGAAGCGCGGCGCGGGCATCAGGACCAGGCGGCTGTGTCCGGCGCGCAGGCTGCGGGCGGCCGCGTGCGGCACGTACCCGAGTTCCTTGGCGGCCTCGTGGACGCGGCGGCGCGTGGGCTCGCTGATCCGTACGGCACTGGTGTTGTTGAGGACGTAGGAGACGGTCGCGCGCGAGACGCCGGCCAGGCGGGCCACATCGGCGCTCGTGGGCACGGAGCGCGGTGCGGGCGACGAGGGCGCGGGCGTTTTCGGTATCTGCACCATGACGTACGGCATCTTTGCAGAACCTGTGGCCGGGGCCACAGGCGGGCGGGGGCGAACATGTTCGTCACGAACTTGTTCGCAACGAACATGTTCGTTATGGTGAGGGTATGACAGACCGCCCTGACACCCCGCGCAGCCGCCGTGAGCGCCCGGCCAAGCCCGCTCTGACCAGGGCGGGCATCGTTGCCGCGGCCGTCGCGGTCCTACGCGCCGAGGGCCTGCAGAAGGTGACCATGCGGCGCCTGGCGCAGGAGCTCGACACCGGCCCGGCCTCGCTGTACGTCTACGTCCGCAACACCGCGGAGCTGCATGCGGCCGTCCTGGACGAGCTGCTGGGGACGGTCGGGCCGGCCCCGGCCGAGGGCCCGTGGCGGGAGCGGCTGGAGCGGGTGCTCACCGCGTATACGGCAATGCTCTTCGAGCACCCGAGCCTGGCCCGCTCCGCGCTGACGGCCCGGCCCAGCGGCCCGCACTACCTGAACCTGATCGAGACGCTGCTGTCGCTGCTCGACGAGGGCGGCGTGCCGCCCGCGCAGGCCGCGTGGGGTGTGGACCTGCTGCTGCAGCACGCCACCGCCACGGCCGCCGAGCACTCCGGCGACGGACAGCCCGAGGAGGACTGGGACGCCCTGCGCCGCAACCTGTTCGGCGTCTCGGAGCGGACCCATCCGCGCATCGCCGCCGTCGGTGACTCCCTGCTCTCGGGTGCGCCCGAGGACCGCCTGTCGTGGGGGCTGAGGGTGCTGATCGCGGGCATCGAACAGACCACCGTGTCCGACTGACCTCAAGGAGTACGCCATGACCGCACACCACCCCATAGCCGTCGTCGGCGCCGGGCTCGGCGGCCTCGCTCTCGCCCGTGTGCTGCATGTGCACGGCGTCGAGGCGGCCGTCTTCGACCTGGACGCCTCCCCCGCCGCCCGCACCCAGGGCGGCATGCTCGACATCCACCACGACTCCGGCCAGGTGGCACTGCGCGCCGCGGGGCTGTACGACGAGTTCCGTGCGCTCGTGCACCAGGGCGGCCAGGCCATGCGCATCCTCGACAAGGACGCGGTGGTCCGGATGGAGGAGACGGACGACGGCAACGGCAGCCGCCCCGAGATCGACCGCGGCGACCTGCGCAGCCTGCTCCTCGGCTCGCTGCCCGAGGACACCGTCCGCTGGGGCGCCAGGGTTACCGGCGCCCGGCCGCTGGGCGGCGGCCGGCACGAAGTGACGCTCGGGGACGGCACGGCGTTCACCACGGACCTGCTGGTCGGCGCCGACGGTGCCTGGTCACGGATCCGCCCGCTGCTCTCCGCGGCCCAGCCCGCCTACACGGGTGTGTCGTTCGTCGAGGTGGACCTGCACGACGCGGACCTGCGTCATCCGGTCAGCGCCGAGGTGGTCGGCGGCGGCATGCTGTTCGCACTCGGGGCGGGCCGGGGCTTCCTCGCGCACCGCGAGACTGACGGCAGCCTGCACGTCTACGTCGCGCTGGAAGCCGCCGAGGGGTGGCTCGACGGCATCGACTTCACCGACACCGAGGCGGCCAAGGCAGCCGTACTGGAGCACTTCGCGGACTGGGACAAGAGCCTGTGGGCACTGGTCGCCGATGCCGACGGTGCCCTGGTCCCGCGGCGCATCCACGCCCTGCCGGTCGGGCACCGCTGGGAGCATGCACCGGGGGTCACGCTGGTCGGGGACGCGGCGCATCTGATGTCGCCGTTCGCCGGGGAGGGCGCCAACCTCGCCCTGCTCGACGGCGCCGAACTGGGCCTGGCCCTGGTCCAGCACCGCGGCGACACCGGGGCCGCCCTGGCCGAATACGAGGAGAAGCTGTTCCCCCGCAGTGAGTTCGCCGCCTCCGAGTCCGCACGCAACAGCGCCCTGCTGTTCCGCTCCGATGCGCCGCAGGGTCTGCTGAACATGTTTGCCGCCCACGGCTGAGCAGGACTCAGCGGCGCGGCTCGCTGCCGGTGACCCGGTCGACCAGGTCGGCCCATCCCGCCTCCAGTCGCTCCAGCGGCATCCCGCACTGCCTGGTCAGATGGTGGATCAGGGCGGGGTCGAGATAGCCCATCAGGGTCTGGGCGAGAAGTTCGCAGTCGGCGTCCGGCAGGATCTGCCGCAGCAGGATCATGACGTGCGTGTGCAGCGCCCGGCTCGACGGGTGGGCGAAGCGGCGGGTCGGTTCCGGCTGGGCGGCCAGTTGCAGATCCAGCTGCTCGACCGAGCGATACAGCACCGCCACGCCGAACGCCCGCAGCCGATCGACCGCCGGTGCCCCGGGCCCCAGCGGCGGCGGCCCGCCCAGGAAGTCGGCCTGCAGCTGCTTCGCCGAATGGTCCAGCAGTGCCGTCAGCAGCCCGGTGCGGTCGCCGAAGCGCCGGAAGACGGTCCCCTTGCCCACGTGGGCCGCCGCGGCGACCGCCTCCATGGTGACTCCGGCCACCCCGTGCTCCGCGATCAGCCGCGTGGCCGCCTCCAGCAGCCGGGCCCGGTTGCGGGCGGCGTCGGCGCGCAGGCACGGCTCGTCTGCCGCGGAGCCGAGCTGCAGTAACTCGGGCTCGCCGACGGGCTCTTGGGGCCTCGGAAGGGGCGGCAGGGTGGCGGACATGAAGACAGCATAAAGCATCGGGAACAAAACTGGACCGCGGTCCGGTTAGGTGCTACAACAATAAACGGACCTCGGTCCGGATCGTAACGGCAATGTTTCAGCACCCCCTGGAGTACCCCATGTCTGTTCGCATCCTTGCGCTCGTCGGCAGCCTTCGCGCCGGTTCGCACAACCGCCAGCTCGCCGAGGCGGCCGTCAAGTTCGCTCCCGAGGGCGCGGACGTCGAGCTGTTCGAGGGCCTGGCCGAGATCCCCTTCTACAACGAGGACATCGACGTGGAGGGCAGCGTCCCGGCCGCCGCCGCGAGGCTGCGCGAGGCCGCGCAGGCCGCCGACGCGTTCCTGTTCTTCGCCCCCGAGTACAACGGCACCATCCCGGCGGTCCTGAAGAACGCCATCGACTGGCTGTCCCGCCCCTTCGGCGCGGGCGCCTTCGGCGGCAAGCCGGCTGCCGTGGTCGGCACCGCGTACGGCCAGTTCGGCGGCGTCTGGGCGCAGGACGAGACCCGCAAGTCCCTGGGCATCGCCGGCGCCAAGGTGCTCGAGGACGTCAAGCTCTCCATCCCCGGCTCCGTGGTCCGCTTCGCCGAGACCCACCCGGCGGACGACGCCGAGGTCGCCGCGCAGCTGACCGAGGTCATCGCCCGCGTCCACGGCCACGCGGACACGGCCGCTGCCGCCTGACCGGTGCGGACATGACCCGAGAGGGCAGGAGCCTGTGGGCTCCGGCCCTCTTCGCGTCTCAGGCCACCGCCGTCGCGGCCAGCTCGTGCAGCTCCCCCAGCGCGGCCGCGATCGCAGGCCGTTCGCGGCCGCCGCTGCGGGTGCAGGTGAGCAGTTTGCGGTGCGGGTTGCCCGTGCAGCGGACCCGGACGATCGGCAGGTGCGGGGTGAGGTGGGCCAGGCGAGGGATCAGCGCGACGCCCAGCCGGTTGGCGACGAGGTGCGCGGTGACGTTCCAGTCCACGGCGTGATGGATCACGTCGGGACTGAAGCCCGCCTTGCCGCACGCCGACATCACATGCGTGCGGCACGCGCTCTCCGGCACCGGGGCGATCCAGCTCTCGCGCGCCGCGTCCCCGAGCTCGACGCGCTCGCGCCCGGCCAGGGGGTGCCCTTCCGGTACGACGAGGTCGAACGGGTCGTCCAGGAGCGGCTGCTGGTCGAAGCGGGCGTCGCCGAGCGGCGGATTGCGCGGGGTGGCCTCGACGATCGCCAGGTCGACCTCCCCTTCGAAGAGCAGGTCGAAGCTCTCCGGGACGCCCAACTCCTGGATGTGGACGCAGAGCCGAGGATGACGCTTCTGCAGACGGGCCGCCATCGGCGCGAGGAGCACCGACGCGGCCACCGCCAAGCCGCTCACGCGCAGCGGCCCGGCCGGGTCGCGGTGATCGGCCCGCAGGTCGAGTTCGGCCTGTTCCCAGCGGGCCTGGATCGCGTCCGCGTGCGCGAGCAGGCTCTCGGCGGCCGGGGTGAGCCGCACCCCGCGGCCCTGCGGTTCGAGGAGGTCGACGCCGAGGTCGCGGGCGAGCTGGCGGATCTGCTGGGAGGCCGCGGACGTGGTGAAGTGCAGAGCCCTGGCGGCCGCGGTGACCGTGCCGTAGTGAGCCACCGCCCTCAGGACGTGCAGTCGGCGCAGATCAATCATGAAGGCCAGGCTTCAAGGTCAGGTCCACAAAGTCAACCTGGACGTGTACGAACGCTGCGCTGCACGCTGGCTGTGTCGCGACGGTCCACCAGTCAGGACGTACGAGGAGTTGCCATGATCAGCACGACCGGCGCCAGCTGCCCGTACTGCGGTTGGCCCGACGGCGCCGAGCCCTTCCAGGTGGTGTCGCGGCACAGCACCGCGGCGGGCCGCACGGTGTGGACCCGCTGCGGCTGCGGCTCGCTGCAGGTCCGTGTGGTCGACGGCTGCGGGATGCGCGTCGTCTCGCGCAGCGGTCCCGCGCAGCCTCAGTCCAGTTCGGCCAGCCGCTGAACGGCCGGGGCCGCGAAGCTCTCGATCCATGCCGCGGGCTCCCCGAGGCGCGGCACGAGGATCACGGTGTCGACGCCGAGCTTGGTGTAGCCGGCGATGTCCCGCAGGAAGGCATCGAGGTCACCTTCCGTGGCCGACTCGCCCATGTAGGCGATCGTCTTGCGGATCCGGTCGTAGTCGCGTCCCTCGGTCTCGCAGTGCCCGCGCAGCACGTCGAGTTTGTGGCGGACCTCATCCGGCGAGGTCGCGAACAGGTTGCATGCGTCGCCGTACTTGGCGACCAGGCGCAGGGTCTTCTTCTCGCCACCTCCACCGATCATGATCTCGGGGTGGGGACTGCTGACCGGCGCCGGTACGCACAGGGTCTCGGCCAGCTTGTAGTGCTTGCCCTCGAAGGGGCCGTTCGCCTGCGGGTCCCACATCTGCAGACAGATCCGCAGGGTCTCCTCGAGCCGTTCGAAGCGCTCGGCGAGTGGCGGGAACGGTACGCCGAGGCCCTCGTGCTCGCGGTCGTACCAGGCCGCACCGATGCCGAGGGTGGCGCGGCCGCCGGACAGGACGTCGAGCGAGGTGGCGATCTTGGCCAGCAGTCCGGGGTGCCGGTAGGTCACGCCGGTGACCAGCGCACCCAGCTGAATCGTGGAGGTGTGGCCCGCGAGATAGCCGAGGGTCGTGTAGGCCTCCAGCATCGGCGCTTCGGCGCCGCCGTTGAACTCCATCTGGAAGTAGTGGTCCATGACCGACAGTCGGCTGATCCCCGCCGCCTCGGCCGCGGCGCCGGCCGCGGCGAGTTCGGCGCCCAGGGCGGGCCCTCCGCCGCTGTGGTCGAACCGGTTGATGTGTACGCCCACCCGCATGACCGTCTCCGTCCGTCCGGACCCTTGCCGTCCGTGGCGACGCTAGAACTTCGAGCGCTCTCGAAGTCAAGTACCGGCGGCCGGGCCGGCCGTGGCGGCCCTCGCCCGACACCTGATGGCAATCGGCGTTCACAGTCAAGACCAAGTCCATTCAAAGCGAAGACTGCTTCCGGTCACGTCGGGAAGGGGCGCCGGATGCAGACCTTCTACCGTCAACTGCTCAAGCTGATGCCCCGACTGGGCGTGCAGGTCACCGACCTCGGACCGGGTGCCGCGGTGGTCTCCCGGCGCGGCGGTCGCGTGCGGACCGCGCTCGGGCCCGGGGCCGACCTGCTCACCAAGGACAACGGCCGGTACTCGGTGACCGGCGTCGGCAACGACACCTGGGTGGTGGCGCGGACCAAGGCCCTCGGCAGGCTCAGGAGCGTCCGGCTCGGCGACAGCGGCGCCCGGCTGCTCCTCGACGAGCAGGCCGCGGGGGACGAGCGCCGGCTGCAGCTGGCGACCGCCGAGTACCTGTGCACCCAGCACGTCACCGCGATGCTCGACCTCTACGGCGTGAACTGCGTCTTCGACGTCGGGGCCAACGCCGGGCAGTACGCCAGGAGGCTGCGCCGGTTCGGCTACACCGGCCGGATCGTCTCCTTCGAGCCCACCGCGGACGCCTTCGAGCGGCTGAGCAAGGCCGCCGCGGACGACCCCGGGTGGCAGGTGCACCACCTCGGCCTGGGCCGCGAGGACACGGTCAGCTCCATCCACACGGGCTGGAACACCATGAACTCGCTGCTGCCGCCCAGCGACTACGGCCGCGGCCGCTACCAGCGTTTCACCAAGACCCGTACCGAAGAGATCCGGATCCGCCGCCTGGACGACGTGATGGACCAGGCGCTCGACGGCATCGACCAGCCGCGTCCGTTCCTGAAGATGGACACCCAGGGCTACGACCTGGAGGTGTTCGCCGGCGCCGGGGACCGGATCGGGGACTTCGTGGGCCTGCAGTCCGAGGTCGCCGTGCTGCGGCTGTACGAGGGCAGCCCGAAGATGAGCGAGGCCGTGGCCGTGTACGAGGACAGCGACTTCGAGATCACGGGCATGTACCCGGTGACGCGCGAGGCGGCCACGGGGCGGGTGGTCGAGTTCGACTGCGTGATGGTGCGTGCGAAGGCCGCGCCCGGGACGGACTGAGCGGCGGCTAGACGGCGCGGCCTGCCTCGGCCGCGTCGCGCTTCTCCTGCGCCGCCTGCTCCTCCTGCTTCTTCGAGGCCCGCAGGCTGGTGATCGTCGTGACCGTCAGGACGATCACGATGAAGCCGAGGGAGACCGGGATGGAGATCTCCGGGACGTGGATCCCGGACTCGTGCAGCGCGTGCAGCACCAGCTTGACGCCGATGA
Organism: Streptomyces sp. NPDC001401; assembly: GCF_042895385.1. Lineage (NCBI taxonomy): Bacteria > Bacillati > Actinomycetota > Actinomycetes > Kitasatosporales > Streptomycetaceae > Streptomyces > Streptomyces sp. NPDC001401. The sequence continues at coordinate 18,813 of NZ_JBIAWI010000023.1, forward strand.
AGCCGAGGATGATCGACAGGCCGTAGCTGAGGTGGACCAGCTTCTTCAGCAGTCCGCCGATCAGGAAGTACAGCTGCCTGAGGCCCATCAGAGCGAAGGCGTTGGCGGTGAAGACGATGTACGGGTCCTGGGTCAGGCCGTAGATGGCGGGGATGGAGTCGAGGGCGAACAGGACGTCGGTGGAGCCGATCGCCAGCATCACGACCAGCATCGGCGTCATCACGCGCTTGCCGTTCTGCTCGATCCACAGCTTGGTGCCGTGGTAGCGGTCGGCCACGCCGAAACGCTTCTCCACCATCTTGAGCAGCTTGTTCTCCTGGTACTCCTCCTCGTGCCCCTCCTTGCGGGCGTCCTGGATCAGCTTCCAGGCGGTCCAGATCAGGAAGGCGCCGAAGAGGTAGAACACCCAGGAGAAGGCGGAGATGATCGCCGCTCCGGCCGCGATGAAGCCCGCACGCAGCACCAGGGCCACCAGGACGCCGACCATCAGCACCCGCTGCTGGTACTGCGAGGGCACCGCGAACTTCGCCATGATCAGGACGAAGACGAAGAGGTTGTCGACGCTCAGCGACTTCTCCGTGATGTACCCGGCGAAGAACTCGCCGGTGGGCCCGGTGCCGCCGAACACGTAGAGCCCCACGCCGAAGAGACAGGCCAGCACCACCCAGACGATCGTCCAGGTCCCTGCTTCCTTGACGGACACGTCATGAGGCTTGCGGCCGACGAAGAAGTCGACGGCGACGAGCGCGCACAGGGCTGCGACGGTCAGCAGCCAGACGGTGAGGGATACGTTCACGGGTGGTGCTCCTGGTGCAGGTGGGGGGGTTTGACATCGTTATCGGCGACCGTTGTCCCTTCCACCCCTCACAGGTGAACAAAAGGTCATGAGCAGGTATCGGGCGGCCACCCGCCGTTCGGCGGGCAGGTTCCGCCGGACGGCGGCGGTCCGCACGGCCGTCGGTGCGTGAATCATGACGGCCAGAGCCGCCGCCCCGTGCGTGAGGAGACAGTCATGACCCTGGTCCCGCCCCCGTTCGATCCCGAACTCGCCGCAGCACTCGAGCTGATCAAGGATGTGGTGCACCCCGGCCTCACCCCCGACGAGATCGACGCGGTGCGCCAGGGCCCGGGCATCGAGATGCTCGCCGACCTCGACCTGACGGTGGGCGGCTTCTTCGAGGTCGAGGACCGCACCGTGCCCGGCCCGGCGAACGCGCCCGACATCTCCCTGCTGATCTGCCGCCCCGCCGCCCCGTCAACCGCCGGTCCGCGGCCCGTCATCTACCACGTCCACGGCGGCGGCCTGATCCTCGGCAACAACCGGGTCGGCGTGGACGTACCCCTGGCCTGGGCGCAGGAGCTGGACGCGGTCGTGGTGTCCGTGGAGTACCGGCTGGCACCGGAGCATCCGTATCCGGCGCAGATCGAGGACGTGTACGCCGGTCTGCTGTGGACGGCGGAGCACGCCGGGGAAATCGGCGCCGACCCGCAGCGGATCGTGGTCGCGGGTGCCAGCGCGGGCGGCGGGCTGAGCGCGGCGCTGGCCCTGCTCACCCGGGACCGCAAGGGCCCGCGGCCGATCGGCCAGGTGCTGATGTGCCCGATGCTGGACGACCGCAACGACACCCCGTCCACCCATCAGATGGCGGGCCTGGGTGTCTGGGACCGCACGGCCAACGAGACCGGCTGGACGGCGCTGCTGCGCGAGGAGCGCGGCGGCCCGGACGTGTCGCCGTACGCCGCGCCCGCCCGTGCGCAGGACCTGACCGGACTGCCTGCGGCCTTCCTCGACGTCGGTTCCGCGGAGACCTTCCGCGACGAGACCGTGGCCTACGCCTCCCGGATCTGGCAGGCCGGCGGGGTGGCCGAGCTGCATGTGTGGCCGGGCGGCTTCCACGGCTTCGACGGCTTCGCCCCGCAGGCGACGCTGTCCCAGGCGGCTCGGGCGGCGCATCTGGACTGGCTGCGCAGGCTACTGGCCCAGTAACGGGTGCAGGCGGCGGTCAGGAGCGTTCCTCGGCCGCCGCTGCGGCGCGGTTTCCGAGCAGTCTCAGGCCCAGCGGGGTCACGCTGTGCAGGACGTACTTGCCGTCGCGGCGGCTGGAGACCAGGCCGGCCTCGCGCAGGACGCCGAGCTGCTGGCTCGCGGAGGGCACGGACACCACGACCCTCCCGGCCAGCGCCGAGGTGGAGGCGAAGCCTCGCGTGGCGGTCTCGTACAGCAGGGCAGCGCGGGTGGGTCCGAGGAGTCTGGCGAGCTGGTCCGGGGCGACGGGCGCGTCCGGGACGACGGTCTTGTCGACCGGGTAGACCAGGACCGGCAGCAGGCTCTCGTCGAACAGCGAGACGGGCCGTCGCCAGCAGAAGTACGAGGGCACCAGCAGCAGGCCGCGGCCCTCGAGGAGCAGATCACGGTCGACCGGGTAGTCGACCTCCATGACCGGGGCCTCCCAGCTGATCATCGGGCGGAACGTCGCCAGCAGCGCCCTTATGCCGCCGGTCGCCAGCACCCCCGAGCGCCAGGCGACGTCGGCCGCCACGGCCGTCTCGATGCGCTGCCACAGCGGGCCCATGAACACCTCGTGGTAGGTGAGCAGATCGCTGCCCAGCCGCTCCAGCGCGGAGGTCTCACCGCGGGCGAGCGCGGCGGCCGCGGCGGGCGCACCGGCGTTGATCGTCAGCAGTCCGATCTCGGTGCGTAATCGGCTGCGCGGCGTGCTCAGCACCCGGTCGATCCCCGCGCGCACGCCGCCGGCCTGCGGGACGGGCGGCGGAGTGAGGAAGTCCGGGAAGTACGGGGAGCGCGGTGGCACGAGGCCGCACAGCGCGCGGACCGCGTCGCGCACCTCGCCGCCCCGCCGGATCCGTCCGGTGGCCTCTCTTCGCCACCCCCCGAAGGCGATACGGCCCTCACGGTCCTGGAGGCGGCACAGGCTGCACACGATCTCCCACAGCGGGTCGGGTCCGTGGGCGATCCGTATGGTCTCCAGATCCCGGGCAGTGCAGTGGATGCGTAACAAGGTTCCCCCCTTGCCGAAGCGCCATGCACATGACTCTCCCCAGTCGGTTCGACAGGTTCTGGGGCGGCAAAGTTGCCGGTGGTCAGGGATTTGGCGGAAAGAGCCTCCCGGGTCGTTTCGGTCCCAGCCAAAGTGACGTGACGCCCGCCGGGTGCGTGGCCAGAGTTGTCGCCGCGGCCGGGCTCGCCGGGAGAGGCGGGGCCGGGGCGCATCCACTTCGACCGACCGCTTGGGGGAACACCATGGCTTTCCGCAGCAAGGCGACCGCGGTGACGCTCGCCGCACTGTGCGCCGTCGCCGGCCTCGCCGGCACCGCCTCCGCGTCGTCGTCCGGCGCGAACGCGTGCGGCGGCAACAACTCCTGCGCGACCGTCGGGGGCGTGACCGGTCACGCCTCGGCGAACAACGGCGGTGCCGACTGCGCCTACAAGAACCTGTGTCTGTACACGGGTGCCAACTTCACGGGAACCAGGTTCGACCTGTACGCGTGCAGGACCTACTCCCTGTCCCAGTGGAACGGGATCGGGTCGGACTACAACAACCAGACGTCCGGTGCCGTGGCCGTCTACTACGGCCAGAGCGGCAACAAGCTGTACACCCTCGATCCCGGCTGGACCTTCCCGTCGCACGACTTCTCGCCCGTCTGGTCGGTGAAGAACTGCTGACGCCCGTCGTCCACTGAGGGCACGGGAGTCCGGCCGCACCGCCCGCGCGGTGCGGCCGGACTGTCGCGGGCGCTCCTCACCCAGTGCGCCATGGCGCATGATGGCCGTATGAAAGAGCTGGCCGGGCGCCTGACCGCGCTGGATCCCGACGCCGGTGCCGCCGTCCGGGTCATCGCCTACTTCGACCGGCTGGCCGAGACCAGGGCCGGTCTGGAGGCACTGGTGCGCGGGGCGGCCGTGCTGGCCGGGTGTCCGGCGCGGCTCGTCGACGCCGGCCGGCGCGTGCGGGTGCGGGTCGAGCCCGACGGCAGGCGCAAGGACACCGAAGCGCCGCCGGACGCGGACTGGCCGTGCGCGGCACTGGAGCCCGAAGGCGCCCCGGCCCTCTGGCTGGAGCGGGCGGAAACCGGACCGAGCGTCGTGGACGCGGTGATCCTGGAGCGTGCCGCCGGTGCGATACGGCTGGTCCTGGACCGCACCCGGGGCCGTGCCCCGGCCTCCCCCGCGGACGACCCGGCACTGATCGAGACGCTGCTGGACGCCACGGTGCCGGAGCCGGCCCGGCTGCACGCGGCCCGCCGCCTCGGTGTCGACCCCGCCGACACGGCCGTACGCATCCGTGCCCTTGCTCCCGGCGACGGACCGCCCCGCCTCCTGCCGGGCCGGACGGGCGCTCGTCCCGCCGACGCCGGGCTGCCCGCCGGTCGCCTCGGCGTGGGCCCCGCCGTCCCCGTGCTCGACCTGCCGGGCTCCTGGGCCGCCGCCCGCACGGCCCTGCGGTTCACGGCCGAGGGCACCGCGCACGACCCCGGCCCGCGTGTGGTGTACGCCGACGAACTGGGCGGCATCGCGCTGCTCGCGGACCTCGTCGTACCGGGCGCCGAGCCGCCGCCCGACGTGCGCGCCCTGGAAACGGCGGCGGCCGCGGTGCCCGGGCTGCTGGCCACGCTGCACGCCGTGGCCGCCACCGCGAGTCAGCGGGCGGCGGCCGCCGAGATCAACGTGCACCACTCCACGCTCCAGGACCGCCTGACCCAGGCCGAGCACCTGCTCGGCTGGCCGCTGCGCACCCCGCAGGGCCGGCTCAGGCTGCAACTGGCGCTGACCATGCGGCACTTGGCGCGGCCGTAGCTCCTCACCGCATGCGGTTCAACGGAACTCGTGGACCACCTGGATCCTGCCGTCGATGTGGGCGTTGAACTCGTCGAGCTCCTCGGCGGGCACCCACAGCTCGAGGATCGTCTCGCCGCCGGCCTGCTGCACGGGGTACCGGCTCAGGAACTCCCTGACGACCTCGAAGCGGGTGACGAAGCCGTCACCGTCGTGGTTGACGTTCCAGTCCCGCGCGATCCTGATGGCGTAGCCCTCGTTGAGCACCGGGTAGAAGATCGGTTCTCGGGCAGCCGGGGCGGCCATGCGCGCCACTCCAGCTGACGGACCAGGTCCAGCTCCTTGGGGCCGGTGGGACGCCACAGGGGTGTCGTCGGTCGCGGGCTGGTCTCGGGCGACGACGGCCGGTTCCGGGCGGCTACTGCAGGGCGAAGGAGGCCCGGTGCTGCCAGTCGGTGCCGTCGTAGGCCACGAGGTCGACCGTGGGCACACGGGCGGTGAAGGGGAGGCCGAGGCGCAGGCCCGCCTCGATCTCGTCCAGCACGGCGTCGTCCTGGCCCTGGGCGACCGTCAGATGTGGGTGGGGCTCGTACTTTCCGCCGTACGGCGGGGCTTCGGGCCAGCGGTCGACGACCGCCTCGGTGAGCCGCCGGAACGGAGCGTCGGGGGTGGGCGCGAGGTAGAGCACCCCGGGAAACCGTCCGGATTCCTCGAACCGCACCTCGAAGGAGGGGTGGCGCCCGAAGATCTCGTCCAGGGCGGCGCAGGTCCCGGCGTCGACGAGGGAGGCGGGCAGGAAGGGGAAGAGCACGGTGACATGGGCCGGGACACCCGCTCGGGCCGCCGGGTCGAAGCGGTCCCGCCAGGCCCGGACCGCGGGTTCCGCCTCCGGTACGGGCACCACGAGCGCCGTCTGCCCCACTACGAAACGATCGGATTCCTCGTCTGCCATGCCATGGGTGTACCAGCCGGACGCCGGTGACCGCGACACGACACCACTTGCATGCGCGCCATATCAGCTCTCGCGGGCAATTTCATCGATGCCCTATCCTGGACCCCAGGCACTTCGGGACGGAGGACCCAGACCCATGACCGCGACGGATCCGGCGCTCACCGCGCTCGCCTCGGGCTGGTCCGCCCTGTCGCTGCTGCACGGCAGGATCGAGGCCCACATCGAGCGCGCCCTGCAGACCGGGCACGACTTGAGCGTGCGCGAGTACTCCCTGCTGGACGTCCTGAGCCGGCAGCACGACGGGGACGGCGGGCATCTGCAGATGAAGCAGGTCGCCGACGCGGTCGTGCTCAGCCAGAGCGCCACCACCCGGCTGGTCACCCGCCTGGAGGACCGCGGACTGTTGACCCGGTACCTGTGCCCCACCGACCGGCGCGGCATCTACACCAACGTCACCGAGGCCGGGCTCGGGCTTCTGGAGGAGGCCCGCCCGACCAACGAGGCGGCCCTGCGCGAGGCCCTGGACGAGGCCGCCCGGAATCCGGAGCTCGCCCCGCTCGTCGAGGCGGTCGAGACGCTCCGCATTCCCGCCTGACACCGAAACCGTTCCTAAAGACTGAGCGGGAGTGAGTCCTGTTGCCAGGATTCATGCTCAGCCGAACGCCCCGAACGGTGTTGGGCGTTCTGGTTGCCCGCGTTCGCTCCGCAGCCCGGCGGCACGGATCGTGTCCGTGGTCCGGGGATGCGGGGGCGGGTTTCCTCACGCCCTTGGGCACGCCGGTCGGCCTGGACGGTCCGATGCCCGTGCACATCGCTCTGGTGTGCACAGGGCGGTGCCGTCCGTCGCCGGATCGGGTGTCCTTGGGCGCGCCGTCCGATCACCACGGCGGCAGCGTCGTGGCGAGTCGTCTTACGGGTCTTCCTGGTGAGGGGCTTCTGCCAGTGCTGGGCGCCCCATTTGGAGGTATAGGCCGGGTCCACGGCGATGATCGCGATGCCGGTCTGGTCGGCCATCGAGGTGAGCCGGGCACGGAGCCTGCCGGTGGGCATGCCGGAGATCAACTGCCTGAACCGCTTGCGGCGACCGTGCTTCTCGCGGGTCTTCTCCGCGCCGAAGTCCAGGTCCTCCACCGCGATGGCCTTCACCCCGCAGGATCTGGCCCAGTGCAGCAGCCGGGTGAGGGCGTGGCGGACCTGGGCGTCGCGGTGGTACGCGGTCCCCGTGAGGTCGAAGAAGAACCGACGGGCAGTGCCGGTCGGGTTGCCGTGGACGTCGAGGCGCCAGGCGGCGAGGTGGTCGGCGTTCATGTCGACGCCGATCACACCGTGCGCGAGGGCGGCGGTGATCGGGATGGCCGCCGACACCGGGAGCTGCCAGCAGGCCGTCACGTACCAGCGGCCACGGTCCACGTCGAGGTGGATGCGGTAGGCCACCGCCCGGTTCGCCTCCACCGGGTCCGCCCACTCCTGCCCGCGGTGCGGGAAGCCGACCCGGCAGGCGAGCACGTACCGGCCGTGCGGGGCGTTGGACAGCCCGGCGAGCGGGGCCGGGAGCTTGATGCTGACCTCGCCGTCCGGGCTGATGCGGATGGTCTCGTTGCCGTATCGCTTGCCGGACTCACCGTCCGCCTGCAGGAACCAGCGCTCCGCCTCCCAACGTCGGCGCCAGTCGGCCTCGGTGAGCTGCGCGGTGGGCAGCTGGTGCCGGGTGCGGGCCAGTCGTTTCCCGCCGCGCACGACGTGCACGGTCCCGGCCTCGCGGTCGGCGCGCTCGCGCTCCAGCCGGTCTTCGAGGACGTGCAGGCGGCGGGTCTTGGCGTGCCACTCCCGCTTGCTGCGGTAGCCACCCGGCGCCTGCTTCGAGCCCTTCTCGCCGACCGGCAGCGCCAGCCGGTACGCGATCGTACGGATCCCCGCCTCAAGGGACTGGATGTGGGCGAGCTGACCACGGCGGGAGAGCGCCCACTGATCATGCGTCGCCTTGGTGATCGAACCGGCCCACCGGGACGACGCCACAGCCGTCAGACCCCGCTTACGCGCCGCCCACGTGTCCGCGGAATGCTCCAGACCCTGCGCACACCGCACCTTCAGATCCCGGGAAGCGAGCGCACCGAGGTGCCCACCCACCAAGGCGAGGACCTTCTCATCAGCGGGCGTGAGCTGCTTGAGCCGAGTCCGGACCGCCACCCCCGAGGGACCGGGCACGACAAACGACTCCGCAAGCTCCCGCAACCCGCCCACCCCACACCCCCCATACAGCCCCTCGAAAACCCACCCATCACACCCAACGAGCACCACCCGGAAAGGTCACACATTCGACGAACGAACTCCGATTCCCCTCCCGAGACAGCAGCACCCAGCCGCCGGCCAGGAGCCTCCGTGCTCACTCACACACGCCAGAACGCACTCCTGCTCAGTCAAACCCCAGCAGTTCCCAACCCCCGCCGCCGATTCCGTCACTGCGGGGGTTTTGCTTGCCCAAATACTTGCGGACCCCCACTACCAGCCCCAGGCATTCATCACACTTGCACTTATCCAGCGTCTGCAACTATTGTCTACGCCTGTAAGCGTTACACGCAATCGCCTGGAAGGTACTTCCCATGCCTCTCGCCCTCCTGGCCCTGGCCATCGGGGCCTTCGGGATCGGCACCACGGAATTCGTGATCATGGGCGTGCTGCCCGAGGTCGCGGGTGACTTCGGCGTCTCCATCCCCACCGCCGGCTGGCTCGTCTCCGGCTACGCCCTGGGCGTGGTCCTCGGCGCACCCCTGCTGACGGTCCTGGGCACCAAGGTCTCCCGCAAGAAGATGCTCATGTTCCTCATGGGCCTGTTCGTGGCCGGCAACACCCTGTCCGCGTTCGCCCCCACCTTCGGCGTCATGCTCGCCGGCCGGGTGGTCGCCTCGCTCGCGCACGGCGCGTTCTTCGGCATCGGCTCCGTGGTCGCCGCCGGTCTGGTCGCGCCGGAGAAGAAGGCCTCCGCGATCTCCCTGATGTTCACCGGGCTGACCGTCGCCAACATCGTGGGCGTCCCGCTGGGCACGTACATCGGCCAGGCCGCCGGGTGGCGGGTCACCTTCACCGCTGTCGCCGCGCTCGGCATCGCGGGCTTCATCGGGGTTGCGAAGCTGGTGCCCGAGCTGGGCCGCCCGGAGTCCGGCACCATCCGTACCGAGTTCGCCGCCTTCCGCAATGTGCAGGTCTGGATCGCGATGGCGATGACGATCCTCGGCTTCGGCGGGGTGTTCGCCGCGATCACCTACATCACTCCGATGATGACCGAGGTCGCCGGTTACTCGGCCGGTGCGGTGACCTGGCTGCTGGTGCTGTTCGGGGCCGGGATGTTCCTCGGGAACCTGGTGGGCGGCCGGTTCGCCGACCGGGCTCTGATGCCCATGCTGTTCTCGGCTCTCGGCGCGCTGTCCCTGGTGCTGCTGCTCTTCACGGCGACCGCCCACAACAAGGTTCTCGCCGCGCTCACCCTGACGCTGATCGGCGCCCTCGGCTTCGCCACCGTGCCTCCGCTGCAGAAGTGGGTGCTCGACCAGGCCTCGGCCGCACCGACGCTGGCGTCCGCCGCCAACATCGGTGCCTTCAACCTCGGCAACGCGCTGGCCGCCTGGCTCGGCGGCGTCGTCATCGCGGCCGGGCTCGGCTACACGGCACCGAACTGGGTCGGCGCCCTGCTGGCCGGCAGCGCGCTGCTCCTGTCCTTCCTGGCGGCCTTCCTCGACCGCCGCACCGGCCCGGCCGGCCGTGTCGTGGCCGCCTCCGCACCGGCCGAGCACATCCCGGCCGCCGCACAGCACTGATCCACCAACTCGCAAGGAACGCAACGCACATGGCCCCCACCGTCACCACCGTCACGCTCAACAACGGCGTCGAGATCCCCCGGCTCGGCTTCGGTGTCTTCCAGGTCCCCGACGCCGAGACCGCCCCCACGGTGAGGGCCGCGCTGGAGGCCGGATACCGCGGCATCGACACGGCCGCCGTCTACGGCAACGAGGCCGGCGTCGGCACCGCCCTCGCCTCCTCCGGCATCGCCCGCCAGGAACTGTTCGTCACCACCAAGCTGTGGAACGCCGACCAGGGTTACGACGCCACACTCCGCGCGTTCGACGCAAGCCTGGCCAAGCTGGGCCTGGAGTACGTCGACCTCTACCTGATCCACTGGCCCACGCCCGGCCGCGACCTGTACCGAGAGTCCTGGCAGGCGATCGAGAAGCTCACGGCCGACGGGCGGATCCGCGCGGCCGGTGTCTCCAACTTCCAGCCCGCCCATCTGCACCGGCTCCTGGAGAGCACCTCGCTGGTGCCGGCCGTCAACCAGATCGAGCTGCACCCCGGCCTCCAGCAGCGTGAACTGCGCTCCCTGCACGCCGATCTGGGCATCGTCACGGAGGCCTGGAGCCCGCTGGCCCAGGGCGCGGTGCTCGCCGAGCCCGCGCTGACGGCGATCGCCGAGCGGCACGGCAAGTCCTCTGCTCAGGTGGTGCTGCGCTGGCACCTTCAGCTCGGGAACGTCGTGATCCCGAAGTCCGTCACACCCGCCCGCATCCAGGAGAACATCGACGTCTTCGACTTCGCCCTCGGCGACGAGGAGATGGCCGCGATCGCCGCCCTCGACCGGGGCCTGCGCACCGGTCCGGACCCGGACACCCTCAACTGACCGTCGGCCGTTGCCTGTTCATGAGGGCGAGGGTGCCGGCTGCGGTGGCCGGCTTGGCCATGAGCGGCACGTTGTCGAGGAGTTTCGCCGACTGTCCGTGTGGGGGTGCACGGCGCTCAGCCCTGCTGGAACCGGGGCTGGGCTGGGAGCGGATTCTGGTGTTGAAGGCGGCGGGGGCCGTGGCGCGGCTCTTGCCGGGTCCGGTTGGGGGCTATTGCTGGGCCCATTTCGGTGTCCAGGTGTCCGCGTCCTGCCGGGCGGTGCCGAGGTGGGCGCGGAGCGAGGCCAGCGCCGGGTGCGGGTTGTCGGCACGCCAGACCAGCGAGTGCGGGTAGACCGGTGTGGGGTCGCGCAGGGGGATGCGGCGCAGGTCGTGGTCGGCCGGCCAGACCATGCGGGTCTGTACGCCGACGAAGGTCGCGAGCAGCGGGGAGTCGGCGATGGTGTCGAGCAGCGGTTCGGTGCCGAAGTCGGGTCCGGTGACCTCGATGGTGAAGCCGAAGGCCGCGGCCAGGTCGTCGTAGAAGGCGGCCCATTCGGTTCCGGCGACGTTGCCGGGCATCCAGATGCGGTGCCCGGCCAGCTGGGCCGGGGTGACGGCGCGGGCGGCGGCGAGCGCGTGCCGGGGGCCGGTGAGGAGCTCGAGGGGCTCGTCGTGGACGCGGGCCGCCTCGATGCCCTCGGGCAGCTGCCGCGCGGGCAGGGTGAGGGCGCGGAAGGACGCGTCGATCGTGCCGGAGCGCACCGCGGAGAGCGCCGCGTCGGCGTCGAACAGGGTCACGACGTCGAGGGCGACTGCGGGATGGGCTCGGTGGAAGTCCCGTACCAGATCGGCCGGGGCGAGCCGGCGGCCGATCACGTCGACGCGCAGGGCGCGGCGGCCGGGCCGTACGGAGGCCGCGGCACGTTCCTCGGCCCTCAGGAGGTCGCGGGCGTGGGGCAGGAAGACCTGTCCGTCGACGGTGAGCTGGGCGCCGCGCGCGGTGCGGGTGAACAGCCGCGCGCCGAGGTCCTTCTCCAGTGCGGCGACCCGCTTGGAGACGGCCTGCTGGGTGACGTTCAGGCCGAGGGCGGCTTCCCGGAACTGTCCGGCGTCCGCGACGGCCACGAAGGTGCGCACTGCGTCGAGATCCACGCACCCCTTTCTACAACGTCCGGTTGTCGAGTGAGCGGCGCGTCGGTTGTTTGCTCCCGCGCCGCGTGACCGGCTTTGATGTCGCGGGTCGGAAATCGGGCGCAGCGGGAGGCAGGCATGGGGGGCGGGCGACCGCTGGGGCGGCGGTTCGGGTGGCTGTGGGCGGCGTACGCGGTGAGCACGCTCGGCACCCAGCTCGCCTTCGACGCGTTTTCGCTGATCGCGGTGATCGTTCTGCATGCCGGGGCGACCGAGGTGGCGGTGCTGAAGGCCGCGGGGCTCGCGGTGGGGGCCGCGGTGGCGGTGCCGCTCGGGCCGTGGGTGGAGTTCCGCCGCAAGCGGCCCGTGATGATCGGGATGGACCTGGTCCGGTTCGTGGCGCTGCTGACCATCCCCGCCGCTTTCGCATGGAGCGGTCTCAGCTACGTACAACTGCTGGTTGTGTCCATCGTCGTCGCGGCGGCCGACATCGGATTCGTGGCGGCCAGCGGATCCTTCCTGAAGTCGCTTCTGCCCTCGCACGACCTGCTGGCCGCCAACGCCCGCTTCGAGGCGACGACATGGACCGCCACCGTACTCGGACCACCGCTCGGCGGAGCGGCGATCGGCGTGTTGGGGCCGGTGGTGACCGTCCTGGCCGACGCGGTCAGCTATCTGCTGTCGGCCCTCGGCATCCGTGCGGCCGGCGGGACGGAGACCCGGCCGACACGGACGGGCCCCGCACCGGCCGGTGGCCTGCTCGAAGGCTGGCGGTACGTCCTGGCCCATCCGGTGCTGCGCCCGCTGTTCTTCAACACGCTTGTGGTGAACGGCCTGATGATGGTGGCGGTTCCGCTGCTCGCCGTCCTGATGGTCGGCGATCTCGGGTTCGCGCCCTGGCAGTACGGGCTCGCCTTCTCCGTGCCGTGCCTGGGCGGCCTGGTCGGCTCGCGGCTGGCCCGCCGACTGGTGACGCGGTTCGGACAGCACCGGGTGCTGATCACCTCAGGGTGGCTGCGGGCCTGCTTTCCGGTCGGGCTCGCCTTTGTCCGGCCCGGCACGCCGGGGTTGGTGCTCGTGATGGTCGTGGAGCTGGGGGTGATCACCGTCTGTGCCGTGTTCAACCCGGTGTACTCCACCTACCGGCTGCAGCAGACGGCCCCGGACCGGGTGGCCCGCATGCTCGCGGCATGGTCGGTCACCGGCAAGGCGACGACCGCCGCACTGACCGCGCTGTGGGGTCTGCTGGCCGGACTGACCGGCCCCCGCACGGCGATCGGCATCGCCGGTGTCCTTCTCCTGGCCACCCCGCTGCTGCTGCCCCGCCGTATCGCACAGCCGGCACAGGCGGCGCAGCCGAGTGCCGACAGAGCACTCTGATCCGAAAGTGCCTGCCAGGCGCCGCATTGTTGTGTACAAAGCTTCGGCATTGTGCGGAAGCCCGGTTCGGCAGGTCACGAACGCCGCGACAAGACCCTGGTCACAAGGATGGACTCGCCGTTGACAGGGTCCCGTATTTGGCCGTACAAATCTGAGCAGAGGAGCTGTCCGCCGTCCGAAGGCGGGCAACGAACCCCGGGGAGACCGTTGACTGTCGCCCGTGCCCTCGCCCGGTGGGCCCACGCGTACCGCCCGACGCCGGACGATGCGGAGCTCGCCGCGCGGGCCCTGGCCGACACCGTGGCCGTGGCACTGGCCGCCCGTGCGCATCCCCTGCGCAACGTCACCGCTCCGCTGCCGGACGCGGCGCGCTGGGCGGCCATGGCGCACGTGCTCGACTTCGACGATCTGCACACCGACACGACCACCCACATCTCCGTGGTCACCGTCCCGGCGGTGCTCGCGGCCGGCGGTGGCGCCCGGGCGTATCTCGCCGGCGCAGGAGTCATGGCCCGGCTCGGGGCGATGCTCGGCTGGGGCCACTACGCGGCCGGCTGGCACGCGACGTGCACCGCGGGTGCCCCGGCCGCCGCGGTCGCGGCCGGGCTCGCTCTCGGCCTGGACGCGGCGGGGCTCGCCACCGCGATGGCGCTCGCCGTGCCCGCCGCCGGTGGCGGGCAGGAAGCCTTCGGGACGCACGGCAAGTCGCTGCAGGTCGGGTTCGCCGCCGACGCGGGCGTACGGGCGGCACGGCTGACGCGGGCGGGTGCCACCGCCGATCCGCGAGTCCTGGAGGCCTGGCTGGAGCGGGTCGGCGGCAAGCCCGACGCAGGCTTTCCCGCCGCCCCGGCCGTCCCCGGGGGTCTGGCCGTCAAGCTCTTCCCCTGCTGCTACGCCATGCAGCGGCCCATCGCCGCCCTGCGCGAGGTGCGCGACCGGGTCCGCGGAGAGGTCACCGCCGTCACCGTGAGCACGCCGGCGGGAACCGTCCACCCGCTCATCCACGACCGCCCGGGAACCGGCCTGGAAGGCAAGTTCTCGCTGCCCTACGCCGTGGCCGCGGCACTGCTCGACGACTACCCCGGCTTCGACAGCTTCACGGACGACGCGGTGCGGCGACCGGCGGCGCAGGCACTCGTCGATCGCGTCCGCGCCGACCTGCTGCCGGGCGGGACCAGCTCTCTCCTCGACGGCCGCGTCCGCCTGCGCATCGACCTCGCCGACGGCGGCGAGGTGCACACCGAGCTGACGCTGCCACCCGGCGCGCCCGGGCGCCCGCTGTCCGACGCCGACCTGCGCGCCAAGGCCGCCGCCTGCGGTCCGGACGTACCGGCGCTGCTGGACGGACTGACGTGGACGGGCGCGGCCGAGGTGCTGCGGAGGCACTTCCCGCACTTCCCGCACTTCCGTTACGAGGACCAGGAGGCATGACGGTGCACCAGCTTCCCCTGTCCGGCATCACGGTGGTCAGCCTGGAGCAGGCGGTGGCCGCTCCCTATGCCACCCGGCAGCTCGCCGATCTCGGCGCCCGGGTCATCAAGGTGGAGCGGCCGGGCGAGGGCGACTTCGCGCGCCGTTACGACACGACGGTGCACGGCCACTCCAGCTATTTCGTCTGGCTCAACCGCTCCAAGGAGTCCCTCACGCTGGACCTGAAGGATCCGCGCGGCATGGAGATCCTGCACCAACTCCTCGACGACGCCGACGTGTTCGTACAGAATCTCGCGCCCGGAGCCGCCGACCGGCTGGGCCTCGGCGTCGACGCGCTCGCCGACCGCTGCCCGCGGCTGATCCCCTGCACGATCTCCGGCTACGGCACGACCGGGCCGTGGGCCGACCGCAAGTCGTACGACCTGCTGGTGCAGTGCCAGACCGGCCTGGTCTCCCTCACCGGAACCGCCGACGAGACGGCACGCGTCGGGATCTCCGTCGCCGACATCGCCGCCGGGATGTACGCCTACACGGGCATCCTCACCGCCCTGTACACACGCGCCACCACCGGCCGGACGCACCCCGTGGAGGTGTCCCTGTTCGAGGCGCTCGCGGAGTGGATGGGCCAGCCCGCGAACTACACGCGGTACGGCGGCAGTCAGCCCGCCCGGCTCGGCACCCAGCACGCGACCATCGCACCGTACGGCGCCTTCACCACGGCCGACGGGAAGCAGGTGCTCTTCTCCATCCAGAACGAGCGCGAGTGGGCCGCCCTGTGTACGGATTTCCTGGGGCGACCGGAGTTGACGAACGATCCGCGCTTCGCCACGGGCTCCGACCGCGTCACGCACCGCGACCAACTCAACGCGATCGTCGCCGAGCGCTGCGCCCGCTCCGACGCCGAGGAGCTCCTCAAGGACCTCGAGGAGATCGGCATCGCCTGCGCCGGGGTGAACGACGTCGCCGCGTTCCTGGACCACCCGGTGCTGGCCGCCCGCGACCGCTGGCGCGAAGTGGCCGTGCCCGGCGCCACGGTGCAGGCACTGCTCCCGCCGGCCGACCTCGCGGGCGTTCCCGCGCGTATGGATCCCGTGCCGGCGGTCGGCGAGCACACGGACGCCATCCTTACCGGCCTCGGCCTCGCCCCCGACGACATCGAGGCGCTGCGCGCCGACGCCGTCATCTGAGCCCCGACGATGTGGAGTTGCGCCCGATGAGCGTCCTGGACATCCTCTCCGACGACGAACGCCTCGTCGTCCGGACCGTGCGCGAGTTCGTCGACAAGGACGTCAAGCCCGTCGTCCAGGAACTGGAGCACACCGACACCTATCCCGAGAACCTCATCGAACGGATGAAGGAACTCGGCATCTACGGCCTGGCAATCCCCGAGGAGTACGGCGGGAACCCGGTTTCCACACCATGCTTCGTACTCGTCACCGAGGAACTCGCCCGCGGCTGGATGAGCCTGGCCGGAGCCATGGGCGGCCACACCGTCGTCTCCAGACTCCTGCTGCTGTACGGCACGCAGGAGCAGAAGCAGCGGTATCTGCCGAGGCTGGCGACCGGGGAGGTGCGCGCCACGATGGCGCTCACCGAGCCGGGCGGCGGCTCGGACCTGCAGGCAATGACGACCGTCGCGCGCCGCGAAGGCGAGGAGTACGTCGTCAACGGCGCCAAGACCTGGATCACCAACTCCCGCCGCTCCGGCCTGATCGCGCTGCTGTGCAAGACCGACCCGGCCGCCAGCCCCCGCCATGCGGGCATCTCGGTCCTGCTGGCCGAGCACGGCCCGGGCCTCGTCGTCTCCCGCGACCTGCCCAAACTCGGCTACAAGGGCGTCGAAAGCTGCGAGTTGTCCTTCGAGGACCACCGCGTACCGGCCGACGCACTGCTCGGCGGCGAGGAGGGCCACGGTTTCGCTCAGATGATGAAGGGGCTGGAGACGGGACGGCTCCAGGTCGCCGCCCGGGCGCTCGGCGTGGGGCGGGCGGCCCTGGAGGACTCGCTGCGCTACGCGCAGGAACGGGAATCGTTCGGCAAGCCGATCTGGCGGCACCAGTCCATCGGCAACTACCTGGCCGACATGGCGACCAAGCTCACGGCCGCCCGTCAGCTGACGCTGCACGCGGCCCGGGAGGCCGACGCCGGACGCCGCATCGACATGGAGGCGGGCATGGCCAAGCTGTTCGCGTCCGAGACGGCGATGGAGATCGCGCTCAACGCCGTGCGGATTCACGGCGGTTACGGCTACTCGACGGAGTTCGACGTCGAGCGGTACTTCCGGGACGCCCCGCTGATGATCGTGGGCGAGGGCACCAACGAGATCCAACGGAACGTGATCGCGGCGCAGTTGGTGGCGAGGGGCGGCCTCGATGGCTGAGCAACCGCAGCGGGAGAGCACGTACTTCCGGCTCGCCCGGGAGCTGCGGGCGGCGATCCTGCGGCACGACTATCCGGACGGGGTCCGGCTGCCCACCGAGGCGGAGCTGGCCGAGACGTACGGGGTGAGCCGGCAGACCGTGCGCCGGGCATTCCAGGACCTCGTCGCCGAGGGGCTGGTCTACCGGGTGCCGGGGCGCGGGACGTTCGCCACGCCCCGCGAGGAGCAGTACCTGCGGCAGTTCGGCTCGGTGGACGACCTGATGGGGCTGTCCATCGACACCCGTATGGACGTCGTCACGCCCCTGCACCGGCGGGTCGACGTCGACGCGGCGGGACGACTGGGCCTGAACACGGACCGGGTGCACAAGCTGGCTTTTCTACGGCTGCACGACGACGTCGCGTTCTGCCACACGTCGGTCTGGCTGCCGCCCGCCGTCGGCCAACTGCTGGAGTCCGTGGACGAGTTGACGCTGCCGGGCACACCCAACGCCTTCACCGTCATCGGTCTGCTCGACCAGCGGCTGCCCGACCCGATCGCCGAGGCCGAGCAGAGCATCACCGTCGCCGAGGCCACGCCGGAGATCGCCAAGCACCTGGGCTGTGAACCGGGCCGCGCCCTGCTGCGTATCGACCGCGTCTACCAGACGGTCGCCGGTCAGCTCGTCGAACTGGCCATCAGCCACTTCCTGCCCGAGCACTACTCGTACCGCGTGCGGCTGCGGCGCAGCGGTCAGTGATATCTGCAGACATCTACAGACATCTGTAAAGGAGAAAGAGTCTTGAGCTTGAGGATCGTTGTCACTGTGAAGTACGTGCCCGACGCCACTGGCGACCGGCACTTCGCCGATGACCTGACCGTCGACCGGGACGACGTGGACGGTCTGCTCTCCGAGCTGGACGAGTACGCGGTCGAGCAGGCGCTGCAGATCTCCGAGAACTCCGACGACGACGTGGAGATCACCGTTTTGACGGTGGGTCCGGAGGACGCCAAGGACGCGCTGCGCAAGGCGCTGTCCATGGGCGCCGACAAGGCCATCCACGTCGAGGACGACGACCTGCACGGCACCGACGCGATCGGCACCTCGCTGGTGCTGGCCAAGGCGATCGAGAAGGCCGGCTTCGACCTGGTGGTCTCCGGCATGGCCTCCACCGACGGCACCGCCGGCATCGTCCCGGCACTGGTGGCCGAGCGCCTCGGTGTGCCGCAGGTGACCCTGCTGTCCGAGGTGAGCGTGGAGGACGGCATCGTCAAGGGCCGCCGCGACGGCGACGCCGCGTCCGAGCAGCTGGAGGCCTCGCTGCCGGCGGTCGTGTCGGTCACCGACCAGTCGGGTGAGGCGCGTTACCCGTCCTTCAAGGGCATCATGGCGGCGAAGAAGAAGCCGGTTCAGTCGTGGGACCTGTCGGACCTGGAGATCGACGCCGAAGAGGTCGGTCTGGACGGTGCGTACACCAAGGTCGAGTCGGCGGCCGAGCGTCCGGCGCGCACCGCGGGCACGATCGTCAAGGACGAGGGCGAGGGCGGCAAGCAGCTCGCCGCCTTCCTCGCGAGCCAGAAGTTCGTCTGATTCCTTAGGAGTTGCTGTCCCATGGCTGAAGTTCTCGTCTACGTCGACCACGTGGACGGTGCCGTCCGCAAGCCCACCCTGGAGCTGCTGACCCTGGCCCGCCGCATCGGCGAGCCGGTCGCCGTCGCGCTCGGCGCGGGTGCACGAAACACGACGAGCGTGCTGGCCGAGCACGGCGCGACCCGCGTTATCACCAACGAGGCCGCCGAGTACGCCGACTACCTGGTCGTACCGAAGGTCGATGCGCTGCAGGCCGCCTACGAGGCCGTCTCCCCGGCCGCCGTGCTGGTGCCGTCCTCCGCGGAGGGCAAGGAGATCGCCGCGCGTCTGGCGCTGCGCATCGGCTCCGGCATCATCACCGACGCCGTCGACCTCGAGGCCGGCGAGGAGGGCCCGGTGGCCACCCAGTCGGTGTTCGCCGCCTCCTTCACCACCAAGACCCGTGTCATCAAGGGCACCCCGGTCATCACCGTCAAGCCCAACTCCGCCGCGGTGGAGGCCGCCCCGGCCGCCGGCACGGCCGAGGCCCTCGCCATCATCTTCTCGGAACAGGCGACCGGCACCAAGGTCACCGCCCGCACCCCGCGCGAGTCGACCGGCCGTCCGGAGCTGACCGAGGCCGCGATCGTGGTCTCCGGCGGCCGCGGCGTCAACGGCGCCGAGAACTTCCCGATCATCGAGGCCCTCGCCGACAGCCTGGGTGCCGCGGTCGGCGCCTCCCGCGCCGCGGTGGACGCCGGCTGGTACCCGCACACCAACCAGGTCGGCCAGACCGGCAAGAGTGTGTCGCCGCAGCTGTACATCGCCAACGGCATCTCCGGCGCCATCCAGCACCGGGCCGGCATGCAGACCTCGAAGACCATCGTGGCGGTCAACAAGGACGCCGAGGCCCCGATCTTCGACCTGGTCGACTACGGCGTGGTCGGCGACCTCTTCGACGTCGTCCCGCAGCTCACCGAGGAGATCAACGCCCGCAAGGGCTGAGGGCGTTCGGGGGCTGCCCGGGTCGCTTCTCAATATGGCCTGGGCAGTCCCGATGACTCGCTGCACCTGCGGCTCACCAGGGCAGCCGCCCGTTGACGTCGAAATAACCACCGGTGGGGCCGTCGGGCGCGACCTGCGCCATGCGCACGATGATCTCGGCGGCCTGCTCGACGGTCTGGGTGCCCGTGTTGCCGTTGAGGTCCGTCTTGGTGAAGCCGGGTTCGACGGAGTTGATCCGCATGTTCGGGAACGCCTTCGCGAACTGCACGGTGAGCATGTTGACCGCGGTCTTGGACGTCGGGTAGGCGACGCCCGGGTAGAAGTGCGCGGGGTGGTCCGGGTCGGAGAGGTGGGTCAGTGAGGCCAGGCCGCTGCTGACGTTGACCACGACCGGCGCGGCCGAGCGCTGCAGCAGCGGCAGGAACGCGTGGGTGACGCGGACGACGCCGAAGACGTTCGTCTCGAAGGTGTTGCGCATCTGGTCGGCGGTCACGGTCTCGGCGGTGGGCACGCTGTTGCCCTCGCCCCTGGTCTCGATCCCGGCGTTGTTGATCAGCACGTCGAGCCCGCCGTCGGCCTCGATGGTCTTGGCCGCGGCCTCGACCGTGGCGTCGTCGGTGACGTCGAGGAGGACGAAGCGTGCGCCCAGCTGTTCGGCGGCCCGGCGTCCGCGCTCGGCGTCGCGTGCCCCCACGTATACGGTGTGACCTGCGGCGATGAGCTGGCGGGCGGTCTCGTGGCCGATGCCCTTGTTGGCTCCGGTGATCAGTGTTGTCGTCATGCATCCAGCCTCCGGCGCTTCACTGCGATCAGCCAGGAGACCCCTCTTCCTGGGACTCGGAGTACCAGGCACATGTGCGGCCCGCGGTGTTCACTGGGGGCATGACGGCGACGGAACTCGGACGGGCGCTGCGGCGCTGGCGCGACCGGGTCTCCCCGGAGACGGCGGGACTGCCCTCCGGCGGCCACCGGCGCGCGGCCGGTCTGCGGCGCGAGGAGCTGGCCCTGCTGGCCGGGATCTCGGTCGACTACATCACGCGCCTCGAACAGGGCCGGGCGGCCAACCCCTCCGGGCAGGTCGTCGAGGCGCTGGCCCGGGCGCTGCGGCTGTCGCCGGACGAGCGGGCCTATCTGTTCCGGCTGGCGGAGCTGGTGCCACCCGGCCCCGACGTGGTGCCCGCGTACATCACCCCCAGCGTCCAGCGTCTGCTGGACCGGTTGGTGGACACCCCCGTGGGTGTCTCCGACGCGGCGATGACACTACTGGTCGCCAACCCGATGTACGCGGCGCTGATGGGCGACCCGTCCGGTCTGCGCGGCTTCGAACGCAACGGCGTGTGGCGCAACTTCATGGGCGTGCCCAGCCGGGTCCGGCACACACCCGAGGAGCTGCAGGCCTTCGAGGCGGGCATGGTCGCCGAACTCCGGGCCACCGCTGCCCGGTACCCCGCCGACCATCAACTGCGCCGGCTGATCGCGGAGTTGCGCAGCCACAGCAAGCGGTTCGCGGAGCTGTGGGACGCGGGCGTCGTCGGCCGGCTCCAGGCCTCGCGCAAGACGATCGAACATCCCCAGGTCGGCCTGCTGACACTGGACTGCGACCTCCTCCGGGTGGAGGAGAACGACCTGCACATCCTCGTCTACTCGGCCGAACCGGGCACCGAGGCCGCCGAGAAGCTGGATCTCATCTCCGTGGTCGGCACCCAGAGCCTGGCCGAGAACGGCTGAGCGCGTTTCCGTGCCCGGTCTGGTGGACATCGAGACTGCGAGAACCTCACTGCGGAGCTTCTACCAGCCCTTCGACGGCAAGCATGAGCTGCTGCCGGCGCTGTTCGAGGAAGCGATGAGCACGTCGGCCGACGAGCTGCGCGCCATCGCCGCCGAGCAGGCCGACCCGCTGGACCGGCTCAAGGTCGTCGTCCAGGAGCTGTTCGAGAGCTCGCGCCCCGACCCGTCGGGGAAGCAGCATCCGCTGTTCACGGACTTCGCGCTGCGCCTGCTCATCTCCCACCCGGCCGAGATGCGGGTCGCGAACGCGCCGCTGCTCGCGCTGTTCGCCGAGCTGATAGAGGAGCTCGAGGCGGCCGACCTGCTGCGTTCGGGCTTCCAGGCCCGCCGGGTGGCGGCACTGACCATGCAGACCGTCATGTCCAACGCCCAGTCGAGCGGGCAGGAGGAAGCCCACCCGCTCACCGCGGAGGAGATCTGGGACTACTGCGCGAACGGCCTCACCCGCAACTGAGGACCTGCGAACACATGCCGCAGCACAGGCGCGGCTTGCTCGCAGGCTCCGCCGCCTACTGCACGCCGCTCCTCAACGTGACACACGCCCCGGGGCGCCCTGGGCGCCGGGAGCGAGAGCCCGGCGTATGGCCCGGGTGACGATCGGCGGCAACAGGTCCACGCCGATACGGCGGACCCGGGAGCGGCGGCGACGGGGCGCAGAAGCGGAAGCAGCAGCGTGCGCAGAGGCCGGCGTCGTGACCTCGGGCCGCTCGGGTGCCGTGTAGTACCGGGATCGCGGGAAGGCCGGCGGCTGCATTCCCTTGTGGGCGCGGGCACGGACCAGGCAGTGCCCCGCGGCCTCCTGGACGCTCAGGCCGACATCCGTGCGCTCCCTGAGCATCGCCAGCAGCTCCTCCTGCACCGGTTCCGGATCGCCCCAAGTGCCGTACAGCTTCTGGGTGCTGAGACAGATGGGGCGCAGGCCGCGGTTGAGCACAGCCTCCCAGGTGGCGACCGAGACGCCGGGGGTGTGCTCGGAGCGGAAGTCGTCAAGGACGACAATGCCGTCCGGCAGCAGGAGGTCGTGGGCCGCGCCTATGTCGTCGCGGACGTGTTCGTACAGGTGCGAGGCATCGATATGGACGAGGCGGCAGCTGTCCGGCACCACCTCCTTGGAGATCACGGAGGTGGTGGCCTCGATCACCCGGGGCAGCGTGTCGTGGAAGGAGAGGTAGTTGCGCTCGAAGGCCTGCCGGGTGAGCGAGGAGTACGACTTGGCCGTCTCGGCCTGGTTGGCCCCGTCCGGGGCGTCGCCGCCGAAGAGGTCGCAGACCGTGAACTTCTCGCCGTCCTGACGATGTTGACCGAGCAGGATCGCGCTCTTGCCCATGTAGGCGCCGAGTTCCAGCAAGTCGCCCCGGAAACCGCGTGTCTCCTGCCGCTCGAGGAACCAGGTGAACAGGACCTGATCCAACGGCGGAAACCAGCCCGGGACGTCTTTCAGCTCGCCGGGATTGCTGTCAGTTGCTTGTGCAGTCGCCATGAAGGGAACCTACTCACTGGAGACCGAACAAACCGTCGCCCGACTGAACGTCCAGTGAACAGCTCGGCGCACCCTGCGTCACTCGGTCTCGACAACCGATCCGAGAAGGCCATTCTCGTAACGGAAATTACAATTTCCTCGCCGCCTCACCGGGCGCCGGGAAAGCCGTCCCTGGCACCGGCCGGGCGGCCCGACTCCCACACGCGCTCGAACTCGGCCTGGAAGTGCTCGTACCAGTGGCCGTCGCGCCCCGGCTTCACCGTGAAGACGGCGTCGCCGCTGGCGGAGCTGTGGGAGTAGACGTCCACGTAGATGATTCCGTTCGACCGTCCGGGATCCAGGAGCATCAGCCCGTGGGCGGGCACGAAGGGCAGGAACCTGACCTCGACCCTGCCGTCCACTCCTGGTCTCTCCAAGAGTTCCTTGAGGAGGTCGATCGAGGGGCGCAACCGGTTCTCGTACACCTCGGGCCGGTTGGCGAGGGTGCTGCGCCGGGCGGCCTCCGCGGGTGCCGTGGACGTGGGGTCGATGAGTGCGACCTTGACGACTGCTCCGGCTACGGCGCGGTGCTCCAGTTCATCGACGAGGTTGCGCAGGGTGCGGGCAAGGGTGATGCCGACGATCCTGATGTCCCGTGCGGCGCGGACCTGTTCGACGGCCTCGGGCTTGTCACTGCTGAAGAAGTCCACCGCGGAGGCCTGCCCGGAGCGGCCGGCCCGGACCTCCGCGGCGAGGTCGGCGATCTGGCGTCGGCTGCCCAGCAGGCTCCCGGCCAGCAGGGCGAGCGTCGCCAGGGTGGCGGCGGCGAGGACCTTGCCGCCGGCCACGTCGAACACGCCGAGTACGGCGAGGGTCACGGAGAGGAGCGCCGTGACGTACAGCTCCAGGTTCTCGCCTGCGGAGAGATCGTCACGCAGTCGCCGTAGGAAACGCATGCCGATCATCGTCGGGACCCGGGCGGGCATCCGTCAACGCCGCGCCGGGGGCTGTCAGGTGGACTCCCGCACCACCAGGCGGCACGGCACCGTGTGCACCCCCGGCACCGCCTCGGAGTCGATGGCCTCCAGCAGCTTCAGGGCGGCGATGCGGCCGATCTCGGTGAGGTCCATGTCGATCGTGGTCAGCGGCGGGCGGCAGGCCAGGGCCATGGTGTCCCAGTTGTCGTAGCCGACGACGGCGATCTGACCGGGGACGTCCACGCCCCGCTCGCGCAGTGCGTCGGCCACACCTCGTGCGATCTGGTCGTTGCCGCAGAAGACGGCGTCCGTGTCGGGGGCCGTGCGCAGGACGGCGTCGGCGGCCCGGCGGCCCCAGGCCTCGCTCCACTCCCCGAAGTGGACCCGGCCGGTGGCGAGTCGGAGGGAGGAGCGCTCGAGCAGGTCGACGGCGTGGCGGGCGCGGTCGCGGGCGGCCGCATGATGTTCGGGGCCCGTGACATGGGCGATTCGACTGCGCCCCGTGGCCAGCAGATGCTCGACCGCGAGGTGGGCGCCGCCCCGGTCGTCCGAGACCACCGAGGTGTCGGAGGGGTCGGTGGACGGGGAGAGGGCGTAGACGACCGGGATGCCGTCGAGGCCCTTCAGGGGCGGGCGCGGGTCGGTGCGGCGGCCGGTGACGATGATGCCGTCGACCCGGCGGTCCATGAGGTTGCGCAGGTGGTGCTGTTCCCGGATGGTGTCGCCTCGGGTGTCGCACAGCAGCACCGAGATCTTCCCGGCGCCCAGCGCGTCCTCGGCGCCCAGCAGTACCGGGGTGCTGAAGCGGCCGATGCCGTCCGTCGTCATCAGCCCGACCGTCCAGCTGCGCCCGGTGTGCAGGCTCTGCGCATGCTGGTTGGGGCGGAAGCCGAGTGTCTCCACGGCGTCCAGCACCCGCTGCCGGGTCTCCGGGCGCATCCGGCCACTGCCGCTCAGCGCCTTGGAGGCCGTGCCGACGCTGACGCCGGCGAGGGCGGCGACGTCGGCGAGCCTCGCCCGGGCGGTGGAGGTGGATCGCGGAGCGGCTTCGGTCACGGGCAATCCTTTTCTCACTGGTCGTTCCTCGTCAAGTGCGGTGCGGCCCATGGTGGCAGGCGGCCGGATGGAGTACCAGTCCTTGAGCAACAAGAGAAAACTCGTGCAGAGCTCTTGACCTCGATTCCCCCGCTCCACTCTACTCATCGTCGAGGAAAACGGTTGCTCACAGTTTTTCTCAGCTGTTGCCCCGCCGCCCCGCCCTTCACCTCCCGGAGAGCCATGCCCCGCGCCCGCTCCACCCAGCCCTCCCACACCGGCCCGGTCCGCCTCGGCCCCGATGCCCGTGCCGCCCTGCGACCCGCCGCCGTGGAGGTGGGCGACGGGTTCTGGCACACCCGCCGCCAGGTCAACGCACACACCTCCATCCCGCAGGGCCCGAGCCTGCTGGAGTCTGCGGGCAACCTGCACAATCTGCGGCTGGCGGCAGGCGCGACCGAGGGCACGTTCGAGGGGGCGTACCCGTTCGTGGACACGGACGTCTACAAGTGGCTGGAGGCCGCGGCCTGGCAGCTGGCCCAGCAGCCGTCGACGGTGGCATGTGACACAGCACCAACACGGGCGGAGCTCGAATCCGACGTGGAGCGGATCATCTCCCTGGTCGCCGCCGCCCAGCAGCCGGACGGCTATCTCAACACCTATTTCCAGCTGGTCAAGGGCGGTGAGCGCTACCAGGACCTGCGCTGGGGCCACGAGTTGTACTGCGCGGGCCATCTCATCCAGGCGGCGGTCGCCCACCACCGGGCCACCGGACGCGGTGAACTCCTCGACGTGGCACGCAGGTTCGCCGATCACATCGACTCGGTCTTCGGTCCGCCCGGCAGCGGCAGGGAGATCGACGGCATCGACGGCCACCCCGAGGTCGAGACCGCGCTGGTCGAGCTGTACCGGGAGACCGGCGAGCGCCGCTACCTGGACCTCGCCGGCTACTTCGTCGACCGGCACGGCCACGGTCTGCTCGGCGGCGAGGCCTACTGCCAGGACCGCGTGCCGTTGCGCGAGGCGACGAACGTCGAGGGCCACGCCGTACGGCAGCTGTATCTGCTGGCCGCCGCCACCGACCTCGCCACGGAGACCGGGGACGCCGAACTCCGTGCCGCCGCCGAGCGGTTGTGGCAGGCCATGACCACCACCAAGACCCACCTCACCGGCGGTCTCGGTGCGCACCACGAGGAGGAGGACTTCGGCGACCCGTACGAACTCCCCAACGAGCGCGCCTACTGCGAGACCTGCGCCGCCATCGCCTCCGTGCAGTGGAGCTGGCGCATGGCCCTGCTCACCGGAGAGGCCCGCTACGGCGACCTGATCGAGCGCACCCTCTTCAACGGTTTCCTCGCGGGAGTGTCGCTGGACGGCGAGCGCTGGCTGTACGTCAACCCGCTGCAGGTCCGCGACGGCCACACCGACCCGGGCGGCGACCAGTCGGCCCGCCGCACCCGCTGGTTCCGCTGCGCCTGCTGCCCGCCGAACGTGATGCGGCTGCTGGCCGGCCTGGAGCACTACCTCGCCACGAGCGACGACGGCGGCCTGCAGATCCACCAGTACGTCACCGGCCGCTACACCGCCGGGCCGATCGCCGTGCGCGCCGAGACCGACTACCCCTGGCACGGCACGATCGCCCTCACCGTCGAGGACGCCCCGGCCGACCGGCCCTGGACGCTCTCGCTGCGCATCCCTCAGTGGTGCCGCGAGTTCCGGGTGCGGTGCGGCGAAGCGACGTACGACCAGACCGATGCCCCGGTCGCCGAGGGCTGGCTGCGCATCGACCGCACGTGGGCGCCGGGCGACCAGGTCGTCCTCGAGCTCGGTCTGGAGCCCCGGCTCACCGCGGCCGACCCGCGCGTGGACGCCGTGCGCGGCTGTGCGGCGATCGAACGCGGACCGCTCGTGTACTGCCTGGAGCAGGTCGACCACCCCGGCGGCGGGCTCGACGACATCGTCCTGGACACGACCCGTCCGCTCGCCGTCAAGCATCGCCCGGACCTGCTCGGCGGGGTCACCACGGTGGTGGCGGCCGGGCGGCGGCGCGACATCCCCGATGCGGGCTGGTGGCCGTACCGGCCATCCGGCACCGATGAAGCCCCCACGGACGGCGAGTCCGTCGAGCTCACGGCGATCCCCTACTACGCCTGGGCCAACCGGCAGGACGGCGCCATGCGCGTCTGGCTGCCGACCTCCTGACACACCCTCAACTTCGCTCTACGACAACGAGGTCACCCCGTGATACCCACCCGCCGTAGCACCCTGGCTCCCACCCGCCGCGCCCTGGTCGCCGCACTCGCGGCCGTCGGCACACTCGCCTCCCTCACCGCCTGCAGTGGCGGCTCCGGCTCGTCGGACTCCTCCTCCGGCGGGTCCGGGGGGACGTACACCTTCTGGGACCCGTACCCGCAGTTCGACGCCTCCTCGGCGTGGGGCAAGCTCGTCACCGGCTGCGGGACCAAGGCCGGGGTGAAGCTCAAGCGCACCCCGTACGACACCACCGACCTCGGCAACAAGGCGCTGCTGGCCGCCCAGCAGGGCAACGCGCCCGACGTGATGCTGGTGGACAACCCGGTCGTCTCCACGCTGGTGGAGGCGGGGATCCTCAACAAGACCAGCGACCTGGGCCTGGACACGAAGTCGATCCAGAAGAACATCATCGGCGCGGGCACCATCGACGACGCGGCGTACGGGGTGCCGATCGGCGCCAACACACTCGCGCTCTACTACAACAAGAAGGTCCTTTCCGCGGCCGGTGTCGATCCTGCCTCCATCAAGGACTGGCACTCCCTCACGGCCGCGCTGAAGAAGGTCAAGTCGGCCGGGAAGAAGGGAATCACGTTCTCGGCGATCAACACGGAGGAGGGCAGCTTCCAGTTCCTGCCGTGGTTCTGGGGCGCGGGCGGGGATCTGACAAAGCTCAACTCCGCCAAGGGAGTTGCGGCGCTGGCGCTGTGGAAGCAGTGGGTGGACGGGGGGTACGCGCCCAAGGACGTGCTGCAGAACACCCAGACGACCAGCTGGCAGGAGTTCGCGACCGGCGACTACGCGTTCGGCGAGAACGGCACCTGGCAGCTCGGGAACGCGGACAAGGCCGGCTTCGACTACGGCATCATCAACATCCCCGGGCAGAACGGCGGTTCGGCGCCGGTGCCGACGGGCGGCGAGTTCGTGACCGTGCCCGTGCAGAAGGACACCGGCCGCTACGACGTCAGCAAGAAGATCGTCACCTGTCTGACCAACGACGCGAACCTGCTGCCCACCGACACGACACTGCAGTACGTCGCTCCGACGGCCGCCGTGCAGGCCGAGCAGGTGAAGCAGAACCCGAAGCTCAAGCCGTGGGTGTCCGCCGTCGCGGCGGCCCGCGGGCGTACCAGCGGCGGTCTGGGCACCAAGTACCCGACCATCTCCCAGCCGATGTGGACCGCCGTCCAGGCCGCGCTGTCCGGCAGCAAGAGCCCGCAGGACGCGCTGGACACCGCCCAGTCGAGCGCGCAGAAGGGCTAGGTCCGGCATGACCATCGCCCGGGTCGACCGTCCGCGGCGCGCTCCGGCCGCCGCGGCGGGGGCGAGCGGCGCCGACGCCCAATCCCTGCGCCGCAGGCACCGGCGCAGGAGCCGCCTCACCGCGCTCGCCTTCGTCACCCCCCTGCTCGCCTACCTCGCCGCCTTCTACGTCTATCCGCTCTACCGCAACCTCGATCTAAGCCTGCGCGACTACACCGTCCGGTCGTTCGTGGCGGGGGATGCGCCGTTCTCCGGTTGGGAGAACTTCCGTACTGTCCTGGACGATCCGACGTTCGGCCCGGCGATGCGGCACACGATGGTCTTCACCTTCGTGTCGATCGCCTTCCAGTACGTCATCGGGCTCGCCCTGGCGGTCTTCTTCAACCGGCACTTCCGGCTCGCACCCACCCTGCGCGCGCTGTTCCTGATCCCGTGGCTGCTGCCGCTGATCGTGTCGGCGTCGACGTGGTCGTGGATGTTCAACAGCGAGTCCGGCGTGGTGAATTACTTCCTGCACTTCTTCGGCATGGACCCGGTCGGCTGGCTGACTTCGCCGGACTGGGCGCTGACCTCGGTGATCGTCGCCAACATCTGGATCGGCATCCCGTTCAACCTGGTCATCCTCTACAGCGGCCTGCAGAACATCCCGGCCGAGCTGTACGAGGCGGCCTCCCTGGACGGGGCGAGCGCCTGGCAGCAGTTCCGGCGGATCACCTTCCCGCTGCTGCGCCCGGTGTCCGCGATCACCCTGCTGCTCGGGCTCGTCTACACGCTCAAGGTGTTCGACCTGATCTGGATCATGACCAAGGGCGGTCCGGGCGACGCCTCGTCCACCCTCGCCACTTGGTCGTACCAGCTGGGCTTCGGCACGCTGCTGCCCAAGTTCGGCCCCGGGGCCGCGGTCGGCAACATCCTCATCCTCATCGCGCTCGTCTTCGGGCTGCTGTACATCCGGGTCCAGAGGAGGCAGGAAGCGTGAAGTCCCGTACGGCGAAAGGCCGTTACACGGTCATCGGGCTCGTCCTGACCGCGCTGATGCTCTTCCCGGTGTACTGGATGCTGAACGTGTCCCTCACCCCGCAGCAGAACATGCGCAAGGACCCGCCCGACCTGTTCCCGCTGCACCCCACCTTCGAGGGCTACCGGGCCGTCCTGGACGACCAGTTGCCGTATCTCGGCACGAGTCTGCTGATCGGCCTGGGCACGGTCGTTCTCACCCTGCTGCTCGCCGCCCCGGCCGGCTACTCGCTGGCGAAGCTCCGTCCGCGCGGCGGCGGCGCGCTCGGCCTGGGGCTGCTGATCGCGCAGATGATCCCCGGGATCGTCATGGCGATGGGCTTCTACGGCATCTTCCTGGACTTCGGTCTGCTCAACTCCTGGTGGGGCCTGATCATCGCGGACTCCACGATCGCCGTGCCCTTCGGTGTCATGATCTTCACGGCGTTCATGTCGGGCATCCCCGGAGAGCTCATCGCCGCCTCCCGCATCGACGGCGCCGGGACCTTCCGCACCTTCTGGTCGGTGGTGCTGCCAGTGAGCCGCAACGCCGTCGTCACCGTCTCGCTGTTCAGCTTCCTGTGGGCCTGGTCCGACTTCGTCTTCGCCAACACCCTTGACGGCGGCGGCGATCTGAGGCCGATCACCCTCGGCATCTACAAGTACATCGGCAACAACAACCAGGAGTGGAACGCGATCATGGCCACCGCCGTCGTCGCGTCCGTCCCCGCAGCCGTACTGCTGGTCCTCGCTCAGCGCTATGTGGCCGCGGGTGTGACCGCGGGCGCCGTGAAGGACTGATCCACCCCCCATCCCCCTGCCTCCTCGAGGAGAGCCTTGTCATGAGCCGCACAAGACCCCCCGCCCCCGCACGCCTCACCGCGGGCGTCGGCGCGATCGCCCTCACCGCCGCCGCCCTCGCCATGGCCGCGCCCGCCCAGGCGGCCCCCACCGCCTCCACCACCCTGGTCGTCAACGCCGACCAGACCCTGCGCCCCGTCACCCATGTGGCGACCGGCAGCCTCTACGGGCTCGCCGACGCGAGCACCCCGTCCGACAGCCTCACCAACGCTCTCAAGCCGAACACGTTCGTGCAGATGGCCCCGGGCGGCTCCCAACTCCCCAACGGCGAGCCCAGGCCCGCGGGCGACGCGCTCGTCGTGGCGTCCAAGGCGGGACGGGCCGGCGCCAAGGTCGTCGTACGCATGCCGGACTGGTATCCGAACTTCCCCTACAAGTGGGTGAGTTGGAGCGACTGGCTGTCCGCCGTGGACAAGCAGGTCGCCTCCGTGCAGTCGTCCGGCGCCACGAACATAGCCGCGTACGAGCTGTGGAACGAACCAGACTGGACCTGGGACACCACCAACGCCGGTGCCTTCGACGCGGGTTGGGCGCGCACGTACAAGGAGGTCCGTGCCAAGGACACCAAGACACCCATCCAGGGCCCGAGTTACTCGGCGTGGAACCAGTCCTGGATGAGCACGTTCCTCACCGACGCCAAGGCCGGTGGCACCGTGCCTGACATCATCGCCTGGCACGAGCTGCAGGGCTCGCAGAACATCGCCGCGCACGTCTCGGCGTACCGCGCCCTGGAGTCCAGTCTGGGCATCAGCCCGCGGCCGATCGCGATCGAGGAGTACGGCACCACCAGCGAGGTCGGCGTGCCCGGGCCGATGGTCAGCTATGCCGCCAAGTTCGAGCGGGCGGGCGTGCACGACGCCGAGATGGCCTTCTGGAACCACTACGGCACCCTCGGCGACACGCTGACCGACACCGGCGCCTCGCCCAACGGCGCGTACTGGCTCTACAAGTGGTACGGCGACATGTCCGGGAACATGCTGGTCACCACTCCCCCGGCGCAGACCGGCATCGACGGCGCGGCCTCGCTCAACAGCTCCGGCAACCAGGTGAGTGTCGTCTTCGGCGGCGGGGCCGGCTCAAGTGCGGTCACGGTCAAGGGACTGGGCTCGCTGTCGGCGTTCGGCAGCAAGGTCCACGCGAAGCTGGAGTACACGCCCTCCAAGGGCCGTACGACGGCGGTGTCCGGCCCGATCACCATCTCGGACGCCGACTACACGGTGAGCAGCGGCCAGATCACCGTCCCCGTGACGACCAACGCGTCCGACGGCTACCACCTGACAATCACCCCGAGCGGCACCTCGACCTCGCTGGCCGGGACCTACCAGATCACCAACAAGAACAGCGCTCTCGCCCTCGACACCTCGGGAGCGGGCACGGCGCAGGGCACCTCGGTGGTCCAGGCGACGTCGGGCACGGGCAGCAGCCAGTCGTGGACGCTCACGGCCGCCGGTTCCGGCTTCTACAAGATCGCCAACAAGGCGAGCGGACTGCTGCTCGGCATCGACTCCATGAGCACGTCGGACGGCGGCAAGGCCCTGATCTGGGGCGACAACGGGACCGCCGACCACCTCTGGCAGCTCATCCCGTCCGGTGACGGCTACTACAAGATCGCCAACTACAACAGTGGGCTGCTGCTCGGCGTGAACGGCATGAGCACCTCCTCGGGTGCCCAGGTCCTGCAGTGGGACGACAACGGCACGGCTGACCACCTGTGGAAGCTGACGTCCCGGTGACGTCCCCCGTGGGTCACCTCGCCCGGTCGGTGGGCCGGGCGAGGGTGTCGCGGAAGTCGTCCGTCCGGAAGGACTGTTCCTCGGCGGTCGTGGCGTAGTCGAGGGTGGCGAGCACCGCGCGTTCCGGATGCATGTCGAGGACGCGTTCGGTGCTCTGCGCCGCCTGCCTCGGCAGTCCGGCGATCCGTTTCGCGCAGGCCGTCGCCTCGGCCGGCGGCCCGGCCACCCCATGGTTGGCCGGCCCCAGGGCGACGGCCTGCGCGGCCGGGATGCGGGCGCCGGTGCTCGCCCTCGGGGCGCGCTCCAGCGGTATTCCGCCGGGCTGGGCGGCGGATCAGGTCGTCCGCAAGGAACTGCTCTATGTGGCCGCCCCGATGCGGGGTCATGGGGGTCCTCCCGCTCGAGCGAAGCCGAGAGTGGGGGAAAGTGGCGACAACGCGGCTGGGGGTCTCCCTCTGGGGGAGCGCGTGCCAGACCCCGCGACGCCGAGCTGATTCGCCGGACAGGCTCTAGGTCACCCGGCCTCCGCCCTGCGGCAGCAGTCCCGGCAGCAATGCGTCGGTCGCGGGTCCGAGCAGGCGCCTGCCGTCCGTCACCGACTCCAGGCCGGTGACGAGGGCGAGGCAGACGTCCGCGGCCTCGGCGGGTTCGATCGCGGCGGCCGTGCCGGCCTCGGTGAACAGGGCGATGAGCAGGTGGCGCAGGTCGGCGGTGAAGGTGCTGCAGATTCCGCCGAACAACCGGGCCTTGTCGTCGAGGAGTTCGGCGGTGTGCGGGGAGTCGCCGGACAGCTGCAGGACGAGGTCGAGCTTGGCGGCGAGGACGCCGCGGATGCGGTCGGCGCAGGAGGCGTCCTGGGCGGTGGCCGCCTCCCGGGCCCGCCGCAGGGCCTGGGTGTGCAGGCGGGCGGCGAGCTGCCGGAAGGCGTCGTCCTTGCTGCGTACGTACTGATAGACCGCCGACCGGGACACGCCCATGCGGGTGGCGATGTCGTCCATGGTGGTGCGCCGTACGCCGTACCGGGTCAGGCAGTCGTAGGCGGCGTCCAGGACCTCGTCGAGCCGGTCGGTGGTCATGGCTCAGCCCAGCGTCTTGAGCAGTTCCGCGGCGAGCGGGGCGGAGGAGGCCGGGTTCTGGCCGGTGACGAGGTTGCGGTCGACGACGATCTTCGGCGCCCACGGCTCGCCCACCTGGACCTGCACACCGGCCTCGGTCAGGCGGTCCTGCAGCAGCCACTTGGCCTTGTCGGCGAAGCCGGACTGGGTCTCCTCGGCGTTGGTGAACGCGGCCACCCGGTACCCGGCGAAGGCGTTGACTCCGTCCTGCTCGGCGGCGAGCAGCGCGGCCGGGCCGTGGCAGACGACACCGAGCGGCTTGCCGGACTGCAGAGCGAGAGTGAGCAGCCTGCCGGAGTCGGCGTCGACGGCGAGGTCCTCCATCGGGCCGTGGCCGCCGGGGTAGTACACGGCGGCGTAGTTCGAGGTTCACGTCCTCCAGGCTGATGGGGTGCTGCAGCTCGGTGGCCGCGGCGAGCACGCCGGCGACGTACTCGGCGTTCTCCTGCCCGCCGTTGTACTCGGCGGCGAGGCTGCCCTTGTCCACGGTCGGTACGACGCCGCCCGGGGTGGCGACGACGATCTCGTGGCCGGCCTCCTTGAACGCCTCGTACGGGGCGACGGCCTCCTCGGCCCAGAAGCCGGTGGGGTGGCGGGTGCCGTCGGCAAGCGTCCAGTAGTCGACGCCGGTCATCACGAAAAGGATCTTCGACATGGTGTGTCTCCGAGGGGGTGGCTGAAGGTTCCTGGGCGGAAGCCTCATGGACGGACCGCGGACGGACTGACGCTCTGCACTCGGTTCGTCAGCGTGGCGATGTCCCCGACCGTAAGCCCGGACTGCCATTGGAATCCAATAGGCTCGTCGATATGAGAAATAGGGAAACCAATGACCGGGAGGAGAGAGTGCAGGTCGGCGGCTCGGCGGCACTGGATCTGAATCTGCTGCGCACCTTCCTCGCCGTCTATCGCACGGGCTCCTTCACGGCCGCGGCGCGTCTGCTCGGGCTGTCGCAGCCCACGGTCACGACGCAGGTGCGCGCGCTGGAGCGGCAGCTGGACCGGGAGCTGTTTGAGCGTCAGGCACGCGGTGTCTCCCCCGCACCGTACGCGGACGAGCTCGCCTCCCGGATCGTGCAGCCGCTGGATTCCCTCGCCGCGATCACGGGTCCGGGGGGAGCGGCCGACGACCAGCCGCCGGAGCCGGTGCACCTGGCGGGGCCGCACGAGTTCCTGACCCGTTCGGTCCTGCCCGGCCTCGCGCCGCTGGTGGACAGAGGTGTACGGCTGCGCATCACCCCCGGTCTGACCGAGCCGCTCCTGGACGACCTGCGGGCGGGCCGCCACGACCTGGTGATCGCGACGTTCCGGCCACGCGGCCGGACCCTGGCCGCCGTGCCGCTCGCGGACGAGGAGTTCGTGCTGGTCACGGCCCCCGCCTGGGCCGAGCGCAGCGGGGGCCCGGCCCGGATCGCCGCCTACGGGCCGGCTGCCCTCCACGGCGTGCCCCTGGTCGCCTACGCCGAGGACCTGCCGATCGTGCGCCGGTACTGGCGTCATGTCTTCGGCAGGCGTCTGGTCTGTCAGCCGGCGGTCACGATGCCCGACCTGAACTCGGTCAAGGCGGCGGTCGTCGGCGGTACGGGCTTCTCGGTGCTCCCCCGCTACCTGTGCACCGCCGAACTGGCCTCGGGCGCCCTGGTGTTGCTGCACGACCCGGACGACCCGCCCATCAACACCGCCTTCCTGGTCCAGCGCCCCGGCGCCTCCGCCAACCCGCATGTCGCCCTGGTCCGCGACCACCTGCTGGAGGCCGCGCGGGGCAGCTAGCGGCCGTACGGGTCAGTACTTCTTCGCGCCCGCCACGATCGCCTCGCGGATGCGGTGGTACGTGCCGCAGCGGCAGACGTTGCGGATCTCGTCGAGGTCGGCCTCGCTGATGTCGCGGCCCTCCTCGCGGGCCTGGCGGACCTTGGCGACGGCGGTCATGATCTGGCCGGGCTGGCAGTAGCCGCACTGTGCGACGTCGTGCTCCAGCCAGGCCTCCTGCATCGGGTGCAGGTCCCTGCCGACGGTGGCGGGCAGCCCCTCGATGGTCGTCACCTCGTCGGTGGGGCCGAGGTCCTTGACCGGGACGCTGCAGGGGTTGAACGCCTTGCCGTTGATGTGGCTCGTACAGGCCTGGCACACGCCGAGCCCGCACCCGTACTTCGGTCCGGTGACGCCCAGGACGTCCCGCAGCACCCACAGCAGCCGTACGTCGTCCTCGATGTCCACGGTCACCGGTTTGCCGTTGAGGATGAAGGTGTGTTCGGGCACGAAGGGCCTCCTGGGCTCCTAGTAGGCGCGGCTCAGGCCGTCGGTCGGGGACGCCGGGATCGGCGGGCTGGTGGGCAGCGGCTCGAAGCCGAGGGGGCCGTCGTGGTTGATCGGGAACGTGGTCGGCATGGTGCCGGTCGCGCGCCCGTATGCGCAGGCCACGGCCGCCATCGCGCCCGCGACGGCCAGTTCGCCGGCGCCGCCGGGCCTGCCGGTGGTCGGCGGCATGACGACGATCTCCAGCTCCGGCGGGGTGTTCCACTGGCGGGTGTAGAAGTAGTTGTCCCAACTGCCTTCCAGGAAGTGCCCGCCCGCCAGGTGCAGCCCGGAGCTGAGGGTGATGGCGATGCCGTCCATGATGCCGCCCATCATCTGGGCCTGGAGGCCGCGCGGGTTGACGGCCAGCCCAGCGTCGACGGCGCAGACGACCTTGGTGACCCGTGGTCCGGTGCAGGCGTCGGGGACCTTGCGGCCGGTGGTCTCCGGGCGGCAGTCGATCTCGGCGAGGACGGCGACGTATGCGTGGTACTCGGGGTGCAGGGCGATGCCCTGGGCCGTGCCGGCGGGCATGCTGCGTCCCCAACTGCCCACCTCGGCGGCCTTGTCGAGGACGGCCCGGGCGCGCTCGTCCTTGAGGAACGTGCGGCGGAACTGATACGGGTCCTTGCCCATCCGCTTCGCCAGCTCGTCCACGACCAGTTCCTGCGCGCACCGCACGTTGGGCGAGTAGATGTTGCGCATGGAGCCGGTGTGGAAGCCCTTGTCGGTCTCGCTGAGGAGCTGGGTGACGACGCCGAAGTTGTACGGGGTCTGCTGGGTGAGCGTGAAGATCGTCTCGGAGAAGGTGAGGTCGCCGACCGGCAGTCGGGCGGCCTCGGAGGTGATGATCTCGCCGACGCCGTGGCCGAAGTCGGTGGCCACGGAGGTGTGGCGCTGGTCGTAGGTGAGCACCTGGCCGAGGGCATGGGTGGCGCGCACCCGTGAGGTGGACATGGGGTGGGTGCGGCCCTGACGGAAGTCGTCGGTGCGGTGCCACATCAGCCGGACCGGCTTGCCCATCGCCCTGGAGATCTCGGCGGCCTCGGCGGCGCCGTCGTGGAAGAGCTTGCGCCCGAAGGAGCCGCCGCCCTCGGTGACATGCACCTTCACGGCCGTCGCCGGCAGTCCGAGGGTGAGCGCGATCTGCTCCTGGGCGGTGATCGGGGACTTCAGGCTCGCCCAGATCTCGGCCGAGTCCTCACGTACGTCGGCGACGGCGCAGTTGGTCTCCAGGGCGCTGTTGCTCGCGAAGTGGAAGGTGAAGCGGGCGTCGACCGCCTTGGTCAGCAGGTCGAGGGCGGGCAGCGGGAGTTCGGCCTTGCGCAGTTCGTCGCGGATGGTGTCGTCGGAGGCACCGTCCGCGGTGCCGGGACCCCAGGTGACCTTCAGGGCGCGTATCGCGTCGATGCACTGCCCGAAGGTGCGGCCGCGGACGGCGACGCCGGTGGAGATCCGTACGACGTCGGTGATGCCGGGCATGGCCCGCACCTCGTCGAGGTTGTCGACCGAGCGGACCGTGCCGTTGATCGTCGGCGGCCGGCACACCATGGCCGGCAGTGCGCCCGGCACCTGCAGGTCCATCGCGAACTTCTTGCGCCCGGTGACCGCCTCCAGCGCGTCGACACGCCGCTGGGCGGTCCCGATGACCTTGAACTCGGACGGCTCCTTGAGCGTGACCGACACCTGACTGGTCGTCACCGAGGCGGCCTTCTCGGCCAGTTCGCCGTAGGTGAGGCTCTTGCCGGTGACGGAGGAGGTGACGATCCCGGCCTTGGCGGTCAGGGTGCCGAGGGCCTCGTCCAGTTCGAGCGCCGCGGCCAGAAGGAGCCGACCGCGGGCGACGGCGGCCGCCACCCGGATCGGGGTGAAGGTGGAGATGGTGGTGTTTGATCCGCCGGTGAGCTGGTTGAACAGGAGCTCGGGGCGTGCGTCGGCGAGGGTGACGCGGACCTTGTCCAGCGGCAGGTCCAGCTCCTCGGCGACGAGCATCGCGCTGGAGGTGGTGATGCCCTGCCCGACCTCGGCCCGGGGCAGGGCGAAGGAGGCGGTGCCGTCGCTGTCGATCCGGATGGTGATCAGGTTCGCCGTGGGCAGGGTGGCATGGGTGAGCATGTCGTTGAGGTCGTAGATCTCGGCCGGGCCTGGCACGGAGGGGACGACCGCCGCGGCCCGGGCGGGCGCGAGGGCGGCCTCGCCGAGCTCGGCGGCGACGGTCAGCGTCGAGGCGGCCACGACGTATCCCAGGAACCTTCGGCGCCCGATGCCGCCCGGAGCGGGGACGGCATCCTGCGGCTGCGGGTGTTCGTGGGCTCCCATCAGCTGTCCTCCAAGCGCGCGGCACTCGCCTTGATGGCGGCTCCTGACTGTGCACGTCAGGCGCCTTGCGCGAAAGATCTCCGAGCCGCTTCCACACGGAAAAGCCATAAGTCGCGCGATGTGTGAAGCGCGCCGGCCCGTGGCGGACCGGAAAAACCCGAATGCGCCGGCAGGCAGGGCACTGCGATCATTCCGGAATGTCCCACCGTCTGGAACCACTGGTCATCCGGCACACCCACCGTCTCCCCCTGCCGACCGGCCCGTCCGGTCAAGGGGACGTCGCGGCACGGCAGTTCGACGCCGTGCTGATGTCGGCGGGCTTCAAGCTCTCGGCGGACCTGCTGGCACACCTGTCGGGACTGTCCGAGGGCACGGTCGTCGACACTGCCGTACGCACGCTGCCCACGATTCGCGAGATGGTCGGCGACCACGTCCGGCACAACGTGTACTTCATCGACTTCCCGGCCAATGTGCCGGACACGTTCGACTTCTGGATGCGGTGCATCGCCCAGGCGCTCGCCGACGACGACGCACGCGCCGGGACGCTCGTCCAGCTGCAGAGCGGTGTGGTGGACCTGCTCACACTGCCGTCCTACGGCAACTACCGGCACACGTACGCCGACATGCTCGCCGCCCACGACGAGTTGATCGCGGCGGCGGGCGACCGGCTGACCGTCCTGCACCTGGGCGGGACGGCGGACGACGAGGTCAGTGCCCTGTATCTGGCGCTGGCGGGCAGCAGCACGCCGCTGGGCGAGGACGGCCTGAGCGATCTCGGGGTGCTCGCCGGGCACTGCGTGGACGGGCCCCAGCCCGAGGCGATCCCGGTCCGGGAGAACCGCGCCGTCGTCAACGAGGCGCGTCTGTCGGCCGGTTCGGGCCTGCTGCTCGACACCGTCACCGATGTGCTGCGGCTGGCCTGTGCGGTGTCGGGCGGTGACGTGACGCTCCAGGAGCCCACCCGTTTCCGTACGGTGCCGCGGCCGGTGCGCCGCGCGCTGCTCGCCGGCCTGGATTCCGTCGTCGCGGCGGCGCCCGCCAAGCTGGCCGACGTGGCCGCCCACCGCGAACCGTGGAAGCGGCTCGGTGAGCGGCTGCACCCGCACGAGTACCCCCAGTGGCCGCACGCCGCCGAGGTGTTCGCCGTGGCCCGGGGCGAGCGGACGGTGCGGTCCCTCGACAGCCGCGTCGAGGAGCTGCTGAGCACGCGCGACGTCACGGCGGCGGCCGAACTGCTCAAGTCCGCGCCGGGCAAACTGCTGCGTTCCCTGGACCGGCTGCTGCGCACGGCGCCGACCCAGGAGGAGCGCGAGGCCGTCGTGTCCGCCGTCGAGCAGGTCGTGTCCGACGTGGCGGGCCGGGTCGTGCTGTCGGTGCGCGAGCACCTGCACAACCGGGCCGAGCAGACCGGCGGGCGCCGCGTCTTCGTCAACCGGCTCGGCCGCGCCTGGGTCACCGACGACACTCGGCCGCACCTGGCGCCGGCGGAGCGCAAGCGCCTGATCGCCGCCTTCGACGCGGAACTGGGCCGTCGACTCCCTTCTCCGGAGCGGGTGTTGGTCGACCCGGACGTCCTCGACGTCGCGCTCCCGCTGAGCGGCCGGGCGACGGGGGCGGGCCTCGGCGTGCTGCCCCGCGGTTCGGTCACTCCGGTCGCCGGGGAGCTGCTGCGGTTCTTCGTCTACTGGAAGCAGGCCGAGCAGCGCACTGACTTCGACCTGTCGGCCGTGATGCTGGACGCCCGGTACCGCACGGTGTCCTGGCTGTCGTACACGTCCCTCGCCCGGTTCGAGGGCGAGCACTCGGGCGACATCACCGAAGCGCCGGACGGCGCCTCGGAGTTCATCAACCTGCGGCTGGGCGCGGTGCGCAGCACTTTCATCGTGCCGCAGGTCAACATCTTCGCGGGCGAGGGTTTCGAGGAGGTCGAGGAGTCCTTCTTCGGCTTCATACTGCGCGAGGTCGAGCAGAAGGGCCGCCCGTTCGAGCCCGCCACTGTGCGCATGAAGTCGGAACTGCGCGGTCCGGGCCGGGTCGCGCTGCCGCTGGCGTTCAGGCGCGGGCGGGGCGGGAAGTGGACCGCGAAGTGGCTGCACCTGTACCTGAAGGGCACCCCGTCGGCCAACCGGATCGAGGGCAACCGGGTCACGGTCGCGACGCTGCTGCGTGGCATCGTCGAGCGCGATCACATCAACGTCCGGTACGTCACCGACCTGATGGCCGGGGGCGGGACGACGGTCACGCTGTGGGACGGCGAGACGATCCCGGAGGGTCCTGTCACCTACATCGGCCTGGAACGGCCCGACGGACTGCACCCGGACTCCCGGATCATCACCCCGGAAAATCTGCGCGACCTGATCCCCGACTGACTGTTAGGGTGAGCCGCAGGCGAGGCCATGAACGGACTTCCTTCTCAAACTCCTTTCTGATGCTAGTCCCTTCGCTTTCCTCGCCGCTCACTTCGCACCAGGGCCCTCGCGTCTCGTCACGCGAGGGCCCTTCGTGCCGCCGCGAGAGCCTGTTCGGCGAATCCGCGCCCGAACAGCACGGCGTGCACCAGCAGCGGAAAGAGCTGATGCAGCCCCACCCGGTCCGTCCACCCGTCGGCCGGCGGGGCCGCCTGCCGATAGCCGTCGAGCACGTGCTCCAGGTGCGGGCAGCCGAACAGCTGCAGCATCGCCAGGTCGGTCTCCCGGTGTCCGCCGTGCGCGGCCGGGTCGATCAGCCAGGCATGCCCGTCGGCTCCCCACAGCACGTTGCCGTTCCACAGGTCGCCGTGCAGCCGGGCGGGCGGCTCGGCGGGCCCCGCCAGTTCGGGCAGACGTTCACAGACGCGCTCGATCACGGCCGTCTCGGCGGGGCGGATCGTGCCCCGGTCGACGGCCTCGCGCAGGTACGGCAGCACGCGGTGCTCGGCGTACCAGCGGGGCCAGTCGGTGCCCGGGACGTTGCGCATCGGGGCGAGCCCGATATACGCGTCCAGGGGGCCGCCGGGTGGTGGCGCGCCGAACGCGGCCGCGCCCGCGGCGTGCAGGGCGGCCAGCCCACGCCCGAACCGCACCGCCGCCCGGGCCGTCGGCGGTCCCTGCGCAATCATGTCGGTCACCAGCCAACGCCGGTCGTGCCCATGGACGTTCGGAACGCGGACCGTCCCGGCCTCGGCCAGCCAGCGCAGCCCCGCCGCCTCGGCCTGCACCGCGCCCGGCCCGTCACCGCGCTTGACCATCACCGACTGCCCGCCGTCGAGGCCGACTTCGGCGAGGGACGCGGACAACCGGCGCTCGCCGCGCACCGTATGCCCGGTGATCCTGGCCGCAGCAGCGCCCGGCCCGTCACTGTCGACGCCGTCGCCGTCGCCGTCGGAAGGGAAGCCGATGTGCACGGACACCAGAGTAGGACCGCCGCGAGCCGACGGGAGTCGGTCCGGGTGCCGGTCAGTCCAGGGGCTCCTCGTCATCGCCGTCGTCGTTGGCGGCGTAGGGATGGACGTACCGCTCTTCGCCGAAGGGGATGAACCAGTCCTGGACGGCGCCCTTGCCGATGCCGTCCGTGGTCGGGGCGTACAGCCACTCGTGGTCCGTGTCCTCGTACACGCCGTCGGCGAAGACCTGCAGGGCTGTTTCGACCTCGTCGCTCAGCAGCTCGTAGAGGTCGGTCGTCACCTCCGCCTGGGCGAGCAGGAACTTCAGCAGCAGTTCCTCGGCCACGCAGCTCGGCCGGCCGAAGTGCGGCTGGGTGAGGCGCCCGGTCATGGTCACGGCGGTGACGGTCAGGCGGCGGACGAACAGGACCGTGTACTGGAGGGCGAACTGCGGGGGCAGGTCGTCGAGGACCATGAACGGTGCGTCGGTCTCCGCGACGGTGGGCCCGTCCTCCTCCAGACCTGCCAGGTCCGTGAAGAGTTCGTCGACCAGCAGATCGATGGCGTACACGACAGCGCCGGCCGCGACCTCCGCCGCCTCACGGCCGACGATCCGCTCCCCCGCGTCCTCGTGGTAGCCGAAGGCCTCGAGCGGGAAGGCCCGCAGCGCCGGTGCGAGAGCACGGAGCGTTCGCCGCATGGCCTCGACTTCGGCGCGGTCGAGACGGCCGGACCCGGTGGAGGGCTCGGCCGCCGCGTGCCGGCGTGCGCGTTCGGCGGGATCCGCGGGCGGTGCGTCCGGGCCGTCGGCCGCGTCGAGGCTCTCCTGCAGCAGTTCGGGGTGAAGGTCCACCCCGCAGCGGGTGATCTCCCAGCCGGAGAGGGGTTCGCTGCGCTCCAGCAGCTCCGCCACGACCTCACGTGCGGCGTCCTCGGCGAATTCCAGTGCCGGAGCGTCGACGAAGAGCTTCAGCAGGACCCCGGCGGGATGGACGGCGATGACGTCGTCCACCAAATCGACTTCCATCCCGTCGGGGCCCTCGATCGCCGCGATCGAATCGAGCCCCTTGCGCAGCAGGAAGCCGACGCCCTCCCGCTGAAGAACGTCGAGCTCCGGGGCGCCCTTGGGGAGGTCCACGTCCACAGTCACCGCGTATGTCACACGATCATGGTGCCTGAGCGGTGGCGTCTTGTGGGCAGGAACCTGCAGGAACCCGGAGCGTGCAGGAGGTAATCCATCAGCGCTCTCCAGGCACGGGCTTTGCATGATCATGCGAGATCATGCATACTCTTCCTATGTCCAAGGTCCTCACCTCCCTTCCCGCCGGCGAGCGCGTCGGCATCGCCTTCTCGGGCGGCCTCGACACCTCCGTCGCGGTCGCGTGGATGCGCGACAAGGGTGCCGTCCCGTGCACCTACACCGCCGACATCGGTCAGTACGACGAGCCCGACATCGCCTCGGTACCCGGCCGTGCCAAGACGTACGGTGCCGAGATCGCGCGCCTCGTCGACTGCCGTGCGGCACTGGTCGAGGAGGGCCTGGCCGCGCTCACCTGCGGGGCGTTCCACATCCGCTCGGGCGGGCGTGCCTACTTCAACACCACCCCGCTCGGCCGTGCCGTCACCGGCACGCTGCTGGTCCGGGCGATGCTCGAGGACGACGTCCAGATCTGGGGCGACGGCTCGACCTTCAAGGGCAACGACATCGAGCGGTTCTACCGCTACGGCCTGCTCGCCAACCCGCACCTCAGGATCTACAAGCCCTGGCTGGACGCGAACTTCGTGACCGAGCTCGGCGGCCGCAAGGAAATGTCCGAGTGGCTGCTCGCCCACGGCCTGCCCTACCGGGACAGCACGGAGAAGGCGTACTCGACCGACGCCAACATCTGGGGCGCCACCCACGAGGCCAAGACGCTGGAGCACCTGGACACGGGCGTCGAGACCGTCGAACCGATCATGGGCGTGCGGTTCTGGGACCCCGAGGTGGAGATCGTCACCGAGGACGTGACGATCGGCTTCGACCAGGGCCGCCCGGTGACCATCAACGGCAAGGAGTTCGCCTGCCCCGTCGACCTGGTCATGGAGGCCAACGCCATCGGCGGCCGCCACGGCCTGGGCATGTCCGACCAGATCGAGAACCGGATCATCGAGGCCAAGAGCCGCGGCATCTACGAGGCGCCCGGCATGGCCCTGCTGCACGCGGCCTACGAGCGCCTGGTCAACGCGATCCACAACGAGGACACCCTCGCCCAGTACCACAGCGAGGGCCGTCGCCTGGGCCGGCTGATGTACGAGGGCCGCTGGCTGGACCCGCAGGCGCTGATGATCCGTGAGTCGCTGCAGCGCTGGGTCGGCGCGGCCGTCACCGGCGAGGTGACGCTGCGGCTGCGCCGCGGTGAGGACTACTCGATCCTCGACACCACGGGCCCGGCGTTCAGCTACCACCCGGACAAGCTGTCGATGGAGCGCACCGAGGACTCGGCGTTCGGCCCGGTGGACCGGATCGGCCAGCTCACCATGCGCAACCTCGACATCGCCGACTCCCGCGCCAAGCTGGAGCAGTACGTCGGTCTCGGCCTGATCGGCACCGGCAGCCCCACCATCGGTGCCTCCCAGGCGGCCGCGACCGGTCTGATCGGCACCATGCCGGAGCTGCCGGAGGGCGGCGCGGAGGTCATCGCCTCCCGCGGCGAGGTCTCGGAGGCCGACGAGCTGCTGGACCGCGCCGCGATGGAGTCCGGCACGGACTGACCAGCGGATTCGTCCCTGACGGAAGGGCCGGGGGCCCCCCCCCGGGGGGGGGGGGGGCGCGCGCGGGGGGGGGGGGGGCGGGGGGGGGGGGGGGGGGGGGGGGGGGGGGGGCGGGGGGGGGGGGGGGGGGGGGGCG
>NZ_JBIAWI010000023.1:62431-124419 GCF_042895385.1 Streptomyces sp. NPDC001401
CCGCGCGCGGTGGCGCCGCCGCCCCCCCCCGGGGGCCCCCCCCCGCCCCCCGGCGCCCCCGCCCGCCCCCCCCCCCGCGCCCCCCCGCCCGGGCCCCCCCCCCCCCCCGGGGGCGCGGCCCCGGCCCTTCCGTCGATGCGCCGTCGGTGTCGGCCGGGTTCAGCCGGCCGCCGTGTGCAGGGCCTTCAGCACGTCCTCGTCCGTCAGCTGCTCGAAGTGCTCGTAGCAGAGGCCCACGGCCATGAAGGACTCCGGCCGCTGCAGACAGAGCACCTCGTCGGCCTCGGTGCGCATCAGGTCCGCCGCTTGGGGCGAGCCGACCGGCACGGCCAGCACGACCCGTTCGGGGGCCTGCCGGCGTACGTGACGCAGCGCGGCGCGGGCAGTCGATCCGGTGGCGAGCCCGTCGTCGACGACGATGGCCGTGCGGCCCGTCAGGTCGGGGGCGGGGCGGCCCTCGCGGTAGAGCCGTTCGCGGCGGTGGAGTTCATTGCGTTCGCGTTCCACCACCGGAGCGAGCATGGTCTCGGTCAGGCCCAGTTGTCCGAGGGCGGCTTCGTCCAGGAGGGGGTCGTCGTCACCGACGATCGCGCCGACGCCGAACTCCTCCTGGAACGGGGCGCCGATCTTCCGTACGACCAGTACGTCGAGCGGGGCGTCCAGCGCCCGGGCCACCTCCTGGGCCACGGCGACGCCGCCGCGCGGGAGGGCCACGACGACGGGGTGCGGCAGGACGCCCTTCTCCTGCTCGATCCGCAGCCGCTCGGCCAGTTCCCGCCCGGCCTGTCTGCGGTCATGGAACTGCATCGCGCTCGCCACTCCTTCCCGCACGGAAGCGGCCCCCTCGGTCCGGTTCGCCGCGTACCCCGCAGGCGCCGCTCGAAGCACGCGGCCCGGCCGTCCCTCCGTCCGTCTCGTATGGCCTGCTGAGTCACGGGTACCCGCACTGGTGCAGTACTTCTTTCGAGGAGATGACTC
Organism: Streptomyces sp. NPDC001401; assembly: GCF_042895385.1. NCBI lineage: Bacteria > Bacillati > Actinomycetota > Actinomycetes > Kitasatosporales > Streptomycetaceae > Streptomyces > Streptomyces sp. NPDC001401. Next base: position 63,410 of record NZ_JBIAWI010000023.1, read on the forward strand.
GGATGCTGTTCATCGGACTGCTTCTCCTCGGGGCGACAGGCGCCTTCACCGCCCTGGCGATCGCCGGCAACCTGTCCGGGGGCCCCGAATACACCGTGTCGGTGCTCGGTCACCAGATCGCCACCATGAACACGCTGGCCGTCTTCAGCTCCGGCCTCGCGCTGGCGCTCATCTTCTGCCTGGCGCTGGCCACGGCGGTGAACGGAGCGACGCATCGCCGCCATCGCAGGCTGCGGACGTACGACACCGGCGAGACGACGCATCTCGACGACTTGATGGGACCTGACCACCGTGCCTGAGGTGTGTCACCGGTCCCGCAGCCGAACGAGGTGATACAGCACCGGCATCACGGTCGTGCGGTTCTCCTTCAGCGTGGGCTGCAGGAAGCGGTAGAAGCTCGGCTTGGTGAACTGGCGCAGGGCGACGGCGGGCAGGCTCAGGTTCCAGTGGGCGTGGCCCACGAAGCAGTAGTCGGAGGTCGTGCCGTCGAGGGGCTGCAGCAGCAGCGAGTTGTCGAGGCCGGTTTCGGCGGCGTACCAGCCCGCGAGGTGCTCCCAGAGTTCCGCGGTGAGTTCGGGATCCTCACTGACGAAGTAGCTGAACTGGAACAGGCCCTGCTGGCTGCGGCCCACGTCTGCGACGCACTTGCCGCAACGGGCCGTCATCACGTGGACGTCGCCGGCGGCGTGCTCCAGCCGTCGGCGCAGGTGCCGATAGGCGAGGGTGTCCTGCACCTGCTCGATGTCCTGCGGTGTCCTGGTCTCGACCAGGACGACCACGTCGTAGCGGGCCGGGTGCACGACGTCCGACGGGTGCCGGCCGACGGTCGGTGCCACGGCGACGGCCCGGTACACGCTCGCTCGTTTCACCTCGCCCAGGCTGGCCAGGTCCTCCGCCTCGGCCCGCAGCAGATCGAGCAGGTGCGTCTTGCCGCGGCTGTGTCCGGGCCTGCCGATCCCGCCCGGGGGCGGCTCCACCGCGGCGGCGATGTGGATGTAGCCGGACGGCGGCGGCTCGGTGAGGTGCGCCGGAGCGAACTTGGGGCGTGGATGTACGAGGGTGACGCTCATGGGATTCTCCCGCGGGGCGGTGCGTTCCCTTCCCGTCGATGCGCCTACCCGAAGGGCTCGGACTCACGCCGGGTGCAGCGCGCGCTCGCCGCGTCCGCGCGAGCGCCACTACCGTGGGGGCATGGGCGGCGGCGCGGTGACGCTGTTCCTGTGCGGCGATGTGATGCTCGGGCGCGGCGTCGATCAGATCCTGGCACATCCGGGCGAACCGGAACTGCGGGAGGGGTACGTCGAGGACGCCCGCTCCTACGTCCGGTTGGCGGAGTCGGTGAGCGGTCCGATCCCCGCCCCTGTCGCCCCGTCCTGGCCGTGGGGCGAGGCGCTCCGCCTGCTCGAACAGGCCGCCCCGGACGTCCGGATCGTGAACCTGGAGACGTCCGTGACACGCAGCGCCGCTTTCGCGCCCGACAAGCTGATCCACTACCGCATGCACCCGGCCAACCTGCCCGCCCTCACCGTGGCCGGCCCGGATGTCTGCGTCCTCGCCAACAATCATGTGCTGGACTTCGGCCGCGAGGGCCTGGAAGAGACACTGGACGCGCTCGCCGGCGCGGGTCTGCAGGCGGCGGGGGCGGGGCGCGGTGCCAGGGAGGCGTACGCGCCCGCCGCGGTGCCGGTCGCGGACGGGGGCCGGGTGCTGGTGTTCGCCCTCGGGGCGCGCTCCAGCGGTATTCCGCCGGGCTGGGCGGCCACCTCCGACCTGGCCGGGGTCGCCTACCTGCCCGAGGTGTCGGCGGCCACGGCCGCCGAGGTCGTCGGGCGGGTGCGGGAGGAGAAACGCGGGGCCGACGTCGTGGTCGTGTCCGTGCACTGGGGCTCGAACTGGGGGTACCGGGTGCCCCGGGAGCACGTCCACTTCGCCCGCGCCCTGGTGGACGGCGGCGTCGACGTGGTCCACGGCCACTCCTCGCACCATCCCCGCCGGGTCGAGGTGTACCGCGACCGTCTGATCCTGTACGGCTGCGGCGACTTCATCGACGACTACGAGGGCATCGGCGGCTACGAGGAGTACCGCGACGACCTCCGGATCGCCTACCTCGTCACGGTCGCGGCGGACACCGGGCGGCTGACCGGCCTGCGCATGGTGCCCCTGCAGGCGCGGCGCATGCGCCTGGAGCCCGCCCCGGACGCGGACCGCAGCTGGCTGCGCGCCACCCTGAACCGCATCAGCGACGCCGTACACGTGACCCTGGATCCCGACGGCACGCTCGTGCTGACGCATCCCGCCCCGGCACGCCGAGCGGCTTCCGGCCCGTGAAGCCCTTCAGTGGTTCGGGGCCGCCTTGCCGATGTCCGCCAGTACGGAGAGCGGTTCCTCCGTGGTGGCGAGGTCGCCGAGGCTGACGACGCCGACCGGGCAGCCGCCGTGCTCGACGACCGGGAGGCGGCGTACGGCGTACTTGCGCATCAGCTCGAGGGCGCGGTCGGTCGTGTCGTCCGGTGACAGGGTCACCACGGGCGGTGGCGTGCACACCGAGCCGACGGTCGTGTCGGCGGGGTCCCGGCCCGCGGCGAGGGCCCGGACCACGATGTCACGGTCGGTGAGCACGCCGAACAGGTCGCAGTCGTAGGCCACCAGCACGTCGCCGACGTCCTGCTCGCGCATCACGCGGGCCGCGCGCGCCACCGTGGTCATGGGCTCGACGGCGGCCGCGCCTGGCGACATCACGTCGCGAATCTTCCGGCTCATGGCACCTCCCAGCTCCTCGATCGGCGAGGTAGTGCATGTCGCCCGCGTAGCCAGCGGCGGAGTCGGTAAACCGGCCGGCGGCCATCAGTCGCGATCCTGGCTCGGTGACCTGCTCGGCCGTCACCGCAGTCCGGGAAGGCTGCGCAGCTCTCCGATCTTCAGGAGACGGGCCAGGGCGAGAAACGCCAGAGCCAGTGTGAGCGTTCCCGCGGTGAGGGCGCCCGCGGTGGCCCAGGTTCCGCTGCCCAGGAGGGTGGCGCAGGCGTGTGCGGCGGCCCAGCCCGCGGCCGCGGCGACAGCGGCCGCGAACAGCAGTTTGAGGTAGGTGCGGCGCAGCGCCCCGTCGTCCAGGCGGCCCCCGGTCCTGCGGCGCAGCAGCCGAGCCGTGAGCGCGAGGCCGGCGAGGTAGGCGACGGCGTAGGCGCCGGCCATGCCGGTCACGGACCAGCGGGCGGGCAGCAGCACATGGCAGGCGGTGGCCAGGGCGATGTTCACTGCGGAGATCCAGACGGCCATGAAGAACGGGGTGCGGGTGTCCTCGAAGGCGTAGAAGCCGCGCAGCAGCAGGTACTGCGCGGAGAACGGGATCAGGCCGAGCCCGAACATCTGCAGCATGTGGCCCGTTGGCTGCGCTGAGGTGGCGTCGGACGCGCCCTGGGCGAACAGCAGCGTGGCGATCTGCGGACCGAGCGCGAGGAAGAGGAAGGCCGCGGGCACGACGACGACGCCGCTGACGCGCAGCGCGCGGGAAAGGTCCGCGCGCAGGTCGGCGACGCGGCCCTCGGCGACGGCCCTGCTCATCCGCGGCAGCAGCGCGGTCACCAGGGACACCGTGACGATCGACTGGGGCAGCATCCAGATGGTCTGCGCGTAGATGTATGCGGAGTAGCCCACGCCGGCCTTCGGCAGCTGCTGGTCTGCGGCGTTGGCGTAGTTGGTGATCACCGCCAGGGCGACCTGGTTGGCCAGGACGAACAGCAGGGTCCACTTCGCCGCGTGGATGCCGGCGCCCAGGCCGGTGCCGCGCCAGTCGAACCGGGGGCGGAAGCGGAATCCGGCGGCCCGTGCGAACGGGATCAGGGCCAGGGCCTGCAGGGCGATGCCGGCGGTGGTGCCGATGCCCAGGAGTCGCACCTGGGCGGCGGTGATGTCCTCGACCCTGTGCGGGACGGTCATCAGGCCCAGGTAGGCGCCGAACATGCCGATCAGGACGACGTTGTTGAGGACCGGGGTCCACATCATCGCGCCGAACTTCTCGCGGGCGTTGAGTACTTGGCCGTAGATGCCGAACAGGCCGTAGAAGAAGATCTGGGGCAGCAGGAACCGGCCGAATGTCACTGTGAGTTGAAAGGCCTGGTGCCTGTCCGGGGTGTCCGGGGTGTACACGGCGACGATCTGCGGCGTGGCCCACACCGCGAGTGCCGTGCCCACGCCGAGCACGCACACCACGAGGGTCACCAGGCGCTGCTCGTAGGCCCGGCCGCCGTCCGGTTGGGTCGCGCGCGCCCGTACGAGCTGGGGCACCAGTACGGCGTTCAGCGCTCCGCCGACCAGCAGCGTGTACAGGCTGGTCGGCACCGTGTTCGCCGTGTTGTAGGTGGTGGCCAGCAGGCCCGCGCCCAATGCCGCGGCCTGCAGGACCTGCCGTATCAGCCCCGTGGCACGTGACACGACGGTCGCCACCGCCATCAGCACGGACGACCGGACCGGCCCTCCCGCCGCCGCTTTCGTCCGCCGGGCGGCATGCCGCCCCCTTGCCCGTTCGCCCGGCGACGTGGTCAGCGCCGCGGGCTGTTCCCCCTGCCTCATTGCGCCAACCTATGCCATCAAGATCCTCGGGCTCGACGGCTGTGTTCGGTTCCTACCGGCGCCGCCACGGCAGCACCGCCGGGTCGGTCTCCGCGCTCTCGGCACGGTGCAGGGCTTCGCTGATGGCTTCGCCGATCTCCCCGAACTGGCGCACCTGTTCCGGGGTGAGGGCGTCGAACACCGCACGGCGTACGGCTTCCACGTGGCCCGGGGCGGCCCGTTCCAGCAGGGCCTTGCCCTCGTCGGTGAGGACGGCGAGCTGGCCGCGGCCGTCGGCGGGGTCCTCCCGCCGGTCCACGAGGCCGATCTCCCGCAGCCGGTTCACCGCATGGGTGAGCCGACTGCGGGTGATCTTGAGCCGCTGAGCCAGTTCGGACATGCCGAGGGCGCCGTCGGGCGCGGAGGAGAGGTGGGCGAGCAGGCTGTAGTCGGCGTGCGTCATGCCGGCGTCGCGCCGCAGCTGCCGGTTCAGATAGTCGGCGAGCAGGGTGGAGAAGTCGACGTAGGCCAGCCAGGCCCGTCGTTCATCGGCGTTGAGCCAGCGTGGCGTCGTGGACATGGTCGCATCCTACCGCGCATGCGTTTGAAACTTAAATCACAGCCTGTGCCGGCTAGCGGTGTCGCATTCTGCGTTCGGCGCCCAGGCGAGCGTAATGGTCGAGGAGGTCCGGGGCGTCCACCGCGGCGCGGTTGACGACCTGTTCGACGGGCGCGCCCTGGAGCAGCCGCTTGACGGGCACTTCCAGTTTCTTGCCGGTGCGGGTGTGCGGGACGGCCGGGACCTGGAGGATCTCGTCGGGTACGTGCCGCGGGGACGCGCCGGTGCGGATCGCGTCGCGGATCTTCTCCCGCAGGGCGTCGTCCAGGACTGCCCCGGCCGCGAGGACCACGAACAACGGCATCCAGTAGCCGCCGTCCGGCTCCTCCGCGCCGATGACCAGGGCCTCCGCGATCTCCGGCAGCCGTTCGACGACGTCGTGGATGTCGGCGCTGCCCAGCCGTACGCCATTGCGGTTGAGGGTGGAGTCGGAGCGGCCGTGGACCATCACCGAGCCGTGTCCCGTGACCGTGATCCAGTCGCCGTGCCGCCATACGCCGGGATACGCCGAGAAATAGGCGTCGTGGTAGCGGCTGCCGTCGGGGTCGTTCCAGAAGGACAGCGGCATCGACGGCATGGGGCGGGTGACGACCAGTTCGCCGACCCGGTCCACGACCGGGCGGCCTTCGGCGTCGTGGGCCGCCAGCGCCACGCCCAGGTGCGGTGCGGACAACTCCCCTGCCCAGACGGGGGTGTTGGGCGCCGAGCCCGCGAAGCCCGACACGACGTCGGTGCCGCCGCTGATGGACGCGAGCTGTATGCCGGCGCCGACGTGGTCGCGGACCCAGGGGTAGGCGGAGGCGGGCAGTGCGGAGCCGGTGCAGCCGACGGCGCGGATCGCCGACAGGTCGTCCACGGACGGGTCGATGCCGAACTTGGCCATGCCCAGCAGGTATTGGGGGCTGGTGCCGAAGAGGGTGACGCGGTGGCGGGAGGCCAGCTCCCAGAGCAGGCCGGGGCGCTCCAGGGGTGCCGGGCTGCCGTCGTAGGTGCAGGTCGTGGCGCCGGTGAGGAGGGTGGAGACGACCAGGTTCCACATCATCCAGTGGGTGGTGGTGTACCAGAGGAGGCGGTCGCCGGGGCCGAGGTCGGAGTGCAGGCCCAGGGTTTTCAGGTGCTCCAGCAGGACGCCGCCGTGGCCGTGGACGATGCCTTTGGGCAGGCCGGTGGTGCCGGAGGAGAAGACGACCCACAGCGGGTGGTCGAACGGCACGGGTGTGCAGGTGAGTTGCTCGGTGCGGGTGGCCGCGTCCTCCCACGGGACGACCAGCGCGGGGTGGGGGTCGTCCAGCCGCGGCAGGCCCAGGTGGTCCACCAGCAGCGTGGCCTTCAACGTGGGCAGCGCTCGGGCGAGTTCGAGGACGGCCTCACGGCGGTCGTGCGTGGTGCCGTTGAAGCGGTAGCCGTCGGCCGCGATCAGGACCGTGGGCTCGAGCTGGGCGAAACGGTCGGCGGCAGCCTTGGGCGCGTAGTCCTGGCCGCACACCGACCAGACGGCACCGAGACTCGCGGCGGCGAGGAAGGCGACGACTGCATGGGGGGTGTTGGGCAGATGGCCGACGACACGGTCTCCCGTCCCGACGCCCAGGTCGCGCAGGGTGGCGGCCACGGAGGCGACTTGGGCGCGCAGGGCGTCGCCGGTGACCTCGTGCCCGGACCCGGTCTCGTCGAGTGCGATGATCGCCGGCTGGTCGGACGGCAGGTTGCGCAGGGCGTGGTGCGTGTAGTTGAGGGTGGCGCCGGGGAACCAGCGGGCGCCGGGCATTTTCTCCTCGGCCAGCACACTCTCGTACGGGGTGTCCGCGTCGATGCCGAAGTACTCCCAGACCGCGCCCCAGAACCCTTCCAGGTCGGTGACCGACCAGCGGTGCAGGGAGGCGTAGTCGGGGCCGGCGTCGACTCCCCGGTGACGGGCGGCCCAGCGGGTGAAGTCCGCGATGCGGCTGGCGGCGGCGGTCTCCGGGTCCGGGGTCCAGAAGGGTTGTGCGTACGGCGCGGTCATCGCGTGGTGCTCCTCAGGAGGGGGGCGGACAGGGGCTGTTCGAGGGGGCGGCGCGTGGTGCACAGCAGCGGCGCCCAGGCGGCGGTGCCCGTGAAATCGCCCCCGCCCGCCGGGACGACATCCAGGACGACACGGTCGGGGCGCAGCAGTGCGGCGTCCGCGCGGCCGGAGCGGAGCCAGGCGGCGAGGGTGCCGTCGTCGCCGGTCTCCGTCACCTGGACGATGCGTGCGCCGAGCCCGTCGGCGACGGCTTGCAGTGAGGGTGTGAGGGGCACCGCGGTCAGGAGGGCGAAGGAGTCGCCGAGGATGTCGTCGAGGCGTGTCCGTCCGCCGTCGGCACTCACCCGGGGCTGTGGGCAATGGGTGCCGCCGAGACGGCTGCGCCGGATCAACGGGCCCGTGGACAGGGGGTGGCTGAGGTTGCGGTTGGCCAGGCCCGTCACGCCGGGGATGCGGCAGGCCGCGCCGACGGCCGCCCGGCGCAGCGCGGCCGCGCCGTCCTGGCCGCCGGTCATGGCCCAGCCGGCCGCGACCGCGAGGCGGATCACCTGGCGGGCGTGCGGCTTGCGTTCGCGCTCATAGGTGTCCAACAGCCGTTCGTCCGCGCCTTGTTGGAGGACGCGGGCGAGTTTCCACGTGAGGTTGTGGGCGTCCCGCAGGCCGGTGCACAGTCCCTGCCCCACGAACGGCGGGGTCAGGTGCGCGGCGTCGCCGAGCAGGAAGATGCGGCCCCGGCGCCAGCGGTCGGCGATGCGGGCCCGGAAGGTGTACTGGGCCTGGCGGATCACGTGGAAGTCGTCGCTCTGGGAGATGTCCACCCAGGGGGCGAGCAGTTCGCGGAGCAGCTCGTGGTCCGGCTGCTCCGTGTCCCGCAGCCGGAACTCCCAGCGGTAGCGGTCCTCGCCGATGCGCATGAAGGTGGCCGGCCGGTGCGGGTCGCAGACCTGGTCGACGCCCTCCCAGCAGCGGACCGGGAGCCTGGTGCGTACGTCGATGACGCTCCAGTGCTCCTCGAAGCGCAGGTCCTCCCATACGGCGCCGACGGCCTCGCGGGTGAGGCTGCCGGCGCCGTCGCAGCCGAGCACGAAGTCGGCCGACAGCCGGCGCTCGCCGCCGTCGTGGCGGATGGTCACGCAGACCGGGCCGTCGGCGCCCTCCTGGTCCACGCCCACGACCTCGGCGCCGCTCCACAGTTCGCACTCCGGGTGCCGGGCCAGTGCGGTCCGCAGCAGCCGCTCCAGCTCGGGCTGGTCGAACATGCTGGTCTGCGGGAAGCCGTGGTGGCCGTGCGGGGAGCGCCGGAATTCGGCGATCACCCGGTGCCGGGCGTCCAGCAGCCGCAGCCCGCGCGCTGGGCGGGCGATCTCGGCGAACTCCTCGTGGATTCCGGCGGCCTGGAGGATCCTGCGCACCTCGTCGTCCGTGGCGACGGCGCGCGGGAGGGGGTAGACGTCCCGGTGGCGTTCCAGGACGACGCTGCGGACGCCGCGCCGGGCGAGCAGGAGGGCGGCGGTCACGCCGACGGGTCCGGCTCCGACGATCACGACGGGTAGGTGCTGCGCCGGCGCGGGCGCGGTGTCGCGTGGTTCGCTCTGGTCCTCGGTCATGTGCGGCTCACCTGGGCTCTCAGTTCGCGTCGGTGACGGGTGTGCGCTGCTCGCCGAGGTCGATGCGCCCGTCCGGGGTGGCGATGGTGGCGGTCACCAGGTCGCCCTGGTGCAGGTAGTGCGGGTTGCGGGCCTGGCTCTTGAAGAACGCCTTCCACTTCACGGCGGGCGGCAGCAGCGCGCCGATCTTCTCGACGGCCTTCGGTGGGGCCTTGAGGGCGGTGCCGCCGGGGGTGCCGGTCAGCAGCAGGTCGCCGGGGTCGAGCGCCTGGAAGCGGGCCAGCAGGGTCAGCGCCCGCGCCGGGCGGACGATCATGTCGGCGAGGGTGCGGTCCTGGCGCAGGCCGCCGTTGACGGACAACTTCAGCCGCAGGTCGAGGAGATGAGCGAAGTCGTCCGGCTCCAGCAGGGCCAGGTGGGGCCCGGTGGGCGTGAAGGTGGGGTACGACTTGCTCTCGTAGAACTGGGTCTTGGTCAGCTGTACGTCGCGGGCGCTGACGTCGTTGGTGATGACGAGCCCGGCGACGTACGAGGGCAGGTCGCGCTCCTCGACCACGGTGCCCACGGGCAGAGGTGCACCCATGACGAGGCCGAGTTCGACCTCGTAGTCGAGGAACTTCACGTGCGGCGGACGGACGATGCTCCCGTCCGGGCCGCTCACCGAGCCGGACGCCTTGCGGAAGAAGGCGGGCGGGATGTCGCCGGTGAAGCCCGAATCGCGGGCGTGGCTGCGGTAGTTGACCATCTGGGCGACCACCCGGCAGGGGGTGGTGACCGGGGAGAGAGCCACCAGGTCGGCGACGGGTGTGCCCACCGCTTCGGAAGCGGCGGCCTCGCGCACGGCGGCGCGGTCGGCGAGCAGTTCGGCGGTGGTGGCGGCCTTGGTGTCGACCGGGACGGCGCGGTCGCCGCGGACGGCCCACCAGCCCTCGGCGGTGCGCAGGACGTTGATGCTCATGTCAGTGCCTTCGTGAAGAGTGTCAGGAGTTCGCGGCCTTCAGCAGGCCCAGCAGGCGCGCCGGGTCCATTTCGTTGTCGCCGCGCAGGGCCTGCACGACGTCGCGGACCCGTTGCGGGGAGGGGCTGGCGCCGAGGAAGTCGCGGGTGGCCGGCGGGCCCCACTGGGCCAGCCCGCTGGTCGACATGGGGGCCCAGCCGGGCTCGACGTCGCAGGAGAAGCGGTCGCCGTCGGCGAAGTGCTCCAGCATGAAGCGGTCGGGGTCGCGCCAGTAGTCGAAGAGCTGGCTGCCCAGGCTGTGCCGCCCGATGCCCCAACTGCGCTTGTATCCGCGCTCGCCCAGGTACTCGCCGCCGGCGGCGATCGAGTCGAGGTCGGTGACCTGGTAGGCGGAGTGGACATAGCCGTTGCCGGGGCCCAGGTGCATGGCCAGGGTGTGGTGGTCGACCGCCAGGCTGCCCTGGTCGCAGCGGATGAACGCCATCGTCGGGCCGCGGCCGCGCTGTCCGTCGAGGAACAGGAAGTCGGACACGATCATGCCGAGGGTGTCCAGGTACCAGTCCAGGGCGCGGGCGAACACCCTGGTCTCCAGGACCACATGGCCCAGGCGCTGGATCCGGGACGGCTCCCGGGGCGGTCGCTGGGTGGCGTTGACTCGGCGGTGGTCCGTGCCGAAGTTGAGGAGCAGCGGCTGCTGTCCGGGCAGTTCGGGCAGCTGCCCGGCCGGATGGACGACCCGGACCGGGAAGCCGGAGGGGTCGAGGAGGTGCACGGCCTTGCCGCCGCCGGGGACGTCCGCGTCCCGTACGTCCGTCCCCGTCGCCCGGGCGAGCCGGTCCAGGTCGGCCCGCTCGGCGGCGCGGAAGGCGGGGCCGATGAAGCGGGAGGTGCGCCCGCGCCGGATCACCATGCAGGGCGAACCGGCGAAGGTGCCGCGCAGCCACAGCTCGCGCTCGGTGCGGGCGGCGATCTGGAAGCCGAAGTCGCGGGCGAAGACCTCGGCCCGGTCCAGGTCGGGCTTCTCGAACTCCAGCCAGGCCAGGTCCGCCGCCTTGATCACGGGATTCCGGGAGCGGCCGGGGTGTTCGCCGCGCAGGGCGCCCTGCTCGCTGTGGAGGTCCTGATGGGCCGTCCGGGACATGGTGTCCTCCAAGCAACATTGCCGTAATGAGGAAATCATCAAGTTTGATGCTCTACTCGTCAAGAGCTCGGCGAGAGGAAATGATGGATTCATCAGAACTGTGATCGCCCTGACGGTCGCGGCTAGACTCGCCGCATGCCGACCTCAGCCCCGCCCAGCAACCGGTTCGAACGACGCCGCGCCGAGACCCGGCAGGCGCTGGTCCGTGCGGCCCGGCAGATCCTCGCCGAGACGGGCGACACCAGCGCGAGCATCCAGGCGATCGCGGAACGCGCGGACGTCGGCTTCGGGTCCTTCTACAACCACTTCGAGTCGAAGACGGAGCTGTTCGACGCGGCGGTGGTCGATGCGCTGGAGGAGTTCGGCCGCACCTTCGACGAGCGGCTGCGGGACATCGACGATCCCGCCGAACTCGTCGCGGCCGGTTTCCGGCTCAGCGCGCGGATGGCCGAGTCGCACCCCGAGCTGATGCAGATCCTGCGCCACCGCGGGCTCGGCTACCTGCACTCCGACCAGGGTCTGGCCCCCCGCGCGCTGCGCGACCTGCAGGTCGGCATCGCCTCCGGCCGCTTCACCCCCGTCGATCCCACCATCGCCCTGTCCGCGCTGGGCGGGAGCCTGCTGGCGTTGGTGGAACTGCGCTTCGCCCGCCCCGACCTGGACGGCGACGAGGCCGCGGCGAACCTGGTCGAGATGGTGCTGCGCATGCTGGGCGTGGCGCCGGACGACGCCCGCGAGGTCGTCCGGCGGCCGCTGCCCGGCCTCGGCTGAGCGGGCCGGGCAGACAGGCTTCCTAGAGGGAGTCGGTGAGCTCCCGCTCCCGGTCCTCTTCCAGCACCGGCTCCTCCGTGCGGTGCTTGTCGGCGGTCGAGCGGCCGGGCAGCACCGCGAGGACGATCATCGTCCCGGCGGCCATGATGATTCCGCCGACCAGGCTGGTCTGCGCGACACCGTGGGCGAAGGACTCGTGCACGGCGTCGACCAGGGCCTGCGCCTGCTGTGCGCCGCCGGTGGGGTTCTTCGCGACCTGCTCGGCGACGGCGAGGCCGCCGCCCACCGAGTCCTTGGCGGTGTCCAGCGCGGCGGCCGGGAGGTGGCCGCCGATCATGTCGGCCAGCTTGTCGCGGTAGGCGGTGCCGAGCAGCGAGCCGAGGATCGCGATGCCCAGGGAACCGCCGAGTTCCAGCGCGGTGTCGTTGGCGCCGCCGCCGACGCCCAGCTCGCCCTCCGGGAAGGAGCCCATGATGGTGTCGGTGGCCGGGGAGACGCTCAGGCCGATGGCGAAGCCGAGGAGCAGCATCGTCGGCAGGAAGTCGGTGTACGTCGAGCCCTTGTCGACCTGCGTGAGCAGGAAGACGCCCACGGTGCCGATCACCATGCCGGCCGTCACCATCGGCTTCATACCCAGCTTCGGGGTCAGCCGGCCGGTGATCGCGGCGCCGGCGAAGACGGCACCGGCCAGCGGCAGCAGCCGTATGCCGGTCTCCAGGGCGTCGTAGCCGAGGACGAACTGCAGGAACTGGGTGGCGTAGTAGATCGCACCGAAGGTGCCGAAGAAGAAGAACAGCACCGCGAGCATGGAGCCGCTGAAGGGCCGCAGCCGGAACCTGCGGACGTCCAGCATGGGGTGCGGGTGGCGCAGCTCCCAAGCGACGAAGGCCAGCAGGCCGACGCCGGCCACCACGGCCGCGGTGATCGGGCCGGCGCCCCAGCCGAAGTGCGGGCCCTCGATGGTCGCGTAGACCAGGCTGCCGACGGAGATGATGGAGAGCAGGCCGCCCACGTAGTCGATGCGGCCCATCGTCGCCGCCCTGGAGGGCGGTACCAGCACCAGGGCGCCGACGACGGCGACGACCGCGATGGGGACGTTGATCAGGAAGGTCGAGCCCCAGGCGTGGTCCTCCAGCAGATATCCGGCGACCAGGGGGCCCACGGCGATGGCGAGGCCGGAGGTCGCGGTCCAGGCCGTGATGGCCTTGGCGCGCTCGCGCCTCGGGAAGATCGCGACGAGTAGCGACAGCGTGGCGGGCATGACCACGGCGGCGCCGACGCCCATGATCGCGCGGGCCGTGATGACCAGGCCGGTCTGGTCGACCTGACTGCCCATCACCGAACCTCCGGCGAAGATCAGCAGGCCGGTGATGAGCGCGCCGCGGCGGCTGTACTTGTCGCCGATCGAGCCCAGGACCAGCATCAGCGCGGCGTACGGGACGGTGTAGCCGTCGATGACCCACTGCAGGTCGCTGCTGCTCAGGCCGAGGTCCTTGGTCATGTCGGGCGCGGCCACGATCAGCGACGTGTTCGCCATGACGACGATCAGCAGGCTCAGGCACAGGACCAGCAGGGCCCACCAGCGCCGTGCGTACGGGCCGGTCGTCTTCTCGACGGGTGTGTTGGCAAGGAAGGGCATCCGGGACTCCTAGCGGGACGAGTTAATTGCCCATCGATGTGCAGACTAGTTTATTGCCCACTGATGTGCAAATATTTCGATGACCCCGCCGCGGACACCCCGCCCCCTGCCACTACCGCTTTCGCTCCCGCTCCCGCTCCCGACCGAGGTATCGATGTGACCGGCCGACCCGCCCCGCCCGCGCCCCGGCGCCCTGCGGCACGCTCCACGCGCACCCGCATCCTGGAAGCGGCCCTGCACGAGCTGGGCCGCAATCCCGACAGCACCCTCGCCGACATCGCCGAGGCGGCCGGGGTCGCACGGCGCACGGTCTACGTCCACTTCGCCGGACGGTCCGCGCTGGTCGAGGGCATCGCCGCGGACGCCGCGGAGGCGATACGCCGCGCCGTGGCCCTCACGCGCACTCCGGCCGCCGACGCCGCAACCGCCCTGGCCCGCTTCGTCCTCACGCTGTGGCCGGTCGGTGACCGCTACCGCGTCCTGATCGACCTCGCCCGCCAGGACCTCGGCCCCGACCGGGTCGACGAGGTCCTCTCCCCCGCCCGGGACACGGTCACCGGGATCCTCGCCCTCGGTCAGCAACAGGGCGTCTTCCACACCCGCGTTCCGCCCGCCCCGCTCGGCAGAGCCCTCGAAGCGCTGCTGCTCGCACTCCTGGACGGCGTCAACTCCGGGACCTGGTCCGACGACGGCACGCGCGCCGCCACCGCGGCGCTGGTCGCCGTCGGAGTCGGCAGCGGCGTCGCGGCCACCACGGTCCACCGTCTGCACAACACCGGGCAGGCACACCCACCCCACTGAAGGAGAGCTCATGTACCAGCCCGACCACGGATACGAGGACGACGTCACGTACGCGTCGTTCGCACCGTCCCCGGCGCCGCCCAGCAGGAGCCGGCGGTCGGCCTTCGTCGCCGGCGCCGCCCTGGCCGTGCTGATCCTCATCCCCCTCGCGGTCGACCGGGTTGCGGCGGCTCACGCGCAGGCGCGCACGGCGACGGCGTTCAAGGAGGGCATGGGCACGCCCGAGCGGCCCGAGGTCCACGTCCACGGCTTCCCCGTGGTGACCCAGCTGGCCTCGGGCACGCTGCGGCACGTGGACATCACCGCGCACGACCTGCCGGCCGACGGGGCCGACCGCCCGCTGCCGGTGTCCCGACTCGACCTCGATCTGCACGGGCTGACGAAGTCCGACGACGACAGCGCGGCGCGGGCCCGCTCTGCCGAGGCGACCGCCTTCCTGTCCTACCCGGACGTCTCCGGCGCCCTCGGCCTGGAGGTGTCCCAGGGGGCCGGACCCGGCCGGATCAGCGCGAAGGTCCAGCTGCCCTTCGGCGACGAGGCCACCGTGACGACGACAGTCTCGGCGGTCTCCGGCAACCGCATCGCCTTCGGGAAGTTCACGGTCGCGGGCGGCGCACTGCCGTCCGCCGGGGAAGCACTGCTCGACAAGGTCTTCGCCCGGCCGATCCAGCTGCGGAACATCCCCGAGGGCCTGCGCCTGCGGTCCGTCACCACGACGGCGACCGGACTCGCCGCCCGCTTCTCGGGCAAGTCGGTCACCTTCCACGCCGACGACGGCTCACAGAGCAACTCGACGCAGGACAAGGCGTCGTACGGGAGCGCCTGAGGACGGTCAACGGGACCTCGACCGGCTGCAGTTGAGGGCCCGTTGTGTGGGACCGGCGCCGACTCTCACGTCGCGTCCGTCGGCGCGGGGGACGTGACTGGTCGTCCCGTTGTCCGAGGCCTCCGGCGTCGGAGGCCTCGGAGGATCAGGCCGCTTCCTCCAAGGCGTCGTCCTTGACGTCCTCGCAGCGCTCGGTGCTGGTGGGGTCCGCCGGCCGCCGGTGGAGCAGTACCAGCGCCGCGCCCGCGGCCAGGCCCAGTGCGGGCAGTGCGGGGAACCGGCCGTCGGGGGCGAAGCCGTGCGCGGCGAAGGTGCTGAGGGCGGTGACGCACCCGGCCAGGCCCGGCCAGAGCAGCCATGCGCGGTACGGGCCGACGTCCGGGCGGGTCCGCTCGTACCGCCTCACCAGGCCACCCTCCAACGGTTGCAGCACCGACACCGCAGCGAACAGGACGAGGCCGAGCACCAGCAGCCAGGGCACGCGCAGCGCCCACCATGCGGCGGATCCCAGGGCGGGCTCGGGTGCGAGGCCGGTGAGGTAGAAGGCCGCGGCGACCACCAGCACCGGCAGCATGTGCCACAGATACAGCGTCATGCTGACGCCGCCCAGGGGGCGCACCACTCGCCACACCCGTTCGCGCCCCAGGAGGCGCCGCAGCGCAGGTGCCACGAGAAGGCACGCGCCCACCTGGGCGACCGCCCAGGACAGCATCGCCGCCGACGGCGGGTTGGTGTTGCTGGGCGTCTGGCCGGTCACCAGGATCAGGCTGACCGGGAAGGGGCCGAGGGCAACCAGCGCCGCGAAGGCCAGTCCGCCGCCCGCGGCCAACGCTGCCGGCAGCAGCGGCCGGCGCTCGGTCAGCAGTCCGTCGCGCCAGCAGAAGCCGAGTTGGTAGGCAACGCCCCAGACGAGCACGTAGTCGAGCAGGCCGACGTAGGGTGCGTGTGCCGTGAGCACCAGCGTGTCGGCGGTCAGGGCGACCGCGCCCATGGCCGCGGGGACGGCGAGTCCCCAGCGCCGGTGCGCCGCGTAGAGCACCGGTGTCAGGGCGCTGAGCAGCAGATACACCGGCAGGAACCAGAGCTGCATCGCCATGGCCCACCCGACGAGCGCGAGGGTGCCCGGGTCCACGCCGACCGCCGAGCAGACCCCGACGGCAAGCAGGACGAGGCCGCTGTACAGGGCCGTGGGCAGCAGCAGGCGCACCGCCCGTCGCCCCACCCAGCCGGCGGCCGTGCCGCCCGCCGACCGTGTCCGCGCCCAGGAGCCTGCCGCCGCATGGCCTCCGGCCAGGAAGAACAGCGGCATGATCTGGAAGAGCAGCGTCAGCCACTGGGTCCAGGGCACGCTCGCCAACAGCTCGGGGGCGGTGAGCTCACCGTCGGGCCCGTGCAGCAGGGCGGTGATCAGCCAGTGGCCGAGCACGACCAGGACGATCGCCCACGCGCGCAGGAAGTCGACGTAGCGGTCTCGGCTCATGCCTCGCCATGCTGCCCCCGGCCCCACCACCGACGTGGCAGCACGTCCGGGCCGCAACCAATCCGTGCCCGGTACGAGATCCCCCGGGTCCGCGGCTCACACGTCCGCGGCGGACTCCTCGCGCGGGACGATCGCCGCGACCTCCTCGACCACCGCACCCGCCCGCTTCTCCGGCACGCCGGCCGCGATCAGCGTGGCAACGGCCGTACGGGTCCCGTCGTCCTCCAGCGCCCCGGTGTTCACGTCCTCCAGCAGCGCGACCGTCATCGCCTCAAGTCCGGCGCTCAGCACGGCGGGCGGCAGATGGGAGTGGAAGACGCCGTCTTGCTGTCCGCGCTCCAGGATGGCCGTGACCACCTCGCGGGCCGGGGCCAGGACCTCGGTCACGCGCTCCGCACCCAGGTCCCGCCGGGCCAGCCCCAGCAGCATCCGGTAGCGGTCCCCCACCGGCCAGATGGAGAGCACGAAGTACGCGAGCGCCCGCTCGGCCGGCTCCTCGGGCCGCACCCCGCGCACCAGCGCCTCCTTCAGCGTCTCGGACGCCTCTTCGGTGAGCGCCTCCAGCAGGGCCGAGCGGCCGGGGAAATGACCGAAGAGCGTGCGCCGTACGACGCCCGCGGCGCGCGCGAGTTCCTCGAGCGTGACGTCAGGATTCCGCCCGAGCTCCTGGCGGGCCGTGGCCAGGATGCGCGCCCGGTTGGACCGCGAGTTGCGGCGCAGCGGCTCACGGGCGGCGGGTTTGGTCACGGATCAACCTCGGCGGTGTGTGGGCGGGAGGGCTGAACAGCGGGAACGGCACGTCCATTTTGGCACGGCGCATGTTTCGGACCCTCAGGCGAGGGGCGAACAGAGCACGGTTTCGTCTGCCGATCGGGGGCGGTATGCATGTCCGGGGCCGGATCCAATCGCTGCTCGAGCAGCCGAGGTGGTCCGCCGAGCCGACGGCCGGACCATCGACCGGGTCGTCCGCGCCGTCGGGATGCACCGGCAGGGCCCGGAACGGACCGCGACCGCCTCGGCCCTCGCCAAGAACAACCTGCCCGGCCGACCTCGTCACCGCCTCCACCACGGCCCTGGTCACCCGACATGTGCGCAACGCCCTGGCCATTCCTCGGTAGCGGTGATCGCCGAACTGGCTACGCAGCCTGCGGTAGGCGGCACTCGGCCAGATATGGCCAGATTGAGCCGCCCATCATGTGCGGAGTGACATTCATCTGTCACTGTGCGCTTATTCCAGTGTCGAGATCTTTTCGATGTCATTCGGGAGGGATGCGTGTGCTGAGACGTGAGGCGTTCCGGCTTCCCCGGCATCCGGCTTCGGTCGGCTTCGCCCGGTACCGGGTTCGGCAGCATCTGGCCACCTGGGGACACGCGACGAACGACGAGATGACGGAGAGGGTCGTACTGCTCGCCTCCGAGCTGGCGGCGAACGTCGTCCGCCACGGGCCCATCCTGGAGCGCGAGTTCGAGATAGCGGTGACGGCTCGGGCGGACGGCTCCCGTTTCATCGCCGTCTCCGACGAGAGCCCGGCGGAGCCCGTGCTGCACGCCGCACCCACCGGCGACGACGAGAAGGGGCGCGGCCTGCACCTCGTCGACCAGCTCGCCCAGACCTGGGGCGTACGACCCCGCGGACGCAACGGCAAGACGGTGTGGGCCCTGGTTCGCCACCCCCGCCCGCACACCACCGCCGGCCTGCAGAGGCAGCGCGGGTAGCGCACCGCCCTTACGTGTTCCCGGCGGGACCTCGTGCCGCCCGCCGCTACTGCGTCAACTGCGGGTACAGCGCCGCGAGTTCTGCGGACAATCCCGCCTTCACCTGCCGTGTGAGGTCGTCGGCCAGCACCTCGTGCGCTCCCGTCTCGATGCCGTCGAGCGCGAGGGCGGCGACGTCGCGGGGGTCGGACTTGGGCGCGTCGATCCGCGTGGTCAGGTCGGTGTCGACGTATCCGACGTGCAGGCCAGTGACGGCGATGCCGCGCGGCAGCAGTTCCAGGCGCAGGGAGTTGGTCTGCTGCCACAGGGCGGCCTTCGAGGCGCTGTAGGAACCGGCGTTGCCCAGCCAGGACAGCACGGAGTGGACGTTGAGGATGTGGCCGCCGCCGTTGCGCTCGATGATCGGGGCGAAGGCGCGGGTCACCAGCAGCGGCCCGTAGAAGTTGATCTCGAACTCGCGGCGCACGTCGTCGACCGGGGTGTCGAGGAAGGACCCGCCGACCGAGGCCCCTGCGTTGTTGATCAGGACGGTGACGTCCTGGGCCTGCGCGGCTGCGGCCGCCACCGAGTCCGGGTCGGTGACTTCCAGCGCCAGCGGAACGGCGTCGGGGTGTGTCACCGTCCGCGGGTCGCGGGCCGTGGCGTACACCTTGCCCGCGCCCCGGGCGTACAGCTCTTCCACCAGCGCCTTGCCGATGCCCCGGCTGCCGCCGGTGACGAGGACGACGGCGTCTTTGATCGCGGTCATGAGCGCATCTCCCATCTCGGGAAACCGATCGGTTTCCCATTGCTGCCATCGTAAACCGATCGGTTTCCCGCATTCAAGGCGAGCCGCCCTTGCACCTCAATCCGCCCCCGGGGCGGCGGGCGCGGACGACGCGGCCGCGGTGAGCCTCGACCATCCCGACCTGGCCGGGGAACGGGAGCACGCGCTCGCCGCTCACTCGTGGTGCGGGTGGACCGACAACACCCGCTCAGCCGGGTTCCCGCAGGAGATGGAGCGCTTTCCGGGGCGGATCCGGGTGGTGACGCGCAAGACGGTCACGGTGGCCGCCGGGCTGGGCGAGATGGGCCTGCACCGCAATGGCATCCACCCGACGTTCGGCAACTTCGTCCGGTACGTGCTCCCCGGCTCGAATGCGCCGCAGTACGCCGAGCTCCGCTTCCCCCACAAGCCGGTCAAGGAGATTACGGGCGGCCGGCAGCCACCGTCGAAGCGGCGGCCGACCGCACCCTGATCGCAGGCACGCAGACGCTGCGGAGCGTCAGTCGCCGGCCGATTCGGCGAGGGCCGCGGCGCGCTGTTCGAGCCTCTTCAGGGCCGTCTCGCCCCACTGGAGGTTCGCCCGCTCGAGGGCGATCCCGCCCAGCAGGGTGAGGTAGGGGCCGATGCGCTCGGCGGCGGCGAGGTACTCCTCCTCGCTGCGTCCGTCGAGCATGCGCTCCTGCATGCGCCGGTAGCGGGCGAGCTTGGCGGTGGAGCGCTCGCAGCGCTCGGCGACCGAGGCCCGTACGGCCTCGAAGTCCCCGGCATCACCGATGTCGACGCACTGGACCTTGACCATCAGCTCGTCCCGCAGGGCCAGCGGCTTGGCCGGGGCCTCGCCGACGTACTCGCGCAGGACGTCCAGGCCGGCCTCGGTGAGCGAGAACAGCCGTTTGTTGGGCCGGCGCTCCTGCTGGACCACCCGGGCCGAGACGAGCCCCTCGTTCTCCATCCGCTCCAGCTCGCGGTAGAGCTGCTGAGGGGTGGCCATCCAGAAGTTGGCGACCGAGGCCTCGAAGCCCTTCGCGAGGTCGTAGCCGGACGCCTCACCCTCCAGAAGCGCGGCCATCACCGCGTTGCGCAGAGCCATTGCCCCAATTTAACACCTTGTTGATTAGTCAATGGGGCGACTACGGCGGCGTCGGGCCCGGCGTCCCGGCGGGCCGTGAGAGGTCGCCGAGGTGGGTGTGCAGCACATCGGCGCATGTCTGCGGGGTGAGGATCCCGGGATGCAGGACGGCACTGAGGCCGAGTCCGTCCAGGAGCGCCGTCAGCCGCTCGGTCTCGAGGTCGAGGTCAAGGACTGGGCGCAGGACGCCTGTTGCGTCGAGCCGGGTGAGCACACGGCGTACCAGCGCTCTTGTGCCCTCGGCGGTCTGGCGCGTCAGGTCGCCGAAGGCCGGGTTGGTACGGGCGGCGATGTTGAAGTCCAGGAAGACGGTGACCTCGGCACGGCGCTGCTCGTCGAGGGGCAGCAGCTCGGCCAGGAGTCCGGCCGCGAGCCGCAGCTGTTCGGGCCGGGGGTGGCTGCTCAACTCCCCGATGGCCTCCACGCGTTCGAGCAGCCGGCTTTCGACCCGGTCGAGCATGGACTGCATCGCGAAGCGCATCAGGTCCTGCTGGCTCGCGAAGTAGTGGCGCAGGGAGCCGATGTTGAGCCGAGCCTCGTCGGCGACGGCCCGCAGCGAGGTGCGTTGCAGGCCTTCGCGGACGACGACTCGGAACAAGGCGTCGACGACGTGGCGGCGGCGGGCGTCCGGGTCCACAAGCTTGGGCATGGAGCCTTTCTATCACAGCTGTGATACAAAGGATTTATCACAGGCGTGACACAACGGGTGGAGGCTCTTCGTGGAGACGTACCTCAATCTCATGCTCATCAGGTTCGGTGTGGTCGTGGGCGGTCTGGTGGTGCTGGCACTGCTGGTCTTCGCCATCGCCCTGAGGCTCAAGCGCAAGGGCAGGCTCGACGAGGTGCGCCGGTATGCGGACCCCGCGGTGCGGGCCGGACTGCGCGCCGCTGCCCGGCGGCTGGAGGGCGGCGGGCAGGGGGCGTCCTGGTCGCGCCGGCAGGACGGCCGGCGATGACCGGCCTGGCCATGGAGTCGTCGGACGTTCTGCAGCACCTGTTGCTGGACCGTGCGATCAAGGTCGTCATCGTGGTCGTGGCCCTGGGCGTCCTGGCGCTCGGGATGCGGGCGATCTGGCGACGGGCTGCTCGCCCGCCCCGTTCCCGGCGCCCCTGACGGCGCGGATGCAGGACCGAATGCCGGTGCGGCTCAGGAGGGGCCGTCGGCGAGCGCGGTCACCGGGAGGAGCGCGGGCCGCTTGGCCTGCCGCCCGTCGCCGGACGAGCGGCCGCGGACGCGCCGTACGATCCAGGGCCCCAAGAAGGCGCCGGCCCAGCGCAGTTCGGCCCCGACGGCCCGCAGGCCCGTGCGCGCCGCCGCCTCGGGAGGAAGCGGTCGCATCCAGCTGTCGTCGCTGCCCGGCAGGTCGAGGGCGTGGGCGACGGCGGCCGCGATGCGGGCGTGGCCGCGCGGGCTCGCGTGCAGCCGGTCGGCGCTCCACATGCGGGGATCGGTCACCGCCGGGTACGGCCATGAGTCGACCACGGCGACACCGTGCCGTCGGGCCGCCTCCCTGATGCGGACGTTGAGGGCGACGATGCGCGGGGCGAGCGGCCGGGCCGGCGGGGCGATCCGGCCGATGTCGGGGAAGGTGACCGTCGCGACGCGGGCGCCCTGCCCGGTGAGCGCGGCGAACATGGCCTCAAGGTGGTCGGCGACCTCGTCCGCGTCGAACCGGGGCCGCAGCACGTCGTTGAGGCCCGCGACGACCGTGGCGAGGTCGGGCTTCAGCGCGAGGGCGGGCACCAGCTGCTCTGCGTGCACCTGCCCGGCGAGACGGCCGCGCACGGCGAGGTTGGCGTAGCGCAGGTCCGGGCTGCTCAGGGCGATCTGCTCGGCGAGGCGGTCCGCCCAGCCGCGCAGGCCCCGCACCTCGTCGCCGTCACCGAGCCCTTCGGTCTGGCTGTCACCCAGGGCGACGTATCGCAGGTATCCACTGTCTGTCACGGTCGACCGCCTTCCGCCCCGCCACGTACCGAGTCAGCCCACTAATCACCTATTCGCATTGTTGACTATACGAGAACCGGCCGCCCGATGCCATGCGGATACCGTCAGTGCAGGGCCGCGCCCCCAGGGAGCGTCTTACCGCTGGCCGCCGTGTCCTTCGCTCCGATCATGTCCTGCGTGGCGGTCATGTCCTGCGTGCCGATGACGGAGAGCAGTTCCAGCTGGGCGGCTCCCTTGGTGCCGGGCGGGGCGGAGAACCACAGCAGGCGCTGGCGTCCGTCCTCGCTGAACAGGTTGTGGCAGTCCAGCTCGATGACGCCGAGAGCGGGATGGACGATGCGTTTGCGCTCGACCCTGCGCACGGCGACGTCGTGGGTGTCCCACAAGGCGGCGAACTCCTCGCTGCGCCTCCGCAGCGACGCCACCATGCGGGCCACCTCGGTGTCGTGGCCGCGGCGGGCGGCGGTCGCCTGGAGGTCGGCGACGAAGGACCGGGAGTGGTGCGGATGGTCGTCGGCGGGATAGATCTCGCGGGCGGCGGGGTCGGTGAACCAGCAGTACACGAAGCTCGCCGCCGTGCCGCGTCCTGTCGGCAGGGGGCCGAGGAGTGCGGTGGCCGCCTCGTTCTGGACGAGGGCCTCGTGCAGATCCGTGATGACCCGGGCGGGAGTGGTGCCGAGCCGGTCCAGCAGGCCGAGCAGGGCCGGCTGCACGTGTGCGGTCGGGCCCTGGGCGGCCGGCGGGAGGGGCCGGTCGGCGAGGTGGAAGAGGTGGTCGCGCTCGTCGCCGCTCAGACGCAGCGCCCTGGCGAGGGCGGCCAGGGCCTGAGCCGAGGGCTGGGCGCCACGACCGCGTTCCAGCTCGGTGTAGTAGTCGGCGGACAGTCCGGCCAGCTGCGCGACCTCCTCGCGCCGCAGGCCGGACACCCGGCGACGGGGGCCTGTGGGCAGGCCGACGTCGGCCGGGCGGACGCGGTCGCGGCGGGACTTCAGGAACGCGGCGAGTGCGGGAAGGTTCACCCGTCCATCCTCGCCCGGACGGAGATACGGAGCCAGGGGATGACAACCCCCGGGTAAGCACAGCCCTGGCTGCGGACTTCACGCGGGCCGATCGTGGAGGTCACGGCGGGCCCGGCGACAACGCCGAGGCCGCCCATTCTCCCAACGCACCCTCACAGGAGCCCGCATGCCCTCCCCCACCCCGGCGGACAGCCGGACCGCACCCGACCACGACTCCGGCCACCCCCGCGTCGCCATCGTCACCGGCGGCTCCCGCGGCATCGGCCGACAGACCGTGAGCCGCCTGGCCGCTGACGGATTCGCCGTGGTCGTCGGATACGCCGGCCATGCCGAACCGGCCGAAGCCGCCGCCAAGGAGATCGCGGCGGCCGGCGGCCGGGCCGTCGCCGTCCAGGCCGATGTCGCCGAAGAACAGGCGGTGGCCGCGCTGTTCGACCGGGCCGAGTCGGAGTTCGGCGGCGTCGACGTCGTCGTCCACACCGCCGGACGGATGCTCCTGGGCCCCATCGCCGAGCTGGACCTGGCCGAGCTGGACGCGCTGCACCGCACCAACATCCGCGGGACCTTCGTCGTCGCCCGGCAGGCCGCCCGCACGGTGCGCCCCGGCGGGACGATCGTCACGTTCTCAACGTCCCAGGTGGGGCTTGCCTTCCCGGCCTACGGCGCCTACATCGCGAGCAAGGGCGCGGTGGAGGCGCTCACCCTGGTCCTCGCCCGTGAGCTGCGCGGCCGGGACGTCACCGTCAACGCCGTCGCGCCCGGTCCGACGGCCACCGACATGTTCCTGGACGGCAAGGACGAGGAGACCGTCGCCCGCCTCGCGGCCATGCCCCCGCTGGAACGGCTCGGCACCCCCGCCGACATCGCCGAGGTCGTCGCCTTCCTCGCCTCACCGGCCGGCCACTGGCTCAACGGCCAGGTCATCCGCGCCAACGGCGGCATCATCTGACCGCCCGGACACCCCAATTACCCCCATCACACAGACAACAGAGAGAACAGCCCATGCCGTTCGCGAACTTCAAGGTCCCCGCCGGAACGCTCACCGAGAAGCAGAAGGAGCAGATCGTCACCCGCACCACCGAGCTGTACGTCGAGATCTACGGCGAGCGGGCCCGCGCCAACACCATGGTCCTGGTCGAGGAGGTCACCGACGGCGGCTGGGGCATCGGCGGCAACGTCCTGACCCTCGCCAAGCTCCAGGAACCGCCGTCCGAAGACTGAGAGTTACCCATGGCTCACGCCATGCATGCCGACGCCGCTGCTCGCGGCGAAACCGCACGTCAGAATCTGTGAAAAAGGTTTCGGAAGAAAACAGGAACGATAAGTTCCCGTCATGAACGCGCGCCTCGCTCTCCTGGACACCGTGGCCCCTGGCCTGACGGAGAGCGAGGTCTTCCGGCTCGCACTACAGCACGCGGTCGGCGAGTTGGGCGCGCTCGGCGGCACCGTGCACCTGCGCGGTCCGATGTCCGCGCTGCGCCTGGTGTCGGCCGTCGGTCTGCCGCCCGCCCTCACCCGCTCCTGGGAGATCCTCGACCAGGAGGGCCCGTTGGCCCCGGCCCGCGCCCTGCACCGGGGCAGCGGCGTGTGGGTGCCCCTTCGCTCCGGCGAGCCGGACGCGGCGGGCGTCGCGTGGCCCGGCAGCGGCCTGGCGGCCCTGCCCGTGTTCAGCGGCAGACGCAGCATCGGCGCCCTGACCGTCCTGACCGGCGAAGGGGGCGAACCCGCCCCGGAACACTGGGAGTTCCTCCGTACGGTGGTCGCCTGGGCCGAGGACCGCATGGCTCAGGCACCACGGCCGTCCTCGCCCGCACGGACGGAGCTGAGCGGGGAGCGTCTGCGGCAGGCGCTGAAGGAGGTCAGCGTCGGATCCTGGGACTGGGACATCCGCACCGGCGAACTCGTCTGGGACGAGGCGGCCTTCGAGGTGTACGGCGTCCGGCCGGCCGACTTCACCGGACGGATCGAGAGCTGGATGAGGATCGTCCACCCCGACGACCTGGCACCGGCCCTGGCGGCGACCGAGCGGGCGATACTCGACCACACCGTGTACGAGGCCGACTACCGGGTACGGCGCCCGGACGGCACGTACGGATGGACGCTGGCCCGCGGCCGGACCACGTACGACGAACAGGGCGAACCCCTGCGGATGGTGGGCGTGGCCTGGGAGACCAACGAGTCGCGCAGTGCCCGTGACGCGCTCGGCCGGGCCCTCAGACACATGAGCGACGGCTTCCTCGCGGTGGACGACGAGTGGCGGATCACCTTCGCCAACCTGGAAGCGGAACGTTTCCTGGGCTTCTCGGAGGAGGAGCTCTTCGGGCGCCTGCTGTGGGAGGTGCCCTCCGCCCGGCAGGTCCACGGCCTGGAGAGCCGCTGCCGGCGGGCCGCGGCCGAGGAGAAGCCGGCCGGCTTCGACGTGCAGATGCCGGACTCCGGGCAGCGCTTCCATCTGCGGCTGGTGCCCGGGCCCGACGGGCGCACCCTCTACTTCCAGGACGTCACCGAGAAGCGGCGCCTGGCCGAGGAGCGGGAAGCGGCCCGGCACGCCGCGGCCGAGCGGGCGGCCCGTATCGCGGAACTGACCGCAGAGCTCGCCAAGGCGATCACCTCACAGGACGTCGTGGAAGTGATCGCCCGACGCGTACTGCCGCCGTTCTCCGCAGCGGGAGTCCTGGTCCAGGTCATCGAGGGCGACCGGCTCCACCACGTCGGAGCCGTCGGCTACCCGGACGACTTCCTCGCCGGCATCGACAACCGCGCCCGGGTGACGGGCGACCCGGCCTGGGACCCGATCGCCACCGGCACTCCGCTGTTCCTGTCCACTGCGCAGGAATTCACTTCGCGCTACCCGGATATCGCCGAGCTGCCGTTCCTCGCCGGTAAACAGGCATGGGCGTTCCTGCCGTTGACCGCGTCCGGCCACACCTTCGGACTGTGCGTCGTGGCCTTCGACCGTCCGCGGCTGCTCACCGACGAGGAACGCGCCCTGCTGACCACGATCAGCGCCCTGGTCGCCCAGTCCCTGGAACGAGCCCGGCTCTACGATGCCGAGCACACCCGGTCCCGCGAACTCCAGCGCAGCCTGCTCCCCCAGCGCCTGCCGGACCTGCCCGCCTGCACCGCGGCGGCCCGCTATCTGCCGGGCGCGCAGGGCGCGGACGTGGGCGGCGACTGGTACGACATCATCCCCCTGTCCGGCGGGCGGGTCGCGCTCGTCGTCGGCGACGTCATGGGCCACGGCCTGCCGGAGGCGGCCACCATGGGCCGGCTGCGCACCGCCGTGCACACGCTGGCCGATCTCGAACTGCCGCCCGACGAGATCCTGGGTCACCTCAACGACCTGGTCGGGGGCATGGGCGAGGGGTCGTACGTCACCTGTCTGTACGCGCTCTACGACTCCACCACCCGGGTCTGTTCCCTCGCCCGCGCCGGGCATCCGCCGCCGGCGCTGGTCCACCCCGACGGCACCGTGCACTTCCCGGAGCCGGAGGCCGACCCGCCGCTCGGCGCGGCCCAACCGCCGTTCGAGACGGTCGAGTTGGAGGTGCCGGAAGGCAGCCTGCTCGTGCTGTACACCGACGGGCTGGTCGAATCGGCGAAGCGGGAGATCGACGAGGGCATGGCGGAACTGGCGCGGATACTGAGCGCGGCGCACGAAGGCGCCGCGGTCCGCACGGCCGTTGACCTCGAGCGGCTGTGCGACACGCTGACGGCCGGGCTGCTGCCCACCGAGCACGGGGCGGCCGACGACGCAGCGTTCCTCGTCGCCCGTCTGCACGCGCTGCCCGCGGACCGGATGGCCTCCTGGCCGCTGCCCCAGGATCCCCGGGCGGCCGGCCAGGCCCGCCGTCATGTGCGCGAGCAACTCACCGTCTGGGGCCTGGACGACCTCGTCGCCACCAGCGAACTCCTGGCCAGCGAGCTCGTGGGCAATGTCGTCCGCCATGCCAAGGGGCCGGTCCGGCTACGCCTGTTGTACGGCGCCGAGTTGATCTGCGAGGTCTTCGACGGCAGCCAGACGATGCCCAGGATCCGCCGTGCGACGGAGACCGACGAGGGCGGCCGGGGGCTGCAGCTGATCGCTGCGCTGTCCGGGCGCTGGGGTGCGCGCTACACGCCGACGGGGAAATGCATCTGGGCCGAACTGCCGCTGCCCGACGGCCGGGACGAGCGGCCGGCGGATGCCGCGGACCAGGCGGACCTGCTGTTGCTGCGCGCGGCCGACTTCGGGGACGATTTCGAGGGCGACTGGGAGGCGCTCCTGTGAGGGGACGCCCGCCGCGCCAACGATCATGGCACGTATGCTCATGCACATGGTTGAGCATCGAATGATTGACGTGAACGGGATCCGGCTGCACATCGCGGAGGAGGGCGAGGGCCCCCTGGTCGTGCTGCTGCACGGTTTCCCCGAGTCATGGCACTCATGGCATCACCAGTTCGGCCCGCTGGCCGCCGCGGGCTTCCGTGTGGTCGCCCCCGACCAGCGCGGATACGGGCGCAGCGACCACCCCGCCGATGTGGACGCCTACACCATCCTCCACCTGGTCGGTGACGTCGTCGGCCTGATCCACGCGCTGGGCGAGGAGCAGGCGTACGTCGTCGGACACGACTGGGGCGCCCCGGTCGCCTGGCACACCGCGCTGCTGCGGCCGGACGTCGTGCTCGGTGTGGCCGGCCTGAGCGTGCCGCCGCCGTTCCGGGGCATCCGGCCGCCACTGGCCGTCATGGACCAGATGTTCGACGGCCGTTTCTACTGGAACTACTTCAACCAACCCGGCGTCGCCGACGCCGAGTTCGCCAAGGACACCCGCACCACGCTGCGGAAGTTCTTCCACATGGCCTCCGGCGACGCTCCCGGCGCCGGCGCGGGCAACCAGCCGCTGATCGAACCCGGCCAGGGCTGGCTGGCGACCATGCCGGACCCCGAGACCCTGCCGGAGTGGTTCACCGAGGAGGACCTCGACGCACTCACCGAGAGCTTCTCCCAGGGCTTCACCGGGGCGCTCAACTGGTACCGCAACATCGATCGCAACTGGGAACTGACCGCCCCCTGGCACGGCGCCGTCGTCAGCCCGCCCGCGCTGTACGTCTACGGCGACCGCGACCTGGTCCCCGCCTTCCCCGGCACCCCCGAACTCATCGCCGCCCTCCCGGACTTGATGCCCAACCTGCGCCGCAAGCCCGTCGAGCTGGCGGGCTGCGGCCACTGGACACAGCAGGAACGCCCCGACGAGGTGAACGAGGCGCTCATCGGCTTCCTCACCGAACTCAGGGATGCCTAGCACGGCAGTTGGCTTCGTCCTAGCTTTTGAACAGGCCGAAAAGCTGATCTCAACCATCACGCTGCAAGCGCCCGGCGACTGCACTTTGATGCCGCTTTGCGAAAAGAGTGACGCCTGCGCATGGTGCTGACGGCTCTCCCGAGGTGGCTGTGGTTCCGGTTATGCAAATCAACCCGCCGGCCAGGTCTGCGACCGCGCGAAAAGACGGCTTGCTTTATGCGCCATTGAGTTCTGCTGATCTCCACTTGGTGATGCAACAATCTGCTGTATCGCAGATTGGGGGACGAATGGCCACGCCGAGCAGGGGAAGTCCGGCGATACAGCGACTTCGGCTGAGGTCGGAGTTGCGCCAAGCCAGAAAGTCGGCCGGTCTGACACAGAAGAGTGTTGCCGATGAGATGGAATGGTCACCGAGTAAGCTACTGCGCATAGAAGCAGGCGAAGTAGGAATTTCGGTAAATGATCTGCGCTCGCTCCTGGCACTTTACGAAATCAGCGATCCGGGC
This sequence comes from Streptomyces sp. NPDC001401, assembly GCF_042895385.1. NCBI lineage: Bacteria > Bacillati > Actinomycetota > Actinomycetes > Kitasatosporales > Streptomycetaceae > Streptomyces > Streptomyces sp. NPDC001401. The sequence goes on from NZ_JBIAWI010000023.1 coordinate 92,168, forward strand.
AAGATCTCGATATTGCTCGGCCTTGCCCGGGGCAGCCGAAAGATGCCCTTTGTCGAGTACCGGGACATCTACGGGAAAGAGTTCCTCGACTTCCTGGCGATGGAGTCGTCCGCTTTTGTGACGAGGACGTTTCAGCCCCTCGCGCTGCCAGGACTCCTACAGACCGAAGAGTACGCCGACGAGATCGTGCGGGCCTATACGCCTGAGCGCTTCTCGGATCAGCAGCGAAGCCGCATGGTCGAGGCCCGCATGCTTCGGCAGGAGGCGCTGGACCGTGATCATGCCGAATTCTTCTTCATCCTCGACGAGTCGGTCATCAGACGCCAAGTCGGCGGACCGGGCGTGATGCGCGCTCAACTGCGCCGGCTGGCCGAACTGGCGGCGCATCCCCGCCGAGAAATAATGATCTTCCCTTTTTCCCAGGGGGCTCATGCGGCATCACAAGGACCATTCACACTCTTCGAGTTCGACGAGGGAATGGACCCTTTCCTCTATCTGGAGAACCTACGGGGAACGGCTACGGTCAGCACCACGAATGAAGACACCGTGTCTTATCTTGATCTCTTCTGGAAGCTGGAGGAACGCTCGATCAAGGGGGACCGGGTCCCGCGTCTGCTTCTGCAGATTGCGGACCACATGGGGTCGGAGCCGGCCGAGCCCAGGATGCCGGAACAGGCCGTGCCCGGCTCACAGGGGGCGCACGGAGGCACCTCGTAGCGCATGGGCGGCAGGCGGAGACGTGCCTGTGGCCCCGCCGCAGGCGGAGCCACAGTAGGGGCACGCCCGCTGCAACAGGCTGTGTCCCATGCTGATCGCCCGGGCCAGCGGAGACCAGCGCAGTCATCACAGTCGCGCACACGTTCAGCTTTGGCAATCGCTGCTGGTACGCGGGCCGGTAGCCGCCGATGTTCGACTGCCACTACTTAGGTGTTCTCCCAGCCGGGGCCAAATAAACAAGCGATCTGCTATCTAGCCTCTCGGTGCACCGCAATCGGAGCAGCAGCCGATCGGCACATATGGGATCAAGCTGGAAGATCCGCTTCCGGCCTTTTCCTGGTTGACGGCAGTCCCTCTATGGATGATCAGGCCGAGGCTTGGGAATCTCCTGCTTATCCGACCTGTCGTCTGCAAGCGACTCGTCGACGCACAGTCAAAGTCCCGGGCCATCAGGAGTGATCCATGTCGCCGACCAATCAGCCGTCGAACGTGCCAGAAAAGGGGTCTGGCCAAGTCCCGGCGCTGCCGCGAATAAACGCCATTGCCGCGATTGTTGTGGCCGTTGCTTCATTGGCGTCATCCGCAGCCATATTGATCTTGTCCCCTGACGGGACAGGCAAGGCTGCGGCAGTGGTCCTGGCATCGACCGGCATGGCGCTTGCTGCGCGCCTGGGCAACCCCGGCGGCCGAGACCATCAGCCGTCCGGCGGTTCGCAGGACTGACGGAGTTTCTCACGGGTATAGGCGTGCGGGGCGCAGGCTGAACTTCAGCCCCGCGCGGCCCCTGGCGCACCGTCCGGCCAGTGCTCGACAAAAGACTGCCAAGACGCCGGAGTGAAGCTCAACGAACCGTTGATCACATCCTTGGAATCGCGCACCAGCACCGAGCGCCCGGTCCATGCAACCTCAACGCACTGGTTGCCCGCCATGTCACTCGCGGAGGACCTGCGCCATGGCCAAGAGTCGTTCATCTAGGCGTTCTCTCTCAGGGAATGGCGCGGATTAGCGCCTGCAAAAACCGACCGATCGGTCGGATTTCGCTAAGCTAGCGCACCGGCATCCCTGGAATCAAAACGCCCCGCCACTGGAGACTTGCCGCAGCTCGCTTCCTGCCCTTGCAGCAGCGGCGACCAGGAACGCGCGACACCATAGCGGATCCCGCGCAATATCGACTCCGTTCTGCTCCAGCCATGGCCGGGCGCCGGGCCGACAACGGCGTGGCCCGGTCCTACGGATGAGTTGGCGCCTGCGGCGCGGTGACGAGCCGTCGGCCGACGGCTCGCGATGACCAAGTGCGCGGGAAGGCGCGGCGGGAGGCCGGTCGTCGCCCTCCGATCGCCGCACCACCGGCCCGGCTCAGTGGACCGACAACCCGCCGTCGACGAAGAGGGCCTGCCCGGTGACGTAGGCGGAGGCGCGGCTCGCCAGGAACACCGCCGCACCCGCGAAGTCCTCGGCCAGACCGTTGCGCCCGACCATGGTGCGCGCGGCCAGCGCCGCAACCTTCTCGGGGTCGGACGCCAGCCGCTCGTTCAGCGGGGTCATCACGAAACCCGGCACGAGCGTGTTGCAGGTGACGCCGTACGGCGACCACGCCTCGGCCTGGGAGCGGGCCAGGGACTCCAGCGCCCCCTTGGACACCCCGTAGGCCCCGCTCTGGACGAACGCCCGGTGCGCCTGCTGGGAGGTGATGTGGATGATCCGTCCGAAGCCCCGTTCGGCCATGCCGGGGCCGAACCGCTGTCCCAGCAGGAAGGGCGCCTCCAGGTTCACCGCCATCGTGGTGTCCCACACCTCCTCGCCCAACTCCCCCATCGGCGGCCGCAGGTTGACCCCGGCGCTGTTGACGAGGATGTCGGGCTCCCCGAACGCCTCGGCCGCCTTCTCGGCCGCCGCGCGCACGCCGTCGCGGCTGCCCAGGTCGCCGCTCACCCAGGCCGCCCGGCAGCCGTCGGCCGCCAGCTCGTCGACCGTGGCGGCCAGCTCCGCCTCCTTGCGCGCCACGACCACGACGCTCGCTCCGGCGCGGGCGAGGGCCCCTGCGACGGCCCGGCCGATGCCGGAACTGCCCCCGGTCACCACGGCGACCCGGTCGTTCAGCGAGAACAGTTCGGAGAGGTACGTCTGCGAGGTCATGCCCGCACCTTAGGTGTAGTGACCCGCAGGGCCGAGCCTGGGTCTCAGGCGGCGGTGTAGCCGAGCTGTCGCCTCATGTAGGGGGTCATGAGGGTCTTCGCCTTGGCCAGCACGGAGGTCCGGCCGCCGAGGACCGCGCTCTCGCCGCCCGGCACGGGCAGCAGGGTCAGCCCGTCGGCCGGGCCGAAGGGCACGATCAGCGGGGTGCGGTGGATCGGCCGGTACAGGCGCGGTTCCTTGCGGTGCTTGCCGGAACTGTTCAGGTAGGCGCGGATGTTCCAGGCGGCGAGGTCGGCCTGGGCCAGTGCAGCGGGGGTGATCTTGAGTTCGGTGGCGTCGTTCACGTCGCCGACCGCGAACACGTCCAGCCGTCCCTCGACCCGCAGGGTGCGGTCGACCTTGACGTGCCCGGCCGGGTTGAGCCAGTCGCCGTGCCCGCCCAGGCGCAGCCAGAGCGTATTGGGCGTGGTGCCTGTCGCCCAGAAGGAGAGGTCGGCGTCGATGACGTTGCCGTGCCCGTCGCGATAGGTGCCGAAGTCGTTGCCGGGCGACATGAACGAGTCGAGCCGTACCTCCACGCCGTGGGCCTCCAGCCAGGCCCGCGCCTTGCGCCCGGCCCGCTCGACGCCCGTGGAGTGCAGCAGCGCCGCCCCGGAGTGGGCGAGCGTGACCCGGGCGTCCGGCCGGGCCAGGCGTATCTCGGCGGCGAGTTCGACGCCGGAGGGGCCTCCGCCGACGACGAGGACATGCCCGGCCGTGGCTATCTTCTGCTGGTGCCCCGTGAAGGACTTGACCGCCTCGTCGGTGGTGGTGCCGGTGCAGCGGGCCGGTTCGGGGTAGTCGGCGCCGCTGGCGATCACCACCACGTCGTACGGCAGCCTCTCTCCCGTCGCCAGGACGACCTGGCGCTCGGCCGTGTCGATACGGACCGCCTTGCCCACGGCCACCCGGCCGTTGCGCAGCAGTCGGTCGTAGGGGATGAAAGGGGTCACCGACCACTCCGGGCGAACACCGGCGCGCAGCGAGGCAATACGGTGGAAGAAGACCTCCTTGCGGTCCACCAGCGTGACCCGCGCCACCGAGTCCAGCCTCTTCGCCAGCCGAACACCCGCGTAACCGCCGCCGATCACCACTACGTCGCCGTCGCGCACAACGCCTCTCCTGTGCCTGTGGGGGGATGTGAGCGACGCGATGTGTGGACTTCCTCGGCCACTCGAACTGCGAACGAGGGTACCGCTTGAAACTTAAAGCTCTCAGGCAGGTTTGTGGGCATTCTGTGAAGCGATGGCGATAGCGAGGGCATGGATGGCCACGGCCCTCGTTGACGGACCTCATCGCCACCGGCGGGCTCGCGGGGCGCTGGTCGCTGCTGGACTGGGGGGTCCGGCTGTTGCGTGTCGGATGTCGCTGCAGAGCGGGTGCATAAGATCGTCGGCATGGCACTGCGACCTGTTCATGTGATCATCAAGGCTCTTGACGCCTCGGCGGTCGGCCGGTTCTGGGCGGAGGCGCTCGGCTGGAGTGCGTACAGCCCCGGCGTGACCACCTACGTCGGACCCGCCGGCGGACTCGTCTGGCCGGACCCGGTCGCCGTCGGCATCGACGTCGTTCCCGTCCCGGAACCCAAGACGGCGGCGAAGAACCGGGTGCACCTCGATCTCGCCACCGCCTCCGCGGCCCATCAGACGGAGTTGGTCGCACGCCTGAAGGCTCTCGGTGCGACGCCCGTCGACGTGGGCCAGGGCGACGTGCCGTGGACGGTCCTCGCCGACCCGGAGGGCAACGAGTTCTGTGTGCTGGAGCCTCGGGAGACCTACCGGGACACCGGGCCGATCGCCGCGGTGGTGGTCGACTGCGCGGATCCGCGGGCCATGGCCCGGTTCTGGGGTGAGGCGATGGACTGGACCCTGCACGAAGTGACCGACGATCATGCGTCGTTGCGCTCCGCCAAGGGTGTCGGCCCGTATCTCGAGTTCCTCCGCACACCCGACGTGAAGACCGTGCCGGACCGCATCCATCTCGACCTGCTGCCCTACCCCGGTGACGACAAGGCGGCGGAGGTGGCCCGCCTGCGGGCCCTCGGCGCCACCGACCTCGACGTCGGCCAGGGCGACGTCCCGTGGACGTGCCTGACCGACCCGGAGGGCCACGAGTTCTGCGTCCTCGCCCCGTCCTGACGCGAAGCCTTGCGGAGCCGACGACGGCGCTCGCCGCGCGGTCGGGGTTGGGGTGCACGACGGCACCGCCGACGACGAACAGCAGGGTGCCCGGGCCGGCCGCACCCGCGGCGGGCAGCACGGCCCGCGAGACGGCCGCGTTCAGCGCCGACGCCCGGTGCAGGTCGTCGGGTCCGGTGTCCAGCACCGGTTTGATCAGGCCGACGTCCCCCAGCGGGCTGAAGCACAGCACCTGCGCCGGGCCCTGCCGCGCGGCGAGCACCGCCAACGCCCGCACGGCGGCGCCGGAATCGCTTGCGTCGGCCGGGCACGACTCCGCCTGGATGCCGCCCGCGATCAGGTCCTTGGTCAGGGCGGCGACCCGGTCGGGGTCGCGGGCGACGAGTCCGACCGGGTGGCCGCGCGGGCGCACCGCCGCGCCACCGAGGCACCCGCGCCGGGCCCGGGGCGTTCGCCGTGCATGGCCGCTCCTCGGTCATGCCAGTGGGTGATGCGCCGCTGCCCGAGGTCAGGCCTTGGCGGCGAGTGGCCGCCATGCGTTCCAGGTGTCGAGCCGCTGCCGGTAGGCGGCTTCGACGACGGGATAGGGGTATGTGCCGAGGAACAGCCGCAGGGGTGGCTCGTCGGTGTCGACCAGTTCGAGGATGACGGCGGCGGTGGCCTGCGGATCCTGGGGCGTACGGGCGGCGGCGCCGGCCCGGCGTGCCTCGCGGATCGGCTCGTACGCGTCAATGGGTTCGGTGTGCACCGCGGAGGAGCCGGACCAGTCGGTGCCGTAGGGGCCGGGTTCGACGATCGTGACGTGGATGCCGAGCGGGCCGACCTCCTGGGCGAGCGCCTCGCTCATCCCCTCGAGCGCCCACTTGGAGGCGTTGTACAGCCCCAGGGTGGGAAAGGCAGCGAGGCCTCCGATGCTGGACACCTGCACGATGTGCCCGCTGCGCCGGGCACGCAGGAACGGCAGGGCCGCCTGTGTCACCCACAGCGGGCCGAGCAGGTTGGTGTCGAGCTGTGCGCGGGCCTGGTCCTCGGTGGTCTCCTCAACCATGCCGAAGAGGCCGTAGCCCGCGTTGTTGACGACCACGTCCAGGTGGCCGAAGCCATCCGCGGCCAGCTGCACGGCGGCGGTGACGCAGGCCCGGTCGGTGACGTCGAGGACGAGCGGGAGGACGCGGTCCCCGTGGGCGTCGACGAGGGGTTGCAGGGACTCGGCGCGGCGTGCCGTGGCGGCGACGCGGTCGCCTCGGGCAAGGGCGGCCTCGGCCCAGATCCGGCCGAAGCCGCGGGACGCGCCGGTGATGAACCAGGTCTTTTCCATGCCTCGACCCTGCGCTCTGCGCCGGTGCGCAGCCAGCACCCCGGGAGGGTTACCCTGCGCCCATGGCGGCCGACAACGTGCTGGGAGAGTTCCTGAAGGCCCGGCGGGGACGGGTTCCGCCCGCGCACGCGGATCTGCCCGCCCACGGCCGGCGGCGGGTCTCGGGGCTGCGCCGGGACGAACTGGCCCGGCTGGCCGGGATCAGCGAGCCGTATCTGACCCGGCTGGAACAGGGCGTCGACCAGCACCCGTCAGCGCAGGTGCTGCGGGCGCTCGCACGGGCATTGGAGCTGGACGCCGACGCCTCCGCCCACCTGTTCGCACTCGCCGGCCCGGAACCCGTACAGTCCTCGGAGACCGAAGTCACGCCGGATGTGCACCAGTTGCTCGATGCGTGGGCGGGCAGTCCGGCGTTCGTGCGCAACCGGCGGTTCGACGTGCTGGCCGCGAACAAGTGGGCCCGCGCGCTCGCCCCGATGTACGAGCCCGGGCACAACCTGGCTCGGGACATGTTCCTCGACCCTGCGGCCCGTCGGCTGTTCCCGGACTGGCCGGAGATCGCTGCACAGACCGCCGCGGCCCTGCGCGCCGAGGCCGACCCGCGCGATCCGAGGACCGGGCGGCTCGTCGCCGAGCTCGAGGCGGACGACGAATTCCGCAGTCTGTGGGCGCGGCACGACGCGCGGCCCGCCCGCGACGAGCTCAAACGGTTCGTGCATCCGGTCGTCGGGGAGCTCGCCCTGCGACGGCAGGCGCTCACTGTCGGCGGTGCCGAGCAGCAGGTGATCATCGTCTACCAGGCGGCACCGGGAAGCCCCTCGGCGACCGCCCTGGCACGGCTTCTGTAGACGTTCACATCGCTCGAGGCGTGGGGCGTACCAGGCCGGTCTGGTAGGCGATGACGACGAGTTGGGCGCGGTCGCGGGCGCCGAGTTTGGTCAGGGCGCGCTGGATGTGGGAGCGGACGGTCAGGACGCTCAGGAAGAGTTTCTGTGCGATCTCGTCGTTGGAATTGCCTTCGGCGGCGAGGGCGGTGACCTCCCGTTCGCGCGGGGTGAGGTCGTTGAGGCGTTCCGGGGGTGCCAGGAGGGCGCCCGGGGCCGGTGCGGTGAGGAAACGGGTGATGAGGGCGCGGGTGGCGCCGGGTGAGAGGAGTGCCTCGCCGGAGGCGATGGTGCGGATCCCGGACAACAGGACGTCGGTGGTGACGTACTTGCCCAGGAAGCCGCTCGCGCCGACGCGCAGTGCCTTGGCCACGTACTCCTCGGTCTCGAACATGGTGAGCACGAGGACGCGGGTGCCGGACAGTTCGGGGTCGTCGCAGATGGCGGCGGTGGCGGCCAGACCGTCGGTGCCCGGCATGCGGATGTCCATGAGGACGACGTCGGGGTGACGGGCGCGGGTGAGGTCCACCGCTTCCTGGCCGTCGGCGGCCTCGCCGACGACCTCCATGTCCGTACAGGAGTCGATCAGGAGCTTGAACGTGCCCCGCAGCAGGGCCTGGTCGTCTGCGAGCAGGACGCGGATGGTCACGGAGTTGCCTCGTGTTCTTCTGGGGCCTGGGAGTGGAGCGGCAGAGCGGTGGCGACTTCGAAGCCGCCCTCGGGGCGGGGGCCGGCCCGCAGGTCGCCGCCGACGGAGTGGGCGCGTTCCCGCATGCCCATCAGGCCGAAGCCGCCGCCCGGGACGGCCGGAGCGGCGTCGCGGCCTTCGTTGGTGACCGTGATCAGAAGGCGGGAGTCGGAGTAGGCGAGCCGTACGTGGGCCGCCCGGTCGCTGGCGTGTTTGGTGGCGTTGGTGAGGGCCTCCTGGATGATGCGGTACGCCGTCAGGTCCACGCCCGGTGACAGCGGCCGCGGCTCCCCCTCGGTGGTGACGGTGACATCGAGGCCGGCCGACTCGCACGCGGAGATCACTTCGGGGAGGCGGTCCAGGCCGGGAGCGGGTTCGAGGGAGTCGGCGTCGGGATCGCCGACCTGGCGCAACACGCCGACGGTGGCCCGCAGTTCGAGCAGCGCGGAGGAGGTGGTGGCGGTCAGTTCGTCGAGGAGCTTCTGTGCCTGTTCGGGGTGGGTGGATGCGAGGTGGCGGGCGGTGCCGGCCTGCGCGTTGGCGACGGCCATGTGGTGGGCCACGACGTCGTGGAGTTCCCGGGCGATCCGCATGCGTTCCTCGGCGACCCGTAGCCGGGCCTCCTCCTCGCGGGTGCGTTCGGCGTGCGCGGCGCGCGCCTGCACGGAGTCCGTGTAGTCACGGCGCAGGCGGTCCCGGCTGCCGCCGACCAGGGGCAGCAGCAGCCACAGCACGGGGCCGACGGTGCGCAGCAGGAGCATCTCGGTCGTGGGCATGTCCAGCACGGCGTCGGTGATCACTACGGCCATGGTCACGACACCGTACGTGCGCGTGGTCCTGGGGTCGGTGCCCGCGGCCAGCCGGTACAGAGCGATCATCAGAGGGGCGAGCAGCAGGGGTGTCAACAGATAGCCCAGTGCCACGGTGATCACCGTGCAGACCGTGGCCACGACGACGGCGGTACGCGGGTGGGTGCGTGCCTTCATCTGGACGAGGCAGGCGACGGCCGCGAGGGCCACGGCGGGCCAGTCCTCGCGTGGCTGGCTGATGCCGGGGATGGCGATCGAGGCTCCGAGGGTCACACAGCCGAGCAGTCCCAGGGCCAGGACCACGTCCGTGGCGGTGTGCCGGCGCCCTGTGTAGCGCTCCAGGCTGGTGGTCATCTGTCTCTCCGGGGGTGGGACCTGAGCCCCATAGTGGACGACAAACGGCACGTAATGCCGTGCGGGCCGCCCGTAGCCTTCGCCACGGGCGGCCCTGATGGGTCTGGTCGATCCGGTCAGACGCGCGCCTCGACCGGCTCGTCCGGAGCCGGGTCCGAGTCGGCGTAGCGGTCCGTGGCCTCGGCCGGGCGCCGGGTGAGGGCCTCGCCCTCCACGTCGACGCGGGGCAGGATCCGGTCCAGCCACTTCGGCAGCCACCAGGCCTTGTCGCCGACCAGCGCGAGCACGGCGGGCACGATGGCCATCCGGACGACGAAGGCGTCGAAGAGCACGGCGGAGGCCAGGCCGAAACCGATCATCTTGATCATGGAGTCGTTCTCGCCGATGAATCCGGCGAAGACCGCGATCATGATCAGGGCGGCGGCCACGACGACTCGGGCACTGTGCCGGAAGCCCGAGACGACCGCCTGCCCGGCGGACTCGCCGTGGACGTACGCCTCCCGCATCCGCGAGACGAGGAAGACCTCGTAGTCCATGGCCAGCCCGAAGACGATGCCCACGAGGAAGATCGGCATCAGGCTCATGATCGGTCCGGTCTGCTCCACCCCGAACAGGCTTGCAGCGTGGCCCTGTTGGAAGACCAGGACGACCGCGCCGAGCGCCGCGAGCACCGAGAGCAGGAAGCCGAGCGCCGCCTTGAGCGGGACGAGCAGAGAACGGAAGACCACCAGCAGCAGCACGACGGCGAGGCCGACGACGGTGATGAGGTAGGGGACCAGCGCGGCCTGGACCTTCCCGGCGATGTCGATGTTCAGTGCGGTGGTGCCGGTGACCTCGAAGGATGCGTCGGCCGCCGATTCGATGCCGGGACGTTCGGCCCGGATGGTCTTGACGAGGGTCTTGGTCTTCTCGTCGGTGGGGCTGGTGGTCGGCGTGGCGGTGAACACCGCCGTGTCCTGGGCCTTGTTGAAGTGGGCCTGGGAGACCGAGACGATCCCCTTCGTGCCGGCGACCCTCGCGCTGATCGTGCTCACGGCGGCCTTGGCGTCACCGGCGCCCTTGGCGTCCACGACGATGGTCAGCGGCCCGTTGAAGCCGGGGCCGAAACCGTCGGCGAGGTCGTCGTAGGCGCGGCGCTCGGTGGTGGAGGTGGGCTTGGCCTCGTCGCCGGGCATGCCCAGTTGCAGGCCCGTCATGGGTATGGCGAGGGCTCCGAGGCCGAGGACGCCCAGCAGCAGGACGGGGACGGGGCGGCGCAGGACGAGCCGCGCCCAGCGGGTGCCGCCGTTGTCGTGCTCGCTGTTGCCGGTGTTCCTGGTCTTGCCGAAGGGCAGCCGGCGGCCGCGTCCCTTCCCGCGCACGGCCCCCGACAGCACCGCGTTCGGCCAGAAGCCCAGGAGGGCCGGAACCATGGTCAGCGCGATGAGTACGCCGACGACGACCGCGCCGGCCGCGGCCAGGCCCATCTTGGTCAGCATCGGAATGCCCACGACGGTCAGGCCGGCCAGCGCGATGACCACGGTGAGCCCCGCGAAGACGACCGCCGAGCCCGCGGTGCCGACCGCCAGGCCGACCGCCTCCTCGGGGGCGTGGCCCTTGCCGCGCTCCTCGCGGTAGCGGGAGACGACGAACAACGCGTAGTCGATGCCGACCGCCAGGCCCAGCATCATCGCCAGCGTGCTCGTCGTCGTGGACAGGCCCAGCGGATCGGCCAGGGTCATGATCGTGAACAGGCTGACGCCGACGCCCAGGATCGCGGTCAGCAGCGGCAGCCCCGCGGCGACCAGCGAACCGAAGGTGACCAGCAGCACGACGGCGGCCACCGAGATGCCGATGATCTCGGCCACCCCGCCCGGTCCCCCGCCGCTGTCCATCGCGGACCCGCCCGCGTCGACGGTCAGACCCGCCTCCCGTGCCTGGTCGGCGGCATTCTCCAGGGCGGTCCGGCTGGCGTCGGTGACGTCCGCGGACTTCACCTTGTAGGTGACGGTCGCATACGCCGTCGAGCCGTCCTTGCTCACCGCCCGCGCCTGGAAGGGATCGGCGACGTCGGCGACCTGCATGCCGTCGCCCAGCTCGGCCACGGTCTTCTCCACGGCCGCCCGGTTGTCGGACGCGGTCACCTTCTGCCCGTCGGGGGCGACGAACACGACCCGGGCGGTGGCCCCCTCGGCGGTCGTGCCGGGAAAGCGCTCGCCCAGCAGGTCGTACGCCTTCTGGGACTCGATGCCCGGCATCGAGAACCCCTCGTCGGCGGCGGCCGGGGCCTTCATGGCGCTCAGTCCGACGGCGGCCAGCACCGCCACCCACATCAGGGCGACGGACCAGCGCCGCCGGTAGGCCAGACGGCCCAGTCGATACAGAAAAGTAGCCACGTCAGGGAACTCCACATCTGCTCTCGTTTGCCCACCCAGGCTGTCCTGGCAGGGGTCTTCTCGTCGTCGTGCGGCTACTGGGACTGCGGCCTACTGAAATCGCAGGAGCGTCTACTGAATCCGCAGTACGCGTCCGGGCGGTCGTCTCGTGCGCCGGTACGACGACGAGCGCGTCAGCCGGAGGTTCGGACCGCGCGGAGCACGGCCTGCGCCATGCCGCGCTCGCCCCGCTCACTGGGGTGCACGGGCGCCGCCGAAGCCGCCGGGATCAAGGGCTCGACCCAGCGCACGTCCCGCTCCGCGCAGGCGTCACGTCCGGCGGAGGGCGTGTAAGTGTCGACGTACGAGGCCCCGGTGGCGCGTGCCCGGCTCCGCAGCATGGCGTTGAGGTGCTGCTCCTGCTGCCGCAGGAAGCCGACGTCGCCCGGTGCCAGCCCCAGGGCGTGTCCGCAGCCGGCGGCGCCCTCGGCGGGCAGGATCGCCGGATAGCCGACCACGAACACCCGGGCCTTGGGCGCCCGGCGCTCGATGTCGTGCAGCACGCCGGCCAGCCGCCCTCCTGCTGCTTCGATCTTCGCGGCGAGGTCGTCGGTGCCGCCGGAGACGTACCGCTGCTTGCAGGGCGCCTTGTCCGGCTCCGGGTCCCCGATGCGGTTCTCCAGCTGGTAGCGGACGCCGGCCTGGACGCAGGTGGTGATCAGCGAGCTGAAGCCGATGTCGTTGCCGCCGATGCCCAGGGTGACCAGCCGGGTCGCGGTGGACACCGCCGACAGCTGGGCCGGATTCGTCCCCTGGTCCGTGGACTGCGCTGCGAACAGGTCGGCCGTGGTGGCTCCGCTGCAGCTCATGTCGCGGAACTCGGCCTCTTTCAGGCCCAGTTCACGGGCGACCAGCGCGGGGTAGTTGCGGTCGGAGCGCTCGCAGCCGGCGGGTTTCCCGCTCTGGCCGGGGACCTTCGGAGCGGCCGTATAGGAGTCCCCCAGTGCGACATAAGGTCCGTTCGGGGGTTTGAACAGGGGCGACGCGACACCGCCATGACCGCCGCGGCCGATACCGACCGCGGTGACGAGCGCGGCGCACGAGACGGCCGCCGCCAGCCCGAGCCTTGTACGAGTTCTCATCCGCGGTCCTGCCTTCCGCCGCCACAGCGCATCCGGGCTCGGATACGGCATCAGGCTCGCCGGGCAGGGCCCTCCCCGTCGTCGTCCCTGTGCTGGCACCGGCCTACTGAAAGCGCGGTAGCCGCCATCCGGTTTGTCCTCCGCAGGCACGACGGACCGGAACGAGGCAGTGTCTTCACCCCCTGGTCAGTCGGGCAGTCGTTCCAGGGCGGCCGCGACGCCCGCCTGGCCGACGGCGTCGACGAGTGCCTTTCCGATCACCGAGACGGGCTCGCGCGCCGGGAGAACCAGGCCGATGCGTTCCGTGCGGACCGGGCGGACCAGGGGAACGGCGTGCATACCTGCGGGCACACCGAAGACATGGAGCCAGGCGTGCGGCACGATGCTCGCCCAGTGACCGGCCCTGACCTGCGCAAACAGGGAGGCGATGGAGTCGGTCTCGACCCGGGGGGTCACGGAGGCGCCGACCGCCTCGAAGGCCGCCTCCAGGACCTGGCGGCCCTGCATCCCGGGATGCAACAGACAGAGGGGGTACTGGGCGGCCTCGTCCCAGGAGATCTCGGCCGGGCCGGAGTCGCCGGCGGAGCGCTGCATCAGAAGGACGTAGCGCTCCTGATACAGCGGGACGAACTTGAAGCCGTGTTCGACGACAGTGCTGTGGTAGGTCACGGCGGCGTCGAGCTCGTACGTCTGGAGTCGGTTCACGATGTCCACGGACTGCAGATCCGCGAACACCTGGACCGTCGCCAGCGGGTTGGCGGCGCAGAACGACTGGGTCAGCAGCGCTACGGCCGTGGACGCGGTCGGTACGGTCCCGATGCGCAGCCGGCCGCTCAGCCCGGCTCGCAGTGCCTGGATCTCGCCCTGCATCGCGTCGCGGTCGGCGAGGATGCGCTGCGCCCACAGGACGACGCGCTCGCCCTCCGGTGTGAGGCCGTCGAACCTGCGGCCCCGCTGGACCAGGGGGATGCCGAGTTCTTCCTCCAGTTTGCGGATTCCCTCGGACAGGGCCGGCTGGGAGACATAGCAGGCCTGCGCCGCCTTGGCGAAGTGGCGGGCTCGGGCGAGGGCGACGAGGTACTCGAGTTGGCGGAGCAGCACGTCTCAATGATCCACCGAATCCGGCCGTACGACGCCGGTGGCCCCCCACGCAGCACTGATCGGTGCTGCCTGTCAGGCGATCGGAACTGCCGCTTTGACCTGGCCCGACGCACTGACGAACAGTGTGGGGGCGCATGAGCGGAGAGGGCGTGGTGGTCGACGATGCGGGACATCGAGGATCCGGGCGAGGACGGGCTGTCGGTCACGGCTCCAAAGACGTGGGCCACCGGCGCTCCCGCAGTCGTGCATGCCCTGAAGTACGCGCTGGGCCAGACCTCGCCGAAGCGCACCGCACTGACCCTGCTCAACATCAACCAGGCGAAGGGCTTCGACTGCCCGGGCTGCGCCTGGCCCGAGCCCGCGCCGGGCGAGCGGCACCGCAACGAGTACTGCGAGAACGGCGCCAAGCACATCAGCGACGAGGCCACCTCACATCGGGTGACCGCGGACTTCTTCCGGCAGTACTCGGTCGACGAGCTGAGCCGGAAGTCGGACTACTGGCTCAACCAGCAGGGCCGGCTGACCGAGCCGATGGTGCTGCGCGAGGGCGCGACCCACTACGAGCCGATCGGCTGGGCCGAGGCACTGGACCTGCTCGCCCGCGAACTGCGCGCCCTGGACCACCCGGACGAGGCGCTGTTCTACACCTCCGGGCGGCTGGCCAACGAGCCCGCCTTCCTCCTCCAGCTGTTCGCGCGGGCCTTCGGCACCAACAACCTGCCGGACTGCTCCAACATGTGCCACGAGTCCAGCGGTTCGGCCCTGAACGAGACCCTGGGCATCGGCAAGGGCAGCGTCAGCCTCGACGACCTCTACAACGCCGACCTGGTCTTCGTCGTAGGGCAGAACCCCGGCACCAACCACCCGCGCATGCTGTCCGCGCTGGAGGAGACCAAGCGCCGCGGTGGCAGTGTGGTCGCGGTCAATCCGCTGCCCGAGGCGGGACTGCTGCGCTTCAAGCATCCGCAGAAGGCGCGCGGCGTCATCGGCCGCGGCACGGACATCGCCGACCAGTTCCTGCAGATACGCCCCGGCGGCGACCTGGCCCTGTTCCAGGCGCTGAACCTGCTCCTGCTGGAGGCGGAGGACAAGGAACCGGGCACCGTCCTGGACCGTGAGTTCATCGAGTCGCACACGACGGGCTACGACGCCTTCGTGGCGAACATCCGCGAGGCGTCGTGGGATGCGGTCCTGGAGGCCACCGGGCTGACCCGGGACGAGATCGAGCAGGTGCATGAGCGGGTCCTGGCCAGCCGCAGCGTCATCGTCTGCTGGGCGATGGGGCTGACGCAGCACAAGCACGGCGTGCCGACCATCCGCGAGGTCGTCAACTTCCTTCTGCTGCGCGGCAACATCGGCCGTCCGGGCGCGGGCGTGTGCCCGGTGCGCGGGCACAGCAATGTGCAGGGCGACCGCACGATGGGCATCTGGGAACGCATGCCGCAGCCGTTCATGGACCGGCTGGGACGGGAGTTCGCGTTCACCCCGCCGGTCAAGCACGGCCTGGACTCCGTCGACTCGATCCGGGCCATGCGCGACGGACAGGCCAAGGTCTTCGTCGGCGTCGCGGGCAACTTCGTCCGCGCGACCCCCGACAGCGACGTCACCGAGCGCGCCCTGCGCAACTGCCGTCTGACTGCGCACATTTCGACCAAGCTCAACCGTTCGCACGCGGTGTGCGGACGCACGGCACTGATCCTGCCGACGCTCGGCCGCAGCGACCGGGACGTCCAGGCGGGCGGCGAGCAGTTCATGACGGTCGAGGACTCCATGAGCGAGGTGCACACCACGCGCGGCCGGCTCGCCCCCGCGTCGGCACATCTGCTGAGCGAGGTGTCCATCATCAGCCGCCTCGCCCGCAGGGTCCTGGGCCATGAACCGGACATCCCCTGGGAGGACTTCGAGGCCGACTACGACCTCGTCCGCGACCGCATCGCCCAAGTCGTCGACGGATTCCAGGACTTCAACGAGCGGGTACGGCGCCCCGGCGGCTTCCGCCTGCCCAACCCGGTCAACTCCCGTGTCTTCCGCACGCCCAGCGGCAAGGCCGTCTTCACCGTCAACGACTTCACGATGCTCCAGGCGCCCAAGGGCCACCTGGTCCTGCAGACCCTGCGCTCGCACGACCAGTGGAACACCATCCCCTACGCGATGGACGACCGCTACCGGGGCATCAAGGGGGGCCGCCGCATCGTCCTGGTGAACCCGGCCGACCTCGCCGACCTCGGTCTCGCCGACGGCAGCCTCGTCGATCTGGTCAGCATCTGGTCGGACGGTTCGGAGCGCCGCGCGGACGGCTTCCGCGTCGTCGGCTACTCCACTCCCCCGGGTTCGGCCGCCGCGTACTACCCGGAGACCAACGTCCTGGTGCCGCTCGACAGCGTCGCGGACATCAGCAACACCCCGACGTCGAAGAGCGTGATCGTCCGTCTGGAGCGGACGGCCGAGCCGACACCGGCATAGGTACGCGGGGCTCGTCGGCACCCTCACCCGCCGCGACGACCCCGAATTGCGCGCTGGCTCCACGCGCCTGGGGCACCGGAGCCGGGCACCGTGATTCGCCGCCCCCATCACCCACGCGATGTGAGCCGACCAGCGGTGGGTACCTCATCCGCAACTTCGAGAACAGGCAGATCCTGGAGGTGAGCAACGGATCGACGGCGAACGGAGCCGCCGTCGATCAGTGGATGCCCCTGAACCAGTCCAACCAGGCTTGGACGATCCAGTGACGGCGTGACCCGACGCGGGGGCGGTAGGCGGTGAGGCCGGAAAGCGATCGCTTTCCGGCCTCACCGTACCCACTCCTCGGCATGGCATCAGCCCTGAGCGCGAAGGCCGTACCGGAGGGCCTCCCGACCCTCGACCGTGTGGCCGAGGCGCTCCAGGACGGTCACCACGGCTCGGCCGGGGTCGGTACGTGGGCGGGCAGCAGTCCGCGTTCCTTGAGCTCCGCCCAGAGCGCGCCGGGAATGGGGTGGTTGACCATCGCGGCGGCGTCCCGCACCTCGTCGGCGCTGCGGGTGCCGACCAGGACCGACGCGACGGCCGGGTGCCCGAAGGGGAACCGGAGCGCTGCGGCGCGCAGCGGGACGCCGTACCGCTCGCACGCTTCCTTCAACTGCGTGGCCCGGACGAGGAGTTCGGTGGGGGCTGCGGCGTAGTCGAAGGTGGCGCCGGGCTTCGGGTCGGCGAGCAGGCCGGAGTTGAAGACCCCGCCGACCACCACGCCGACGCCACGTTCGGCGGCGAGCGGCAGGAGCTCGGCCAGGCCTCGCTGGTCGAGCAGGCTGTAGCGGCCGGCCAGCAGCACGGCGTCGATGTCCGTCTCACGGACGAACCGGGCAGGCAACTCGGCCTGGTTCATGCCGACGCCGATCGCGCCGAGCACGCCCTCGGCGCGCAGGCGTTCCAGCTCCGGGTAGGCCTCGGTGAGGGCCCATTCGGCGTGGTCGTCCGGGTCGTGCAGGTAGGCGATGTCGATCCGGCCCACGCCCAGGCGCTCGAGACTGCCCTCCAGTGAGCGGCGTACGCCCTCGGCGCTGAAGTCCCATCGGCGGCGGTGCGTCGCGGGGACCGCGAAGCCGCCGTGGGCCAGGTCGTCCCCGTCACCGGAGCCGGTGGGCTCCAGGAGACGGCCGACCTTGGTGGAGATCGTGTACTCCTCGCGGGGCATGCCGCGCAACACGGTGCCGAGCCGGCGCTCGGACAGGCCGAGGCCGTAGTGCGGGGCGGTGTCGAAGTACCGGACACCGCACTCCCAGGCGGCGACGACGGCTTTCTCGGCCTCGGTGTCGGTGACCGGGGTGAACAGATTGCCGATCGCTGCCGCGCCGAAGGCGAGTTCACTGACCTGTACCGGCCCGGGCCCGAGCATGTTCCGGCGCGCTGTCATGGCTTCTCCTCCGGTCGCAGGCGCAGGCCCGCCATGCCGCCGTCGACCGCGAGGGCGGTGCCGGTGACCGAGGCGGCCGCGGGAGAGGCCAGGTAGACGATGGCAGCGGCCACCTCCTCAGCGGTGATCAGGCGGCCGGTGGGCTGACGGGCATTCAGGGCGGCGCGTTCGGCGGCCGGGTCGGGAGCGGCCTCCAGTAGCCGGCCGACCCACGGGGTGTCGACCGTGCCGGGATTGACGCAGTTGAACCGGATACCCTCGCGAACGTGGTCGGCCGCCATGGCGAGGGTGAGCGAGAGCACCGCGCCCTTGCTCGCCGAGTACAGCGCCCGCTGCGGCAGGCCCGTAGTGGTGACGATGGAGCCGATGTTGACCACCGAGGCGTGGGCGGATCGGCGCAGGTACGGCAAGGCGGCCCGGGTGGCCCGGACGACCCCGAGCAGATTGACGTCCAGGACGCGGTGCCACTGCTCGTCCGAGTTTTCCTCGATGCCTCCGATCGCACCGATACCGGCGTTGTTGACCAGGATGTCGATTCCGCCGAGTACCGCGGCCGCAGCGTCGACCGCCGCGCGCACGGAGGTGTCGTCGGAGACGTCGGCGGTGAAGCCCCGTAGCGGTTCTTTCAGCGATGCGGGGTCGAGATCGAGGACGGCGACCCGCGCGCCGCGTTCCGCGAGCAGGGACGCGGCGGCGAGGCCGATCCCGGAGGCGCCTCCGGTGACCAACGCCGTGAGTCCTTCGAGGTCTCTCGTCGTCATGCCTGCGACTCCTCTTGGCGCATGGTGGCGTGGCCCTCGAGCCCGTCGGCCGAGGCGCGCGGAATCACGTAGGCGGCGGAGTGGTCGGGGTCGGGGTTCATGGCGGCCGACCCGTCGAGCTCACGTGAGGTGGGGAAGCGGATGTCGTGGGTGTCGACGGCGATGATCCGCGCGGCGGATGCTGCCAACATGGGGCCTTTCACGCGTTGATGAACGTCTGGCGCTGGGTGCCGAGGCCGTCGATGGACACTTCGACCATGTCGCCCGCGCGCAGGTACGGGGTGCCGGGCAGGCCGAGGCCCACACCGGCCGGGGTGCCGGTGTTGATGACGTCACC
Source organism: Streptomyces sp. NPDC001401 (assembly GCF_042895385.1). Lineage (NCBI taxonomy): Bacteria > Bacillati > Actinomycetota > Actinomycetes > Kitasatosporales > Streptomycetaceae > Streptomyces > Streptomyces sp. NPDC001401. Next base: position 110,838 of record NZ_JBIAWI010000023.1, read on the forward strand.
GGGGTGCAGCACCATGTACTGGCTGAGATACCAGACCAGGTACCCGACCTCGAAGATCATGTTCTTGGTGTCGCCGGCCTGCCTCGTCTCACCGTTGACGGCCAGCCGCAGTCCGAGCGCCTGCGGGTCGGCCACCTCGTCCGGCGTGACCAGCCAAGGCCCCATCGGGTTGAAGGTCTCGCAGGACTTCCCGAGGTCCCACTGCCCCGAGTACTCCAGCTGGAACTCGCGCTCGGAGACGTCATGGCTGATGGTGTATCCGCCGATGTGCGCCGCCGCCTCGTCCGGGCTCGCCAGGTAGCGGGCCTCCCGGCCGATCACGACCGCGAGCTCCACCTCCCAGTCGGTCTTCACCGAGCCGCGCGGGATCAGCACCTGGTCGTACGGCCCGACGACGGTCGCCGGGTCCTTCATGAACACCACCGGCCGCTCGGGGACGACCGCACCGGTCTCCGCCGCATGGTCGCGGTAGTTGAGGCCGACGCACACCACCTTGCCCGGGCGGGCGACCGGCGCGCCGATGCGCAGCCCGGCCGGGTCGACCTCGGGCAGCTGTCCGGCGGCCAGCGCTGCCGCGGCTCTGTCGGTCCCGCCGGTGGCGAGGAACGCCCCGTCAATGTCGTCGGTCAGCTCCGCAAGGGCGAATATGCGTCCGTCCTCGCCGAGGACTGCCGGGATTTCCTCTCCCGTAGCCCCGATTCGAAGCAGTTTCACAGGGACTCCCAACTGGATATCGGATGAAATTTCGACGTCGCGACCATAGGAGTCGGTGCAACGCGAGAGCCCGAGGTCGGTACGTCGGCTCTGATCAGGCTTCGGCGCGGAGATGGCCCCAGAGGCCGGCGGGGACGGGCCGGCGATGGAGCTCAGCGTTGCGTTCGACCTGTTCGGCGGTTCGCATGCCCTGGGTGGCGATGGCGACGCCGGGCAGGGTGGTGCCGTGCTGCTCGCAGACTTCGGCGATGGCCGACGCCCGCTGGACGAGGTCGACCGGGGCGCTCCGGTAGTCGTACTTCATGCCGGGCTCGGGCATGCAAGCGTCATCGTGATCCCAAGGTCCGTTCAGTACGAGTGAGGCGGTAGAAGGTGGTCGCGGTGCCCGCGAGAATCTCCGAGGTCTCGTCGGCGGAACATCCGTCGAGCAGTTCGTCCACCGTGGCGGCCCAGCGGTTCCAGCCGCCCGCGAGGTTCGCGACCGGCCAGTCTGAGCCGAACATCAACCGGTCGGGGCCGAAGGCGGAAAGCAGGACGTCCCACACGGGGCGGATGTCCTCGACGGTCCACTTCTCGTGGTCCGCCTCGGTGATCAGCCCCGACACCTTGCAGACCACGTGCGGGTGTACGGCCAGCAGACGCACCTGGCGTTCCCAGTCCGCGAGGTCACCGTCGGCGATCGGCGGCTTGCCGGCGTGGTCGAGCACCTGGGGCAGGTCCGGGAACCGCTCGGCCAGCCGGATCGTCTGGTCGAGCTGGTGGCTGCGGACGAGCACGTCGTAGCAGAGCCCGCGGTCCCGGACCGCCGCCAACCCGCGTTCGACATCGGGGCGTTGCAGCCATTCCGGATCCGTCTCGCCCTGCACGAGGTGACGCAGGGACCGCAGATATGTGCCGCCCGGCCCGGTGAGCAACCCGTCGAGCTGGTCGCCGATCCCCGGGGACGTCAGGTCCGCCCAGCCGACCACGGCCCCGATCAGCGGCTCCCGCTCCGCGAGCGCGAGCAGGTCCTCCGTCTCGGGCACGTCCGGCATGCACTGGACGGCCACCGTGCTGTGCAGACGGCGGCCCGCGATGCGGTGAGTGGCGGTGGTACGCAGGTGGTCGGGGGTGAAGGTACGGCGGATCGCCGCCAGGGCGGGGTCGTCGAGCCAGGGTTGCGGACGCCGGTCGAGGTCCCACAGGTGGTGGTGGGCGTCGATGAGTGGGGCGGTGGTGGGGGTCACTGGTGGTCCAAGTCGGGTCGGTCCACGTCGGGCGGGGCCACGTGAGTCTGGGGCGAGGTGTGTCAGGCGCTGGTGGTGTCACCTGGCGGGTTCAGGTGCCAGATCTCGGGGAGCTCCGTCCACTGGCGGGAGTCGCCCCGGTCGGGCCAGGGCTCCTGGCAGGGGTCGGTGAGTTTCCACCACTGCTGAGTCTCGGGGTCGGCTTCGAGGACGGCCATGTCGGCCTCGAAGTCGTCGCCGTGGTACTCGAAGTAGGCGAACAGCACATCTGCGTGGAGGAAGATGCTGTAGTTGCGGATGTTCGCCCTGTGCAGGGCGGCTTCGACTCCGGGCCAGACGGCCGAGTGGAGTTCGAGGTACTCCTCGCGGTGCTCGGGCCGGAGCCTGATGGTCTGGGCGATGCGCTTCATGCGGTTTGTCCCTCCGTGCCCGGAGAGGGCCGACCTTCCGGGGTGTCGAACGGTGTGCGGTAGCTGGCGGCGTGGGCGCGCAGCCGGAGGCGCAGCGTGAGCCGGATACGGGTGGACGCGGGCAGCCGGACTGCCAGGAAGGCGCCGTCGCAACCCTGCTCCGTCTCGGTGACGACGGGCTCGGTGTGGCCGTAGTCGTACATGTCCCCGATCCAGGCGTCGTCCGCGCAGGTCGTGTACCGGACAGCGGTGATGGCGTGCTCGGCGAAGGCGCCGGCCTGGACGATCACCGTGCGCTCAGCCTCAGGTGAGAGGTTCACCAGTTCGACGGTGGTCGCCTCGGGGTCGATGGAGGTGACCAGTGCAGCCACGTCCGGCGGCAGGCCGGCACGGCGGGCCTCGGCGTCGTGGTAGCGCAGCCGGGCCTGCTGCAGGCCACCGTTGTACAGGACCTGGGGGCCGCCCCAGGTCAGCTGGACGAGGGCCTCGGTGGCCACGGGGTTGCACTGCTGCCACACATGGATGTCGGCCTCGGGCACGTCCAGGTCGCGGTAGCGCTCGATGCGGCGCAGGCGGTGGCGGACCTGGGCCTGCGCGGTGGCGAGGATCCGCTCGGGGTAGCCGGGGTCGTCGCCGGCGAGGAAGGCGAACCAGGCCTTCTCGTGCCCGGACTCCTCCTTGGCGCGGAACGGCCGCACGGTACGCCAGTCGATGCCGTCGGCGTCGCGCAGCCCCTCCAGCCGGGCGCGGTCGGCGTCGGAGGCCGTGTGGTGCCACAGGGCCACCGGGACCGGCGCGGTGGCCGGGTTGTAGTCGAACCAGCCCGAGTCCTTGTGCCGGAAGGGGAGGTGGAGCGTGGGTGTGTGGATGTCCGGGCCGAGTTCGACCGCCCACTTGGAGGGGAGGCTGGAGTCCGCCTCGGTGTGGGGCATCACCTTGGCGTGGCCGATGAGGGTGTCGAGCGAGGTCGTGACCATGGAGAGGTAGTCGTCGTCCCCGGTGACCGTGGCCGCCGCCAGGGCCGCCACGCAGGCCGCGTGGCCGACGCTGTGCCAGCCGTGCGGCCAGGACCAGCCGTAGTGGCCGCCGTACCAGCGGCCCTCCAGCAGGCTGCCCACGACGCCGTCCGGGCCGGCGTTGTCCGGGATGAGACCGCCGTTCGCCTCGGTGCGCTCCCGCCACGCGTCGACGTACTGGACGATCCAGTCGCGGTAGCGCTCCTCGCCGGACAGGATCCAGGCGTTGAGGACCAGCCCGGCCGCGGCGAGGCTGACCGCGGTGTCGCCGACACCCATCCGGTCCCGCATCTGCGCACCGAGACGTGGGTCCGCGGAGAGCGGGTACGGGCCGCCGTCGGCCTCGGGGATCCAGTCGAGCGGGAAGCCGTACGTCTGCGCTTCCTTGAGCAGCCAGGGATAGACGTCACCGTCGAACAGGCCCGTGCGGTCGGGGTCGCTGCCGTTGTGCGGGCGGGTGATGACGCGGTGTTCGGGGTCGTAGTTGCCCTTGGCCGGGTCGATGTACAACTCGGCGAAGCGCAGGGCGCGTTCGGACCAGCGGTCGGGGGCGGCCATGCACAGGAAGTAGAGCAGCAGCAGGCTCTCCCCCTGGTGGAACCAGTCGTAGCCGCGCTCGAACTCGTCGTGCAACATGTTCAGTTCGGTGAGCTGGCGGGTCACGCCCTCCCAGTGCTTCTCACTGGCGGGCAGCAGGTCGTCGGCGCCGCCGAGGAGGTACAGCTGGGGCCAGTTGAAGAACACCTCGTAGAAGTCGTCCACACCGTCGCGGGTGGTCAGCGGGCCGGAGTAGTTCAGGCGTCCGTCCGGGCCGGTGAAGTCGCGGGCGAAGCGCCGCCAGGCGTGGTCGAGGAGGTCGAACAGGGACCGCTGGGCCACGGCCCAGCCGGGTGGTTCGAGCAGCGGCACCCCCGCCTCGATCTCGGGAGGCGGGGCCGGGTGGTCGCAGGGGGCGTCCTCAGCCGGGCTGCGGTCGGCGGAGCTGTCGGGCATGGGGGATCTCCGTTCGGGTGGGCGGCGGGGCGTCGCACGCCGGGGACTACGGCCGGAAGGGCCGCTATTCCTTGGTGGCGCCGGCGAGCATCCCGCTGACCAGGAAGCGCTGGGCGAAGAGAAAGACGATCAGTACGGGAGTGATGGCCACGAGCGTCGCCAGAGCCAGCTGCGGGCGCTCGATCGCGAGGGTGCCGACGGCCGGGTTGAAGGACGGCACGTTGCTGAGCAGGGTGCCGACGCCCACCTGGATGGGCATCTGGCTGCTCTCGGGGAGCATGACGTACGGCAGGAAGTAGTTGGTCCAGTTGGCGACGAAGCTGAAGAAGCCCACGAGCGCGATGACCGGGGTCGCCAGCGGCAGCGCGATGTGCCAGAAGACGCGGAACTCCGAGCAGCCGTCCATCCGTGCCGCCGCCAGCAGATCCTTCGGTACGGCGGTGGTGAAGTAGATGTACGTCAGGTACACGCCGAAGGGGTAGAACGAGTACGGCAGGATGATCGACCACATGGTGCCGATCAGGTGCACCGCGTTGATCTCCAGGAACAGCGGGACCACCAGCGTGGCGTTCGGCATGAGCATCACGACCAGGGTCGCGATCAGCAGGGTGTGCCGGCCGCGGAACTCGGTCATGGCCAGGGCGTATCCCGCGGGAATGGCGACGGCGAGTGTGATGACCAGTGAGATCACCGCGTAGAGAGCCGAGTTGCCCAGCCACTGCATGACGGCGTTGTCCTGGAACGCCGTGAGCGCGTCCCAGTTGGCCTTCAGTGCGTGGAAGGAGCCGAAGGAGAGCGGGTTGTCGTGGACCAACTGCTGGTCGGTCTTGGTCGCCGCGAGGACGAGCCACACCACCGGCAGCACGAAGAAGGCGAGGAACGCGGCCAGTACGGATCCGGTCAGCAGCCGGGAGGCCAGACGCTGAGGGGAGCGGCGGCGGTGCGGTGGCTGGTGGTGAGATCGGCTCATGAGGGGTGCTTCCCGTTCCCGGCTCGCCGTTGCGGCGACTCGACTGCCAGGGGCTTTAGTCGGCATCGAAGAACCCCGACCGTGCGACGAAGAGGGCGGCGGCCGACACACTGACGACCAGGAGCTCCACCGAGACCGCGGCGGCGCCGTTGATGTTGTTCATCTGGAAGGCGAAGTCGAACGTCAGCTGGTTCAGCGAGTAGTCGCGTCCGGCCACGCCCACACTGGCGAGGGAGAGCAACTGCGGCTCGACGAAGAGCTGGGCGCCGCCCGCGAACGCCAGGATCACCATGTACACGATCCACTTGCGGAGCATCGGGATCTGCACGTGCCAGGCGGTCTTCCAGGCGCCCGCGCCATCGATGCGCGCGGCTTCCATCACGTCCGTGGGGATGTTGTTGAGCGCGCCGTACATGACGACGATCCAGCCGCCCGCGCCGGTCCAGAACGCGATGATCGTGAACAGCAGGGGCAGGTTGCCGGGCGCGATCACCTCGCCGAAGGTGTGGAATCCCAGCGCGCCCAGCAGCGAACTGACCGGGCTGACCGTCGGGTCGAGCATGAACAGCCACACCAGCACACTCGCGGCGCCGGCGAGCGCTCCCGGGATGTAGTAGAGGAAACGCAGCGCCTTGCTGGCGGAACCCGAGGCCAGGCGGTGCAGCAGCAGCGCCAGGGCCACCACGAACACCGCCAGGGACAGAAGCCAGAAGACGAGGTAGACGGCGACGTGGCCCACGGCGTCCAGGAAGCGGAAGTCCTGCGCCGTGGTGACGAAGTTGGCGAAGCCGGTGATCCTGCCCCCGGCGTCGGTGAAGGCGAAGTAGATCGCGTACGCAGTCGGAAGGACACCGAAGGCGATCAGCAGGACCACGTACGCGGCGACGAAGGCCATACCGGCCCGGCTCTGCCGGGCGGCGCCGCGACGGCGCCGGGTGGCAGAGCCGGCCGGGGAGTGGGTGAGGGTCACTGGGAGACCTTGTATCCGTTGGACTTGGCGTACTTGACGATGGAGTCCTGCCAGGCCGGCAGCATCGAGATGACGCTCTTGCCCTGGGTCAGGCCGGGCTTGACGGTGGCGGCCCAGATCGCCTCCTGGCTGAACTGGCCCGAGCCCCAGCCGTTCCAGACCTGGGAGGAGGCGTCCTTGAGGGCGCTCAGGTCGGTGGCGAAGTAGCCGGAGGCGTCCTGTCCCTTCAGCCAGTTCTCCGCTGCGGGCGCGTATGCGGGGAAGCCCGGCGCCTTTTCGCCCTGGTAGGCGTTGTCGGTGGTGACCCACTTCAGGAAGTCGGTGGCGGCCTTGATGTGCGTGGAGTGCTGGGACAGCAGCCAGGTGCCGCCGCCGACGTTGCCCGTGGACGGCGAGGTGTCCCCCTGCCACTGGGGGATGGGCGCCGCGCCGATCTGCTTGGCCGGGGTCTTGAAGGTGTCCTTGAACACCGCGCCGCCGTACCAGGCCGGGCCGGGCATCAGCAGGACCTTGTCGGCCTCGTTCTTGCCGAAGTCGGTGCTGAAGACCCCGCTGATGGACATGGACTTGTTCTTGATGAGTACGTCCATGAGCTTGGCCATCTTGGTGCAGGCCTCACTGGAGGTGTTCACCGACACCGACTTGGGGCCGGTGATGTGGTTGGCGCCGCACTTGCTCGCCCACAGGTAGATCTCGGGGGTGAAGGAGTCGCCGGCGTCACCCACGAGGTAGCCGGGGTGCTCCTTGGCCACCTTCTCGCCGAGCTTCTGGTACTCCTCCCAGGTCGTCGGCACCGTGTAGCCGAACTTCTTCAGCAGGGGGGCGTTGTACCAGAGCACCGCCTGGGAGAGGTCGTTGCGCAGACAGTAGACGGTGCCGCCCACCGTGCAGACGTCATTGGCCCCGCTGGCGAACTTCCCCAAGGACGCCGAGGGGATCAGGCCCTTGTTGAGCGGAGCGGCGAAGTTCTGGTCGACCGCCCAGGTCACTTCGTTGTTCTGGGAGCTGAACACCACGTCCGGCCAGCCCTTGCCGGTGCGGTTGAACAGCTGGACCTTGGTCTGGAGATAGTTCGAGCCGTTGGCGTCGCCGTCGTAGGTGACGATGTTCATCTTCACGTCCGGGTGCTGCTGCTGGTACAGCTTCGCGGCCTCCACGCGGGTCGCGTCCACCCAGACGGTCAACGCACCGTCCTTCTGCGGCGCCTGGGCGAAGCCGTCCTTGTTCGTCGTCCCCGTGGCGCCGCCACCGCAGGCGGTCAGGGTCAGGGCCGCGGTGGCCGCGCAGCCGGCCAGCAACGCCGCACGCCTCTTGCTGGACAGCCTCTCTGGGCCGGACGAAGGCTTGTTGACGGTCATGTGCGACTCCACTGGTTTCACAGGGCGCCCCGAGCGGATGGACAGGTGGCGCCAGGATGGGGCGACGCCGGGCCGTACCGGTCAGGCGTCTGTGGCCGCGGACGGCCGTCCCGCTTGCCGTCGCGGAAGAAATTAGGCGCCTTATCAAGAGGTCAGTCAAGAGCTTGTGCAGCCCTCTTCCGCATCATCTCGTCGGTTTGCGGATGCTGATGCCATTCAGAAGGGCGGAATGTTCAATGAAATACCATATATGCCAGTTCAGACCCCGACCTCACGATGTGGATCTACCTGCCTTATGAGTACGACTCATTGAGGCTTGAGATACGATGAGTTCGGCTCCACAGCGATCAGCCGCCCCAGTTGCGTCAGCCAGGAGGCAGGACAGATGAACGACACGCCCGCGGGCCAGGCGGCCTTGCCGACGCAGGCACCTCCCGTTGCAGCGGCAGCGGTGAGCGGCGCGGACGGGCGGGGTGAGTACCGGCCCGGCTACGAGGTCGTGGCGGAGCGGATCCTCGAGTTCATCGCCGAGGCCCGTCTGGTGGCAGGTGATCGGCTGCCCACGGAGAACGATCTGGCCCAGACGCTGAACACCAGCAGGGCGGTGGTGCGGGAGGCCGTGAAAATCCTTTCGGCGCTCGGCCGGGTCCGGGCGCACAAGGGGCGCGGACTGTTCGTCGCGGACGACGAGGGCATGCTCATCACCAGCCGCTGGGGCGGCTTCTTCCGCCCCGTCGACCTCGATCACGTGCTGATGCTGTTCGAGTTCCGCCGGGTCCAGGAGATGGCCGCGAGCAGTCTGGCCGCCACCCGTGCCACGCCCGCCGAACTGCGGACCATCGAGGTGGCCATGCAGCAGTGCCGCCACGGGTTCGTCCACGGTCAGGTCGAGGAGTTCAACCAGGCGGACGAGGACTTCCACATGGGCGTGGCCGCGGCCTCGCACAACACCTTCCTCGTCAGCGCCGTGCGCGACGCGCGCCGACTGCAGCGGCAGTCCAGCGCGATCGGGATCCACGACACGCTCGGTGAAGGCACCGAGTCCGCGGTCGAGGAGCACGAGATGATCTACCGGGCCATTCGTGACGGCCGGCCCGACGAGGCGGCCGAGGCTACGGCGGCACATCTCGACAGGACACTTGAGGACTACCGGCGGGAGATCCAGCGACGCCTGTTCGGATAGCGTTCCGGATCGGAGTCCGCCAAGCGAGCTCCGCCAACGGGAACGTCCCATGGGCAGCCGGGCCGCCTGGGGGCGGACTCGACAGCGACCGCAGGGGCGACGGCCCTCCGCCGACGTTTCCGCTCAGTCGGGCCCGCTCCAGTCGAACGGGAAGTATTTGCTCGACGTCCCCGAGTAATCCCAGGAGAAGCCGAACGCGTCGGCACGGTCGACTGTGGCCCGCCCCCAGGTGGCGACCTGGCCCGGCCCGACCTCGGCGCCCGGGGCATTGTGGACCTGGACGCGTGCGCCGTCCGGAGTCGTCGGGCCGGTGAGTGCCTCGGCGGTGGCCGTGACCCGGCCGGGAATCTCGGCTCGCCAGGTGGCGAGGTCCTCGTCGATCTCCACGTCGACGGGTGCAATGTCCATGCCGCGCATCTCCGGTCGGAACATCGCCCCGAACTGGGCCGGCCATCCGCCGGCCTCACCGCCGAAGATCATCCCGAGTGCACCGCGCTGCTGCTCGTCGGCTCGTTCGTCGAGGAACACCGCGGCGTACGGGTCAGTGTGCGTGCCGGCCCATGGGTTGCCGACGAAGGAGCCGAGCATCAGTACGTTGAGATCGTCGAGCCGCACGTCGCCGAGGTTGCCTTCTCGAATGTGCCAGACCATCACGCCGTCGCAGTCACCGTAGGTAGGGGGCTGCGCAAACGTGCAGGGGCACGGTATGGCGCACTTGCACACATCGAACCAGTCGCCGGTCAGGTGCCAACGCGTACCGGTGGTGGTGACCTGCTCTGTCATCCCGCTTCCCTCCTGCCGAGCCCAAGGAGCTCACTCGGAGTGGCGAGACCGGGTTTCCCGAGCCCGCTCACGGGATCGCGAAGCGGCCTCCATTCCAGCCTGCACCTCACCACCCGGGAGGGGAAGCCCGCCGCCTCACAGCCACGCGTAGCGGGTTCAGACGACGGCCGACGCGCCGATGATCTCGTCGGTCACCCATCGTGCGACGTCGGCGGGGTAGGGGGACGGCAGGCCCAGGACGATGTGCCGGAAGCCGGCGTCGATCGCCTCGGCGATCGCGTCCCTTGTGGCGCCGGGACGGTCGTAGGAGACAGGCAGGACGATCGAGCGGGTGATCGAGGCGGGGTCGCGGCCCAGCTCCGCGCAGTAACGGTCCAGCTGAGCGCTGCGGCGGACGGCGTCGTCGATGTCGCCGCCCGGGATGTTCCACAGGTCCGCGTGCTCGGCGACCACTCGCAGTGTCGCCGATGAGCGTCCGCCGATGAGGATCGGCGGATGGGGGCGCTGGACGGGCTTGGGGTTGCCGAAGGCTCCGGTGAGGTGGTGGTGAGTGCCGTGGAAGTCGAAGGGCTTCTCCTCGGTCCACAGGCGCCGGATCACCGTGCATGCCTCGGCCAGGCTCTCCACGGCCCGGGCGGTGTCCTGGAAGGGCAGGCCGTGGGCCGGGTACTCACGCCAGGCCTCGGGCGGCTCGGGCCGGGATCCGACGCCGATGCCGAAGTCGAGCCGGCCGCCGGAGACGACGTCGACGGTCGTGGCGATTTTGGCCAGCATGGCGGGCGGCCGGAATCGGTTGCTGGTCACCAGGAGGCCGAGACGCAGGCGGCGGGTCTGTGCGGCCAGGGCAGCGAGCAGCGTCCAGCCCTCGTAGATCGGTCCGTCCGGGTCGCCGGCGATCGGCATGAGATGGTCGAACAGCCAGGCGTGTTCGATCGCCGGGATGGTGTCGGCCTCGCGCCAGACCCGCAGGACGTCGTGATAGTCGACCTGCATGGGAGCGGTCATGATGCCGAAACGGACACGGGGTGTGGGTGTCATGGGGTTGGCGTTCCTCCTCGGACGGTCAGCGGCGTCGCAGTGACGGGTCGAGCAGGGCGGGCGGAGTGTCGTACTTCTCGTGCGGGGCCAGGTCGGTACCGGGGGTCACGATCGTGTCGATCGCGTCGAGCACGTCGGCCGGGAGCACCATGTCGGCGGCGGCGAGTTGGGAGTGCAGGTGCTCGGGTGTGCGGGGGCCGATGAGCGCGCTGGTCACGGCCGGGTGCGCGGTCACGAATCCGAGCGCGAGCTGAATCATCGTCAGTCCGGCCTCGTCGGCGAGCTTGGCCAGCTGCTCGACGGCGTCGAGCCTGGCCCTGTTCTCGGGCAGGCCGGTGTCGAAGCGCTGCGGCATGAACGTCGAGCGGCTGGTGGTGACGGCACGGCCGGCCCGGACCGCGCCGGACAGCCAGCCCGAGGCCAGCGGGCTCCACACCAGCACTCCGAGCCCGTACTCCTCGGTCACCGGCAGGACATGGGTCTCGATGCCGCGCTGCAGGATCGAGTAGCTCGGCTGTTCGGTGACATAACGGCCCAGGTGATGCTCGCGCGCGGCCCACTGGGCCTGCACGATGCGGTGGGCGGGGAAGGTGGAGGAGCCGAAGTAGCGGATCTTTCCCGCGCGTTGCAGGTCGGTCAGAGCCGACAGCGTCTCCTCGTCGCCGGTGCTCGGGTCCCACCGGTGGATCTGGTAGAGATCGACGTGGTCGACGCCGAGACGGCGCAGGCTGTTGTCCAGCTCGGTGACCAGCCAACGGCGCGAACTGCCCCGATGGTTGCGTTCGTCGCCCATGGGCATGCCCGCCTTGGTGGCCAGCACGATGTCGTCGCGGCGGCCCGCGATGGCTTTGCCGACCATCTCCTCCGATTCGCCGTCGCTGTACATGTCGGCGGTGTCGATGAGGTTGACCCCGCCTTCGAGCGCGGCGTCGACGATGGCGGTGGCCTCGTCCTGGGTGGTGCGCCCGATCCTGCCGAAGTTCATCGCGCCGAGCGCGAGCGAGCTGACCTGCACACCGGTGCGGCCCAAGGTGCGGTACTGCATGACCGTATTCCTCCATTGCGGGTGGGTGGCGGTGCGTTGCGACCAGGAATGGCTTGGTCGCGGGGCTCCTGCTCTGGCATGATGAGCAAAACGGAACGCCGCTCCGATTACGATACGGAACAGCGCTCCGCTTTAGCAAGCCCGATGGCGGAGGGAACGGCACGGTGAACGACAGCGACAAGGGCACAGGACGCGCAGCCCGGCCCAAGCGGACGGACGCCCGGCGCAACGAGCAGACCCTGCTCGACGCGGCCGCCGCGGTCTTCGTCACGTCGGGCGTGGAAGCACCGGTGCGCGACATCGCGGCCAGGGCCGGCGTCGGGATGGGCACGATCTACCGCCACTTCCCGACGCGAGCGGATCTCATCGTCGCCGTCTACCGGCACCAGGTCGAGGCCTGCGCCGAGGCCGGCCCGGCCCTGCTGGCGAGCAGCCCGACCCCTCACGCCGCGCTGGGACAGTGGATCGACCTCTTCGTCGATTTCCTGGTCACCAAGCACGGACTCGCTGCCGTGCTGCAGTCCGACAACACCGGCTTCGACACACTGCACGCCTACTTCCTCGACCGCCTCGTGCCCGTGTGCACCCAACTGCTCGACGCGGCAGCCGCCTCCGGCGAAATCCGATCCGACCTGAAGGCCTACGAGCTCATGCGCGGCGTCGGCAACCTCTGCATCGGCGCGGAAAGCGACCCCCGCTACGACGCGCGCCGACTGGTCGAACTCCTCATCGCAGGACTGCGCCGACCGCCGAACAAGACGGACATCCATCCGTGAACCTGGGCATCGTCGCGCAGGCGGCAGGGCTGTTCGCCGTCACCAACATCGACGACATCCTGCTCTTGTCCCTGTTCTTCGCGCAGGGCGCGGGGCATCGTGGTTCCGCCCGCCGGATCACGCTCGGCCAGTACGTCGGCTTCGCCGCCATCCTCGCCGTCGCCGTCGCCGCGGCGTTCGGCGCCACCTTCCTGCCCGAGTCGGCCATCCCGTATCTCGGGCTGCTCCCCCTCGCACTCGGCCTGAAGTCGGCCTGGCACACATGGAAACACCGCGAGGACAAGGACGAGGACGGCGAGCAGCAGACGGCCGGGGGCGGCCCGAGGACATTGGAGGTCGCCGCGGTCACCTTCGCCAACGGCGGCGACAACATCGGTGTCTACGTCCCCGTGTTCGCCACCGCCGGCCTGGGCGGGATGAGCGTCTATGCCGTCGCCTTCCTGGCCCTGGTGGCCGTGTGGTGCTTCGCGGGCCGCTTCTTCGCCACCCGACCGGTCATCGCCAAGGCGCTCAGCCGATGGGGGCACGTCCTGCTCCCGTTGGTCCTGATCACCCTCGGGCTGCTCATCCTCGTCGAGGGCGGTGCATTCGGCCTCTAACCCGGATGGGACGGTGTGCCGGGCCCGGGCGTCCGGGCCCGGCTTTACAGCCGACCTGCGAGATCCCCTGAGGGGCCGTCAGGGCCCGCCCACGGCCCATCTGGCTTTTCAGACGTCGGCGACCTCCAGGTCGAAGGATGGGGCCCCGCCGCCGTCACGCCGGAGACCACGCCGAGCAGGGACCAGGCCCGACCGTCGCCGGAGATCTCACCGGGGCCGCCGACGACCGCACCTCCCAGAATCAGCCTCTCCTTGTCGTCGCCACCGGTGTTCGCGAGCCGGGAGAGCCGGGCCCGTCCTCCGCGTCCGGTGGTGCGGATGGTGCGGTTTCGAGGGCTACTTCGAGTGGTGCGGCTTCGTCGGCTGATCCGGATACGAGGGCTTCACCGGGTGCTCCGGATAAGCGGGCTTCACCGGGTGCTCCGGATAAGCGGGCTTCACCGGGTGCTCCGGATAAGCGGGCTTCACCGGGTGCTCCGGATAAGCGGGCTTCACCGGGTG
>NZ_JBIAWI010000023.1:124517-180769 GCF_042895385.1 Streptomyces sp. NPDC001401
CGGCTTCACCGGGTGCTCCGGATAGGCAGGCTTCACCGGGTGCTCCGGATAGGCAGGCTTCACCGGGTGCTCCGGATAGGCAGGCTTCACCGGGTGCTCCGGATAGGCAGGCTTCACCGGGTGCTCCGGATAGGCAGGCTGAGCCGGATACGCAGGCTTCACCGGCTGCTCCGGATAGGCAGGCTTCACCGGGTGCTCCGGATAGGCAGGCTGAGCCGGATACGCAGGCTTCACCGGCTGCTGAGGATAAGCAGGCTGAGCCGGGTACGCAGGCTGGGCCGGGTGCGCCGGATACGCAGGCTGAGCCGGATACGCAGGCCTCACCGGCTGCTGAGGATAAGCAGGCTTGACCGGCTGCGCCGGATACGCGGGCTTCACCGGATACGCAGGCTTCACCGGCTGCGCCGGATACGCAGGCCTCACCGGCTGCTGAGGATAAGCAGGCTTGACCGGCTGCGCCGGATACGCAGGCTTCACCGGCTGAGCCGGATAGGCGGGCTTCACCGGCTGAGCCGGATAGGCGGGCTTCACCGGCTGAGCCGGATACGCAGGCTTGACCGGGTGTTCCGGATACGCAGGCTTGACCGGGTGTTCCGGATACGCAGGCGGCGCCGGGTACGGCGGGTGCGGGGTGGCGCGGTCCTGGGCGTAGGCGGTTCCCGCGCTGGCCAGCGCGGCTGCGCCGAGCGCGGCAGCCATGACGGCTGGCGCCAGAACGGATCGCCATTGCGGCGACTTCGTCATCTTCTCCACTCTCCTCGACTCGGTTCGGGGCTTCGTGACGGCCGGTCAGTACCAAGAGCCGGATAGTGGAATGATCAGAAAATCGGAGACATGAATAACGCTCTGGCGCCCATAAGCCACCGGATGGTGTACCGCGGGAGGCCAGTTGGCCCGGGTGGCGGCGAGGGTCTGGGCCGGGACGGATTCATGAGCCGGCCAGATCGCCGACCCTCACCGCCGCTCCGCCCGCCTCCTCCAGTTGCCGTATGCCGGCGACTTCTGCGGCCAGGCATGACCGGATAGACGCCCGAAATCGACTGATTTGGTGCGTATAGTGCCGCTGAGGTGAAGGCCGTGACCGCTACTCGATCACTCGATCCACGGTCATCACACCCCTCTGCTGCGCAGACTGCGGACGCCTACAGCAAGGAGCACGGAAGAAGTGAAGCCTCAGCGGAAGAGCAGGCTGCGCGCCCTGGCGGCCGGCTCGGCGGTTGTCTCCGGCGCCTTGCTCCTGACGGCCTGCGGCTCGAGCGACGGCTCCGGGGCGTCCGGTGAATCGTCCACGGCTGCCGCACCGGCCACCACGGCCGCCAACGCTGTCAAGTGCGGCAAGGCGGCCCATGTGTCGGCTTCCGGCTCGACTGCGCAGGAGTTCGCGATGCAGTTCTGGATCAAGAACTACATGCGCGCCTGTCCCGGTACGCGGATCAGCTACAAGAGCAACGGCTCCGGTGCCGGCCAGACCGATTTCCTCAACGGCAGGACCGCCTTCGCGGGTTCCGACTCCGCGCTGAGCGCCGCCCAGATCGCCCAGTCCAAGAGCGTCTGCCCGGGCGGCGGCCAGGCCGTCCACCTGCCGACGGTCGGCGGCCCGATCGCCATCGGCTACAACCTGCCAGGGGTCCGGAGGTTGATCCTGGATGCCCCCACACTCGCCAAGGTCTTCGACTCCCGGATCACAAAGTGGAACGATCCGGCGATCGCGAAACTCAACCCCAAAGCCAAGCTGCCGTCGACGCCGATCCAGGCGTCGCACCGCTCCGATTCCTCCGGCACGACGGACAACTTCACCTCCTATCTCAGCGCCGCTGCACCGAGCGCCTGGCCGCATGGGCACAACAAGGAGTGGATGGCCAAGGGCGGCCAGTCGGCCAAGGGTTCCTCGGGCCTCGTCGATCTGGTGAAGAAAACCCCGGGTGCGATCGGTTACGTCGAGCTGTCGTATGCCATCGCCCGCAACATTCCCACGGTCTCGATCGACACCGGCGCCCCCGCTCCGGTCGACGCCAGTGTCTTCACGGCTTCCAAGGCGATCTCCACGGCCAAGATCGCCGGCACCGGTGACGACCTCGTACTCAAGCTCGACTACGCGACCAAGACCCCGGGCGCGTATCCGATCGACATGGTCACGTACGAGATCGTCTGCGACAAGGGCAACAAGGCGACGACATGGCCCGCCACCAAGGCGTTCCTGACGTACATCGCCGGCGTGAAGGGGCAGCAGGACCTGAGCTTCCAGGGCTACGCCACGCTCCCGGCCGCCATCGTGAACCAGGTCCGCAGCAAGATCAACAGCCTGTCCTGACCCCACGGGACCGCGCGGCTTCAGCCGCCCGCGGTCACGGCCTTGAGCTCGTCCAGTGATTCCCGCATCAACTGCGCCATCGTGCGTTCCTCGGCCGCCGCGATCCAGCGTTCGAAGCCGACTTTGAAGACGGCGACCCCCGCCTCGGCGGTGAGGCTCGCGGCCGGCTCCGGCACGCCGCGTCGGCGCAGGGCGTCGGCGAGCGCGGCGGACAGCGAGGCGAGCTTGATCAGCTCGCGCTCCTGGAGTACGGCGTTCGCCACGATGACGGCATGCCGCCGCCGGGAGTGTCCGTGGCGGCCGACGAACACGCTGGAGACCGCCTCGAGGCCCGCCGCGATCGCGTCGATCGGTGCCGCGGACTCCGGAGCCTCGGCGACCGCGTTCACAAACAGCTCCTGCAACGCGCTCGAGCCGTCGAACAGCACCTCGCGCTTGTCGGCGTAGTGCCGGAAGAAGGTCCGCTCGGTGAGGCCGGCCCGTTTGGCGATCTCCGCCACCGTGGACTGCTCGTAGCCGCGCTCGCTGTAGAGCTCCAACGCCGCTTTCGCCAGGCGTTCGCGCGCGTTCGGCTCCCATCTACCCATGAGCAGATCCTACGTGATGACAGCCCCTGGCATCACATGCTAGCGTCGACGACAGTCACTGACATCGACAGTTTGGGGCTCTCCCATGCGCATCTTCGTGACCGGCGCGTCCGGCTGGATCGGCTCCGCCCTCGTTCCCGAACTCATCGACGCGGGGCACCGGGTCGTGGGGCTCGCCCGCTCCGACGCCTCTGCCGCCGCCCTCACCACCGCAGGCGCGGACGTGGTCCGCGGCACCGTCGACGACCTCGACGTCCTGGCCGGCGCCGCCGCCGCGTCGGACGGGGTGGTCCACCTCGCCTTCAAGCACGACCTCGCCTTCGGCGGTGATTTCCAGGGCGCTGCCGAGGCCGACCGCCGCGCCGTCGAGACCCTCGGCGAGGCGCTGGCCGGCACCGGCCGCCCGTTCGTTCTCGCCTCCGGGCTGGTCGGTCTCAAGCCGGGGCAGGTGTCGACCGAGCAGGACATGCCCGCGGTCGACGGCTCGCCGGTGTCCATCCGCTCGGCAACCGCCACGGCGATGCTCGCACTTGCCACGCGCGGTGTGCGCTCATCCGTGGTGCGGCTGTCCCCGACCTGCCACGGCGAAGGAGACAACGGATTCATGGCGACTCTGGTCGCCATCGCCCGGGACAAGGGTGTCTCCGGCTACATCGGCGACGGCGCCAACCGCTGGCCGGCCGTCCACCGCCTCGATGCCGCACGGCTGTTCCGCCTGGCGGTCGAGAAGGCTCCGGCGGGCACCGTGCTGCATGGCGTCGCGGAGGAAGGCGTCCCGATCCACGACATCGCCGAGGTGATCGGCCGTCACCTCGATGTACCGGTGGCCTCCGTGGCCCCCGAGGCCGCGGCCGAGCACTTCGCCTGGCTGGGCCGCTTCCTCGGACTCGACGGCCCGGCGTCCAACACCCTGACCCGCGAACTGCTGGACTGGCATCCGACCCACCCCGGCCTCCTCGAGGACCTCGACAAGGGCCACTACTTCCACGCCCCTGCCGCCACTTCCTGACCGGGCGGCATACCTGCCGCCGGCGACAGGAGCGCCCGGATGCGGCGCGCCGCCGCCTCGCGAGAAGCTTGTCGGTTCCATTGAACGCCAAAAGGCAAGGAGATATCTCTCCTTGCCTCTCTCAACGTATAGCGCACTGGGGGGCTTGCCGCAAGACCCGGGTCACGGCGCAGAATCGTCGGCCGAGGCCACAACCTGCGGAAATGGGGGCGGGACGTGCGTGTGTTGGGAGTTGACCAGGGATGAGGACGTGCTCGACAAGAGGATCGACGGAGTGGGAGGCGCCGGTGATTCGATCGGCCACCGCAGTTCAACGGAGCACGGCCGCCTCGGAGGTGTCGCAGTGATCGAGCGGTACGTGTTGGATCTTCAAGAGGTTGACGGGACGCAGGTCTCGGTCGTTGGCGGCAAGGGCGCGCACCTGGGCGGGTTGTCGCGGATCGCAGGCATCCGCGTGCCGGGGGGCTTCTGCGTGACGACGGACGCGTTCCGGCGCATCATCGCGGAAGCGCCGTCGATCGACGATCTACTCGATCAGCTGTCGCGCCTGAACCCGGACGACCGCGAGGCCATCCGCACGCTCAGCGCGCAGATTCGTCGGACCGTCGAAGGGATTGCCATCCCGGACGATCTCGTGGCGGCGATCACCCACGCGCTCGCCAAGCTCGGCGAGCAAGCCGCCTACGCCGTCCGATCCAGCGCGACGGCGGAGGACCTGCCGACGGCCTCCTTTGCCGGCCAGCAGGACACGTACCTGAACGTCATGGGACCGGCGGCGATCCTCCAGCACGTCAGCCGGTGCTGGGCCTCGCTGTTCACCGAGCGGGCCGTGACCTACCGTCAGCGGAACGGCATCGACCACCGTACGGTCCACATGGCCGTGGTCGTGCAGCAGATGGTCTTCCCGCAGGCGGCCGGCATCCTGTTCACGGCCGACCCCGTCACGGGCAACCGGAAGGTCGCCACCGTGGACGCCGGCTTCGGCCTCGGCGAGGCCCTGGTGTCCGGCCTGGTGAATCCGGATGTCTTCACGGTGCGGCACGGCGAAGTCGTCGCCAGGGCGATCGCCGCCAAACAGCGTGCCGTTCATGCCCTGCCGGCCGGCGGTACGCAGGAAGTGGCGATCGACGCGGAGCGCCAGGAGCAGCCGGCGCTGACGGATGCGCAGGTCGTGCGGCTCGTGCAGCTCGGGCGGCGGATCGAGGCGCACTTCGGCCGCCCGCAGGACATCGAATGGTGCCTGGTCGATGACGGCTTCCAGATCGTTCAGAGCCGGCCGATCACAACGCTGTTCCCCATCCCCGAGACCGGCGACCAGGAGAATCACATCTACGTCTCCGTCGGTCATCAGCAGATGATGACCGACCCCATGAAGCCCTTGGGGCTGTCCATGTGGCAGCTGACGGCCATGGTGCCGATGCACGAGGCCGGCGGGAGGCTGTTCGTCGACGTCACCCGGCGCCTGGCCTCGCCCGCGAGCCGCGCCGGCCTCCTGGACGTCATGGGGAGAGGCGATCCGCTGGTCAGGGATGCTCTGGAGACCGTGCTCGACCGCGACGATTTCGTCCCGTCGCTCCCGGACGCGGGTCCCGGCGGGCCACCGGCCGGCGGTGCCTCCACGCCGGTCCAGACCGATCCGGCCGTCGTCACCGAGCTGATCGAGCGCAGCCAGGTGTCCATCGCCGCCCTGGAGCGCGACATCCGGACGAAGACCGGACCGGCACTGTTCGACTACCTGTTGGAGGCCTTCGAGGAGCACAAACGAGTCCTCAGTGATCCGCTGAACATTCAGGCGATCATGGCGGGGATGGAGGCCACCTGGTGGCTCAACGACAAGCTGCAGGAGTGGCTGGGCGAGAAGAACGCGGCTGACACGCTCACGCTGTCCGCCCCCGACAACGTCACCTCGGAGATGGGCCTGGCGCTGCTCGACGTCGCGGACGTGATCCGCCCGCAGCCGGAGGTGGTGGCGTTCCTCGAGGGTATCGGCGTCGAGGACGAGGGCTTCCTGGACGAGCTGGCGAAACTCGCGGGCGGGGCCGAAGCACGCGACGCCATAGAGACCTATCTCGACCGGTACGGCATGCGCTGCGTCGGCGAGATCGACATCACGAGGCCGCGTTGGCGCGAGCGCCCCACCACGCTCGTGCCCGTGATCCTCGACAACGTCAGGAACTTCGAACCGGGCGCCGCCGGGCGGCGCTTCGAGCAAGGGCGGCACAAGGCGCAGGAGAAGGAACAGGACGTGCTGTCACGCCTGCGGGCCCTGCCGGACGGGGACCGGAAAGCCGACGAAACCAAGCGGATGATCGACCAAGTCCGAGCCTTCATCGGGTACCGGGAGTACCCGAAGTACGGCATCATCAGCCGCTACTTCGTCTACAAGCAGGCCTTGCTGGCGGAGGCGGAGCGCCTCGTGGAGGCCGACGTGCTTCCTGAGAAGGAGGATGTCTTCTACCTCACGTTCCAGGAACTCCACGACGTCGTGCGCTCGAACCAGCTGGATGACCGGCTCATCCGGCAGCGCAAGGACGCCTTCCGGTCGTACCACGCGCTCACACCGCCCCGGGTGCTCACATCGGATGGAGAGGCCGTCACCGGGGCGTACCGGCGCGACGACGCGCCGGCCGGCGCCCTGATCGGCCTGCCGGTCTCCACCGGGACCGTCGAGGGAAGGGCCCGCGTCATCCTCGACATGGCGGAGGCGGATCTCGAAGCGGGCGACATCCTGGTCACGACCTTCACGGACCCCAGCTGGTCGCCGCTGTTCGTCGGAATCGCGGGCCTGGTGACGGAGGTCGGCGGCCTGATGACCCATGGCGCGGTGATCGCCCGGGAGTACGGCTTGCCGGCTGTCGTGGGCGTGGATCGGGCCACCCGGCTGATCCGGGACGGGCAGCGGATCCGCGTGCACGGAACCGACGGGTACATCGAGATCCTGCCCTGAGCGACCACGCCGGCTAGAGCGCCGCCAGCCGGCTGCTGCGGCCTTGCAGGCGGATCGTGGCCAGGGTGCCGCAGACGAGTGCCACGCCGAGGAGGGTGCCGCGGGCCGCCGCGGGGGTGTGCGCGTCGCCGTCGAGGGCGGCGCGCAGGCCTCCGGCGGCCCAGTAGCCGGGGGAGGCCGGGGCGGCGTCTGCCACCCAGGCCGGCAGGACGCTGAGCGGTACGAGGGCGCCGCCGGTGCTGCTGAGCAGCATGCCGCCGATGTCGTAGGCGGCTGAGAGCTCGCCCATGCTGCGGACCAGCACACCGAGCAGCGCGCCGAGGCCGAGCAGGGTGCGAGGCCGGGGTTCCGGAGCCCGAAGTGCCGTGGCTGGTACGTCTGATCAGCACCTTCGTGATCGGATTCGCCGCCTCCGAGGCGTCGGGCCGCTTCTCCCCCGGCGCCCTCGACCCGCGCAGCCGTCGCGGCCGGCTCCCGGAGAAGGAGCTTTCCGGCCACAGCAGGCTCGGGCCGTGGCTGGATCTGCCCGTCGACCTCACCGCCGAGTTCGAGGCCGACCTGGCCGACATCCGACGCCCGGTCGAAGCGGCCGCGCGGCAACCGGACTGACCCGCCGCCCTGAGGGAGTTCAGGTGCGGATCAGTTCCAGCGCCTGTTTGAGGTTGTGTTCGGCGATGCCCGCCATGAACGACCGGTCGGGGAAGGCGCCGTCGAGCAGCCGCAGCGGGCCCGCGGTCAGCGAGAGCCGCTGGGCCAGCAGGTAGAGCGCGAGCCGGTCCTCGTCCAGTCCGTCGGCTGCCAGCGGCCCGTAGGCGTCGTGAAGACGGATCTGCAGAAAGACGTGCTCCCACTCGACGTCGAAGTACATCGTGCCCTCGATGTCGATCGCCACGGGGTTCCCGTCCGGGTCCACCAGCACATGGTCGGGGCCCAGTTCACCGTGTACGACCGCGTACTCCGAGCGCGGCCGCACCGCCGCCGCCAGGCCCAGCAGTCGCTCCTCCAGCCGGTCGCGGGCTGCCGCGATCCGCGGATCACGCGACGCCGCCTCGGCGAGGTCCGTCAGCGCCCGCTTCAGGACGACCCCCTCGCACGACGTCCCGCGCGACGTTCCGCCTGCGTCGACCACGGCCACCTTGCCGTACCCGGGGGCCCGATGACGCCGCATCGCCTCCAACGCCTCCCCCAGCCGGGCCATGACCGGGGCAGCCGCGCGGGGGTCGCGTGCGAGCAGGTTCTCCAGGTTCTCGCCCGGCAGATCCTCGACGATCGCCACGTCGGCCGGGCAGTGGGCGCCGTCGCGGTCGACCAGTCGGATCGCCGGGACGCGAACGCCGAGCGCGTCCAGCCGAGCGTGCGCGGCCTCGAACAGGTCGAGTCCGAGACCGGGCGAGAACGGGTCGGTGAGGTCGTCGTCGCCCTCGGCCGCCGGCCAGTAGTTCTCGGCGTCGTCCCACAGGTAGGCGATCGCCGTCGTCGCATCGTCCATCACCAGGCGGTACACGCCCTTCTTGCTGCCGCCCGCAATCCGCCGGACCGCCTCCAGCCGCCGCCCGCCGCCCAGCGCGTCCCGCGCCGCACTCGCCAACTGCTCCTGCGTCGCTGCCCCGAGCACCACGTTCCGACCCGCCCCTTCGTCACGGCAACTCGCGCACCTTACGGGGGCGGCGATGCGCAGGCGAGTGGTTTGTTCCCTCAGACCGCGTTCGGGACGTGCCCCTGGGTCTGCCACGCGGTGATTCGCCTGATGATGAGGATGACCAGCAGGCCGGCCCCCACGTAGAGCACCGTGAGCAGGGTGGACACATTCGCGTTGGACAGCACGTCCTGCTCGCTGTCGAACTTCGAGGCCATGCGCCATTGGATCGGCTTTACGACGACGGTGGCGGCCGCGAACAGCGCCCACCAGGCGTTGACCAGGGTGAGGGGGACGGGGCGCCGTGGGGCGCTGGCCCGCCAGATGTCCGACACGACCTGGTACGGGATCCACAGGTTGACCACTGGGCCGATCCAGCCGCCCACCACCCAGCCCCGGGACCGGCGCTGCGCGGCGGCGCCGCTCATCAGCTCGGCGTTGATCCGAGCCCGCCACAGCCAGACGACGAACGCCACTCCGGCCGCGATCCACACCAGGAACGACGGCCACGACACCAGCTTCGCGAGGGCATCGCTGTCGGCGGCATCGAGGTCCGCGGCCGTCGCCCTCCCGGCCAGGTAGTCGTGGGCGACGAAGTAGAGGCGCCAGTTGGCCGCCGAAAGCAATACCTCACGCACGACCGCCAGCGCGATCAGTACCGTCACGGCAGTGGCCGCGCCGGTCACCGCCCTGCGCCGTTCCGCAACGGCCGGGCCTGTGCTCGTCGGCGTGCCCTGCTCTGGACCGTCCATGATCCCCCCGGAAGATCGTTCGACCCGCTGTGCATCACTTGGAGCCCGGGGGACGTTACTGTGCGTTGCCCTGTCGTGCCCGCGGTTTCACAAGTCCCTTTCTTCTCCGGCATGTTGTGCTGGAATGGCGCCACGGAACGGCGCTACCGCAGGCCGAACAGTTGCAGCGCCCGGAACGCCAGCCAGGACAGCAGGGCCAGCGCCGTCACCACAACGACGCCTTTCCACAACGACGTCTGTGTGGCGAGGGTGGCCCTCCAGGCCATCGTCCGTTTACGGACCCCCACGGACGCCAGGGCGGCTTTCATCGCGCGGGCCACGTGGTGCACCGGCGAGAGCATGATCGTCGAAACCAGGGCGGCCTTCACGGCGCGGGCCGCGCGGCGCACGAGCGCGCCCCGCGGGGTCTTGGCGCGGGGCGCGGGCCCAACCGGGTGCACCTGGGGCGTCCAATCGGGCGCGAAGGTGATGACGGCGGAGGTCCAGGGATCGCCCCCGGCCACTTCGTTCAGTCGGGACGGGGTCGGCAGGTGCTGGTCCAGCCGTTCGGCCACCTCCGGCTGCCCGCCCGGCGCCAGCAGGACGAGCTTCCGCGCGGGCTGGGTGGCGCGGGCCTGCTGGACCTCCCACCACAGCCCGTCGCCCAATCCCAGGCGCAACACGATGAGTTGGGACAGCTCCATCAGCCGCAGCACCGTGGGCTGCCAGTCGTCGAGCGGCAGATAGAACCGCGCCGCCCCCAGCTGCGGCAACGGCTCCCCGGGCCTGCCCACCGTGATCACGGGACCGACGGCGCCCAACGCCCCCGCGAGCTGCTCCTCCCGCGAGTGGAGACTGACGTACGCCGCCGAGTCGTCGACCTGGGCAGCGGTGTCGTCGTCGGCGAAGCTGCGCAGGTAGAGCACAGGTTTGCGGCCGTCTGCCAGCAGGGCCTGGGCCGCGCCGCGCGCCGAGCGTGGGCGGGTGTAGCGCAGGAGCAGGACCCCGACCCCCAGCGCGGCCAGCCCGCCGACCAGCAACAGCACGAAGTCCACCGGGGGCAACTTGTAGCCCTGCCGCTGTGCCGTGGTGGCGGCGATGGCGCCGCCCGCGAACAGCCCGTATCCGGCAGCGCCGGCCACCACGAACATCGGCCGCCACCACCACGGCCGCCGCGGGACGAACTGGCTGACCACGGCGACGATCTCCGCGGCGCCCGCCCGGCGACGACGCCGCAGCCACAGTGCCGGCACGAGCAGCAGCACGGCCGGCACCGCCCACCACAGCGCGGTCGCGCTCGACGAGTTGAGCCTCCGGTCGAGCCCCGCCTGATCCTGTTCGACCTCCGCAGCCAGCCCGGCGACACGCGCGCGGCCAAGGGAGATCCGGCCCTTCTCGGCGTCGCCGGTGACGGAGGAAACCACAGACCGGCTTTCTCCCGACGGGGCGTTCCGCTCGAACCACGCGTTGCCCGCACGGATCTCAGCGCGCGCGGACACCTCCCCTTCGGCGTAGCGGTCCACCGCGGCGGTGAACGCGGCGGCCCTCGCCGGGGCGCCACGGAAGCGGTCGCAGGCCCGCAGGTCCAGGCCTGCCGTGATCGCCAAGTGCAGTGCGACGTAGGCCGTGACGATCGTGACCATCGTGACCAGCCGAGCGAACGCCCGAAAGCCCGAGGACACCTCGGACCACCCCCCTTACCGCGCCCCAGCACCACCGTCCGGCTCAGATCGCCTCCCGTACTACCACCCGGGCCCGGCGGCCGTGTCCAGCTCAGGCCACCACTGCCGACCAGGCGGCACTGCGAGCGCTCGCCGGCGCCCGCTGCACCCACTGCACCCACTGCACCCACTGCACCCACTGCACCCACTGCACCCACTGCACCCGCAGATCCTGGCCGCCCGATGGCGAGTTGAAACAGCGTCAGAGCGCGCGGAGCAGCCAGGTCAGGTTCAGCTCACGGGCGGTCAGGCGCGCTGTCTCGCGGAGTTGGTCGGCCTCGGTTCCAGGGGGCAGTTCACCGGCAAGCGTCAGGGCCGCCGCTGCCGTCTGCGGACGAGCACCGAGGGATGCCCGCAGATGGTAGGAGCGGCGCAGCAGGCTGATGCCCTGTTCCCGGTCCCGCTCCATGAGCTGGGCCCCGATGTGGCGTACGGCGTACGACTCCAGCAGCGCGT
This sequence comes from Streptomyces sp. NPDC001401, assembly GCF_042895385.1. Classification (NCBI taxonomy): domain Bacteria; kingdom Bacillati; phylum Actinomycetota; class Actinomycetes; order Kitasatosporales; family Streptomycetaceae; genus Streptomyces; species Streptomyces sp. NPDC001401. The sequence continues at coordinate 135,916 of NZ_JBIAWI010000023.1, forward strand.
CATCCTGCTCCCGGGCCTGATCCAGGGCCTGCTGGTAGGCCGGTCCGGCCGCGCCGGGATCGCCGTCGATGTTGTCGGCGAGCACCCCGAGCCAGAACGTGGACCAACCGGACAGTCGGGGGTCGGCCGTGGCGGCGGTGAAGGCCTCGCGGGCCTGCTGGAGGTCTTCGGGGAGTGGGCCCAGGCTGAACAGCAGCCGGGTGTAACGGACTTGTGCGCCGAGATATCCGGCGAGCACCGGGTCGTACAGAAAGAGTGTGATGACCGCCTCGTCGGCCGCCGCGGCGCCGTCCAGCCGCCACCAGTAGCGGTCCACCAGGATCTCGGCCCGCTCCGCGAGTGCGCCGGCGGGCAGCACGGCGAGCGCCTCGTCCCACCGGCCCATGCGGTGCAGCATTCGCGCGACGGCGGGTCCACGATCCATCATGTAGGCGACATCAGTAGTCATGGTGCCTACTTTTCAGGCACGGGAGGTAGGTGGTCAAGTGCGTTACGTCGACTACATCGGGAACCTGACGCGGCTGGCGGTCGAGATCGTCAACGGCGACGTCCCGGGCGAGCTGCGCCGGGAGATGTTCCGCCAGCACCGGATCGCGGAGCCGGACGCCGAGCGGCTCGCCGCATTCCTGCCCGGACTGCGCGATGCCGTCGAGGCCGCCTCCCAGGGTGGTCCTATCGACCCCGTCAACGCCCTGCTGGAACAGCACCCACCGCTGATCCGGGTCGACGACCACGACGGCGAAGGCTCTGCGCACCTGCACTTCGCTCCGAACGGCGAGGATGCCGTGAGCTGGCTCGGACGCAGCTGCGCCGCCGCACTCGCGCACGTCGTCTGCGGCGACCCGGCCGTGACGATCGGCCGCTGCCGCGCCGCCGCCTGCGGGCGTTTCTACGTCGACGACTCCCGCAACCGCACCCGGCGCTTCTGCTCCAACGCCTGCGCCAGCCGGACCACCGTCGCCGCATACCGCGCGCGCCGCAAAGCCGCCGGCTGATCCGGAAGGGGGCGGGTCCTGTCCCTGCGGATCAGAGGGCCGGCCTCGCGGCGGACGCGGCTGCAACGGCCGTAGTCAGTGGGTCGCGGGCGGCGCGGCCGAGGAGGTCCGCGAGGTCGGGGGTGGTGCCGTCCAGGAATCCGTGTCGGATGCCCGTGGCTATCGAAGCGAGCATGGGCGGCTGGAACGGCAGCAGTCCCGGTGTCTCGTCCAGGAGCCTGCGCCGGTATTCGCCCAGGCCGATGGTGCGGTGCGGGACGCCGAGCCGATCGGCCACCTGATCCGCCGTGATCGGCATGCCGACGAGGTCGTGGACGCGCCCGCCGTGCCGTGCCGGATTCGCCGCCACGATCGCCGCGGCATCGGCGAGATCCTCTCGTGCGACCGCGGCCAGCGCGCCGTCCCCGAACGCCGACTCCACACCGTCCTCGGCCCACATCAACAGGCCGCCGAAGAGTTCGGCGTAGAGGCCGTTGCGCAGGATCGTCCAGGGCAATCCGCTTGCCCGGACGAGGCGTTCGGTCGCACGGTGCGCGAGTGCGAAACCGAGATGGTCGCCGGCGCCGGTCAGGCTCGTGTAGACGACGTGGCGGACGCCGTCCCGGACGGCGGCGTCCAGGACCGCCGCGTGCCGCCCGACAACCTGGTCGTCCTCGGCATAGCCGGCGGAGATCAGCACCAGGGTCGACACACCGGCGAGATCGACGCCCGCATGGTCGTCGAAGTCGAGACGCCGCATCCCCGCACCCGGCGTGCGGCTGCCGCCCGTCGCGGCGACGCCGCGGGCACGCAGGGCCGCAAGAGTGGCCGAGCCGAGGTTCCCGTTCGCTCCGGTCACCAAGATCATGTCAGTCGCAGTCTTCCGTCGTGGTTCTCATCGGTAACTACGGTTGATCCTTGACCGCACGCCCACCGGCCACAAGAAGGCAGTTTCATGTCACTCACGCACACCGGGGTAACCGCCACCCCGGCAGATCTCGAGCCCTGCGGACGCGAAGAACACCCCGACTGCGGCATCCGTGACGTCCTGGACCGCATCGGGGACAAGTGGTCGGTGCTCGTGATCGTCGAACTCGCGGGCGGTCCGCGCAGGTTCCGCGAACTGCAGCGCGCCATCGACGGCATCTCCCAGCGCATGCTCACCCTCACCGTGCGCAGGCTGGAACGCGACGGTCTCGTGCTGCGCACCGTGTACCCGACCGTCCCGGCCCAGGTCGACTACCGCCTGACCGAGACCGGGACGGGACTGACCCACCTGGTCAAGGCACTCGCCGACTGGTCCCTCGCCCACCGTGCCGTCATCGCCGAGGCACGGCAGACATACGACCGCGCCCACCCCGGCCACGACATCCGCTGACGAGCCGCCCGGCGAGGGTCAACCGTCCTGCTGCCGTGTGCCGCCGGTATTGCCTTCGCCGCCATTCATTGCAACGCTTCGTTGCATTCGACGTCAGCGTCATTGCATCAATTTACCGCCGTTTACCTGGTGTTACACCTTGAGATTCATTGACACGATTCTGAACGCAACGTAGCTTTCGGAAAGCGTCAAACACGTAATATCTCGAGATGGGAATGGCCATGAGTGAGTCCCTCCACACCGTCACGACGCTGCCGACGGAACGTCAGTCCGGCTGCCCCTTCGACCCGCCGGCCGAGCTGCTCGACGCCCGCCGGCACGGCCCCATCAGCCGCTACACCCATCCCGGCGGAAAACCTGGCTGGCTCATCACCGGATACGACCTGGTCAGGTCGGTCCTGGCCGACTCGCTGTTCAGCTCACGGAAGGAGCTGCTGAATGTGGGCGACTTCGAGGTGCCTGCGGCGCCGCCCGGCGAGTTCCTCCTCATGGACGAGCCGCAGCACGGTCGCTATCGCAAGCCGCTGGTGGGCAAGTTCACGGTGCGGCGGATGCGGCTTCTCACCGAGCGCATCGAGCAGATCACCGCGGACTGCCTGGACGCCATGGAGCAGGCCGGGCCGTCGGCGGACCTGGTGACCGCGTTCGCCAAGCCCATCCCCACCATCGTCATCTGTGAGCTGCTGGGGGTGCCGTACCAGGACCGCGGCTCCTTCCAGGAGCAGATCGACACGTTCATGGGCGGGGAGACAAGCGACGAGGAGCTGATAGCGGCCTACACCGCAACCCAGGAGTACCTCGCGAAGCTGGTGGCCGCCAAGCGCGCAAACCCCACCGACGACGTGCTCAGCGAACTCACCGACAGCGATCTGACCGATGAGGAACTGCAGGGAATCAGCCTGATTCTGCTGGCCGCCGGATTCGACACCACCGCGAACATGCTGGCCCTCGGCACCTTCGCACTGCTGCAGAACCCGGCACAACTGGCCGCACTGCGCGCCGACCCCGCGCTCACCGACGGGGCGGTGGAGGAGCTGCTGCGGTATCTGAGCGTCGCCAAGACGTTCATGAGGACGGCCCTTGAGGACGTCGAGGTGGGCGGCCAGACCATCGAGGCGGGCACGACGGTCGTCCTGTCGTACAACACCGCCAACCGCGACCCCGAGCGCTTCTCCGACCCCCACGTGCTCGACCTCCGCAGGCAGGACGCGGGCGGGCACCTGGCCTTCAGTCACGGCATCCACCAGTGCCTGGGGCAGCAGCTGGCCCGTGTCGAGATGCGGGTCGCGTTCCGCGCGCTGGTCGACCGGTTCCCCACGCTGCGCCTGGCCGTACCGGCTGAGGAAGTCGGCCTGCGCCCCGAGACCGCGGACATCTACGGGGTGAAGAGCCTCCCGGTCACCTGGGACAAGGAGGAGTCATGAGGACGACGCATCTGCGCGTGGACCGTGAGCGCTGCATCGGCGCCGGGATGTGCGCCCTGACCGCTCCCGAGGTCTTCGACCAGGATCCCGACGACGGCCGCGTGCTCCTGCTGCACACCGAGCCGCCCCCCGCCCATCGCGCGGCCGCACAGATGGCCGCCGGCGTCTGCCCCTCCGGGGCGATCACCCTCCGCGAGCCGGAATCATCCGGCGGTTCCTGACTCCGGGGGTTCACGGGCTGCCGTACACGTCGGTGGGTGCGTCCCTGGGCATCACAGCCGGTGCTCCTCGCCGGCGGCATGGCGGGGCCCGACAGGAGCGGGGCGTGTCCAGGGGATCAGTGCCGGGACGCCTGCGCGGTAGGCGTCGTAGGCAGTGCCGAACCGGCCGGCCATGAGACCGTCCTCGATCCGGACCCGGCGCAGCAGCCACGGTATGGCGACCACCGTCAACGCAATCCAGACGCCGAAGCCGCAGGCGAGCATGGAGCCGATGACCAGGCCGAGCAAGCCGGTGTAGATGGGGTGGCGGACCAGCCGGTAGGGGCCGTCGGTGCGCAGCTCGTGGTGGTCCTTGACCATCGGGACGCCGGCCCACATCGTGCCCAGAACCCAGCGGGCCCACAGCAGCAACGCGGTGGAGGCGACGGCGAGCAGGGCGCCCAGGAGCGCGAGTTCGGGCTGCCAGTACTGCAGATGGCGCCAGAAACTCTGCGAGTGACGGACCAGCGCGGAAAGGGCATAGACGCCCGCTATCAGCAGAATCCGGCGGGGCAGCGTACGTCGCAGGCCATGCGCCCAGCCGTGCAGGCCGGCCTGGCTCTTCACGCCGAAGTAGACGGCGCCCACGATCCAGGCCACGACGAAGATCAGGACGCAGACGCCGGTGAGAGCGACGAGTGCCGAGTGGAGAGAGCCCATGCCTCAAGCCTGCTCCGGGCACCCGGTGGATCACCACCACCCACGGGTCGATGGAGAGGTCTCCACCCATGGACTGCGGCGGCTTTGCCCGTTTGGTCAGCCCAGGGGGTCGGCCGTGTCGCGCAGGGCGGCGAGGGCGGGTGCGTACATGCGGGCCTTGATGGTGGCGAGGGTGTCGCCCGCCTTGGCCGCCTGGGCCCGCGCGATCCCAACTGCCGTCGTCCGTACGGCGTCCTCGTCGGCGGCGTGGTCGACGATGTCGGCGGCCAGGGCGTCATGGCCGCCGTAGCGGCGGGCGGTGACCATGGCCTCGTGGGCGGTCCGCGGCGTCAGGCGGGACTGGATGAGCGCGGACATGCCGGGCGTGAAGGGGATGTTGATGTCGGCCTCGGGCAGGCACCAGAAGCCGCGGTCGGCGCGCATCACGCGGAAGTCGTGGGCCAGCGAGAACATGGCTCCGGCGGCGAAGGTGTGCCCCTGCAGCGCCGCCACGGTGACCACCGGCAGGGACAGCAGCCGTGCGAAGAGCGCGTGCACGGAGACGACGTAGTCCGCGTGCTGGTCGGCGTGGGCGAACAGCCAGTCCAGGTCGAGGCCGTTGGAGTAGAACTTGCCCGTCGCGGCGGTCACCAGGGCGCGCGGCCCGTCCGCCTTCTCCACCTCTTCCAGGGCGGCGTCGACGGCGGCGATCCAGCCGGGGTGGAAACGGTTCTCGCCGTCTCCGAGGTCGAGGACGTAGACGTCGTCCTGGCGGTCGAGCACGGGCATGGCGGCTCCCTCGGGCTGTGCGGTCACGGGCGGGTGCGGTGCTGCGTCCGGCCCGGCACCACGGTCGGGCCGCCGGCCGGAATTCGCTTTCCCGCCGCCGGCCTTCCATGGGCACCCACCATTGCTACCAGCAGGTAACTTATGGTGCGCGGCGTAGAACATGCAAGAGGTGGCACGCCTGCCGGGGCGCCGCCGACGCCCGGCAGTGCTTTGGCTAGCGCCGCTGACGGGGGCGTGCTCTCCTGGAAGTGTCTGCAGGAGAGCACGCCGATGCGTCACATCCGGACTTCCGCCCGCCCATCCGCCCGTCCGCCCGCGCCGACCGGAACGAGCGGAGGCCTGCTGCCGGTGCGGGACCTGGCAATCGCCTGGCTCCTGGTCGTCCTGATCGCGGTGCCCGCCTGGGCGCTGACCATCGGGCAGGCCCAGGACATGGGGGTCGAGCCCGGCACAATGGGCTTGGCACTGCCACTGTTCCTGCTGCTGTGGGTGACGATGATGGCGGCCATGATGCTGCCGTCCATGGCACCGGTGGCCATCACCTGGGTGCGGGGCATCGGCCGGCAGTCCTCCGGCTGGACTCGCACCGTGCGCACCGTCGAGTTCGTGGGCGGGTATCTGCTGGTGTGGACCGCGTTCGGGCTCCTCGCCTACGCGGCCCTGGCTCTCACCGGCGGCCTGGTCGACGACCATCCGACCGCCGGACGCTGGATCGGCTCGGTGGCCTTCCTGCTCGCGGGCCTGTATCAGCTCGGCCCCCTCAAGCACGTCTGTCTGCGGCACTGCCGCGACCCCATGAGCCACCTGGTGCACTACGCCGGGTTCCGGCAGCCGGCCCGGGATCTTCGGGTGGGCGTCCATCACGGCACCTACTGTGTCGGCTGCTGCGCGGGGCTGATGGTCGTCCTGATCCCGCTCGGCGTGATGAACGTGGCGGCGATGGCCGGGCTGGCCGTGGTGATCTTCGTGGAGAAGCTGTGGTCCCGCGGCCCGCTGCTCGCGCGGGCCGTGGGCGTCGCCTTCCTCGTGCTGGCCGTGCTCGCACCGTTCCAGGACTGGATCCTGCCGGGTCTGCAGGGGTCGATGCCCTCGATGGGCGGCATGTGACTCACCTGGCCCTCGATGGGTCTCCCGTGTCCGTCTCGCTCGGACCCTGTGTCCGGCTGGGAGGGAGTCGACCGGCCGTCGCACGGACAGCTGCACAACACCGCACAAGAGCAACCGGCCGCATCAGTGCCGGATATCGTCCACGACATGGCTGCTCCCCTTCCCCGACGGTGGTGGCGAGCGTCGTCCTTTGAGCAGAAGTGGGTGCCCTGTGGAAGCGATCGGCCACGCGCTGTCCATCGCCGGGTCGATGACCTGGGAGGTCACCTGGGCGCTGATCCTGGGTTTCGCCCTGTCGGCCGTGGTGCAGGCGGTGGTGCGCCGGTCGACGGTCGTCCGGCTGCTGGGTGATGACCGGCCGCGCACGCTGAGTCTGGCGGCCGGGCTGGGGGCGGCCTCGTCGTCCTGCTCGTACGCGGCCGTGGCCCTGGCCCGTTCGCTGTTTCGCAAGGGCGCGAACTTCACGGCGGCGATGGCGTTCGAGATCGCCTCCACCAATCTGGTGGTGGAACTCGGCGTGATCCTCGCGCTGTTGATGGGCTGGCAGTTCACGGCCGCCGAGTTCGTCGGCGGGCCGATCATGATCGTCGTACTCGCTGTGCTGTTCCGCCTGTTCCTGCGCGAGCGGCTGCTGGGCCGGGCACGGGAGCAGGCCGAGCGCGGGATCGCGGGTTCGATGGAGGGCCATGCGGCCATGGACATGTCGGTGCGGGCGGAGGGCGGCTTCGCCCGGCGCCTGTTCTCCCGTGCCGGCTTCACGTCCGTGTCGCACATCTTCGTCATGGAGTGGGCGGCGATCGTGCGGGACCTGGTGGCGGGGCTGCTGATCGCGGGGGCGATCGCGGCCTGGGTGCCGGACGATTTCTGGCGCACGTTCTTCCTGGCGGACCATCCGCTCGCCGCCAAAGTGATCGGCCCGCTGGTCGGGCCACTGGTGGCCGTCGCCACCTTCGTCTGCTCGATCGGCAACGTGCCGCTGGCCGTGGTCCTGTGGAAGGGCGGTATCAGCTTCGGCGGTGTGATCGCCTTCATCTACGCCGACCTGCTGATCCTCCCCATCCTGAACATCTACCGGAAGTACTACGGCGCCCGGACGGCCGTCTTCCTCCTGGCCACCTTCTTCGCCGCGATGGCCGTCGCCGGATACGTCGTCGAGTTCACCTTCGGCGGGCTGGGCCTGATCCCCGACCAGGCCGACGCCACGGTCCCCGAGGAGGGGATCACCTGGAACTACACGACCTGGCTCAACATCGCCTTCCTGCTGCTGGCCGCGACTCTGCTCGTACGGTTCTGGCGCACCGGCGGCCCGGCCATGCTGCGGATGATGGGCGGCTCGCCCGAAGCCGGGGAACACGGACACGAGCACGGGCACGCGCACACCCCGCACGAGTCGTGAGTACGGGAACCGTGGGATAACCCCCGTGTGCATCAACCGGCCTGCCGGATGGTCGACGGCCGGGTCGCTCCACAAGTCTGTACTGCGTGGACGTTGAACACGCATACAGACGAAGGAGTTGAGGCATGCAGACCCGCCGCGCCGCCATGCTGTCGGCCGTTGCAGCGGTCGCCCTGTCCGCCGTCCCGGCGCGAGCCGCGGCCGCCGGGGCGCGGGGAGCCGGTCCGGTGCGGCTGACCTTGCCCGCGCCCGGCGGCCCGTATCCCGTGGGGACGGTCTCGCTGCGCCTCGTCGATGCCTCGCGTGCCGATCCCTGGGTCGCGTCGCAGCCGTACCGGGAGCTCATGATCGGCATCCGGTACCCGGCCCGGAGCGTCGGCGGGTACCCGGCCGCACCCCAGATGCTCCCCGGCGAGGCCGCCGGGTTCGCGGCCCTGAACAACCTGACCGATGTGCCCAGCGGTCGGGTCGACTGGTCGGCCACCCGCACGCACGCTCATGAAGGCGCCCCGGTCGATCGGGACGGTGGTCCGTTCCCGGTCGTCTGCTACTCCCCCGGTGTCGGGGACCCGCGCTCCCTGGGCACCACACTCTGCGACGACCTTGCCTCCCGGGGCCATGTCGTGGTGACCGTCGATCACACCTACGACGCCTCCGCCGTCCAGTTTCCCGGCGGCCGCGTCGAAAGTTCCGTTCTGCCCGCGGAGTTCGCCAAGGCGTACCCGGACCAGCAGCGCATCACCGCGCTGCTGCAGAAAACCATGGCCGTACGCGTGGCCGACACCCGCTTCCTCCTCGACGCACTGCCGAGGGCACTGCCTCAAGACCTGCGCGGCATCCTGGACTTCGGCCGCATCGGCATGTTCGGCCAGTCGGCAGGTGGCTTCACCGCCTTGCAGACCATGCACGACGACCCGCGCATCGCAGCAGCGGCGAACCTGGACGGCGTTCTTGCGTACGTCCAGGACGACAGCACCCCCGGCGACCTTTCCACCGTTGCCGCCGACGGCCTCGACCGCCCCTTCCTGCTGATCGGCAAGGACGGCAACGACCTCGGCACGGTGCCGTCCTGGGAGGCGCTGTGGCGGCACAGCCGCGGCTGGCACCGGGGCCTGAGCCTGCGCGGCGCGCAACACGCCACGTACACCGACGCCGAGGTGATCGTCCCGCAGATCGCGAGGCGGCTCGGCCTGCCCCGGAAGACCGTCGTCGAGAACATCGGCACCATCGCCCCGAGGCGCGCGATCACCGCCCAACGGGCCTACGTCGCCGCCTTCTTCGACCGCTGGCTGCGCGGGCGGGACGACGACGGGCTGCTGGACGGGACGTCGAGTTGTGTCCCGGAGGCACGGTTCTTCTGACGCCGGCGTGCCCGGCTCTCTCACCCGCGGATCGTCAACCAGTCCAGGGCCGCGACCTGAGGGCCTCCCCTGGCGACGAGGTAGAGGGTGTGGATGCCGGTCAGCCGACGGGACAGGGAGATGGACTGTTCCTGCCAGGTGTCGGCGGCGCCGGTCGGGTGCACGGGAAGGGTTGCCGCCAGGGGACCGTGTGGGGTGTCGAGGCGGAGTTGGAGTGCGCAGCCGCTGGTGCAGGTGGAGGCCAGGCGTACGGTGAGGCGGTCGCCGCTCGCGCTCGCCCGACGGAAGCCGACATGGCCGCCGGAGCCCAGTGTGCCGGTGGCTGCCGTACCGGACGCCACCCCGTGCACGGACGTGGCCTGCTCGGCCTGGAGCGTGGTGGAGGCGTCGGGGCCCTCGCCGTACAGGCGCAGGTCGTTGACCACCCAGGGGACGGGGCCGCGTGCGGTGAGGGTGATCCGGACGTAGCGAGCCGTTTGGGTCGGGAAGGCCGCGTCCTGGGTGAAGGAACGGCCGAAGACCCGGGCGAGGTTCTTGCGCCAGTGCCTGCCGTCGTGGCTGACCGACACCGAGAAGCCGTACGGCTGTCCGCCGGTGTCGCGTCCCGCGTCGAGGGCGAGCCGGTCGAAGGTCTTCGCCTCGCGCAGGTCGACGGTCAGCGACTGACCGGGGGCCTGCGCGGCGGTGACCGTCCAGCGGGTGTTGATGTCCCCGTCGACGGCGGCGGAGGCGTCCGTGCCGTCGCTTGCGGTCGCGGTCCAGGTGCCGTGCCGGACGCGCTGCAGGCAGCCGGGAAGGTTGCAGCCGGTCGACCAGATCGGCTCGCCGTATTCGTAGGCGCCGATGTCGGCGGCCGCGCCCCGGACCTCGGTGGTCACTCCGTCGATCGTCTCGCCCGCGTCGATGACGGGTGAGCCGGCCGCCGGCCACAGTTCGCCGTTGACCGCGTCCGTGTAGCCGGGCCGCTCGCTGGTCAGGTTGGAGCGGACCACCGGCGGCGGATCGCCCGTCCGGCTGGCGCTGACCGGCTGCGGTCCGACGATGTTGCTGAGGTACGAGCCGGAGGCGTCGGTCGCACCGCTCAGCAGCACCGAGTTGCCGTTGATGCCGGGGCCGTAGCTGGAGTTGTGGTCCTGGTTGGCGATGCTCGGGCCGGTGTGGCCGTTGAAGAAGGTCCCTCGGGTGCCGGTGTTCCAGACGACGTTGTGGTGCAGGAGGAAATGGCCGGAGTAGTTGTCGACGTAGAAACCGACCTGGCCGTCGGCGTCGTGCGAGGTGTTGTGGTCGATGGAGGTGCCGGAGCCGTTCAGGCTGCAGCAGACGTAGAAGGGTGAGCCGTCGCGGGAGATGCGCATCGCCTCGGACAGGTCGTTGTAGGCGATCCGGTTGCCGTGGAACTCGGTGCCGTTGAGCTGCCAGGCCGTGTCGATGGAGGCACGGCCCGTACGGCGGATCGTGTTGTGCGTGATCGTGTGGTCGTTGCCGTTGATCTCGATGCCGGGGGTGTAGCTGCCCATCCAGCCGACGTCGTGGATGTAGTTGTCCGTGACCGTGTTTCCGGTGCCGCGCACCAGGACGCCGTCGCCCGCGGACTGCGAGATCTCGCTGTTCTCGAGGGTGTTGCCCGTGCCGAGGATCTGCAGGCCGGAGTCGAGGATGCGGGAGGCGACTATGTGCCCCTCGGAGGGCGGGATCGCCAGGTCGCCGTCCGGTGGCATGGGGAGGGTGGAGAACTCGGAGATGTACGTGGCGTGCAGGCCGTCGACCACAACTCCCGTGCTGGACGGCCCCGTTCGCAGGGAGGTGCCCCACAGGTTCAGGCCGCGCACGGTGACGTAGGAGGTGTTGCTCAGGTCCATGCCCCAGATGCGGTGCTTGGCGGTCGCCGCGTGTCCGGCCATCCCGCCCTTCGGCGGGACGAGGTAGAGCCGGTGCGCGGCCTTGTCGTAGTACCACTCCCCCGGCTGGTCGAGGGCGGCCTTCGAGCCCACGAGGTAGTAGTTGCGGTAGTTCTGGTTGCCCATGCAGAGGGGCGGACAGCGATGGTTGCCGCCCGTGAAGTCCAGGTTGCCGGGTGCGGTGGCGGTGACCGTGCCGGTCTGCTGGGCCCAGGGATTGGAGCCCGCCCACAGGTGCACGGTCGCGCCGGTCCAGTCGGCGTCCGGGAGGTCGGGGTTGTCGATGTGCTGGTCGGTGGAGGTGGAGTCGGCCTCGGCCCAGGTGGTGTTCAGCGGATCGGAGCCGGAGTTGGGCCAACGGCCCTCGGGGGCACGGTCGTTGTCCAGGAACACCGCGTTGAAGTCGGGGTCGAGCGGCAGGTTCGTGTCGGCGGCGACCAGTCCGCCGCCGGCGTCCTGCCAGCCGGCCACCGGCTCGGTTCCGTCGACGGTCACCGGGCCGTCACCGTACGCGGCGAGGGTGATCGGGGCGCCCTTCGTGCCGGAGGGCGGGGTCACCTGCTCGCGATAAGTGCCGCGGTGGACCAGGCAGTTGTCGCCGGGGCGGACGCGGGAGAGGCAGTCGCCGATGGTGCGGAAGGGGCTGGTCAGGGAGCCATGCGCCTGGTCGCTGCCCCAGGGGGCGACATGGTAGGTGCGGCCGGGGCCCGCTGCCTGCGCCTGCACCGGGAGAGCCAACAGGGCCGCCACAGCGGCCAGTACGGACAGATGTTCCGCTCTCGGTCTCGGTCGCGGTCTCATACTCCGGCTCCCGTCTCCCGTCGTCGGACTCATGGCTCAAGGTCGGCGACCGCCCCGGAAACGTAGGAGATTCATCCGATGACGTCAACAGTTCGGGCGGGAACCGGCGACAGCCTTGACTGAAATCCCCGATATAGGAAGGGACTTCGGAATCCAACCATCCCCAAGGCGCGCACAACAGCTCCGATGTATCTGATGAGGCCCGGGCTCAGGCGACTGCGAAGATCGGGGAATCAGTGGCCTGAGCCGACACCGCCCGCTACGTTGTCGCTTGCCCACAGGCGCGAGGGGGCGGCGGTCGAGGGGGCCGCCGGTCCAGGACGAGGAGCGTGTCATGACCGAGGAACCGGCCGCCGACCGTGAGGCCGTGCTGGCGCGGCTGGATCTGACCACCCCGCATTCGGCACGGGTGTGGAACTACTGGCTGGGCGGCAAGGACAACTACGCCCCCGACCGCGCCATGGGCGACCAAGTCCTGGAGTACTTCCCGGAGATCGTCGACGCCGCCCGGGCCGACCGGGCGTTCCTGGGCCGGGCGGTGCGCCATCTGGTCGGCGAGGCGGGCGTGCGCCAGTTCCTCGATCTGGGCACCGGCCTGCCCACCGCGGACAACACGCACGAGGTCGCCCAGCGGCTGGCCCCGGCCTCACGGATCGTCTACGTGGACAACGACCCCCTGGTCCTGGTGCATGCCCAGGCCCTGCTCACCAGCAGCCCCGAGGGCGTCACGGACTACATCGACGGCGACGTCCACGAACCCGGCCCGATCCTCGATGCCGCCGCCCGGACGCTGGACCTCACGCAGCCGGTGGCGCTCATGCTGCTGGGCATCATGCAGTTCGTGAACGACGACGAGCAGGCGTACGAGATCGTCGACCGGCTCGTCGCCGCCCTGCCCTCCGGCAGCTACCTGGCGCTCGCCCATCCCACCGCCGAGGTCCACACCGAGGCCATGACGGCGGCGGTGGCCAGCTGGAACGAGCAGGGCTCGGCGCCGATGAAACTCCGCAGCCGCGAGCAGTTGCAGCGGTTCTTCGACGGTCTGGATCTGCTGGAGCCGGGCGTGGTGTCGTGTTCGCGCTGGCATGCGCAGCAGCCGGAGGTCGGCGAGATCGTCGACGTGACGCAGTTCTGCGGGGTGGCGCGGAAGCCGTGAAGCAGCATCGAGGGCAAGCCTTCAGGACCGGCCCTCGAGGATGTCGTGGGCTTTGCGGAGCGCGTCGCGGTTCCAGCTGCGCTGCTGCTCCAGCTTCGCCCGGTTCTTGGCGATGAGCTGGTTCTGGATGCGTACGTCGATGGCGTGCACGGTGCGGACGTAGCCGGTCCGCTGCTTGCAGCGGGCGTCGGCGGTCGCGGTCTGCTTCTCGAGGGCGGAGGGCTCGTCGGGGTCCTGGGGCGGCGCGGAAAGCCGTGCCGCCAACTCCTTGCGCTGGCGGTCCTCGCCGATCTCGGCGTCCCTGGGAGTCGCATAGTGGTAGCCCGACTTCCGCATACAGGCCGACCACGCCTTCTCCGCCTTCTTCCAGACGGGGTCCTTCATGCCCTGCTGGAGGCTCTTGCTCTCCAGGTCCAGGACCGGGTCCCTGCGGTCCTGCGGGTTCGTACCGTAGATCCCGCGGTCCGCCTCGCCGAGACAGCCGCGGCGCGGGATGCGGTGGCCGTGGACCGTCTTCGGATCGTCGCCGAAGAACTGGCCGGTGAGCGCAAGGTATTCGGAGAGGGTCCACTTCCTCTCCGGGTAGTTGCGCCGGTACTTGGCACGCGCCGCCTGATAGCCGTAGTGAGCTGCCTGCTCGGGGTCCTGAATGCCGTAGCGGAAGTCGTCGTCGGCAAACGCGACGGCCGTGAACACGCCCGTGCCCGCCGGGCGTTGGGGCCAGGCGGGGAGGGGGTCGATGTCGAGGTTCTTCAGGCCGTCGAACCCGAGCCGGACCATGCACTCCTTGGCGAGCGTCCACCGGGCCGTGCCGACGGTCTGTCCGTGGTCGGACATGTCGTACGCGGTCAGCGGCAGGAACCGCGGGTCGTTCGACGAGGTGGGGCCGGACTCGGGCGTCGGCGAGCCGGACGGCTGCCCGCAACCGGCGAGGGCGAGGGCCGAGGCGAGGACCAGTAAGAGGGGGGCGGCTGTGCGCATTGGGCCAGCTCATCAGGGTCCGCACACGGCGGACCGTGGTGGAGGCCACAGTTCCGGGTCACAGCCGCATCACAGGTCCGGCGCCGGTCAGCCGGCCGCGAGGAGCTCCAGCGTGTCGATCACCCGGTTGGAGAAGCCCCATTCGTTGTCGTACCAGGCGACCACCTTGACGTGGCGGCCGTCGACGCGAGTGAGGGCCGAGTCGAAGATCGACGAGGCCGGGTTGCCGGTGATGTCGGACGACACGAGCGGGTCGTCGGAGTACTCGAGGACGCCGGCCAACGGGCCCTGGGCCGCGGCACGGTAGGCCGCCAGCACGTCGTCCCGGGTCACGTCGCGGGCGACCGTGGTGTTGAGCTCGACGATCGAGCCCACCGGAACCGGTACGCGGATCGAGTCGCCCGACAGCTTGCCGTCCAGGCCCGGCAGCACGAGGCCGATCGCCTTCGCGGCGCCCGTCGTGGTGGGAACGATGTTGATGCCGGCGGCGCGGGCGCGGCGGGCGTCACGGTGGGGGCCGTCCTGGAGGTTCTGCTCCTGTGTGTAGGCGTGCACCGTGGTCATGAAGCCGTGCTCGATGCCGGCGAGTTCGTCGAGGACCGCGGCGAGCGGCGCGAGCGCGTTGGTCGTGCAGGACGCGTTCGAGACGATCGTGTGCAGCTCCGGGTCGTACGCGTCGGTGTTGACCCCGTACGCGAGTGTCACGTCGGCGCCGTCCGACGGTGCGCTGACCAGGACCTTCCTCGCGCCCGCGTCGAGGTGGGCGCGGGCGGCCTTGGCGGAGGTGAAGCGGCCGGTGGACTCCAGCGCGACGTCGACGCCGAGTTCGGCCCAGGGCAGCTGCGCCGGGTCGCGCTCGGCGAGCACCTTGATGCGCCGGCCGTCGACGACGAGGGTGTCGCCGTCGACGGTCACCGGGCGGCCGAGCCGGCCGGCCGTGGAGTCGTAGGCGAGGAGCCGGGCGAGAGTGGCGGGCTCCGTGAGGTCGTTGACGGCGACGATCTCGAGGTCGGTGTCGCGTTCGAGCAGGGCGCGCAGCACGTTGCGTCCGATGCGGCCGAATCCGTTGATGGCGACGCGAGTCATGAATACCCCTTGGTGTCTCTGCGGCTCGTCTGGGTTCAGCACCAGCCTCGCGTGCGGGATCCGGCGGTGGCCGTGGCGTGAGCGCCATGGTTCGCAAGGATCGCGCCAAGCCGACGGAGCGGGCGGCGCGGCCTACTCGCCCTGGGTGAACGTGCGCCGGTACTCACTCGGCGTGGTCCCGAGGATGCGCTGGAAATGCATGCGCAGATTCGCGCCGGTGCCCAGGCCGACGTCGTTGGCGATCTGCTCGACACTGCGCTCCGACCGTTCGAGCAGCTCCCGGGCCAGGTCGATGCGGGCGCGCATGACCCACTGCATCGGCGTGTATCCGGTGTCCTCGACGAAGCGCCGCGAAAAGGTGCGCGGTGAGACCGCCGCGTGCTCGGCGAGGGTGTCGAGGCTGAGGGGTTCGTCGAGCCGGTGCAGGGCCCACTCGCGGGTGGCGGCGAAGCGCTCGCCGAGCGGCTCGGGCACACTGCGCGGCACGTACTGCGCCTGGCCGCCGCTGCGGTAGGGGGCCGCGACCAGGCGCCGGGCCGCGTGGTTGGAGGCGGCCACGCCGAGGTCGCCGCGCAGGATGTGCAGGCACAGGTCGATGCCGGAGGCGGCGCCGGCCGAGGTCAGCACGCTGCCCTCGTCGACGAACAGGACGTTCTCGTCGACCTGGACGAGCGGATGCTTCTCCGCGAGCGCCCGCGTGTAGTGCCAGTGCGTCGTGGCACGTTTGCCGTCGAGCAGGCCGGTGGCGGCGAGCGCGAAGGCGCCCGTGGAGATGGCGGCGAGCCGTGCGCCCCGCTCGTGGGCGGCGATCAGCGCGTCGACGACGGCCTGCGGCGGGTCCTCGCGGTCCGGGAACCGGTAGCCGGGCACGAACACGATGTCGGCCCAGGCGAGCGCGTCGAGCCCGTCGGCGACGTGGTACGCCAGACCGTCGCCGCCGGTCACGAGCCCGGGTTTCGCACCGCACACCCGCACCTCGTACGGCATGCTCGCGCGGGTCGTGAACACCTGCGCGGGAATGCCGACGTCGAGCGGCTTCGCGCCTTCGAGGACCAGGACGGCGACGCGATGGAGGCGGGAGGTCGGCACGGGGAACAGGGTACGAGGGGTGCAGGGCGGGCGTGATCATCTGCGCACCGGCGGGCAGGCGGAACCCCACCGGTTCGTCGTCACGGATCGACGCGGCCGTCGCCCGGCGGCCGGCCGCGGAAGCCTTCGAGTGGTCGTCAACTCGTCCCGGAGCGAGGCCGCGGGCAAGGAGCTCGCCGCCGGTCTGCCCGACGCGGTGCACGTACAGGGGGACGTCGCCGACCCCGCGGACGCCCGGCGGATCGTCCAGTCGGCGATCGACGCCTACGGTCGGCTCGACATCCTCGTGAACAACGCGGGCACCACCCGCTTCATCCCTTGGACGACCTCGAGGCCGCGGACCTCGAGGTCAGGCGGGAGATCTTCGACGTGAACGTCTTCGGCGCACGGCAGCTGACCGCCGCCGCGGTGCCGCATCTGCGGAGGTCCGACGCCGCCTCGGTCGTGAACAGCTCGTCCGTCTCGGCCACCCGCGCCCTCGGTGCCGCCAGAGCTCCATGCGAGGGTGAGTCCGGCGGTGACGGCGTTTCGACGGGGTGGGCGGTGCCGGAACATGTCAGCACGGCGTACGCGATCTCAGAACCCATCCTTGAACGCGCAGGGCGAAGCAGCGCGGGATTGTGGCTCGTTGGAGGGGATGCGAGAGAAGAAGGACGGACCCGGGCAGGTGGGTTGATCGGTCCGCGAATCTTGATCGCTACCGAGCCTGCTGATTAGCTGGCCGGCATGTCTGATCTTGGCCCCGTCGCCTGGCCACCTGCCCCGATCAGGACCGAGAGGCTCGTGCTCCGTGAGCCCGAGGCCCGCGATCGTGCGGCGGTCATCGAGTTGCTGGCCTCGCCAGAGGTGGGCACCTACCTCGGTGGCCCCCAGCCGCGTGATGAGCTCGAGCGCGCGATACCGGGGGCGCCCAGCCGGCACCCCGGCCGTTTCATAGTCGATCTCGACGGAGCGATGATCGGCCAGATCACGATCTACAGAGAAACGGGCCACCTTCGTCAGGCTGCTGGAAAAGCTGAGCTCGGCTACTTGTTCCTGCCGCGGACGTGGGGACGCGGGTACGCCGCCGAGGCGTGCGCCGCGGCACTCGACTGGTTCGCCGGCGCGCTTCCCGGCCAACCAGTGGTACTCGCCACCCAGACCGCCAACGTCCGCTCGATGCGCCTCGCGGCGAAGCTGGGGTTCATCGAGGTAGAGCGGTTTGAGGCTTACGGCGCCGAGCAGTGGTTCGGCATGTGGTCCCCGGCCGCGCTGTCCCACTGAGCTCGTGCTCGGCGGTGCCCGCACTCACCGCGAAGAAGCCGGGCGGGCGCGAGGCGATCAACCGAGGTTCAAGGATGGGTTCTCAGACTGCCCTGTCCGGGGCTCCCCACCGCGCGTCGCGTCACGGATGGAACCGCCACCGGCCTTCAGAAATGACATCCACCTTGCCGTCCCTCACGCGAACGGCCGTCTCGTCGTCGATGAAGTAGATCGGGAAGTCCGCCCGCGCGGCGATGCGATCAGCCCAGGCGTCGTCCCGCTCGGGGAAATCCGGCGAGTACAGGTGGGGCTTGAGATACCAGTCGAAGAGGCCGAACGGCGGCTCCACGGTCGTCGCGCCGAGCACGTGGAGGTCCGTGGTGTCCCCGATGACGTCGGCGGAGTGTCCGGTGAGATTACGGCTGAAGATCATTGATCCGGCGCTCACCCCCACATAGACCCGGCTCTCCAGCGCCTTAAGGAAGCCGTCGGCCAGACCGTTGCCGGTGATGCTGCGCGCGAGGTGGTAGTGGCTGCCGCCCTCGACATAGATGACGTCGGCGTGGAGCAGCCGGTCGAGCACCATCTGCCGGGGCAGCCCGTTCAGCTCCAGGACGTCGAACTCCCGCCAGCCGAGGCCGTGCAGCCGGTTCATGTCCGAGACGAACCACCCGTGGTCCCCGGGCTCGGCGACTGACGCCGTGGGAACGAACACGACGTTCGCCGATCCGAACGGCTTCCCCAGCATGTCCCGCAGCGCATCCCGCAGCGTCTCGTTGCGCAGGCCACTCGCCGTCAACAGAAAGTTCATCGGACGACCCAAGCACGACTGACGGGCGCGCGCAACGAACCCTGGAGCCACCAATACTTCCGCCGAATCCTCTCAACGGAAACGGTCAACGGCGGCCTGCCGATCCACATCGCTGCGAAGCTCCTTGGCCATCTCGATCTCAACACCACTCAGGCTTACGTCGCCGTGTATCCCGAAGAGGTGATCCGCCACCACCGGCAGTTCGTCGACAAACGCCGAACCCACCGTCCCAGCGAGGAATACCGCGAGCCCAGCGACACCGAGTGGCAGGACTTCCGCGACCACTTCAGCCTGCGCAAGGTCGCACTCGGCACCTGCGACCGGCCTTATGGAACCCCTTGTCAGCATGAAAACGCCTGCATCAGATGCCCCATGCTCCGCCTCGACCTAAGTCAGGAACCCCGGCTGCTGGAGATCGAAGCCAACACCCGTCAGCGCCTCGGAGAGGCCCAACGGATGCGGTGGCTTGGTGAGGTCGCCGGCCTGCGGGAGCCTGCGGCACATCGCCGACAAGAAACAGCAGGCCGAACGCCTTCGAGCCCAAACAGACCGAGGGGAGGACGGGGTCGCCGCTCTTGGTTGAGCGGTCATGCCTCCGCGATGATCTGGGCCTTCAGGCGGTCATATTCGGCAACCGCGTCCGGCACGTGATCGAAGTAGTTGTCCCAGAAACCCGGTCGCTGCCACTCCTGGGGCGCCAGGGTCAGCCGGCCATCCTCCAGCCCGGTGACCCAACAGGTCGGCATCCGATCGGACACGATCTCGAACATGTCGGCGTCCCACAGTCCGGGCGAGTCGATGTCGTCCCGCCTCGCACTGCGGTCAGGAAGGCGGAACAGAATCCGCGGCCGGGCGGCGAGCACTTCGAGGACCGGGTACTCCTCGCCGATCCGCACGCCCGGATGCTCGCTCACGACCGTCGAGGTCCCGGGTTGGATGATTTTGATGCATCGGACGATCACCACGGCAGCCTACGCAGTCCCGACGACGGGCCTCCTCAACCCCTTGCATCCATGAGAATGCCTGCCTGCGATGCTCGATGCACTGGCCCGACCCGGCTCAACGGGCCCGGATCGTCGACATCCGCGACAACATCATCGCCCGGATCGCGGAGGCCGAGCGAGGGGGCTGGCTCGGCGAGGTCGAAGGGCTCCAGATCACCCTTGCGGGAGCGGACGACAAGCTCGCCCAGATCGACCGGCGGGTTCCGCGAACCGTTGACCTCCCCATGCCTACTGCCACGACCGGCCCCCGGAGTCGGCTGTCAGGGCCAGGTGAGAGGGTGCGGCCATGAACATCGACGAATTCTGGACCGTCATCGAAACGGCACGCACCGACGCCGCTTCGACCTCCGGAGACCCGGGCCAAGCGTTCGCATCGGCCCTGGTCGAGCGGCTCGCGGCGACCTCGAAGCAGACGATCCTCGAATACCAGCAGTGCTTCGATCAGCTCCACGGGGCGATCTACCGCTGGGACGTGTGGGCTGCCGGCTATCTGATCGGTGGAGGCTGCTCCGACGACGCCTTCATGGACTTCCGCGCCGGCCTCATCGCCCAGGGCCGAGAGTGGTACGACCGGGCCGCTACTGCACCCGATGTTCTCGCCCAGCATCCGGACGTCATCGCTGCGGCGGCCGAAGGCAGCGACGAGGCGCTGTTCAACGAAACCGTCAACTACGCAGCCTCCTACGCCTACGAGCGCATCAACGCAAACGAGGACGACTGCACCTTCTACGACGACTACGACCAGTTCTGCGGCCCCCGAGCCAACCAAGAGCCAGCCGATATGGGCGAGAGCTTCGATTTCGACAACGCCTCGGAGATGCATGCCCGTCTTCCCAGACTGGCCCAGCTCTTCCTTGATCACGGAGACGACTGAGTTCGCGTAGCCTCCTCACCGCCAAGTTCAGAGAACAGATCAGTGTCGGTACCAACCGCTACTCGGTGCCGCTGCGGCTGATCGGGCGGATGGTGAGGGCGACGCTGCACGCGTCCGACCTGGTGGTCTACGACGGCCGGCAGGAGGTCGCCCGCCATGAACGGCTGATCGCCAAGGGGCAGGCTCGGCTGGATCTGGACCACTATCTGGAAGCCCTGGTCCGCAAGCCCGGTGCGTTTCCCGGGGCCACCGCCCTCGAACAGGCCCGTTCTGCAGGGAAGTTCACGCCGGTCCATGACGCCTGGTGGGAGGCAGCGAAGGCTGCCCATGGCGAGCGGAACGCCACCCGGGCCCTGATCGAGGTCCTGCTGATGGGCCGCCACGTCCCCCACGAACACCCGGTCGCCGGACTTACCTCCGGACGAGCTGGGCTACATGGAGCTGGACCGCAGGGGTGTTGAGCTGCTGTTCCAGGTGCTCACCGAACGCAAGGAGAAGAACAGCGACGCCATCGTCAACCGCCTCACACAACCGCGGGATGAAGTACTGCGAAAGAGACAGTGATTACACACGGCCCCATCAAGATTTCCTCACCCGCGACCAGCAGCTGCTTCAAGTCACGCGAGCGGCTTGTCCGCCAGGATGCGTTCCAGGGATCGTTGGCCCATCCGGCTCATGGCCGGGTTGCTTTTGACGTAGTACCAGACCAACCCCATCGCCTGAACGAAAGCCCACGCCTTGCCTCGCTCCCATTCAAGGTCGTCGCTACCCAGGTGATCACGGAGCACCTGCCGCGGCCCGGCCTCGAGCAAGTGCCACGCACTCACAAGATCCAGCGAAGGGTCAGCCGGCCCGAAGCCGCCGACGTCGACAATCCCCGCAAGCCGACCAGCGGACACGAGCACATTGCCGGGAATCAGATCGCAATGGGCCATGGCATCCTCAGCCGCACCTCGCGGCAGGTCACGCAAAGTTGCCCAGATACGGCGCAGCCGAGGGACGTCCAGGAGTTGCTCACTGTGTCTGAAACAGGTCTCCATCCACGCGTCATGGGACTGCAGGTCGCCTCCTCGACCTGTGCCGGCGAACGTGCGGCCATGCGTGTCGATCGCGCGTAGGTCGCCGATGAGATGGGCCAAGTCACGGGCAAACGCAGCTGATTCGCCGGGGTCCTCGTCGGCGGCCACGACGCCGGGCAGCCACGTCTGCACCGACCACGGAAGCGGGTAACCTGCCCCAGGTTCACCCAGCGCGACCGGCTCGGGGGTGGGGAAACGCGTGCGACCCACCAGCTCGCGAGCCGCTTCCGCCTCGGACTCCAGCCAGCTCCGCGTCGACTCGACGTCTGCGGACTCAAGAGGGAATCGGGCTGCGAAGCCATCGCCAATACGGAAGATGGCGTTGACCGTACCCTGCGACGCGATGCTCCTGACCGACAGGCCCCGCCACTCAGGAAACTGCTGCTCCACCAATATGCGCACCGTCTCAGGTGACACCGTCAGCTGGTTGGCGTGCATCTTCATGCTGGAAGAATCCGCGTCACGATCTTCGACTGCAACCCATTTCTGTCGCGCCACGTTGCCTGCTGGAAGTCCGGCACGTGATGCGGTGCCCCTGAATGCCATAGCGGGTCATGCCATGGCGGTCACCGAGACCAGACGGACGGCCCCCGCAGCGGTGCGACCCATCAAGAACCGTTGTCGGATCTCATCGGCGCACAAAACCATCAGTGCACTACCTCACCAACGCGGCGTACACGACCGGCGACGTGCTGACCGTGGACGGCGGCCGCCACATCGTCTGAGGCGCTCGCGAGGAAGCGCTACGGCTTCTCCCCGCCGACATCCGGAGGTGCCTCCAGAATGTTGCGCACATCGCGTACGAAGTCCCGGTAGGCGAGTTGTATCTGCCCCTGCAGGTCGCGTAGTTGGGCGCTCCGCTCGGAGACATCGGCGGCCCCCGAGAGCAGGTCATCGCGCCATGCCATGAGGGATCTGCGAGCGCCCCGCAAGAGGGTTGCGACCTGCCCTGCGCTCTGCGAGACGAACTGGGGTCCGGCGACCGCCACTCGGCTTCGGGCGTTTCCGAAGGTATCCAGGGACTCCTTGAGGGCGGCCACCAGGTTTTCCAGTCCGTCGGTTCGGCCGTCCTCCAGGGCGTCCTCCAGCGCAGTTGCGGCGCCCGCAAAACGTTCGTAGGCGATGAGGAAGTCCTCGTAGGCGAGCTGGCGCCGACCGCGTAACCACTGCCCGTGCTCCACGCGCCCCTGGTCCTTGGCCTGCTGTCGGGTCGCCAGATACGTCAGACACGCAGTACCCAGCGTGCCTACGACGCCGACGCCCGCCCCGAGTACCGCTGCCAAGCCCTGATCCACAGCGACCATGCTGCCGATGGATCTCCCGGTCGACAACCGTCCGGAGCCCGCTGTCCTCGCGCCCCGTGCGATCGTATGATGGCGCCCCGATCGCTCAAACGAACATCCGGGGCGAACGAACATCCGGGGGCGGAGGCCAGCATGCGTGAGCCGGTCGATCTCAGGCGACAGCGGATTCTGGCCGCCGTGCAGGCGCGCGGTTCGGCGCGGGTGCGGGATCTGGCCGCCGAGCTGCAGGTGTCGGTGGTGACGATCCGGCGGGACGTCGAGGAGCTGACCCGGGAGGGGAGGCTGCGGCGCGGCCATGGGGTGGTGCGTTCGACGCTGCCCGCGCAGGAGTTGCCGGAGCGCGTCGGCGGCGACGGTGACACCGTGGCCGTGGTGGTGCCCGAGCGGCACTCGTACCTCTACGAGGCCCTGCACGGCGCCCGTACCGCTTTCGACGCGGCCGGTGTGCGCGTCGCCCTGCACATCGCGCCGCAGGTGCCCGGCGCCGAACGGCCGCAGGTGGAGCGGGCGTTGGCGGACGGTGCCCGGGGTGTGCTGCTCGCGCCGCGGTGGCGCAGCTCGGCCACCGAGGAGGCGGACTACGGTTGGCTCGCCGAACTGGACGTGCCGACGGTGCTGATGGAGCGCCGGCCGCCCAGGGGCAGTGCGCTGCACGCCATGGATTCGGTCTGCTCGGACCACTGGTACGGCGCCCACCTCGCCGTCGAGCACCTGGTGCGTCTGGGCCATCGGCGGCTGGTGTTCGCGACCCGTGACGACAGCCCCACCGCGCGCACCCTGCGCGCCGCCCTGGCCGAGATCGCCGGTGCGCACTCGCTGGTGGAGGAGTGGGCCTGGACGCTCAGCGCCTCCCGCGGCGGCCTGGACCGGGAGCCCACCGAAGTGACGGATCTGGCCGCGGTGTTGCGCAAGACGGGTGCGACGGCCGCGGTGCTGCACGGCGACGTGGACGCCCTGATGCTGGTGCAGCAGCTCGCCGGGAACGGGGTGCGGGTGCCGGAGGACTGCTCGGTCGTCGCCTACGACGACGTGGTGGCCGGCCTGGGCACCCCGCCGCTGACGGCCGTGTCGCCGCCGAAGGGCGAGGTCGGGCGGGTGGCCGCGGAGTTGCTGCTGCGGCGCATCGACGATCCGGGCGCGGGCGGTGCGCGCTCGGTGCAGCGCATCGAGCTGCTGCCCGCGCTCACGGTGCGCGGCTCGACCCGCCCCGCATGAATCACCCCGCATGAGCGTTTGACCGCTTTATTTTCCTCTGATCGGTCTCTTGACCGTTTGTTGCCGGGCGTTGAGGATTCCCGTGACTCGAACAGGTCGTGCCCGTTCGGGCACGCAGGAGCCTCGGGAGGCGCCATGCCTGGTCGACACAGCCGTCGATCCGTGCTCGCCGCGCTGGCCGCGCTGCCGCTGACAGGGGCCGTGAGCGCCTGCAGCAGCAAGGCGGCAGCCGGCGCGCGCAGCACCCACGGGACCACCCGCATCACCTTCTGGTCCGCCCTGCGCGGCAGTCAGGAGGTGGTGGACGAGTTCAACCGCACGCACGACCGTATCCAGGTCGACTTCCAGCAGATCCCGTCCGGCGGTCAGGGCGGCTACGCCAAACTCAGCAACGCCGCCCGGGCCGGCAACGCGCCAGACGTCGCCACCATCGAGTACCCGCAGCTGCCGGGCTTCGCCATCGACGGCGTCGCCCGCGACATCACCGCCCTGGTCAGCGACGACCTGCGCGCCAAACTCCTGCCCCAGGCCCTCGGCCTGACGACCTTTCAGGAGCGTGTCTACAGCGTCCCGCTCGACGTCGAGCCGATGGTCATGCACTACCGCACAGACCTCTTCGAGCAGTACGGCCTCCAAGTGCCCCGCACCTGGGACGAGTTCGCAGAGCTCGCGCACACCGTCGGAAGCAAGGCACCCAAGCGGCGGCTGGTGCTGTTCCCCACCGACGGCGCGACGCAGTTCGCCGCCTACAGCTGGCAGGCCGGCGCCCACTGGTTCGACACCTCCCACGGCGCCTGGAACGTGTCCCTCGCGGACGCGCCCACCCGGCGTGTGGCCGCGTACTGGCAGCAACTCATCGACGACGACGCGGTGTTCATGAACGCCGTCGACAGCCGCCAGTCCGACGCGCAGATCGCCGACGGCCTGGTCCTCACCCGCCTCAGCGGGGCCTGGGACGCCGGTGCGCAGATGAAGGCGCGGCCCGCGCAGCAGGGACAGTGGCGGATCGCGCCGCTCCCGCAGTGGGATCCGGCTCGTCCCTACGTCGGCACGCACGGCGGCTCCACCTTCGCCGTCACCAAGGACAGCCGGCACCCCGAGGCCGCCATGGAGTTCATCGAGTGGCAGGTCTCCCACCCGGACTCGCTGCGCGCCCGCCTCTCCAGCGGCACCAGCAGCCAGTACCCGGCCGCCGCCGCGCTCGTCGCCGTCGGCCGCAAGGCCTTCGACCGCTCCTACTACGGCGGCCAGGACATCTACCGCCTCTTCGAGCAGGAGGCCCACAAGATCCGCGACGGCTGGGTGTGGGGCCCGCGGATGACCGCCACCGGGCGGGTGATGCAGGACGCCTTCGCCCGGGTGAGCGCCGGCCAGGGCACCCTCATCGGCGCGGCCCGCGCGGCGCAGGACGGCACCATGCCCGACCTGAAGGCCCTGGGTCTGTCCACCACCCAGCACAGCACCTGAGCCGCCCGAAAGGCAGGTGAACCCCATGACCGCGACCACCCAGCACACCCGGCCCGCCGCACTGCCCACCGCCGCCCCGGCGTCCGCCCGCCGTACCCGCAAGGCGGCCCGTCGGCGCCAACTCGCCGCCTGCGGCGTCCTGATGGCGCCCTTCTTCGCCCTGCTCGTCACCGTCTTCCTGATCCCCGTCGGCACCGCCGTCTACCTCAGCTTCCACAGCGACGACCACCCCGGCCTCGGCTTCGGCGACGCCCGCACGGTCTTCGTCGGACTGCGCAGCTACGCCGCCGTCGTGACCGACCCCACCTTCCTGTCCGGGCTCGGCACGGTCGCCCTGTACTGCCTGATCTACATCCCGGTCATGGTGATCGGCTCGCTCGCCCTGGCGCTGCTGCTGGACTCCGGCGTCGTGCGGCTGCGTGCCGGCGCACAGCTCGGCCTGTTCCTGCCGCACGCCGTGCCCGGCATCATCGCCGCCCTGATCTGGCTCTACCTCTACACACCCGGCATCAGCCCGGTCGTCGAGCTGTTCGCCAAGGCCGACATCCACCTCGACTTCCTGGGCCTGCACACCGTGCTCCCGTCGATCGTGAACATCGCCGTGTGGAGCAACCTCGGCTACAACATGGTGGTCTTCTACGCCGCCCTGCAGGCCGTGCCCCGCGAGGTGATCGAGGCGTCCGTCGTCGACGGCGCCGGCCCGGTACGCACCGCCCTGCAGGTCAAGACACCGCTGGTGCGCGCCTCGATCGTCATGGTCGCCATGTTCACCCTCATCTGGGGCCTGCAGCTGTTCACCGAGCCGATGCTGCTCAGCCAGTCCTCCCCGATGATCAGCGCCCGGTTCTCGCCCAGCATGTACATCTACGACGCCGCCTTCACCCGCAACAACTACAGCCTGGCGGCGGCCGCCTCGGTCGTCCTGCTGCTGTGCACCGTCGTCCTGTCCTACGGCGTCACCCGCTGGACCAGCCGTGCCGACCGCGCCCAGGAGGCACGATGAGCGCCGCCGACAGCACCCTCGTACGCCCCAGGCTCCTGGGCCGCGCCACCGTCAACGTCGTGGTCTCCCTCTCCGTGCTCTACACCCTGCTGCCCGTGCTGTGGCTGGTCCTGGCCGCCGGCAAGACCCGCGACGCCCTGTTCGGCAGCAACCTGCTGTCGCTGAAGGACTTCTCCTTCGGGCAGAACCTGCACGACCTGTTCACCATGGACGACGGCCAGTACGCACGCTGGTACGTCAACAGCCTGCTGTACGCCGTCGTCGGCGCCGCCCTCGGCGCGCTGGTCAGCGTGGCCTGCGGGTACGCCTTCGACAAGTACCGCTTCCGGCACAAGGAGAAGCTGTTCGGGCTGGTGCTGGCGGCCGTCATGGTCCCGCAGACCGTGCTCGCGCTGCCGCTGTATCTGATGGCCTCCGGCGCGGGCCTGGTCAACACCTACTGGTCGGTGTTCATCCCGGTGCTGTTCAACCCGTTCGGCGTCTACCTGGGCCGTATCTTCAGCCAGGGCTACGTCCCCGACGAGGTCCTGGAGGCCGCCCGCATCGACGGTGCCGGCGAGCTGACGACGTACACCCGGGTGGCGCTGCGCATGCTCGGCCCCGGGCTGGTGACCGTGTTCCTCTTCCAGCTCACCGCGATCTGGAACAACTTCTTCCTGCCCATGGTGATGCTGTCCAACCAGGACCTGTATCCCGTCAGCCTCGGCCTGTACACGTGGAACAGCTCGGCCACCGTCTCGCCCGAGTACTACCCGGTGGTCATCATGGGCTCGCTGCTGGCCGTGCTGCCGCTGATCCTCGCCTTCGTCCTGCTGCAGCGTTTCTGGCGCAGCGGGCTGACGGCGGGTTCCGTCAAGTGACCTTGTCCGTCGCCCCGTTGAGGAGTTCCCGCACGCCGATGACCGACTCGCTGTTCCGGCCCCCGGCCGCCCTCGCCATGTCCCAGGAGGCGGCCGCGGCCGTCCTCGACCCCGAGTCCCTTGCAGCGCTCGCCGCGGTCTGCGACCTCGCCCCGCTGCCCGCCCTCGACGACCTCACCACGGCGCGGGCGCGTGAAGTCCTCGCCGGTGTCGACCTGTTGGTGACCGGCTGGGGCTGTCCGCCGCTGGACGCGGAGGTGCTGGCGGCCGCGCCCCGGCTGCGTGCGGTGGTGCACACCGCGGGCACTGTGCGCGGGCACATCACCGAGGCCTGCTGGGAGCGTGGCATCGAGGTGTCCTCGGCCGCCGCGGCCAATGCCGTGCCGGTCGCCGAGTACGCCCTGGCGATGATCCTGCTCACCGGCAAGCAGGTCCTCGAACGCGCCCGGGCCCTGCGCTCCACCGGCGTCCGCGACCGTCTGCCGCGCATCCCGCGCACCATCGGCAACCACCGCCGTACCGTCGGCATCCTGTCCGCGTCCCTCACCGGCCGCCGCGTCATCGAGCTGCTGCGCCCGCACGATGTCGGGATCCTGCTCCACGACCCCTACGTCACCGACGCCGATGCGGCCGAACTCGGCGTCACCAAGGTCGGGTTGAGGGAGCTCTTCGCCCGCAGCGACACCGTCAGCGTGCACACTCCGCTACTGCCCGCCACCCGCGGCCTGGTCAGCAGGCCCCTGATCGAGGCGATGCGTCCCGGTGCCGTACTGATCAATACCGCGCGCGGTGCGGTCGTCGACCAGGACGCGCTCACCGATGCCGCCCGGTCCGGCCGCATCCGGGCGGTCCTCGACGTCACCGACCCCGAAGTGCTGCCGTCCGAGCACCCGTTGTGGGCCTGCGACAACGTGCTTATCACCCCGCATCTGGCCGGCTCCCAGGGCAATGAATGGCGCCGGCTGGCCGAGCACGCCGTCGCCGAGACCGCCCGCTGGGCCTCCGGCACCGGCTTCCTGCACCCCGTACGACGCGAGAGGCTGACGTATTCCGCATGATCATCCCCTTCCAACTGCCGCCGGAAGAGCGGGAGTCGAGCCCGTACACCGGCTGGACGCGGGCCCACTGGGAGGCCGTCGCTGACGGGCTGCTGGCCGCCGCGTGGCGGTGGAGCACTCCGGGCGGTGGGCTGCTCGACCTGCCCGGCCGCCCGTCCCGGTCGGGTGTGCGCTCCGACGGGCTTGAGGGCTACGCCCGGACCTTCCTGGCGGCCGCGTTCCGCGTGGCGGGCGCGGGCGGCGACGACCCGCACGGCTGGCTCGACCGCTACGCCCGCGGCCTCGCCGCCGGTACTCGCACCCCCGGCCGCGACGACACCGAGTCCTGGCCGCTGATCCTCGACCACCATGTCCAGGGCCAGCCGATGGTCGAGTCGGCGTCCGTCGCGCTCGGCCTCAGACTGACTGCGCCCTGGCTGTGGCAGAACCTCGACGCCGACGTCCAGGACCGGGCGGAGCAGTGGCTGCGGGGCGCGCTGCGGCACACGCCCGCGGCGAACAACTGGTACCTCTTCCCGTACACCGTCGCCGGGTTCCTGGAGTCGGTGGGCCGCGGTGACGCCGAGACGGCCGCGGTCCGTGAGCGCGCCCGGGACTTGCTGGAGGGCTGGTACGCCGGTGACGGCTGGTACGCGGACGGCGACGGACGCGCCTTCGACCACTACAACGGCTGGGCGCTGCACCTGTATCCGGTGCTGGACGCCCACCTGGCCGGTGCGGATCCGGGACCGTACGGGCCTCGGCTGCGCGAGCATCTGCACGGTTTCTCGCTGATGTTCGGTGCGGACGGCGCGCCCATGCACTTCGGGCGCTCCCTGACGTACCGCTTCGCCGCCTCGGCCGCCGTCGGCCTGGGCGCCGTCACCGGTCACAGCCCGCTGACGCCGGGCGCCTCCCGCCGTCTGATCAGCGGCAGTCTGCGTCACTTCCTGGAGGGCGGCGCCCTGTCCGGGGACGGCCTGCTCTCGCTCGGCTGGCACGGCCCGCACGAGGCGACGCTGCAGAGCTACTCCGGCCCGTCCTCTCCGTACTGGGCGTCCAAGGCGTTCGTCGCGCTGCTGGCACCGCCGGGCCACCCGCTGTGGACCGACCGCGAGGAGCCCGCACCGGTCGAGGAGAAGGACCGGGTCCTCGCCCTGCCGGCTCCGGGCCTGCTCGTCCAGGCGACCAGCGCCGACGGGATCGTACGACTGCACAACCACGGCAGCGACCACATGCGGCCCCATGAGGGCGAGACGGCAGCCGCCGACGATCCGCACTACGGGCGGCAGGCGTACTCGACCCGCACCGGGCCGACCGCGCGGGGGAACGTCGCGGACAACCATCTGTCCGTCGAGGTGAACGGATGCGGCAGTGTGCGGCGCCGCATTCATCCGCTCGGTGCGGGCCAGGGCGACGGCTGGGGGTGGGCCGCCTCGTGGCACCGGCCGGTGTTCGCCGCCGGCCCGCCCATGGTGCCGGGCCTGCGAGTGGAGAGCGTCACGGTGGCCCGGGGACGCCACGAACTGCGCGTCCACCGGGTGATCGGCGCACCGGTCAACTCCCTTGTGACACACACGGGTTGGGCCACCGGACCCGACGACCCCGTCGCCTCGACGCTGCACGGCCTGCACGGCTGGGACGAGGGAGCCGCCCCCGTCCGCGCACCCCAGGGCACGGCCTACACCCGCTGGGCGCAGGTACCGCGGCTGGTCGGCCGGGCCGGGGGCACCACGGTCCATGTCTGCCTGGCGTCTCTGGCCGCCGAGCCGGTCGTGTTGGAGGAGGCGGTCACCGATGTGGTGGTCGACGGCGGCGCGGTGCAGGTGACGTGGGCGCGGGACGGGGCCCGGTCCCGGATCGAGTTCGGGCCGGTGCGGGTGGCGCTGGTGGAGCGGGCGCCCTGATCCGGCTCACTTCACCGCTCCGAACAACAGGCCGCGCACCAGGCTGCGTTGGCAGAGAACACGCAGCACGGGAGAGCCGTCGACCAGAGGCCGGGCCTGGCCAGGGGAAGCACGATGCTGCGCATGATGCGGATCCGGCCGGCGCCGTCCATCGCCGCGGCCTCCGTCATCGCCACCCTCTACCGACGCTTTCCCGACCGCGAAGCCCTCGTCCAGCAGGTCGTCCTCGACAGACTCACCACCGTGACCGTGACCGAGGCCGCCCGCCGGCCGGACGCCACCCACATGGACCTGATCACCATCGGGGCCCTCGCCACCCGTCACGTGCACATCTTCGTGGACGGTCTGCGCCCGAACGGCGCCCGTCCGTCCACTGCGGACGACAAAAAACTGCGGAGCCGATTTCTGCTCACAGCAGCCTCATCCCTCCGCTGTTGACTCATGATTGGCTGGCCAATATTTTTCTGTGCCAGGAGGTCACATGAGCTTCAACACACCCTCGGGCACCCGTGGTACTCGTCAACCCGGCCGCGCGGTCAAGTGGTTCAACAAGTGGACCATGAGGCGCATACGCCGCAAGGGCGGCGGCAAGCTGATGGGCATGGACGCGCTGGTGCTGACGACCGTCGGCCGCAAGAGCGGTGAGCCGCGCGAGACACCCGTGGGCTGGTTCCCGGGCAAGGACGGCAGCTGGATCATCGTGGCCTCGGCGGCCGGGGCGGCGAAGAACCCGGCCTGGTACTACAACTTGGCCGCCCATCCCGACCGGGTGCAGGTGCAGATGGGAAGCCGCAAGGTGGACGTCGTCGCCGAGCAGCTCCACGGGGAGGAACGGGATGAGGCATGGCGGCAGATCACCACCGCCGTGCCTCGTTTCACCCAGTACCAGGTGAAGACCGACCGCGAATTGCCGATCATCCGGCTGGTACCCCGCTCCCCCAATTGATCCATCTTCAGGGTCAGTTGGCGTCGAGCTGCATCACCACCGCCTTGGGGTCGGTGAAGAACTCCCGGCTGAAGGTACCCCCTTCACGCCCGATCCCGCAGTCGCCCGCACCGCCGAAGGACGCCCGCAGGTCCCGTACGAAGAAGCAGTTGACCCAGACCGTGCCCGATGAACGGCTTGACCACGTCCTGGGCGGCGGCGAGGGCGAGTTGGACGTCGACGCCGGTCGAGATGCCCATGCGCTCGAAGGCGGCGGCCGGCACCTCGGTCGGCGAGTTGCCCGCACCCGCACCTAGCGCGCACAGCGCACCGTCGACAGGCCGGGGCTTGCCGCCACGCAGGCAATACATTGGCCGACCAATTTAGCATGGGTGAGATGATTCCACGACAAGTGACTCGCTCGCCGAGCAAGGCTGAGCAAGGAGGAAGAACAACCATGCCGCCAGCGTCCGAATCGGTTCAGGGCAAAGACGACGCGGTTCCGAATGTCGCCGACGCTCCGATGAGCGAGGCCATTTTCCGCGCCGCCCGTGTCCACCGGATAATGGCGGGCAGCCTGCTGCGCGAGACCGGCCTCTACCCCGGGCAGGAGCTGCTGATGATGCAGCTGTGGGAGCGGGGTGAGCAGCGCCAGGCCGACCTCATCAAGACGCTGGGGCTCGATCCGTCCACCGTCACCAAGATGCTGCAGCGGCTGGAGCAGTCCGGGTTCGTCACCCGCAGCCCCTCCCCCACCGACCGTCGGGCCGTCGTCGTGAACGCCACGCGCGCGGGCCAGGCCCTGCGCGACCGGGTCCTGCAGGCCTGGCGCGATCTGGAGTCGGTCACGGCCGCGGGCTTCTCGGACGAGGAGTACGAGCAGGCGATGCGGGTCCTGACCCGGATCGAGGCGAACCTCACCGGCACGAACTCCGACGCCGACGACTCCTCGGTCACCTGCTGACCGTCGTCACCACGGCTCATTCGCCCGGGTAGCGGACTCCGATGCGCTCGCGTACGGCGTCGAGCGTCGCCATGACCGCGAGCGTGCCGTCCAGTGGGACGTACGGCGACTCGGTGGCCCCGTCCCGCAGGCAGCGGGCCACCTCCAGCGCCTCGCGGGTGTAGCCGTTGCCCGGGGAGTCCGGCGCGCGGACCTCCTCGGGCTCGTGGCCCTGGCGGTGCAGGACGAAGCCGTCGGCGTGGAAGAAGTCGCTCGCGAACTCGATCCGGCCCAGGGTGCCGTTGACCGAGGCGCGCTGGGCCGTCTGTGTGCCCAGGGAGCAGGAGAGCACCGCGACGGCTCCGCTGTCGTAGCCGAGCAGGATGCCGGTGTTGTCGTCGACTCCTCGCGGGTTCAGGTGCGCCCAGGCCGAGACGGCGTCCGGGACGCCCAGCAGCAGGTGTGCGAAGGAGACCGGATAGACACCAAGGTCGAGCACCGCGCCGCCGCCCTGGATCGGGTCGTGCAGCCGGTGGGAGGCGTCGTAGGGCAGGGCGATGCTGAAGTCGGCGTGGACGGAGCGGACTTCACCGATGGCCCCGTCCGCGATCAGCTCCCGCATGCGCAGCACGGCGGGGTTGACGTAGGTCCACATCGCCTCCATCAGGAAGACGTTCCGCCTGCGGGCGATCGCCACCAGGTCCTGTGCCTGCGCGAGGTTGAGCGTGAGGGGCTTCTCGCACAGCACCGCCTTGCCGGCTTCCAGGCAGAGCGCGGCCGCCGTGCGGTGTGCCGAGTGCGGGGTGGCGACGTACACCACGTCCACCTCGGGATCCCCGGCCAGGTCCCGCCAACTGCCGTGGGCCCTGGCGATGCCGTGCCGGTCGGCGAAGCGCCGTGCGGCATCGGTGCTGCGGGAGCCCACGGCCACCAGTTCGGCGTCGTCCGGGATGAGGCGCAGATCCTCGGCGAAGGTGTGCGCGATGGAGCCGGTGGCGAGGACGCCCCAGCGGGCGGGGCGGGTGCTGGTCATGGGCGGAGTTCCTTCCGTAGTGCGTGAGTGCGTGGCTGCCGTTTTACGTCACCGCGATGGCCCTGATCGGCTCGGGCGCCGTCGACACCGCCGAGATCGTCACCGCCACCTACCCGCTGGAGGACGCTGCCAAGGCCTTCACCGCCTCCGTCGACCCCGAGCAGGTCACGGTGGACGGACCGTGACCGTCCGTGCGGACATGTGCGTCGTACGCCGCGCGGGCGGCCGGGGGGCCGAGGGCCCAGTACGTCGCCGAACACGGCGAGACCCGCATCGACGACCTCGCCCGGCACTTCGACGTCAGCCTGATGACGATGCACCGGGACCTGGACGACCTCGCCGGGCGCCATCTGCTGCGCAAGGAGCGCGGCCGGGCCGTCGCCTTCCCCGCTCTGACCATGGAGACGGCCACCCACTTCCGGGAGAACAGCGCCCTCGCCGCCAAGAACGCGCTGTGCGCAGCCGTCGCTGCCCGGATCAGGCCAGGCAGCACGGTACTCATGGACGACTCGACCACCCTGTTCCCGCTGGCCCCCGCGCTGGCCCGGCTCGATCAGCTGCACGTCGTCACCAACTCCGTCGGACTCCCCCAGCCCCTCGGCTCCGCGCCCGGCGCGCTCGCGACGGGTGCGGCCCTGGGGTTCATCCCGGAGGAACGACGACCCGGCGTTGCTCCGGCACTGGGACTACACGGCGCTGCACCTGGCCCTCATCGCCCACAGACGTGCCACCGTCGTCCGTCTCCGCGACGAACGCCACATCGACGACACGGTTTTGCACCGCTGCAGGCCGACCTCGACAGCGAGGAGGTCCGCCTGTCCGGAGGTGCGGTGGTGGGGTTAGCAGCGGCTCGGACCGTGGTCAAAACCGGTGGATGGGAGCCGCACCCGCACCGACCCAGCGGTGATAGGCGTCCACGTCGACGTTGCTGCCGCACACGATGGTGACGACGTGTCGGCCGGCGAAGCGGTCGCGGTCTTCGAGGATCGCCGCGATGCCGAGCGCGGCCGACGGTTCGACGACGAGGCCTGCATGGTCGAGGAGCATCCGCATACCGGCGATGATCGACGCCTCCTGGACCAGGACGGCGTCGTCGGCGACCAGCAGGAGGTCGTCCAGGACGGCCGGGATGGGACGTCGGCCGGCGACGCCGTCGGCGATGGTGTCGGTCGAGTCGGTGGTGACGACGCGCCGACTGCGCCACGAGCGGGTCATCGCCGGTGCGCCCAGCGGCTGAATGCAGATCACCTCGGCTTCGGGCGCCAAGGCCTTGACCACATGCCCCACGCCGGTGGCCATTGCCCCGCCGCCGAGAGCAATCAGCACGGCGTCGAACGACGGCGTCGCGTCCACCAGTTCCAGGCCGATGGTCGCCGCGCCCTCGCAGGTCTCTAGGTCCAGGCTGTCTTCGAGCAGCCGGATGCCGTCGTGACGGGCGATGGCCGCCGCCCGCTCGCGCGCCAACTCGTGGTCGCCGTCCACCAGTTCCAGCCCGGCGCCCAGGGCGCGGATACGATCAAGCTTGGCCGCGGTCGCGAAACGGGAGGCCACGACGGTGACGTCGAGCCCCCGGCCACGGCCGGACCAGGCGAGGGCCTGGCCGAGGTTGCCCGCACTGGCGCACACCACGGCTCGCGAGCCGCTGTCGGCGAGCAGGCTCGCGACCACCTCGGTGCCGCGGGCCTTGAAGCTGCGGACCGGGTTGGCCGTTTCGAGCTTGATGCTCACCGTGCACCCGAGATCGGGCTCCAGCGCCTCGCAGCGGTACAGCGGAGTGTCGAGGAAGATCGGGTCGATCATCTTGCGGGCGGCCCGGATCCGAGCAGTGTCGAGGCGCGTCTGCTGCATGACACGGCAGCGTATCGCCGTCGGCGCGAACAAATAATCGGTTGCCTGTTGGCGATGGTGGTGGATGCAATGTCCGGCGTGATCACCCACGTGCGCCCGCCATGGCGAGACGAGACGAGATGAACGCGTACTGCCCGTCCGTCCGGATCGGCGCTCTCGTTCCGCTCACTCGGCCTGGCTGGGTCGAGGCGGGCCAACACCTGCTTTTCGGCCTCGAGTTGGCCGTTCGCGACGTCAACGAGGTCGGCGGGATCGCGGGTCGACCACTCGAGCTGGTGGTCCGGGACACCGCGGCTGATCCGCAGAGGGCCGTGGCGGCCGTAGATGAATTGGCCGGCCTGGGCGTGGCTGCCTTGGCGGGTGAGTATCACAGCGTCGTCGCTCGCGCCGCTGCCGCCCGGGCCGACGCCCTCGGCCTGCCGTTCCTCTGCTCGTCAGCGGTTCTCGACGCGCTCACCGAACAGCCGACGGAATGGGTCGCGCGTCTCGCCCCGCCGCAGTCGCGCGGCTGGCGGACCTACGCGGACTTCCTCCTCGGCGCGGGCCACAGTCGCATCGCCGTAGCAGCCCAGCCGAGTGTCTACTGGGCATCCGGGACCCGCATTCTGCGGGACTACCTGGCGCCACGCGGCGGCACCGTCATCGAGCTCGACATGAGCGTGCTCACTCCCGCGGCCGTGTGCGACGAACTCGTCGGCCATGACACAACAGCCCTCCTCCTTCTGGTCGGCCACCCGGAGCCGGCCGTGTCGATCGTCAAGTCCGTCCGGCGCGACCAGCGCCTCGCCGAGATCAGGATCGGTGCTCCGGCCGGGCAACCGGAGTTCGCCGAATGGGCGGCGTTGCTGGGCTCCGACGGCGCCGGCGTCCCGTTCTTGCGCTACCTGCCCGAGCGCCTCACCCCACTCGGTGCACGAGTCGAGACAGCCCTGCGCGAGCGGCTGGCCGAAGCGCCCTCCTTCGTGGCCTTCGAGGGCTACGACACGGTCGCCGTCCTCGCCGATGTGCTGCGTTCTCACGGCGCGGACCGGGCGCGCACCGCCGAATCCTGGCGGCGCGTTGCGGTCGAAGGCACCCGCGGGCAGATCCGGTTCTCCCGCACGCCGGGCATCAGCGTGTGGCAATGGGCTTGGCCGCCGATCCAAGTCGTTGATCGAGATCCGGCGGAACCCGATCGCTTTCGCATCCTGCACGCCGACTGAGAGAGCACGAACACCGCCCCTCCTGCCCGATTTCGGGCAGAAATGTGGACGTTCCAGGGGGCTCGACCTAGGGTGATCGCTCATGATCACCCTAGAGGCATTGGGGACGTTCACCCTGATAGTGGGACTCCTCACGCTCACCCCCGGACTGGACACCGCACTCATCCTGCGCACCGCGGCGCTCGGGCACCGCCGTCGCGCCTGGGGCGTGGTCCTGGGCATCCAGAGCGGCACGCTGGTGTGGGGCACGCTCGCCTCGCTCGGTGTGACCGCGCTGCTGACCACGTCTCACGTCGCATACCTGACTCTTCGTTGGGTCGGAGCCGCGTACCTGGTGTGGATGGGCGGCAGGCTGCTGTGGGCCACTTGGCGCCACTCATCGAGCGATAGCCCGCAGACGGCGGAGGCCGGGGGCGAGACCAAGGCCCGGGCCGGGGCAGGCGCCGGTGACACCCTGCTCGGCGGCTGGCGGCAAGGGATCGCGACCAATCTCCTCAATCCGAAGATGGGCGCCTTTTACGTTGCGGTTCTCCCGCACTTCATCCCCGCCGGTGCCTCGCACCTCGGTGCGGGCGTGCTTCTGGCCGGTGTCCACGTCCTCCTGGCTGTCGCCTGGGCCTGCGCGCTGATCGCCTTCGCGCGCGTGCTCCGAGACCGCCTGCATCGGCCCTCGGCCCGCCGCTTCCTCGACCGCATCACTGGCACGGTCATCGCCGCTTTCGGCGTCCGGCTGGCGCTCGGGCAGTGAGCCGCCGGTCGACGTGGCCGCAAGGGCGCCGCCGGCCGCCGAACGCGCGATCCGCGCATCATCCCAAGGGAAAGGACATCTGCATGCGCTCGCTCCCCACCAGCACCGAGGCCGTGGTCTTCGACTGCGACGGCCTGCTGGTCGACACCGAAGGCTGCTGGACCGTTGCGGAGTCGGCCATCTTCGCGGCGCACGGGCATCCCTTCGGTGCCGAACAGAAGGCGCTGGTCATCGGCCGCACCGTGGAGGCCGCCGGAGAGGCCATGGCCCAGTACCTCGGGCGCCCCCGCGCCGGTGCCGAACTCGCCGCCGAGCTTTTCGAAAGAGTCCGCAAGGAGCTTTCCCGAGGCGCCGCGGCCCTCCCCGGGGCGGCGGAACTGGTGCGCGCCTGCCGGGCGGCCGTACCCATCGCCGTAGCCAGCAACAGTCCCCGTGAACTGCTGGACGCGGCACTGTGGTCGGCCGGTCTCGCCGACTGCTTCACCCGCTCGTTCGCGGCCGACGAAGTGCACTCCCCCAAGCCCGCACCAGAGCTCTACCTCACGGCATGCGAGGCGCTCGGCACGCCTCCCGAACGCTCCGTCGCCTTCGAGGACTCGGCCACGGGCATCGCCTCGGCGCGTGCTGCCGGGCTCTACGTCGCAGTGGTGCCGTCCCTTCCCGGCGCCGACCTCGACCACGACTGGCTGGGGACCAGCCTGGCCGAACCCGAATTGCTGGACTGGGCCGGAGGACTGCGAGATGGCACGGTCCGCTGATCCGGGGGGGGAAGGATTCATCCCCTGGTTGTTCACACCCGGGTATGAAAACCTCCCCTTTTGCGCACCGGCACGCGGCGGAAACATGGCGGAACTGCAACCGAGATCCGGCGCCGACCCTTGGTACAGCAGACCGACGTCGCCCCCCTTGTCGATCAAAGTGCTGTTCGCGGCGAGGCGGAGGTGGGCCAGCACGGGGAGACTGCCGTCGGCGCCGCGGGGTGTGTCCCAGCCGGACGTCGACACGCTCTGGAACTGCGCGTCCGACAGGGTGATGCCCAGGTTCCAGGAGTTGTTCGTAGCCCTCGTGCCGGTCATGTTCGAGGTCAGGGTGCCGGTGTAGGCGATGTTGTGGCGGAGATTGCCGCGGCCGACGGCGGTGCCGCTCGCGTCGATGCGGGTTCCTTCGTCGGGGGCGCCGGCTCTTGCAAGGAACGGCGAACTCCCGGTGCAGGCAAGGATGTTGATCCGCGCGAACGGTCCGGCCCACTACCGACGTACGGGTAGGCCGGCGGCCATCCGGAAGTTCGCCTCTTGGTCGCCGCCCACCTCGACGAAGTTGCCGCCGCGCCAAATCCTGAGCACCAGCAAGAATTCACACGCAACGTCTGGCGCATCGCACGTGTCACCGGATATGTCATGTCTCGGTCATCGTCGGCACGCCCGTGCCGGAGTGAAGGGAAACCCCCCGTGCGCCTGCGCCCCCTGCGCGTCCTGTGCTGTTCCGCCGCCCTGGCCCTGTCCCTGCCGGCCCTGCTCCCCGGCGCGGCCTCGGCGGCGGTCCCCGTCTCCTCGGTCTACCTGCAGAACTACGTCACCGGCCGCAACGCCGCCGACAGCAGCGGCAGCGTCACCGCGCACAATCCCAAGGGCAACGAAGACCATCAGCAGTGGACCCCGGTCGCGGTCGGCGGCGGCTACCGACTGCAGAACACCGACGAGTCCGGCACCTGTCTCGGCCGCAGCGGCACCTCCGCGGTCACCACGACATGCAGCGCGGACGGCACCACCTGGTCGATCACCTCCGGCGCCGACAGCACGTACACCATCGGCGTCCCCGGCACCTCGCAGTACCTCACCGGCTCCGCCTCCGACGCCGCGGCGGTGCAGCTCGGCACCGCGGGCGATCTGGCCCGCTGGTACCTCACCCCGGTCACCTACGCGACCACGGCGATGCCCTCCGCCGACACCCGCACCCTGGACCAGGTCACCTTCCTGACCGCGCACAACGCCTTCGCCAACGGCGTCGACGGCAACTTCGCCACGTTCCCGGTCAGCTGGTTCCCCAACCAGAACTACGGCATCAGCCGGCAACTGTCCGACGGCGTACGCGGCTTCATGCTCGACGACTACACCGTCTCCGGGCAGGCCGTGCTCTGCCACAACAGCTGCGACGGCGTCAGCGGCCCCGTCCCCCTCGCCACCGACCTGCAGCGCATCGTCGACTTCCTCAAGGCCCACCCCGGCCAGTTCGCCACCGTCTTCCTGGAGGACTACGCCTCCTCCGACGTGCTGAAGTCCTCCCTCGCCTCCGTGAGCGGCCTCTACGACGTCCTGTACCGGCCCGATCAGGAGGGCGTGGCCACCAAGGGCTGGCCGACCATGGCCGACCTCGCCGCCCGCGGCAAGCAGCTGCTGATCTTCAGCGACCGGACCCGGGCGAGCGACACCGCGAGCGGCTGGAGCACCCGCGACACCTTCGGGGTGATGTACCAGCGCGAGTGGACCGTGGAGAACTACTGGTCCATGGGCGGCGGCATCGGCGACTCGGACTGGTCCTGCTACAGCCGCTGGGACACCCGGCCCCTGACCACGGACTCGTCCGCCTTCCACCCGCTGTTCGTGATGAACCACTTCCGCGACTACACCATCGGCTCCACCGCCCAGACCGACAACGGCAAACTCCTCAACCGTGCGCAGAACTTCTGCACACCCGCCGCCCGCAAGAAGCCCAACTACCTCGCCGTGGACCGCTACGACCTCGGCTCCCCCAGCCCGCTCAGCACGGTGGGCACCCTCAACACCTACATCCTCACGCCGGGACAGTGACCGTCGCTCGGCCGGGGCGCCCCGTCGCCTCGGCCACCCGCCGGACGTTCAGGCCTGGGGCGTCGGTGCGGCCAGCTCGGCCAGGTGGTGCAGCGAGTTGACGAGATGCTCAGGGCCGAACGGCGGGAACCGGATGCCGCGATCGCGGATGAACTGCGGCACCGCCGACCAGTCGTAGGTGAGCGTGACCTCGGTCTCGGACGGACCGAGCGGCGCCAGGTCGTAACGCCAGATCCAGCCACCGAACTCGAGGTGACCGTCGCCCTTGTCCTGCCCCGTCAGCCAGCCGATGGTGCGCGGCGGGTCGAGCACCTGGACCTTGTTGACCACCTGGTAGTCACCGTTTGGATGGTCGGAGTGATACATGTCCATCCGGAAAATCTGCCCCACCTCGGCCAGCGGCGCCCGGTCGACGGATTGCTGAACCCAGCCGGTGCCGTCGATCGCGGAATGGGCCGTCGGGTCGGCCAGCACCGCGAACACCCTCGCGGCTGGCACGGCGACCGTCAGGGTGGCGCTCACGTTCTCCCGGTCCATGGTGTGCATCCTCCTCGTCATCATCATCTCTTCTCGGGCCTCCCGCAGGCGCGGAACGGGCACGTTTCCAACATGCAGACGACGCGGCGCGGCGGAACTCATCGGTCGTGTGAGCAGAAGCCGCGCCGGCACCGCTGGATAGGGTCGGGGCGTGGACCGCAACAGCAGACAGCCCGACGACGCGTTCGCCGGGGACGCGGAGGGCGAGCTGTCGCCCCGGGCGGCCCGGGCCCTGTGGTGGGGGTCCGCCGCTCTGGTGCTCGCGGTCCTGGGCACCTCGGTGCTCGTGGCGGGCGCGGAGCACGGCCGGCGACTGGCCGTGGCCCTGGCCCTGGTCCTCGCGCAGGTCTGCGCCCTGAGGTGGCAGGCGCGCGTCCCGGTCGTCGTACTGGCCGCGAACGCGGCCACGGGGCTCGCGGTGTGGGCGCTGCTGCCCGCCGTGACCTTGACGGGGGCGCTGCTCGCGGCGCAGCTCACGTTGTGCGTGCTGTCGGCCGTCAGACCGCGGCGGGTGTCGGTGCGGGCGCTCGCGGCGATGTGTCTGCCGGCGCCGCTGGCGTTCGCGGCGGGCGGCCCCGCGGGTGTGGCGGTCTATCTGCTGGCGGTGGTCCTGGCGTGGACCGCCGGGCAGTGGCGCGGGGCGCAGCAGGCACGGAGAAGGGCGGATGTGCGTCGGGCCGTGGTGGAGGAGCGGGCGCGGATCGCGCGCGAGGTGCACGACGTCGTGGCGCACACCCTGTCCGTGATGGTCATTCAGGCGGGCGCCGCCGAAGACGTGTTCACCCAGCAACCCGACCAGGCTCGTCAGGCATTGCGGGCCATCGAGACGGGCGCCCGCTCGGCGCTCGGTGAACTCCGCCTGCTGCTACGGGCGTTCGGGCCCGAGGAGAGGGAGGACGAGAACCGGGAGCAGCGGGAGCCGGGGCCCTCGCTCGCGCGCCTGGACGAGCTGGCCGACACCGTGCGCGCGACCGGGATGACCGTGCACGTGTGCCGCGAGGGGGCCGCCGACGGGCTGCCGGCCGCGGTGGACCTCGCGGCGTACCGGATCGTCCAGGAGGCCCTGACCAACACGCTGCGCCATGCGGCAGGCGCCGACGAGGTGAGCGTGCACGTGACGGCCGAAAGGGAGTGCGTGAAGGTCACGGTGGTCGACAACGGGCGTACGCCGCAGGGCCGTTCGGCCGCGGCGGGAGCGGGACGCGGTCTGGTGGGGATGAAGGAGCGGGCACGGCTCGTGGGCGGCAGCCTGCGCGCCGGGCCGCTGGCCGGAGGCGGGTTCGAGGTGGCGGCGCGACTGCCGGTGGAGCGCGTGTCATGACGCTGCGCGTGGTGGTGGCCGACGACCAGGCCCTGGTCCGTACCGGATTCCGCATGATCATCGACGCCCGGGACGACCTCGAGGTGGTCGGTGAGGCGTCCGACGGTCAGGAGGCGGTGCGGCTGACGCGGGAACTGGCGCCCGACGTGGTGCTGATGGACGTACGCATGCCCGTCCTGGACGGCATCGAGGCGACCCGGCAGATCGCGGAGTGCGGCAGTCGGACCCGGGTGCTCGTGCTGACCACCTGGGACGTGGACGCGCACGTGGTCGCGGCGCTGCAGGCCGGGGCGAGCGGCTTCCTGCTCAAGGACATCCGCCCGGCGGAACTCGTCGACGCGATCCGCCTCACCGCGCGCGGGGACGCACTGCTGGCGCCGACCGTGCTGAGCCGCGTCCTGGACCGCTTCCTGCGCACCACGCCCGACCCGGCGCCGCCGCCCTCCCTGCAAGGCCTCTCCGGCCGCGAGCGGGAGGTGCTCACCCTGATCGGACAGGCGCTGTCGAACGCGGAGATCGCCGAACGGCTGCGCCTGTCGGAAGCCACCGTCAAGAACCACGTCACCGCGGTGCTGCGCAAACTGGGCCTGCGCGACCGCGTCCAGGCAGTCGTCGCCGCCTACGACCACGGCCTCGTGGAGCCGCGCCGCCCCTGACGGCACCGCCTCCTCCTCAAGGAGGAGACCAGGAGGCCGTCCTCCTGTGTTCCCAGTGTCGGTCCGTTCCCGCGGCCGATCCGTGGCCGGGGCACCGGGCCATAGCGTCGAAGTGTGAACGACGACCTGGCCTGCCTCATGTATCTGCTCGCCCACGACGACGCGGCCGACGGCCCGTACGACCGTTCCCGTACGGAGCTGCTGGTCCGTGCCGCCGCCCTGATCGACCTCGCGCTGCGTGGCCGGCTGAGGGAGGACGACGGCACGGTCACCGTGTCCGGCACGGAACCGACCGGCGACCCGGTCCTGGACGGCGTTCTGCGTGACGCCGCCGCCGGGCACGGCTGGAAGCACCTCGTGCGCCGCCACCGCAAGCGGACCCTGACGGAGGTGGAGGACCGGCTCGCCGCGGCGGGGCTCCTCACCGTGAAGGCGCCCCGCACCCGCTTCGGCACCCGGCGGTCGACCGTGACGGACCCCTCCGTGCCCGCCGTACTCCGCGCCCGCGTGTCCACGGCGCTGCAGGGGGACGGCTCCGTACGGGAGATCCCCGCTGCCGACGCCGCGCTGCTGGCGCTGGCCGCGGCGGGCGGCATCCGCTCGGTCGTGTCACGGCGGGACCACCGGGCCTTCCAGGCCCGTATCGACGCCTGCACGGGGTCGCTCGCCGCCCTCGCGCCCGGCCTGGAGAAAGCGGTACGCGCCCTGCCGATGACCATGATCGCCGCA
Source organism: Streptomyces sp. NPDC001401 (assembly GCF_042895385.1). Taxonomy (NCBI): domain Bacteria; kingdom Bacillati; phylum Actinomycetota; class Actinomycetes; order Kitasatosporales; family Streptomycetaceae; genus Streptomyces; species Streptomyces sp. NPDC001401. Next base: position 178,807 of record NZ_JBIAWI010000023.1, read on the forward strand.
CAGGGCGGCATGGGCGGCAGCTGACCGAACGGGGAGATCATGAGCATGCACCGCGTCCTGACCACACTGGGCTGCGCCCTGACCGCCGTCCTCGCGACGGCCTGGTCCGCAGCACCACCGACCCAGCCCGCAAGCGCCACTACGGTACGCACCCACGACGGCCCGGTGCGGGGCGTCGCCCACGACGGCTACCGCACCTTCGAGGGCATCCCCTACGCGGCGCCCCCGGTCGGCAGGCTGCGCTGGGCACCGCCCCGCCGCGCGGCCCCCTGGTCCGGGGTACGGGATGCGACCCGGCCCGCGAGCGCCTGCCCGCAGCCGGCCGGCGAGGTGCCCGGCGGCAGCACCGATGAGGACTGTCTCCACCTGAACGTCACGACGCCCGACGGCGCGGGACCGGAACACCCCCGGCCGGTGATCGTGTGGCTGCACGGCGGCGGCTTCACCACCGGAGCGGGCAGCTCGTACGACGCCCACCGCATGGCCACCCGCGGCGACGTCGTGGTCGTCACCGTCAACTACCGCCTCGGGGCCCTCGGTTTCCTCGCGCGCCGGGGGCTGCCCGGCTCCGGCACCTTCGGCCTGGCCGACCAGCAGGCGGCGCTGCGCTGGGTCCGCGCCGAGATCGGCGCCTTCGGCGGCGACGCGCACAACGTGACGCTGGCCGGCGAGTCGGCGGGCGGCTACAGCGTCTGCGCCCAGCTCGCCTCACCCACCGCCGCGGGGCTCTTCGACCGGGCGATCATCGAGAGCGGCCCCTGCACCGGCCGCCCCGACCGGCCGTTCGCCCCGTCCTCCGTCCCCCTGTCCACGGCGCGCACCGCGGGCACGGACCTCGCGGCGAAAGTCGGCTGCGGCTCCGCCCGCGAGGTGTTGACCTGCCTGCGGCGCGTGCACGTCTCTCGTCTGCTCGCGGCCCAGGACACTGATCAACAGCCCGCCTACGCAACCCCTTTGCTGCCCAGCGACCCCGCGGCAGCGATCGCCACCGGCCGCTTCCACCGCGTCCCCGTCCTCATCGGCAGCAACCACGACGAGGGCAACGGCTGGGCCGCCGGCATCGTCCAGGCCGGCAACCCCGTCACCCCCGACACCTGGCCCGACATCGCGGCCACCTTCTTCCCCTCCCCGGGGCAGGCGAAGGCGATCGTCCGCGAGTACCCGGTGCACCGCGCCGACGGGGGCCCGGTGTTCGGCGCGGTCATCGGCGACGCGAACTTCGCCTGCCCGACGGCGCGTACCAGCGACCTGCTCACCGCCCAAGTGCCCGTCTGGCGCTACGAGTTCGCCGACGAGCACGCCCCGCCGCTCACCCCGGGCACACCGCCGTTCCCGCTCGGCGCACCGCACGCGAGCGAACTGCCCTACCTGTTCGACCTCGGCGGCCGCCCCCGCGACCTCACCGCGGCACAGCACCGGCTGGCCGACACCATGATCGACTACTGGACCCGTTTCGCCCGCACCGCCGACCCCAACGGCCCGTCGTCTCCCCACTGGTCCCGGCACACGGTGCTGTCCCTGGCCCCGGACCACATCGTCCCCACCCGCACGACGCAGACCCGCCACCACTGCGCGTTCTGGAACGCCCTCGGGTGATCACGCAGACGACCGCCGCGCGACCTGCCCTGTGGCCGGAGAAGCGTGCAGGGGCAGACCCGTCACGGGGGGAAACACGCCTCCCCCTGCACGCCGGAGCCCGCATGCCTCCCCCAAGAGGGCGGGCCCTGTGACCCTCCTTGAGGGTCACTTCCACCAGCGGATCATGCACCTGGAGCGTCACTGGGGACGGCGGATGGTCACGAGATCAACACTCTTGTGACGACGCATACTTGCCGTCGCCACGAGTCGGCCGGGTCACCTTGACACTAAGAGGCCCTAACAAAGGCGTCGTACGTGTCTGTAGGTGATGAGGCAGGTGGCGAGGCCGAGGAAGGCTTCGTGGATGTCGTCGCGTCGTTCCCAT
>NZ_JBIAWI010000024.1:0-165526 GCF_042895385.1 Streptomyces sp. NPDC001401
CGTCGTGATCGGCACGCCGGCGGGAAGCCCCTCCAGCGTCGCGACAAGTGCGGGACCGTGGGACTCCCCCGCGGTCAGCCAACGCAGCCTGCTCACGGAACTCACCGGTCCTCCTCAGCCGTCTCGCCCACTGCGCAGGGATGCTCATACGCGGGGAAGAGACGCCGCATCTCCGTGTGGAAGTCCGGGAACGTCTTCGCCACGCACTGCGGATCATCCAGAGTGATCGAGCCGGGCACGGCGAGGCCCAGGACGGAAAACGCCATCGCGATGCGGTGATCGCGGTGACAGGCGATGCGTGCCGGGCGCAGCTCACCCGGGTGGACGGTGATCCAGTCGTCACCCTGATGCGTCTCGATGCCGCAGGCCCGAAGGTTCTGCGCGACCGCGGCAATACGGTCGGACTCCTTCAGCCTTGCGTGTCCGATGCCATGGATCGTGACGGGCGCATCCGCCAGCGGGGCGATAGCTGCGAGTGTCATGAACGTGTCGGAGATGTCGCCCATGTGGACGGCGAAGCCCCCGCGCAACCGCGCCGTGCCTGTCACGCTCGTCGCCGTGTCCGTCACCGCCACCCGCGCCCCGACCTTTTCCAGCACATCGGCGAACCGTAGGTCGCCCTGCGGGCTGCCCGCGGCGAGACCAGGAACGGCCACCGTGCACCCCGTGACCGCCGCGGCCGCGAAGACGTAGGAGGCGGTCGAGGCATCCGGCTCAATCACCACGTCTGTGGCGGTGTACCCGCCCGGCTCGACGCGGAGGCTGCCGTCCGGCCGCTCGTCGACGCGGGCCCCGAAGCAGCGCATCAGCGTCACCGTCATGTCGACGTAAGGGCTGCTGACGAGGGCCTCGGCCCGGACCACCAGCCCGTGTTCCATGAGCGGTGCCGCCATGAGCAGGCCACTGAGGTACTGGCTGCTCAGTGACGAGTCCACGGTGATTTCGCCTCCGGTCAGGCCGTCGGCACGGACGAGCAGCGGCAGTCCGTCCCCCGGGCTCGTCTCGACATCGGCACCGAGGTTGCGCAGCGCTTCCAGCAGCGGTCGCTGGGGACGGGCACGCAGCTGCGAGGAGCCGTTGACCAGGAACGTGCCCCGGCCGGTGGCGACGTATGGCGGCAGGAAGCGGGCCGCCGTGCCGGCGTCCGCACACCACAGACGCGCCCGGCCGACCGGTCCGCGGCCGGTTCCGGTAACTTCCCAGAACTCGGACAGGGGGCTGCTCTCCACACGGACACCGCATTCCGTCAACGCGTTCCGAAAGGCGATCGTGTCGTCACTGACGAGCGGTGCCCGTACCCGGCTGGTGCCGCGGGCCCCGGCGGCGATCAGCACCGCCCGGTTGGTTAGGCTCTTGGATCCGGGTATCCGGGCGTTCAGTACGGGGACGGACACTTCGGCTGCGGTCAACTCGGTTCCCCTCGGCTCTCGCGACGTGCGTCTTACGGCATACAGGTCGTGCGACATGCGGGTCCTACGGCAGGCTGGGCAGGGAGGCCGCACGTGTCTCCTGCACGACCTCCTCTTCCCACAGTTGGTCCACACGGGACGGCTGCCGGTGCCGCTGCGACGGAACGGACGTGTCCTCGGCCTGCCAGCCACGCTCCGTCAGCAGGCGGTGCAACTGCTGGGCGGAGATGGCAGGGACGGCGAACTCGACCGTCATCCGGTCCTGTTCCGCGTCGACACCTGTGATCACGTCATCGATGCCCACGCCGTGCTCGGCGATGGTGTCGAGCAGTCTGCTCAGCTCTCCGGGCTTCTCGTCGATGGGCACCCTGAACGGGCGCCGCCCGGCGGTCCGCCGGGCGGGCGCGGGACGGATACCACGCAGGCCCGCAACTCCGCGTTCCAGCAGGTCCACCATGGGGCGCATGTCCGGGCCCGGAGGACCGCCGTCCTCCGCCAGCTCCTCCAGCGCGATCAGCAGCGTCGCCAGGTCCTTCTCGACCTCGCGAAGCACTCGGGCCACAGGCTCGGCGTTGCTGCGCAGAATGTCGGCCCACAGGTGGGCGTCGCCACCGGCGATCCTGGTGGCGTCACGCAGTCCCTGACCGACGAGCCGTAGAGCGTCCTGCGGGCTTTGCTCGAGTCGGGCGGCCATCAGACTCGCTACCACGTGCGGCGCATGCGAGGTCAGCGCGACAGCCCGGTCGTGCCCTTCGCAGTCCATGACCAGCGGAACCGCACCGCACTGGGCGACCGGTTCGAGCACATGGTTCAGCGCTGTCTGCGCGACCTCCGACGAGGGGGTGAGGACCCATGGGCGGCCCTCGAAGAGATCGGCTCGCGCCGCCAGCGGGCCGGACCGCTCCCGTCCGGCCATGGGGTGGCCGCCCACGTAGCACGAGGCATCGGAGATGCTGCCACTGACCTCCCGGGCCGGGAGCGCCTTCACGCTCGCCACGTCGGTGTAGCTCCGGGCCAGCCCCCGTGCGCACTGCTGCGCCAGGACGCCGGCCACCGCGCCGGGCGGGACGGCGATCACCGCCAGGTCGACCGGCCCGGCCGGGGCGTCGGTGACTCCCGCACCGAGAGCCGCCGCGGTACGGGCCGCCGACGCGTCCCGGTCCAGAAGGTGAACGGCTGTGCCATGACGGCTCATTGCCAGCCCGATCGACGTTCCGATCAGCCCGGTCCCCACGATGGCCAGCGTGCGGATCACCGGCTCCCCCTCTCAGCCGGGCCGAAGCGCCCGGTGGCCGTGCCATCGGCCGGAGCGGAGCTTCCCGTCGGCGGCGCGAGATCCTTGCGGAGCACGGCGGCACCTCCGAGATAGACGTGCCGGACGTCGGCCCTAGGCCGAGCCGTGTCAACATGCGCCAGGATCCGCACCGTGCGCGGCAAGCCGCCCCGCACGTCCAGTTCCCGTGCGCACATCAAGGGGACGTCGACCAGGCCGAGTTCCCGCGCGGCTTCGGCAGGGAACGCACTGACCAGGTCGGACGTCGCAGTGAAGACCATGCTGATCAGGTCTTCGGGCGCCAGGTCGTTCTGTGCCATGAGTTCCTTGACCAGCAGTCCTACCTGAGTGCGCAGCACTCCCGGTTCGTCCCACTCCACCTGGATGGCGCCGCGGATTGCCCGCACCGTCATATTCGCCCCCCGAACTGCTCGGGCAACCTGCGCGGCGCGGTCGGTCCGGGGCCCATCTCCGCGACGAGGAACGCCAGGTCAAGGGACTGGCTGCGGTTCAGGCGCGGGTCGCAGGCCGTCTCGTAGCGCTGGTGCAGGTCGTCGACGAAGATCTCGTCGCCGCCGCCCACGCACTCGGTGACGTCGTCACCGGTGAGCTCGACGTGGATGCCGCCCGGGTGGGTGCCCAGGCCCTTGTGGACCTCGAAGAAGCCCTTGACCTCGTCCAGCACGTCGTCGAAACGGCGGGTCTTGTGGCCGGAGGCCGCCTCGAAGGTGTTGCCGTGCATCGGGTCGGTCACCCAGGCCACGGTGGCGCCGGAGGCGGTGACCTTCTCGACCAGCTCGGGGAGCTTGTCGCGGACCTTGTCGGCGCCCATGCGGACGATGAAGGTCAGCCGGCCCGGCTCACGGTCGGGGTCGAGGCGCTCGATGTACTGCAGCGCGTCCTCGGCCGTCGTCGTCGGGCCGAGCTTGATGCCGATCGGGTTGCGGATCTTCGAGGCGAACTCGATGTGCGCGCCGTCCAGCTGCCGGGTGCGCTCGCCGATCCACACCATGTGCGCGGAGACGTCGTACAGCTGCCCGGTGCGGGAGTCCACGCGGGTCAGCGCCGACTCGTAGTCGAGCAGCAGCGCCTCGTGCGAGGAGTAGAACTCGACGGTCTTGAACTCCTCCGGGTCGGTGCCGCAGGCCCGCATGAAGTTCAGCGCGTTGTCGATCTCGCGGGCCAGCTGCTCGTAGCGCTGACCGGACGGGGAGGACTTCACGAAGTCCTGGTTCCAGGCGTGCACCTGGCGCAGGTCCGCGTAACCGCCCGTGGTGAAGGCGCGCACCAGGTTGAGCGTGGAGGCGGACGCGTTGTACATCCGCTTCAGGCGCTCGGGGTCCGGGACCCGGGCCTTCTCGTTGAAGTCGAAGCCGTTGACCGAGTCGCCGCGGTACGTCGGCAGCGTCACGCCGTCGCGCGTCTCGGTGCCCTTGGAACGCGGCTTGGAGTACTGGCCGGCGATACGGCCGACCTTCACGACCGGCACCGAGGCGGCGTACGTCAGCACGGCGCCCATCTGCAGCAGGGTCTTGAGCTTGTTGCGGATGTGGTCGGCGGACACCGCGTCGAAGGCCTCGGCGCAGTCGCCGCCCTGGAGGAGGAACGCCTCTCCCTTGGCGACGGCCGCCATCCGGGCGCGCAGCTGATCGCACTCGCCCGCGAAGACGAGCGGCGGATACGACTCGAGGTCCGCGATCACTGCGCGCAGAGCCTCGGTGTCGGGGTACTCGGGCTGCTGCGCCGCGGGCAGGTCTCGCCAGGAGTCCTCAGATACCCGAGCAGGAGAGAGCAGCGGAGTGGTCACCGTGGTTCCTCCGCGGCCTGGAAGAGGTGATGCCGCTCCCCGATGGCGACGACCCGCGGAAGATCCTCGGCCTCGGGGGGCGGGGGTGGAGTACCCGGGACCGGCGTCGAACCCGCCTCCAGGAAGAAGCGGTCGACTCCGGAGGGGCTGAACAGCAGCAGCTGGCGCGCGGTGTGGATGCCGTTGTTGCGGAAGCGGTGGGCGGTGCCCTTGGGAATGAAGACGAAGTCTCCGGGCCGCACGGCATAGGTGTGCGGCCCGGCCGTGATGTCCAGCTCGCCCGAGAGCAGGTAGAACGCCTCGTCCGCGTCTGCATGGATGTGCAGCGGCGGTCCTCCGCCAGGCGGAACAGAGGCCTCCAGAAAGGTCAGGGAACCGCCGGATTCCTCGTGCGTCAGCTTTACGGTGTAGACATCGCCGCTCAGCCACACGGACCGGCCTTCGCCGGCCGGGACGTGGACGATGTCCCGGACCGGCTGCTGCCCGTGCTCGTGGTGGCCGTGTTCTTCGTGGCTCTGCGGCTGGGAGGTGGTGCTCTGCGACACAGTCCTGTCCTTAGAGGTTCTTGGCAGCCTTGTATGTGCTGGGAAGCCGGACAACTGTCAGAAGAAGGGGCTGCGGGACTCGCCGCCCAGCAGAACCTGCCCGGTGAGTTCGAGAATCGACTCCTGGGCCACGGCGTGCTGGCACATGGTGTTGGCATCGCGCAGCCAGCGGTCCAGCGGGGACTTCTCGCGGTAGATGGAAGAGCCTCCCACCAGGTCGAACAGGACAGTGACGATGTTCCGCGCAGTACGGAAGGCGTGGTAACGGGCCAGCGCCGTGGCGGTGCGCTGTCGAGCGGTGGTCTCGTCGCCCCGTTCCAGGGCCGCCCACTGCTCCTGCAGGCCGGAGTAGACGGCGGCGCGCGCCGCGTTCAACTCCATTTCTGCCCGGGCGAGGGTCGACTGCACCCGCGGGTTCTGCGTCCACGGCGTCCCTGTCTCCCGGTCCACCCGGCTGTGGGCGAGGTCCCGCACATGGTCGATGGCGGCGCGCGCCAGGCCCAGGGGGACACCGGACATCTTGCGCAGGATCGCGTCGGGCGTGGCGTGCAGCGGGCCCGTGCGCCGCGGCACATGGAACGAGAAGGAATGCTGCTCCGGCACGAACAGGTCGGTCACCTTGTAGTCGCGACTGCCGCTGCCGGCAAGCCCCGTGGTGAACCAGGTGTCCACAATCTCGTACTGATCAGGTCGGGCCACCATGACGCGCCAGTGCACCGGGTCGCCGGTGACCGGGTCGGTTTCGGGCTGGCCGTCCTTGAACACCTGGCATCCCGCGACCAGTACGTCGCAGTGGGTGGAGCCGCTGCCGAACCGCCAGTGCCCGGACACCCGGTAACCGCCGGGCACGCGTTCGGCCCGCCCTTGCGGGTGGATCCAGCCGGAGTTCGGGGTGTCGAGGTCGCCGTAGAACTCCTGGACGGCCTCCTCCTCGAGGTAGCCCGCGTAGATGCCAGAGTCCATGCCGATCATGGCGCACCACGCAGTGGAGACGTCCCCGGTGGCCAACGTCTCGATGAGTTCGGTCTGTTGTATGGACGTCAGTTCCGGTCCACCCCGGTCCTTGGGCGCGGCGGCACGGAACACACCGTTCCGCCGGAGCAGGTCGACGACGTCCTCGGGCAGTCGGCGAGCCGCCTCGATGTCGGCGGCCCACTCCCTCAGGAACGGCACCGCCTCGCGGGCGTGACGGAGGATGTCCTCCGCGGTGTTGGGAGTCTGGGCGGACTCGTCCGCGCTTTGCGGCCATGCGATGGTCACTGTGCCTCCGGTGGTGTGGGACGGGTCAGGCGTATCGGCCGGGTGCGATCACCTGGCGGGGGTCGAGGATCTGCTTCAGTCGGCGAACGAAGGCCCGCGCGGCGGGGTCGGGGGAAAGCCGGTCCACCCATTGGTGGTGATCGGAGTCGAGGCGGTAGGGGTGGAAGCCGGCATCGGCGAACAGTTCGTACGTCCGGTCGAGCGCCCGATGTGCCTGCTCGGCGTCGTGTTCGGTACGGGGGAAGCGGAAGGAGACCACTAGGTCGACCACATCCGGGTCCAGGGCGTTGATGGTGGAGCCGGCTCGGACTCCCGTTTCGGCGTGGACCTGAGCCAGGAGCTCCTGGGCGCGGGCGATCGCGCGGCCGGTGAAGGGGATCAGAGGGAGGAAGAAGAGCCATCCGCCGCCCTCGGCGTCGACTCGCGCCGCGTGCTGGCCGACGGCGGACTTGAGCATGGCCTCGTTCCGCGAGGGGTCACCGGCGTAGAGCCTCTCCACCGCGCGTGCGACCAGGTCGTCCGGTGCGGGGGGATGTTCGTCCGAGCGCAGGACGCGGGTGAACAGCCCGCTGCGCTCGGCCTCTTCCTGGATGACGCGGGTGACTGCGGCCACAGACCGCTCGGTGCCGCTCACACACAGATGGGTCGTGTACGCGTCGGCGACGCCGCCGTACGACTCGGTGGAGACGTTGTCATAGACCTTCAGGACACCGGACACGAGTCCCTGTGCCGTCCAGCGCCGCAGTTCGTCGATGACCTCCACCAGCTTGTCGCCGGCGAATCCGAGGCGCAGCACGCGCTGGTCCTCTGGGCGGGGCAGCAGCCGTACGACACCTGCCGTCACGATGCCGAGGTCGGACTGGGTGAACAGCGCGAGCGGTGACGGACCGAGGCCCTGTGGGTTCACCGCCCCCGAGTGCTCGCCGTCCGGCCACCAACCGACGCGTATCAACTCGCCGTCAGACAGGACCACTTCGAGGCCGGCGAGGTCCAGGGTGCGCTGCCGGCGCAGGCCCACGCCCCGGTCGATGATGTTGCCGAGCACGCTGGTGTGCCCGGAGGAGGCGGTCACGTTCAGGGTCCGGCCGGTGTCGGCGAGCAGCTCGGCCAGACGCAGTTGGGTGACTCCCGGTTCCACAATGGCCCAGCCGCCTTCGGCATCCAGGTCGCGGACCGCGTCGAGCGCCTGGAGCTCCAGGGTCACCACCGAGTCCCGGGCCGGTTCCCGGGAGCCCAGGCCCCAGTTGCGGCCGGTGCTCAGGGCCTGCAGCCGGGGGCCGCCCTCGGTACGAGCGAAGGCCTTTACTGTGTCACGTACTTCGTCGACCGTGCGCGGCCGCACGATGCCGTAGACGTCGCGGGGGGTGAACATGCTGACGTTCGCGCCGGGCGGCAGGGGACTCGACTTCTCACCGGCCGCCTTTACCGCGTCGGCCGGAATTCCTGCAGGGAGAACAGACAAGGGACACCTCACCGTTGCTTGGATCCGAGAGCTCCGCGGTGGAATATGAGGGGCTCGCCGTCTTCTTCGCCGTGTTCGATCGACTCGACCCTGCTCAGGAACAGGCCGTGGTCCCCGCCCTCGATGACCTGTTCCACGGAGCACCACAGCGTGGCCAGGGCGCCTGGCAGGACGTCCTGTTCCACCAGGTTCTCCAGGGCCGTGCCACGCGGCTTCTCCTGGGAGGCGAACTGCCCGGCGGTCGCAGCCTGTCGCTCGCTGAGGAGATGGACCGTGAAGGACCGGCTGGCGGACAGAACGGGGTGGGCGCGTGCCGTGTTCAGCACGCTGACCAGGATGCGCGGCGGAGTCAACGACACGGACATGAGTGCGTTGATGGTCATTGCCACGGCCTTCTCGCCGGTGCCGGTGCACAGCAGGGCGACGCCGGTCGGGAACAGGCGCATGGCTGAGCGCAGATCCGCTTCCTCGGGCACCGGATCACGGACATCGACTCGGTGCGGATTGCTGTAAGCCGTCGTGGACACAGCCCCTCGATTCATTCTCTCGACGCTCCGGGAAATACGCTAGTTAATCCACAGCAGAAATTACCACTGATAACTCGGGTAATTCTCCTGCTACTTGCCCTACTCATTCGAGTAGAGCATTTACGGAATGACGGGGTCCGGAACACGGGAAAAGCGCGCCGCCGGGAATACGGCGACGCGCTTCAGTGAAAGGGGACGGCCTCAGGACAGGGTCAGCACCGCCTTGCCCCGCACGCGGCGGCCGACGACGTCGTCCGCCACCTCGCCGACCTCCTGCCAGTCGGCCACCCGGCTTACGCTCACCTTCAGCCGTCCGTCGGCGACCAGACGGGCCAGGTGGTCCAGGTCGGCGGCGCTGCGTCCGCCGTCCTGGTGGCCGACAAGGGTGAGCCTCTTTCCGACCAGCTGGTAGGGCGCCAGCGGGGTGTCCTGCCCCGACGCCGCTCCGATGGAGATCACCGTGCCACCCTCGGCCATGTGCCCGAGGAGCGCGCCGAGCAGCGGGCCGCCGACGTTGTCCAGCAGGACGTCGACCGGATCCCCGATCTCCTCGGGTTTCGTCACCACGCGCTGCGCCCCGAGTTCCGCGAGTCCCGCTCCCCGGGCCGGGTCGCCCACGACGGCGACCACCTCCGCGCCCTGCAGCCGGGCGAGTTGCACCGTGAAATGCCCCACACCGCCCGAAGCACCGGTGACGGCGACGCGATGACCGGGTCTGACACCGGCCCGGCGCAGCGCGCGGAGGGCGGTGAGCCCCGCCACGGGCAGCGCCGCCGCCCGGACGAAGTCGACCTCGTCCGGCAGCACGGCGAGTTCACCGACATGCACAGCGCGCAGCTCCGCCCAGCCTCCGGCCCATCCCCAGGTGACGACACGGTCACCGGCCCGGGGCCCGGCCCCGGAGGCGGCTGCCCGCTCCACCGTGCCCGCGGCGTCCCAGCCCGGGACGGTGCCCTCGGTCGCGGCGGCATTGCCGGTCTTGGGCAGTTCCCCGTAGTTGAGGGAGGTCGCGGCGGTCCTGACCAGGATCTCGTCCGGTCCCGGCACCGGGTCGGGCACATCGGCGAGACGGAGTCCGCCGGGTGCGGAGTGATCGATGACAAGAGCTCGCATGGCTCAACCCACTTCTGTAAGGCGGACGTACCGGACAGGAGCCCGGTGGTGCGGATGACTCGGCGCGACGTCCGCTCGGTCAGAGGTTGGATCCCCCGTCCACCGCCACCGAAGCTCCGGTGACGAACGCCGCCTCAGGTGACACGAGGTGCGCCACGGTGTGGGCGATCTCGTCGGCTGTGCCGTACCGGCCGAAGACGTTCTGCGATCGCTGGTAGTCGGCCGAAGGTCCGTCCGCCGGGTTCATGTCGGTATCGATGGAGCCCGGTGCGACCTGGTTCACGGTGATCCCACGGGGCCCCAGGTCGCGCGCCAGCCCGAGGGTGAGGCCCGAGATGGCCGCCTTGCTCATGGCGTACACCGTCATGCCGGGTCCAGGCACATGGGTGGCGAGGCAGCTGCTGATGTTGACGATCCGCCCGCCTTCGCCCATGTGCCGCGCGGCGGCCTGGGCGGTCAGGAAGGCGCCGCGCGTGTTCACGTTGAGCGTGCGGTCCAGAATTTCCAGCGACACCTCTTCCAGGGCCGCCATCGACATGTCCATGTAGCCGGCATTGTTGACCAGGATGTCGATGCGCCCGAACTCGCGGGCCACCTCGTCCACGGCCGTCTGCACGACCGCCGCGTCGCCGGCGTCGGCAGCGACCGCCAGGCTGCGGCTTCCTGCCGCGCGGATCTGCTCGGCGACGGTCTCCGCCTGATCCTTGTTCCGGGCGAAGGTCAGCGCAACATCGGCCCCGTGCGCGGCGAGCCGACGCGATATCGCGGCTCCGATGCCCCGGTTTCCTCCGGTGACCAAAGCCGTTTTTCCTGCAAGATTCCTGACGATGTCCATGTGCCCAGACTTTAGGGTCGGCATAGAACGCCCATCAAGGGGAATCTTCCATTCCGGCGTTTTCTACCCGGCCCGGTAGAGGCGAGTAGCCCTTCAACTACTCACACCACTAGTGGATTTACGGTCGGGCGCGTCCTAGCCTCTTCCCGTGCCCCGTCCGGCCGTGGCCCGTGCCCGGCGTCTTCCCAATCCGGATGTGCGGGCCATTATTTCGACGAAAAAGCGTAAGGAAAAACCGGCGGTCGGCCGATGAAAACGCACGGAACGAGCCCGGAAAAGCGATCCGCTCGCCCTCGTCACAGCCCAAGAGGTGGAACCATGTCATCAGCACATCTCGGCCGCAGGTCCGTCCTGGCGGGCGGCGCGGCAGCGGTCGGTACCGCGGCACTGGCGGCCGCTCCGCCGGCCACCGCAGCAGCCGAAACCGGTGCCCACTCCTCCGTCGGTGCGAAAGTGTCTCCGCACGACCCCCGCTACGAGCTGCTGACCACGGGCATCAACAAGCGGTTCGTCGCCCGCCCCGAGTACATCAAGATGATCCGCTCCGCGGCCGATGCTGAAAGAGCGCTGCGCGAGGCGTTCCACTCCGGCAAGCGCGTGTCGGTGCGCAGCGGCGGGCACTGTGTCGCGGATTTCACCTGCAACCCCGAGGTGGAGGTCATCCTGGACTTCTCCGAGATGACCGGCGTCGGCTACGACCCGAAGTTTCGCGCGTTCTATGTGGAGGCGGGCGCCCGGCTCTACAACGTCTACGAGGCTCTCTACAAGGGCTGGGGCGTCACCATCCCCGGCGGTGTCTGCCACAGCGTCGGGGCCGGCGGGCATGTGTCGGGCGGCGGATACGGAATGCTCTCCAGGGCCTACGGCCTGGTGGTCGACCACCTCTACGCGGTGCAGGTCGTCACCGTCGATGGCAAGGGCAAAGTGCGCACAGTCGTCGCCACGCGGGAGGAGGACGACCCGAACCGCGACCTGTGGTGGGCCCACACTGGCGGTGGCGGCGGCAACTTCGGCCTGGCCACCCGCTATTGGTTCCGCTCACCGGAAGCCACCGGCAGCCGGCCGGGCGATCAGCTGGTCAACCCTCCGTCCCGGGTGTGGGTCAGCGCCGTCGACTTCCGCTGGGAGCAGCTCGACGAGGCCTCGTTCGGCCGACTGCTGAAGAACTTCGGTTCCTGGCACGAGCGGCACAGCGGCCCGGACGACGAGTACCGCCACCTGAGCAGCCTGTTCAACGTCAATGCCAAGGCGTTCGGCCGACTCAGCCTCTACACCCAGATCGACGCGACCATTCCCAACTCCCGTGCGCTGCTGGAGTCGTACCTGGAGGAGCTGCTCGACGGAACGGGCGTCGAGCCGGTGCCGATGGACCGGCCCAGCGGCGAACTGGCCGCCATGCCCAACTACTTCCGCCCGGCCGAGCTGCCGTGGCTCGCGGCGGCGCGGATGCTGGGCGCCCCGGACCCGGTGGGCGCCAATCCGATCGCGCGCGTGGGGCTGAAGTCGGCCTACTTCCGCAAGAACTTCACGGACCATCAGGTCGCGTCCCTCTACCGCTCCCTGTCCGACCCGGCATTGGACAACCCGGACACCACGCTGGTCCTTCTTTCCTTCGGCGGCCTGATCAACGGCGTCGAACCGCACGCGACCGCCAGCGCCCAGCGTGACTCCGTCTTCAAGGTGATCTTCCAGAACATCTGGTCCGACAAGCAGCGCGACGAGCGGTACATGCAGTGGATCAGGGACTGGTACGAGGACGTCTTCGCCGAGACGGAAGGCGTTCCGAAGACCGACGGCGTGACCGACGGCTGCTACATCAACTACCCGGACACGGACATGGCAGACCCCCGCCACAACCGGTCCGGTATCCCCTGGCACGCGCTCTTCTACAAGGGCAACTACCGCAGGCTGCAGGAGATCAAGCGCCACTGGGACCCGACCGACTACTTCCGCCACTCGCTGTCCATCACAACAAGCCGTTGACGCAGCACCGGTGAGGCGGCACGGCCTCCGACTGGCGTGCCGCCTCACCGAGCCGACCGGAGGTTGAGCAGCAATGACCGATACAGCGGTGATCGACATACGCTCCGTCACCGAGGACGACCTTCCCGCCTGGACCCGCACCTGGGGCAACGGGTACCTGCGCCCGTACACCGAGAGCAGCGTCGAGGCGATACGGTCGACGACAGCGCGGGACCGGCTCATCGGGGCCTTCGACATGGACCGGTGTGTCGGCACCTATCGAAGCTCCGCCCAGGAAATCACCGTACCGGGCGGCGCCTTCCTCCCCGCGTCGGCCATCTCGAAGGTCAGCGTGGCGGGCACGCACCGCCGCCGCGGACTGCTGAGCAGGATGGTGGCCATGGACCTCAGGGGCGCCTTCGAGCGCGGGGAGCCGGTCGCCGTTCTCGACGCCGCGCAGTACCCCCTCTACGGCCGCTACGGCTTCGGTCCCGCGACGGCGATGGCCTGGTTCGAGATCGACGTGCACCGGGCCCGCCTGGATCCTCGGCGGACCGCCGACACCTCCGGTGTGCTGCTCGTCGACGCCCGCGAATACCTCAAGGCCGCGCCGGGGGTGTACGAGCGACTGCGCGCCGGCCAGCCCGGGGCGCTGCGCCGCGACGAGCTGTGGTGGCAGGAGGCCACCGGGCAGCGCACGGGGTCCGGAGACCGCCGGTCCGAGCCCTTCTTCGCCCTGCACTTCGACGCGGACTCGGGCGAGGCGGACGGCCTGCTCTGCTTCAACGCCGAGGAGACATGGGGCAACATGCTGCCGCAGTCGCCCCTGTGGATACGCGATCTGATCACCGCGTCCCCGCGGGCGGAGGCGGCTCTGCTGCGCTACGCAGTGACGGTCGACTGGGTTACCACGGTCCACCTGCCGTATCGCTCCCCCGACACGCTGCTCCCGCTGTGGCTGGGCGACCCGCGGGCGGCCCGCGTGAGCGCGTTGAGCGACTACATGTGGCTGCGCGTCCTCGACACACCCCGCGCTCTGTCTGCCCGCACCTACGGTATCGAGGCGAGTCTGGTGCTGGAGGTGGCCGACGCCGCCGGGTACGGGGCAGGCACCTGGCTGCTGGAGGGCGCGCGTGACGGTGCCTCCTGCACCCGGACCACACGTGCTCCGGATCTCAGAATCGACGTACGGGACCTGAGCTCCCTGTATCTGGGGGACGACTCAGCCACGCGTTTGTCGGTGCTCGGCGGTATCGAGGAGCTGCGGCCCGGTGCGCTCGCGCGGGCGGACGCGATGTTCCGCACCGGACGCCGGCCGTGGTCGCCGCGAGCCGTACTGGGAGCGCGCTACCAGGCGGGGGCTCCGTGACAACACTCCAGCTATTGGACTGGTCGATTCAAAACGTGTTACGGTCAACTCATGGCCCGACCACGGATGTTCGACGAGGAACGGGCCCTGGACGCGGCGATGCACACGTTCTGGGAGAAGGGCTACGAGGCCACTTCCACTCAGGACCTGTGCGAAGCCACCGGGCTGGGGCGCAGCAGCATCTACAACACGTTCAAGAGCAAGCACGACCTCTTCGAGCGCGCACTGGCCCACTACATCGACACCATGACCACGGCCCAGCTGGCCCTCCTGGAGGACGCCCAGCACAGTGCCGCGGACCGCATCCGCGCCCTGTTCGCCATGGTCGTCGACGGCGAGACCGAGCACCGGGCCGGTGGCCGCAGCCTGGGCTGCCTGACCGTGAATACCACGGTCGAACTGGCCGCACGGGACAGCCGGGCGGCGGGAATGCTGGAGCGTGACACGGCCCGCAGGCTCGCGGTGTTGCGCGCGGTGATCGAGGAGGGCCGCCGGGACGGCAGCATCACCTCCCGGCGGGACGCCGGAGCACTGGCCCGCTTCATCAACGCGGCGATCGGCGGCATGCGCATCTCGAGCCAGGGCGGCGCCGATCGGGCCGCACTGGAGTCGATCGCCGAAGTCACCCTCGACGCACTCACCCACTGACCCGCGCACCGCCCCGGGCGACGCTTACCCATGCCCAAGTTTTGAACTGACTAATCCATAACTCTTCACCGCCACGTCACCCGGCCCCCACGCCGGTCGGCGTCGACCCCCTAAGGAGACCGAACGTGCCCCGTGCCGTATACGTCCTGGCACTCGGCATCTTTGCCATGGTGACCAGCGAGTTCGTGGTCGCCGGACTGATGCCGCAGATGGCCGACGGCCTGAACGCCACCATCCCGCAGATCGGATACCTCATCACCGCGTTCGCGGTGGCCATGGCGGCCGGCGGGCCGTTCCTCACCGTGGCGCTCATGAAACTCCCGCCGCGGACGGCACTCATGGTGCTGTTCGTCATCTTCCTGGCGGGCAACGTCCTGGCCGCCACCGCGACCGGCTACGCCACCATGATGACCGCGCGGATCATCACCGGCATCGCCTCCCAGGCCTTCTTCGGCGTGGGCATCTCGATGTGCGCCCAGATCACCCGCCCCGAGGTCCGCGGCCGGGCGATCGCGGTCGCGATGAACGGCCTGATGCTCGGCACCCTGCTCGGGCTGCCCATCTCCACCCTGGTCGGCGAGCACTTCGGCTGGCGCGCGGCATTCTGGACCATCACCGGAATCACCGTGCTAGCCGCCCTGGCCACCTTGTTCGGCGTGCCCCGCATCGAGCGCGCCGAGGGCGGCGGCGGCTTCCGCCAGGAGATCGGCGTCTTCAAGAAGCCCAAGCTGTGGCTCGTGCTGTCCACCAGCACGCTCATCATCGGCGCCACCTTCTCCGCCTTCAGCTACTTCAACCCCATCCTCACCGACCTCACCGGCTTCTCCACCGGCACCGTCCCCGTCCTGCTGATCGCCTACGGTGCCGCCACCGTCGTCGGCAACAACGTCGTCGGCCGCTTCGCCGACCGCCACACCGTCCCCGTCCTCGCCGTCGGCCTCGTCCTCAACACCGTGTTCCTGACCGGCTTCGCCCTGCTCGCCGACCTGCCGGCACCGGCCGTCGTCTGCATGATGGGCATCGGCCTGGTCGGCGTCACCATGAACCCGGCCATGGCCACCCGCGTCCAGCGCACCGGCAACGCCGGCCCGCTCGTCAACACCGTCCACTCCTCCTTCATCACCCTCGGCATCATCCTCGGCTCCTCCATCGGCGCCGTCGTGATCGAGACCTGGGGTCTGCGCGCCCCGCTGTGGCTGGGCGCGATCATGGCCCTGGCCGGCCTGGCCACCGTCCTGCCCGACCTCGCCCGCCGTTCCGCCCCCGCGGCCGTCCCGGAACCGGCGGAGGCCGCCGTGGCAGCCGGTGACAGCACGTCCGGCAAGCAGACCGAACAGGTCTGAGCACGCACGAAACGGGCGTACGGCATCCTGCCGGCCGCCCGTTTCGTGCGTACGGCGTACTGCGAAGTCACGTACCAGGTTCGACGCCGACTACTCGTGCTTCTGGGGCTCCTCATCCAGTGTGACCGTGCAGGAGAACAGCTCGCTGCCTTCCTGGCTGCAGGTGACGGCCAGGCGAGGACGGTGCGCGGCGTCACTTCCGGTCCGCCGCGCCTCCACCCAACTTGGGGTGTCCAGTTCGGCATACCGGTGGAACCGGACGTCCATCGCGATCACGCTTACCGGCGCCCGGCCCGAAACAGCGTGGGCCGCCTGCCTCACCGCCTCGAGCAGCAGCATGCCCGGGGCGTGGTCGACGGGGTGATCGAAAAGCACCGAGTGGTCGGTGTCGACCCTCAACTGCCAGCGCTGCGGAACGTCGGTGGGCGCCAGGACGACATCACCGGCGTCCTGCCTGCCCACACTCTGGGCCCGGGCCGCGGTTGGCACGCGTATCGGCTGTATGGTGGCCGGGTCACCGTGGTCGCCGCGCAACCGCCGGTACACGGCCGGGACCTGGATCGTGAAGCGGCTGGTGGCCGTGGCCAGGGGAATTCCGTCACGCACGACGTCGTACGCGAGCGCGAGCACCGCGACGCTTCCCCTGCGGCGCACCACGTCCCGTGCCACGACGCGGAGTTCGAGGTCCACAGCCGAGCCGTCAGCGTGCAGCAGTTCGGGGTTCAGGCACCAGGCATAGCTGTCCCACACCAGATGGTGACCGAAAGGTACGCCGTACGCCTCGTGGGCCAACAACGGGAAGGTCTGGCGAATAGTCTCGCTGAGTAACAGCGGGTCGTGACGGTGTTCGCGTACGGCATAGAAGTCGTGGTCGGGCGGCCACCGGGCGGTGACGACGAACCGGTCGTCGGCGGTGCGCCGCCATCCCGTCAGAAGCACCTCCGCGGCATTCAGTTTGTGAACCGACTGCTGCGCCACTCTGGGTGAGGTCTGAACAGCGGGAACGAGGGTGCATGACTTGGACAACGCCACTCCCATACAAGCGAGATCCGCGACAGCGCGGTCAGTGCGAGAGACACACCGACTGCCGCTGGACGATGTGATCAGTTGCATGTAAACATAAAGGACGTTCTTTTTTCTGTCGAGGATGGGTCAAGGAGTGGCGATGACGCGATGTATCGGAGCGGGCCGATGACGCGCTTGCCCCAGGAGCGCGCTCTGCGCACCCGCGAGGCACTACTGCGCGCGGGAGCCGAGGTATTCGACGAGTACGGCTATGCGGGTGCGAGCATCACCCGCATCCTGGAGCGGGCCGCAGTCACCGCCGGCGCCCTCTACTTCCACTTCAAGTCGAAGGAGGGCCTGGCCCTCGCCATCATGAGCGCCCAACCGCAGCAGATCCAGCCGAAGTTGGCCTCCCAAGGCTTGCAACGACTGGTCGACATCACCCTCGTGTGGGCGTGCGAACTGCAGGTGAACCCACTCCTGCGCGCGGGAGTGCGCCTCTCCGTGGAACAGGGGAGCTTCGGTGTCCAGGACCCCTCTTCCTACCTGGGCTGGAAGGAAATAATGACCCAGTGCCTCCAAGACGCTGAAGAAAAGGGCGAGTTGCTGCCGGGAAACCGCTCCGAGGACATCGCAGAGTTCCTGGTCGGCGCGTGCACCGGCATCCAGCTCTACTCCCAACTGGTGAGCAACCGCAGGGACTTGCCAGAGCGCACCGTACGCATGTGGCGCACGCTCCTACCCGGGATCGCCCAGCCCGAGACGATCGCGCGGATCGACCTGGATCCGGGGAGGGGTGATACGACGTGAGCCTGTGCGTCGCAGTCGCCGGTGCCGGCGGAACCGTCGGCCGCCGCCTCACCGCACTTCTGGCCGCCGACCATGACGTCCTGTCCCTGACGAGGTCTCCCGAGCGGGCTGCCCGCCTCGGTGTGCACGGCCGTCTGGTCCATGCGGATTTCGACGTATGCGACGGACTGGCCCGCACTCTGGAGGGGGCAGACACCCTTTTCGTCGCCACCTTCGACCCCGCGAACCCGCGCCATGACGAGCACCTCTTGTCTGCGGCAACGGCTGCCGGGATACGCCATGTGGTGAAACTGTCGGCCCTCGCGGTCACCGATCCCGGCGCACAGGACCTCGTCACTCGCTGGCAGCGGGAGTGTGAACAGCTCTGGCAGGCGTCGGGGATGACGTGGACGTTCCTGCGAGCGCGGGCCTTCATGTCCAACTGCCTGGCGTGGGCGGGCGCCGTGCGCGCCGGTGAGCCCGTGGCAACCCTCTACGGCGATGCCCCGAACGCCTGCATCGACCCTGCGGACGTGGCGGAGGTCGCCGCCCGCACCCTCACCGGCACCGGGCATGCCGGCCGCGTATACGCATTGACCGGGCCGACAGCCGTCTCGGCGCGAGAGCAGGTGGCACAGCTCGCCGATCTCCTCCAACTTTCTTTGAAACATGAGGAGTTGACCGACCAGCATGCGCTGGACCGGTGGAGCGCGCGGTATCCGCGCCCCCTCGCCCAGGCACTGCTGGAGAGCGCTGGCCGCCAGGCCGCCGGCGCGAAGGTGTCCGTCACGCAGGACGTGTTGCGAGTGACCGGCCGTCCACCGGCCACGTTCGAGGCCTGGGCCCGCCGGCATCTCGCCGCGTTCCGTTGAGGGCATGACGCGGTGCGACCAACAGGGTCGAGGCATATCAATGGAGAGAAAGACAGACGCATGACTCTGCACGGCAAGACCATCATGATCACGGGTTGCTCCAGCGGCATCGGCGCCGCCGCGGCCCGGCTCTTCGCCGCGGAAGGCGCCAACGTGGTGCTGATGGCCCGGCGAAAGGAGCGCCTGCGTGACCTGGCGGAGGAGATCACCAAGAGCGGGGGAACGGCAGTGGCCGCGGCCGGCGACGTGGTGCGGGAGGAGGACGTCGCACACGCCGTGGCCACGGCGGTGGAACGGTTCGGACGGCTGGACGGGGCGTTCAACAACGCGGGATGGGCGTCGGTCGGGCGCCTGCTGCACGAGACCGACCCGGCCGATTTCGACCGTGTCATGGACGTGAACGTCCGAGGCGTGTGGAACTGCCTGCGCCGCCAGATACCGGCGATGCTGGCCGACGGGCTCGGCGGCTCGATTGTGAACACCTCCAGCGTGGCGGGCGTTCAAGCCCCCGGCTCCGGGGCCCCGTACGTCGCCGCCAAGCACGCGGTGCTGGGGCTGACCCGTGCCGCGGCGGCCGAGTACGGGGAACAGGGCATCAGGGTGAACGCTCTGGTTGTGGGCAGTGTCAGGACCGAGCTCATGGAGGAAGTCCTCGACAGGGCACCGGAGTTGGAGCACCGTTTCGTCCACCGCTCCACCCAGAAGCGGATGGCAGCGCCGGAGGAGGTCGCCGAAGCCGCGGCCTGGCTGTGCAGCAGGCGGGCCTCGTTCGTTACCGGCACAGCCATGGCGGTGGACGGAGGCTGGACTGCCGCCTGAGTTCCTGCACCGCCGCCCTGACCCACCCGTGCCGACCCGCCCCACCGCTGCGCTCCCTTGCCCGCAGTTGTCCCGTCACGCGCTGAGGCGCACCGCCGTACGCGGCGACAGCAGGCTGTACGTGTACGCAGCGGACACCATCGTCATGTGATGGTGCCAACCGGGGAAGGACCGCCCCTCGAAGTCCGTCAGCCCGAAGTCGTCCCCCAGGGTGCGTACGGTGGACTGCACGACCTGCTGTCGACGCACCAGGGACAGCACATCCCTCACACCTCGTCGGCGCAGCGCGCTGATCCAGTACTGGGGCGGGGTCCGCCCATCAGCAGCGCTCAAGGCGAGCAGCCGGTGGACGGGGTTCCCTGCACCGGGAGCGATGTCCTCCACTCCGGGCAGGTGAACCATCGCGGAGCGCAGTCGCACGCGTCCCGCCCCATCGGCGAACTGCGCTTGGGACACCTGGCGTTGCCCCGCCTCGCCCTCCTCGATGAGCCGCTCGGCCGTCGAGATCAAGGAAGGTGACGTAACACCCCTCGATGGCACCATCCTGCGAGCAGCCTCCAGCACGGGCTGGTCGGGACGTACCCGTACGAGAAACTCCCTCCCGGCGCGGGCAAGGGAACCGGTGAAGTGGGCCGGGTCCCCGGTAGCTGTCAGGTCGACAACGAGCGGCGCTCCCTCCAAGCACTGCAGCGCGTCGGCAGTCTCCGCCATCTCCAGCGCCTGATCCCATGTCGAGCCGGACCCGACCGTGTCGGGAATTCTCGCCTGCCGCCGCAGCGAGGCGTCACCGCTCCACGCCGTGTCCAGCACGAGGCGCCAGTCCACGGGGATCGCCTCGGCCTCCGAACTGAGGAACATGCCTACCCCGACCTGGCAGTTGACCGTGGCCCCCAGCTCGGGTACGAAACGCCGGTGAACACCGACCGAGCGGTGCCCGCGCTTTTCGGACACGATCGTCCCGGTGACCCACGCGCACTCCGGCAACCTGCGGGCCGCTATGCGGGCAAGAACGGCACGCGGTTCGCTCCAGCCCCAAGGACTCGAGGTGATGAACTGCTGCAGCGCTTGCGCGGCACTCGGCTCGCACGAAACCTGCCGTGCGAGCCGCTTCATCGTCTTGCGGCCCGGCGTGCTCAGCAGGCCGCGCAGGTACACATCGGCCCAGCGTCGCTGATCGACACGAGGCAGACTTCCGAAGACGGTCTCAACGAAGTCGGCCAGCGGCCTGCTGCAGGTCAACGGTGAACCTGCGATGCACTGAGTGAGCATGGTGTATCTCTCCCCCTTGAAGCGTCGGTGAGCTCCGCAACCCGAAAAACATAGCAAACATTCTCTTTCTTTTGAGATCGGTTTCGGTCGTTCCCTCCCTGCAGGGCAGGTCTGGCCTTGCTTGGACGACGAGGAGATGGAAGGTTTTGTCTCAGTATTCGGAATCTCGCCACGAGTCCGTCACACGCACGTACCGCGGTGGCCTTGGTCCGGGGCTGGGCCCGCACAGTCATCCATTGCAGGAGAAGGTCGGAGTGAAGCAGGTACGAGCGGTACGGACACGACGCCTGATCCTGGAGGCCGCCGCCGACGAGTTCGACCGCCACGGGTATGCCGGCACCCCCCTGACGTGCGTCACGAAGTCCGCCGACATCTCTATGGGCGCTCTGACCTTCCACTTCCCCACCAAGCCGGATCTGGCGGACGCCGTGGAGTCGTCGGGCATCCAACTGGCCCAGCACGTCACGGGATGCGTCGCCGAACTCACGGTCTCCCCCCTTGCCAAGGCACGTTCGCTCACTCTGTCGATCGCCCGACTCCTGGAGGAGTGCACCATGGTTCGGGCGGCCGCGCGGCTGACGCGAGAACGCTCGATACACAGCGCGTGGACGAACGCCTGGCTCACCTACATGACCGAGCTGCTCAACAGGGCACACGAGGAAGGACGGTTGCGCAGCGAGGTCATCCCGGCGGCGTTCGCCGAGTCGGTACAGTTCCTCATTACGGGCATTGAGGAGTACGTCCGCTGCACCGCCCCTGACGCGGACGGCGACTCGACGGCGGTCCGCCGTGCAGCGCGGACATGGGACCTGCTTCTGTACGGCGCAATGCCTTCCGATTAACCCGGCTGGCCGGCGACTTGGCCTAGTAGGCATGACTTGGACTAGTAGGCACGACGTGCATCGCCGTGCTTGCGCCACCTCGCGCCCCGGGCGACAGTTCAATCGGCAACGATGCCGTCGCACGGCCGTTCGGGTGGCCGCCGGCGTCGTCACAGACGACGACCGCCCTGGCGCTCCTCGGCCGATCAGAGCACTGGCCCCATGACCCAGTTCTCCCCACTCCGTCGTCCAGCCCCTCTCGACAGAAGGTGACCCACACGTGAAAGCAGTGCTGGCGGCCGGGACCCGCCCCTTGCACGGTCGACCGGCCGAGATCTCCGCTGTTCACAACGCGATCCGCGCCCGGCACCATGCGGGAAGCCTGCACATCTCATTCGAAGGGACACCCGGCGTGGGCAGATCCCGCCTACTCGCCGAGGCCGGAGCCCTGGCAGAGGCATCCGGCGCCACGGTCGTCCGCAGCCTGTACGAAGACCACGAGGAGTTCAACGGCCCTCTCGTCGTCCTCCTGGACGACATCCACTGCTCGGACAAGTCCGACGTGCGACTACTCGCGAACATACACATGAAGGCCGCAAGCGTGCCGACCGTGTGGTGCACCAGCCGGCGATGGGGCAGACCCAACAGCCCGCTGGACATCGCCCTGGCTTCCACTGCGGGATCTCATCGGTTGTTCCGACTGGGAACACTGGACGACCAGGCGATCCAGAAGATGGCCCACGACCTGCTCGGTGTGCAACCGGACGCCGCGCTCACCCGCATGGTGGCCTCGGTATCCGGCCACCCGCAGGCCCTGGAAGTGCTCGTCGAAGGCCTCCTGGACGAGGAGCAGCTGGAAGTCGGCGCGGTCGCCCGCCTCGTGCATCCCGCCGTCCCTGAGAAGTTCGATGGACTGGTGCGGCGATATCTCCAGGACTGCTCACCTTCGTGCGCCCATATGCTCTCCGTCGCCTCGGTCCCGGGCACACGCCTGACGTTCGCGGAACTCGCCGAGGTCCTGGGGGTGAAGCCGTCGCGCCTTCTGCCGGATCTCCAGGAGGCCGTGATCGCCGGCCTCCTGAGCGACGATGAGGACGACGTACGGTTTACGAACGAACTGTTCCGGCGCGTCATCCGCAACTCGGTTCCAGCCACGGGACGAGCTGCGGTGCGCGAGCAGATTGATCAGTACAGGGCAAGGCGGTTCACGGCAGCACCGGAAGCGCCTGACTCACCTGGCCGTCACTCAGCGTTCCACGTCATGGCCAGGCCGGTGCGAGGGCTCATGACAACGCATCAGCTGAGCGAAAGCACCGCCGTGTCCGACCTGGGTCGGGCCTCTAGCGCCGTCACACATCTGAGCAGCCGGTACGCCTTGCCCTCTGGGCACCAGCTGACAGAGAAACAGATTGTGATCGCCGAACTCGCGGCGGACGGACTGACGAACAAGGAAATAGCCGAGCGCCTCTACCTGTCACCTCACACGGTCAACTATCACCTGCGCAAGGTCTTCCAGGCGCTGTCGGTCCGCTCCCGAAACGACCTGATACGAATCGTCCGCACGCCTTCCCCGTCAACGAACCCCCGTCCGGATACCGGCCCACACAAGGATGAGGGACTCCGCAGGAGAGGAGCAGCGTGAAAATCCACTGTGCGGCCAGGGCTGTTGCAGAGTCTATCGATCTTGCCGGGGCCAGCTGCAATGTTGCTGTGGCCCACTGTTCGCAGGGTGTTGATGTCGACACTCAGGAGGCTGGCCAGGTTGTCCGGACCGTGGCCGGTAAGGATCTTGGAGACGTCCCTCGACGAAGATAGTGCCCGCGCTCGAGGCAGAGCCGTTTCTCGATGATCCACGACGGGCGGACGATGTTCGCGATGCGCTCGGGGAATGCCTGTTGGCTGATGCCCAAAGCGTACCGATCGGCCTTCTCCACGCCACTGCCCAGCTCCGACCCCGTCTCCTTCTCGGGATGAAGCTAACGAGGACCCTGTGCAAGTCTCCGTGCGAGATATCCGGGAGAGCTCCCCACTTGGGTATGGGCAGGCAACGCCACGACGTCGGAAAGGCCGGTACCTCTACTCGGACGCCGGCCTTTCCTGCAACCCGTCGGTCAGGGTGAGCTGAACCGGATGTTGTAGCGACCCTGAAGCTAGGCATGATCGCTCGGCAGATGGGAGAGCACAGGTCCGATGCCTGCATCGCCCGGAACCTGGGCATTCACAAGGAAGCCCTGCGGCAATGGGTCTGCCAGGCCGAGGCCGACCAGGGCGACGGCCCGATCTGCTCACCACAGCGGAGAAGAGCGAGCTCGCCCAACTCCACAGAGAAGAACCCGAGTTGAGGCGGGCGAACGAGATCCTCAAAGCCGCCTCAGTGTGTTCTTTACGAAGGAGCTCGACCAGCCGCGCACGAGGCCGACGCGGTGATCAACCACCGCCGCGACGGCTTCGGGGTCGAGTCGGGTTGCCGGGAACTCGGCCTGTCGGTCTCGGCACACAACGCCCGCCGCAGGCGGCCGAAGTCCGCTCTGCGCCTGCGCGACGAACAACTGCTGACCAAGATCCGCACCGTGCACGCCGCGTCCGGCGAGACCTCTGGCGCCCGTAGGGTCCACAGCCAGCTGCGGCGCGAGGGAGTCATTTCGGCCCGCTGCACCGTCGAACGGCTGATGCGCGGAGACGGCCTGGAAGGCCTCATCCGCGGCCTGCGGCGCCGGACCACGGTGCCCCGAGCCAGCCTCCCCGCGCCCTCCGGGCCTGGTCAACCGCAGTTCACAGCAACCGGCCGAACCAGCTGTGGGTAGCCGACCTGACCTATGTCCGGACCTGGTCCGGCTGGGTCTACGTTGCGTTCGTCCCCGAGGTCTTCTCGCGGATGCTCGATGGATGGCAGCTCGGAATGCACATGCACACCGATCTTCCCCTGGACGCCCTGGAGATGACCTTGTGGCGCCAGATTTCGAGGCGGCTCATTACCGATCCTTGGCACCTTCGAACGCCGCCTGAATCACACGAGATCGCCGCTACGAAACTCGGTGCAGCTCAGACTCTGGCGAAGGCCGTCATTGCCCCCGGCGGCGCGCACATGAGCCGTTTGCTGCGAGTTGGCGAACGTCCGTTGTTCGACCGCAACTTCGGAGTCAAAGTCGTACGGATCCTCGATTCCCATGTAGCCGTCCGGCCAGGGCAACGACACGATGAAGTGACGGGGGAAGAGGTTCGCCGCGGCACTCGGGTCGATCAGTGCTCGCGCGAACGGCGTTGGCGTGTAGCCGACGTACTGAGCCTGGGGCAACAGATCCAACAGGTTCGACACCAGGTGGTTGAGCGCCGTGCCGGGACCCCTTCCGCGTCTCGTTCCGCCCTTGGGTACGTTGACGTGGAACGGCGCCTCGTCCGCGGCGTCATCGATAACCAGAGTGGGAACCTCAGTCAGCAGCATCGTCATCCGCCGCAGGTCCTGTAGCAGACGCGTCAGCAGCAACGGCTCCCGCTTCTCGATCTCCAAGGCGGAAATCCCTTCCCGCAGGTTCTGATAGTCGTTGTCGAACCCGGTCAGGCGGATGATGTCGAACGCTCCTAGCCTGCCGAAACACGTCCGCCTGCGACGCCGTCACCGCCATCGACAAGGCCCCACACGCGCCGACCGTAAACACCTCAGTCAGACCGGTCGGGCATCAGAAAACCGGGCGGCCTGAGACCTGCCGCTGAGCGTTCCCCGGTTGCCATCAGGCCGCCATCACGTGTCACCCGAACGCATCCAGCGGGCCTGCCGTTGTCGGCAAACCCGCTGGTGAACACCGTCGGGACGACAGGATTTGAACCTGCGCCCCCTTGACCCCCAGGATTGAGTGTCGAGGGTATTTTATAGACATATCCGACTTAATCGGGACGCAGGACGTGTATTGAAGGCTCCCTCGTGCACCATCGCGCACGCCGTGCGGTCCCCAACTGGTCCCCACTCGCGGTCATAGCTCTACCGCCGGGCGCTCCGTGAGACGTGCCGACACCGTGGCCAGGATCCACCGGTTGGACAACCGCGGACACTGCCGCACACGTACCGTTGCCCCGAGGGCGACATCCTCCCTCTGGGGCACACTCGTCAGCTACCACTCCGCAGGCGGCCTGCCCTTCGGGACGGGAACGCCCCAGATGGTCACCCGCTGCGTCATGCCGGAAAGCCCGCTCTCGGCAGTCTTCCCGACAATCTGCGCAAGCCCCTGGCGAAGACGCTCCGTGCCCGGCCGACGGAGGGCCGAGGCGGAGCCAATTCGCCGTCGGGTAGGTCGTTTGAAGCCGCCGGCACCCCGAGGCCGACCAGCACCCTGCTAGGGCCAATGCCATTGCAATAGCTCGTGGGCGTACGCTGCTGTGCAGTGCTCCCGGGGGTGGTGCGGGTGTCTGCAGACGTCGGTGAGTTATCGGGCTTGGGGCTGCTGACCTGGGTGTATCCGTCCGGGTTGGTGGATCGTGTGGTGGCCGCATGCGGTCGTGCGGAGCAGCGCAGACGCCTGCTGCCGGCCCGACTGGTGGTGTACTTCGTGCTCGGGCTGGCCCTGTTCTCCCCGGCGCCGTATCTGGACGTGATGCGGCACCTGGTCGAGGGCCTGCGGGGCCGGGGCCTGCTGGGCGAGTGGCACATCCCGGCGAAGTCGTCACTGTTTCGGGCCCGCCAGCGGCTGGGTCCGGAGCCGCTGCGGGTGCTGTTCGCCACGACCGCCAAGCCGATGGGCACCCAGGCCACCCCGGGCTGCTTCTGGCGCGGGCTGCGGCTGCTGGCGGTGGACGCCACCTGCTGGGACGTGGCCGACAGTGTGGCGAATGAGGCCGCCTTCGGACGCCCCGGAAACAGCCGCGGCCACGACAAGTCCTCCTTTCCCCAGGTGCGGATGGCCTGCCTGATCGAGGTGGGCACCCATCTCGTCCTGGACGCCGAGCTGGCCGGCTGCCGCACCGGCGAGGTCACTCTGGTCGGCCGCCTGCCCCGCTCCTGCGGACCGGGCCAACTCCTCCTGGCCGACCGGGAGTTCCTCGGCGTGCCATTGTGGCGGGCCTTCACCGCCAGCGGCGCCGATCTGCTGTGGCGGGTGCCCGCCAACCGCATCCTGCCCGTCGACCGGCAGTTGCGGGACGGCTCCTGGATCTCCCGCATCCACGCTCAGACCGATCGCGCTCACACTGATCCCGTCGCAGTGCGGGTGGTGGCCTACCAGCTCAACGGCACTGGCCGTGAGGGTGAGGACTACCGGCTGGTGACCAGCCTGCTGGATGCCCGCCGCTATCCCGCCCGCCAGCTGGCCGCGCTCTACCAAGAGCGCTGGGAGGCGGAAGCCGTCTTCGCCGAGCTCAAGACCCATCAACGCGGAGCCCGCGTTGTCCTCA
The DNA here is from genome assembly GCF_042895385.1 of Streptomyces sp. NPDC001401. NCBI lineage: Bacteria > Bacillati > Actinomycetota > Actinomycetes > Kitasatosporales > Streptomycetaceae > Streptomyces > Streptomyces sp. NPDC001401. The sequence goes on from NZ_JBIAWI010000024.1 coordinate 26,511, forward strand.
GCAGCAAGACCCCCGACGGCGTCCTGCAACAGATCTGGGCACACCTGCTGGTCCACCACGCGCTGCGCGAACTGATGGTGAGAACCGCCGCCACCCGGGGCCTGGACCCGGACCGGATCTCCTTCACCGAAACATTGCGCTCCGCCCGGCGCAGCGTGACCGTCACGCCGGGCAGCTTTTCCCCCTGACCTGCTGGTCACAACGCTCGTCCTGCTCCAGCAGGACCTGCTCGAACGCCTCCTGCCGCACAGACGCCTGCGCAGCCAACCCCGCGTCGTCAAACGCAAGATGTCCAACTACTGGCTCAAACGGGCCGAACACCACACCAGGCCCCAGCCCACCCGCACCGGCACCCGAGCAGTCCGCATCCAACGACCCCAACCCGCGAACGCGTAAAGCAACAGCATTGCTGCTAGGGCCTGTCTCCAGTCGTGATCAGGTGGGGCGGAGGCTGAAGGAAACCGGCTGCGGTTTCAGCCGGTGAAGACGGCATGCACGGTGTGCCAGGGGATGCCGAAGCCCTCTCTTCTCGGCAAAAGTAGATCGAGTCAGCAGTCGTCTGCGGGAGCAGTGACTGCGTCCGTGATCAGGCGGCGTCTGCGGGGCGCATGCACATGTGGCTTGCCAACCTCGAATGTCGCCTGAGTCGCTCCCCTCAGGGACTGAACTTCCGCTGTTGCTCGGTCGGTCTGTTCGACCAGGCAAACGTCGGGAACCGCCGTTCACCGTTGAAATCGCCTGGACCGGGCACGAACCCATCTCCACCTACGCGACACACGATCGCCGACCCCTGATACGCCACTGGCTTCTCCCAGCCGTCCTCCTGTTGCCGCCTCTCTACGCGTGCACAGGAGTAACGGTGGTGGCGATCGAGGGAAACCCATACAACGAAGACCTTTGGATCCCCATCTGTGGCTCTGTGGTCTATGTGGTCCTGCTTCACCTCCTGTACGGACGGAAGCTCCGGGCGGCCACCCTGAACTGGCGACAGCATCGGCATGCGATCGAGGACGGGCGCCCATGGTCACTTCGCGTCGACGCTGCCGGAATCACCACCACTGACCCGCGCCATTCCACGCCCGCCGACAGCCCCGCGGGGCGCCGGAGGTACGGCTGGAACCTCGCAACGGCCGTCACGCTGGAGCACGTCGCGGAATTCCGCTGGGCCCCAGCTTCGACGCGCTGCACATCCAGCCCGCGGGAAAGGGGCTGCAGATCAGCTCCACAAGACCCGCGGGCATGGTGCACCCTCGCTCCTCTCAAGGCACGGCAGGGCGCTGGCCGCTCTGCGCCCTCGGTCCAATGACCGAGCAGCAGCACCAGGCACTCATCGCCGCCCTCGCCCGCCACGCGGGCTCGCGCTGGAAGCCGGAACTCAGTGAGTGGTGTGCATCGTGAAGTTGCAGGTGAGAGGTCTGGTGTGCGCGGGCCTCGGGATGCTTGTGCTGGTCACGGGCGGGTGACTTGGCTGACGATCGTCGGTCACCGGGAGACTTCGCAGTTGGTGAGGACCAGCAGGACCCTGACCAGCGCGGTGGCCCACTTCGGGTCGGTGCGGACCTTGCCGAGGACGCGCCAGTTCTTGAGGTGGGCGAAGCCATGCTCGACCACGGCCCGGACGACGGCGAGGGCCTTCTTCGACAGCTTCTGCCCGCAGGTCAGGGGCCGGTTCTTCGCGCCCTTGTAGCGGTGATCATCGCCGGGCGGGCGTCGGGATCACTGTCGTCGAGGCCGACGAACCCCAGGTCGGCGATGGCTGCGAGGCCGGCCGCCCGCAGCTTGGCGATGAGCTTCTCATGCCGGCAGGCGGTGATCTCCGAGGTGCGTCCGGGTCGGGCCACAGATACCCACAGCAGGCGGCCACGATCGTCCGTGAGCGCGATCACGAGCAGACCATGGCACTTACTCTTGCCGGAGTAGTTCTTGCGGTTGTCCTTCCCGGTGCGCCGCCGGGTGCGGATCAGCGAGCCGTCCATGAGCACGATGCCGCCGCCCTCTCGGGCGATCTTCTTCAGGGCCCGGTTCAGCCTGGGGACGCGGGCGGTCAGCAGGCCGACGACCTCGCGCACCCGCCAGGTGACGGGGGTGCGGTGGATGCCGTTGCCGCCGGCCAGGTCGCCTGGCCGCTGGTCACAGCGCAGCACCGCGAGCACGATAGTGGCGATCTTCCCGGCGGGCGGGGCCCGCCACGGCGAGCGAATCTTCTTCATGTGGCTGCATATCAGGTCGGCGAGGTAGTTCAAGGTGGCGCTCGGCAGCGGCAGGCGGGCGGTGTAGACAAGGCCGTCAGGGCCCTCGGCGGCGTGGTTGTTTTTCTTCACACGAAAACTCAACAGCCGTCGGGTGCCCTCCGGTTACGCCCGGCCCCGGTCCTCCTCCGGCACGGTCACGGGCGGGCGGTGAACTTCACATCGCCGCGGTGACCTAGCCGCGGGGCAGCGGTGAGGCGCGGGCACGCAGCAGCATGCGCCGGCCAGTCCGTTCTTGAGGACGATGTGATGTGTGGAATGCTTTCGAGCTGGATTTGTTGCTGTTGGTGTGGCGTTGGGGCCAGGCCCAGGTGGGCGCTGGGTTCGAGCGCGCCTGGCGGCGGATGCGTGGAGGCCGTGATGTCGGAACCTGTGGGCGAGGACCGGGTCCCGCGGAGCACGTTCATGTTGATCTTTCGCGGGGGTGCTGTTTCGCGTCCTGACCTGTCGCCGTCCGAGCTTCAGGCTCATGTCGAGAAGTGGTATCGCTGGTCGGAGGAGTTGGCCGGGCAGGGCAGGCGTAACGTCGGAACCGCGCTCGATGGTCCGGGAGCCACGGTCCGCGATCGCGAACTGGTCACCGACGGACCGTATGCCGAGTCGAAGGATCTGGTGACCGGCAGCATGATCTTCGAGGCGGCCTCTTTGGAAGACGCCATCGAGGTCGCGCGCGGGTGCCCGACGTACGAGTTCGGCGGGTCCGTCGAGGTACGGCCAGTCCAGGATTATCGGATCTGAGGCTGGTGAACGAAGGGCGTGAGGCGCTCTCGTCTGTGGAGCTGGTCGAGGACCTGTTCCGCAGGGAGTATGCGCACCTGGTCAGCGCGTTGATCAGGGTCCTGGGCCCCTCGAACATCCCGCTCGCCGAGGACGTCGTCCAAGACGCGCTGGTGAGCGCCATGCAGGCGTGGCGTTTCGGGCTGCCGCAGGATCCGAAGGCATGGATCATCCGGACAGCCCACAACCGGGCGATCGACATCATCCGCCGAGAACAGCGACGCCGCTCTTTCCTGCCCGAACTGGCAACGACCAACGCGCTGACGGACACCATCGAGGCGGCCCTGGCTCCGGCTGCCGAGGGAACCAGCCAGCTGGCGATGATGTTCGCTGTGTGCGACCCCGGCCTGAGCCGCGAGACGCACGTCACCCTGATCCTGCGGTGGCTGTGTGGTCTGTCACCGAAGGAGATCGGTCAGGCGTTCCTCGTGGACACCCAGACCATCGATCGACGCTTGCATCGCGGTCGCGGACACCTGCGTGAGCTGGGCCGGTTGCCCGACGTGGACGAACTGCCCGACATCGACACCCGGCGGGGCTCGGTCCTGCGATCGCTGTACCTGCTGTTCAACGAGGGTTATCACGGCAGCAACCCTCAAGACCCGGTACGTCCCTCTCTGTGCAACGACGCTCTGCGCCTCACCGAGTTGCTGCTGCAGGCCAAGGCGACTGCGCATCCGGACGTACACGCTCTGGCCGCCTTGTTCTGTTTCGGCGCTGCCCGTCTGTCCACACGCATGGACGAGCGAGGTGTCTTCGTCCCCCTGGAGGACCAGGACCGGAGCCGCTGGGATCGGGCGCGTATCGAGCGTGGTCTGATCCATCTCGCCCACGCGGCCACCGGGGATCACATGTCCCGTTGGCATCTGGAGGCCGGCATCGCCTGCGAGCACGCGATCGCGCCTTCGATCCCGGAGACAAACTGGGACAGGATCATCGCCTTCTACCAGGTCCTCGCCGAACAGTCCCGGAGCCCCATCGTGGCGCTCAACCGTGCGCTGGCCGTGGCCGAACGGGACGGCGTCGAGGAGGGCCGCCGCGAGCTGATCGCCCTGGCGGAAGAGCCCAAGCTGTCTCGATACCCCTTCTACTGGGCGGCCCTTGCCGACCTGGAACGGCGGGCCGGCCGCCACGCCGCAGCCCGGGAGTACTACGAGCACGCGATCGCGCTGGCCCGCAGCACCGCCGAGCGCGCAGCCTTCGAGCGGCGGATCGAGAGCCTGAAAATCTCCTAGAGGCGTGTCCGGTTTCGGCGCCCGCCATTCGTCTTCCTCCTGAGATCACCGATCAGCCCAGGAGAGAAGGCAATCATGACCGCGGTAGACCCCAGCAACGACTTGGGCGGCGGCAAGGCCGCGCCATCGGGCCACGTGCACCGGTGGCGGGCGTTCTCGCTGCTCGCCGTGGCGTACTTCATGACGGCGGTCGACATGCTGATCGTCAACGTCGCGTTGCCGACGATCGGCGCCGAGCTGCATTTCGCACAGGCGGACCTGCAGTGGGTGGTGACCGCGTACGCACTCACCTTCGGCGGGTTCCTGCTGCTGGGCGGCCGAGCCGCTGACCTGCTCGGGCGCAGGCGCGTGTTCACAGCCGGGCTGGCGTTGTTCACCGCGGCCTCGCTGGCCTGCGCGCTGGCCACCAACGGCATCTTCCTGATCATCATTCGGGGCGTCCAGGGCCTGGGCGCCGCCGTGGTGCTGCCCGCCGCGCTGTCGATCGTGATGAACATGTTCACCGAGGGCGCCGAGCGTAATAAGGCACTCGGCCTGTGGGGCGCCATCGGCGCCAGCGGCGCGACCGCCGGCGTGCTGGCCGGCGGCGCCCTCACCCGGTACGCCGGCTGGCCATACATCTTCTACCTGAACGTGGTCGTCGGCGGGGCCGCGCTGCTCCTGACCAGGCGTGTAGTGCCGGAAAGCAGGCTGCGGGGCGCACGCCGCCGCTACGATCCGTTCGGCGCCATCACGGTGACCGCCGCTCTAGTGATCATGGTGTACGCCATCTCGCAGGCGCCGACCGCCGGGTGGACAGCGACCCGGACCGTGGCCCTGCTCGCGTTGTCGGCGGCGCTGCTGGCCGCGTTCGTGGCCATCGAGGCCAGGGCACAAGCGCCGCTGCTGCCGCTGCGGCTGTTCCGGCTGAGCACCCTCGCCGGGTCCAACGCCGTCGGGTTCCTGCTCGGCGCCAGCTTCTACGGGTACATCTTCATCGGCACCCTCTACATGCAGCAAGTACTCGGCTACTCGGCGATGAACACCGGCCTCGCCTGGCTCACCGTCGGCCTGACCGGAGTAGTCCTGGCCGGGCCGGCGCAGATGCTCGTCACCCGCACCTCCATCAAAGTGGTGATGGCGGCCGGACTGACCCTGACCGGCGCTGGGATCCTGTGGGCGACCCAGGCGCCCGCCCACGGCAGCTTCTGGACGAACCTGGCCGGCCCCTTCTTCCTCACCGGCACCGTCACCTGGATCTTCATCCCGGTATCGATCGGAGCCCTGGTCGGCGTCACCGAACGGGACGCAGGAGTCGCCGCCGGCCTCATCGACTCATCCCAGCAACTCGGCGGCGCGATCGGGATCGCCGTCGCCTCCACCGTGGCGGCCACACGCACCCACGACCTCCACACCCGGGGCCACGCCATCACCGAGGCGCTCACCGGCGGATTCCACACCGCCTTCTGGGTCTGCGGACTCATCGCCCTGGCCGCCATCCCCATCGCGTTCCTCCTCATCCGGCGCACCGACATCACCCAGGCCACCACCGTCCTGCAAAGCCAAGTCCCAGAACCCGCCCCCGCCGACTGACCATCGCGGCCATCGCTGAGGCGGATGCACGCCTCATCCACTCAAAGCAGGGAGAACTACGGTGCGCAGACTCATCGAGTCGACGCTCGTCACGCTGGACGGCGTCATCGAAGCCCCTGAACGCTGGGCCCTTTTCGACGCCGAGTCGTCGGCGTGGTCGCTTCAACAGCTCGACAACTACGAGGCATTCGTCATGGGCCGGATGACCTACGAGACCTTCTTCGCCAACTGGGGCCACGTCACCGGCAACCCCTACATCGACCGCATCAACGCCATGCCCAAGTACGTCGCGTCTCGATCACTGGCCGAGACGACATGGAATGCCACCCTGCTGGGTCCCGACCCGTCCGGCGCGATCGCGAAGCTGAAGAGGCAGCCAGGCAAGGACCTCATCAAGTACGGCACCACTCGTTTCGACGCCACACTCATCCAAGACCACCTGATCGACGAGTTCCGCTTCTGGTACATGCCCGTCGTGGCCGGCTCAGGGCGACGGCTCTTCGAACACGTGGACACCGCAGTGCTGCACCTTAGGCTCACCGACGAGAAGCGGTTGCAAAACGGATCGGTCATCCTCACCTACGTGCCGCGCCAACCTCACGAGGCTGCCACGGGATCGTAAGAAGCACCCGGCAAACAGCTGGCGAAGAGGCGGAAAGCTGCTTCGGCCAGCTCCGCCAGGGTTCCGTCCTGCCTGCGGGCAGACTTTGCTCCGGCCGCGCGTCGGCGGACCGTGGCCGAAATGCCCGGTGAAGGACGCCACGGTCTCAAGGCCGATGAGGTCGTTGCCGAAGTACCGGTAGCGGACCAGATCGATCGAGCGCCGGTGCTCACGCACAGCGTGCGCGTCGTAGCGGGTGAAGTTGCCGGCGAGACAGATCAGCCGGGGTGCGCTCCACAGGATCTGGGACGCGGCCGACGCCCCGAATCGGTCGCGGACCAGGTTCCGGAAGGCGTCCTTGTGGGCCATGAGCCACGCCATGTAGTAGAGGCCCTGGTGAATGACCCCCGGATCAGTGCCGCGCTTTCTTCCGCCATCTTGTGAGAGGTAGTCGACTGTCCCGGTGACGGAACTATCCAGGTGAGAGCGGTGAAAGCCCCGTCAGCCATGCAACAGTGCTGTTGCCTTTGATCTGCCCGCTGGAGTCAGCGCCTGGCAACCCGTCGGTCGCCCTTGCCCGGCGACGCCTCCGCCATAGGGGCGGCACCGACGTGCTGTCGCTTCTCATGAACATCGAACACGGCGTGGCTGGCAGTGCCTCCCGCAGCCAAGGCCAACTGCTGGCGCAAGCGGTGAACAAAGCCACCGCGGGCCCCTTGCTCAGAGTGCCCACCGCATTCATGCCACGTTTTCCTGGCCTGTGCAGCTCACGTCGTCGGTCGCGGCGGCATGTTCGGCGGGTGCGGTGAGGTGCCTGGCGGCATCCAGGGTTTCCCGAATGTGCTGGACGAGGGGGTGTCGGTCGGGGTCGTTGACCCAGCGTTCGAAGGCGACCTTGAACGCGGCGATCCCGATTTCGGCCGCGAGTGCTGCGGTGGTGGTCTCCAGACCGCGTTCGCGCAGCGCCTGGGCGAGCGTGGCGGCGAGTGCGGCGAGTTTGGCCAGTTCGCGTTCCTGGAGTTCGGGATTGGCGGCGATGACGGCCTGGCGTTGCCGTGCCAGGTCCCCGCGTTCTTCGAAGACGGGAGCGGCTTCGGTCAGGGCGTGGGTGACCACCTCGAGCGGCGGGAGCGGGACGGGGGCGGTGGCCGCGGCGCCCGCGAGGATGTCGGCGAGGGGGTTGGCGAGGAAGAGGACTTCCCGTTTGTCGGCGAAGTGCCGGTAGAAGGTCCGTTCGGTGACGCCGGCGCCGGCGGCGATCTCCGCGACGGTGGTGGCGTCGAAGCCCTTGTGGTTGTAGAGCTCCAGCGCCGCCTTCTCCAGGCGGCCTCGTGCGTCGGGTTTCCATCGGCTCATGCTCCGATCCTACACCGCGATGACAGGATCTGACATCAGAGTGATGACAGGCTCTGACATCGGTGCTACGGTGATGTCACGAACTGACATCAGGGCTCTCCGCCCCCGGTGGGGAACCCGCAGCAGGAAGGCACACACCATGCGCGTATTCGTCACCGGAGCCTCCGGACACCTCGGCTCCGCCGTCGTCCCCGAACTCCTCGAAGCGGGGCACCAGGTCGTCGGCCTGGCCCGTTCGGACAGGTCCGCCGCCGCGTTGACGGCTGCCGGTGCCGAGGTGCACCGAGGCGACCTCGATGATCTCGACGGCCTCGCCGCGGCCGCCGCCGCAGCCGACGGCGTCGTCCACCTGGCCTTCAAGCACGACGCCATGTTCGCGGGCGACTTCGACGGCGCGGTCGCAGCGGATCTGCGCGCCATCGAGGCGCTCGGGGACGCGCTCGCCGGCACCGGCAAGCCTCTGGTGACCACGTCCGGAACAGTGCTGTTCGCCTTCGCGGGACTGCAGGACGCCCTCACCGAGGCCTACGCGCTCGACGCGGGGCCGCGGATCGACGCCGAGAACGCGGTGGTCGCACTCGCCGAACGCGGCGTCCGCTCGTCCGTCGTCCGGCTCACTCCGACCGTGCACAGCACGCTCGACCACAACGGCTTCATCCCGACCTTCATCTCCATCGCCCGGTCGAAGGGCGTCGCCGCCTACGTCGGCGACGGGGCCAACCGCTGGCCCGCCGTGCACACCCTGGATGCGGCACGCCTGTACCGGCTGGCGCTGGAATCCGCGCCGGCGGGGTCACGGCTGCACGCCGTCGACGACGAGGGGATCACCTTCCGCCAGATCGCCGAGGGCATCGGTCGCGGGCTGAACCTGCCCGTGGTCAGCATCCCGCCGACCGAGGCCGAGGCCCACTTCGGCTTCCTGAGCGCCCACGCCCAGGCCGACAACCCGTCCTCGAGCACGCTGACCCAGGACCTCCTCGGCTGGAAGCCCGTCCAGCCCGGCCTCATCGACGACCTCGGCCAGGGCCACTACTTCGACGCCCCGGCCACCACCACACCCTGACCCCGTCCCATCTCCATCCCGCTCCATCCAGGCCCTGCGTGGCTGGTCCCCAGCCACCCCAGCCTGCTCGAAGACCTGGGGTGCGGGGATCACCTCCCCGCGCCGACGGCCTGACCACGCTCTCGTGCCCCTGACACAGACCCCACCCCTGGAAGGAAGAACCATGCCCCGCTCCCGTCCCGCGATCGACAGCGAACTGGCCGCAGCACTCCAGGTCATGCCTATCGGCCCGAACGGCGTCTTCGACCTGACCGATATCACCGGCACCCGCCAGGCCGTCCGCGCGCTCGCCGAATCCATCGCCGCCACCATCCCCGACGAGCCCACCGTCACCGCCCACGAGATCCAGGTGCCGCGCGCCGAAGGCCCCGACGTCCCCATCGTCCTGCTGCGTCCGCAGAACGCGCCCGGACCGCTGCCGGTCCTCGTGTGGTTCCACGGCGGTGGGCAGGTGCTCGGCTTCGCAGCCCAGGACACACCCTGGCTCAAGCCGCTGTCCGCGGCACTCGGCTGCGCCATTGTCAGCGTCGACTACCGGCTGGCCCCGGAAACCCCCGCGCCCGGCGCCGCCGAGGACGGATACACCGCCTACCGGTGGATCAGCGACAACGCCACCGACCTCGGCCTCGACCCCACCCGGATCGGCCTGGCCGGCCAGAGCGGAGGCGGAGGCATCGCCGCCGCCACCGCCCTTCTGATCCGTGACCGCGGCGCGGCGACCCCCCTGTTCCAGTTGCTGATGTACCCGATGCTCGACGACCGCAACACCACCGACTCCAGCCGCGAGATCACCGACATCGGCATCTGGGACCGCTCGACCAACCTCCTGGCCTGGCAGGCGATCCTCGGCGACCGCGCCGGCACCGAGGACGTCACGCCCTACTCCGCCGCCTCCCGGGCGAGCGACCTCGCCGGCCTGCCCCCGACCTTCATCGGCGCCGGTGAACTCGACCTCTTCCGCGACGAGAACCTCGACTACGCCGCGCGCCTGCGCGCCCACGGCGTCCCCGTCGAGCTGCACCTCTACCCCGGCGCCTACCACGCCTTCGACATGTTCGCCCCGCAGTCCCACCTCGCGGCGAGCTTCCACCACACCATGAACGACTACCTCGTCCGGCACTTCACGAAGGCCCCGGCAACGCCGACTGCTCAGTAACAGGCAGGTCTGATGGCCTGCCCCCGGTGCGGAATCCCGACAGCGCCTCCGAGCCGATTGCCACACCGCGCTCGGCTCGGCGGCGCATCCGAAACGAAATTGGAGTACTCCCATGCGCATTGGAGTCCCTTGCGAGCCCGCAGGGGAAACGCGCGTCGCCGCGACACCGGCCACCGTCAAACAGCTCGCAGGACTCGGGTACGACGTAGTGATCGAGTCGGCGGCCGGAGCACTCTCCGCCTTCGCCGACGAGTCGTACGCCGAGGTCGGAGCGCGGATCGGCACGGGCGAAGAGGCGTGGGGCGCCGACATCGTCTTCCGGGTCAACGGCCCGTCGACGGACGAGCGCAGCGCCGGGCGGTGCCGGTTCCAGGTCCCGACGGGCCAGGAACGCCGCGGCGGCCTAGCCCAACGTGGTGCTGGTCAGCGGGACGACGGTGCGGCTCATGCTCTGGCCGCCGGTCCGGCCGCCACCCGCCGGGTGTCCAGCAGGTCGACGAACGACCGGCACCACCGGTCACGATCGCGGCCGTGCTTGTGCCAGTAGGTGTGCAACTCGTTGCCGTCGCAGTCCCAGGGGACGTGCACCCGCACGGTACGCCCGCAGTTCTGGAACTCAGCCTCCCGGCGCCAGTCGGGAGAGACCGTTGTCACCCATACTCCCGGACCGGTTCGCCACGTGCTTCGCGCAGCGCCGCCGCGATCCGTGGATCGTCCGCGTGCTCATCGAGGACTTCCAGGAGGGTGTCGATGATGGCCTCGCCGACACTGTCTTTCCCCTGGCCTGAGGCAAGAGCCGTAGCGGCCGACCAAAGTCTGTCGCGTTGCCTACTTTTGGAGGCTGTGTGCGTACCGGGCGTGGCGGGATCCTGGGATCATGAGCGAATCGAAGGCTCCCCTTGCGGCGGGCTCGTACGTCGGTTCCCCGGCCGAGGAGCTCGCCGGGCGCAAGCGAGGTCACCGGATCGCCGCGGGGGTGGACCAGCGGGTGCTGTTCCCGCGGACCGGGCGGGTGGAGCTCCATCCCGACCGCCTCGTGATCGGCGGCTGGCATGGTGGGTCCGATCTCGTGCTGCGGCCGGAGGACGTGAGATCGGTGGCCAATGAGTACACCGACCTGTACGGACGGTTCGTCGGCGGGCTGCTGAACTCGGGCAGGCCGCTCATCATGGAAACGGTCACGGCCGGCGAGATCTACCTGATGGTGGATCACAAGACGTTCCTGGAGACCACCTCCAACCGCAAGTGGACCCGCCTGCTGAAGAGCTGGCTGGTGTCGGGCGATGGCTGAGCCGGGCGGGGGACGAAGGCGGCGGACGGCCAGGACGGTATGGGTCCTGACGGCCCTGATGACGATCTCCCTGAGCGTCCCGGCGGTCGGCGCGTCGGTCACGACGGGCGGGGCGGGCGGGGGCGGCCCGGTGGTGCGCACCGATCTGGGGCCGGTGCGCGGAGTCGCGACGGGGCTCACGGAGCTTTATCAGGGCATTCCCTACGCCCAGCCGCCGACCGGGGTCAGGCGCTGGCGGGCGCCGGTCCGTCCTCGTCCCTGGACGGCGGTACGGGACGCGAGCAAGCCCGGACCGGCCTGCGCGCAACTGGACGAGACCGGTGGCGTCGCCGCGCATTCCTCCGAGGACTGTCTCTACCTCAACGTCACCCGCCCCCGCCGGAATCGTGCTGAGCGGCGGCCGGTCGTGGTGTACCTGCACGGCGGAGCGTTCAGCTCGGGTTCGGGCAGCGACTTCGACGCCCGCCGCATGGCCGCCACGGGCGACGTCGTGGTGGTCACATCATGCCCGGCACGGTCAATCCGGTGCTGGCCGAGGCCGCCCATCAGGTCGCCTTCGGTGATCGACACGCCGTCACAACCACCATGGCGGCGGTTCACACCGCACGCGAGACCGTGGCGGCAGCCGTCAGGCCCTACTCCGAGATGCGCGATGGGTCTGGTCGAACTCGGCCCGGTGACACCTGGTATGTCCGCTCCCGATCTACGTCGTTGTCAAATCCACTCAAGGAAAAGCATGTCGCTCCTCAAGACCATCGATCGCAACCCCGCCTTCGCACCCCAGGAGTCCGGCCCGCTGCCGGAACGCCTGATTTCCGGCAACCCGACTTACAAGACCTGGGCCCAGGACGCCGCCCACGGGGAAACGATCAAAACGGGCGTCTGGGAAGCCACGCCCGGCGAGACGCGCTCGATCAAGGGCGAGCTCTTCGAGTTCTGCCACATCCTTTCCGGCGTCATCGAAATCACGCCGGAAGGCGGCGAGCCGGTGGTCTACAAGGCAGGGGACAGCTTTGTCATGAAGCCGGGCTTCGTCGGGGTCTGGAAGACCATCGAAACCGTGCGCAAGATCTACCTGACCGTTTCATAGACCCAGCTCAGCGACGCGGTTTGAGGCGATGGGACCGGGCGGCTGCCGCCCGGTCCCATCCGTACTGCTCGGCGTCGCCGCCAGAAAGCAGGCGAGGGAAAGTCGGGTAGCACGCGCCCCGGCCGGTAGGAGTTACCGACCGGGGCACGTGCTGCTCGCCTTCAGGCGGGGTGCGTGTCGTCGACCACGTATCCGCGCCGCTTGTCCACCACGTTGCGCAGCGGCCGGCCCTCGAGGTGGCGGGCGAAGTTGTCGAGGAACACCTCGACGAGCGCCTCCCGCTCGCTGGTGGTCTCGCCCGCCGTGTGCGGGGAGATCATCACGCCGGGCATGTTCCACAGGGGTGATTCGGCAGGCAGCGGTTCCTGGGCGAACACGTCCAGGGCCGCGCCGGCGAGCCGTCCTGCGGCGAGGTGGTCGACCAGCGCCTCCTCGTCGACGAGTCCGCCACGGCCTACGTTGATCAGCCGCGCCCCCGGCTTCATGGCTGCCAGCACGGGTGCGTCGACCATGCCCCGGGTGTCCTGGGTGAGGGGGGCGGCCAGGACGACGTAGTCCGCCTCCGTCAGGGCGGAGCGCAGGGTCGTCGCACCGTGGACCGTGCCGAAGTCGGGGTCGCCCGTGCGGGACTTGCGGCCCGCACCGCTCACCCGCATCCCGACGGCACGCAGCAGCCGGGCGATGGCCCGGCCGATCGGCCCCGTCCCCCAGACCAGCACGGTGCGTCTGGTGATGCCGTCACTGGGGCGCGGACGCCACTCGCGGCGCCGCTGGTGCTCCCAGGTGCCGGGGAAGTCCTTGGCGAGGGCGAGGATCAGGCCCAGGACGTACTCGGCGGTCGGCTGCTCGTAGACCCCGCGGGCGTTGGTCAGGACAACGCGCGGCTCGTCCACCAGCGCGGGGAACAGGAAGGAGTCCACGCCCGCAGAGGACGCGTGGACCCAGCGGGGCGCCTTCTGCGGATCATCGGGCCAAGCCTCCCGGATGGCCGGGGTGATGGTCACCCAGGCCAGGAGGACGTCGGCGCCGGGGAGGAGGTAGGGCAGTTCCTCCTCGGTGGCGTAGACGGTGTCCGCGAGGCTTTCGATGCGTGCGGTGGCGGGGGGCCGGTTGCCGCGGTAGAGGACGACGAGTCGGTCGCGCATGTCAGGCCCCGACGGGGACGGCCAGGTACTTGTACTCCAGGAACTCGTCGATGCCGACGCGTCCGCCTTCGCGGCCCAAGCCGGACTGCTTGACGCCGCCGAAGGGCGCGGCGGGGTTGGAGACCAGTCCGGTGTTGATGCCGATCATGCCGCTTTCGAGGCGTTCGGCGACGCGCAGGGCACGGTCGAGGTTCTGGGTGAACAGGTAGGCGGCCAGACCGAATTCGGTGTCGTTGGCTGCGGCGACGGCCTCGTCCTCGGTCTCGAAGGTGCGGATCGCGGCGACGGGGCCGAAGATCTCAGTGTCGATGATCGCGGAGTCGGGGGCGATGCCGGTGAGGACGGTGGGCGGGTAGAAGCAGCCCGGCCCTTCGGGGAGTTCACCGCCGGTCAGGACGGCGGCACCGCGCTTGACGGCGTCCCGCACCAGGTCGTGTGCCTTGCTGCGGCCGGCGATGTCGATGAGGGGGCCGACATCGGTGCCGGGTTCGGTGCCGGGCCCGACGGTGAGGGCGGACATGCGGGCGGCGAGGCGGGAGGCGAACTCCTCGGCGACGGAGGTGTGGACGAAGATGCGGTTGGCCGCGCAGCACGACTCGCCCATGTTGCGCATCTTGGCGACCATGGTGCCCTCGACGGCCACGTCGAGGTCGGCGTCGTCGAAGACGACGAGAGGGGCGTTGCCGCCCAGTTCCATGGAGGTGCGGATGACGGTGTCGGCGCACTGGGCCAGCAGGATCCGGCCGACCTGGGTGGAGCCGGTGAAGGAGAGCTTGCGAATCTTCCCGCCGCGCAGGAGGGGTTCGACGACGCCGGCGGCGTCGGAGGTGGTGACGATGTTCAGCACACCGGCCGGCAGACCCGCTTCCGTGAGGATCTGAGCCAGTGCGAGGCTGGTCAGGGGGGTCTGGGGGGCGGGTTTGAGGACGATGGTGCAGCCGGCGGCGATGGCGGGGCCGATCTTGCGGGTGCCCATCGCCAGGGGGAAGTTCCAGGGGGTGATGAGCAGACAGGGGCCGACGGGCTGACGGGTGACCAGCAGACGGTTTTTGCCGTCGGGGGCGGTCATCATGCCGCCGTCGATACGCACGGCTTCCTCGGAGAACCAACGGAAGAACTCCGCTCCGTAAGCGACCTCGGCACGCGCCTCGGCCAGGGGCTTGCCCATCTCCAAGGTCATCAGCAGCGCGAGGTCCTCGGTGCGCGCGATGATGATGTCGTAGGCGCGGCGCAGGATCTCGCTGCGCACACGCGGCGGGGTGGCGGCCCAGGCGGCCTGCGCGGCGACCGCCGCCTCGACGGCACGCCGACCGTCGCCGGGTGAGGCGTCGGCGACCTGGCACAGTTCCTCGCCCGTGGCCGGGTTGTCGACGGACAGGGTCCTGCCGGACTCCGCGTCCTGCCAATCGCCGCCGATGAACAGCTGCTTGGGAACATCACGGACGACAGTCATGGTGGTATCTCCTCGTAGGTGTAGAGAGCCTGCCGACCGGTCAGCGGATGCGGTCGAGCGTCTTGTAGTAGGCGCCCGCGAAGGGCAGGAACCAGGCGGTGCCGTTATAGAGGGGGATGCGGGGTGGGGCGATGTCGCGGACGGGGCTGACCTCGGGGTGGCCGTCCATCACCTCGGCCATGACCTGCCCCATGTGGGTGGCCATCTGCACGCCGTGGCCGGCGTATCCCATGGAGTAGTAGACGCCGTCGTCGGTCTGCCCGGCGTGCACGATGCGGTCCATGGCGAAGCCGACGGAGCCGCCCCACACGTACTCGATCTTTGTGCGGGAGAGCTGGGGGAAGATCCCGCACATCTCACGGAACAGGACGGCCCCGCTCTTCTTGTCCGAGGTGGGGTCGGACGGCGCGAAGCGGGCGCGGCCGCCGAACAACAGCCGGTTGTCCGGAGTGAGCCGGAAGTAGTGGCAGACCTGGTTGGAGTCGACGATGAGGCGGGCCTTGGGGATGATGTCCCGGGCGAGTTCCTCGCCGAGCGGCTCGGTGACGATGATGAAGCTGCCCACGCAGACCTGGTGGCGGCGCAGCCAGGGGAAGTTCCTGTCGGTGTAGGCGTCGGTGGCCATCATGACCTGCCCGGCACGGATCACACCGCGCTCGGTGCTGACCTCGAACCGTCCGGCGGCGGTACGCCGCACGCCGACGGCCGCGTTGCGCTCGTGGATCTCGACACCGCTGCGCTCGCAGGCCTCGGCCATGCCGCGCACGAATCGGCCGACGTGCAGGGCCGCGCTGAACGGGTCGAGCAGGCCACCGTGGTAGGTGTCGGAGCCGATCTCGGAACGCAGCTCGGCCTTGCCGATCAGAGTGGTCTCGTGTCCGAAGTGCTTGGCCAGAGCGCGCTGTTGGGTCTTCTTGCTCTCGAAGTGGGCGGGGCGGGAGGCGACGCCCAGGCGTCCGACGCGACGGAACTGGCAGTCGATGGACTCCTCGTTCACGAGCCGTTCGACGGTGTCCACGGCCTCGCCGTAGGAGTTGTAGATCTCGCGGGCCCGTTCGAGTCCGTAGCGGCGGATGGCCTGGCCCACGCCGATGGTGAAGCCCAGGTTGGCCATGCCGCCGTTGCGGGCGGAGGCTCCGGAGCCGATCTGGCCCTTCTCGACGAGGGTGACGCGGGCGCCTTTGCGCGCGGAGTGCAGAGCCGTGGACAGACCCGTCAGGCCGGCGCCGATGACCACCAGGTCGGTGTCCTCGGTCAGCGGCTTGCCGGATCGGTCGGGAAACGCCCCGGCGGTTTCTATCCAGTAGGGAATCGTCTTCATGTCGGGTCCTTAGCGGGGAGTTTCGAAGTGGGGGGTGGCCTGGCACCACACCGGGGGGGCGGGGCCAGTCGCGCTGTCAGCGCCTGCGCGGGCCGGGCCGGCGGCAAGGCTGGGGTGGGGGTGCTGCGGGCAGGACTGCTGACTGTCCTGTTGCCACCGAGTCTGCGGACGGAGGCGATGAGGGGGCGCGCTGACGACGGTGACGGTCAGTTCTGCGTCGAACCGGAGGTGTTGAAGACGCGGACGGGCAGGGGCGGAAGTTGGGTCACCCGCGGCCGGCCGGCGACTTCTCCGGACTTGCTGGCACAGCCGCTTCCGCGTGTCCAAGCCGCTTCTACAGCACCCTTTCGAGGAAGGCCTGGGTTCGTTTCTCGCGAGGGTTGGCCAGCACTTCGCGTGCGTCGCCGCGTTCGACTGCGATGCCTTCGTCCATGAAGAGCACTTCGTCGGCCACCTCGCGGGCGAAGGCCATCTCGTGGGTGACGAGCAGCATGGTCATTCCGTTGCCGGCGAGGTCGCGCATGACGGCGAGTACTTCGCCCACGCGCTCGGGATCCAGCGCGCTGGTGGGTTCGTCGAACAGCATGATGGTGGGTTCCATCGCCAGCGCGCGGGCGATGGCCACACGCTGCTGCTGGCCGCCGGAGAGCTGGGCGGGGTACTTGTGGCCGCAACCATCCAGGCCGACCCTGGCCAGCAGTTCCTGTGCCCGCTCCCGGCAGGCGGCGCGGTTCTTCTTCTGCACCAGCACCGGTCCGGACATGACGTTGCTTTCGGCGGTCATGTTGGGGAACAGGTTGAACTGCTGGAACACCATGCCGATACGGGCGCGCTGCTCGGCCAGCCGCTTGGGGCGGACGGCGTGGTAGGCGTCGTCCTTCTCGACGTAGCCGAAGTCCTCTCCGTTGACCCGCAGGACTCCGCGGTCGACGGTCTCCAGCCCGTTGATACACCGAAGGAGGGTTGATTTGCCCGAGCCGCTCGGTCCGATGATGCAGGAGATCTCCCCGGCCGCGACGGTCAGGTCGATGTCACGCAGGACCTGGTGACGTCCGAAGCTCTTGCACAGCTTGCGTGCGACGATCGTTCCGTCCGGGTTCACAGCAGGGACTCCCTCGTGGTGGGAACGGGTTGACCGGCCCCGGGCTCGGCCGAGGTGGCGGCCGGGGTCAGCCGTGCCCGGGTCGAGCGGGAGAAACGGCGCTCGATCATGGACTGCGGCACGCTCAGCACCAGCGTCATGATCAGGTACCAGAGGCTGGCCACGATCAGCAGCGGAATCGTCTGGTAGGTGCGGGCGTAGATCGCCTGGGCGCTCTGCAGAAGATCGGCGACTCCGAGCACGCTCACCAGCGAAGTCTCCTTGAGCATGCCGATCACCTGGTTGCCGGTGGCGGGGATGATCGCCGGCATGGTCTGCGGGATGATCACGTGACGGAGCTTGGTGAACCCCGACATGCCCAGGGACTCCGCGGCCTCGTGCTGTCCGCGGCTGACCGAGGCGAACCCGCCGCGGATGATCTCGGACATGTAGGCGGCCTGGTTGAGTGTCAGCCCCACGATGGCCGCGGTCATCGGCGTCATGATCGCGTTCACGTTCACCGGCGTGGAGATGTCGGTGAACGGGACGCCGATCGAGAGGTTCGGGTACAGCGCCGCGATGTTGAACCAGAAGACCAGCTGCACGAGCACCGGGGTGCCGCGGAAGAAGGTGATGTAGAGCTGGGCCAGCCCGGAGACGGGCCGCTGGTGCGACATGCGCATCACCGCCAGCACCAGCCCCAGGAGCGTGCCCAGACCCATGCTCGCCGCGGTCAGAAGAAGCGTGACCAGCAGGCCGTTGAGGATGGTCTGCGTGGTGAGGTAGCTGAACACCACGGGCCAGCGATAGTTCTCGTTCGTCACCGCGGTCCACACCAGACCGGCGACGATCGCGATGGCCACGGCCCAGGCGACGTAGTCGCGCGGACGTTTCGGCGTGATCCGCTTCTTCTCTTCGGCCCGTAGTTGTGGCACCGGTCCGCTCCTGGTCGTCGTGGTCTCGATCACGTCCATCGGCGTATCAGTCCTGCGGGACGGCCGCGGCCGCGGTCTTGATCCCTAGGTCCTGGAGCCCCCAGCGGCCCAGCGCCTGGGCGTACTTGGGGCTGTCGATGATCGACTGGAGGGCGGCCTTCACCGCGGGGGTCAGCGGGGAGTCCTTCTTCAGGGCGACGGTCACGGGCTTGGTGGTCACCAGGGGCTTGAGGATGTCGAACGTCTTGGGCTGCTGCGCGGCCGCCCACTCGAGCGCGATGAAGTCGTACATCACGGCGTCGATCCGCTTGGAGACCAGCTGGGTGAGAGCGTCGTTCACGCTGGGCAGGGTCACGGCCTTGATGGCCGGCTTGCCCTTGCTCGTACAGTCCTGCTCGGACAGCTGGGGCAGCCACTGCAGCTCCTGGGTGCTGCCCGAGGTGACACCGACGTGGTGCCCGCACAGCGTGTGGGTGCCCAGTTTCTGCGGGTTGCCGTAGGGGACGGACACTCCGGTCCCGGCCTTGAAGTAGTCGACCATGTCGAGCGCCTTCAGCCGGTCCGTCGTGGCGCCCATGGTGGAAGCGGTGAAGTCGTACCGGTTGGCCTGCAGTCCGGTGATGATGGTGTCGAACTTGACGTTGTTGATCTGGAGCTTCAGGCCGAGCTTGGCGGCGATCAGCCGGGCGATGTCCGGGTTGAATCCGATCGGGGTCTTGTTGTCCGATGCCATGAACGTGGTGGGCGGGTACGACAGGTCCATGGGCACCGAGAGCGTGCCCTTGGCCTTCACCGCCGCGGGCAGCAGCTTCACCGCGTTCTGGTCGGGCTTCACACCGACCGAGATGTCGTCGGTGTGCTCGGCGGACGGGCCGGATCCTCCGCCCTGTGCCGTGCTCTTCGCCCCCACGTTCTGCCCGGCGGCGCCCGCGCCGCATGCGGCGAGCGCGAGGGCCAGGGCGGTCGTGACGATCGAGATGCTCAACTGCCTGTTGACATGCATGGCGGCAGCCACGGCGCCTGCGGTGCGGCGTACGGTTCTGCGGCCTGTCAAGTTGTTTTCCATGGCGATGCCTCCTGGGGAACGCGGGGATACGGGGAGCCTGTGATGCGAGGGATACGGGGAGCCCGTGATGCGGGGGACGATGCGTGGATCGGGCCGGGGGGTGGGACGTGGTCGTAGCGCGTCAGATGCCCAGCATCTGGTTGAGCTCGTCGAGGGACTTGACGGTCACGTAGTCGTAGCCGTGGGTGACCGGGTCGTAGCCGCGGTCGAGGAGGACGAGGTTGCGGAAACCCATGTCGTGCATCGGCATCAGGTCGTAGCGGGTGTGCGAGGAGACGTGCACGAAGTCCTCGGGGGACGCGTCGAGCTGGTCGAGCATGTACTCGAACGCTGCGTACCGGGGCTTGTAGTAGCCGGCCTGCTCCGCGGTGAAAACCGCGTGGAAGTCCGCCCCGAGCCGGGGCACGCTCTCTTCGAGGAAGGCGTCGCCGGCGTTGGAGAGGATCACCAGCTTGTAGTTCTCGCCCATCTTCTTCAGTGGTTCCGGCACATCCGCGTGCGGGCCCCAGCTGCGCACGCCGTCAGCGAACCGCTTGCCTGCGTCCGGGGCAGCCTTCACGCCCCACTTGCGGCAGACCCCCTCGAAGGCGGCCTGCAGCGTCTGCTCGTAGGGGTAGTACTTGTCAAGGACCGAGTCGTAGCGGTAGCCGCGGAACTCCTTGACGAACTGGTCCCAGTGCTCGGCCGGGATCTGGTCGCCGACGAGTTCACGCGTGATGGGGGTCATCGGCCACTCGATCAAGGTGCCGTAGCAGTCGAACGAGACGTACTTCGGGCGGAACTGGAACGAGGGAACGGGCATGGAAGTGCTCCACTTTCTTGCTGCGGGGAACTGGGCAGGGCCGACGCGGACCCTTTTCGGGCATGCTCACGACAGAGATGTCGGGAGTGTGGGGCTGATGACGCCGACAGTCGCCGGGGATCAGGCGGCGCCGACTCCTGCCGGAGCGAGGAAGCCGACGGGGTGCTGCGTGGTGCCGTCGAGTGCCAGGTCGGCGGCGATCTCTCCCATCGCGGGCGAGATCTTGAAGCCGCTGCCGGAGAACCCGGCCATGACGATGATGTCGTCCTCGCCGGGGAGATGGCCGACGAGCGGGTTTCCGGACTGCGTGTAGCCCTCCATGTAGGCCGACATCCTGATGGGGTCGGGGTTCAGGTCGGGCATGAGTTCATCGATGAGCTCGCGGAAGGTGCCGAGTTCCTCGGGGCGGACCGTGCGGTCGAGCCGTTCGGGCTCGGGCACCGGCGCATGGTGTTTGAAGGAGAGACCGAGCTTGACGGAGATGCCGTCGGGCGACGGGATTCCGAAGCAGTCGTGGGGTGCGGCGCGCACGAAAGGAGGGGCACCGCCCGCGAACCAGTCGTGGCGGGTGGGCAGGTGCCAGGAGCAGATCACCCGGCGGACGTCGATGGTCCGGGGGAGGTCCGGGAGCAGGGTGTTGATCCAGGGGCCCACGGTCACCACGGCGGCGTCCACGTGGTCGGTGCCCTGGTCGGTGACGACCCGCACCCCGCCACCCGCCGCGGGGACGACCTCGCGCACCGTGGTGTAGCGGTGCAGCCGGGCGCCCAGCTGCTCGGCACGGCCGGCGGCGGCCTGGATCGACGCCTCCGGCCTGATGACGGCGCCCAACCGGTCGAGGACGGCGGTGTGTCCGTCCGGGAGCCGGTGCTGCGGGTAGCGGCGGGCGAGTTCCTCCCGGTCAAGTACCTCGTGATCCAGCCCCTGGGCTGCGCTGGTGGAGAGGAGGAGGCTCATGGACGGTGAGGAGGCCTCTCCCATCACCAGGCTGCCGCTGCGGCGTCGCAGCGACCGGCCCGTCTCCGTCTGGAGCTGCTCCCACATCCGGTCCGCGAGCCGCAGCAGAGGAATGTACGCGGGCTCGCCGAGGTGGGCGGCTCGGTAGATGCGGCTCTCGCCCCCGGCCGCGCCGCGGTCGTGACCCGGTGCGTACCGGTCGTAGCCGATGACCTCGGCTCCGCGGGCGGCCAGTCGCCACATGGCCTGGCTGCCCATGCTGCCGGCACCGATCACGGCGACGCGCTTCGGGATGCGCATGAGGTCGCTCCTCTCGATGGTGTGGTGGGTGGCAGTCGGCTCCCAGCACGGTGCGGACACCGTGCGGACCTTTCCAGTTCGGACCCTGCTGGGGATGCCGTTCACTTTCCGCCCGGTGGAACTTGCAGGTCAACCCACACTGTGTTCCGCCTTGGGACCTTCTCGAGACGGTCTGTCACTGCGGACGACCGGGCTGCCCAAATGACGGTCCTCCTCTTGTCACGATGAGTGGCCGGTGCGAAGGTGAGCCCGATTCCCTCGGATGAAAGCACCCCCTATGCCGCCCAGACCTCCTGCACCCGGGCACTTCCCCACGCTCAGGGAGGTACTGCGCCTGCCCGTGCTCGCCGAAGGGATGCCGCGCGTGCTGGCCGGCGAGTCCCAGCTGGACAGCCCGGTGCGCTGGGTGCATGTCACCGAGCTGCTCAACCCCGCCGATTTCCTGGAGGGCGGCGAGCTGGTACTGACGACCGGTATGCCGCATCCCGAGGACGCCTCCGAGCTGCGCGGCTACGTCGACCAACTCGCGGACGTCGGCGCGGCCGGCCTGATCGTGGAGCTCGGTTACCGGTACGGGAAGGTGCCCCACGAACTGGTGGCGGCGTGCCGCGCCCGTGACGTGCCGCTGGTCGAGCTGGCCCGTGGCGTCCGGTTCATCGACGTCACGCAGACGGTGCACGCACTCATCCTCGACGCCCAGGGGGCCCTGCTGCGCCGCGGGAGGGACATCCAGGACATCTTCACCGCCCTGACACTGCGGGGCGCGGACCCCGAGGAACTGGTGCACACCACCGCGGAGCTCACCGGAGCCCCCGTGGTGCTGGAGGACCTCACCCACCGGGTCCTGATGTGCGAGCTGCTCGGCCGGCCGTACGAGCCGGTGGTGTCGGCCTGGTCGCGGCGTTCGCGGGCCGCCCCGACGCCGGAGAGGATCACGCCGAGCGGCCCTGAGGGGTGGCTGATCGCGCCGGTGCAGGACCACCACGGGCCGTGGGGGCGGCTCGTCCTGCTCGAGGACCGGCTGAACGCCGAGCCCGACCCGGAACACGTCCTGGTGCTGGAACGTGCAGCGGTCGCGCTGACCATGGCCCGTCTGGCCGGGCATGCCTGGTGGGACCGCCGGGCCCACCGCTCGGTACTGCGGGACCTGTACGAACGGCGTTTCCGGTCCCCGGCGGACGCCCGCGCCCGCGCCGAGGCACTGGGACTGCCCACTCTCGGACACCGCCTCTTCGCCGTGGTCATCCGCCACCCGTACACCGGCACCGATGGTGAGCACCTCGACGAACGGATCGCGAAGGCTTTGGCGCACACCGGTGTCCGCGCCCTGGTCGGCGAGACTGCCCCTGGCCGCATCGGCGTACTCATGGCTCTGGCACAGGCGAGCGCCTGGCAGCCGGTCGCCGAGCAGATCGGCCGTCTGACCCGGGAGGAGCTCGGACCGCGGGCCGTCGTCGCCGTCGGCCCCGGGGTGACCGACCTCGGCGGGATCGCCCGGTCGTGGCAGGAGGCGGAGCAGACGGCCGAGGCCATCACACCGGCCTCCCCGGAGCGGTGGTTCTACGTCCCCGCCGACGTCCGGCTGCCGGAGTTGCTGGGCGTCCTGCGCGAGGACACCCGTCTTCAGCGGTACGCGGAACGGCAACTGACCCGCCTCATCGAGCACGACGACCGCAACAGCGGCAATCTGCTCCCGGCACTGCGCGCCTATCTGGCGGCGGCCGGGAACAAGTCGGTCGCGGCGAAACGCGTCGGCATGTCCCGGCAGGCGTACTACCAGCGCCTCCACACCATCGAACGGCTCCTCGGCTGCGACCTGGAATCAGGTCTGGAGCGCACGTCCCTGCACGTCGCGGTGCTGGTTCTGGACGCCGGAGAAGCAACTGTTCCCGGCGTATGACGAGAACGTCGGCCGTAACCCGCGTCGCCTTGCAGCGACCGGTGCCCGGGAGACGCCTTGTGTACGTGCGTCGTGTCCGACCCCAAGTTCATGTCATGGCCAGGGCGCTCGAGCGGGACTGGGCGGCACCGGGGCAGCCTCGTGAGACGCGTGCAGATCGGTGTGCCGCGGCTGAGCGAGAGCTTCTTTCGTCGCTGAGCAGTTCACGCCGTCGGCGCACGGGGCGCCAGGGTGGGTGCTCGCCACGAGCGAGGGCCGGTGGGACGCGGCTCGCAAAAGGGCAGAGGTCGCGTAGGAGTGCCCGGTGACCGGTGGGCGGCGTCGTCCCTGCCGCCCACCGCGGAAGAAGAAGGCTCAGAGGAGCTCGATCAGCTTGTCGGTGAACTCGGCGGTGCTCGCGGTTCCGCCGAGGTCCGGTGTGCGGGTATCGGTCTTGCCCAGGACCGACGCGATCGCGTCCGTGATGTCCCTGGCCGCAGCGGGATGGCCGAGGTGGTCGAGCATCATGGCCGCGGACCAGATCGCGCCCAGCGGGTTGGCGATGCCCTGGCCTGCGATGTCGGGCGCGGAGCCGTGCACCGGCTCGAACATCGAGGGGAAGTCACCCTCGGGATTGAGGTTGGCCGCCGGGGCGATGCCGATGGATCCGGCGACCGCGGCCGCGAGGTCGCTGAGAATGTCGCCGAAGAGGTTGGAGGCGACGACGACGTCGAAGCGGGCGGGGTCGAGGACGAATTTGGCCGCCAGCGCATCGATGTGCTCCTGGTCCCAGGTGACGCCGGGGTGTTCGGCGGCCCGCTCGGCGATCAGCTCGTCCCAAAACGGCATGGTGTGAATGATGCCGTTGGACTTGGTGGCGGAGGTGAGCTTCCCTCGGCGGCGGGCGGCGAGCGAGAACGCGTA
Organism: Streptomyces sp. NPDC001401; assembly: GCF_042895385.1. NCBI lineage: Bacteria > Bacillati > Actinomycetota > Actinomycetes > Kitasatosporales > Streptomycetaceae > Streptomyces > Streptomyces sp. NPDC001401. Next base: position 50,764 of record NZ_JBIAWI010000024.1, read on the forward strand.
GTCGGCGATACGGGTGACCCCGGCCCGGGTGAACACCGCTTCCTGGACGGCCAGTTCCTCGGACGTGCCCTGGTTCAGCCGTCCGCCGATCTCGCTGTACTCGCCCTCGGCGTTCTCCCGCACGACGACGAGATCGAGCTCGCCCGGCCGTGCGCCGCGCACCGGACTGTCGATGCCTGCGAAGACACGGACGGGCCGGAGGTTGACGTACTGGCGGAAGCTGCGCCGGATCGGGATCAGCAACCCCCACAGCGAGACATGGTCCGGCACCCCCGGGTAGCCGACGGCGCCCAGCAGGATCGCGTCCTTGTCGCGCAGCTGGTCGATCCCGTCGGCGGGCATCATGGCGCCCTCCCGCAGGTACCGCTCGCACGACCAGTCGTACGACGTGTAGGACAGGCTGAAGCCGTGGCGGCGGCCGAGAACATCGAGCACCTGCTGTGCTGGGGGCAGTACCTCGGCGCCGATGCCGTCGCCGGGGATCAGGGCAATGCGGTGGTTCGTCGTCATGCCGTCGATTGCAGCAAGGCAGTCCGCGGAGCGTCCAAGACGCAAAGCGGATATCCCTAATAAGCGGTGCCTATCAGCTGCCGGCGGCCGAGACGAACGCGGCGGCTGCCGGTGACAGGCTGCCGCGGCGGCTGACGAGCGCGATGTCCAAGCCGGTCTCCGGCTCGATGTCCAGGACGCGGGCGCCCAGCCTCCGGGCGAGGTCCCGCCAGGAATCCATGATCACCGCGAGCCCGACCCCGGCCAGTACCAGGGGCATGAGCGACACCCGGTGCTCGGTCTCGGCGGCGACGGTGAACTCGATGCCCTGCTCCCGCAGCGCGTCGACGTAGGCGCGCATCCCGGTACCCGGCTGCCCGACGATCAGCCGCTGTCCCGCAAGCTCCCGGCACTCCACCGCCGTCCGATCAGCGAACGGGCCGCCGGCCGGCACCATCAGCACAAAGCGCTGGCGCTCCAGCGCATGGGAGACGACCTCCTTGTCGGAGAGCGGCCCGGCGGACGCCAAAAGCCCCAGTTCCACGGCACCCGTACGCACCATGTCGATCACGTCACGCGAGGTGAACGCCGCTTTGATGACCACGGAGATGCCGGGGTACCGGTGGCTGAAGGCACTCACCAAACTCGTCAGCGGCTCCACCGCCTGCGACGGCACGGACGCCACGTCCAGGCGCCCCTCACGTAGCTCGTGCACCGCCGCGACACTCGCCCGCGCCGTCTGCAGACTCCGTACGGCCTCCCGGGCAGGCTCGATCAGGGCCCTTCCGGCCTCCGTCAGCACTGCCCTGCGCCCGATGCGATGGAACAGCTCGGAACCGAGATCACGCTCCAGTGCCCGCACGGCCTGCGACAGCGACGGCTGCGACACGTACAGAGCCGACGCCGCACGGTTGAACCCCCCACGATCAACAATCGCAAGGAAGTACTCCAGCTGCCGAATGTCCATGACGCGCCCTCTGCCCCTCAAGAAATCAACCAACGACTCAATTGGTCCCAACCATGGTTGCGTGAAGACAGCCTCGAAGAAGTACGGACCAGCGATGCACTGACCGTGGTTGTCCCCGAAGCGCCCGCCCGCAACCTGGAAGTCAGAAGAGCAGCAGGTCAGACGCCCTTTGCCGCGGGCTCAAGAATCGCCACGCATTCCACATGCGAGGTCATCGACGCCGCGATGTGGTCGCTGGTACGCCCGTGCAGCACCGACCGGTTGCCGCACGTGTCGTTGCCGATCATGCCGCCGAGGGTGCAGCGGCTGTGCGAGGAGGGGTCGGGGCCGAAGGTGAGCCCGTGCAGGGCCGTGCGCTGCGCAGCACGTCCAGGATCACTCCTGTCTCAACGCGCGCGGTAAGCGTCATCGGGTCGATGTCCAGGATCCGGCTCAAATAATGGGAGAAGTCGAGGACGGCACTCGGCCCGACCGCGTTGCCGCCATGCTGGTGCCGCCACCGCGCGCGGTGACCGGGACGCCCGCCTCGCGGCACGCGCGCAGCACCGCGACCACGTCAGCGGCACTGCGGGGGAAGACCACGGCCCGTGGCGGCACCCGGTAGTTGGAGGCATGGAGGCCGGTGGAGCCCGGGCCGGTCTCCACCCGCAGGCCGGGAGTGGTCTTGGTGAGCCGCCCGACCAGCGACTCCAGGGCCGTGGTGGTGTCCGTCATCGCCGCGCCGCTCCCGATGTGCCGGCCTCCACTGCGTTCGCCCACGCCTGGAGACCCTCGTCCACCGCCACCTCGTCGATGACGAGCGCAGGGATCATGCGCACGACCTGGTTCCAGGCGCCGCACAGCAGCAGGAGCAGTCCCTGGTCGACGGCGGCCCGCTGCACGCGGGCGGCGGTCTCGGGGTCGGGGCCGCCGTCCTCGGTGACGAACTCGGTGGCGAGCATGAGCCCGAGGCCGCGTACGTCGCCGATGCCGGGGGTCCGGTCGGCCACCGCCTCCAGGCCCTGGCGCAGGCGCTTGCCCATCGCCTCGGCGTTCTCGACGAGCTTCTCGTCGCGGACGATGTCGAGGGTGGCGCAGGCCGCGGCGCAGGCGACGGCGTTGGCGCCGTACGTACCGCCCTGCGATCCCGGCCACGCCTTGGCCATCAGCTCGTCGGAGGCGGCGATACCTGACAGCGGGAAGCCGCTGGCCAGGCCCTTCGCGGTGATGAGGATGTCGGGTGTGACGCCGAAGTGGTCGTGTCCCCAGAAGCGGCCGGTGCGGCCCACTCCGGTCTGCACCTCGTCGAGGATCAGCAGGAAGCCGTGCCGGTCGGCCCGCTCCCGCAGGCCCTCCAGGAAGGCCCGGGTCGCGGGCACGTACCCGCCCTCACCGAGCACCGGCTCGACGATGACCGCGGCCGTGTCAGCAGGCGAGGAGATCGTCTGGAGTGTGTAGTCCAGCTCCTGCAGGGCGAATCGTGTCGCGGTCTCCTCGTCCCAGCCGTAGCGGAAGGCCGAAGGGAAGGGGGTGACGACGACACCGCTCATCAACGGGGAGAAGCCGGACCGGAAGCGGGTGCCGGAGGTCGTCATCGAGGCGGCGGCCACCGTACGACCGTGGAAGCCACCGTGGCATACCAGGACGTTGGGCCGGCCGGTGGCCTGCCGGGCCAACCGCAGCGCCGCCTCCACCGCCTCGCTGCCGGAGTTGGTGAAGAACAGGCTGTCGAGCCCCTCGGGCAAGACTTCGCCCAGCTTGTCGACAAGCCGCCGCAGCGGCTGGTGCATGACTGTCGTGTACTGGCCGTGGACGAGGGTGCCCACCTGTTCCTGGGCAGCCGCCACGACCTTGGGGTGGCAGTGCCCGGTGCTGGTCACGCCGATGCCGGCGGTGAAGTCGAGGTAGCGGCGGCCGTCATCGCCGTAGAGGTGGACGCCCTCTCCCCGGACCGCCACCACGGGCGTGGCCTGGCGAAGGTGCGGCGACAGTGCAGTCATGTTCGTCTCCCGGCGGGTCGTCGGTCTGGCTCCGGTCCGGTCGAGCATCTCCGCGGACCTCGATGACGCCAACGCTCGATCTGTCCGGCCGCGCCGCGGCATCTGGACGTTGTGTCAGCCGCACCGGGCCTCAGAAGCTGTTGTCTTTCCGGACTTGAGGACTGCGTTTTCACTGGTCGGGCGTGGGGCGGACATTCCCGTGGGAGTGGTGGCGTGTCGTGTCGTCGCTCCGGTGGAGGTCGTGGATGCCGTCGGTCGTGGGGCTGCTGGAACAGCGCGAGGTCGCGGCCCGCCGTCGCGTGGATGGGCTGAGGGAAGAAGCCGACCGCATCCAGGCCGAGTTGGCCGTGGCCGAGCGGGAATGGCGGGAGTGGGCCATCGCCCGTTCGCGGGTCGGCGAGGTTCTGGCTCCTGTGGACGAGCCCGGGCAAGGCCACGTCCAGGCCGATGGGACAGCGCCGGCCATGGGACAGGCCGAGGAGGCATCGTCAGCGCCGACTGCGGCGAAGTCGAAGTCGCAGGTGCCGGTGTGGCGTGAAGGGCTGGCCTGGTCGGTGCTGTCGGTGGACTACCAGCGCATTCTGCAGGCGCTCGCGGACCGGGCCCGGCGAGGTCAAGGGCCGCTGACCTGCCAGGAGATGGCCGCGGCGTTCGGCATGGACGTGGTGCCGGCTCGGGTGGAGGCACTGCGGTCGAAGGCGAAACGCCTGGTCGCGCGCGGTTGGCTGGCCGAGCCCGCGCCGGGCCGGTTCACGCCCGCGCAGGGTGCGGCCGGGCCAGGCGGCGGGTCATGAGCAGGATCATCGACCAGTAGATCATCACTTCGGCGCTGGTGGTGCGGCGTTCGTAGTCGCGTGCCAGGCGGCGGGTGCGCATCAGGTGGGCGAAGAGGCGCTCGACGATCCACCGCTTGGGCAGGACCACGAAGCCGCACATGTCGTCGCTGCGTTTGACGATCGCCAGGACCAGGGCGAGCACGGTGAGGCAGTAGGCGACGAGGCTGCCGGTGTAGCCTCCGTCGGCCCAGACCAGCTCCAACTGGTGGTGTGCATCGGCGACTTGCCGCAGCAGCACGTGGGCGGCTGCGCGGTCGCCGGTGTCCGCGGCGGTGACCATCACGCCCAGCAGCAGGCCGAGGGTGTCGACCACGACGTGCCGCTTGCGCCCGTTGACCAGCTTGCCGCCGTCGAAGCCGCGGCTGGCGGAGCCGACGACGGCGTCCGCCTTGACGGACTGCGAGTCGATCACCCCGGCTGTCGGCTCCACGTCGCGGCCCAGCTCCTCGCGGACCGTGGCGCGCAGCCGGTCGTGGAACTCCTTGACCAGCAGGTGGTCGCGCCAGCGGCGGAAAAACGCGTAGACCCGGTCCCACGGCGGGAAGTCGGCGGGCATCGCCCGCCACTTGATGCCATTGTCGACCAGGTAGCGGATCGCATCGAGTATCGCCCGGTGGCAGTACGCCTCCGGCTGCCCGCCCCGGCCCCGCAGCCAGCCCGGCACCGGCAGCAGCGGCCGGACCACGGCCCACTCCGCGTCCGTCATGTCCGAGGGATACCGCCGAACACGTTCCGGGTGATCGGCCGCATTCCCGAACCGGTGAGCGACACAATCACACGACGGTGCAACCGAGTTGGACTCCACCGGCGCGAGCACGTAGAACTGCGGCAACAGGGTCTCCTGGATCTCGGTTGGCTTCGCAACCCCGAGCTACCAAGAGGCCCTGCCTTCATGCCCGTAGCCGGCGGCAACCACCCGATCGGGACTCCCGTTCGACGCACACCCCTCAAGATCGGAACGACAACAGCTACTCATGCCCCGCTCGTCCTGCTCACAGCGGCTTTTCCAGGGCTCTTGCGCAGGTCAGTGACGCTTGTCAGGGTGACGGAGCACCCAGGGAGGTCCCATGCGCGAGAAACGCCACACGGCTCCAAGGCCCGTCACCGCCGGTCTTGACGCCTCCGTGCCGGGCCCGAACATGGCCGCCGTCGGCCATCCGCTCACCGTGGCCGACGTACTGGCCCTTCCCGTCCTGTCCGCCGGACAGCCACAGGTCGTCACCGGAGTGGACCGGCTCGACCGCCCTGTCCGCTGGGTCCACATGACCGAGCTGACCGACCCTGCCTCATTCCTCAAGGGCGGCGAGCTCGTCCTGACCACCGGCATGCCCCTGCCCGATGAGCCGGCCGGCGTACGCCGCTACGTGAACGAACTGGCCGATATCGGCGCGGCGGCCCTCGTCATCGAACTGGTCCGCCGTTACCACCGCCCGCCCGAGGCCCTGGTCCATGCCTGCGAAACCCGCGGGCTCCCTCTCGTGACCCTGGCAAAGGACGTCAATTTCCTTGAGGTCACACAGGTCGTCCACGCTCTCATCCTCGGCAACCAGGCCGAGGAGATGCGCCGGACCCAGCGCATCCACGAGGCGTTCACCGCCCTCACCCTGCGCGGCGCTGAGCCCGAGGAGGTCGTAGGTGCCGCCGCTGAGATGAGCGGCCACACGGTCGTACTGGAGAACCTGGTCCACCAGGCACTGATCTGCGCGCCCTCCGCAGGCACCGTCGAGGTAGCACTCAGCGACTGGGAACGGCGCTCACGCGCGACACCTCCCGTCGGCCACACATCCGTGTCCGGACCCGGCGGCTGGCTCGTGACATCCGTGGAGTACCAGCGGGAACGCTGGGGCCGGGTGGTCATGCTGCCCGCCCCGCCAGGCCAGACCACCACCCCCTCGACATTCGGCCCCACGGCTGTGACGGTGCTGGAGAGAGCCGCGATGGCCCTCACCATCGCCCGGGTCATCCACCCCGTGCCCTGGGAACGCACCGCACACCGCAACCTCCTGCGCGACCTCGTCGGACAACGTCACCACTCTCCTGCGGATGCCGCTGCCCGGGTCGCCGCACTGGGTCTGCCCACCAAGGACTGCAGCTTCATGGCCGTGCTCGCGGACTTCCCTCAAGAGACCGACGCGACGAAAAGCGAGGCACTCCTCTGCGAAGAGCTGAGGAAGCAAGGGACACAGGCCCTCGTCGGCGTTCTCGGCCCCACGCGCCTCGGCATCCTCCTACCCCTGCGCCCCGGCCAGCCCTGCCGACCCGTAGTCGAACACCTGAGCTGCACCGTACTCGAGTTGGCGCCAGGGGCCACCGTCAGCGCAGGCAGCGAGGCGACAGACCTCTTCGGTGTCGCCCGATCCTTCCGCGAGGCGACCCGCGTCGCCGAAGCCACCGAGCCCGGCCAGCAGCTCCCGCCGGGACGCTCCTACCACGAGCCATCCGACATCGGCCTGCGCCGCCTGCTCTTCGCTCTCCAGGAAGACACCCGGATCCAGGACTTCACCGAGCGCCGACTCGGCCGACTCCTCGACCATGATGCCCGCCACGGGACGGACTTGCTGACGACCTTGCGCCACTACCTTGACGCGGCAGGCAACAAGACCCTGGCAGCCCGATCTGGCGGTCTGTCCCGCGAGACCGTCTACCAACGTCTGCGCAGCATCGAGCGGATACTCGACTGCGATCTCGAGTCCGGCGAACACCGCACCGAACTACATGTGGCACTCACAGCGCTCGACGTCCTACGGGCCAAGTGAGCCGGAAGGACGAACCGGTCCGCACATGACGAATGAACCGCGGTCTGGCCATCCGGCTTCAAGCGCCCTCGACAGGGTCGAACGGACCCGTCCGCGACATCGTCCACGCCTTCACCGAGCGGGGGTTCGATGCACTGGACCCAACTTGGAGCGGAGGACGCCCGAGGGCTGTCAGTGAGCGGCTGCGCGAACACATCCGCCTGATCGCCCGGACGTTCCCGCCGACGGGGGCATCACCGGCTTCGTCACCCGGCACGCCGAAGTCCGCACCTGGGCCACCGACAACGACGTCGAAGTGGTCTTCCTGGCGCCTACAGGCTCATGGCTGAACTGGGTCGAGTCAGAGTTCGCCGCCCTGCGCTACTTCGCGCTGAACCGCACAGCCCAACGCACCCACGACGAGCGGAACGCCGCTATCGCCGTCTACATCCGCTGACGAAACGCCCGCGCCGAGCCGAAGACCCTCTTCGCGCCCGAGTCACCGGTCCGGTAGTGGGCCGCATACCTGGCCAAGGCTGCGTGCCGAGCCACTAGGAGGGCTTGGATCCCTCTCTGGGGCGGGCCGTGGCGGTAATGGCGGGCGTGGGCAGCGACCTGGCGTCGACACAGGGCCTCCGAGGTCTTTGTCGCGGCGTAGAGGGAAGCCCCCAGCGTGAGGACGAGGGCAACGCCTGCGGTGATGATGTTAGGGCGGAAGCCAGGCAGACTACGAGGTTCTGCATCAGCAAGATGCATGCCCTGCGACACCCAGCTGCCCGGCAGCGCGGGCGCGTGCAGGAAGGCCCACATCCGTCCAGGCTCCAGGGCCTCCCCGGACGGCATGCCCTCCACCGACTTGGCCACGCGTGCGGCGTCCCGAATCTCGTCCCGTCACCGTCAAATCGAAGGCACAGTCCGGCCTCTGCCGCTGCCAGGACCACATGCCCGGCCCGGCTCCGGGTAGGGCACGGTGACCACTTCGGGGCGGGCTCCCGACTCCGCCCGGCCGAAGGGGGCGCGGTCGTCCATTGAAGGCGCCGAGGCCGAGCAGGTACATGTTCTTGTTGTCGAAATGCCCCTGCGGCCCTCGAGCACGCGACGCCGGTTCGGGCGCGCCAGGCGCCGATGGGTCAAGGCGGTGGAAGATCACTCGATGGGTCCGGCCGCAAGGTGACACCCCGTCAGAATGAGCGTCATCTCAGCGTCGAGACGACCTGCCGCCGTCCGGGTTGCAGCACAGGAGATTCACCCGCCATCCCAGCACGGCGTCATGAATCGGTAGGTCAGCGGCGTTCGTGAGCGCACGACGCGCCTCACGTCATGTACTTTGCGGAACAGGTCGAGCGCGCCCGACCGTCCCGGCCAATTCAAAAGAAATAGCAGGTCAGGGGCCCTTTACTGCGGGCTCAAGAATCGCCAGGCACTCCACGTGCGAGGTCATCGGAAACACATAGACGACTCCACGAACCGCCCGCTCTGCGCCTTACCGTCCGCCCCGTGGCGCACCTTGACCGGGTCAAAGTGTGCCACAGCCCCCGTCAGGCACCCTTGGTCCCCAAGTGGTCCCCACGAATGACCAAAGGGCCGCTTCAGATCTCCTCTGAAACGGCCCCTGGCCTGCGACTTCGTAAAGTCGGGACGACAGGATTTGAACCTGCGACCCCTTGACCCCCAGTCAAGTGCGCTACCAAGCTGCGCCACGTCCCGGTGCGTTTCGCGCGGTGAACCGCGTGATCGCGCAGGTCAACCTTACCGTACGTGCACCGGTGTTCGCGTCGGCCGGTCGGCGGGGCCGACCCGGCGGTGCGGGTCGGCCCACGGGTGTCAGCCGCGCCTGGCCGGCGCGACCGCTTGCGGCTCTGCGTACGCCGGGTCGCCGCCCGCGGGTGCAGGGCGGTCGAGGCGCCGCGTCCGTGCCGTCGGCACCAGCAGCGCCGCCAGCGCGGCCGCCAGGCACAGCACCGCGAGCAGGGTGAAGCCGTGCGTGTAGCCGGAGGCGTACGGCAGGCCGGACGGCTGGAGGTGGCCGGTGACCAGGACGCTGGTCACCGCGGCGCCGATGGAGCCGCCGATGGTGCGGATGTTGGCGTTCATGCCGGTCGCGGCGCCGGTCTGGGAGGCCGGGACGCTGCCCACGATCAGGTTGGCCATCGAGGCGAAGGCCAGTCCGATGCCGAGGCCGAACACGCCCGAGACGAGGGCGACCTGCCACTGCTGGTCGTGCCAGAGGGCGAGGAGGCCCAGGGCGAGGGCACCGAGCGCGGCACCGGTCGTCAGCAGGGCCTTCGCGCCGACCACAGGCTCCAGACGGCCGCTCAGGATGCCGGAGAAGAACATCGCCACCAGCATCGGGAGCATGAGGAGTCCGGAGGCCGTGACGCTCGCGCCGAAGCCGTATCCGGCGGAGCTCGGCGTCTGCACGAAGCCGGGCAGGAAGGACCAGAGCGCGTACATGCCCGCGCCGAACAGGAGGGCCGCGGTGTTGGTGGTCCACACGGCCGGCAGCCGCATCACGCGCAGATCGATCAGCGGGGTACGGGAGCGGGCCTCGGCCAGCAGCCACAGGGCGAACAGGACGACGGCCGCGGCGAACAGGCCGATCACCCGGGCCGAACCCCAGCCCCACTTGCTCGCCTGGCTCAGCGGCAGCAGCAGGGCGACCAGCCATGCCGAGAGGAGACCGGCACCGAGCCAACTGACGCTTCCCTCGGCCCTGTTGGGCGACTCGGGGACGTAGCGCAGGGCGATCAGTGTGGTGACCGCGACGACGGCGACGGGGATCCAGAACAGCCAGCGGTAGTCGAGCGCGGACACGATCGGGCCGGCCGCGACGATGCCGACGCCGCCGCCCGCGGCGATCACGGCGGACAGGTTGCTGATGCTGCCGGGGACCTCGGAGGGGGCGAACTCGTCTCGGATGATGCCGAAGGAGAGCGGGAAGAGCGCACCGCCGACGCCCTGGACGACACGGGCGACGATCAGTACGCCGATGGTCGGGGCGAGCGCCGCGACCAGGCAGCCGGCCAGTACGACGAGCAGGACGGCGACGAGGGTGCGCTTCTTGCCGATCAGGTCGCCGACGCGGCCGAGGATCGGGGTGAAGACCGAGGCGGACAGCAGATAGGCCGTCATCACCCAGGTCGCGGTGGACTGCGAGGTGTGCAGTGCGTGCTGGACGGTCGGCAGGGCCGGCGCGATCAGCGACTGCAGCATGGCGAACACACCGGCGCCGGTCGCGAGGACCGCGAAGGTGAGACGCGTGGACTTGCGGGGCATGAAGGGCCTCTCCGAACGAGCGGGGTGCGGCCGAGGTTCTCGGGCCACGGTCGTGCGGGCCCGGAGCGCCGGTGGGCGGAATCGGGCACGCCGACGGCCGCGGTGAGCGGTCGCGGAAAGGTGGTGGGTGCCTCGCACTGCTAAAGTGGAGGCATACCTCCACTGTAGCGGAGGCATACCTCCGGTTCAACCCGTACCGACCCCGGGAGGCAGCAGTGCCGGCTCAGCCGTTCCCCGTCCGCGAGATCGTGGCGTCCCGCCGACCGCACCGGAAGGACGCGGCGCGCAACTACGACGCCCTGGTGGCCGCGGCCCGCGAGGCCTTCGCCGAGCACGGCGCCGACGCGTCACTGGAGGACATCGCCCGCCGCGCGGGCGTGGGCATCGGCACGCTGTACCGGAACTTCCCCTCCCGCCGTGAGCTGTTCGAGAGCGTGTACGCGGAGGACGTCAACGAGCTGGTCCGGGTCGCCGAGGAGGTCGCCGAGCTGGAACCGTGGGAGGCCCTCACCTCCTGGCTGGCCAGGTTCACCGGCTACATGGTGACCAAGCGGGCCATCCGCGAGGCCCTCGACGGCGAGTCCGAGATCTTCGACGCGTGCCGGGACTCGCTCTACGCCGCGGGCGGTCCGCTGTTCGAGCGGGCACAGGAGGAGGGCGTGGCGCGCAAGGACATGGACATCGGCGACCTGCTGCGGCTGGTCTCGGGCGTCACCGGGACGGTCTTCGTCGACGACGCCCAGCGGGACCGGGTGCTGGCCATCGCCCTGGACGGGGTCCGCGCCGCGCGTTGACCGGTCGCCGCGGCGACCGTCAGCGCCGGAGGCCGTCCGCTTCGCGGGTGCGCGGCGCGACGACCGCTGCCCCGGGGCGTCCGTGCTCCCGCAGCGGCCCGACCGACAGGCCCCGCTCCTCGCAGGTGTCGAGGATCCGCGGCAGGGCGCCGAGGGCCGAGTGCCAGGCACCCGGAGCGGAGGTGCAGTCGGAGTCGTGCAGCAGGATCGTGCCGCCGCCGTCCAGGTCGCGGGTGACCGTGCGGTGGACGGATTCCGGGGTGGCCCGGGCGGTCCAGTCCTCGCCCCAGGCGGTCCACAGCACGGGGGTGAGGCCGAGGCGGCGGGCCGCGAGGTGGGCGGCGGTGGACATCACGCCGTAGGGCGGCCGGAACAGGCGCGGGGTGCGGCCGGTGAGGGCGCCGACCGTGTCGCGGGCGCGGGCGAAGTCGTCGTACGTGGCGCGCGGGCCGCGCAGCAGCAGGGGGCGGTGGAGCCAGCCGTGGATGCCGATCTCGTGCCCGGCGGCGGCGATCTCGCGGACCAGGCCGGGCGAGCGGCGCGCCTGGCGGCCGAGGAGGAAGAAGGTGGCGGTGACCTTCCGGTCCTCCAGGGCACGCAGGAAGAACGGGGTGGACAGCGGGTCGGGCCCGTCGTCGAAGGTCAGCGCGACGTGGTCGGCGCGGCCCCGGCCGGCGAGGCGGGGCATCGCGCGGTTGCGCAGTGGGCCGAAGGTGGACAGCACCGGGGCCGCGTGAGCGGCGGCCAGTACGGGGAGGGCAACCCGGGCGGTCGTGCGGAGCAGTTGTGCGGCGCTCACGAGCGGTGGCCCTCCGGGTGATGGGTGTGCGGCGGGTCGTCGAGGTCGAGGCTGCGGCCGATGGCGTGCATCACGCCCGTGCCGGTGTCGGTGGTGGCGACCGCGGTGCCGACCGCGCACGCCCAGACGGTGCAGGCCGCTGCCGCGGTGGCGGCGAGCCGTCGTACGGCCGGACGGGTTCGGGTCCTGCGTACGGCGGAAGGCGCAGGGGCGAGCGGGGCGGGGAGCGGCACGCCGTCGCCACAGGCGCGGGCTATCGCGTCCGCGGGTCCCCGGCCGGCGGCGGCGAACAGGGCGAGCCCCGCCTCGCGTTGCAGCAGGCCGCGCGGGCCGTCTATCAAGTCGCAGAGGACGTCCTTGAGTTCGGCCGCGTCCTGGATCCAGGCGGCGACGCCCGCCTCGTCCAGCGCGGCGGCGTTGGCCGGTCCGTGGCCCGGTATGCAGCGGTAGCTGGCGACGGGCAGGCCGGCGGCGAAGGCCTCCAGCGAGGTCAGTCCGCCGGCGTTCTGGACGAGCACGTCGGCGGCGTGCATCAGACCGGGCATGTCGTCGACCCAGCCGTAGGCGTGCTCGATGCCGTCCTCCCGCAGCTGCCGGGCCAGCGCCTCGTTGCGGCCGCAGACCACGACCGGCACGGCCGCTCCGCAGTCCCGCAGCTCCAGGGCCACCTGCCGGACCGGGCCGACGCCCCAGGAACCGGCGACCAGCAGGGCGAGCGGGGCGGCGGCGGGCAGTGCGAACCGCGCCCGGGCGGCGCTGCGTTCGGCCTCCTGCGGGGGCCGGAAGCGCGGGTCGACGACCGGCCCGCCCACCCGGACGTCGCCCGCGCCGAGGGCCCGGGCCTGCGCGGCGGGCACGGCGTGGGCGGCGAGATGGACGTCCACGCCGTCAGCCACCCACAGCGGGTGCACCGAGAAGTCGGTGAGGTAGGTGAACACCGGCACGTCGAGGCGGCCGGCCAGCCGCAGCCTGCCGAGCACCCGGCTGGCCCCGGGATAGGTGGAGACGACGGCGCCCGTGTCCGCGGGCAGGGCGCGCAGCATGCGGTCCTCGGCGGTGCGCAGCAGGGCGCGGGCCAGCGGGCCGCCGCCACCGGCGCGTTCAGTGCTGCTGTAGATGCGCTGGTAGACCCAGGGCGCCCGGACGAGCATCCGGTGGTAGCCGTCGCGGACGGCCCGGCCGACCCGGGCGGGCAGCAGGTCGAGCAGGTCGTAACGGTCTACGGTGACGCCGGCCGCCCGCAGGCGGCGGTGCAGCTCGTGCGCGGCGCCGTCGTGGCCTGCTCCGATGCTGGCGGAGACGATCACGACACGTTCGGCCGGTGCCGTACGGCGGGGCGTCGCCGCAGGCCGGGGGCTGAGGGCGGCGGCCGCGAGGGCACGCAGATGCACCGTACTTCCGAGGTGGGGCATGGGCTTGTTCCTCCGCAGGTGGAGTGAGGCGGCGAAACTCTACAACATGTAGTAGGTAATCTCGTACAAGTTGTAGTAGGTAACCCCGGGAAGCCGGGCATCGGGAGGTCCGACCCATGTCCTACATGTCGTAGTGGTCCGGCGGATAGGCTGTACCACCGAGCAACGAAGGACGGTGGGGTGAACAGTGCACGACCGGGAGGCCGAGGCATCCGGCAGGCGGGCGCGCGGTGAACTGGAGAGCGGGGTGCTCGCCACCTTGTGGGGAGCCGAGGAGCCGCTGACCGCACGGCAGGTCCGGGACCGGCTGCCCGGCGATCTCGCCTACACGACCGTGCTGACGATCCTGTCGCGGCTGTACGAAAAAGGCATGCTCGTCCGGCAGCGGGCAGGCCGCGGCTACGCCTACGCCCCCGTCCGGGACGAGGCCTCCCACACCGCCGAGCAGATGCACGCACTCCTCGAGCACGGTTCCGACCGCGAGGCGGTGCTCAGCCGCTTCGTCTCCGAACTGTCCCAGGAGGACGAGCAGTTGCTGCACCGGCTGCTGGCCGACCAGGACACCGGGCAGGACTCCGGTCCCGCCGGCAAGGAGCCGTGAGCCGGTGCGGATCAGCGTCTACGTCCCCCTTCTGGTCACCGTCGTCCTCGCCGTGCTCGTCCCCCGTCCGGCACGGCGGCTGGCTCCGCGCCCGGCCGCCTGGGCGCTGGCGTGCGCCGCGCTGGTGACGGCGCTGGGCTGGCTGGGGTCGCTGGCCCTGCTGGCGTTCGCCGGCTTCGCGCAGATCCCCGAGGTCGCCGAGGAAGGCCGGTGGTCGGCGTCGGCACTGCGCGCCGACGACCCGGTCTACCTCACCGTCGCGACGGTGGCCGCCCTCGCCCTGGCCGCTTCCTGCGCCGGGCTCGGGGCCGCCGCCGTACGGCAGGTACGGCACCTGCGCTGGGCCCGTCGCGAGTGCCGGCACCTGCCCGGCGACACCGAACTGGCCGTCCTCGACGACCCGTCGCCCGACGCCTTCGCGCTGCCCGGGGCGCCCGGACGGATCGTGGTCTCACGCGGCATGCTCCGCTGCCTCACCGATGGCGAGCGCGAGGCCCTGCTGGCCCACGAACGGGCGCATCTGCACCGCAGACACCATCTCTTCCAGACCCTGTGGCGGCTCACCGCGGCCGTCAATCCGCTGCTGCGTCCACTCGCCGACGCGGGCGGCTTCGTCCTGGAGCGCTGGGCCGACGAGGAGGCGGCGGCACACGTCGGCGACCGCAGAACCGTCGCCCGCGCAGTGGGCCGGGCCGCCCTCGCCTCCGCCGCACATCCGCCCCGCGACGCCGCCCTGGCCGCGACCGGCGGCGCCGTGCCGCAGCGGGTGCGGGCACTGCTCGCCCCGCCTCCCCGACGCCGGGCCCTGCCGTTCGTCGGGGGCGCGCTGCTGCTCGTCCTGTGCTGTACGAGCCTGGCGAACGCCGCGTCCGACAGCGAGGAGATGATCGAGAGCGCGCAGCACGCGGCATGCACGGCGGATGCCAAGGCCGCCTCGGCATCGACCGCACCGGATCCGCTGCCCGAGCACGAGCACGGACACGGTCGCTGTTGCGACCACGACCGGCCCGGGGCACAGGAGCGGCCCTGCCCCGACGGGCCGGACAGCCCGCCGGGGCAGGGCACGCCCCGGCACTGACTTCCCCGCCACAGCAGTTCCAGCGAACGGAGCCTCATGTCCCTCCTGGCCCGGCCGGCGGTGGCCGCCTTCGTCGCCAAGACACTGCAACGCCTGACGCAGCTGGCCGACCGGCGCTCCGGCGGGCGCGGCTCCGCCGCCGCGTCGCACGCGCGGTTCCCCGAATACCCGCGTGTCGTCACCGAGTTGACGATCCCCACGTCGATCGCCCCGGCCCGGGCGACGGTGTACCGGCCGACGGTCGAGGGACCGACTCCGCCGCCCGTCCACGTGAACTTCCACGGCGGCGGGTACGTCATGACACTCACGGAGCTGGACGACCCTCTGTGCCGCTTCCTCGCCGCCGAAGCCGGGGTGGTCGTGATCAACGTGGACTATGTCGTCGCCCCGCAGCACCCGTTCCCGGCCCCGCCCCGGCAGGCGTACGAGGTCGTCCGCTGGGTCGCCGAGAACGGTGCCGGGCACGGCTGGGACGGCAGTCGGCTGACCGTCGGCGGGCAGAGTGCCGGTGGCGGGCTGGCGGCGGCCGTGGCGAGGCAGGCGCTGGAGGAGGGCGGGCCGTCGATCGCCCTGCAGGTGCTGCACTATCCGCCGCTGGATCTGGTGACGAACGCCCGCGACAAGCGGGCCGCCGCTGCCAAGCCAGTGCTACGGCCGTGGATGGCCGACGTCTTCGACACCTCGTACGTACCGGAGGTGAAGCAGCGCGCCGACCGGCTCGTCTCGCCCGCCCATCCGTCGGACACCGCGGACCTGAAGGGCCTCGCCCCGGCCTTCGTCGTCACGGCCGAATTCGACCTGCTCAAGGCCGAGGCCGTGGCCTACGCACACCGGCTGCGGAGGGCGGGAGCACTGGCGGCACACCAGGACGTGCCAGGAGCCGACCACGGCTATGACACCTCCGACGACGAACGGGCGAGGAACACCTACGCCCTGATCGCTCGTCATGTGCGGCAGGCGGTCGAGGGCGCCTAGGAACCAGGCCCGCCTGTTGTGGGCGACTGCGGGTTGTGCGTGGTCGTCGCGCCCACGCGGCGGAGCCGCACATTGATACGGACCCGCGCCCCAGCACTGCGCTCGCCGGGTTGGCACACGCCGTCGGCGCCATACGCGACCGGCAGGCCCTTGAGGGCGCTCAGCGTGGTGTCGACGTCCGCGGTGAAGGCGTCCGCGCCGCCCAATGCTGCCGGATCGAGGGCCAGATGGGCTCGGACGACCAGGGCCGCCTGTCCAGTCAGGACTCCCCCGGAGAGGCTGCGGCGTCGGTGGTCGCGGGAACCGCACGCCGCGCGGCGGCGGCCGCGGGCGCCCGGCGTGGCATGGCCAGCAGCGCGATCATGGCGACGGCGCAGCAGCCGACGATGTACCAGCTGATCCAGGTGCTGGAACCGGTGTGCTGGAGGATCGCCGTGGCGATGAGCGGCGCCGGTCCGCCCGCGATGACCGAGGCGAGCTGATACCCGAGCCCGGCGCCGCTGTAGCGGACGTTCGTGCCGAACCCCTCGGCGATCAGTGCCGCCTGGGGGCCGTACTGGATGTCGTGGAAGACCAGGGAGAGCACGATCGCGAGCAGGACGAGCCCGGAGCTGCCCGTGTTCAGCAGGCCGAAGTAGGGGAAGGCGAACAGGCCGGTGCAGCAGATGCCGATGCCGTAGATCCGGCGTCGTCCGAACCGGTCGGAGAGGTGACCGAACAGCGGGACGCTGACGAGCCCGACGGCCGCCGCGACGAGCGTGTAGTTCAGCAGGTCGCCCCTCGGCAGGCCCAGCTTTTTCGTGCCGTAGGTGAGCACGAAGGTGATGAAGAGGTAGAAGGGGGCCTGCTCCGACATCCGGACGAAGGCGGAGGTCAGCACGGTGAGCGGCTGGTGGCGCAGCACGCTCCAGACGGGCCGGCGCACCAGGACGCGCTCCTGCTTCACCGCGGCGAAGGCCGGGCTCTCCAGGACGCGCAGCCGCACATAGAGCCCGATGCCGATCAGCACCACGCTGGCGAGGAAGGGGATCCGCCAGCCCCAGCTGTCGAAGCCGTCGCCGGATGCGGCGTTCATCAGTTTGACCATGCCGGTCGAGGCGAGAAGACCGAGCGGCACTCCGAGCTGCGGCCAGCTGGCCATCAGCCCGCGGCGGCGCTCGGAGCCCCATTCCATGGCCATCAGGACCGAGCCGCCCCACTCCCCGCCGACGCCGATGCCCTGGACGACCCGCAGCAGGACCAGCAGTACGGGTGCGGCGAGACCGATGGCGGAGTAGCTCGGCAGGAGGCCGATGAGGAACGTGCTCAGGCCCATCAGGACGAGCGTGGTCACGAGGGTGGACTTGCGGCCGATCCGGTCTCCGACGTGCCCGAAGACGGCGGCTCCCAGGGGGCGCGCGGCGAACCCCACGAACTGCGTGGCGAACGAGGCGAGCACTCCGGTGTACGGCTGCGCACCGGGGAAGAACACGTGGGGAAAGACCAGGGCGGCGGCGGTGCCGTAGAGGAAGAAGTCGTACCACTCGATCGCGGTGCCCACGGTGCTGGCGACCACGGCGCGGCGGCGGTGCCGGGGTGTTGTTTCGGGGCTGACAGAGGGTTCGGGGCTGACGGCGTGCTCGTGTGCGGCCATGACGGCTCCCGGCCGGCTGGTTGAACCTCTGAACCAATCAACGGGCTGCGGTGAGCGTGCTAGCCCGTCGCGGGCATGTCAAGAGGACGTGCGGCCGCGGGCGTCGTGTCGGCCGCGTTGCCGGAGCTGCCTAGTCGTCCGAGACGCGTACGACCGCCAGCGTGATGTTGTCGGGGCCGCCCGCCGCGATGGCGGCCTTCCACAGCTCGTAGGCCGCCCGGCCGTCGTCGTGCTCTCGTACCAGTTCCTCGAGCACGTCCGTCGTCAGCGGATCGGTCAGGCCGTCCGTGCAGATGAGGTAACGGTCGCCGGGCGTCAGGGACGTCGCCGTCACGTGGGGGCGGACGGCGCGGTAGGCGGGGGTGCCGCCCAGGCACTGGGTGACCAGGGACGTGGTGCGCTGCCCGGGTGCGAGCGGTGGACTGTCGTCGACGCTCACCTGGCGCAGCCCGTCGCGGGAGGCGGCGTAGACCCGGCTGTCGCCCACGTTGAACACCAGCAGCGAGTCGGGCTGTACGACGACGCCGGCCACGGTCGTGCCCATGGCGGCGAGCTCGCTCTCCTGCCCTTCGCCTGCGGCCTGGTACACGGCACGGTTGCAGGCGTAGAGGACGGCGCGGACGGCTTCCTCGCTGTCCAGGGCGAGGCCGATCGACGCGATCCGGCGGGCGACCAGGGCGCTGGCCACGTCGCCGCCGGGATGTCCGCCGAGCCCGTCGGCGACGGCGACGACCAAGGGCGTCCCGAGCGGGAAGACCAGGGTTTGCGGGCTCTCGGTCACGGTGGCGCACAGGGTCCACGGTCCGACGACGAGGCTGTCCTCGTTCCGCTCGCGCAGCAGCCCGGGATGGCTCAGCGCACTCACCGCGACGTACTGCATCGAGCGCCACCGCCTTCCCGTACCGGACACACCACTGGCGGACGGGCTCCCTCAAGTCTAGGAGCACCTCCCCATTTCCACTGGTCACAAGCCCTCGCCCGGACCGCCGGCCGCCCCGGCCGCAGCGGGCTTCAGCGGGTCGCGGCGACCGCGTCCACGATCACGTCGGCGACGTGTGCGGGCTGCTCGACCAGGACGGCGTGCCCGGCGTCGGGCACCGTGACCGTGCGGACCTGCGGGCAGGCCTCGAGGCCGCGCCGCTCGCCGTCCGTCAGTCCGATCTCGTCGTGGTCGCCGCGCACCACCCAGGCCGGGACGGCGGCCTCGCACAGCCGGGGGACCAGTGACGGATACCGGTCCAGGTACTCGTAGTAGCGCCGGACGATCCGGCGGCAGGTGGCCGGATCGTTGGCGGCCATGTCCGCGGCCAGCGCCTCGGCGCGCTGCGCGGGAAGTTCGCGTTTCATGGCCTTCGGCAGCAGCTTCAGCATGCCGGTCCAGCTCGCGATGCCGAGCCCGGGCACCCGCCCGATGGTGTTCATCACCGCCAGGAACCTCGCCTCGTCCCCGCGCGAGAAGGTCGGGGACAGCAGCACCAGCGGCCCCCGGAACAGGCCCGCCGCCGCCATCTCGATCACCACGTTCGCCCCGAGGCTGTGCCCCACGGCCACGTCGCAGCCCGACTCGGCGGCGAAGTCCGCCATCAGCCGGGCGTAGTGCTCCATGCTCACGTCCTCGGGCGCCGTGGTGCCGCCGAACCCGGGCATCGTGACCGCGACCAACCCCAGTCCCGCCAGCGCGGGTTCGGCCATCACGTCCGCGTAGAACTCGGTCGAGCACAGCCCGCCCGGAATCATCAGCACCCGGTGCGGCGCCTCCTCCGGGCCCGCACGGCGGACATCCCACCGCTCGCTCATACTCCGAGCGTGACGCCGGACGCCGGCCCCCGCATCCGCTGCGGCGGCCGGCGTCCGTCCTCGCCCCGGTGACCGAGTACGACTGCTGGTCAGTGGGCGGCGACCAGCTCCTGGTCGGTGCTGCTGCGCGCGCCGGGCTTCGAGCTGCGCAGTGCCGCGATGCCGATGAAGACCATGGACGACAGGCCGGCGAGCGCGAAGGCGGTGAAGCCGAAGTCGCCGTTGCCCGCGGCGAGCAGCTGGCCGCCCAGCCACGGGCCGAAGACGGCGCCGAAGCGGCCCATGCCGGAGGTCCAGCCGACGGCGGTTGCGCGGCTGTCCGGGGTGGAGCGGATCGAGACCGTTGCGTAGACCATCGTCTGGGCGCTGTTGAGGAACACGCCGGTGAGGAAGACGACCAGGGTGGTCACGCCCATCGGCATGTGGACGCTCAGCAGGTAGACACCCGCGGCGGTCAGCGCGAACCAGATCGCCGAGATGCGCGGGGCACCGAAACGGTCGGCCGCCCGGCCCGCGGCCAGCATGCCCACGATGCCGCCGAGGTTGAAGACGACGACGAAGGTCAGGGCGTTGGCGAGCTCGTAGCCCTCGGTGCGCATCAGGGTGGGCAGCCAGGTGGCGACGCCGTAGACCAGGAGCAGTCCGCCGAAGGAGGCGAACCAGTACAGCAGGGTCTGGATCCACTCGCCGCCGCGGAACAGGTTGACCAGCGCGCCGAAGCGGTCGGCGGCCGTCTTCCTGCCCGTCGCGGCGGGCAGCTCGACGTCGTAGCGGCCGGCCAGCGCCTGCGCCTCCTCACTCCGCCCCTTGGCGACGAGGAAGCTCAGCGACTCGGGCAGGAACTTGGCGAGCACCGGGGCGAAGACCAGCGGGATGACGCAGACCCAGAAGGCCGCGCGCCAGCCGACCGGGTCCACCAGCCACTTGGCGACGTACGCGGAGAGGATGCCGCCCGCGTGGTGCGCGGTCATCAGCATGCCGATGACGATGGCGCCGCGGCCGCGCGGGGCGTAGTCGGAGACCATGCTGATCGCGGTGGGCAGCAGACCGCCGAGGCCGACGCCCGCCAGGGTCCGGCCGAGGCCGAAGACCTCGACGCTGCCGGATGTCGCGCAGATCCCGGAGGCCAGCGAGAACAGCGTCACGCAGGCGACCATCAGCTTCTTGCGGCCGATCCGGTCCGCGACGGTGCCGGCGGTCAGGGCGCCGACCAGCATGCCGAAGGTGGCGTAGCTGCCGAGGTCTCCGGCGGTGTCGGGGGTGAGGCCGAAGGTCTTCGTCTCCAGCAGGTGCGGCAGCACCGAGCCGTAGATGAACATGTCGAGGCCGTCGAAGAGCACGGCCAGCCAGCACAGACCGACGACCAGGAGGGCCAGTCTGCTGCCGCGAGCGGTCAGGGAGGGGGAGGAGGACATCCTTGTTTTCCTCTCGTGGAACAGGGTGCCCCGACGCTAAGGACCCTCCATCAGATTCGTCAACGTTTTTGTCAACAATCTCATCGACAATCAAGCTGCGCCGGGGCGACAGGGCTGTCAGGCGACCGGAGGCGTCCCGTGCGTGTGGAACGACTCGATGGTCTTCAAGCCCCAGGCCTGCCCCTTCTTGCGCTCCTCCTCGGTCCAGGTGATCAGCGGCCAGTCGGGCGCGAGGACGAGACGGGTGAGCGGGTTGCACAGCTCGATGCGGTTGCCGCCCGGCTCGTAGACGTACAGGAAGAACGTCTGCTGGATGGCGTGCTTGTGGGGGCCCGTCTCGATGAACACACCGGCGTCGATGGCGAGATCGGCGGCGCGCAGGATGTCCTCGCGGGTGTCGGTCGCGAAGGCGATGTGGTGCAGCCGGCCGGTCGAGCCGGTCCAGTCCTCGGTGTAGACGACGTCGTACGACTTGTTCGTGTACCTCAGCCAACGCGCCGCGATCCGGCCGGAGTTGAGCCGGATCTGTTCCGTGGGCCGGGCCCCGAGCACGTGTTCCTGGAACTCGGCGCTGGCGAGCACGTCGGCCGCGAGGAAGTTGATGTGGTCCAGGCGCCGGACCCCGACTCCCCTGTTGGGCTTGGCCTGTGGCTGGTTCTTCAGCGCCGGGCGCAGTCCCTCGGGGGCCCGGTAGTGCTCGCTCTCCCAGTACAGGGCGTGCTCGTGGCCGTCCGGGTCGGTCGTCAAGTACAGCTTGCCGAGGCCGGGTTCGTCCTCGACCCACTTGCCGCTGCCGCCCGCCTGCTCGATCGCCTTGATACGGCGGTGGAGGGCGTCCTCGCTGGAGGTGCGCAGGGCGAGCCGGCCGAGGCCGGGCTGTTCGCGGGCGGTGAGGACCAGGCTGTGGTGCTCGTAGTCGTCGAAGGTCCGCAGGTAGACCGTGTCGCCGTGCTGGCCGTTGACCGTGAGGCCGAGGTAGTCGGTGAAGAAGGCGACGCTGGCGTCCAGGTCCGGGGTGAAGAGCTGGGCGTGGCCGATGTGGGCGATGTCGCCGAGCGGCGGAGTCATCGTTGACCTCCTTGGGGTTGCGGGGGGATCGGTGCCGTCTCGGCGGCTCGGGGGAAGACGGTGCCGTCGAAGATCTTGCGGGCCGTACGGACCACGGCGGTGCGGCGGGCGGCGGGCAGGCCGTCGGGGGCGGCTCCGAGGCTGCTTTCGATGTCCAGGAATCCCGTGGGATGTTCTATGCGAATCCGGTCGCTGTCGGGATCGACCTCCGAAAGCTCCGCACCCACGCTGCCTTCGATCCGCAGGCCGGCGGCCACGCTCGCCGCGCCGAGCACGCCGATCGACGTGTGACAGCGGACCGGGATGAAGGTGCGGGTGGTGACCGCGCCGCCGTCCCGGGGCGGGGCTAGCAGGGTGAGCTTGGGCACGGTGGTGTCGGAGACGTCGCCGAGGCCCATCAGGTGGCCCGCTGCGAGGCGGATCTCGCGGAGCCGGTCGGCGAGTGCGAGGTCCTCCTCCAGGTCTTTGGGCGCCTCGTAGCCGGTGACCTTGAGGGAGGAGGCGGCGATGAGGACCGTCGGCATGCCGTTGTCCACGCAGGTCACGGGCACGCCGTCGATCTCGTCGCGGACGTTGCCGGTGGGCAGCAACTTCCCTGCGCCTGCCGGGAACTCGATGACCACCGGTGCGGCCGTGCCCGGCACTCCCGAGATCTCGGCGTCGCCCGTGTAGTCGACGCGGCCGCCCGGGGTCGGGAAGGTCGCCGTCGCGTAGTCGCCGCTGTTGACCATGCGGATGCGGACGGAGGTCTCCGCCTCCCCCGCCGGGACCAGCCCGCGCTCGACGGCGAACGGGCCGATGCCGGCGAGGATGTTCCCGCAGTTCTGACGGTCACTCACCTCGGGCCGGTCGACGACGACCTGGAGGAAGAGGTAGTCGACATCGGCGCGCGGATCGTCCGAGGCCGACACCACGGCCACCTTGCTGGTGAGCGGGTGCGCACCGCCCAGGCCGTCGATCTGCCGCTCGTCGGGACTGCCCATGATGCGCAGCAACAGGCCGTCGCGCAGGGCCGGTTCGGCGGGGAGGTCGTCGGCCAGGAAGTAGGCACCCTTGGAGGTGCCGCCCCGCATCAGCAGGCAGCGCACCTCCTCGGGCACACGGGTCACGACCGCTCCCCCGCGTATTCCTCGTACGTCTTGTACTCGACGCCGAGGCGCTTGAGGGTGTCCCTCAACCCGTAGCGGTCCAGGCCGAGTTGGCCGTCGAGGAAGGCGGCGCGAGTGGCGGCCTCCTTGGCCTCGCGGGCCTCCGACTTCTCGACCGTCTCGCGGGCGCGCTCGCGGGGTACGACCACGACACCGTCGTCGTCGGCGAGGATCACGTCGCCGGGGCGGATCACCTGGCCGTCGATGGCGATCGGCACGTTGACCGAACCGCCGGTGGCCTTGACCGTGCCCTGCGAGGAGACCGCCCGGGACCAGGCGGCGAAGCCCATGTCCCGCAGCTCCTGGGTGTCGCGGATACCGGTGCCCAGGACGACGCCGCGCACCCCGCGCTGCTTGAGCGCGGTCGCGAACAGCTCGCCGAACAGGCCGTCCGTGCACGGCGAGGTGGTGGTGACGACCAGAATGTCGGCCTCGCCGCACTGCTCGACGGCGGCGTGGATCATGAGGTTGTCGCCGGGCCAGCTCAGTATGGTGACCGCGGTGCCCGCGACCCGTACGCCCTGCTGGACGGGCCGGATCTCCGGACCCAGCAGGCCCGTGCGGCCCATCGCCTCACTCACCGTCGCCACCCCGAAGCCGGCCAGCGCCTCGACGTCCTTCAGGTCCGCCTTCGGCGGGTCGGTGACGATGACGCCGCTCATGCCAGCTCCTTCGCGATCTGCGGGTAGGGACGCATGTACGCCTCGGCCATGGTCTTGTGGGCCAGGCCCAGGTTGGGGCCGGCGTTGCGCTTGAGCTGGACGCCGCGGCGTACGGCCAGGTCGGTGTAGTAGTCCCACAGGTGCTGCTGGGCGCCGAGGCACTCCATCGCCTTGCGCTTGGTGTCCCACACCTCGGTGATGTCGAGCAGGACCTCGGGCTTGAAGCCGCTCATCTCGGGCTGGTGCGGCTCGAAGTAGAAGACCGGCGGGGCGCCGATGATCTCGCCCTCTCCCGGGTAGCCGATGGCCTGCGCGAGGACCCGGGCCTCCAGCGCCATGCGGTTGGCGGCCGGGTGGTCGCCGTTGTACGGGTCCTCGACCGGGTGGGTGAGCACGACGTCGGGCTGGGTCTCGCGGTAGACGGCGACGAGCCGGTCGGTCAGCTCGGCGGTGGCGACCAGCGGGTAGTCGCCGGCGTCGAAGAAGCGGACCTCGGCGCCGAGGGTGGCGGCGGCACGCTCGGCCTCGTCCCGGCGTATCGCCTTGATCTCGTCCAGCTTCTTGCCCTCGCGCCACGCCTTGGCGGACTCGCCGCGCTCGCCGAAGGTCAGACAGGCGATGGTGACCTTCTCCCCCCGGGCGGCGGCCAGGGCGATGGCACCACCCGCCCGCCACACGAAGTCCCCGGCGTGCGCGGTGACGACGAGTGTGGAACGTGGGGTGGCGGGCGCATTGGCCTGGGTCATTGCTGCAGTCTCCTTGGTGACAGGTTGGCGCCCGCCCTGTCAGCGGCTCTCGGCCGCGCGGCTGTCAGTCGCGCAGCGCCTCGATCACGCTGGTGAGGTGGGCGCGGACGGCCGTCTCGGCCGCCTGCGGGTCCCTGGCCCTGATCGCCTCGATCATCTCCAGGTGCTCGTTCAGGGAGTGCTGCGGACGCCCCGGGCGCAGTGCCAACTGGAAGCGGTGGCGCACCAGTTGGGCATTGAGCCGCTCCAGCAGGTCCACGGCGGTCTGCTGGCCGGAGAACTCGCGCACCCTGGCGTGCAGCTCCTGGTTGAGCTCGGAGTAGGTCACCGGCTCACCGTCGGCCACGGCCTTGGTCATCGCCGTGCCCAGCTCCGTCAGCTCGGCGAGCTGCTCGTCGCTGGCGGCGACGGCGGCCTTCGCCGCGCACAGCCCTTCGAGGACCATGCGGCACTCGGTGATGGCGACCGCTTCCTCCACGGTCACCACCCGCACCCGCGAACCGCGGTTGCGGATCCGCTCGACCAGGCCCTGGGCCTCCAGATCGATGAGTGCCGCGCGGATGCTGGCCCGCGTCACACCGAACTGCTCGGCGAGCTCGTTCTCCACCAGCCGCTGCGCCGGTGCCATCTCGCCGTGCAGGATCGCCTGCCGCAGCTGCGCGAGCGCATGCTGTTTGGCCTGCTCTCCGGTGCTCGGACGGGCTTCTTTCGGCATCGTTGCCCTCCCTGAGTGAGTGCCTGTCGAACCTAAATCTAGCCAAACAAGATTGTCAACAATTTTGTCCGCCTCATTGCGCGCAGAGCTCGACACCGGGACGAGCAGGCCCCCCGACAGGACGAGCCGGGCCCGCCCCTACGAAGGGGCGGGCCCGGCTGCACGTCAGAGCCGATCAAACGGCCGGCGGCACCGGCAAGGGATCCTCGGCGTGGGCGATGAAGTCGTCGACCAACCGGTGGAAGAGCGCGGCGAGTTGCTCCAGGTCCTCCGCCGACCAGTCCGCCAGGGCCACCTCCAGGCCCCGGCGGCCCGCCTCGCTGATGCGGTCGACCGCCGCCAGGCCGGCGTCGGTGAGCTGGACGCGCTGGGCCCGGCGGTCGTCCGGGTCGGCGATGCGGACCACGTAGCCGCCGCGCTCCAACTGCCGTAGCTGCCGGGTGACATGGGAGGCCTCCACCGACAGCCGGACCGCCAGCACCCCGGGGCGCAGCGGCTCGCTCTCGGCGATGTGCCGAAGGATCATCACGGCGGCCCGGTCGAGCGCCAGTCCGGCCACGGACATCAGGCGCTCGTGCTGCCGGGCGCGGCCGGCCAGGTACGCGACGCGGGTGAGCGCCCGCTCGATGTCGTGCACGTTCGCCGAGACGGGCGCCGGGACGGATCGCTGTGGGGCCATACCGCCACCCTAAATCTACTTGCCTAACTTAAGCAATATGCAGATGGTTGCTTGACTTAAGTAACGTGACCATGCTTGCCTAAGTCAAGCAAGCCAGTCAGCACCCAGACCGGGGCCGCACCGAGCGGAGGCGGCCCCTGCGCGCCGACTCCGTGGGGACGGGGAACGGCGCAGTCACCGGGTCCGGCGGCCGGAACACTCCCCCCGTCCGGCGCCGGACCCGGTGACACCCCTCATCCCACGCCCCTTTGGGGGCGCTCCCCGCACGGCACTTGGACAGGAACCCCGTTTCCATGATCGACAATCTGCTACGTCCGCCTCGCAGACGTCCCCGCCCCGTCGACGCGGTTGTCGTTGCCGCTCTCTTCGCCTGTTCCTTCCCGGGCAGCCTGATCACCCTTCCCGGCCAGGAGCTCGGTGCCCCCTGGTGGCCCGGTGTGCTGCTGGCCGGAATCTCCTGCGTGGCCCTGTTGTGGAGGCACTCCCGGCCCCGTACGACCGTGGTCGTCATCCTCGTCTGCGCCACGGCTGCCTCCGCGCTCGGCTATCTCCTCACCGTCCTGCTGCTCGGGCCGCTCATGGTCGCGCTGTACTCGCTGGCCGTCGGTACCGACCGGAAGACCGCCAACACCTTTGCCTTCAGCGGCATCGCGGTGCTTGTCGGCACGGGGCTGCTGAGCGGCCCCGCCGGCGAACCGCTCGTCCTCAAACTGCTCGGTCCCGCCGCCTGGTTGCTGTTGCCGACCTCGCTCGGCACGGTGACCCGGCTGCGTGCGGCCTATCTGGATGCCGTGCAGGCGCGGGCCGAGCATGCCGAGCGGACCCGGGAGGAGGAGGCCCGGCGCCGGGTCGCCGAGGAGCGGATGCGTATCGCGCGTGATCTGCACGACGTCGTCGCCCATCATCTGGTCCTCGCCAATCTCCAGGCCGGCGCCGTCGCCGGGCAGCTGCCGGACCGGCCCGGTGAGGCCTCGCGGATCGCTTGCGACCTGACCCGCACCACCGCCTCCGCGCTGCGTGAACTCAAGTCCACCGTCGGTCTGTTGCGGCAGGACGGCGATGCGGACAAACCCCTGGAGCCCACGCCGGGGCTGGCCCAACTCCCCCAGCTGGCCGCCTCGTTCGAGAACGCCGGGCTCGAAGTCACCGTCACCACCGAGGGCGAGCCCGGCGCGCTCTCCGCGGGCGCCGACCTCACGGCGTACCGCATCGTGCAGGAAGCCCTCACCAACGTCACCAAGCACGCCGCCGCCCGCGAAGCCGAGGTGCGGCTCGTGTACTCCGAGGACCGGCTGGCAGTGACGGTCGCCGACGACGGCGGGGGGACGCGGACCCTGCCCGCTCCCCCGGGCGGCGGCTACGGCGTCGTGGGCATGCGCGAGCGTGCCCGTTCGGTCGGCGGTCGTCTCCGCGTCGGTCCTCGGCCCCGGGGCGGCTTCGAAGTCGTCGCCGAGCTGCCGCTCCGGGCACACCCCAAGCATCCACTTGCTTAAGTCAATCAATTCTGCTTATGCTTGCGTAAGTCAAGCAATAAGCCCTTGCCGGAGGCCCTGCCATGTCCGACGCCCTGACCCGACCCGCTTCCGCGGGGACATCCGCCCCGCCGAAGCCGAACGCCGTGGTGGCGGTGCTGGCCCTGGCCGGAATCGTCGTCTCGCTGATGCAGACCCTGGTCATCCCGATCGTCCCGGAGCTGCCCACCCTGCTGAACGCTTCGGCCTCCAACACCGCCTGGGCCGTCACCGCCACCCTCCTCGCGGCCGCGGTGGCCACCCCGGTCGTCGGCCGGCTCGGCGACATGATCGGCAAGCGGCGCATGCTGATGGTCAGCATCGTGCTGCTGGTCTCCGGCTCCGTTGTCTGCGCCCTGGCCGACTCCCTCGTCCCGATGATCATCGGGCGTGCCTTGCAGGGTCTCGCGGCCGCCGTGGTGCCGCTGGGCATCAGCATCATGCGGGACGCGCTGCCGGCCGAGCGGCTGGCGGGTTCCACCGCGCTGATGAGCGCCTCGCTCGGTGTGGGCGGTGCGCTGGGTCTGCCGGCGGCCGCGTTCATCGCCGACAAGTGGGACTGGCACATCCTGTTCTGGACCTCGGCCGCACTGGGTGCCGTCGCCTTCGTGCTGGTGCTGCTGATCGTGCCCGAGTCCGAGGTGCGCACCGGTGGCCGTTTCGACCTGGTCGGCTCGCTCGGCCTGTCCGCCGGTCTGGTCTCGCTGCTGCTGGCCGTGTCCAAGGGCGGTGACTGGGGCTGGACTTCGGGCACCACGCTCGGTCTGGGCGCCGGCGCCGTCGTGATCCTGGGTGCCTGGGGCTGGTGGGAGCTGCGGGCCAAGCAGCCGCTCGTCGACCTGCGCACGACGGCCAAGCCGCAGGTGCTCTTCACCAACCTGGCCTCGGTCGCCCTCGGCTTCTCGATGTTCGCGATGTCCCTGGTGCTGCCGCAGCTGCTGCAGCTGCCGAGCCAGACCGGCTACGGCCTGGGCAAGTCCATGCTGACGGTCGGCCTGGTGCTCGCCCCGCAGGGCCTGGTCATGATGGTCATGTCGGCAGCGTCCGCGAAGGTCACCCAGGCCAAGGGGCCGAAGGTCACGCTGATGATCGGGGCCCTGATCGTGGCCTCCGGCTACGCCCTGAACATCGTCCTGATGAGCGAGGTCTGGCACCTCATCCTGGTCTCCTGCATCATCGGCGCCGGTGTCGGCTTCACCTACGGCGCCCTGCCCGCCCTGATCATGGGTGCGGTCGACCCGTCCCAGACCGGTGCCGCGAACAGCCTCAACACCCTGATGCGGTCCCTGGGCACGTCGTTCGCCAGCGCCCTGGCCGGCGTCATCCTGGCCCAGATGACCACCGACTTCGGCGGACACGCCCTCCCGTCCGAGAACGGCTTCAAGGTCGTCATGGCCATCGGTGCCGGAGCCGCCCTGCTGGCCTTCCTCGTCGCCTGCTTCATCCCGCGCCGCCAGGCACCCGCCCAGACCGCCGCCGAGACGGACGAGCAGCCCGAGGCCGTCACGGCGAAGGCATAACGCCCGGCCGACCGCCCTGCGACAGGCGGCCGTCTTCCCGCTCCGGCGGGAGGCGGACGCCTGTCGTCCGTGGACCTACGTGGAGCGGCTCAGGCGTTCACAGTCGCCGGTGGGTGACCCTCGTACGCCGCCCGCAGCACGGCGAGCGCGCCGTCGGCCGTGACCTCGCGGGGATTGGCGTAGGCCTGGCCCGCGGTCTGCGCCGCCGCCACTGCCAAGTCGCTTTCCTTCAGGCCGAGTTCGGCGAGGGTGCGGGGTGCGCCGAGGCGGCCGGCCAGCTCGCGCAGGGCGCGCGGGGCGTCGTCCGCATCGAGGGCGCGGGCCACGGCGGCGGCCGCGTCCGGGGCCGCGGGCGCGTTGTAGGCCAGGGCGTACGGCAGGACCACCGTGTGGGTCTCGGCGTGCGGCAGGCCGAAGGTGCCGCCGAGGACGTGGCACAGCTTGTGGTGCAGGCCCATGGTGGTGGCGCCGAGGCAGGAGCCGCACAGCCAGGCGCCGTAGAGGGCGCGGCCGCGGGCCTCGACGGAGTCCGGGTCGTCGGCCACCGCCGGGAGGGCGCCTGCCATGGCCCGCAGGCCCTCCTGGGCCATCAGCGCGATCAGGGGTGAGGTGTCGGGGGCGTACAGGGCCTCGACGGCGTGGGCGATCGCGTTGATGCCGCTGGTGACGGAGAGCGGGACGGGGAGCGAGAAGGTGAGCTCGGGGTCGTAGACGACGCTGCGGGGCAGGACGACGGGGTCGCGGCCGGTGCGTTTGGCGCCGTGTTCGGTCAGGCCCCAGACCGGGGTCATCTCCGAGCCGGAGTAGGTGGAGGGCACGGCGATCAGGGGCAGGCCGGTGCGCAGGGCGATCGCCTTGCCCAGGCCGATCGAGGAGCCGCCGCCGACGGCCACGCAGCCGTCGGCCCCCGCCGCACGGGCCGCTTCGACGGCCCGGTCGGCGACCTCGACGGGCACGTGCATGCGGGCGCCGTCGTGCAGGCCCGCGCAGGCGGGGCCCAGCGAGTCGGCGACCGCGCGTGCGGTGGCGGCGCCATGGCTGCCGCACACCACCAGCAGCCGCCGCAGGCCGAGCGCCGCGGCCTCGTCGGCCGTCGCGGTCGTGGCGGCCCCGGGCCGGAAGACGACCCGCACGGGCCGGGACTCGTAGGAGAAGTCGAGGTGGTGCTTCACGAGTGCTCCAGTACGAGGTCGAAGCGGGCGTGGCGGAACGGGTTGGGGATGCCGAATTCCCGGGCCTGAGGAGGATCGTCCGTTTCGGTGAACTCCTGGACCAGGCTCGGCTTGACGGCGAAGACCGCGTCCGAGTCGAGGTAGTCGCTGCCCGCGACGAAGATGTGCGTGGTCACCGGGACATGATCTTCGGCCGAGGCGATGAAGTGGATGTGCGCGGGCCGGTAGGGGTGGCGGGCGGTCGCGCGCAGGAGGCCGCCGACCGGTCCGTCCGTGGGGATCGGGTACGGGCTCGGCACGCACGTGCGGAACCAGAAACGGCCCTCGGCATCCGCGGTGAACAGCCCGCGCCCGTTGCCCGGCGGCTGGACCTCCGGCTGCTGGACGTCGTAGAAGCCGTTGCCGTCGGCCTGCCAGACGTCAACGACCGCGCCCGGCAGCGGAGTTCCGTCCCGGGACAGCACCCGGCCGCTGACCACGCACGGCTCGCCGCCGCCCACCAGATCGATGTTCGCGCCGGGTTCGCGCGCCGGGGACTCGGTCATGTGGAAGGGGCCGAGGACCGTCGATTCGGTGGCTCCGGCGACGCGGTCGCCGTTGATGGTCTCGACGAGCATCGACAGGCCGAGCACGTCCGACAGGAGGATGAACTCCTGCCGGGTGTCCGTGCACATCTGCCCGGTCGCCGTCAGGAAGCCGATCGCCCGCTCCCACTCCTGCTGCGTCAGCCGGCTCTCGCGGGCGAAGGCGTGGAGGTGGCGGATCAGGCCGGTCAGCAGTTCGCGCAGGCGCGGGTCGGCGGTGCCGTCGAGGCTGGTCACCGCCTCGTCCGTGACCGTCCTGGCGGTGGCGTCGGTGGTCATGTCGGCTCCCTTCGCCGGTGCGCGGATCAGCCGAACCAGACGACGAGCCGCACGTGCTCGCCGCCGTACCTGGCCGCCAGGTCCCGCATGGCGCTCCATACCTGTGCCCAGCATCCCTCGTCCGGCGGGGCGAGCATCCGCGCCGTGAGGATCACCGGCCGGTGCGCCACGCCGTCCAGGCGCACCTCGGCGCCGGGAGGCCACTCGGGCGGTGCCAGGAGCAGGTCTCCGCCGAACGTGTCGGCGGCCGCCGCGCGCAGGCTGGGAGTCACCCGAACGAGTTCCTCACCGTCCGGCTGTGCCCGCAGCGCCCAGTTCCAGGCCGGCCTGTGGGCGAGCGGGGCGTCCCAGTCGACCGCCTCGACCTCGGCCCAGGTGGCGTAGGTGTGGTCGTGCTGGAAGTCCCCGATGCCCGACTCCCGTACCGGATCGGAGATCCCGTCCGGCAGCCCGCGGCCGGCGAAGAGCGGACGTTCCACGTCCCCCGCCCCGCGGACGCCGAAGAGACACTCCCAGGAGACGTAGTCCCTGGGCGGCTCGAAGTCCAGCAGATCGGCCGTGAACCGCCAGTGCCCGTCGGGCGTGCGGCTTTCGATGACACCGTCGATGTCCGTACCCACGAGGTATGACCCTACGACAGGACGGTCATCAAATGGCCCCCGGGAGGCGTCACTTGATGACCGCGTTCGCGACGACCACGACGACGCCGAGCAGCGCGTCGACCAGGCCGATGCCCACGGCCACGGCCCAGGAGCGTCCCGACCGGCGTGCCGTGACCAGACCCAGGCCGAACAACAGTGCGATGTTCAGCATGAACGCCGGATCCTCCACCCCGTCCGCCGGCCACCAGCCCCAGCCCGCCCCCGCAAGGACCGCCACGGTCGGCAGCACCGCCGTGACCAGGGGCCACTCGTCGGCGAGGGCGCGCAGGGCGTCCCAGCGGCGGTGCGGTGCGCGCTCGGCGATGTAGTGGGCGTAGCCGTGGGCGAGGGCGGAGGCGCACGCGGTCACCAGCAGCCACAGGGCGTCGTAGCGGCGGCTGACGCGGGAGGTGTGGCCGTACTGGCTGAGCGCCGCGACCATGGAGCAGGCCAGTACGGCGCCGTAGACACCGCCGAAGAGGACGGCCTCGCGGGTGTCGTGCTGCCGTGGCTCGGTGCGGGTCGTCGTGGTCTGCGCCATGTCCTCCACGATCACCCGGCAGCTGCCGGGCCGCCAGTCGCGACCAGACGATATGTCCTCCCACCTGGGCTGATGTCGCACACAGTGTCCATGCACGGCCGGCGGGCGGCCTCGTTAGGGTCGGCGCATGACCCACAGTTTCGTTCTTCACATCCCCGACGCCGAGCTCGAGCCCGAGCCCCTGGACCCGGAGCAGATCGTCTCCGGGACGCCGGAGGTGACCGGGAAGGTGGTGTGGGAGTCGGCGGACGGCCGGCAGATCCGCGGGGTCTGGCAGATCACGCCGGGCGTCGTCACCGACACCGAGGCGGACGAGCTGTTCGTCGTGATCAGCGGTTCGGCGACCATCGAGGTCGAGGGCGGGCCGACGCTGACGGTGGGGCCCGGGGACCTGGCCGTCCTGCGCGAGGGCGACCGTACGACGTGGACGGTGCACGAGACGCTGCGGAAGGCGTACGCGATCAACCTGTGACCGGGGCCGCGGTCGTGCCGCGGATCTCCAACGTCGGTGCGGTCAGGTGCAGTTGGCCCGCTCCCCCGGGGCGTTCGAAGCGGTCCAGGAGGCAGCGGGCGGCGCGGCGGCCGATCTCGTGGCTGCCGGTCTCGACCGTGGTCAGCCAGACGTGGCGCAGACGGGCGATGCTCGTGTTGTCGTAGCCGACGACGGACACGTCGTGCGGGACGCGCAGGCCGAGCTCCTCGGCCGCCGAGAGCGCGCCGACGGAGGCGATGTCGTTGACGGCGAAGAGGGCGGTGGGCCGGTCCGGGCGGCTGAGGAGGCGGACGGTGGTGCGGTAGCCGCCCTCCTCGGTCATGTCGCCGGCCTCCACCAGGGCCTGGTCCGCGAGGCCGTGTGCGCGCATCGTCGCCTCGAAGCTGCGGCGGCGCAGTTCGCCGACGGCGCCGTAGCCCGCGATGTGCGCGATACGGCGGTGGCCGAGGCCGATCAGGTGCTCGGTGACCAGGCGGGCGCCCCGCTCGTCGTCGCCCGCCACGACGTCCACGCCCGCCGGGGCCGGTTCGCGGGCGCCCGCGACGACGACCGGGATCCGGTCGGCGGCCGTGCCGAGCGCGGCCGGGTCGGGCAGGGTGCCGACGACGACCAGGCCGTCCACCCGCAGGTCCAGCAGCGGGTCCGTGGGGTCCTGGCCAGTGCGGCGGTTGAGGCGGGCGTCCGCAAGGAGCATCCGCAGCCCGTTGTCGTGCAGCAGCGAGTTGAGGCCGTCGAGCAGGTCGACGAACCAGGGGTTGCGCAGGTCGTTGAGGAGCACGCCGACCGTGCGGGTGCGCTGTTCGCTGAGGCTGCGCGCGGCGGCGTTGGGCCGGTAGCCGAGCTCCCGCACCGCCCGCAGCACGGCCTCCCGCTTCTCGGGCCGCACCTGCTCGGAGCCGCGCAGCACCAGCGAGACCAGCGACTTGGACACCCCGGCCTGCTCGGCCACGTCGCGGATGGTCGGCGGTTTCATGTCCTGGACCGTTCCATGAGTCTCGGCTCCTTGTCAAAGGGACGGGAGAGGGTTGACAGCGGCGGAACAGGGGCTTCAGGGTGGCCTGGACAGATTGTGGACCGGTCCAAAGAGGGGCTGTCATGGTGGATTCGCTCGGTGTCGCCGTCGTCGGGTTCGGCTGGATGGGCCGGGTGCACACCCAGGCGTACGCCCGCGTCCTGCACCACTACCCGCAGCTCGGCCTGCGCCCGCAGCTGATCACGGTCGCCGAGGAGGTGCCCGGCCGGGCCGAGGAGGCCGCCGCGCAGTTCGGGTTCGCCGCCACCACCCGGGACTGGCGGGACGTGGTCGACGACCCTCGCGTCCAGGCGGTCAGCATCACCGCCCCGAACTTCCTGCACCGCGAGATCGGCGTCGCCATGGCGCAGGCGGGCAAGCACATCTGGATCGAGAAGCCGGTCGGCCTGAGCGCGGCGGACGCCCGGGCGGTCGCCGACACGGTGGCCACGGCGGGCGTCCAGGGCGCCGTCGGCTTCAACTACCGCAACGCGCCCGCCGTCGAGGCCGCCCGCGAGCTGATCGCCTCCGGCGCCATCGGCACCGTCACCCACGTGCGCATCCGCCTCTTCAGCGACTACGCCGCCCACCCCGAGGGCGCCCTGACCTGGCGCTACGAGAAGGAGCGCGGCGGCAGCGGCGTCCTGGGCGACCTCGCCTCGCACGGCGCGGACCTGGCCCGCCACCTGCTCGGCGACATCGCGTCGCTCACCGCCGACACGGCCGTGTTCATCCCCGAGCGGGCCCGGCCCACGGGCGCCACCGCCGGGCACACGCGTGCCACGGGCGGCGAACTCGGCCCCGTCGAGAACGAGGACTACGTCAGCTGCCTGCTGCGCTTCGCCTCCGGCGCCCGCGGCGTCCTGGAGGCCTGCCGGGTCTCGGTCGGCGAGCAGAACAACTACGGCTTCGAGGTGCACGGCACCAAGGGCGCGGTCTCCTGGGACTTCCGCCGCATGAACGAGCTGGGCGTCAGCCGCGGCACGAGCTACCAGGACCAGCCCGTCAGCACGGTGTACGTCGGCCCGGGCGACGGCGAGTTCGCAGCGTTCCAGCCGGGCGCGGCCAACGCCATGGGCATGGACGACCTGAAGGTGATCGAGGCCTACCGCTTCCTGCGCTCCATCGCGGAGGGCAAGCCGTACGGGGCCACGCTCCCGGACGCCGTGCACAGTGCCGTCGTGTTGGAGGCGATGGTGCGGTCGGCGGAGAGCGGGTCCTGGGTCAGAGCCGGTGGCTGAACCCCGGCCGGATGAGCGCACGTCGTCATGGGGGTCCCCCCGCTCGACCGAAGCCGAGAGTGGGGGAGCGTGCGATCGCAAGGCGCCGGAAGGTCCTCGTAGCGGAGCTACCAGGGCCTTTCGGCAGCGCGGCTGGGGGTCCCCCCACGCCCTAAAGGCAGTGGGGGAGTGCGTGCCAGGCGGCGGGCGCCCGGCCGGGGTTCAGCCACCGGCTCTCAGCGTTCCGTCATAGCGGCCAGCGACTCCACGCCCTTGGCGAGGGCGTCGACGACGGACTGCGGAGGGGTGTCCGGGGCTCCGGGCGCCCAGCCCGGCCGCCGGGTCCTGGCCGCGAGCGGGAGCTCGACCTGGACGCCCCCGCCGCGGGTCAGGTTCACCGGGTTCCGGGCGTGCAGGCCGCGCAGGGACACCGGGATCTCGTCGAGGTCCGTGACCGCCTCGAACTCCGGCCGCAGGGCGTCGAGTTCGTCGGCGAGGAGCCGTGCGGCCGGCCGGTTGCCCCCGCCGAGGAAGATCGACCGTGGTGCCGTGGGCCTCATGTGGCCGTGCAGGGAGACCACCACCGTCACCTGCGCCAGGAAGTCCCGCAGCAGCCCGCAGTGCTCGACCGCCATGCGCGGCGACGGGATGTGCACCGGCTCCGGCACGCCCGGCTGGGTGAAGACCAGGCTGGTGGCGTCGCACAACTCGCCCACCGACCGGGCGAGTTCGGCCGTACCGCCCTCGTTGCTGCCGTGCAGCGCGAGCACTCCGGTGTCGCCACCCGGGGTGAGGGTGGCGAGCAGCCGTACGCCTTCGATCTCGACCTGCTCGATGCGTGTCGTCACCCGTCTCCTCAACTCGTCGCCTGCGGTGGCATGTTGTACGGCGTGACCACCTGGATCGCCGACGGCAGCGTAGGGCCGGCGGGCGGCAGGGCGCCGTGGGCGCGCATCACGATGTGGCAGGCCTCGCGCAGGTCCTGGCGCAGGTCGTGGTGGAGGACGGCGGACAGGCGGTGCCGGCGCAGCAGGCGGGTGTTGTCGTGGTCGAGGTCGTGCGCCACGAACACCGCGCACTCGCGGCCCAGGTCCTCGAAGGCGCGCAGGGTGGCGTTGTTGCCGCCGCCGATCGAGTAGACGGCGCGGATGTCCGGGTCGCGTTCGAGGGCGGCGCGGACCAGGTCGTACTGGGTGGCGTCCAAGCCGTGGCCCTCGGCGATCTCGACCAGCCTGCGGTCCGGGTGACGGGTGCGCATGGCGCTGCGGAAGCCCATCTCGCGCTCCTCCTCGTTGCGGAAGAAGCCGCTGCTGAGGCTGGTGAGCACATTGCCGGGGCGCTCGCCCAGCCACTGGCCCATGAGGTACGCGGCGGTCGCGCCGGCGGCCCGGTTGTCGATGCCGACGTAGGCGAGGCGGGCCGTGGCGGGCAGGTCGGTGACCAGGGTGACAACAGGGATGCCGGCCTCGGCGAGGCGGCCGACGGCGGCCGTGACCTCGGGGACGTCCGGGGCCTTGAGGATCACGCCCTGTGAGCCGCGCCGGGCGATCCGGTCCAGCGTCCTGGTCAGCTCCGGCACCGGGCCGGTCTCGCGGAAGTGGAAGCGCGAGCGCACGACGGCCGGGTGCAGGGAGGGCAGCTCGGCCTCCAGGGCGGCGCGGACGGCGGTGGAGAACCGGTCCGGCGTCTGCATCACTATGTCGATCATGAAGGTGCGGCCGACCAGCCGGACCTGGGTGCGCTGCCGGTCCAGGTCGGCGATGGCCTGCTGGACCTCCCGTGCGGTGCTCTCGCGGACGCCGCCCCTGCTGTTCAGGACCCGGTCGACGGTGGCCTCGCTCAGGCCCGCCTGACGTGCGATCTCCCGGATCGGGAAGGGATGGCCCATACGGTCGCTCCTCGGGCTCCTTGAGGGGTTTTTGATGGCCGCCTGCTGGTTGTTCGACGGGTTTGTACTGACAAGAATGACAGCGCGGCCCGGCCCTGTCACCGAGCCCTGTGTGGCCCCTCCGACCGAAGGGACGACGATGTCCTCCATCTCCGCGGATCGCCGTGCCTGGCTGTCCGAGCGGGACTGCGACCTGGCCGGCTTCCGTGAGCTGGTCGAGCGGACCACGGATCTCACGGAGTACCCGCACGCCTGCGCGGTGGAGCAGGGCGTCCTGATCTATGACAGCGAGCGGCTGCGCAAGGCCGAGCGGCGCCCCGTGCGGGCCGAACTCGTCCGCGCCCTCACCGAGGGGCCCGGCATCGTGGTCTTCCGGGGCGCGTTCCCCGACCCGGTCGTCGTCGACCGGCTCAGCACCGTGTTCGACGCCCTGATCGCCGAGCAGCGCGCCTCGGGGGCGAACGCCGGGGACCACTTCGCCAGGCCGGGCGCCAACGACCGGGTGTGGAACGCGCTGGAGAAGGCGGCCCTGTACGACCCGGAGGCGTTCGCCGACTACTACGCCAACGACATCCTGGCGCTGGTCTCGGCGGCCTGGCTCGGCCCCGGCTACCAGGTCACCTCGCAGGTCAACGTGGTCAACCCGGGCGGCGCCGCGCAGACCGTGCACCGGGACTACCACCTGGGCTTCCTCAGCAACGAGGCCGCGGCCGCCTACCCGGCCCATGTGCACGTCCTCTCCCCCGTGCTCACCCTCCAGGGCGCCGTCGCGCACTGCGACATGCCCGTCGAGTCCGGGCCGACGAAGTACCTGCCGTACTCGCAGCAGTACGAACCCGGCTATCTGGCCTGGCGACTGCCCGAGTTCCAGGCCTACTTCGAGTCCCACCACGTCCAGCTCCCGCTCGCCAAGGGCGACGCGGCCTTCTTCAACCCGGCGCTGTTCCACGCGGCCGGCACCAACCGCTCCGCGGACATCCGGCGCACGGCCAACCTGCTGCAGGTGTCCTCCGCGTTCGGGCGGGCCATGGAGACGGTGGACCGCGAGGCCGTCGCCAACGCCGTCTTCCCCGTGCTGCTCAGGCGCAGCAGCGAGGGTGTCGGCGAGGAGTGGCTGGAGAACGTGATCGCCGCGAGCGCCGAGGGCTACCCGTTCCCCACCAACCTCGACAGCGACCCTCCGGTCGACGGCCTCGCCCCGCCCGCGCAGGCGGACGTCGTTCGGCGCGCGCTGCGCGAGGCATGGACTCCCGAGGCTCTTCGGGACGAGCTGCGGGCCGGCGCCGAGCGCCGGGAAAGCTGAAAGGACCTGGAAAGTCATGGGACTTCTCGACGACAAGGTCGTCCTCGTCAACGGCGGCAGTCAGGGCGTCGGCGCCGCCGTCGCGCGGGCCGCGGTCCGCGAGGGCGCGGTGGTGGCCGTGACCGGGCGGCGTCCGGCGCCGGGCGAGGCGCTGGTGACCGAGCTGACGGCCACGGGCGGCAAGGCGATGTTCGTCCGCGCCGACCTGTCCGACGCCGAGCAGGCGAGGACCGCCGTGGGCGACGTCGTCGCCGCCTACGGGCGGATCGACTGCCTGGTCAACTCCGCGGGCCTGACCTCCCGGGGCACGCTGCTGGACACCACGCCCGAGCTGTTCGACCAGCACATCGCGATCAACCTCAAGGCGCCGTTCTTCGCGATGCAGGCCGCCGTCGCCGACATGCTCTCCCGCAAGGCGCCCGGCACGATCGTCAACATCATCACGTCCTCGGCGCACGGCGGACAGCCGTTCCTGGCGCCGTACGTCGCCGCGAAGGCGGGCCTCGTCGGCCTGACCCGCAACGCCGCGCACGCGCACCGCTGGGACCGGGTGCGGATCAACGGCCTCAACATCGGCTGGACGGCGACCGAGGGCGAGGACGTCACCCAGAAGACCTTCCACGACGCCGCCGACGACTGGCGCGAGGAGGCCGCCGCGAAGCTGCCGATGGGCAAGCTCGGCCAGCCGGACGAGATCGCGGACTTCGTGGTCTTCCTGCTGTCGGATCGGTCGGGCGTGGTCACCGGATCGGTGATCGACTGGGACCAGAACGTACTGGGCGGCCTGGACTGAATCAGCCCGTCCGGCGATTGAGGGCGAGCCCGAAGGGCGATCGGGGTCCGGGGCGGAGCCCCGGCAAGGGACAGCAACCACACACAAGGAAAGCAGCGGAGCTCATGCGCATCGGAATCCTCGGCCTCGGCCGCATCGGCGCCTTCCACGCCGAGACCCTTTCCGGACTCGACGCGGTCGAGTCGCTCGTGCTCACCGACCCGTTCACGGATGCCGCCAAGTCCGCGGCGGAGCGGTTCGGCGGCGAGGTCGTGGACTCACCGGAGGCCCTGCTGGCGGCCGGCGTGGACGGCATCGTGGTCGCGGCCGCGACGGACGCCCACCCTGGGCTGATCCTGGCCGGGGTCGAGGCCGGCATCCCGGTCTTCTGCGAGAAGCCCGTCGCCAAGACCATGGCCGAGGGCGTCGAGGTACTCAAGGCCGTCGAGGGCACGGACGTGCCGATCCAGATCGGCTACAACCGCCGCTTCGACGCCGGTTTCGTCGCCGCCCGCGCCGCTGTGCAGGCCGGCGAGCTGGGCAAGCTGCACACCGTACGGTCGACCACGCTGGACCCGGCGCCCCCGCCGGCCGGATACATCGCCGCCTCGGGCGGCATCTTCCGCGACTGCTCCGTCCACGACTTCGACATCATCCGCTGGGTGACCGGCCGCGAGGTCGTCGAGGTGTACGCCGTCGGCGGCAACCGGGGCGCCGAGTACATCAAGGAGGCGGGCGACGCCGACACCACCGGAGCGATCCTCACCCTGGACGACGGCACGATCGCGGTGGTGTCCAACTCCCGCCACAACGCCCGGGGTTACGACGTCCGCATGGAGATCCACGGCTTTACCGACTCCATCGCCGTGGGCCTGGAGGACAAGCTGCCGCTGCGCTCGGTCGAACCGGGCGTGACCTTCCCGGCCGGCACCCCGCACGACTTCTTCATGGACCGCTTCACCGAGGCCTACCGGGCCGAACTCACCGCGTTCACCGAGGTCGTGGCCGGCACCCGCCCCTCGCCCTGCACGGTCGCGGACGCCCTGGAGGCCGGCTGGATCGCCGACGCGTGCACGCTGTCGCTGCACGAGCACCGCCCGGTGACCATCGCCGAGGTCCGCACCGCCTGAGCGGCGGCCGCAGTCTCTCGTGCTCCGGGTGCTGGGCGGCCTCCGGCGCCCGGAGCACGAGTGTGTCGACCACCACGTCGCCCGGTCCGAAACGGCCAGGAGATCTCCGCGTACGACCATGAGATCGCCATGACCGAACGAACGACCGAGGAGCGACGACCATGAACGCCGAAGAGATACCCGGGTCCTACGGCGCCACCCGCGAACCCGCCGTCTCCAGCGGGGAGTTACGCCACCCGACGAGCGCCGCGACCCCCCACACGGTGGTCGTCGTCGGCGCTGGGCCGAGCGGTCTGGCGGCCGCCCGTGAACTGGAGCGGGCCGGGCACCGGGTGACCGTGCTGGAGGAGCAGGAAACGGTGGCCGGCAAGTGCCGCAGCGTGCACCTCGACGGCCGGGCGTACGACCTGGGCGGGCACATCTGCACCAGCCAGTACGAGCGGACGGCGGAGTTGATGGCCGAACTGGACGTGGAGACGGAGCGCACCAGCCGCTATCGCGTCCTCGACGCCGAGGGGCGCGCCACGGCCCAGGCCATGGCGTTCCTGCGCGACGAGGCCTTCGCGCGCTACCGGGCGCTGCGCGAGCGCGAGTTCCCGCGGATCGCCGAACCCGGGCTCGCCCACTCCGCGCGGGCCCTGGCCGCACCGGTCACCCACTGGCTCGCCGAGCACGGTCTGCAGTCCATGGCCGAGTCGTTCGGCACCGGATACACGGCGGCCGGGTACGGCTATCTCGACGACCAGATGCCCGCGCTGTACTTCGTCAAGTACGCCGAGATGACCGGCCTGCTCTCCCGCAGACCCCAACTCCTGGGCCATGCGGGCGCGTTCACCGTCACGGGCGGGTTCGCCACCCTGTGGCGCCGGGTCGCCGAGGAGCTGAAGGACGTACGGTGCGCGGTGCGCGTGCAGTCGGTGGAACGGCACGAGGGCGGTGTGCGGGTGCACACGGACTCCGGCCCGGTGGACGCGGACGACCTGGTGCTCGCCGTCGCCCTGGACCGAATCCTGCCGGTCATGGACGCCACCGAGCAGGAGCGCGACCTCGCCGGGCGGATCCGCTCCAACGCCTACCACACCACCCTCGCCACCGCGTCCGGCCTGCCGGAGGACGCCTTCTACTTCCTCGACCGGCACACCGCGACCCGCGAGGCGACCGGTCACTGCGTGTCGTACCACCACCGCTACCCGGGCAGCGACGTGCGGACCTTCTACTCCTACGGCCGTCCCGAGGACGTCACCGCGCTGCTGCGCGACGACGTCGCGGAGCTCGGCGGGCGGCTGGAGGAGGTGCATCTGCACCGCCGGTGGGCATTCATGCCGCACTTCGCCGGCGACGACCTCGCGGACGGCGTCCTGGACCGGCTCGACGCGCTGCAGGGCCGGGACCACACCTACTACGTCGGCGGCCTGCCCGCCTTCGAACTGATCGAGTGCGCCATCGCCCACGCCCAGGACCTGGCCCGCCGCCATTTCCCGCCCGCCGGCGGCACACTGACCCTGCCCGAACGAATCGAGGAGGTACGGCCGTCATGAGCGAACCGGTCCGCGAACCCCTGCGCATCGGCGTCCTGGGCGCCGCCCGGATCACCGAACGCGCCCTGATCGACCCGGCCCGCACCACCGGCCACCGCCTGGTCGCGGTGGCCGCCCGCGACCGGTCCCGCGCCGAGGCCTTCGCCGCCGAGCACGGCGTGGAGCGGGTCGCGGACTCCTACGCCGCCCTGCTCACCGACCCCGAGGTCGAGGTCGTCTACAACCCGCTCGCCAACGGCCTGCACGGCCCGTGGAACCTCGCCGCCCTGGCGGCCGGCAAGCACGTCCTGAGCGAGAAGCCGTCGGCGAGCAACGCCGAGGAGGCCGCCGAGGTGCGGGAGGCGGCCGCGAAGGCCGGCACGGTCTTCATGGAGGCCTTCCACTACCTCTTCCACCCC
Organism: Streptomyces sp. NPDC001401; assembly: GCF_042895385.1. NCBI lineage: Bacteria > Bacillati > Actinomycetota > Actinomycetes > Kitasatosporales > Streptomycetaceae > Streptomyces > Streptomyces sp. NPDC001401. The sequence continues at coordinate 92,570 of NZ_JBIAWI010000024.1, forward strand.
GTCACCCGGCGCCTGCACGAGCTCCTGGCCGGCGGCGAACTGGGCGATCTGCAGCGGGTGGAGACGATGGTCGCCATCCCGGCCCCCGCCGACACCGACCCACGCTGGTCGCTGCCGCTGGCCGGCGGCGCCGTGATGGACCTCGGCTGCTACAGCCTGCACGCGCTGCGGATGCTGGCCCCCTGGGCGGGCGGCGCCCCGCGGCTGGTCTCGGCGCAGGGCGGCGAACGGGCGGGCGCCCCCGGGGTCGACGAATGGCTGGACGCCGAACTGGCCTTCCCCAGCGGCGCCACCGGCTCCGCACGCTGCCACATGGCGTACGACAGGCTGGAGATGAGCTGCCGGATCGTCGGCAGCCGGGGCGAGGCGCTGGCACCGAACTTCGTTCTCCCCCAGATGGACGACCGGATCGTGATCCGGACCGCGCAGGGCGAACGGACGGAGCGTCTCGGCACCCGCTCGTCGTACACCTACCAGCTGGAGGCGTTCGCAGCACGCGTGCGGACGGGCGCTCCGCTGCCGCTGGATGCGGACGACGCGGTGGCGACGATGAGGCTGATCGACGAGAGCTATCGGGCGGCGGGGTTCGAGCCGCGGCCGCGGGTGTAGGCGGACGCCGGACACGGCCATGGCTTTGCGATGATCGACGCCATGGCCGTACGCATCGCACCCGCCCATGTCAGCGACCTCCAGCAGGTCCTCGCCGACCACGCCCGCTACTGGGGCGAGCGCGATCTGCGCGGCCTCCATCTTCTGGCCCTGGTGCAGGAGTTCGGCGAGACCTGTCTGGTCGCTCGCTCCGACGACGGCATTCTCGGCTATCTGATCGGCTTCGTCACCCCCGGCCGCACCGGATATGTGCATCTGATCGCGACGCGGGACGACGCCCGGGGCAGCGGTCTGGGACGCGAGCTGTACGCCGCCTTCACCGAGGCCGCGCGGCGGCAGGGGGCTGTCCGGCTGAAGGCGATCACGAGCCTCGGCAACAAGGGGTCCGTGGCCTTCCATCGCAGCCTCGGCTTCGACGTCCGCGTGGCGCAGGACTACAACGGCCCCGGCGAGGACCGGGTCGTGTTCAGCCGGGAGATCGGCTGATGTCGTACATTGCCGGCCGCTCGACCAGCTCGACCTCCACCCGGCCGCCCTCCTCCAGCGCCCGCACGCCCGCCTCGCACACCGCCGCCACCGCGTAGCCGTCCCACACGCTCGGGCCGATGACCTCGCCGCGGCGGGTGGCGTCGACCCAGGACTGGACCTCGCGGTCGTAGGCGTCGGCGAAGCGCTCGATGTAGTCCTGGGTGATGGTGCCGCCCCAGCGGCCGGCCATGTTGGTGACCATGGCGTGGCCGTCGCCGATGCGGGCGGTGCCGCGTTCGCAGACCACCTCGGCCTGGACCTGGTAGCCGAAGCCGCAGTTGACGAAGATCTCGACGTCGACGATCGCGCCGCCGTCGGTCTCGAAGACGACGAACTGCGGGTCCTGCACGCCGTCCGGTGCGTTCGCGGACGGCGTCGGGCGCAGCACCGTGACGGCGGTGATCTCCTGGCCGAGCAGCCAGCGCGTCACGTCCATCTCGTGCACGACGGAGTCGTTGATGAGCATCTCGCTGCGCCAGCCGGGCGGGGAGGCGAGGTTGCGGTGCCGGTTGTGCAGCATCAGCGGTCGGCCCAACTGGCCTGTTTCCAGAAGGGACTTGAGTCTGAGGTACTCGGCATCGTAGCGCCGCATGAAGCCGACCTGGACCCGGCGGCGGCCCAGCTTCTGCTCCGCTTCCAGCACCCGTAGCGCGGAGGCCGCGTCCGGGGTGAGCGGCTTCTCGCACAGCACCGGCAGATCGTGCTCGAACGCCGTCAGCAGGGCCGCCTCGTGGGCGGGCCCCGGGGAGGCGATCAGCACGGCGTCGACGTCGGCCGCCGCCATCGCGGCGGCCGGATCGGTGTAGGCGGTGCAGCCGTCGATGCGGGCCGCGACGTCCTTGGCGCGTTCCGCATCGACGTCCACGACGGCGGTCACCCTGGCCCCGCTGGTGACCTCCTGGATACGGCGGACATGGTCGGCGCCCATCTTGCCGGTGCCGACGACCGCGACTTGCAGTGTTCCTTGCCGAGCCATGGTCGTTCGTCCCCCTTCGGAGGGTCAGGCGCCGCAGGATCTCAGGAACTTGCGGGTGCGCACCGCGATCGGCAGCGGCTTGTCCGGCTCGCACGGGTACATGTCCTGTTCGACGATCGCGAACAGTTCCACGCCGAGCTTCTGCGCCGACTCCAGCACCGGACCCAACTCCGGTACACCGGACGGTGGTTCGCACATCACGCCCTGGGCCACGGCCGGCCCGAACGGGGTCTCGTTCCTGACCACGTCCGCGAGGATCTCCGGGTCGACCTGCTTGAGGTGCAGATAGCCGATGCGCTCGCCGTAGGTCTCGATCAGCTTGACGCTGTCGCCGCCGCAGTAGGCGTAGTGCCCGGTGTCCAGGCAGAGGTTGACGAGTTCGGAGTCGGTCGAGTCGAGGAAGCGCTCGACGTGGTCCTCGGTGTCGATGTGGGTGTCGGCGTGCGGGTGCACGACGATGTCGAGGCCGTACGTCTCCTTCACCTCGTGGCCGAGCCGCTCCATGCCCTTGGTGAGATACGCCCACTGTTCGCCGGTCAGCTCCGGCGGCTCCAGGATCTCGGCGGTCTTGTCGTCCCGCCAGAAGGACGGGATGACGACCAGATGCTTCGCGCCCATCGCCTGGGTGAGCGCGGCGACCTGGCTGACGTGCTCCCAGGTGGACTCCCAGACGGAGGGGCCGCGGTGCAGGCCGGTGAAGACCGTGCCCGCCGAGACCTTCAGGTCACGCTTGCCGATCTCGTCGGTGAGGCGGGCCGGATCGGTCGGCAGATAGCCGTAGGGGCCCAGCTCGATCCACGAGTAGCCGGCCTCGGCGACCTCGTCGAGGAAGCGTTCCCAGGGCACCTGCTGGGGGTCGTCGGGGAACCAGACGCCCCAGGAGTCGGGGGCCGACCCGACCCGGATGCGGTCCAGAGCACCTGCCATGTCAGGAGGTTCCTTCCGGGGTCTTCGCCACGGGTACGGTGAGGTCGGCCTCTTCGGGGAGTTCCTCGACGTCGACGCCGCGTACCTGGGACAACTCGTGCTTGAGCGCGGCGAGTTCGGCGCCGCCCGCCATGTGGTTGGTCAGCTCCTCCAGGGTGATGTCGGCGCGCTCGGCGGACAGTTCCATGGTGCCCAGGCGCAGCACGCTGAAGTGGTCGCCCACCATGTAGGCGTGGTGCGGATTGTGGGTGATGAAGATGACGCCCAGGCCGCGGTCGCGGGCCGCGGCGATGTACTTCAGCACCACACCGGACTGCTTCACACCCAGCGCCGCGGTGGGCTCGTCCAGGATCAGGACCCGGGCGCCGAAGTAGACGGCGCGGGCGATGGCCACGCACTGGCGCTGGCCGCCGGACAGGGTGCCGATGGGCTGTTCCAGGTTGTCCAGGACGATGCCCATGTTGCGCAGTTCCTCGTCCGCGGTCTTCTTCATCTTCTCGATGTCGAGGCGGCGGACGGGCCAGGGGCCCTTGGTCATCTCGGAGCCGAGGAAGAAGTTGCGCCACACCGGCATCAGCGGGACGGTCGCCAGGTCCTGGTAGACGGTGGCGATGCCCTTGTCCAGGGCGTCACGCGGGGTGGTGAAGCGCACTGCCTGGCCGTCGACGAGGAACTCGCCCTCGGTGTGCTGGTGCAGCCCGGAGATGATTTTGATCAGGGTGGACTTGCCGGCGCCGTTGTCGCCCAGCACGCAGGTGACCTGGCTGGGTCGGACCTGCAGGCTCACGCCGTGCAGGGCGCGGATGTTGCCGTAGGCCTTGCCCGCGTTGCGCAGTTCGACGATCACGCCGTCCTTCTCCGGGGCGGCGTCCTGGAGGATCGCTCCGTGAGTTCCGCTGTTCTTGTCTGTCATCGGATTCACCTCCGGGTCATGGTGCGCTGGACCCACAGATTGATCAGGACGGCGCCGAGCAGCATCACGCCCAGGAAGGCCTTGAACCAGTCGGGGTTCCAGCCGGCGTAGACGATGCCCTGCTGCACCATGCCGAACATGAACGCGCCGAAGACCGGGCCGATCGCCGAGCCGTAGCCGCCGGTCAGCAGGCAGCCGCCGATCACCGCACCGGAGATGTAGATCAGCTCGATGCCGACGCCCTCGCCGGACTGCACGGTGTTGAAGGAGAACAGCTGGTGCATGCCGACGAACCAGGCACCGAAGCCGACCAGCATGAACAGCGAGATCTTGGTGAAGGCGACGGGCACACCGACGGCCCGGGCGCTGTCCTTGTTGCCGCCCACCGCGAAGGTCCAGTTGCCGTACTTGGTGCGCAGCAGCACCCAGGTGGCGATCGCCGCGAACAGCAGCCACCAGAACACGGTGATCTTCACCTGCACGCCGCCGATGTCGAAGGACGACGCGAAGACCTTCCTGGCCTGGTCGAAGCCGTCCATGTTGCTGATGTCGTCGGTGGCGACGTTGCCGGTGACCAGCTTGGTCACCGCGAGGTTCACGCCCTGCAGGATCAGGAAGGTGCCCAACGTGACCAGGAAGCTGGGCAGTCCGGTCTTGACCACCATCCAGCCGTTGAAGAAGCCGATCGCCAGCGAGACGACCAGGGCGGCGATGACACCGACCCAGACGTTCATCGTGAGCTGGTAGCTGATCATGCTCGCGGTGAGCGCCGAGGTGATCACCCCGACGCCGGCCGACAGGTCGAACTCGCCGCCGATCATCAGCAGGGCGACCGGGATGGTCACGATGCCGAGGGTGGAGGACTGGTAGAGGATGTTCGCCATCGAGCTCGCGTCGCGCACCGGCGGCGCCGAGATCAGGAAGAACACGTAGACAGCGACGGCGCCGAGGAAGACGCCGACCTCCGGACGGGCCAACAGCCTGACCACCAGCGGCCGTTCGGCTGTGCGCCCGTCGGTCTGCTTGGGGCCGGAGGCCGGCGGTGAGGTCACCGCCGGCTCAGCATGCTGGGTCATACCAATCACCGAGTGCCCTTCGCGGCGAACTTGGAGACGGCCTCGACGTTGCTCTTGTCGACGAACGCAGGACCGGTCAGCACCGGCTGCTCACCGCCGCCCATGTAGTTGCCGTTGTTCTTGTAGAGCCACAGCGAGTCGATGGCCAGGTAGCCCTGGAGGTACGGCTGCTGGTCCACCGCGAACTGGATCGTGCCCTTGCTGATGGCGGTCGTCAGGTCCTTGTTGAGGTCGAAGGTGGCGACCTTCGCCTTGCTGCCGGCGTCCGAGACCGACTGCACCGCGGTCAGCGCGTACGGGGCGCCGAGTGCGGTGACGTAGTCGATGGAGGAGTCCTGCTTGAGCTTGGCGGTGATCGTCGACTTCACGGACGGCATGTCGGTGCCGTTGACGTAGAGGACGTCGGTCTTGCCGGAGAAGGTCTTCTTCACACCGTCGCAGCGCTGGGTGAGACCGACGTTGCCCTGTTCCTGGACGACACAGACGGTGTGCTTGGCGCCGAGGTCGTTCAGCTTCTTGCCGAACGCCTCACCGGCCACGCTCTCGTCCTGGCCGAAGAACTCCATCAGGCCGAGCTTCTTCCAGTCGCTCACACCGGAGTTGAGGCCCACCACGGGTATGTTCGCCGACGTAGCCTTGCCGACGACGGTCTTCATGGCGTCCGGCTTGGCGAGGGTGATCGCGATGCCGTCGACCTTCTGGTCGATCGCGTTCTGCACCAGGGTGGCCTGGTTGCCCGCGTTCGGGTCGGCCGAGTAGATCAGCTTGATGTTGTCCTTGGCCGCGGCGGCCTCGGCGCCCTTGCGGACGATGTCCCAGAAGGTGTCACCGGGCGACTGGTGCGTGACCAGCGCGACCGTCATCCGAGGCGTGGTGGCCTTGCCCGCCGAGGCGTTGGCTCCCCCCTCTTCGGACTTCTTGCCCCCGGAGCTGCTGGAGCAGCCGGCGAGGGTCAGGGCAGCCGCCGCAGCCACCGCGACGACGGGGGCGAATCTGCGGGAGCGGGGGTGAGAAGAGCGGTCCATCTTTCCTGGCACCTCACTGTGCGTTGCGGGGGAAAGGGAGAGGGGGATCACGAAGATCCAGGGCCCGGGATCTTGGCATGCCCGGGTCGTCTGCCGCAAACGCGGCGGTCGGCCTGGGACGGGATCAAACCCCTGGCCGCGCTCGCTGTCAATACTTTGTTAAGACATCATTTCACGAGCTAGTCCGAATGTAAGTACAAACTATTGACAGCGTCGCCCTCCGAGGCCTACACCTGGGAGGCGGCAGGCCCTCTGGGACCCGCATCCCCCAGCCCGGATCGAGGAGCGTCGCGCATGGCCGAGTCAGACCAGTCCTTCGACTTGATCACTATGGGCCGTATCGGGGTCGATCTCTACCCTTTGCAGTCGGGGGTACCCCTGGCCCGGGTCGAGACCTTCGGCAAATTCCTCGGTGGTTCGGCCGCCAACGTGGCGGTCGCCGCCGCCCGGCTCGGCCGGAACACCGCGGTGATCACCCGCACCGGGGACGACCCCTTCGGCGCCTATCTGCACGAGGCGCTGAAGGAGTTCGGCGTCGACGACCGCTGGGTTGCGCCCGTCGCCGCGTACCCGACACCGGTGACCTTCTGCGAGATCTTCCCTCCGGATGACTTCCCTCTGTACTTCTACCGGCAGCCTAAGGCCCCTGACCTGGAGATACATTCCGAGGAGCTGGACTACTTCGCCATCCGGGCGAGCCGGGTCTTCTGGATCACCGGCACCGGCCTGAGCGAGGAGCCGAGCCGCTCCGCCACGCTCGCCGCCCTCAAGGCGCGCGACAAGGCGGGTACGACGGTCTTCGACCTCGACTGGCGCCCCATGTTCTGGAAGCACCCGGACGAGGCCCGCCCGTACTACACAGAGGCCCTGCGGCACGTCACGGTCGCGGTCGGCAACCTCGACGAGTGCGAGGTGGCCACCGGCGTCCGCGAGCCCCGGGCCTGCGCCGAGGCGCTGCTGGAGGCCGGTGTGGAGCTGGCGGTCGTCAAACAGGGCCCCAAGGGCGTCCTCGCGGTGCACCGCGACGGCACCACCGCCGAGGTCCCGCCGGTGCCCGTCGAGGTGGCCAACGGTCTCGGCGCGGGCGACGCCTTCGGTGGCTCCCTCGTCCACGGGCTGCTGTCCGGCTGGGAGTTGGCCGAAATCATGCGGTACGCCAACGCGGCCGGCGCCCTCGTCGCCTCCCGTCTCGCCTGTTCCTCCGCGATGCCCACCGAGGCCGAGGTCGCCGACCTCCTCGCGCGCGCCACTCCCTGAACGGAGCCTTCCTTGACCATCAGCATCCCCGACCTCGTCTCGGTCAGGGCCCGCCATCCCGAGGCCGTCGCCGAGGCGGCCGCCCGGCGCACCCGCCGTCCGCTCATCGGCGACAGCGGCCGCCTGATGATCGTGGCCGCCGACCACCCGGCCCGCGGCGCCCTCGGCGTCGGCGACCGGCGGCTCGCCATGGCGGGCCGCGCCGATCTGCTGGAGCGCCTGTGCACCGCGCTGTCCCGGCCGGGCGTGGACGGGGTACTGGCCACCGCCGACATCCTGGAGGACCTCCTCCTGCTCGGGGTGCTGGAGAACAAGGTCGTCATGGGTTCGATGAACCGCGGAGGCCTGGCGGGCGCGGTCTTCGAGATGGACGACCGCTTCACCGGCCACCGCGCCGAGGACATCGCCCGGCTCCGCTTCGACGCGGGCAAGCTGCTGCTCCGTATCGACTACGACGACCCGGGCTCGCTGACCACGCTGGAGTCCACCGCGCGCGCGATCGACGACATGGCCGCACACCGGCTGCCGCTGTTCGTCGAGCCGTTCATCTCCCGCCGGATCGACGGCAGGGTCAGCAACGACCTGTCCGCCGAGGCCGTCACCAAGTCCATCGCGATCGCCGCGGGCCTGGGCGGCACCTCCGCCTACACCTGGCTGAAGCTCCCCGTCACCGACGACCCGGACGACATGGGCGAGGTCCTGGAGACCTCCACGCTGCCGACCGTCCTGCTCGGCGGCGAGGTGGGCGAGTCCGCGGCGGAACAAGAGGGGGCGTACGAGCGCTGGCGCAAGGCCCTCCGGCTGCCGACCGTGCAGGGCATGGTCGTCGGGCGGTCGCTGCTCTACCCGGCCGAGGGCAGTGTGGAAACGGCGGTCGACACGGCCGTGGGTCTGCTGTGACGTTCTTGTTGTGACTCGGAGGAGTGCTATATGACATACCACCTTCCCGCGGGCAAGGCCCTCGGCGGCCCGTACGTCGTCGAGGTGACGCCCGACAAGGCCGGCTGGGGCTACTCCAGCCTGCGCGTCCTGGAGCTCCCGCCGGGCGGCACGCACACCTTCGACACCGGCGACAGCGAGTGGATCGTGCTGCCGCTGAGCGGCGGCTGCACGGTCGCGGCGGCCGACGACTTCGGCCACGACACCTTCGAACTCACCGGCCGCGACAGCGTGTTCACCGGTGTCAGCGACTTCGCGTACGTGCCCAGGGACGCCCGTACGACGGTCACGTCCGCCGGCGGCGGACGGTTCGCGCTCACCGGCGCGCGCTGCACCCGCCGCCTGCCCGCCCGCTACGGGCCCGCCTCGTCGGTGCCGGTGGAGCTGCGCGGCACCGGGAACTCCTCCCGCCAGGTCAACAACTTCGGCGCGGCAGGGGTCTTCGAGTGCGACAAGCTCATCGCGGTCGAGGTGATCACGCCCGGCGGCAACTGGTCGTCGTTCCCGCCGCACAAGCACGACGAGCACCGGCCCGGCGAGGAGTCCGTCCTCGAAGAGGTCTACTACTTCGAGTTCGCCGACCACGACGGCACCCCGGGCCTCGGCTACCAGCGCGTCTCCCCCTCCGGGCAGGGCCGCAACACCGATGTGCTGGCCGAGGTGCGCGGCGGCGACGTCGTGCTGATCCCTGACGGCTGGCACGGGCCGTCCATGGCCGTGCCCGGCCACCACATGTACTACCTCAACGTCATGGCGGGCCCCGAGCCCGAGCGCGCCTGGCTGATCTGCGACCACCCCGATCACGCCTGGGTCCGCGACAGTTGGCCCGACCAACCGGTCGACCCCCGCCTCCCCCTCTACACGGCCCCGGAGAAGTCCTGATGAGCACCACCACCCGCCGCCTGACCGTCGCCCAGGCCCTGGTGCGTTTCCTGTCCGTCCAGTACACCGAGCGCGACGGCGTGCGCCACCGGCTGATCGCGGGCACCTGGGGCATCTTCGGTCATGGCAACGTTGCCGGGATCGGCCAGGCCCTGGTGGAAGCGGGCGAGGACGCGATGCCGTACCACCAGGGCCGCAACGAGCAGTCCATGGTGCATGCGGCCGTCGGCTACGCCCGCCAGCTCGACCGTCTCTCCGCGCAGGCCGTGACGACGTCCATCGGCCCCGGCGCCACCAACCTGGTCACCGGCGCCGCCCTGGCGACGATCAACCGCCTGCCGGTCCTGCTCCTGCCCGGCGACTACTTCGCCACCCGCGCCGCCGACCCCCTGCTGCAGCAGCTGGAGCACCCGAGCGAGGCCGACGTGTCCGTCAACGACACCCTGCGCCCGGTCTCCCGCTACTTCGACCGCATCACCCGCCCCGAGGCCCTGATCCCCTCCGCCCTGAACGCCATGCGAGTGCTCGCGGACCCCGCCGAGACGGGCGCGGTCACCCTGGCCCTCCCCCAGGACGTGCAGGCCGAGGCGTACGACTGGCCGGAGGAGTTCTTCGCCGAGCGCGTGTGGCACGTACGGCGTCCCGCGCCCGACCCGTTCGAGCTGGCGGAGGCGGTGGCGGCGATCCGGGCCGCCGAGCGCCCGCTGATCGTCGCGGGCGGCGGCATCCACCACAGCAAGGCCGAGGAGTCGCTCAAGGCGCTGGTGGAGGCCACCGGCATCCCGGTCGCCTCGACCCAGGCGGGCAAGGGCTCGCTGCGGTACGACCACCCCGCCGACCTCGGCGGCATCGGCCACACCGGCACGGCGGTCTGCGACGACATCGCGCGTACGGCCGACCTGGTGATCGGTGTCGGCACCCGCTACACGGACTTCACCACGGCCTCCAACACGCTGTTCCAGAAGCCGGACGTCCGGTTCGTCAACCTCAACATCGCGGCGTTCGACGCGCACAAGCTGGCGGCGCGGACGGTCGTGTGCGATGCGCGTGCGGGGCTCACAGCGTTGACAGAGGCGCTCTCGGACCATCGTGTGAACTCGGTTTACGAGGCCGAGTACCGCGCGGGCAAGGAGCGCTGGGAGCAGGTGGTTGACGCCGCTTTCACCGCAGCCGACGAGAACGCCGTCCCCACGCAGACCCAGGTGCTCGGCGCCCTGGACGCGGTCGTCGGCGACGAAGACGTGGTGATCAACGCGGCCGGCTCGCTCCCCGGCGACCTGCACAAGCTGTGGCGGGCGCGCAGCCCCCGCCAGTACCACCTGGAGTACGGCTACTCCTGCATGGGCTACGAGATCCCGGCCGGCATCGGCGTCCAGCAGGCCAGCCCCGACACCCCCGTCTGGTCCCTGGTCGGCGACGGCACCTACCTGATGATGCCGACCGAGATCGTCACCGCCGTCCAGGAGGGCCTGCCGGTCAACCTCCTGCTCATCCAGAACCACGGCTACGCCTCCATCGGCGGCCTCTCCGAGTACGTCGGCGGCGAGCGCTTCGGCACCGCCTACCGCTACCGGACCGCCGACGGCACCTTCTCCGGCGCCCCGCTCCCCGTCGACCTGGCCGCCAACGCGGGCAGCCTCGGCATGGAGGTCCTGCGCGCGAAGACCGTGCGCGAGCTGCGCGAGGCGCTCGCCGCGGCCCGCGCCTCGGACCGCCCGACCTGCGTCTACGTCGAGACCGACACCGCCACCGCGACCGCTCCCCCGGCCGAGGCCTGGTGGGACGTGCCGGTCGCGGAGACCGCCTCCCGCGAGGCCGCCGTACAGGCCCGCGAGCAGTACGACCGCCAGGTCGCCGACCAGCGCCGCCACCTCTGAACTCCCCGTACCCGAAAGGCCCTTGCACCATGAAGACCATCACCCACTGGATCGGCGGCAAGCCCGTCGAGTCCGCCTCCGGCCGCCACGGCGCCGTGTACAACCCGGCCACCGGCGCGCAGGAGAAGCAGGTCGGATTCGCCACCGTCGACGAGGTGGACGCCGCCGTAGCCTCCGCGAAGGCCGCCTTCGAAACCTGGGGCACGTCCTCCCTCGCCAGGCGCACCGCGATCCTGTTCAAGTACCGCGAGCTGCTGGACGCCCACCGCGACGAGATCGCCGAGCTGATCACCGCCGAGCACGGCAAGGTGCACTCCGATGCGCTCGGCGAGGTCGCGCGCGGCATGGAGATCGTCGAGCTGGCCTGCGGGATCAGCGTGCAGCTGAAGGGCGAGCTGTCGACGCAGGTCTCCACCCGCGTGGACGTCGCCTCGATCCGCCAGCCACTGGGCGTGGTCGCGGGCATCACGCCGTTCAACTTCCCGGCGATGGTGCCGATGTGGATGTTCCCGCTGGCGATCGCGTGCGGCAACACCTTCGTGCTGAAGCCGAGCGAGAAGGACCCGTCGGCCTCCTTCCGCCTGGCCGAGCTGGCCGCCGAGGCGGGCCTGCCGGACGGCGTCCTGAACATCGTGCAGGGCGACAAGGTCGCCGTGGCCCGCATTCTGGAGCACCCGGACATCGAGGCGGTCTCCTTCGTCGGCTCGACGCCGATCGCCAAGTACATCCAGCTCAAGGCGGTCGAGCACGGCAAGCGCGTGCAGGCACTGGGCGGCGCCAAGAACCACATGCTGGTGCTGCCGGACGCGGACCTGGACTTCGCGGCCGACCAGGCGATCAACGCGGCGTACGGTTCGGCGGGCGAGCGCTGCATGGCCGTGTCCGTGGTCGTGGCGGTCGGCGACACGGGCGACGAGCTGGTCGGCAAGATCGCCGAGCGCGCGAAGAACCTGAAGATCGGCCCCGGCAACGACCCGTCCTCCGAGATGGGCCCGCTGATCACCCGCGAGCACCGCGACAAGGTGGCGTCGTACGTCGCGAGCGCCGCCGAGCAGGGCGCGCAGGTCGTGGTGGACGGCACCGGCTACACGGTGGGCGGCCACGAGGACGGCTTCTTCCTCGGCGTATCGCTGCTGGACAAGGTGCCGCTGACGGCGGACGCGTACCAGGACGAGATCTTCGGCCCGGTGCTGGTCGTGGTCCGCGCGGAGTCGTACGACGAGGCCATCAAGCTGATCAACGACTCCCGCTGGGGCAACGGCACCGCGATCTTCACCCGGGACGGCGGCGCCGCCCGCCGCTTCCAGCTGGAGGTGAAGGCGGGCATGGTCGGCGTGAACGTGCCGATCCCGGTGCCCGTCGGCTACCACTCCTTCGGCGGCTGGAAGGACTCCCTCTTCGGCGACCTGCATGTGTACGGCAACGACGGCATCGCCTTCTACACCCAGGGCAAGGTGATCACCACGCGCTGGCCGGACCCGGCCGACGCGGGCATCAACCTCGGTTTCCCCAGCCACTCCTGACGCTTCGTCAGTCTTCTACGGAGGGAGGTACGTCCATGGCGAAGACCCGTGGCGCGACCCGTGCCGCGAACGCCCCCGCGCTCGAATCCCTGGACTTCGCCCTGGACCGGGGCAGTCCGGTGCCGCTCTACTACCAGCTGGCCCAGCAGCTGGAGGCGGCGATCGAGCACGGGGTCCTCGCCCCGGGCAACCTCCTGGGCAACGAGATCGACCTCTCCACGCGCCTGGGCCTGTCCAGACCCACGGTCCGCCAGGCCATCCAGTCCCTGGTCGACAAGGGGCTGCTGGTGCGCCGCCGAGGGGTCGGCACGCAGGTGGTGCACAGCCAGGTCAAGCGCCCGCTGGAGCTCTCCAGCCTCTACGACGACCTGGAGTCGGCCGGGCAGGGCCCGACCACCCAGGTGGTGCGCAACGAGCGCGAGCCGGCGTCCCCCGACGTCGCGGCCGCGCTCGGCATCGCGGAGGGCAGCGAGGTGATCGTCCTGGAACGGCTGCGCCTCACCCACGGCCAGCCAGTCGCCCTGCTGTGCAACTTCCTGCCCGCGACCCTCCTCGACCTGGACACCGCCCGCCTGGAGTCGACCGGCCTGTACCGGATGATGCGCACCGCCGGCATCACCCTGCACAGCGCCCGCCAGACCATCGGCGCCCGCTCCGCCACCGCCGAGGAGGCCGCACGCCTCGACGAGAAGGAGGGTGCCGCCCTGCTGACCATGCAGCGCACCGCGTACGACGACACCGGCCGGCCGGTGGAGTACGGGACGCACATCTACCGGGCGTCGCGGTATGCGTTCGACTTCCAGCTCCTGGTCAGGCCATGACCCCGTCCGCTTGACTCTGGACGGCAAGGGGCGCAAAGTCGTAGATGTACGTCGTAAACATACGGCGTTACCCTCCTCAGGTACGGTGAGGCACCGTGGAGAAGGAGCGGCGAGCGCATGCGCGCCCGGGGGCGGGGTCCTCGTGGGCCCCGTCCACCGTCCTTGTCACCGGCGGGGCGGGCTTCATCGGCAGCCATGCCTGTGTCGAGCTCCTCGACCACGGTTACGAGGTGATCGTGGTCGACGACTACGCGAACAGCACGCCCCACGTCTTCGCCCGGGTGGAGAGGATCGCGGGCCGGTTCGTCGGGGCCGTCTACGAACTGGACCTACGGGACCGGCGCGCCCTGTCGGCCGTCTTCGACCGGCACTCGGTCGACGCCGTCATGCACTTCGCCGCGCTCAAGTCGGTCAGCGGATCGGTCGCGAGGCCGGTCGAGTACTACGACACCAACGTGGGCGGCACCACGGCACTGCTGCGGACGATGCACGAGCACGGAGTGCACCGGCTCGTGTTCTCCTCCTCCTGCTCGATCTACGGCGACGCGGGCCCCGGCCTGCTCGACGAGGCCACCCCGCCCAGGCCGACCAATCCCTACGCGGCCTCGAAGTGGCTCTGCGAGCAGATCCTCGCCGACGTCTGCCGCCACCGCCCCGAGTACACCGTGCTGTGCCTGCGCTACTTCAATCCGGCCGGCGCGCACCCCAGCGGCCTGCTCGGCGAGGACCCGCAGGACGTCCCCGACAACCTCATGCCCTACGTGGCCCAGGTCGCCGTCGGCCGCAGGGAGCGCCTGCGCATCTTCGGCGCGGACTATCCGACCCCCGACGGCACGGCGATCCGCGACTACATTCACGTCATGGACACCGTCGAGGCGCACCGCGTCGCCCTCGATCACCTCGCCGACGAACCGGGCATGCATGTGTACAACATCGGCCTGGGGCAGGGCAGTTCGGTCCTCGACGTGGTTGCCGTGTTCTCCGAGACGTGCGGCCGAGCCGTTCCGTACCAGATGGTGCCCCGCCGCCCCGGAGACGTCGCCTCACTCGTCGCCGACCCGAGTGCCGTCACCCGCGCCTGGGGCTGGCGCCCCACCCGTGACCTCTCCGACATGTGCCGGGACGCCTGGCGGTTCCAGCAGCTCAACCCGCACGGCTACGCGGGTTCCGCACGGCGCCCGGGCCCGAAGGGCTGAGGGCGAACGCCGTCTCCACCAGGGCGATGTGGCTGAAGGCCTTGGGCGCGTTGCCCAGTTGGCGGCCCGCGTCCGGATCCCACTGCTCCGAGAGCAGACCGACGTCGTTGCGGACGGCGAGCACGCGCTCGAACACGTCACGGGCCTCTGCGACCTGGCCGGTGGCGGCAAGGGCGTCGGCGTACCAGAGGGAGCACGATACGAACGTGCCCTCCGAACCGTGCACACCGTCGACGGCGTGCACGCCGTCGGCGACCGGTGCGTACCGTCGTACGAAGCCGCCGTGGTGCAGCCGCCGCATCGCGCGGACGGTGCCGCGCACCCGCTCGTCCGAGGCAGGCAGGAAGCCGAGCCGCGGCATCAGCAGCGCCGAGGCGTCCAGGGCCGGCGAGCCGTAGGACTGCACGAAGGACCGCCGACCGGCGTCCCATCCCTGCCGGCACACCTGGCGGTGCACCTCGTCCCGCATGGCGCGCCATTCCCCGGAGGAACCGTTGCGGCCGAGCAGTTCCCCCATCCGCAGGGCGCGGTCGGCGGCCACCCAGACCATGACCTTGGAGTGCACGAACTGCCGCCGGGGGCCCCGCACTTGCCACAGCCCCTGGTCCGGTTCCCGCCAGTGCCGCTGCAGATAGCCCATCATCGCCTCGACCAGATTCCACACGTGGGCCGGCATGGGGATCCCGGCCCGCAGCGACAGGCAGAAGGCATCCAGGACCTCGCCGTAGACGTCCAGCTGGAACTGGTTCGCCGCGGAGTTGCCGAACCGGACGGGCCGCGAGCCCTCGTAGCCGGGCAGCCACGACGCCTCGGTCTCCGGCAGCAGGCGCTGCCCGCCGACGCCGTACACGGTCTGCAGATCGGCGGGAGCTCCGGCGATGGCCCGCACCAGCCAGTCCAGCCAGGCCGTCGCCTCCTCCCGGTAGCCGCTGCGCAGCAGACAGGTCAGCGCGAAGGTGGAATCGCGCAGCCAGCAGTGGCGGTAGTCCCAGTTGCGCTCGCCGCCGATGCATCCGGGCAGGGAGGTCGTCGGTGCGGCGACGATGCCGCCCGTCGGGGCGTAGGTCAGGGCCTTCAGGGTGATCAGGGATCGCATCACGGCGTCCCGCCACGGGCCCTCGTAGTGGCACTGGGCGGTCCAGCTCCGCCAGAAGTCGGCGGTCTCCTTCAGCAGCGTCTCGGCCGGGATGCTCAGCGGCGTGGGCGGTTCGGGCAGGTGCGAGGGCGACCACACCAGGGTGAGCGCCAGCCGCCGTCCGGCCGGGACGGTGAAGTCGTAGACCGTGGCCTCGACGCCGTCGAGCGCCCGCACGATCCCGTCGGCACCCAGCCAGACGGCGTCCGGGCCGGCGACCGCCACCGCGCACTGGTCGACGGCCCGGATCCAGGGCACGACCCGACCCTGGTGGAAGCGCAGCTGCAGCTCGCTGCGCATGGACACAGCACCCGACAAACCCTCGACGACGCGGACCAGACACGGCAGCCCGCCTCGCGGCGGCATGAAGTCCGTGACCCGCACGGTCCCTGTCGCGGTCTCCCACCGCGAGTCCAGGACCAGTGCGTCGGGCCGGTACGAGCGGTGCGTGCAGGGGCCGCTGCCGACGGGGGCGACCCGCCAGAATCCGTTGTCCGGCGTGCCCAGCAGCGCGGCCAGACAGGCCGGCGAGTCGAATCGGGGCAGACACAGCCAGTCGACGGAGCCGTCCCGGCCGACCATGGCGGCGGTCTCCAGGTCACTGATGAGGGCGTAGTCCTCGATGAGAGCACTCATAATCACCAAAACCGTATATTTACGGCGTATACGTACATATTCGCCTCACGGGCACCCCACGTCAACCCCGCCCCCCTTCAGGGACACGCGGCCAAGGCGACGGCACGGAAAAGGGCGGAAGGCCCTCCCCTTGCGAGTAGCATCGGTGTTTACGTCGTATACGGACGGTGTTTGACGATGAAGGTCCTGGTCGCACGGCGAGGAGAGGCGCAATGGCGAATGGCTCGGAACCCGGCCCGGCACGTCGTGCCAGCGACCGCGGGCGTTACGGCAGGCTCAACCGTGAGCGCGTGCTGGCCGCCGCCCTGGATCTGGTGGACCGCGAAGGCCTCTCCGCGCTGAGCATGCGCCGGCTGGGCGCGGAGCTCGGGGTGGAGGCGATGGCGCTCTACCGGTATGCGGCGAGCAAGGACGCTCTCCTCGACGGCCTGGTCGAAGCGCTGTATCTCGAGCTGGAGGAGCGCCTGGCCGTCGGCGCCGAAGCCGGCTCGACGGACACTGCGCCCGCCTGGCGGGCCGAGCTCCACCGCATCGCCCGGGCCACGTACGACGTCTGCCTCGCCCACCCGCAGGCGGTCCCGCTGCTCACCACCCGCATGCTGGCCGTCCCGCTCGCGCGTCGCCCGCTCGCCGTGCTGAAGGACCACGAGAGGGTGATCGCCCTGCTCCGGGAGGCGGGCCTCGACGACGCCGGTACGGCCGCCGTCTTCCGGGCCTTCACCGCGTGGCTGCTCGGCTATGTGTCCGTGGAGCTGCGGCCGATGGTGGACAACCCCGACGAGCAGGACCCGGCCTTCCGCCTCGGCCTGCACCGCATGCCGCCCCAGGAGCTGCCCGGGCTCCGGAGGGCCGCCCCCGCCCTCACCGAGCCGGGCGGGCCGGAGGGCCTGACCGCCGGCCTGGACGCGCTGCTCGACCGGTTCGGGGAGACCGCCGGCAGGTAGGACCCGCGCAGGCCCCGCCCGATGCATCTTCCGGTACGTATTCTTCGACGGTGCCTGAGACCGAGCTGATGCGCCTCCCCGACATGCCGCTGCACGACCCGTTCGTCGTCGCCGACAAGGCGACCCGCACGTACTACCTCTACACCTCCAACGACCCGTCCGTATCGGGCGTGGACGGCACCGGCACGATGGTCTACCGCAGCCACGACCTGCGCGACTGGATGCGCCCCGTGGTGGTCTTCCGCGCCGCCGAGCAGAGCGGGATCTGGGCGACCGACGGCGGATGGGCACCGGAGGTCCACGAACTGGGCGGCCGGTACTACCTGTTCACCACGCTCCACAACCAGGACAAGCCGCTTCCGGTGCCATCCGCGGGCCCATGGGGCACGCCGTTCCAGCTCCCGAACCACCTGCGCGGCACGATCACCGCGGTGTCCGACTCGCTGCTGGGTCCCTTCACCGCCGTCGACCCCGCACGCCCCACCCCGCCCGAGAACCTGATGACCCTCGACGGCACGCTCCATGTCGACCCGGCCGGGCAGCCCTGGATGGTGTACGCGCACGAGTGGCTGCAGACAGTCGACGGCACCATGGAGGCGATCCGGCTGGCCCCGGACCTGACGGGAACCGTCGGAGATCCGGTCTTCCTGTTCAAGGCCTCGGACGCGTTCTGGATCGGCGAGCAGATCCCGAGCGGCGTCCCGCACCAGCTTGCGCCCTACATCACCGACGGCCCCCAGCTGTACCGCACCCCTGACGGGTCGCTGCTCATGCTGTGGTCGACGTACGAGAAGAACGTGGCCGGCAAGGACGGCACCGTCAGCGGCGGCTATGTGCAGACCTATGCCGTCTCCGAGTCCGGAGAGATCACCGGGCCGTGGCAGCAGCGCCGGCCGCTGGTGCGCGACGACAGCGGTCACGGCATGCTCTTCCGCACCTTCGACGACCGGCTGATGATGGTCCTGCACCGCCCGTTCGAGAACGCGCGCGGGAAGCTGTACGAGATGCAGCTCCTCGGCCACGAGCTGCGGGTGCTCCGGCAACGCACCGACCTCGACGGCGGCGGATGACGGCGCAACACATGTGGCCGTCCGGCAGCGACGCCGGACGGCCACGGGTCCGAGACGAGCCGTCAGCTCTTGCCGACGAGCCGCCAGATCTGGTTCTTCTTGGTGCTCAGTGCGCTCGCCGCATCGCAGGTCCACTGGTGGATCAGCGCGCCGGGCGTGGTCGAGACGTTGGAGACGTCGACGCACTTGCCGCTGTGGACGGCGACCAGCTGGTAGTCCTTGCTGTTGCCGAGCGCGGTGACGGGGTTGAGGGTGAACTGCTGGTTGGTGGCGCCGTTGCAGGTGTACTGGATGACGGCCGCCCCGTCGGCGGTGGACGCCCCGGAGACGTCGAGGCACTTGCCGCTCAGCTCGTTGACGACCGTGTACGTGTTGGTCTTGCCGCTGACCGGCTTGAGGTCGAGCATCTGCTGGTAGCCGCCCTCGCACAGGTACTGCTGGTACTGGGTGCCGTTGGCGGTGCTCAGGTTGGTGTCGTCCAGGCACTGGCCGCTGTTCTCGCTGACCGCGACCGTGGAGACGGTGGTGTTGGACGGCGGCAGCAGGGTGACGGTGTAGCCGTCCTTGGCGTTGCTCCAGGGGAGGCTCACCGAGGCCGCGTTGTTGCTGACGTTCAGGGTGGTGTCGGAGATCGTCTCCGGGCCTGCCACCGCGGCGCCGTTGTTGTACGGGACGCGCTGGACGACCGCGCGGACCTGGCCGTTCTCCACCACCGAGGTGGCGTTGAGGCCGGTGAGGTTGACGGCGACGTTGCCGGTGTTGCCGTTGCTGCCGAGCAGCACCTTGGCGTTCTTCGCGGTGTTGTCCTTGGTGGCGAGGCCGTCGGTGCCGGAGCCGGGGACGAGGTTGACGATGTTGCCGGTCTGGGAGCCGTAGTAGCGGTACATGAACCACTCGCCCAGGGGCAGGTACTGGCCCGCGCTGTTCTTGGTGAGGAGGTTCGCCTCGTCGTCGTGCAGAGCGGTGCCGGAGGCCCAGTTGCCCCGCAGACCGTCGGCGCCGGCCCGCTCCAGGCGGCCGATGAACCAGGCGCCGCCACCGGGGTTCTGCTGGGAGAGCGCGGCGTACTCGTTGATCTGGTACGGGCGGGTGTTCGTCAGCCCCGCGGAGGCGAGGGTGGAGTTGGCGCTGGAGACTCCCGGGACGGGGTCGGCGGGTTCGTCGTGCCAGCTGTAGATGTCGGGGGCGACGTTGTTGGCCTTGACGTAGTTGAGATACGTGGTCCACCAGCTGTTGGAGGAGGTGGGCTGGCCGGCAATGCTGGGGCCGACGATGAGCTGGCCCGGGAACGCCGCCCGGACGCGGGCGTGGAACCGCGACCACATCTGCAGGTACTGCGCCTGCGAGGCGCCCCAGAAGCCGCTGCCGTCGGGCTCGTTCCACAGGTCCCACTGGACCGTCATGTTGTTGGCTTTGACGTCGTTGATGAGCTGAGTGACGAAGTTGTCGAACTGCGTCCAGTTCCCGTTGTCACCGGGCCAGCCCACGTGGGTGGTGCTGTCGGCGCCCCACAGGTCGTGCGGCAGGAGCACGAAGGTGCCGCCGAGGGCGGCGGTGCGCTTGTACTGCGCCAGGGTCGCGTTCCAGCGGGTCTGGTAGTCGGCCAGGCTGGTGGCGTAGCCGCCGCTGTTGAGCTGGGCACCGCCGGCCCGCATGAAGTGCCACTTGATGTCCTTGAAGAAGTGGTCCTGCGGGAGCGAGCCGTTCGGCGTCATGCCGTAGATCATTCCGGAGGCCCGGTACGTGGGGGCGCCACCGGCGTTGGCGAAGTCGACGGTGACGCTCGTGTCCGCGGCCCGGGAGGGGGCGGCCGGTATCAGGGTCGAGGCCAGGGCGGCCATGAGGACGGCGACGGAGGAGACGGCTCGGCGCCTGGTGCGGGTTGTGAGTCTGGGGGGTGTTGTGGGCGAGTTCATTGTGCGGCTCCTGGTGGGGGATGAGGATCACCGGGCCCGTGCGGTCCCGGGGCGGTGTGGGAGGCGGCCGTTCAGCGGCCGTCTCGGTGGGCGTGTGCTTCCGCGAGCAGGAGGTAGCTGCTGGCGGTCCACGTGTAGGCGCGGTCGCGCAGACCCGTGCCGGTGAGGGCGTCGAAGTTCTCGGCGAAACCGTGGGTCTCGCACAGGGCGCGGAAGCGGGCGCTGATGTCGTCCGCGAGGCGCTGGTGGCCGGCGCGGCGCAGGCCGTCCTCGACGAGGACGGTGGCGGGGGCCCAGATCGGGCCGCGCCAGTAGCCGTCGGCGAGATAGTGCGGCGAGGTGGTCAGTTCGGTGGCCAGGCCGTACGGCGTCAGGTGGGCCTTGATGTGGTCGGCCAGTGCGCTGCTGACCTCGGCGGGCAGGTGCTCGCCCAGCACGACGGGCATCAGGTCGAGGAGGCCGGCGCTGCTCCAGGTGTTCCCGGTGGCGACTCCTCGGGCGACGAACCGGTCGCCGGTCCACAGCTGGTCGAGCAGCGCCGTCTGCGTCTGCTCCGCTGCGGCCGTCCACCGGCGTGCCTCGTCCTCCTTGCCCAACTCCCCTGCCAGGCTGGCGAGTTCGTGCAGCTGGAGCACGAGGAAGGCGGCCAGGTCTGCGGTGACGACCACCCGCTCGGGGTCGAAGGTGGTGGCGTTGTCCCAGCCGCTGTCGTTGCCGTGCTGGTAGTAGGGCAGTTCGGCGTCGGGGGCTCTTCGTGCGGTGAGCCAGAAGTCGGTCCAGCGCTCCAACATGGCGTACACCTGTGCCAGTTGGGACTGATCGGGAGGTGTCGGCAGGCGGCGGCGCAGGTGGCCGAAGGCCCAGCCGTGGATGGGCGGCTTGACGAAGTTGTACAGGACCTCGGAGTGGGTGACCGAGTCGGGCAGGGCGCCGCTGTCGTCCTGGTGGTCGAAGGGCAGGGCGAACTGGTCGAGGGCCAGTTCGGGGCAACCGGGCGCCAGCGCAAGGGCGTTGAAGCAGTGGTCCCAGCTCCAGACCTTGTCCATCCAGTGCTTGGACATCAGCACGGCGGGCCGGGTGACCAGCCCGGTCGGCCGTACGGTCGCCGACCACACCACGTAGGCGGCGAGTTCGGCGGCCGGTGTGGCGGACGAGCGCCAGGGGGCCACCGCGTCGACGAAGTCCGCGAACGCGCGCCGCGCGGACTCCACGATGTCCTCGAAGGCCGCCGAGGTCGTGTACGGCGGGCGGGCGGTGTCGAGTTCCTCGACCGCGATCTCCCAGCCGCCGTCCCCCTCCTCGGTGATGGTGAGACCGCGGCCGCCGCTGCCCAGGGCCTGGGCCCCGGCCGCCTCGTCGAGGGTGCCGGACAGCACGGTGACGCGGTAACGGCGTCCGGTCTCGTACGACGTGAACACGTGCGCGTCGGCCGCCGGGTCGTGGAAGAAGTACGTGCCGCTGAACGGGGTCAGGGCCTGCGCGGCGGCGAGGACGCCGATGCCCAGGCCGCTCCCCCGCAGCCGTACGGTGTCCGACGACTCGTAGGCGAGGTCGACGCGCCCGCTCTCGCCGATCCAGCTGAGCAGGCCCGGTCTCGCCTCGACGCGGGTCTCGGCGCGGTCGCCCGTCGTCGTGTTCAGGGGGGCCAGGCGCAGCACGGCGTGCATGCCGTTCTGGTGCGAGACGAGGTGGAGGTCCTCGGCGTACGTCTTCTCCGCCACGACGGGCGAGATGTCGAACCAGGATCCGTAGGTGCTGAACGGGATGTCGTGGACGGAGAAGGCCGGGCCGGACGGGGCGGCGGTCATGGTGGCGTGACTCGTTTCTGGGGCAGGGGGCAGCAGCCGACCGGCAACTGGTCGGTCGTTGTGGCGGGTTGGGCGGGGCTCAGTCCTTGACGGCGCCCGCGGTCACGCCGGCGGCGACGTAGCGCTGGGCGAGGACGAGGATCACCGCGGCCGGCAGCGAGGCGACGACGGCGGTGGCCATGATGGCGTTCCACTGCTGGTTGTTGTTGCCGATGTAGTGGTAGATGCCGAGGGTGATCGGCTCATGGGTGCCGCCGTTGACCAGGGTGCTGGCGAAGACGAAGTCGGACCAGGACCACAGGAAGGCGAACAGGGACACCGTGACGACGGCGTTGCGGCTCATCGGCAGCACGACGGACCAGAAGGTCCGCAGGGCCCTGGCTCCGTCCATCTGCGCGGCCTGGAGCAGTTCGCCGGGGATGCCCGACATGAACGCAGTGAAGATCAGG
The DNA here is from genome assembly GCF_042895385.1 of Streptomyces sp. NPDC001401. Classification (NCBI taxonomy): domain Bacteria; kingdom Bacillati; phylum Actinomycetota; class Actinomycetes; order Kitasatosporales; family Streptomycetaceae; genus Streptomyces; species Streptomyces sp. NPDC001401. Next base: position 115,077 of record NZ_JBIAWI010000024.1, read on the forward strand.
ACCGCGAACGGGACGGCGAGGGTCGAGTCGGCGACGATCAGGCCGGGGACGGACTGGAGCAGCCCGAGTTGGAGGTAGATGGCGTAGAAGCCCATCGCCATGATGATGCCGGGGATCATCTGCGCTGCCAGCAGGACGAAGCTCAGGACGCCGCCGCCGCGCGGGCGCAGCTTGGCCAGGGCGTAGCCGGCGGGCGCGGACAGGAGCACGGTCAGCAGGACGGTGCCCAGGCCGATGACCAGGCTGGTGCCGAGGTAGGGCAACTGCTCGTCGAGAACGGTGCGGTAGCCGGCCAGGGTGCCGTGCAGCGGCAACAGGTCCGGCGGGCTCTTGCGCATGTCCTGGTCGCGGGTGAGGGACACGTTGAGCATCCAGTACACCGGGAAGAGCATGATCCCGGTCAGCACGACGCCGATCGTGGTCTTCACCCACGTATGCCTGCGGCTTGGGCTCATGACAGCGCCTGCTTTCTCTGCACCCGGACGTAGACCAGGCCGAAGACCAGGGCGGCGACCACGAGGAGGTTGCCGACAGCCGCTCCCGGGCCGAAGGCGGGCAGGAGGTTGCCGAAGCCGAGCTGGTAGGACCAGGTGGCGAAGGTCGTGGACGAGTCGGCCGGACCGCCCTTGGTCATGATCCAGATGATGTCGAAGACCTTGAGCGTGTAGACCAGCCCCAGCAGCAGGGTGATCGCGGAGACCGGGCGCAGCAGCGGGAAGGTGATGCTCCAGAACCGGCGCCAGGCACCCGCCCCGTCGAGGGCGGCGGCCTCGTACAGGCCGGCCGGGATGGACTGCAGGCCGCTGTAGAGCACGACCAGGTTGAACGGGACGCCGATCCAGATGTTCGCGATGATCACCGAGGTCAGCGACCAGGACGGCGAGGTCAGCCAGTTCACCGGGGCGAGGCCGACGGCGTGCAGGGTGGCGTTGACGATGCCGGAGTCGGTGTTGAGCATCCACGACCAGGTGGAGGCCGACACGATCAGCGGCAGCAGCCACGGTACGAGGAACAGGGCACGCAGGGTCGCCGAGAGCCGGAAGTGCTGGTTGAAGAAGACCGCGAGGGCGAGCCCGATGGCGTACTGGAAGACCAGGCACACGGCGGTGAACACGGCGGTGTGGAGCAGGGCCGGGGCGAAGGTCGGGTCGTCGAGGACGGTGCGGTAGTTCGCCAGGCCGGTGAACGGGGCGTCGCCCTGGACGAAGGAGCGGACGGTGTAGTTGCGCAGGCTCAGGTCGAGGTTGCGGTAGAGCGGATAGGCGTAGAAGAGGGCGAGGTAGAGGGTCACCGGGGCGAGGAATCCCCAGGCGGCCCACTGGGTGGAGGTGGGCCGGCGGCGTTTTCTGCCGCGGGCCGGGGGCGGGGCGGCGGGGGCCGCCCCGTTCCGGACGCCCGCGGGCCGGTGGTCCGGCGGATGTGTCGTCTGCTTCATGGGGTTCACCGGGCTGATGTCACTTGACCGCGGACTGAGCCGAAGTCAGCGCGTCCTTGGGCGACTTGGAGCCGCTGAGGGCGGACTGGACGGCCTTCCACATCTGCTCGGAGATCTTGGGGTACTTGGTGCCCAGTTCGTCACTGGTGCGGCCCTTGGCCGCCTTGACCGCGTCCACCCACGGCTTCAACTCGGCGTTCGCGGCCACCTGCTTGGCCTGGACCTCGCTGGTGGGGGCCACGTAGGACAGGGTGGTGTCGGTCGTGTTGAGGTTGTCGGTGCTGGTCAGGCAGGTCACCAGCTTCTGGGTGGTGGCCAGGCGGCCGGTGTCCTTCTGGACCGGGAGGGTCACGAACTCGCCGCCGGTCGGGGCCGCGGCGTTGCCGCCCGTGGCGGCCGGGATGGGCAGTACCCCGTAGTCGAGGCCGGCCTTCTTGGCGTTGGCGAGCTGCCAGGTGCCGTTCTCGCTGAACGCGTAGTCGCCGCTCGCGAACTCCTGCCAGCTGGTCGTCTGGGTGTTGTTGAGCACCGAGTTGGGGGCGTAGCCCTGCTTCAGCCAGCCCTTCCAGAGGGAGAGCGCGGACACGGCCTGGGAGGAGCCGAGTTCGGTCAGCTTGGCGCCCGATCCCCAGAACCAGGGCAGGAATTGGAAGCTGCCCTCCTCCGTGCCGATCGCCGAGAAGGTGATGCCCTTCTTGCCGGCCTTCTTGACCTTCGCCAGCGCCGCCGTCAGCGACTTCCAGTCCTTGACCGAGGAGATGTCGACCCCGGCCGTCTTCAGCACCTTCTTGTTGTAGTACAGGGCAAGGGTGTTGGCGCCGATCGGCGTGCCGTAGGTCTTGCCGCCCGACTGACCGGCCGCGAGCAGGTTGGGGTCGACCTTCGAGGTGTCCAGCTTGTTGTCGTCGGTCGTGGTGAGCACGCCCGCCTCGGCCAGGGTCGACACCACCGGGTTGTCGACGATGAGCACGTCCGGCGAGTTGCCCTGCTGCGCCGCCAGCAGCGTCTTGTTGCCCAGGTCGCTGGTGTCGAAGGCGGTCCGCTTGACCTTCACTCCGGCCTTGGTGCCGCACTGGTCCAGCAGCTTCGCCCAGTCCGAGGTCTTGTCGAACTGCGGGTACGGGTCCCAGATGGTGTACGTCCCGCCGCCGGCGCCCTTGGTGTCGGTGCTGCCCGAGCCGGAGGAGCAGGCGGTGGCACTGACGGCCACGGCGAGTGCGGTCACGGCTGCGGCGGTCAGACGGCGCTGTCTGGAGGAGCTGTTCATTGCGAGGGTTCCTTTGTTTTGGGCATGCGGGTGCCGAGGGCACGGGTGGTGAGGGAAAACGGGCACGGCGAACAGCGCTGTCGAGCGGTTCGGGCGTCCGGTGAGGTGAAAGGACCTACGTGAGGCGAGGGGTTACGTGGGTGCGGTCAGGGACCGAGGTCAGGGAGCCGTAGCGGGCCCGGTGCTGGCGCGGAGGGAGATCGGGGGCGCGAGGAGGTGGTGCCGGGGCGGGGCGTCGGGGTGGTCGAGTCGCTCGACCAGCAGGTCGACGGCGCGGCGGCCCATCTCCTCCGCCGGTACGTCGGCCGCGGTGAGCTGCGGGGTCACCGTCTCCGCCCAGCGGCCGGCGACGACCCCGGTGACGGAGAAGTCGCGCGGTACATGGCGGCCGGCCTGGGCCAGCCCCCGGTAGAGGCCGCCGAGCGCGGCCTCGTTCAGCGTGACCAGGGCGGTGGTCGCCGGGTCGTCGTGCAGGATCTGTTCCAGGCAGGCCTGGCCGGACGCGGCGTCGTCCCCGCAGCAGTACGTCCGCACGGTCAGCCCGCGCTCGGCCGCGGCCTTGGTGAAGCCGTCCAGGCCGCGGTGCGCGGACTCGTATCCGGCCCGCAGCAGCTGCTCGGGACGGTTGACGAAGGCGACCCGGCGGTGGCCGAGATCCGCCAGGTGGTGGACGCAGGCCGCCGCCAGCGCGGTGTGGTCCAGGCCGACCCACCAGCCGCCCTCCGGGTGGGCGGTACGGCCGATGGCCACGGAGGGGAAGTCCAGGGCGGCCAGGTGATCGACCCGGTCGTCCTCGAGTCTGATCTCCATCAGGATCGCGCCGTCGACCCGGCGCTCCCCCAGCAGCCGCTGGAACGAGCGGTCGCTGTCCACGCCACTCGGGGAGAGGAGTACGTCGTAGTCGTAGGCCGCGGCGGCCTCCACCACGCTGCCGATGAAGTCGAGCTGCATGCCGGTGTAGTGGTTGCCGGCGGGCGGGAAGACCAGGCCGATCGTGCTGGTCCGGCCGTTGGCCAGGGCGCGGGCGCTGGCGTTCGGGCGGTAGCCCAGCTCGTCGATGACCTGCTGGATCTTCCGGCGGGTGTCGTCCGAGACGGGGCGCTTGCCGCTCAGTGCGTAGGAGACGGTGCTCCGCGAGACACCGGCTCGCCGGGCGATCTCACCGATGTTCACGGGTGGCTCCTTGCTCGAACCGGTTCGACTCCTCGGTGGAGAGAGTACTCGCCGGCCGTGAGGGTGTGGGGTGGAACGAAGAACGAGAACCGATTGTCGAACCGGTTCGCGTCAAGTGACGGTAGGAACTGACCGGGCGCCTGTCAACACCCCTGACGCCACTTCCGCATCCGTCGGAAGGTCCCGATTTCTTCGGGTCGAGGGGATTGCTGGCCGGGATTCCCGGTGCTAGCTTCCCCGAACCGGTTCGATGAAGTACTCCTCCCGACGGGCGTGGGCCGGTTCCGCACCCTCCCCGGGCAGGCGGGGCCTCTTCACCTGCCGACTGGACGGACTCCCTCACGGTCGCAGCGGCCGTGATCGAACCGGTTCGACGCATGTCGATGCGCCGATGCGCTGATACACAAGGATTGAGGACGCAATCCATGCCATCCGCTGACAGATCCGCCCGGCACCGGGTCCCGGCCGCCATGGCGCCGGCGCTGGGCGCAGGCCTGCCGGCCGCACCGGCCGTCCCCGCACAGGCAGCCGATACGCCCCGACCCACCGCCCACTACACCTTCGACCAGGACGACCTCGCCTCCGGCAGGATCACCGACAGCTCCGGCAACGGCCTGACGGCGACCCTGGTGAACGCCTCCACCGCCCCATCCGTCGCGGGCACGGACGGCGGCAAGGCGCCGGCCCTGCCCGGCGGGGCGCCCGGCTCCGGCGGCGCGTATGTCCGTCTGCCCGCGAAGTGCCGGGCGACGCAAGCGACTTGACGGTCTCGGCCCGCGTGAAGTACAGCGGCGACAAGTCGGCCTGGCAGCGGATCTTCGACCTCGGCACCGACACCACCAGGTACCTGTTCACCCGGCCGTACAACGGCAGCGTGCTGCGCACCGCGGTGACCAGCAGCGGAGGGGGCGCGGAGGCGCAGGTCGCCGGGTATGCGCCGCTGCCCGCCGACGGCTGGTGGACCGTCAGTGCATCGGGCGCGTCAGCCCGGTGGTGAAGCGAATCCGAGGGTGACGACGCGAGGCGTCGCCGCATCTGGTGGTCCGGCGGTGCCAGACCCGGAGTGTGCACCATCCGCGGCGCGGAGCGCTGTGATCGCCTGGTCTTTGCGGAGCCGGGCAGGGCTCATACCCGCCGGTTCTGCGGTTCTGACCGCGATTCCGCAATAGATCTCGAAACCTGGCCACGCCTTCGTAGACATCGCCCCCGGGACGTAGGAACGAACAATGCATCTGCCCTGACTGTCAGTGAAGTGCGGTCACAACCGTCGAGTTGGCCCGCATGAGCCTCGGAGGCGGCCCGCAGGGTGGCGGCGCCCTCTCGCGCTGCCCGGACGTGCTGGATCGAGGGGATCAAGGACACGGTCCTCGGTACTGGTGAGCTCACGTAATCGACTGTCGCGTATTCCTTGGTGATTGAGGGGCCGTGCCACCGTGTGGGTCGCAGGGAGCGTGGTGGCGCCAGGAGCTTCCGGCCTCCAAGTTCTGCGACCGCGCGGGGATATGGGGCGCCGGCCACCGCCCCGGGGCGAGGGTGAACGCGCCCCGCGCACAGGCGCGCCGATGTGCCACCTGTGACCCCGTGCGCGGGGCGCTCTCTACGTGCCTGCTGGTCACACTGATGAGAGTCGGCTTCACCTGCGTCCAGCGGCAGGAGGTTTGGGCATGGCAGCACCGCGCATGACTCGACGACACAGTGGGATCCTCCGGAGAATGGGCTTACTGGCGGCCTCGGTGGAGCGCGGGCGACGGGCGCGGACCGGGGGACGCCGAAGGTCCGGGGCCCGGACGAGGTGGCTCCTGCTGTCCGCCTGCCTGATCCTGAGTTCCTTCGGCTCCAGCACGACATCGACGGCCGCTGCCACCCAGCCGTCGGCCCAGCAATGCAACGAGGTGCCGACCGGCGTCGCCACCCGCGATCACTGGCTGAGGTTCACGGTGCCGCCGGGGCTCATGCCGGACCCTCAGTTCGACGGGCGCCCGGCGAGGATCCAGGTGCATCGCGTCCAGCCGGTGTACGCGAACGGCAAATGCCCAGGAGTGCCCAACAGGGCCGCAGTGCTGATCCACGGCCGCGCCATCACCGCCTCGCCCGCCTTCGACCTGCGCTCCCCCGCCCCGGAAGGCGGCTCGCTCAGCATGCAGGAAGGACTCGCGCGGGCGGGAATCGACACCTTCGCCCCGAGCCTGCTCGGCTACGGCCACTCGACGCGCTTCGACGACGGCCTGAACGATCCCGGCAACGCGAGCCTCAGGCCCTATCTCGCGGACGGCACCTGTCCGTACCCCGAGGGGTGCGACCGCACCCACAACCCGATCTTCACCCTCGATCAGCAGGGGACCCTGCTCCTGACCAATCCGCTGGGCGGGGAGAGGCGCGCACACTCGAGCAATCACCGCTTTGCGCGCATGGACGTCTGGGTACGCGACATCCGCCAGGTCATCGACGACGCCATCACGCGCGCGCAGCCGACGGACGGCAAGGTCACCCTGCTCGGCTATTCGCTCGGCGGGCCGCGCGTCGGGCGGACGCTGTACGCAGCCAACCCGGTCCTCCCCGGAAGCCCCGCCGTCATCGCGAAGGTCAACCGTGCCGTGTTCCTGTCGTCGCTCTTCGGCGGACCGACTGAGGAGACGACGCCCCCGACGGGCTTCGTCACGTTCCCGCTGACGCTTGACCGCCGCCCGGGGGCGCCGGTACTTCCGCCGGATCGCGAGGCCGCGTGCACCGGGCGTGTCATCCCCGGCAGCCAGGATCAGTTCTGGAAGCAGATCATGGAGCAGGACACCGAGGGGCGGAACTGGGGAGGGGACGACCCCGGCAACCCGACCGGCCTCGACCGCTCGCCGACGTTCTCCAACTACGGCTGGAACACCGCCGTCGCGGGGCAGCTGACCCCGCCCACGCTGGTCCTCCACGGTCTCGACGACGCCACCGCCCCGCCGGCCAACTCGTCCGCCATCTTCAACGCGCTCCCGGCGTCGATGACGAACAAGGTGCTCGTACAGGTCCAGTGCGCCAGCCACCAGATGCAGATGGAGGGCTGCTCCGGCCCACGCTGCACACCGGAGTCCGGAACGCCCTACGGCGGGCGCCCCGGCGAACCGTGGGCCGGCCCCCATGCCACGGTCAAGGCGGCGCTGATCGAGTGGATCAGGAGCGGGACCTTCAACGGCGCCGCGAACGGACAGTTCACCGTCGACGAAAGCGGCGTGGCCAGCGCCAGCCCGTAGAGTTGCCCCGGGCCCTCAGTTGCGTACTGCGCCCATGTGGATGGCCCCAAGCCCCTCCACATCCGGGAATGGACCTGCCCCGTTTGCAGAGCCGTCCTCGACCGGGACATCAACTCGGCCCGCAATGTGAAGAAGGCCGCCGGACTAGCGGTATCAGCCTGTGGAGCGCCGATAAGTCCAGAACCCGTTCTGGCACAGCGCGACGAAGCAGGAAGCCACGGATTCCCTCGCAAAGCTCATGCGGCATAGCAGCACAGCGGCACAGCAGCGAGAGAAGGCCAGAATCCTCGGGCTTCGGCCCGAGGAGCAAGTCAATCCGACCCGGAGCAGTCCGAGGCCACCCGCTACAACCCGGACCCACTCGCCCGCCACGCCGACATCACCGTCAACGGCGGCGAGATGCAGCGCGTCGGCTTCCCGCGCAGCTTCCATCGGAACAATCCCGGGGTGTTGCTCCGCTCGCTCTTCGCGCCGCTGATCGACCGCATCGTCGTCGCGCCGTATGCGCGGGAGGTGCGACCGGACTGGACGCAATGAACAGGCTGGGCGAGCCCGAGGTCAGGAACCCGCGTCGCCCGACCTCTCGCGTCGGCCGCCGATGGGCAGGCTCGCCAGCAGAGCGCGCCGGCTGGCCCTGACATGCTCGCGCATCACGCGCTCGGCGCTGTCGCCGTCCTTTGCCAGGATCAGCTCCAGGACGAGGTGGTGCTCGCGGTCGGACTGGGTGGCGCGGCCCGGCTGGCTCAGCGAGGTGTTCACCAGCCGGGAGTACGCGAGCTGATTCATCAGGATCCGGTAGTGGGCCTGCAACTTGCTGTTGTCGGAGCCGGCTATGAGCAGGTCGTGAAACTCCTGCACCAACGCCGCGTACCGCTCCCGGTCGTCGCGCTCCACCGCCGCATCGGCCTCGCGCAGGTTCCGCTCGAGCGAGGCGATCTCCGGGACACGGCCGCGCTGGGCGAGGAGGCGCGCGGCCGCGCCCTCGATGAGTTCCTTCATCTCGAAGAGTTCCGTGATCTCACGGCGGGAGGGGATGGTCACGAACGTCCCGACGCGGGGCCGGACTTCGACGAGCCCTTCGGTCTGCAGCTGCTTGAGGGCTTCGCGCACCGGCGTACGACTCACACCGAACTCGTCCGCGAGAGCGAGCTCCGAGAGCGAGGCTCCGGGTTCGATATCGCCCTTGATGATGCGCCTGCGCATTTCGGCGATCACCGTGGCCTGCATCGATCCGTTCTTCGGTTCGTTCTTCGGTTCGCTCTCCGGTTCGCTCTTCGCGCGATTCACCGAGTGCTCCTCCGTCTCCCGCACCGCCCACTGGATCATCCCAGAGACGTGAGTGCCCCGCCGTCGAAGAACTTGCCCGCGCTGTAGACCATGGGGTGGAGCTCGGTGACCGCGGCGTGCACCACGCGGCAGATGAAGACCGTGTGCGTACTGGCCCGCAGCCGCTCGCGAATCTGTACTTCCATCTGCGCGCTGCTGCGGGCGATCAACGGGCTGCCGAACGGGCCGCTCTCCCAGTCCAGGTCCCTGAACTTGTCGGCGGCTTTGCTCGCGAACGTGCCGACGACGTCGAGTTGGTCGGTGGACAGGATGTTGATCGCGAGGTGGTCCGCCCGGAACAGGCAGTCATGGGTGGAGGAGGTGTGCTGGACGCACACCATCACCGTGGGAGGGTCGAGCGAGATACTCGAGAACGCGTTGACGGCCAGCCCTCGGGGGGTCTCTCCATCCATCGCGGTCACGACCGTGACACCGGTGACGAACTGCCGGTTCACCTGCTTCATCACGTCGATGTCGGGGGTGGAGTACCCGCACTGGCCGTGACCGGGGAGAACGACCCTGGTTCCACCCCCGAGATGACCCTTCGGCTGGCCGCGGCCCTTCCCGACTGCCGGGCGGTGGTCGTCCCCGAGGCGCGTCACATGCTGCCCGTCGAGCGTCCCCGGGCGCTGGTCGACTCCCTCACCACCTTCCTCGGAGAGTGTGCTCATGTCTGACCTCACCACGTTGCAGCACTTCATCGGCGGGGCGCGGGTGGAGCCCGCGTCGGGCGAGTACTTCGAGAGCACCAACCCGGCCACCCGCGAGGTCCTCTACCGGGCCGCGCGCGGCAATGCCGCCGACATGGACCGGGCCGTCGCCGCCGCGAAGAGCGCCTTCGAGGACCCGCGCTGGCGCGACCTCAGCCAGACGCGCCGGGGCCACCTGCTGCGCCGCCTCGGTGAGCTGATCGCCGAGAACGCCGAGGACCTCGCCCGGACGGAGACGCTGGACAACGGCAAGCTGCTGCGCGAGATGCGGGGGCAGCTGGCCACCCTGCCGGAGTACTACCACTACTACGCGGGTCTCGCCGACAAGATCCACGGCGACTTCATCCCGACCTCCGACCGCCAGGTGCTGAACTACACGGCCCGGGAGCCGCTGGGCGTCGTAGGAGCGATCACGCCCTGGAACTCCCCGCTGACGCTGACCACCAGCAAGCTGGCCCCGGCTCTCTGCGCCGGCAACACCGTCGTGATCAAGCCCTCCGAACACACCTCGGCGAGCATCCTCAACCTCGCCGAACTGGCCCTGGAGGCTGGGTTCCCGCCGGGCGCGGTGAATGTCGTCACCGGGTTCGGGGCCGAAGCGGGACAGGCCCTGGTCGACCACCGCGACCTCGCGAAGATCTCCTTCACCGGCAGCACCGCCACCGGGGCCCGTATCGCGGCGGCGACCGCGAGCCGGTTCATCGGCTCCACGCTCGAACTCGGCGGCAAGTCCCCCAACATCGTCTTCGAGGACGCCAACGTCGCGAACGCGGCGATGGGCGTCGTGGCCGGCATCTTCGCGGCCGCCGGACAGACCTGCATCGCGGGCAGCCGCGTCTTCGCCCAACGGTCGGTCTACGACGAGCTGTTGGAGCGGGTCGCCGAACGCGCCAAGACCATCCGCATCGGCGACCCCCTGGACGCGCAGACCGAACTCGGCCCGCTGGCCTTCGCCGCCCAGCGCGACAAGGTGGCCGGATACGTCGACCTCGCACGCGGCGAAGGCGCCCGGGTGCTGACCGGCGGGCAGCCCACCGACGGCGGGCTCGGCGGCTACTTCTACGAACCCACCATCCTCGTGGACGTCGACAACGGCATGCGCGTCGTACGTGAGGAGATCTTCGGCCCGGTCCTGGCCGTCATGCCGTTCGACACCGAGGACGAGGTCGTACGGCTGGCCAACGACACCGACTACGGACTCGCGGCCGGCGTCTGGACGACCAACCTCGCCCGCGCGCACCGCATGGCGGCGCGGCTCGACGCCGGGACCGTCTGGGTCAACACCTACCGGGCCATGTCCCCCATGTCCCCGCGGCAGGGCTTCAAGACCAGCGGCGTCGGCGTCGAGCACGGCACCGAGTCCATCAAGGAGTACACACGCCTCAAGAGCGTGTGGATCAACACCAGCGACGAGCCGGTGGCCGACCCGTTCACCATGCGCAGTTGATCGGAGCCCACATGCCACAGGTCGCCATCACCCTCGCCGAGGGCCGCACCCCGGCCCAGATCCGGGCCCTGCTGCACGAAGTGCACGCGGCGGTCCTGCGCACCACCGACACCCGGCCCGAATACATCCGTGTCGTCGTTCACGAGGTACCCCGGTCGCACTGGGCCACCGGCGACATCACCCTCACCGAGCTGGACGCCGCCGGCCCGCGAGACGAAGAGCAGGAGCAGTCATGAGGTTTTCGTTGTTCGTCCACATGGAGCGCTGGGACGAGGAGGTCAGCCACCGCCAACTCTTCGAGAATCTCACCGAGTTGACCCTGATGGCCGAGGCCGGCGGGTTCGGCACCGTGTGGATCGGCGAGCACCACTCGATGGAGTACACCATCTCCCCGAGCCCCATCCCGCTCCTCGCCCACCTGGCCGCGCAGACCACAACCATCCGCCTGGGCGCCGGGACCATCGTCGCCCCGTTCTGGAACCCGATCCGGGCCGCCGGTGAGTGCGCACTGCTCGACGTCATCAGCAACGGCCGGATGGAGGTGGGACTCGCCCGGGGCGCCTACCAGTTCGAGTTCGACCGGCTGGCGGGCGGGCTGTCGGCCCGCGAGGGAGGAAAGCACCTGCGCGAACTCGTGCCCGCGGTGCGGGCGCTGTGGCAGGGCGACTACGCCCACGACGGCGAGGTCTGGCAGTTCCCGACGTCGACCAGCGTGCCCAAGCCGGTGCAGCAGCCCACCCCGCCCATGTGGATCGCCGCCCGCGACCCCGACTCGCACGACTTCGCCGTCGCCCAGGGCTGCAACGTCATGGTCACCCCGCTGATGAAGGGGGACGAGGAAGTCGTCGACCTGAAGCGCAAGTTCGACACCGCGGTCGCCAACCACCCCGAGGTGCCGCGTCCCGAGCTGATGGTGCTGCGCCACACGCACGTCCACTCCCCCGACGAGCCCGAGGGGTGGCGGCCGGCCGCCGAGGCGATCGGCCGCTTCTACCGGACCTTCGACGCCTGGTTCGGCAACCAAACCACCCCGCGCAACGGGTTCCTCGACCCCAGCCCCGAGTCGAAGTTCGCAGACCGCCCCGAGTTCGCACCGGAGTCGCTGCACAGGACGGCGATGATCGGCACCCCTGCCGAAGTGATCGAACGACTGCGCTCCTACGAGGAACTCGGCATCGACGAGTACAGCTTCTGGATCGACACCAGCCTGCCGCACGAGGAGAAGCGCAAGTCGCTGGAACTGTTCATCAAGGAGGTCATGCCGGCATTCCAGTAGCCGGCACTGCCCGGCGTCGCCGTCCTCTGGCCCGGACCCTCACCCCGCAGCCAACGAAGCAGCCGCCTTTCCGGACCTCGGCGACTTCACGGCGCTCGGCTTCGCACACGGCATCACCCGCAGCAGCAAGCACGCGCTCGTCGCGGCACGCGGAATGGCCATGTCCGTGCAGCAGGGCTGCGGCGAGAGGGGGACGCCGACGTGGGCCGGTATGCCGATGGACGGGACCCGAGGCGGAGTGGTCGTGCACAACCACTTCCTGTTCAAGATCGAGGGCAATGCGGTGACCATGGACAAGCTGGCCAGAGATGTCGAGAAGGCGTTCCTCCAGCGAGGCCCGCCCTTTCCGTACTCTTGGCCGGCATGACCCTCAACAACGAGCCTGGGCGGGAGCGAAATCCGTTTCTCGAGGCTGTTGGTCGTGTCACGGTCGCTGGCGCCGAGCTCGATATAGCCCAGAAGGGTCTGCTCGGTGCGATCGCTCACGAATCGACGCTGCTCCTGTACGCCAACAGCCAGAACACCAGCAAGCTCATCGAGTTCTGCAAACCGGCTCTCGATATCGGGCACCAGGCGCCCGATGACGTCGCTGAGATCTCCGCCTGCCGCGTCCGTGCGGAGAAGTGCCGCGACCGCAGGAACACCATCGTCCACGCCATCTACACGCCCGCCGAGACCGGCAACGGCCTTGAGGCCATGAACCCCGTGCGGAAGAACCTGGGCTATCGCGTCTCCTCCACCTCGGTCGAGGAGATGGAGGCGCTGGCCGACGAGGTCACGATCCTGCGCGACGACATGTTCCGAGCTGGCTGGAACACCGACGCGGCCAACCGGCCGGGCATGGACCGGCTTCCACCGCGCCAGCCCGGTCAGCGGGTCAACGGCGTACCTCCGCCGCAGGCCTAGAGAGCATCCCTGCGGCGGACCGTCGTCACCTGGCTACAGCTCTCAGCATGAGAAAGGTGCATCTGTGGAGTTTGCCCAGAAGGAGAGGAACGACCAGGTCTGCGCTCCGACGCGGCCGTCGACAGTGATGTCCGCGCAAATCTGGAAGTCCCTCACGGCACCCCGGGTGACGCCGCCGAAACTGCCGTCCTCGTCGAGGCCGGCATCAATGGCCGCGTTCAGATAGCACTGGAGTTGAGCGACCGCTCGCCCCGAGGAGCCACGGTGCAGGTTAGGGCGGCGGTTCGTGTAGTAGCACACATCGTCCGGTCCCTGGGCGGGAAGGGTTCTTGGATGGTTCAACTTGTATGCGGCTGCACTGACGGCCCGGGCATTCACTGACTGCGGGGTGTCATGTGGCGCTGCGGCGGCCGGGCTTCCTGCCAGGGCGATGGCGAGAAACAGGGCCGCGGCTGCGCTGAGGGCGGGTCGCATCCTCATCACCTCCAAGGAGGGGGGGGAGCCCTTCTCTCATCGTGCGCTCCCGTCTCTCGCGTTGCATCTCGGGGCAAGGTTGGCGCGCGTGGCCGGGTCTGCGTGGGTCTCCGGCCCACGGAGTGGTGGGTAACGCGATCCGGTAGCCGCGTCGACCTGCGGTCTCGTTGACGGCACCCCTTGCACCTGATCCACGGTGGCCAGTCCAACCGTTGCCTGGACGGCAACAGTTGCGTCCGTCGCGGGGTTACGGACGCACGTGCGTGGGTTGGAAATGCGCTTCGGCTACGCCGTCCGGCCGAGCGCCCAGTTGAGGTGCGTAAGTCAAGCTGTCCCCTGGTGACCGTGAGGGACGCATGCACTTGGCGATGGATCAAGTGCACATCATGTTCTGGGGGATGGGCATCGTCTTCGTGGTCCTGGCCGTCGTAGGGACCGTCAAAGAGGCCAAGGAGTCGGAGGGCTGCATTCTGCTGGTGGCCTGGCCTGTGATCATTGGCCTTGCCGCGATCCTGTACTTGGGATTCTTGCGCTGATCAGGGCCGCGTTCGGAGAGTGGCTCCTCGCCTGAGCAGTGTGTCAGGCCGACGGGGTCGGCTGCACCATCGAGGGAGCACGCGGCAGATGCGTAGCCCTTTGCCGCCGAGTCCGGCTCGGTGGCGCCGGGAACGATGGCGGCCCGCCGCGGGGGAGCTGCAGCGGGCCGTGATGCGACTGTCGTCCGACGAGCGGGCGTTGAGGGTGACAGGACCCTAGGCCCGCCCGCCGGAAGTTCCGGTCCTTCAGGAAAGCGGGCGTCTGTTCCTCGCTCCGGCCGGCACGCTTCCCAACCTTCAGACCGAGGCGAGCAGTTCGTGGGTCCGCCCACTCACTGTTGCATGGGGTGCGTGGGCGGGCGGCCCAGAGGGCGTCTGAAAAGCCTGTCAGCGGCCAAGTTGCCTGGTAGCGGGGTGGTGGCGCACTTTCGGGGGCTGAGGTGTGCGGGCTGCGTACCCGTTAGAGGTCACGCGGATAGGCGCGGTTGGGGGATACCGGCAGCAGAACGGGCACGCGCCACAGGCGCTGGCCCTCGAACACCCGCGGTCCGGTGATCGTGGAGTTGCGACGCTCTGTGATCAAAGGGGAGATCTGTGCCCGTGCTGCCGTCATGGCTGACTGAATCACTCTGGGGCCAATTCGAGGGCCTGCTGCCCGAGCGGCCGGAGTACCACCCTGACCATCCACTTGGCTGTCACCGCCGACGCATCAGCGACCGGCTGCCACACTTGCGTGTGCCGCACGGCTCGAATGGGGTGGCGGCGCGGCTCAGTATGACTCAGCTCAGTGCGGCCAGGGGGCGGTGCCGCCGTCGACGCCGAGGGCCATGCCGGTGACGTAGCTCGCGCGGTCGCTGAGGAGCCAGGCGGCGGCTTCGGCGATCTCGTCCGGCTGGCCAGGGCGGCCGAGGGCGGCGAGGGAGCTGAGGTGCTCGACGATGCCTGGGTCGCGCTGCTGCCAAGCGACCATCATCTCGGTCATCGTGGCGCCGGGCGCGATCGCGTTGACACGGACACCGTCGCGGCCGTATTCGGCGGCGGCGGCTCGGCTCATGGCGATGACGGCAGCTTTCGTCGCCCCGTACACGCTCTGCCCGGCGGCGCCGAAGGTGCCACCGATGCTGCTGATGTTGACGATCGAGCCACCAGCGGTCCCCTGCGCGGTCATCGCCTGCAGTTCGGCGCGCATCGCCAGCCATACGCCCTTGAAGTTGGTCTCGAGGACGGAGTCGAAGGTCTCGTCGGTGACCTCGGCGAGGCGGCCGCCGCCCTGGCTGCGGCCTGCGTTGTTCAGAGCGCCATCGAGGCGCCCCCACTCCTCGACCGCGGCCGCGACGGCTCGCTGTATCTCTTCGGCGTTGGTGGTGTCGGCCTGAATGGCGAGGACGTTGCCTCCGTCGGCGGTGATGTCCTTAGCGACACGCTCGAGTTCAGGTTTGCGGCGGGCGGTGATGACGACGTTCGCGCTTTCGCGGGCGAACAGAAGCGCGGCGGACCTGCCGATACCGGACGAGGCGCCGGTGATGAGTATGGTCTTGCCTGCGAGCAGGTCAGTCATGGTTGTTGCTCCGTTGTAAGGGTTCTCACTCGATCCGGGGTCGGATCGCCAATTGGTCAGCCGCGTGCCGGGTCGGCGACGAGCGCCTTGATGAGAGCGTCGCGGACGACGACGGACGTCAAGTCGTTGTCGTCGCTTCCAGGGTTCGCGGCGACGGCATGGGCGACGCCGCGTAGGGCCGCGCGGAGCGCGTTCGTCGCCAGCGCCGCGGTGATCCCGGGCCGGAGGGCACCTACTTGCTCAAGCTCGTCGAACCCGGCGCGCAGCAGTGCACCGCTTCGTTCAACCTGCCCTGGCAGCGGGCCCGATGTCGGGTACATCGCCGGGTAGAGACCCGGGTAGGCGAGCGCGAACGCGACGTGCGCGTCCCATCCAGCGGCGACGCGGGTGCGTGGATCCGCGTCATCCGTCGCGATAACGGCGTCCTTGCGGTGGAAGTACTCCTCGAACGCGATATCGACGACAGCGCGGATCAGTCCCGCCCGGTCGCCGAAGTGGTGGTATAGCGACGGAGCCTGTACACCCGCGGCGGCGCAGACCGCGCGCGTGGAGACCGCGTCGACACGGTCGCGCGTGGCGATCTCGAACGCCGCCGCAAGCATTCGCTCGCGGGCGTCACCGACCATGTTCTGTAGCACAGCTACAGACTATAGCACCGCTATAGGCGCTCATGCGGGAATCCCGCACCCCGTAGTCCGTTTTCGCAGGTCAAGCCACTTCGGCGATCGGAGGGTCACTTGATAACCGAGCCGTTAGGGAGGTGGTGCGGATAGGTCATGGGCGGCGGCTCGGGCGTTGGTCCCAGCGGTGAGTCGTCCATGCCTGCCGGATCAGGCTGCGCACGGTGATGATCGTGTCGGCGAGGTCGAAGAATTCGTCGATGACGGCGGTGCGCCGTTCGTAGCAGCGGGCGAGCCGGTAGAAGGCGTTCTGCCAGGCGTGGGTACGTTCCACGTGCCAACGCTGACTGGCCTGGATGGGCGCCTTCTCGCCTTTGTGTGCGATGCGGCCGTGCAGGCCGCGTTCGCTGAGCAGAGTGCGGGTCTTGTCCGAGTCATAACCGGCGTCCAGGTGCACGGTGACGTCGACGGGCAGCGGCCCCAGGTCGTCCAAGCGGTCCAGGGTCGGGGCGAGCAGCGGGGAGTCGTGCCGGTTGGCACCGGCCAGGACACGACCCAGCGGAATGCCGTATCCGTCCGTCATGCCCGAGCGTTTCAGGCCCTGTTTGCCGCGGTCAACCGGGGAACGCCCGGCCACTTCGCCGCCTCCGGGCGCCTTGGTGATGGAGCCGGCCACGGCGATCTGGTCGAGGACGAGGCCGACGATCCGGTCGTAGGACTCCAGCGCGATCTGTTTGAGCCGGGCGAAGACGCCCAGTCGTATCCACTCGTCGCGGCGGCTGCGGATCGTGGTGGCCGAGCAGGTCGTGTCGGCGATGGCCTCGTAAGAACAACCGAAGCGCAGCAGCTGCAGCATCTTGTCGAAGACGATCCGGTCACTGATGGGCCGACGGTGGCAGCCGAGCGGATGGTCCGGGTGGTACTCCGCCCGCCCGGGCAGCAGGGCCGCGAATTGGTCCCAGAGCGGTTCCGTGAGCCATGATGGCAGCGCGGGCACAGGTCTCCTCCGTGATCACAGAGCGTCGCAACTCCATGATCACCGGGACCTGTGCCCGTTCTGTTGCCGGTGTCCCCAACGCGCCTATCCGCGCGACCTCTTACTCGACGGATCTTTCCGGTGCGGAGCGGGAGATCCTCAACGCGCTGGCGTACTAGACCTCTGAGCTCAGCGGAGTCGCCGGGACTTCGGGAGCGTGGGGGTAGGCGGCTGACCGGTGCTGGAAGGAAAGGATCTTCGGGTTCTGGACGACGCCGTCGCGGATCTCGATGGCCTTTCTGATCGTGACGTCGGTGTCCCATGCCGCGGGGCCTTTCATGACCTTGCGCAGGTAGGGAAGGAGCGCCTCGCTGATTTCCCAAGTGGCGGAGTTCCACAGGTGGGACGGGCTGTGATCCACCGCGTAGTAGTGGCAGCCCGATCCCACCGAGGGCATGGGCTCGCCGAAGGTGGTCGGGTGGGCCCATGCGAAGCCCATGCCCTCGTCGCAGGCGACGTCGATGAAGAAGGTTCCCGGCCGGAAGAGGGCGAGTTCCTCGTGGGTGACGAACATGAGCGGCGCGTCGGTGTCCTGCAGGACGCAGTTGACGATGATGTCGAACCCAGCCAGGTACTCCGCCAGCGGCTTGGAACCGGCCGCGGTGATTGCCCGCAGGCGCGAGGGATCGTCCTCCTGCTCCTCGAAGTGGCCCATCACTACCGAGGGCATCGGTGATGCCACCGCCGCCGCGGCGCGTTGGGTGAGCACGGTGACGTCGGTGACCCCCATGGCGCCCAGGCCCGTGACCGCTCCGCGCGCCGTGGCGCCGAAGCTGATGACCACCGCCCGCAGGCGGCGCCCGTAGCTACCGGTCAGCCCGCCGAGCTGCAGGGCGTGCAACACCGAGCAGTAGCCGGCGAGCTCGTTGTTCTTGTGGAACACATGGACGCTGAAGGCACCCGTGAAGGTCCAGTGGTTCATGGCTTCCCAGGCGATCAGGGTCAGCCGTCGGTCGATGCCGATCTGGGTCATTTTCTCGTCCTGCACGCAGTGCGGCCATCCCCACAGCACCTGGCCCTCGTGCAGCGCGGCGATGTCGTCGTGCATCGGTTTGGGCAGCAGCACGACGTCGCACTCGGCGAGGAGTCGCTCGCGCGAGCGCAGGCCCGCCACGAGGGGGCGCAGCGCGTCGTCGGGGACGCCGAACCGTCGGCCGTAGCCCTGTTCGAGAAAGATCCTCTCGCGCAGCTCCGGGGCGATCCGTTCGAGGTGGCTGGGGTGCAGGGGCAGCCGGAACTCGTTCTCCTTGTGGGAGGAGGCGAGTACTGCGAGGCTCATCAGGCTCATGTGGGGCGGCTCATTTCCGACCGGACGCGATGTGCTCCGGCCTTGCCGTTCCCCGAGGGCGACGCCGAAATGGATGACGGCGTGCGAGGTGCGCTCGGTACCGCCACCGTACTCCGGTGCCGGCCGCTCAGCGCCCGCCGCTCGTTTGAGCTCGAAGGATCCACAGGTCCAGGTCTGGAGGACGTCTGAAAGACCTGTCAGCGGGCTGGTCTTGCGAGGCGGCGCGAGGAGTATGGCCATGGAGAGGCAGATGGCGTTCTCCGAGCAGACGCGCAGGTACTCGTATTCCTTCGACAGGCGCCGACGCCGTCCCAGCCAGGCAAATGTCCGCTCCACCACCCAACGGCGCGGGACCACCGCGAAGCGGCATGCGGTCACCATTAGAACTCGTAACACGATCTTGCTGAGGTACGCGGTGTGACCGAGCGCTTCAGTTGGCCATAGTGCATCTCGGCTGGCCACTCTGGCGCTCAGCTTGTTGTTCAACACCTCGCGTCCCGGCGGTGTGGTGCGAGTTTGCACTGCCCGCTCGCCACGCGGACGGCGCGGCCCGTCGCCGACTCTCACCTCTTCCTCGAACGGGCGTGCGTAGCATCCGTATGCTCCGGGCATGAAACTCTTCCGGCCGCGTGGCCGAAACAACGCCGGGCAGAAGACGAGATCCCCTTTGTCCCAGGCCACAGCCCTGTACCAGGCGGGGCGCTATGCCGAGGCGGAAGCCGAAGCCCGCGCCGTGGCTGCGGCCCGATCCCGCCCGCGCGACGACATGTACGCGCCGCTGGCGCTGAGCATCGCTGCGCTCGCGACGGGCGCCCAAGGCCGCCATGCCGAAGCTGTCACCGGATATGACGCACTGCTGCCGGTCTTCGGCAGGATCTTCGGCGCCGAACACCCGCAGACCCTGAAACTGCGCTCGGATCGCGCCCAGGCGCTGAGCGCGCTCGGTCGGCACGCCGAATGCGAGGCAGAGTGCGCGGCCGTCGCTCGCGCCGCGACCCGCGGTAAAGAGCCGGAGATGCCGCTCATAGCGGCGGCTGCCCGCAACGGACTGATCTAC
This sequence comes from Streptomyces sp. NPDC001401, assembly GCF_042895385.1. NCBI lineage: Bacteria > Bacillati > Actinomycetota > Actinomycetes > Kitasatosporales > Streptomycetaceae > Streptomyces > Streptomyces sp. NPDC001401. The sequence continues at coordinate 134,419 of NZ_JBIAWI010000024.1, forward strand.
GCCCTTAACGCACAGGGCCGCCATCCCGAGGCAGAGGCGCTCGCCTGCGAGGCCCTGGTCGCCCATCGCGTACTGGACCGCTTCACGCTGGTCCTGCGGCTCGGACTCGCCCGCAGCCTCAACGGCCAGGCCCGCCACGAGGAGGCGCTTGTCGAGGCGGAGCGGGCCGACGAGCTGCGCCGCAGCCTGCCCGAGGAGCAGCGCCGCCCAGAGACCGGCGCCGTTGAACTGGCCGTCGCCACCGCCCTCCTGGGGCTGGGCCGCGGTACCGAGGCCCGTACCCGGGCCGCTGCCGCCCACGATGCTTGTCTGGCCGCTTTTGGTCCGGACCACCGCCGCACTTCCGAGGCACGGGAGCTGCTCGACCGCATTGATGGCGCTTGACCTGACCCGCTGCGCCGGCGATTGGGGCGCTCAGTTGTCGCTGAGTCCGCTAGTTGTTGCGGGTCATGAGGTTGATGGCGCCGACAGGTGTCGGGTAGTGCCGTTAGATCTTCGAGGGCTATTCGGGGCGCTTGGTGAGTCTGGTGCTGAGGTCCCAGAGCTTCTGCTGGATGCTCGGATCGTAGGCGTCGGCGTGTGCCTTTGCGGCACGGGTGCTGTCGTAGAACTGTCCGGTCACCCCGTCGAGTTCGGGGGCGAGGATGAGGCGCAGGGTGGCCTGCAGGCCGGTTTCGAGGGAGTCGATGCTGTAACCGACCGAGTCCAGGACCATCTTGGTCGGCATGTAGGTGGCCGGGTGCAGGCTGTTGACCGTGATCCGGTGCGGGTCGAGTTGTCGGGCGAGCGCAAAGCCGGTGGTGATCATGGCCAGTTTGGACTGGCCGTATGCGCGCATGCCCGAGTAGCTGTGTTCGAGGGTGGGGTCGTCGAAGTTGATGGGGGCCTGGCCGATCGAAGCGACGTTGACGATACGGGCGGGGGCTCCGCGGTCGAGCAGCGGCAGCAGGTGCTGGGTTAGCGCGAACGGGGTGAGATGGTTGACCGCGAAGCGGAGCTCGTGCCCGTCGACGGTGAGTCGGCGGTCGGTCCCGTCGGGTTCGCCGCCGCCGATGCCGGCGTTGTTGACCAGCACCGAGATGTGATCGGTGAACTCGGTGATCTCGTCCGCGAGGCGGTGTACTTGCGCCAGCTCGGAGAAGTCGGCCCGGATCGTGTGGATCGAGGCCGGTGCATCGGCCAGCGTGGTGGCCAGTTCGTCGAGTCGACTCTGGTTGCGTCCGTGGAGGATGAGTGTTGTTGCGGGCTGGCGTGCGAGGGCGCCGCTGAGTGCGCGGCCCAGCCCGTCGGTTGCTCCAGTGATGACGATGGTTCGATCGGGCATGCGCTACTCCTCGCCGGGGTGTTCGTTCAGCAGTCGTCGGATGGCGGTGATGTCGTTTTGGCCGAGCAGGCGCTCGGTGGCGAGGACCCGGTACCAGATCAGGCCGAACACCAGGTCGGCGGCGAAGGCTGCCGTCAGGTGAGCGGGCTTGTCGCCGCGGGCTGCGGCCCGCTCGACGATGGTCTCGAGCGCGGCCCTGCGTTTGGCCAGGAAGCCGTCCTGGAAGCGGCGCCGGAAGTCTGCGTCGCGCTGCGCCTCGGCCATCAAGGAGCGCAGGACGGGGACCACCCCTGGGAAGGCCATCAGGGCGGCGGAGTCACGCAGGAACGCATCCAGCTCCGCGTCGAATGAACCCTGGTCCGCGGTTGAGACCTTCAGATCTGCCTTGAGCGCCAGGGCTTCGAGCAGGACGTCCGCCTTTGTGGGCCACCAGCGGTACACGGTCTGCTTGCCTGCCCCGGCGCGGGCGGCGATGCCCTCGATGGTGAGGTCTGGGAAGCCGACCTCGGTCGTGAGCTCGTAGGCCGCAGTGAGGATCGCCAGCCTCGTCTGCTCGCTCCGCTTGCGGCCGCGGGCGGGTGTCGTAGCGCCGGTCATGCGTGTCAGCCTAACCATTATCGAGACGTCACGTCTAGAAATGGTGCTACGCTCATGCGAGACGTCACGTCTCGAAATAAGGAGTGGGCATGACCACTGCACTCGTAATCGGTGGCACGTCGGGGGTCGGCCTGGCGGTTGCCCGACAGCTCACCAGCCGAGGACACGCGGTCCACATCGCCGGACGAAACACAGAGCGGCTCAACCGGGCAACCGCGGCCATCGGCGGAGACGTCCACGGGCACGTTCTCGACGCCGCCGACGCGGAGGCGGCCGCGGCGCTCGCGGCGAAGATCGCCCCGATCCGCCACCTCGTCATCACCCTCGCCGGCAAGGGCGGCGCCGGCCCGCTCGGTGACTTGCCGATCGATGGCCTGCGGCAGGCGTTCGAGGAGAAGTACTGGCCCACCGTCACCGCACTCCAGGCCTCGCTCGCTCACCTCAGCGAGGACGCCTCGATCACCCTCGTCGGAGCCGTCACAGCGAGGGCTGCCCTGCCCGGCACCGCCGGGATCGGCTCGCTCAACGCCGCCATCGAAGGGCTCGTCCAACCGCTCGCCGCCGAACTGGCGCCGATCCGGGTCAACGCCGTCTCGCCGGGATACGTCGACACGCCCTGGTGGGACGGACTCGCCGCCGAGGACCGATCCGCGCTCTTCAAGCAGGCCGCCGACGCCCTGCCCACCAAGCGCATAGCCACCGCCCCGGATGTCGCCGAGGCCATCGTGCTGCTGGCCACCAACCCCAACATCACCGGAACCGTCATCGAAACGGACGGCGGCGCACGCCTCACCGCCTGACACTTCTCACCATTGCCCAGCCGCCGCACCGTCGTGACACGGAACGGCTTCGGCGAGCAAGTGATGGCCTGCATGCAGAACGGGGTCGCGAGCCGCTGCTCGCGACCCCGTTCTGCGCCGCCTCAAGGAGCCTTCTCGTGACGCACGCCAACGCACCTCTATCCATCGAAGGACGCCGTCGACTCGTCGAGCGATGCAAGACGCGGCCGATCGCCCACGTCGCAGCGGAGATGGGGGTATCCCGCGCCTGCGCGTCGAAGTGGGTCAACCGCTACCGCCGCCACGGTGAGCTCGGCTTGCACGATCTCCCTTCAACCCCGCGCCGCCAGCCGACCGCGACAGACGCCGCTGTCGTGGCCCGGATCGAGGACCTCCGGCGCAGCCAGAAATGGCCGGCGTCCCGGATCGCATTCGAGCTCCAGACGGGGGGGCGTCACGATCAGCCGCCGCACAGTGTCACGGCACCTGCTCGCGCTCGGGCTGAACCACCGCAAGTTCATCGACCCGAACGGCCAATCGAACCGGGAGCCACGGAAGATCAACGCGCGCCGCCCCGGGCACATGGTCCACGGCGATGTGAAGAAGGTCGGCAGCCCACGGGCGCGGCAGCGAGCAGACCAAGAACGTCGAGCGTCGTAAGAAGAAGAGCGGGCGCGGCGGCTACATCTATCTCCACTCCGCCGTCGACGGGTTCAGCCGACTCGCCTGCACCGAGGCTCTGCCCGACGAGAAAGCAGCAACCGCCATCGCGTTCATGCACAGGGCGAGAGCATGGTTCGCCGCCCACGGCATCACCCACATCGAACGGATCGTCACCGACAACGGAGCCTGCTATCGCGCCAACGCGTTCGCCCGAGCACTCCTCGGCTCACGCCACCAGCGGATCACGCCCTACACCCCGCGACACAACGGCAAGCTAGAGCGCTACAACCGGATCATCGCCGAGGAATTCCTCTACGCCCACACCTGGCTATCTGAAGATCAACGCCGTACAGCCCTCGGCGTCTGGAACGTCCACTACAACTACCACCGCCCCCACAGCGGAGCAGGGGGCCAGCCACCGGCCTCTCGGCTAGCCGACCACGTCACCAACGTCCTGGCCTCCTACAGCTAGTTGGCCTTACGTTCCAGGGACGGGATGGTCGAGCCATTCGTAGGGTTGGGCCGCCCAGGGGTGCCGGGTGTGGCTCTTAGTTGGCTGCCGTCCGTGGCTGCAGTGGCTTGGCCGCCCGGCGCCCCACGACGACCCGGCCGCCAGATTGGGAAGTGCGAATGATCGCTCCGTAGGGAATCGACAGCGAGGTCGTCCGTGGAAGGCATCAACAGAGCACCGCACGGAGGCACCACATGGCCGCGATCTGGGCCGGCATCGACGCAGGCAAGACCCGCCACCACTGCGTCGCGATCGATGAAAGCGGCCAGCGGCTGCTGTCGCGGCGCGTCGCCAGCGAGGAACCCGAACTGCTCCAACTCCTCGCCGACGTCCTGGCCCTCGGCGACAAGACGACCTGGGGGATCAGTTGGTGCTCGGTCAGTTCAGGTGGCACTTTGGGCGCTGGTCTCGCACGCGATGCCGGGCCACAGGGGATGGTCTTTGAAGGGGCGGATCACGTGAGCGCAAGCGAGGGACGGGAACACTGGGAGTTGCTGCCCGGAGCCGGGCTGGGGCCACTGCGGTTCGGGATGAGCCCGGCCGAGGTCGCCGACGCGCTCCGGGTCTCTGAGCCGCAGAAACGGGTGGGCGGTCCCTGCGAGCAGGAAGACTTCGCCGACGGGGTGAAGGTGTTCTACAACGCGGGCGAGTTGGCGTGCATTGCCCTGGATGCGGTCACGGGTCCGCAGGTCTTGCTGGCGGGCTTTGCGCTGGCCGGCCGTGATCCGGAGCAGGCGCACCAGTTCCTCCTTGACTACGCCGCCAAGCACGGGAGTTGCTTGTTGTACACACCCGATGACTCCCTCGCCCTGACCGATCTGGGGCTTCTTCTGCGCTCACAGGAGGTCGGTGGCGTGCGGATGTCACGGCCGGTCTTCGTGAGGGAGGACTGGTTGGAGTCGGAGTACCACCGCGATCGTCTCCCTTTGGAAGGTGTCCCGGCCACCGATGAGTCGCCCTGACCGTCGTAGATGCGCGCGCCGCTGCCACAGCGGGACGTGCGTGACCGGTGTGATCATTCGGCCGTTTGAGGGAGTGGGAGTGTTCGAGCGTGGATTGTGGACGATGACCTCTGGGCGTTGATCGAGCCGTTGCTGCCGCCCTGGCCACAGAAGGCTCCCGGTCCGAAGCCGGTGGATGACCGGTTGTGCCTGCAAGCCATCCTGTACGTGCTCTACAACGACGTCAGCTGGCAACTGCCGCCGCTGGAGCTGGGGTTCGGCTCCGGGCAGACCTGCTGGCGCCAACTGGGCCGATGGCACGAGGCCGACGTCTTCGAGAAGCTGCATCACATCCTGCTCGCCGAATTGCACGCGGCTGACGCCCTGGAATGGACCCGGGCCTGCGTGGGTGCCTCCCACGTCCGCACGAAAAAAAAGGGGGCGAGGCCACCGGTCCGTCGCCGGGAAGCCAGGCCGTCCGCGCAGGCGCCCAGACGCACTTCTGGGCGACAAGGGCTACGACGGCAACCCCAACCGGCGCGAGCTGCGCAGGCGTCGCATCCTGCCGGTGATCTCCCGCAAGGGCGCCCCCAACATCAAGTACCTCGGCAAGCTCCGCTACGTCGTCGAGCAGATCTTCTCGCTCCTGCACCACTTCAAGCGCCTGGCCGTCCGCTGGGAAAGACGCCTCGACCTGCACGACGCGTTCGTCTCACCCGCCTGCGGCCTCATCTGCCGGAGACGCCTCAAGAAGGTCCGCCCATGATCGTGTTACGGGCTCTTAGCGGTGTTGTGCCTGCTCACCTACTGCCTCAAGCCCCTATGGGTAGGCGACGGCGCAACCTCGACTGGGCCACATGCCCAGAACCCGACGGCCTTTACGGGATCCTGACGAGACGTCGGGGATCGGGCGGCAGGCACGGGCTCTGGGGCAGCCGTCCCGGTCTGCCGCGCCGGAACTATGAGGACCATCCGCGCGGTGGAGAGCCGGGCCATCGGTTCCCTGGTTCGACAGAGTCAGCGCGACGCCGTCTGGTGGAGACCGGGTACGTCCAATTCGTCAGCGCTGAGGTACTGGTTGTACGCGGTGACGTCCGTAAAGAAGATCGGGATGGGCAGCGTGAGCCCCGGCGGAAGCGGTGGCGGCATGCTCGGGGTGAACGTCACAGGGAGCAGGCCGAGGAGGTTCCCGCTGAGGATCTTGGTCAGCAGGACCACGGGCTGACCGGTGGCAACCGTCGTGCCGGCGGTACCGTCCGTCTCCAACGTGCCCTGGCAGGGATACCAGGGGCCGGGGGCGAACGGGTCCACGCGGCCGATACCGGGAATGCCCATGTCGAGCAGGGGCAGCCGGAGGCCGGGCAGGCCCTGGAAGGGCGGAAGCGGCGGCCGCGGCTGGTTGCCGCCACAGCGGGGGGCAAGGAGAGCCGCCGTCTGGCGCAGGCTCGAAATGTCGATCCGGGACACGGTGAAGACCAGGACCTGCTCGGGGCCGGTCGCCGTCGGCACCTCGGTGATGCCGTGATAGGTCAGGCCGGTGAGCACCATCAGCGGGCTGCGGACCCGGAACGGCTGGGCGGCGGTGCGTACGCCGTACGCGGCCGCATCGACACCGAGGCGGAGCGAGATCAAGGGCTGCGGAAGGCACCAGCGCGAGTGCTCGTCCTTGCCTGAGTGGCCGCCCAGATTGATGTGCAGGGGCAGCAGCGACAGCGGCCCGTCCATCCGCCCGTCGGCAGGCAGTGGCGGGATGTTCAAGGTCAGGAGGGACGGCGAGCCGACCTTGCCGGCGGCCTCGCCGGACCGAATCGGCTGCTTGTCCGAGCTGCCCGGCCCGGCGGCGTGGCCGGGCTTGCTGCGCTGGGGCGTGCCCGTGGGGCCGGTCGGGCGCGGCGTCGCACGGTCGCGCCGGGCAGCCGTGCCCTTGTCGTGTGCGCCGCGTGCGTCGTGGGAATCGTGCAGGCCGAGCAGGTCGGCGACCGAGCCGAGAAGGCCCGCTCCGGATGAATGTCTGGGAGCGGGCGCAGGCTCGACGGAGTCGGGGCCGCGTCTGGGCCGGCGTTTGTCGTGTGCCTCGGTACGCGGCTTCGGCAGACGCGGGCCGAGGGACGGGTGCAGGCCCAGCGGGCCGTGCACGGTGGCTGAGTCCGTGGGGTGCTGAGCGGACTCGGGCCCGGAGTCCGGTGCGTGGCCCGGCTCGGCACCCGATGCGGTGCGGCTTCCGGTGCCGCGTGCGGTGGGTGCCGCCCCGGCCAGCAGTCCGTCGAGCAGAGAGCAGACGCTCAGGCGCGGCGGAGCGTTGTCGTCCGCGGTGCCCCGGAGCACGCTGGATGGTTCGGCGAAGCTCGGCACCATCCTGGGGAGGTGCGCCGGGGCCGGTTGCAGCCCGCCGGTCAGCAGAGCGCCGACCGGAAGGACACCGAGCGCCCGCATGCGGTTGGTGCGCGAGATCAAACGGGTCGTGCGCGAGCTGCTGCGGGCTTGCCGGCCGCCGACCGTATGGCCTCCGGCACCGCCTCCCCCGCCGTCCGGTTCATCGGAACCGCCGGAGCCACCAGGTCCACCGGGGCCGTCCGAACCACCAGGGCCACCCGAACTGCCCGGTCCCTCCGTACTGCCCGGTCCTTCCGGGCTGCCCGGCCCCTCCGGGCCGGGCGATCCTCCGGGGCTGTCGGAGCCGTTCCCGCGACCCCAGTCCGTCCAGACCCCTCTCCGGACCGGAGGCCGCGCATACGGCACCCAGCTCACCGCCATCGCACCGCCGGTGATACCCAGCAGAAAACCGATCAGGAAGCCGCCGAAATTGGAGAGCACGAGTGAGGCGATGGCCAGCACCAGGGTCGCGATGCCCGCGAACACCCGGTGCCCGGGTGCCAGCCACATGCTGAGCGCGAGGACCACCATGAAGATCCCCATGAGTGACCCCGCGACGCCGGCGATGCCTTCATGCATCATGATCGGCAACGGCGCGAACGGGATGGAGAAGATCTCGACCCCGGCCAACAGCGTCCACACCCCGGCCCAGAAGGGGCGGCTGCGCCGCCAGTCGTGGAAGGCGTTCCACCATCCAAGCCGCCGCCCGTCGGCCTCTCCCTTCCTCCTGCCTCCGAGGCGCAGCCACGCACTACTCACGTCGATCTCCCGGAGTGTGGTGGCTTACGTGATCCCCATCAGAGGAGTGGTGGTCTGCGTGATCCCCGTCAGAGGAGTGGTGGTCTGATGGATCCGAACCGGAATCGAAACATGGGTTCGAGCCGACCTGCACGCTCAGGTGGAGTCCCGGCAGCCGGAACGTCGCCGCACTCACCGACCGTGTCTGCTGCCGCAGATCGTCGATGCGGACGGTGTCGGCCTGCTCGCCGAAGCCTCCGGACTCGCCGTGCACGCCCGGCACGCCCTGCACGGTGGCGGCGTCCTGGCCGATGTTGATGTTGTGGAAGAGCGCGTCGCCCTGCAGGTCGTGGCTGTCCGCGACGAGCCGGTCGGCGTGCGCGGGAGACCCTCCGCTGCCCGAGGTCAGCCGCAGGGTGACGGGCCCGAGGACGGGCACGTCCTGTACGACGGACTGGCACAGGTCGTACAGGTCCGCGGACCGGATGCCGGAAAGTGCTTCGGGGTACGAGGCGTGAGCGCCTCGGTCCAGCACACCGAACTGGACGAACCCGCGCCCGTCGAGCGTGCTGGCTGAGATCTGGAAGCTCTGGCCGGAGACCGTGAACGAGTTGGGTGACACTCCGAAGGACGCGGCCAGGGCGCCACGTGCCACCGCTGTGCTCAGTGCTGCGGACGCCAGCAGAGTGGGCACCATGACGACGGCCAGGCGCCTCCATCGGGTGTGGCCGGTGAGACGTGTGCTCACGGCGGTCTGGGTGGCACTGTCGGCGTTGCTTGTCATCCCTCTCCCCGTCAGACAATCGGGGCCGGCCCATGAGCGGGCCGAGCAGCCCCAAATACCCGAGTTTCGGGCGGTATGCATCGCCAACTCCGGCGGGACCCGCTGGTGACTCAGGGAATCGGCCGGGGACCCCAATGGACGGACGCTTTCACCCGCTCGGCCCAGGGAGAGGGGGGAGGGCCGTCAGTAGCAGGGCTTGGATCCCGCCTTCACGCTCAGGTGCAGACCGGTGAGCCGGAAGGTCGCCGCTCTCACCTCTCGGGTCGACTGCTGCAGGTGATCGATGCGGACGGTGTCGGCCTGCTGTCCGAAGATTCCCGAGGCACTGGGACCGTTCTTGAAGGTCGAGGCGTCCTGTCCGATGACGATGTTGCTGAACACCGCGTCGCCGCCGAGGTCGTCGGTATGGACGACGAGATTGTCCGCGTGCGCCGGCTTGCCGCCCCCGCCGGCGCCGATCCGCAGCGTGGTATCACCGACGACCGGGAGTTTGAGGACCATTGACTGGCACAGGTTGTACAGGTCGGCCGAATCGATGCCGGCGATGGCCTCCGGGTACGCCTCGGACTTCGACTGGTCCATCCCGACGTACTGGGTGAACCCGGTGCCCTGCAGCCGGTCGGCGGAGATCTTGAGGTTCTGTCCCGAAATCACCATGGACTGTGCCGATACGGCGAGCGAGATGGGGAGGACGCCCGTGCCGACCGCCACCAGGAGTAGCGCGGACACCACCAGCGTCGGCACCATCACCAAGCCGAGCCGAGCCCACCGGGTGTGCCCCGCGGGGCGGGCCGCGGGATCAGGGAACGTCATCACTGCCTCCCCGGCTCAAGCGGGGCCGAACGGGGGCGGGACAAACACCTGCGCCGCCGGCTGCGGCCGTCGGGCCACAGCCTCATTGCACCCTGCAGTCTGATGATCGGCAACCGGAACTCGCACCGGAGGACCTGCCGACGGGTCACGAGTGGTTCGGGGGTTGGATCCACCCCAGGGACCGCTCGACGGCCCGCTTCCAGCTGGCGTATTCCCACTCCCGCCGTTCGGGGTCCATGTCCGGCACCCACTGGGCGGCCCGGTGCCAGTTGCGGCGCAGGACCTCCAGGTCGGGCCAGTAGCCGGACGCCAGGCCGGCGGCGTACGCCGCGCCCAGCGACACCGTCTCGTGGACGAGGGGCCGTACGACGGGAACGTCGAGCACGTCGGCCAGGATCTGCATGAGCAGGTGGTCGGAGGTCATGCCTCCGTCGACCTTGAGTTGCTTCAGGGCGAGCGCGGAGTCGGCGTTCATGGCGTCGACGACCTCACGGGTCTGCCAGCCGGTGGCCTCCAGGACGGCTCGGGCCAGGTGGCCCTTGGTGATGTACGACGTGAGGCCGACGATGACGCCCCGGGCGTCGCTGCGCCAGTGGGGTGCGAACAGGCCGGAGAAGGCGGGGACGATGTAGCAGCCGCCGTTGTCCTCGACGGTGCGCGCCAGCGTCTCGATCTCGGGTGCGCTGTTGATCAGGCCCAGCCGGTCGCGGAACCACTGGACCAGCGACCCCGTGACGGCCATCGGGCCTTCCAGGGCGTAGACGGTGGGCTGGTCGCCGATCTTGTAGGCGACGGTGGTGAGGAGCCCGTGCCGGGACCGTACGACGTCGGTGCCGGTGTTCATCATCAGGAAGCTGCCGGTCCCGTAGGTGCACTTCGCCTCGCCCGGCGAGAAGCAGGTCTGTCCGAACAGAGCCGCCTGCTGGTCGCCGAGGGCGGCCGTGATGCGCACGCCCGGGAGCACGGCGCGGGCCTCGCCGTAACTCTCCGCCGAGGAGCGGATCTCCGGCAGCATCGGGCGCGGCACCCCGAAGAAGTCCATCATCGCCTCGTCCCAGGTCAGCCTGCGGATGTCGATGAGCATCGTGCGGCTGGCGTTGGTGACGTCGGTGATGTGCAGGCCGCCGTCCGGGCCGCCGGTGAGGTTCCAGATCAGCCAGCTCTCGATCGTGCCGAACAGCACCTCGCCGTCCCCGGCTCGCCGCTCCAGACCGTCGACGTGGTCGAACAGCCAGCGGATGCGGGGCGCGGAGAAGTACGTCGAAGGGGGCAGGCAGCAGTGTTCGAGGAAGAACTCGTCGCCGGGCTGTTTCCTCAGTTCCTCGACGAGCGGGGCGGTGCGGGTGTCCTGCCAGACGATCGCCCTGCCCAGCGGGACGCCGGTCCGCCGGTCCCAGAGCACGGTCGTCTCGCGCTGGTTGGCGATCCCCATGGCCGAGATCTGTCCCGCGTCCACACCGGCGTTCGACAGTGCCTCGGGTACGACGCGCTGGAGATTGCGCCAGATCTCGACGGCGTCGTGCTCGACCCAGCCGGGCCGGGGGAAGTACTGCTGGTGCTCCCGCTGGGCGACCGACACGAGCCGCCCGCTGTGGTCGAACAGGATGCATCGCGTGGAGGTGGTGCCCTGGTCGATGGACATCACATACCGCTCAACCATGATCGGCCCTGCCTTCCGATGTGTCGCGGAGGTGCTGGGGGCCTACCAGCGGGCCGCGCCCAGGTCTCTGGAGATCGCGCGTGCCGCCTCGCGCAGCACGGTGATCAGGGCCGGTTGAGGCCGGCCTTTGGTGTCGCAGATCCGCTCGACGGCGCCGGACACTCCGATCGCGCCCACCACCAGACCGCCCTGTCCTCGGATCGGCGCCGCGATACCGGCTTCGCCCATGCTCATTTCCTGCACCTCGGCGCCCCAGCCGAGTTCCCGTATCTCGCCCAGCGCCCGGTTGAGCTGCTCCGGGTGGACCAGGGTGTGCCGGGTGTACGACTCGGGTGCGGCCTCCATCATGGCGTCGACGGGCGTGACCCCGAAGGCCAGCAGGACCTTGCCGAGCGAGGAGGCGTGCAACGGCAGCAGTGCGCCGACGTCCAGGGTCTGCAGGGTGTCGTCCGGCCGGAAGACATGGTGGATGACGAGCACCTTGCCCTCCAGGGGTGTACCCAGCCGGACGGCCTCCCCACTGCGGGCGGCCAGGGCGTCGGCCCAGTTGATGGAGCGCGAGCGCAGTTCGTTCACGTCGAGATAGCTGGTGCCGAGGTGCAGCAGAGCCGCCCCGAGCTGGTATTTTCCGGTCGCCGGATCCTGCTCGACGAAGTCCACGTGCTGCAGGGTGCGCAGAATTCCATGGGCGGTGCCCTTGGCCAGTCCCAGCGACGACGCCACCTCGCCCAGCCCCATCCGGCGGGATCCACCGGCGAGCAGGCGCAGGATCGCCGCCGCTCGCTCTATGGACTGGACTGGGCCGGCCATGAAGCGATGGTAGTCCGACTTTTTCCGGTTTGGGACTGCCGTTCGGTAATGCCGACCCCCGTTCATTGACCCGCCGCAATTCCCTCCTTAGCGTGCCATCACGCCCCGCCCGGCCCGCGGCCGGCGGCGCTTCTCCGAGGAGGACACATGACAGCAGCGCAGCTCGACGCCGCGCCTCGCGGGGAAGCCGCACACGTCTTTCCGCTGCCGCACACCCCGGGGGCCGTCTCGGCCGTACGCCGACGCGTCCGCTGCATCCTCACCGACTGGAACCTGGCCGCAGACCTCGCCGAAGACGTACTGCTGGTGGTCTCGGAACTGCTCACCAATGCCATCGTCCACGCCCTGCCCCCGGCGACACTGAGCCTCTCCCACCTCCAGGTGGACAGATGCAGAGCCGTACGCGTCGAAGTGACCGACATGGGGCCGGTGACCCCGGCGGGGCTGCCGGCCTCCGCCCTCGACCCGGACGAGCACGGCCGGGGCCTCGGCATCGTCACCGCACTGGCGACCCGGTGCGGCGTCCAGGTGCACGCGGGCGGGACCAGCCGGTGGGCGGAGCTGCCGTTCGGGCGGAGCTGAGGCTCACAAAGGACCCGGACCCTGTGGTCAGCGACCCCTGCCCGGGTTGTCCTGCAGCAGGGCGGCCGCATCAGCGGCTTGCGCGGTCACGTCTGCGGCGGCACATGCGGCTCGTCCGGTCATGCGCCAGGCGATCATGTGCAGCGCGGTGGGCGGGGCCGGAGGGAAGACGCCGAGCTGGCCGAGCATGGTGATGTCGTAGCGCACGGCTTCGTGGCCCACCACCTTGCCGTCGCAGCCGGGCCAATCAAGATGCGGCGGGAACCGGCGGTGTTAGCCGCTCTGCAGCCTGGGCAAACTGATCTCGGTCGCGGAGCGCAAATGGGTGCGGATCGCTCGTCTTCGCCACCGGTTGGGGGACGCGTTCGGTGAACGGGGGGACTGTGGACGGGCGAATACGGAGACCGGGCCGTCAGGCGGGTCTGGCCATGTTGCTGCTGGTGGGCTCCGCGGCGGTATGCCTGGGCATCGAGGTCGGCGCCGGCATCCTGCTGCACATGACGCAGAGCATCTGGGTGGCGCTCGTGGTGTATCCAGTGCTCTATTTTCTGGCGTTCTATCTCCTGGGCGTGATGGTGCCCAGCATGGAGGAGCCCGAGGGGTGGGCCATCCTGGCGCTGCTCGTGCTGCCGATCAGCGCACTGGTCGTGATGCACCTGACCTATTCGGGCCTGGACCAGCGGGCGATGCACGCCCGCGGCCAGGAGGTACGGGCGACCGTGACCGACACCTACTGGGTCGACCAGGGGGCGGATCCCCCGCTGTTCGTCGCAGAACTGAAGGACCCGTCGGGGCGGCCGGTACCCGGCAGGGTCTACGGGGAGAAGGTGAAGGTCGGCCAGACGATCATCGTCACCGTGGACCCCAAGGGGAAGGTCCCGCTGTCGACGGGCGGTCGGCCGACTGGCTCCGGGAAGTTCGTGGCGGCAGGCATCGCGGCGGGCATCGAGATCCTGTTGCTGGCGTGGGCGGCCTTCCGGGGCACCGCGGATCGACTGGCCGAGAAGGCGACGGTCGTGCCTGAGCAAACGCAGGAGCCGGAAGAATCTCCGGCCTGACATGTCTGCAGGCGGCCGACCGCGAGTCATGCGGTCCGAGCTCGGTCGTCTTTCGCCGTCGACACCAGAAAGCCCCGGATCAGCCCGGCAGCCTCATCTGCGCAGGTGTCCAGGACAAGGTGGCCGCCGTCGAGCAGATGGACCTCCGCATCGGGCAGATCGGCCTGGAAGGAGTCGGCCTCCTGTGCCTGGAACGACGCGTCGTGGCGTCCCCAGAGCACCAGCGTGCGGGGCTGGTTCCGACGCAGCCACCGCTGCCAGGCCGGGTACGCGGCAGCGTTCGTGCGGTAACTCTGTCGCACCCCTCTGCCCTGGACTTACGAAGGTCGAAACGGCTGTGACCTGCTAGGACGGGTTGCAGAGACGATCGGAGGCAGTCTGCAATCCTGCCGCGCCGCCTCCAAGATCGTCCTGCTGGACTGCTGCTCCAGCGGCTCCGTCGCCACAGGGTTGGACCGCCAAGGGCACACCCGACGCCCGGCAGGCACCGCCGCCCAACACCCACTTGCGGCCGACCGGCGTGTACTTCATCACCGCCTCCGACGCGCTGCAGCCCGCCTCGGCGATGGCGCCGTCCGGATCAACGCTGGGCACATCCCGGTTCACGGGAGAGATCGTCGAAGACCTGCGCAACGGCCGCATCAAGGACAGCGGCTGGATCACACCCGACGACCTGTTCGATCACCTGAGTGTCTGCGTTGCCGGTTGTGGAAGATCTCGAGGCACTCCACCTGGACCGGGCCTGGAAGGGCTCCATCAGCGTCCTCGCAGTCCCCGACCGAGCCCATTGAGGGCAGGGCGCGTTCGGTGAGGCCTTCTGACGCCCGCGGCGTCGGCGTGGACGAGACGCTGTGAACTCTCCCGTACAGCGGTGGAGTTGCCGTCCGGAGAGGTTCTGGTCAGCAGCACGCCGCCGGAGTGGAGGACGGCAGGAGGCTGGGGCCGGACACGACGGCCTGGCTGGCACCGGCAGCTCGGCCCGCGTCCTCACCCCGCCGACGGACCCGGCGAGACCGTGCGGCTCGCCGGCGGGGTGAGGACGACCTGCGGCTGGCCCGCGACCGGGGGTGGCGGGGTCATGTCCTGGGTTGGGAGCTTGGGCGGAGTGGTCTCCTGGAAGAGGACCTGGTCGAAGTCGACCAGACCGCTCTTCTCGATGACCGTGATGTGGTCCAGGACGGTGTGGTTGGCCTGGTCTGCGAAGTCGACCAGACCGCTCTTCTCGATGACCGTGATGTGGTCCAGGACGGTGTGGTTGGCCTGGTCTGCAAGGGCGCGGACCAGCGAGTTCTTCGTGGTGGTGCGGACGCTCGCGATCGTGGGGAGGAGCTGGCCGTCTGTCGCGCGCAGGATGGTGGCCATGTCGGTGTCGAACTGCTTGTCGCTGTCCGCATTCAGCTTCGCCACGAAGCTCTGCTGTTGTGGCGACGGCTGGTTGGGCAGCGCGACGTCCAATTGGCCGGCGGCCTTGCGGCAGGCGGCGTCCAGTAAGGCAAGCCCGTCCATCAGGTGCCGCGCGCCAGCCTTGACCGCCTTCCTACTGCCCTTCCTCAACGCCATCTGACCGACGGGGTATTCCCATAGACCGGCCCCGCGCACCTTGACCACGAAGTCCCGGTCGGCTTCTGTCAGCGGTCCCGTCGCCGGGGTGGCGATGACCCGCTCGGGCGCGTTGCTGACCTTCTGGACTCCGAGCATGGCGGGGTAGAGGAGCGAACCGAGGGTGGTGGCGAGCGCACCACCTACGAAGAGAGTTCCCGCCGTTTTCCGTGAAACGAGCACCGTGTCTCCTGTCCGGTTCGGAACCCGCACGTATGCAGGAGTACGGATGCGGCGTCCCGCGTCACCTTTTGGGCTCGCAATGGGTTCGTAAAGCCGATCGATGTTCGGCATCCCGTCTGAAGGTCGCGCGGCCCCACAGGCAGCGCCTGGACGAGAAGTCGACGCCACTGCACCGGCCTGAATGGGCAAGTCCCGGGCCGACCACCGGCTGGACGTGGCTCTTCTGGTGACGTATGCCCCACAACCGCAAGGTGCTGGTCGAGGTGCTGTGGCCGGCCGGCGCGCGGCGCATCGCGCCCTCCGCGATCAACGCCGCATCGGCGGATGGCGCAACGGCCCGGGCAGCACGTCGCTGATACGCGCCGCCACACATACCGAGCCGACTCCGGCGGGAGCGGAGCGTACTCTTGAAGAGTTCTTCAATTGGTTAGTTGCGGTGGTCGATAGATGATCCAAGGTGTGGAGGCCGGGGTGGGCGAGGTCGTCGAGGCGCTGCTGGCGCGGGTACGGGCGGCCCGGGCCGGGCTGGCGGCCGCTGTGGCGGCCGACGACCCGTATGCCGTGGCGGCGGCGCAGGACGAGCTGGACGACGCCGTGCGGTTTGCCCGCCGGCACGGGCTCGACGTCGAGGTGGCGGGGGCGGACGAGGAGTGATCGGGATGCCGGTTCCGCTGTACGAGGCGAAGGCGGAGTTCTTCCGCATGCTCGGGCACCCGGTGCGGATAAGGGTGCTGGAGCTGCTGCAGGACGGGCCGAAGCCGGTGCGTGACCTGCTGGCCGCCATCGAGGTCGAGCCGTCGAACCTGTCGCAGCAGCTGGCGGTGCTGCGACGTTCCGGGATCGTGACCGCCACCCGTACCGGCTCCACGGTGGTGTACGAGCTGGCGGGCGGGGATGTGGCCGAGTTGCTGGCCGCGGCGCGCCGGATCCTGTCCGTGCTGCTGGCCGGCCGTCAGGAGTTGCTGGAGGAGCTGCGTGGTACGCAGCCGGCGCGGTGATGGGCGGGCCCCCGTTCCGGCCCTGGCGCAGACGCCGGCCCGCAGCGGCGATAGAACACGTACCGTCGCCGGTGCGGCGCCACATCGTCTCGGTGCCGCTCGGGCCGGAGGCGGTGGCGCGGGCCCGTGTGGCGGTGGCCGGACGCTTCGGTGAGGTCGGCGTGGCGCCGGGTTCCGCGTTCGCCGACGCGGTGTTGCTGGTGGTCAGCGAGCTGGTGGTGAACGTGCTGCGGCACGCGCCACGCTCCCCGGTCGCGGACGTGGGGATAACGGTCGGCGCGGGGCTGCTGGTCGTCAGCGTCGCCGACGCCGAGCCACGCCTGCCGGATCTCGAGCCGGGCGCGATGGGGGCGGGGCTGCAGCTGGTGGCCGAGCTGGCCGGCGAGTACGACGGCGACGTCAGCGCGGAACCGGCCATCGATCATGACGGCAAGGTCGTCCTCGTGCGATTCCGGATGCCGTCGTAGGAACCATGCTTCATGAGACAGGGAGACAACGCGGTGACAGACCAGGCAGTCAACGAGCCTGCGGGCGAGAAGCGCGAACGGAAGGTCAAGGACCGTGAGTGGCGGATCGAGCGTGGTGTCGCGATCCGGGCGGGCTTCTACATCTTCGGCACCCATCTGTTCGCCGGGTTCGTGTGGCTGCTCTTCTACCTGGGCGAACACGCCCACAAGTGACCGGGCAGCTGACGGGTCAGCTGCCCACGAGTGAGCTCGGCCCGCCGCGCATGGGGGGCCGAACGGCCCCTGTACGACCACCAAGGCATCAGTGAAGCTGTGGATCGACGGAGCCTGTGGGCGGCCGTTCTGCTCCCGCGCACCACCGCCCATGTCTCCACCTCGGCGGGTTGCCCTGGACGCAGCTTGAAGACTTCTTCAATTACCTAGTTGCCATGGGTGGCATGGATGGGCGAAAGGACTGCCGAGGTTGATCGCTGTTGTGGGGCACGCGGATCTCGCGCCCTGGACCCTGGCCCTCCTCGAGGAGGAGCTGCGCGCACGGCTGGCCCGGTGCGCCAAGGCCGGCCGGACGGGCCTGGTCCGCGTCGGGCAGGGGCTTCCGGTGGCCTTCGGGCGGGCCGCGCAGCAGGCCGGGCTGGCGCTGGTGACGGTGGTGCCCACGCTGAACCGAGTCCCCGCCCTGCTGCGGGAGCGGGACCGGCTGGCGGCCGGCGAATTGCTGCTGCTGTCGCAGCAGGTACGGCTGCTGGAGTACGACCCGGCGGACCGGGACGCCTGCGTCCGCGCCGACGAGCGGCTGCTGCGGGCCTGCGCCCGGGTGGTGGCGATCTGGGACGGCACCGCGTCCAACGGCCAGGACACCACCGCGCACCTGGTGGCCTATGCGCGCAGCCACGGCATCGACGTCGAGGTGCTGTGGCCGGACGGTGCCGAGCGGGTGCCGGGAGTCGCAGAGGTGCCGTCATGACAGCTGGTACGCCGCCGCGGGTTCGGATGGTCGAGCCGGGCCGGGACGAGGCGCTGAAACTGCCGGCCGAGGCGCCACAGCGCCGGGTGGTGTTCTCCCACCAGGCGCTGCCCGCGATCCGTCCGGTCAACCATCTCGTGGAGGCGAGCGGAGACATCGTCGTCCGCACGCGCTGCTGGGCCGTGCGGCACGGTCTGAGGTGGTGGCCTACGAGGCCGACGACCTCGACCCGGCCACCCGCACCGGCTGGAGCGTGGTCGTCACCAGTGCCGCCGGCCCGGTCTCTGACCTCGCCGAGCTCGCCCGCTACCTGACACAGCTCACGCCCTGGGTGGACACGGAGATGCAGCACGTGGTGCGGATCAGGGCCGACATCGTGACCGGGTACCGGCTGGTGGGCGGGGACGCGGGCTCCTGACGAAACGGCTCGTGGGCGTGCAGTCGGCGGGTCGAGAGCCGGCTCGCGTCTGACGCACCGGACAAGGGTTTTCGTATGTCCCCAGGGCACTGGCAGGATCTCGGGATGGCTTCGATCTCACCCATACCCCCGGTCGTTCCCGCCGGCCGGATGGCCAGGACCCCTCAGCCCGTGCTCGGTCTGCCGAGGGGCCTGGAGTTGCGACCGTGGCACACTCGGGACGCCGACGTCCTCGTGACCGCCGGCCAGGACCCTGCCATCCGGAAGTGGAACCGCCTGATGGTGGAATCGCCTGACCACGCGCGCCGAAGGATCGAGCGCATGCACGAACGCTGGCGGGCCGAACAGGCCGCGATCTGGGCCATCGCCCGGGCGGACGGAGGCGAGGCCGTGGGCCTGATCGGCTGGGGCGACATCAACCTCGACGACGGCAACGCCGAGATCGTCTACTGGGTCCTGCCCGCCGCACGAGGCGGCGGTGTCGTCGTCGATGCGTCGAAGCGCCTCAGCCGGTGGGCCCTTGAGGAGCTCGGCCTGCACCGCCTCCGGCTCTGCCACTCGACCGCCAACCCGGCGTCCTGCCGCGTGGCTCAGAAGGCCGGCTTCTCCTTCGAGGGCACCCAGCGCAGCGCTCTGCTGCACGAGGACGGGTGGCACGACGAGCACCTGCACTCCCTCGTGCAAGGAGACATCTGACGCATCTACAGGTCGTTGCCGGCGTAGGAGAGATTGAAGCTCTTGTTGGTCAGCGGGAAGTCCGGGACGATCGTGTCGTTCAGGGCGACCGGGAGCGCGGGCCAGTTGAAGAAGGACGGGTCGACGGGCTTGACCCGGGTGAGGGTGCCGTCGGCGGTGAGTTCGACGCGGGTGGCGATGGTGCCGCGCCAGCCCTCGACGAGGCCGACGCCGCTGCCCGGGCCTGCCCCTGCAGCGGGTGGGGGCCCGAGAACCGCGCCGGTGGCGACGCAGTCGCGCAGCTGACGGATCAGCGCCAGGGAGGCGTCGATCTCCTCGGCGCGGACCAGGAAGCGGGCAAGGACGTCGCCGCTGGTGTGCATGGGGACGTTCGCGGGGTGCCCGTGTGGGGTGTGGGGGTGGCCGATGCGCGCGTCCTGGGCGAGGCCGCTGGCGCGGGCGACATAGCCGAGGCAGCCGATGTCGCGGGCGGCCTCGGTGCGCAGGATCGCGGTGCCGGTGAAGCGGTCGTGGACGGTGGAGTGGCGAAGCGCCAGCCGGACGATCTCGCGGATGTCCTCGCCGATGGCCTCCAGCTGGGTGCGGCCGGGGAGGGTGCGCAGGGCGCTGCCGCCGGGGACGACGCCGCCGCGCAGGAGCCGGTGTCCGGTCACCGTGTCGTTGAGGCGCAGGAGTTGCTCGCGGACGCGCTGGGCGTGGGCGTTGAGGATGCCGTATCCGACGTCGTTGCAGAGCATGCCGAGGTCGGCGACATGATTGTGGAGGCGTTCGAGTTCGAGCAGCAGGGCGCGGGCGCACTGGGCCTGTTCGGGGACGGCCGTGCCGGTGGCTTCCTCGACGGCCAAGCAGTAGGCGAGGGCGTGGCCGACGGCGGTGTCGCCGCTGATGCGCTCGGCGAGCGGGAGTCCGGCGGCAATCGAGCGGCCTTGGAAGAGTTTCTCGATGCCTTTGTGGACGAACCAGAGGCGGGCCTTGAGTTTGAGGATGGTCTCGCCGACGACGGAGAAGCGGAAGTGGCCGGGTTCGATCAGGCCGGCGTGGACCGGGCCGACGGGGATCTCGTAGACGCCGTCGCCTGTGACTTCCAGGAAGGGGTACGGGCCTTCCTGTTCGCCGAAGGCGGGCGGGTCACCGGCTTCGGGGTGCATCGGATACCAGCCCTTGGGCCAGTGGAAGTGGCGTACGAGACGCCGGGGCAGCGGGTGGTCGAGGGGCACGATGCCGTGCAGGTCGTGCATCTCGCGTTCGAACCGGCCGGCGGGGAAGGAGAGATGGGCCAGGCTGGGCACCTCGGGCCGGGCCGGGTCGAGGCGAACGTGGAGTTCGATGCGGGTGTCGGGCGGCCCGGAGACGAAGAGGTAGACGATCCGTACGGCGTCGGCGTCGTGGTGGGCGGCGACCAGGGCCAGGCGGTGCCCCTCGCGCAGCAGCGCCTCGGCCCGCTTGGGCAGTTCGGCGGTGTGGACGTCGTGCACGGTGCGCATCGGTCAGGCCCTTTCCAGGACGGCGGCGGCCTGGGAGAGCAGGTCGCCCAGCGGGCCGGCGGCGATGCCGAGGGTGGCGCAGGCAGCCAGGCCGAGGGCGAGGGGCCACAGAGCGGCGGGGCTTTCGCCGGTCGGTTCCCCGGGGCCGAGCAGCATCCGCGCGGTGCGGGTGACCAGCGCGGCGAAGGCGATCAGGACCAACAGCAGGGCGGCGGCCATCGCCCAGCCCAGCCCTGCTCCAGCGGCGAATCCGGCGCGGGCGATGCCCAGTTCGGAGGCGAAGAGGCTGAACGGCGGGAAGCCCAGTAGCGCCACGAGCGCGAGCCCGAACAGCGCACCCAGCCATGGCGATTGGGCCAGTAGTCCGCGCACCCGGCCGATCTTGGACGTGCCGCGCAGGTGCAGGATCTGCCCGGAGGCGCAGAACGCGGTGGCCTTGGCGAGTCCGTGGCCGGCGATGTGCAGCAGGGCGGCGGACAGGGCGAGCGGGCTACCCACGGCCGCCGCCAGCGCGATCAGGCTCATGTGCTCCATGCTGGAGTAGGCCAGCATGCGCTTGTAGTCGCGCTGGGCGAGCAGCAGTCCGGCCGCGAGGGTGAGGGTGAGCAGCGCGACGCCGGCCAGCAGGACGCGGGTGAATTCGACGCCGAGGGCGGCGTCGGCGATGACGCGGTAGCGCAGGAGCGCGGCGAAGGCGACGGACAGCAGCACGCCGGACAGCAGTGCGGAGACCGGGGCGGGGGCCTGGCTGTGGGCGTCGGGCAGCCAGGCGTGCAGCGGGATCAGGCCCGCCTTGGCACCGTAGCCGAGGACGATGAGGGTGATGCCGAGCCGGGTGACCGCCGGGTCGAGCCGGTTTGCGTGGGCGATGAGGGTGGGCCAGTCAAGCGCCCAGGCCTCGGCGATGCCGGCCTGCCGGGCGGCGTAGTAGATCAGCACGGTGCCGAGGAAGGCCAGCGCGATCCCGGCGGAACAGATCACCACGTACTTCCAGGCCGCCTCCACCGACGTACGGGTGCGGCGGTGGCCGACGAGGAATGCGGTGACGATGGTGGTGGCCTCGATCGCCACCCACAGGACGCCGAGGTTCGCGGTCACCACGGCCAGGCACATCGCGCCCAGGAACGCCTGGACGAGGGCGTGGTAGCGCCATGCGGTCCGGTCCGTCGCCCGCCCGGCGGCCCGCTCGCCCGCCAGGTAGGCAGGGGCGGAGGCACAGGCGATCAGCGCGACGGCGCCGACCACCAGCAGCATCCAGGCGGTCAAGGCGTCGGCGCGCAGCAGGCCGGAGTATGCGGCGACGGATCCGTTGTCGATGACGTCGGAGGCCAGGAGCGCACCGCAGGTCAGGATCACCGCCGGAGAGAGCAGCCCGGCCCAGTCGGCCGGACGACGCCCGCGCGCACGGGAAGCGACAGCCGGCTCACCGGGCGCGGAGGCGTCCCCTGCGTCCTCCCTGCCGTCTGTCACGCTCATGGCCCCTCGCGCGGTTCCATGAGAAGCACCGGCAGCAGCTTTCTCCACCGGCTGGGGGCGACGGACCTCGTCCGGACCGGCCGGCGACACCGCATCAGAAGCTCCGCGTGTGACGAGGCCGGTGAGGGTGTACCCCGCGGCCACAGCCAGTGGTGCGGCGGCGGGAGCGACGAGCACGAGCGCGGTCAGTGCGGGCTCTTGAAAAAGACGCAGCATCAGTCGTGCAGCTCCCGCAGGTCATCGATGTCGGTGGTGCCGAACGCCTCCCGCACCCGCACGGTGAGCAACTGCAGCACCAGCACAGCGAGCAGCACGTCGAAGGAGACGCCGAGTTCGACGATCAGCGGCACCCCGGAGGCGGCCAGGAAGGCGGTCGCGGTGATGCCGTTGTCCAGCAGCAGGAACCCCACCACCTGGGCCAGTGCCCGGCGCCTGGTCACCAGCACGAAGAAGCCGATCAGCACGACGGCCAGGCCGACCGGCAGTGCACGGGTGGCGGGTGTCGGATCCAGTTCGACCAGGGGGCGGGCGACCGCGTAGGCGAGCAGCGTGAGGGCGGCGGCGGTCAGCAGTGACGCGGCCACGTTCACCAGCGGCTCCGTCTCACGCACCTCCTCGCTGTGCGCGTACGCCCGCGCCCCGTCCTGGTCCCGGGTCCGATCGGCGACGAGCGCGTCCAGGGCGCGGCGGATCAGGTACGGCAGCAGGCCCGCCCGCAGGGCGCCGACCCCGGCGGCCACCACGATCAGGTCCCAGCGGTCCTCGTGCAGCCCGAGCAGCAGGGCGATCGCCGCGAGCGCGAGCCCCTGCAGGGCGAAGAGCCGTACGATCGCGGCGAGTTCGCGGCGCCACAGCACCACCACGGCGGCCAGCAGGAACGCCCCGCAGGCGAGATCGAGCAGCTGGGTGAACAGGCTGTTGCTCATCGCTCACCGCCCAGGAAGTAGGAGGCGGTCACCGCGAGGAGCGCCAACAGGAAGGATCCGGCGAGGAGTTCGGGCACGCGGAAGAGCCGCAGCTTGGCCCAGAAGACCTCGGCCGCCGCCAGCGCCATGCCGAGTACCGCCACTTTGAGTACGACCAGGAGCAGGGCGAGCAGGACGGCGGTGAGTGAGGCGCTGGTGGCGATGCCCCAGGGGGCGAACAGCGAGGCCAGCAGCCCCAGCAGGACGGTCAGCCGCAGCTGCGCGCCGAATTCGACCAGGGCCAGGTCGGGGCCGGCGTATTCGAGGACCATGGCCTCGTGGACCATGGTCAGCTCCAGGTGGGTGGAGGGGTTGTCCACCGGCAGCCGGCCACTCTCGGCCAGTACCGCGACCGAAAGCGCGGCGATCGCCAGCAGTCCCGCCGGGGAGGTCAGCCGGGCAGGCTGGTCCGCTGCCCCGGCGACGATGACGGGCAAATTGGTGGACCCGGCCGGTATCGACAGCGCGAACACCGACATCAGGATGGTCGGTTCGACCAGGGCGGCGATGGTCATCTCCCGGGAGGCGCCCATGCCGCCGAACGCGGTACCGGTGTCCAGCCCTGCAAGCGCCAGCGCCAGGGTGCCGAGCGCCAACAGCGCCACCACCAGGATGAGGTCCGCCCGCCCCCGTACCGGCGTGACCGTGGACACCAGCGGCACGAGCACGGCCAGCACCAGCGAGGTGGCAACCAGGAGCAGTGGTGCCCAGCGGAAGGCGGGGCCCGTGCCGACCGGCGTGATCGGCTCCTTACGCAGCAGCTTGCGCACATCCCGCCACGGCTGCAGCACCCCGGCGCCGGCCCGGCCCTCCAGCCGGGCCCGGGTCTGCCTCATCAGACCGGTCAGCAGGGGCGCGCCCGCCACCACCACGCCCGACTGGAGGACGATCGCCGTGTATCCGACCGTGTTCACCAGCCCACCACCAACACGAGAAGCAAGGTGACCAGCCCGAAGAAGCCATAGCCGAGATAGGCGTGGACACTGCCGCCCGCCAGCCGTCGCGCCGACTGCCCGGCGGCGGCGAGGAAGCC
Source organism: Streptomyces sp. NPDC001401 (assembly GCF_042895385.1). Classification (NCBI taxonomy): domain Bacteria; kingdom Bacillati; phylum Actinomycetota; class Actinomycetes; order Kitasatosporales; family Streptomycetaceae; genus Streptomyces; species Streptomyces sp. NPDC001401. The sequence goes on from NZ_JBIAWI010000024.1 coordinate 158,335, forward strand.
GAGGACCGGCCGGTACAGGCGGTGCTCGATCCGGTCGGGCACCCGGTTGCGGAACTTCACCCGCTCCACCAGATACACGGACTCGCGCACCGGAGTCACGTCCACGTCCTGCTCCGGAGCGAGCACATCGTCGAAGACCCGCTGCAGCGGCTCGGCGAACGAGGTGGCCGTGTAGGCCATGCGCGGGGTGGGCGCTCCTCCCCCGCAGTCCCACAACCTCGCCTGTGTACGGCGCTGTCGGCGCCGCGCCGCCCACCTCGTCGTCGCCATGACCACGCCCAGCGCCACGGTCAACGCCGCCACCACCCACAGCGGGGACAGCTGGGCGGATACCTCGTTCAGGCGGACCCGCAGCCCGCCGCCGGTGACCGGCTGCGTCCCGGTGAACCCGACCGCTGCCACCGCGCGGTCCAGGCCGTCGCCGAGCAGCCCCGGCACCAGGGCCAGCCCGGCGCACCCGGCCGCGAGCAGTCCCATCCCGGCCAGCATGAGGGGGCGCGACTCCTTCGCCGCGGCGGCTCCTGCGGCGCGTGGTTGGGCGAAGAAGCCCACGCCCAGCGCCTTGACGAACACCGCCGCCGCCAGCCCCGCGGACAGGGCGATCACGGCGACCGCCAGCGGCAGCACGATCGCCGTGGTCACCCCGGGCACGGCCAGCCCGTGGATCATCGACTGCAGCAGCAGCCACTCGCTGATGAACCCGTTGCCCGGCGGCAGCGCCACCGCGCCCAGCGCGCCGACCGCGAACAGCCCCGCCGTGGCCGGCATCCGGGCCCGCAGCCCGCCCAGCAGATCCAGGTTGCGCTCCCCGGTGGCGCGCAGCACCGAGCCCGCGCCCGTGAACAGCAGGGCCTTGAAAGCGGAGTGATTGACGACGTGCAGCAGTGCGGCCGCGAGCGCCAGCCCGGCCAGTGCCTCGTCACCGGCATGCGCAAACAGCCCGGCCGCACCGACGCCGAGCACGACCAGCCCCATGTTCTCGGATGTCGAGTACGCCAGCAGCCGTTTGAGGTCGGAGGCCATCGCGGCCTGCAGGATCCCGTACACCGCCGAGAGCCCGCCCATGGCCATCACCAGCAGCCACCACCAGGCCGGTCCCCCGCCCAGCAGATCGAAGCCGACCCTCACCAGCCCGTAGACGCCGAGGTTGACCATGGCGGCGCTCATCAGCGCCGACACCGCGCTGGGCGCTTCGGGATGTGCGCGGGGCAGCCAGGCGTGCAGCGGGACCAGGCCGGCCTTCGAGGTGAAGGCCACCGCCGTCAGCACGAAGACGAGCCCGCGCACGGTGGGCGAGATCCCTGCGGTTCCGGATCGCAGGGCGGCGAAGGTCTCTCCCCCGGCGTGCGCCGCGTACACCATGAGGCCCGTCAGAAGCAGGACGAGCCCCAGGTGGGTCATGACCGCATACCAGACGGCCGCCTCGCGCACCGACGGTCGCGCCCGGTGTTCGGCAAGGACCAGCAGCAGCGAGGTGAGCGCCATCAGCTCCCACAGCAACAGGAACGTCGAGATTGAGGCCGCCGCCGGTACCAGAACCAGGCTCAGCGAGAACATCGGCAGCAGTGCCTGCGCGCCCCGCGAGCCGAGTCCGTGCGCGCCGTGCCCGGCGATGTAGCCGACGCCGTAGACCGCCACCGCCGCCACCACGGCCCCGGCCACCGCCATGAACAGTCCGGACAGCGCGTCCACCGCCAGATGTGTCCCGGCCAGCGGAAGTAGCCCGGGCACCTCGGCCGACCAGCGGCTTCCGCCCAGTGCAGCCACACCCGCCGTACCACCGGCCACCCCCACACCCGCCGTCAGCACACCCACCACCGCGCCGCGCACCCGCTGCGGCAGGACCAGTCCCGCCGGCGCACTCGCCACGCCCAACGCGGTGGCCGTCGCGAGGGCGGCCGGGATCACGCTCACCGCCCGGTCACTCTCCTCAGCGCCGCCACGATCTCGTCCGGCCGCGGAGGGCAGCCGGGCACCGCCAGATCCACCGGTACGGCATCGGAGACCGCACCCTCGACGCCGTACCCGCCCGCGAACTCCCCGCAGTTGATCGCGCAGTCGCCGACCGCGACCACCAGGCGCGGCTCGGGCATCGCGGCGACCGTGCGGCGCAGCGGATCGGCCATGTTCCGGGTCACCGGGCCGGTCACCAGGGCCACGTCCGCGTGCCGGGGCGAGGCCACCAGCCGGGCGCCGTAGCGCTCGGCGTCGTAGACCGGGTTGAAGGCCGCGGCGATCTCGATCTCGCATCCGTTGCAGGACCCGGCGTCGATGCACCGCACCTGTACCGAGCCGCCGAACTCCTTGGCCGCGGAGAGCTGTTCCCCCTCCGGCTTGGGCGGGGCGGGCTCGGCCACCCGCCCGGTGTCGCGGATCTTGCGCAACAGGCCCATGAACCCTCCCTGACACGGTGAGGTCTTGTCCGCGGGTGTCCAACAGGCCACCCGCGACCGGAGTTTCGTCGCTACGGGGGTGAAGGCGGCCGCCCCCGCACCACGGAGCGCTGTCAACTCCCGAGAGGCGGCCGCCGAATGTGGGCCGTCGCTACGACGGCGGTTTCGCATGCGTCTGGGCGGCCTGCAGGTCGGCGAGGAGTTCGGCCTGCCCGGCGAGCACGCCGGACAGGATGGTCCGCGCAACCCGCAGGAGTTCGGCCACGTGCGGGCTGGTCAGCGAGTAGTAGACCGTGGAGCCCTCCTTGCGGGTCACGACGAGATTCGCGCGGCGCAACACGGCCAGTTGCTGGGACAGGTGCGCGGGCTCGATGCCGACCTCGGGCAGCATCTCCGCGACCGCGTGCTCGCGCTCGCTGAGCAGTTCAAGGACCCGGATGCGGGCCGGGTGGCCGAGCGTCTTGAAGAACTCGGCCTTCAGTTGGTACAGCGGCGTACTCATCGTGCCGTCCCCTCCCCGGCGGAGCAGCACGGCCGTACCGGCCGGTCCTCGGCGCATCGCATCCACCCACTCGTCAAACACATGCGGCCCATCCTCGCCCGCAGCAGCGGCCAGCCGAATCCGCGCACGAGAACCGAACCGCACAAAATCAGCGGTGCCGACCTCAACAATTGCTAAGATTAGCAACTTCATACGTGATGTGAGGGAGGCTTGCGTGAGAATCATTCCGCTGCGTGGCGCGACCGTCGCCTGGTTCAAGTGCCCGGCCTGCCGCCTCAAGTGCCGGCCCACCGCCGTCGGCCCGGACGGACACTGCCCGCGCTGCGGCGAGACCCGCATGCTGAAACTGTCCTTCGGCGGCCGGACCACCCAGTCCACGTCGGACGGCGACCGGGGCTGACCCCCGCACGGCACGCCGATCCGCACAGGAGGGTGGGTCATGGGTGACTGGGCGGTCCAGTCCGGCAGCGGGATCCGATTCGAGTGGGGGCCCGCCGGAGCGGCGCGTCTCGCCTCTGAGGCCGCCTGTCTGGTTGTCGTCGATGTGCTGTCCTTCACCACGGCGGTGAGCGTCGCCGTCCAGACGGGTATCCGGGTCCTCCCGTTCCGGCTGCCGGACGGCCCCGCCACCACGGCCGAGCGGATCGCCGCAGAGGAGGCCGCCGCCGTGTACGCACGGCAGTCGGGTGCGCGGCTGGCCGTCGCGCGCCACGCCGTCACGCCCGACAGTCCCTGGTCCCTCTCCCCGGTCCACCTGCGCCGAGCCCCGTTCGTCGCGCGCCTGGTGCTACCGTCCCCGAACGGCGCGGCCATCGCGGCCGCAGCTCCGCCCGGCGTGCGGGTGGTCGCCGCCTGCCTGCGCAACATCACCGCGGTCGGCGGCTGGCTCACGGCCCACGGCTACGGCACGCCCCAGCACCCTGTAGCCGTGATCGCCGCCGGCGAGCGATGGCCGGACGGCAGCCTGCGCCCCGCACTGGAAGACCTGCTCGGCGCAGGCGCCCTCATCTCGGACCTGTACGCCCAGGGCGCGGGACCCATGTCGGTTGAGGCAGCCGCCGCCAAAGCGGCCTACGACGGCACCGCCGACCTCACCCGCGCGATCGCCGCGTGCGCCTCCGGCCGGGAGCTGGCCGCGACGGGCTTCGTCGAGGACGTGGCCATCGCAACGGAGGAGGACACCTGCGCCCTCGTACCCGTCCGGGACCACGACGGCGCCTTCACCCCCGGATGAACCCGGCGGGGTCACTCGCCCACGTCGTCTCCGCTCGGCCACCCTGTCGTCCGCCACTCGTGGCGGCCCTCCGGCGTCTCGCCGCGCCGGCTGCTGTGTGCCGCAAGCGCGCCGGCCAGGTCGGCGTGCACCGGAATGGGCGGGCAGTCCCCACCGGGGACCAGGGAGCCGTCGGCGGGGATCGCGGCCAGTTCCAGGCCGCGGCCCGCTGCGGCGAGACGCCGCGCGGCCTCGATGATCGCCAACTGACCCTCCGCCGACCAGCTGCGCAGTCCGGTCAGGTCGACAATGACCGGCCCGCTCCCGCGTCCCACCACCCAGCCGACCGCACCAGCGAAGCGGCGGACGGCATCCGGGCCCAGGTATCCGGAGACGGACAGGACTCCGAGGTCCTGCTCGACTGTGTAGCGCCACTCGATGGTCATGATGCTCAACTTCCTTGCGCGGTCAGCCTGCTCAGTCGGCGGAGGGACTCAAAGGGGGAGGGTGATCCAGATGCTCTTGCCCTTGCCGTCGGCGTCGCCCCGGACCACCGCGCTGCCGCCCAGACCGAGGGTGAGCTCCATGACGGTGGCCAGGCCGCCCGCCCCGGTGCCGGAATCGGTGACCGATGCGTACAGCGGCGGCTGGTAGGGGTGGCGGTCGTGCACGCCGAAGGCCAGGCAGCCATCGCCCGCCGCGTAGATGACGGTCACCTGCGGGGAGAACACCGCGGCGTGCCGGACGCTGTTGGTGACCAGCTCGCTGAGGATCAGCAGGGCCGGGCCGATGATGGGATGGCGCGGGTTTATGCCCCACTCGACGAGGGCCAGCTCGGCGGTTTCCCGGGCTGTTCGGACCGCGGACGGCTCGCTGGGCAGTGTCAGCACATGCCGGTGGGGCAGCGCCTCGAGTCGGGTGCTCATCACGCCTCCGCGCGGGCGAGGCGGAATCCGCTCACCGTCTTGGGGTGCAGGCGCAGCAGGGTGTCGTGCGGCCCATGGGTCCAGCCTGTGAGGGTGCGCTGGTAGTGGGCGGCCTCGTCAGGGTCGGTGATCACGTCGACGGGTCCGGCCACGGTGACGCTCCAGCCGGTGCCGGTCGCCGCGCGGATCTCGTCCACCTGGTATGTCGCGGTGGCGGGAACCGCGGCGGCCGGCGCGGGCGTGCGCACCACCAGGCGGCCGTACTCCCACGTGTGCCGGCCGGGCCGGATGACGGTCAGGTCGCGCTGCGTGTACACCAGCCGCCCCAGTGCGCTGCCTTCCAGCAGCCACAGGGCCTCGGCGCCGGAGACCTCGACCATGCGCAACGTTGCGGGCGGAGTGCTCATCCGACGGATTCCTCTGTTTCCTCGCTGATGGGCCGGGACGTCTGGACGGGCAGCGGAGGCATGACGCCGGCGCACTCCAGGTAGGTGCGGGCGCCCTGGATCGCCTCGGGTGTGGTGGCGTACTCGCGCCCTTCCAGACGCAGCAGATCCAGCGCGCCAACGGAATCGAGGACCTGGCGCTGGCCCGGGCGTATGCCAGACGTCATCACCACGATGCCGCGCCGGTTCAGCTTCTCCACCACGTCCTTCAGGACGAGGGCGCCGGTGGCGTCGATGGTGGTCACCCGCGACATGCGCAGGATCACCACACGGACATCGGCGACCTCCGCCAGCTCGAGGAGGAAACGGTGGGCGGCGGCGAAGAACAGCGGCCCGTCGATGCGGTAGGCGACGATGTGCTCCGCGAGCAGCGCGTGCTCCTCGGCACTGTGATCACCGCGGTCGAGCGGCACCTGGTCCAGGCGGGCCTGCTTGGCGACGGCGCGCAGGGCGAGCGCGCCCGCGACCACCAAACCGATGATCACGGCGTACACGAGGTCGAGTGCGAGGGTCGCCACGGCGGTCAGCACCAGAATCAGGGCGTCGGAACGGGTGGCCCTGGCCATGGCCCGCAGGGAGCCGACCTCGACCATGCGGACTGCAGTGGCCAGTAGCACACCGGCCAGCGCGGCGAGCGGGATCCTGGAGACGAGTGGAGCGGCGGCGAAGACGATCACCGCGAGGATCGCGGCGTGGGTGAGCGCGGCCAGCCGGGATCCGGCCCCGGTACGGACATTGACCGCCGTACGCGCGATGGCACCGGTCGCGGGCACCCCGCCGAACAGCGGGGCCGCGATGTTGGCCAGTCCTTGCCCGAACAGCTCGCGGTCCGGGTCGTGCTTCTGGCCCACCGTCATGCCATCGGCGACCGAGGCAGACAGCAGAGACTCCAGGGCGGCCAGGGCCGCCACCGCGACAGCCGGGGCCAGCAGGGAGCCGAACGCCCCGGGGTCGAGGAAGGACAGCGAGGGGGCCGGGAGCCCGGACGGCAGATCGCCGATGGGCTTGGCGGCGTCCAGGTCCGCGAGCTGCGCCACCACGGTGGCCGCGATCACCGCGAGGATGGAGAACGGAACGGTCGGCCGCCACCGGGCACCGAGCAACATGACGGCGGCCACCGCGACCGCGAAACCGAGGGCCGTCCAGTTCGGGGCCTTGGCGAACTCCTCCAAGGCCCGCCAGGTCATCACCAGCACCCGGTCGCCCTCGGGCTTGGGCACGCCGAGGGCGTTGGGGATCTGCTGGAGGCCGATCACGCAGGCGATGCCGAGGGTGAAGCCCTCGACGACGGGCGCGGGCACGTACTGCATGTACTTGCCGGCTCGGAGCAGGGCGAGCGCGACGAGCATGAGGCCCGCCATCAAACCGACGGTGAGCACCCCGGACGGCCCGTGCTCCGCAACGATGGGCACCAGTACCACGGTCATCGCGCCGGTCGGCCCGGACACCTGCAGATTCGAGCCACCGAAGACCGCGGCGAGCGCACCCGCCACAACGGCGGTCGCCAGACCCGCCTCCGCGCCCAGTCCGGAGGAGACACCGAAACCGAGCGCGAGCGGCAGGGCGACGATCGCGACGGTCAGACCCGCGAGGAGGTCCCGGCGCGGGTCACGGCGCATCTCCGCCAGATCGTCCCGGCCGGGCAGCAGCGCGGCGATCCGGGCCCACGCCCGGCTGAATGCCGTGGTCATCGCGCGGCGACCTCGGCTTCC
>NZ_JBIAWI010000025.1:0-146917 GCF_042895385.1 Streptomyces sp. NPDC001401
GGCCCTGTTCTCATGCATCCACCCGGCCAAGATCACCCGACCAGGCACCTTGTTCGACCAGAACCGTCCTCATGATCGATAGGAATACGGCTTCTTACGGCCGGTGCCCCGTCATCCGCGCCGCCGACGCGATCGTCGCCCGTGCCTCGCGCTCGGTCAGGCCGCTGTTGAGGGCCGCCTCGACCAAGGGGGCGACGAGGGCGGGGCCGATGCCGTTCTCGTAGGCGCGGCAGGCCGCCCAGAACAGGCGGGTGTTGCGCTGGCCCTCGTGCGCGGCGAGGACGAACTGGACCAGCCCCTGGCCTTGGTCGCCGGCCGAGGGATGCGTCGAGGGATGGGTGGGGCGCGGCGGCGGGAGGAGGAGGCGCAGGAGGGCGGGTGGGCAGGCGGCGGGGGCGAGGTGGGCGGTGCCGGGAGCCGTGCCGTAGACGCCGTGGTCGGTGCGGGAGCCGGGGCCGACGAGGTAGCCGCCGGCGCCGCGGATGTCGATGCCGGGGGCGAGGCGGCCTGCCGAGTTGGGGACGGCGACGTCCGGCGGGCCGGTGAGCCAGAGGTGGCGGCCGCCGCTGGGGGTGAGGACGACGACCGTCTCGGGGATCGTGAAGAGGTGGCGCAGGGCCAGTTCGCGCAGGGCTGCCGAGGAGTCCGTACCGGATTTCGTGTCGAGGTCGACGCCGATCAGGTGGTGGGGCGGAAGGCCGCATGCGATGCCGTAGCCGGTGGCCCAGGGGGCCGCGGCGAACAGTTCGCGGATGCGTGCCGGGTCGGTCGATGCGTCGTACACCCCGTGTCCCAGGCGGCCGCACTCGCCGTGGCAGGGCTGGGGTTCGGGGTCGTCGCGGTGGGGGGAGCGCAGGGCCGGGAGTTTCGTCCGGGACAGGGGGATGACGGCCAGTCCGCGCTCGGCGGCTGACAGGGCGTGTGCGAGGGCCAGCGTCGTGGCCTGCCGGTCGGTGGTGGCCATGCCTCTATTTTCGTACGCACGTTCGAAAAAGGGAAGAGGGATCGGGCGCGACGCGCCGGGGCGGACAGGTTGGCCGGAAAAGTGCCGGACCGCTTTACCCCTTGCGGCGCTTGGGGTTGAGGCGTCCGTACTGTCCTGACCTGGGGCTTGGAAGTCGCGATAGGGGTTTATCGACTTGTCGTAGCACTTGAGGAGGAATCGTGCCTTCCGGGGTGGTTCGCCGGGGATTCGGTGGGCAACTCTGATCTCGCGACGTCGTGCACAGCATCGAGGTGGTCGGCCAACTGCCTTGGTATCAGCCGTACTTCACGTTGGTGTTCTGGAGGAACAAACATGGCAAGCATCCGTACCGCCCGCGTCATCGCCGCCGTCTCCGCCCTTCCGCTGGCAGCCGCGCTGTTCACCGGGGTCGCGGCGGCGGACAACGGCGCCATCGCGGACAACGGATCGAACGCGGGTGTCGCGAGCGTCGTCGGCAGCGGTGTCGGGCTCGACAACAACGGCAACTCGTCGACCACGCAGCAGAACGCGGTCGGCTCCGGCGCCTCGAACCAGAGCAACACCGCCCAGGTCAAGGGCTCCGCGTTCACGGCCGTCAACCAGGGGAACAAGAACGTGGCCATCAACTTCACCGAGCTGTGGTGAGCCGACGCCCCTGACTCAAGGGGGCGGGGTGTGCTCTATGGGGTGTGACGCGTCTGCGCGGCGGTACTTCGGTGCCGCCGCGCAGGCGTTTTCGCGTGCGGGCCGCCGACCTTGACAGTGGACTTTATCTGACGGACAGTCAGAAACTCTGGCGGGGAACGAGGGAACCCGCTCGGCGGCCGCGGTGTACCAGAAGTGTCAGTGCGATGAGGGAGACGCCAAGGGGGCGACGTTGAGCGAGGACGAGCTGGGGGCACGGCTGAAGGCCTACGAGGGGCGGCGCGCCGCCGTTTCCGGCAGAGGCAGGGATCCCGTCAACACGCCCATGATCCGGCACTGGTGCGAGGCAATGGGAGACACCAATCCGGCCTATGCGGGCCCCGAGGCCACAGCTCCTCCCACCATGCTCCAGGCATGGACCATGGGCGGCCTCTCCGGCCACGAGGGACGCACGGGGGACTACGACGAACTGCTCGCCCTGCTCGACGAGTCGGGCTGCACCTCGGTCGTCGCCACCGACTGCGAGCAGGAGTACGTGCGACCGCTGCGCCCCGGGGACGAGATCACCTTCGACACGGTGATCGAGTCGGTGTCGGAGCGGAAGACGACGAAGCTGGGCACGGGGTACTTCGTCACGACACGGACGGACGTCCGGGCGGGCCAGGCTCTCGCGGGCACGCACCGCTTCCGCATCCTCAAGTACGCCCCCGCAGGACGTAGGAAGCGGGAGCAGCAGGCCCAACGCCCGCGCCCCGTCGTCAACCGTGACAACGCCGGCTTCTGGGAAGGAGTCGAGCAACACCGACTGCTCATCCAGCGCTGCACCCACTGCGCGACCCTCCGCTTCCCCTGGCTGCCGGGCTGCAACAGCTGCGGTGGCCCGGACTGGGACACGGTCGAGGCGAGCGGCGAGGGGACGGTGTACTCGTACGTCGTCATGCACCACCCGCCCTTCCCGGCCTTCTCCCCTCCTTACGCGGTCGCCCTCATAGAACTCGCCGAGGGCGTGCGGATGATCAGCGACGTGGTCGGAGTGCCGTACGACAAGGTGCGCATCGGTCTGCCCGTGCGGCTCGAATTCCAGGTGTACGACGAGGAGTTGGTGCTGCCGGTGTTCCGCGCCCGGGAGGAGGAGGCCGTATGAGGGCCGGTGAGAGGTTGCCACCGCTGGAGATCCCGATCACCCGCACCCTGATAGTCGCCGGCGCCATCGCCTCCCGCGACTACCAGGACGTGCACCACGACGCCGAGCTGGCCCGCCAGAAAGGCTCCCCGGACATCTTCATGAACATCCTGACGACGAACGGCCTGGTCGGCCGCTACATCACCGACCACTTCGGCCCTACGGCGGTGCTCCGCAAGGTCGCCATACGGCTGGGGGCGCCCAACTACCCGGGGGACACGATGGTGTTGACGGGCACGGTCGAGGGGGTGGACGGCGATACGGCGACGGTCCGGGTGGTGGGCGCGAACGGCATCGGCAGTCACGTCACGGGCACGGTGACGGTCACCGTCCCCTCGGAAGGCCCCGGGGGTGCCGGATGAGCGTCCGCACCCGGGACGGCCTCGGCGGGCGGGCCGCGGTCGTCGGCATCGGGGCCACCGAGTTCTCCAAGGATTCGGGGCGCAGCGAACTGCGGCTGGCCGCGGAGGCGGTGCGGGCCGCGCTGGACGACGCCGGTCTGACGCCGGGCGATGTGGACGGGCTGGTCACGTTCACGATGGACACCAGCCCGGAGATCACCGTGGCCCAGGCCTGCGGGATCGGCGAACTGTCCTTCTTCTCCCGCATCCACTACGGCGGCGGCGCGGCCTGCGCGACCGTCCAGCAGGCGGCGCTCGCAGTGGCGACAGGGATCGCGGAGGTCGTGGTCTGCTACCGGGCGTTCAACGAGAGGTCGGGCCGACGCTTCGGCTCCGGGGTGCAGCACCGGGAGCCGTCGGCTGAGGGCGCGGCACTCGGCTGGTCGCTGCCGTTCGGGCTGCTGACGCCGGCCTCATGGGTGGCGATGGCGGCCCAGCGGTATCTGCACACCTATGGCCTGACCCCGGAGGCGTTCGGGCGTGTGGCGGTGGTCGACCGGAAGTACGCGGCGACGAACCCGGCGGCATACTTCCACGGCCGCCCGATCACCCTCGCCGATCACGCGGCCTCGCGCTGGATCGTCGAGCCGCTCAGACTCCTGGACTGCTGCCAGGAGACCGACGGCGGCCAGGCGATCGTCGTCACATCGGTGGAGCGGGCCCGCGACCTGCCCCACCCGCCCGCCGTCATAGCGGCGGCGGCCCAGGGCGCGGGCCGGGGGCAGGAGCAGATGACGAGCTTCTACCGCGACGACCTGACCGGACTGCCGGAGATGGCCGTGGTCGCCGGCCAGCTGTGGCGCACCTCCGGGCTGACGCCGGCCGACATTGACGTGGCGATCCTGTACGACCACTTCACGCCGTTCGTGCTGATGCAGCTGGAGGAGTTCGGGTTCTGCGGGAAAGGGGAGGCGGCGGACTTCGTGGCCGGGGAGTCGTTGCCGATCAATACGCACGGAGGGCAGCTCGGGGAGGCGTACATCCATGGGATGAACGGGATCGCAGAGGGGGTACGACAGCTGCGCGGGACGGCTGTGAACCGAATACCGGGGGCGGGACGGGTCCTGGTCACCGCAGGAACCGGCGTCCCCACATCCGGCCTGGTCCTGACCGCGGACGGCTGAGCGGCCGGGTCCGAGGGCCGGGTGGCAGGGCGACCCCCAGGGGTCATCCCGCAGTACCCCCGAGCCGCTCGTCCACCTACAGGAGGTGCAGCTACCTCCACCCCTACAACCTGAGGCGGACTCGGCTTCGGGACCTGCGGCCGATGAGCCGGAGGTACCCCCGCTCATAGCGTGGAGCCATGACCACACCCGTCTGCACCAGCGCTTCGACCGCTGCCGAGCCAGCGGCGCTGACCCTCTCGTATCCGTCGTTCGCGTCGTACGTGAGGGCCCGGCAGCCGGTGCTGCTGCGTACCGCCCGGTCGCTGACAGCGAACCCGAGCGACGCGGAGGACCTGCTGCAGACCGCACTCACCAAGACGTATGTCGCCTGGGAGCGGATCGAGGACCACCGTGCGCTCGACGGCTATGTGCGCCGGGCGCTGCTGAACACGCGTACGTCGCAGTGGCGCAAGCGCAGGGTCGACGAGTTCATGTGCGAGGAGCTGCCCGAGCCGGAGCCCGTGCGCGGCGGGGACGACCCGGCCGAACAGCAGGCGCTGCACGACGCGATGTGGCGAGCGATCATGAAGCTGCCGGCCCGGCAGCGGGCGATGGTCGTCCTCAGGTATTACGAGGACCTCAGCGAGGTCCAGACGGCCGAGGTGCTCGGCGTGTCGGTGGGCACGGTGAAGTCGGCGGTGTCGCGTGCGCTGGGCAAGTTGCGCGAGGATCCTGAGCTGGGGCTTGTGCGGTAATGCGGCTGCCTGGTGCCTGTCGGGGGCCGGCCTGGTGGCTATTGGGGGCCGACTTGATGCGATCGATCATCGGCACCTAGTGACATACCGCGCGGTATGTGCGCAGAATCAGCGCAGCCCTTACCGCCTCGTAGGCAATGTCGCCCCGGGAGGACGCCGTGCTGAGCACGATGCAGGACGTACCGCTGCTGATCTCGAGGATCCTGACCCACGGGTCGACGGTCCACGGAACATCGCAGGTGACCACCTGGACCGGTGAGGGGGAGCCGCACCGCCGTTCCTTCGCCGAGATCGGAGCCCGCGCGGCCCAGCTCGCGCACGCCCTGCGCGAAGAGCTCGGGGTCGTGGACGCCGACCGGGTGGCGACCCTCGCCTGGAACAACGCCGAGCATGTCGAGGCCTACTTCGCGATCCCCTCCATGGGCGCGGTGCTGCACACGCTCAACCTCCGCCTTCCGGCCGAGCAGTTGGTGTGGATCGTCAACCACGCGGCCGACAAGGTCGTCATCGTCAACGGCTCGCTGCTGCCGCTGCTCGCCCCGCTGCTGCCGAAGCTGCCCACGATCGAGCACGTCGTCGTCACCGGCCCCGGCGATCGTTCCCTCCTCGAGGGCGTACGCCCCCGGGTGCACGAGTACGAGCAGCTGATCGCGGGCCGGCCGACCACCTACGACTGGCCGGAGCTGGACGAACGCCAGGCCGCCGCCATGTGCTACACCTCCGGCACCACGGGCGACCCCAAGGGCGTGGTGTACAGCCACCGTTCGATCTATCTGCATTCCATGCAGGTCAACATGGCCCAGTCGATGGGCCTGACCGACCAGGACACCTCGCTCGTCGTGGTGCCCCAGTTCCACGTCAACGCCTGGGGCCTGCCGCACGCCACCTTCATGACCGGCGTCAACCTGCTGATGCCGGACCGCTTCCTGCAGCCGGCCCCGCTCGCCGAGATGATCGAGAGCGAGAAGCCCACCCATGCGGCTGCCGTCCCGACCATCTGGCAGGGCCTGCTCGCCGAGCTGACCGCCAAGCCGCGCGACGTCTCCTCCCTCACCCAGGTCACCATCGGCGGCTCGGCCTGTCCGCCCTCCCTCATGGAGGCCTTCGACAAGCTGGGCATGCGGGTCTGTCACGCCTGGGGCATGACGGAGACCTCCCCGCTCGGCACGGTCGCCCGCCCGCCGGCCCACGCGGTCGGTACGGAGGAGGAGTTCGCGTACCGCCTGACCCAGGGCCGTTTCCCGGCCGGCGTCGAGGCCCGCCTCAGCGGCCCCGGCGGCGAGCGCCTCCCCTGGGACGGCGAGTCCGCCGGCGAGCTGGAGGTCCGGGGCAACTGGATCGCGGGCGCCTACTACAACGGCCCCGACGCCGAACCCCTGCGCCCGGCCGACAAGTTCAGCGAGGACGGCTGGCTGAAGACGGGAGACGTCGGGACGATCTCTCCCGAGGGCTTCCTCACCCTCACCGACCGGGCCAAGGACGTCATCAAGTCGGGCGGCGAGTGGATCTCCTCCGTCGACCTCGAGAACGCCCTGATGTCCCACCCGGACGTCGCCGAGGCCGCCGTGGTCGCCGTCCCCGACGAGAAGTGGGGCGAACGCCCGCTGGCCACGGTCGTGTTGAAGGAGGGCTCCACGGCCGACTTCGAGACCCTGCGCGCCTTCCTCGCCGACGAGGGCCACATCGCCAAGTGGCAGCTCCCGGAGCGCTGGACGATCATCGAGGCGGTGCCGAAGACGAGCGTGGGCAAGTTCGACAAGAAGGTGCTGCGCAGGCGTTACGCCGAGGGGGAGCTGGACGTCACCAAGCTCTGAGAGACAGCCCTGAGGCCGCCGGACGGCCTCGGGTCCGCCGGAGACGGTTTCGGGCCCGCACGGATGACCTCGGGTCCGACGAGCGATCCCGGTTCGCCGGACGGCCTCGGGCCCGCCGTGCGATCCCGGCCCGCCGTACGACGGACTTCACCGTCGTACGGCGGTCGTCCCCCAGCCCAGCACCAGCCACAGCCCCGCCACCGCGCACACCCCGCCCCAGCCCCAGTGGCCGAAGGCGAGGCCGGCCAGGGCCGAGGCGCTGGCGCCGCCGGCGAAGCCTGCGACGACGTAGGCGCTGTTGGCGGTGGCCGGGGTGGAGGTCGTGGTGAGGGCGAGGGTCTGGTTGGCGACGTGGGAGGCGACGAGGGCCGCGTGGATGGCGATCGCGGCGACGAACAGGGCCGCGAGCGCCTGCCCGCCCCACCAGAACAGCGGCACGGAGACGGCGGCGAGCACATACGCGGACCGTACGACCTTGGCGGCGCCGAAGCGGTCGACCATTCCGCCCGCCAGGGGCGCCACCGCGCTCGCCGCGAGCCCGAAGAGACCGAACAGACCGGCGGTCGCGGTGGACAGGCCGTAGGACTTGCCGGTCAGCAGCAGTGCGAGCGAGGTCCACAGGGCGCTCCAGGCGCCGTACATGCCCGCCTGACGCACGCACGCGCGCCACAGGTCGGGCGAGTGGCGCACGACGGACGGCATGGCGGCGAGGCCCGAGAAGAGCGAACCCTGGCGGCGGCGGGTCTCCGCGGGGAGCACCAGCGCGGTCGCGAGGCCCAGGACGGCGGTCAGCGCCGCCGCACCCACGAAGGCCGTCCGCCAGCCGAAGGCCTGGCCGACCAGGCCGCCGAGCACGCGAGCGGCCACGATGCCGGTGAACAGGCCGGAGATGACGGCGGCGACATGGCGGGCCCGGCGGTCGGCGGGGGCGCGGGCGGCGACCAGCGGGACGAGGAGCTGGGGGACCACCGTGGCCGCGGAGGCGACCAGCACGGCGGCCGCGAGTGCGGTGGTCCCGGCGGCCGTGGCGCCGACGACCAGGGCCGCGGCGGTGACCAGCGACAGGACGGCGACCAGGCGGCGTCGGTTCACGCTGTCGCCGAGCGGGGCGAAGAAGAGCAGCCCGGCGGCGTAGCCGAACTGCGCGACCGAGGCGATCCAGGCGACCGCCGAGGGGGTCGAGCCGAAGTCGTGGGCGATGAGGGGCAGCAGCGGCGCCGCGAGGTAGATGTTGGCGGCCGTGACGGCGGTGCACAGGGCGATGAGGGGGAGGAGAAGGCGGGACGTGCCTGCCGACTCCGGGGCGGCGGTCCGGACCGGTTGGGCTGCGGTTGCTGACGGCATGAGCGGACGGACTCCTTCGAGCCGGCTTCGAGGCGACTCTAACAACTAACTGGTTGGTTGGAAGGAGAACACCGTGCACCGCCTGCCGATTCCCTGTCAACCAAATAGTTGGTTACCGGGGCCGGAGCGGTACCCTGCCCCCATGGCAGTCAGAGACCCCGAGGCCACCAAGGCCCGGATCTTCGAGGCGGCGGTCGCCGAGTTCGCCCGTCATGGCATCGCCGGGGCGCGCATCGACCGCATCGCGGCCGCGGCCAAGGCCAACAAGCAGCTGATCTATGCCTACTTCGGCAACAAGGCGGACCTGTTCACCCAGGTGCTCGGCAAGTCCATGGTCGACCTCGCCGTCGCCGTCCCCGTCGACCCGGACGACATCGAGGGCTGGATCGACCGCCTGATGGACTACCACGCAGCCCACCCCGAACTGCTGCGCCTCCTCTTCTGGGAGGGCATGGAGTACGGCTTCACCGAGCTCCCCGACGAGGACGAGCGCCAGGAGCACTACCGCCGCAAGGTCGCAGCAGTCCAGGACGGCCAGGACCGGGGCGTCATCACCGACGCGATCCCCGCCCGCGATCTTCTCTTCCTGCTGGTCGCCATCGCCAACTGGTCGACCGTCGTTCCGCAGATGCGCCGCGTCCTGGTGGGCGCGGACGACACCGACACGGACCGCCTGCGCGACTCCATCAAGGAGGCGGCACGCAGGCTCGTCGCGAAGTAGCCCTTCCCGAGGGCTAGTTGGTCCCGATCCGCGACAGCAGGTCCACGATCCGCGCCTGCACCTCGCCGCTCGTGGACCGCTCGGCGAGGAACAGAACGGTCTCGCCGGAGGCCAGCCGCGGCAGATCGGCCTGGTCGACGGCGGCGGTGTAGACGACGAGCGGGGTGCGGTTGAGCTGGCCGTTCGCACGCAGCCAGTCGATGATCCCGGCCTGGCGCCGGTGCACCTGCATCAGGTCCATCACGACCAGGTTGGGCCTGAGCTGCCCCGCCAGCGTCACCGCATCCGCATCACTCGCGGCCCGCGCCACCTGCATCCCGCGCCGCTCCAGCGTCGCGGTCAGCGCCAGCGCGATCTCCGCGTGCTCCTCGATCAGCAGCACGCGCGGCGGGTGCTGCTCGCTGTCCCGCGGTGCCAGTGCCTTCAGGAGTACGGCGGGGTCGGCGCCGTACGCCGCCTCGCGCGTCGCCTGCCCGAGCCCGGCCGTGACCATGACGGGTACTTCGGCGGCAACGGCGGCCTGCCGCAGGGACTGCAGCGCGGTACGGGTGATCGGCCCGGTCAGCGGATCCACGAAGAGCGCAGCCGGGAAGGCCGCGATCTGCGCGTCGACCTCCTCGCGCGAGTGCACGATCACCGGCCGGTAGCCGCGGTCGCTCAGCGCCTGCTGGGTCGTCACATCCGGCGCGGGCCACACCAGCAGCCGCCGCGGGTTGTCGAGCGGCTCCGGCGGCAGCTCGTCGTCCAGCGGCACCGGGCGCGGGGTGTCCGCGATCTCCACGGCGCCACCGGGACCGTCCAGCGGCTCGGGCCCCTCGGCGGCGTTCTCGTCCGGCGCCCCTATGGCGTACGACCGCCCGGTGCCCTCGGTCACCTGCGCGAGCCGGGACTGCCCGGCCAACGACGGCTGCGGCTGGGACTGCGCCGGTACGGAGGCCTGTTCGGCCGCCGGGTGCGGACGGGCCGCCTGCTCCGGGGCCGCGGCGGCGGGCTCGGTCCGCGTACCCAGCTTGCGGCGCCGGCCGGAACCGTTCGGGTTGTGCGGCGCGGGTGTGGCCGACGGCTGCTGAACCTGCGCGGCCTGCCGCGTGAACGGCACCCCCTGGCCCAAGGTCCGCACGCTGATCGCCTGGCCCTGAGTGGAGTTCGGGTCTACGGGGGCGGCCGGTGCGGCGGCTGCTTCGGCGGGGAGGGGCTGGGCGGGGCGCGCCGGTGCCTGTGCCGCGGGGGCCTCCGGGGGGAGAGGGGTGCCGGGGGCCGGGGTGGGCTGACCGGGGGCCGCCTCCACGGGCGCGGCGGGAAGCGGCTGAGCGGCGGCCTGGCCGGTGGCGTTCTGGGCGGGAGCGACCTGTGCGGGAACGGGCGCGGCCTGCTGCACCGGCACCCCCTGTTCAGCAGTCTGTCCGCCGGCCTCCTGCGCCCCCGGCTGCATCACGGCACGGCGACGGCGGCCCGTCGGCGCGCTCGTGGGGTGCGGCTGCGGCGGAGTGTGGTCGCCGGACTGGTCGTGCGGAACGGCATCGTGCCGACCGTCGTCGATCAGAGCGTCACCGGAGGCATCCTGGCCACCCTGCCCGGGAACCTGCGGCTGAACAGGAACCGGAACCGGCGACTGCCCCTGCACAGGTACGGGTGCCTGCGCCTGCGCACCCGCGGCGGGGACCCGGTCCGCCTCCGCCGGAGGCAGCGCGAACACCGAACGGGGGGCCGCCTCCTGCGCGGCTGCGCGGTCGTTCGCGGCGGCCAGGGCACGGCGCCGCCGCCCGGTCGGCTCGGCGTTCTCGGTGGTCGCGGGTACGGCCTGGTCGGCCTGGACCGGCTGTTCGGCCGACGTGGGGCCCGCGGGCAGCGCCGCAGGCAAGGCGCGCTGTTCGCCGCCGTCGCGCCGTGCACGCCGGCCGCCGGGCGCGGGCACACCCTGTGGCGGAACGGTCCCGCCCAGGCCCGTACCGACGGCCGCGGTCCCGGCTCCATGCTCGCCGGCCATCACCACGGCACCCTCGGCGACACCGTCACCGGCACCCTCGGCCGACCGCCCGCGCCGCCGCCCGGTACCACCGGATACCTCCAGGGCACCCGCGGCCGAGGCCGCGGCGGCCGCCGACTCCTCGACCGCACGCCTGCGACGCCGCCCGGTGGGCACGCCGCCCTCCGCGTCACCGGCATCGGCGGAGTCACCGGACTCCCCCGGAACCTCGCTCTCCAGGAACGCGTCGACGGAGGACCGCCGCCCACGCCGCCGCCCGCCACCGGAGGTCTGATCGGAGGCGACACCCTCGTCGGGCTCGGCGCCCGAAGCCTCGACCGGGCCGTCGGCCGCCACGGCCCCGGCCCCACCGCCGATGGGCACCTCCAGCACATACGCGCTACCGCTCATCCCGGGCACTTCGTGCGTCTGCAGCACACCACCATGAGCCCGCACGATCCCGCGCACGATCGGCTCGTGCACCGGGTCTCCCCCGGCATACGGCCCGCGCACCTCGATCCGCACGACCTCACCGCGCTGCGCGGCGGCCACGACGACGGTGTTGTCCATGTAACCGCCCGCCGACACGGGCGCGTTGCCGGTCGCGTCGACACCGGCGACATCCGCGACCAGATGAGCGAGCGCGCTCGCCAGACGCTGCGGGTCGACCTCGGCCTCGATGGGCGGCGCGTGCACGGCGAACTGCACCCGCCCGGGCCCGATCAGCTCCACGGCCCCGTCGACACCGGCGGCGACGACGGCGTCGAGCATGACCTTCGTACGAGTGATCTGCTCGCTCCCGGCGTCGAGCAGCTGATAGCCGAGGACGTTGTCGATGAGGGTGGTGATCCGCGAGTAACCGGCCGACAGGTGATGCAGCACCTGATTGGCCTCGGGCCACAGCTGCCCCGCGTCGTCGGCGGCGAGGGCGGCCAGCTCGCGCCGCAGCTCGTCCAGCGGTCCGCGCAACGACCGCCCCAGCAGCGTCAGCAGCTGATCGTGCCGCCCGGCAAGGGCCTCGTACCGGTCCTTCTCCCGCTCACCGAGCGCGGCATACCGCTCCTCGTTCGCGCCGAGCTCCTCGTCGTGCTGCTCCTGCAGCTCCTCGAGCTCGGTGACGTGCTTCTGGCGCAGGGCGGTGAGCTCGGAGGCCTGCTCCTCCTCGAGCCGCTCGATCTCCTCCGCATGCCGCTTCTCGGCGGCGTCCTTCTCCTCGGCGAGCGCGTCGTACGGCCGCCGGTCGGCGAAGGTCATCACGGCGCCGACGAGCTGGTCCCCGTCGCGCACCGGCGCGGTGGTCAGATCGACGGAGACCTTGTCCCCGCCCTTGGAGAACAGCACCTGCCCGCGCACCCGGTGCTTGCGCCCGGAGCGCAGGGTGTCGGCGAGCGGCGACTCCTCGTACGGGAACGGGGAACCGTCGGCCCGCGAGTGCAGCACGAGCCCGTGCAGTTCCTTGCCGCCGAGATCACTCGCCCGATAACCCAGTATCTGAGCGGCAGCCGGATTGACGAGCACAATCCGCCCGTCCGTATCGGTCCCGACCACACCCTCGGACGCGGCCCGAAGAATCATCTCGGTCTGCCGCTGCGAACGCGCCAGCTCGGCCTCGGTGTCCACGGTCCCGGTCAGGTCGCGTACGACGAGCATCAGCAGCTCGTCGCTGCCGTAGCCGTAACCGTCGTAGGCCTGCTGCCCGTTCTCGAGATTGGCGCTGGTGACCTCGACGGGGAACTCGGCCCCGTCGGTCCGCCGCGCGATCATCCGGGTCGGCTTGGTCCGTCCGGCGGGGTCCATGTGGTCGGGCCGCCGCATGGACCCCGGGATGAGCTTGGAGTCGAACTGCGGAAGCAGGTCGAGCAGTCCCCGACCGACGAGTGCGGTCCCGGGCGCTTCAAAGGCCTCGAGCGCGATCGTGTTCGCGTTGACGACGGTCCCATTGGCGTTGACCAGCACCAACGCATCGGGAAGCGCGTCGAGTATGGCTGCGAGGCGAGCAGCGCCTCGGGATGGCCTGCTGCTCACGAGACGCTTCCTCCCTGTTACCGCACCTTGCCGACCGCTCGGGCCATCTTGCCAACCGGCCCGCGACGTGTCACGCGAGGGAGTCTACGGGCACCGGTTGCGCTCGCGACGCCGGATGAGAGGGAGGTCGCACGACGAGTTGAAGTAGAACGTGTGCCCGCATCCTCTGGCCTGCGAAGGGCTTCGCGAGACCTTCGCTGGACCCTTACGGAGTCCTGGGTTTCCCCCGGGAAAACCTGTGCGAGTCCCTACGGTTGCCCTTGGGGCCGCAGATCGGGCAGCAAGGGCACGAGCCGGTCCCAGCGGCCGATCTGACACCCGTCACTGCGGTCGTACGACGCGTCGACGGGCCGCCCGGCCCACGTCCCGGTGACATGCGCGGTGGCCGGTCCGCCGTACTGCATGGTGCAGACGCTGTCGTCGGGCACGGGCGCGAAGGTGTCCCTGCCCCACCGGGCGACACGGTCGAGCGCCCCGCATGCGCCGCTGACATCGGGATGGTTGCCGCCGTCGGGATGGCAGTAGAGGTCGAACGTCCCGTCCGTACCGTCGCCCGCATGCCGGACGGTGACGGTGAGGTGGTCGCCGGCCCTGTCCTCGTCCTGTACGGGCGGCGGCGCGAGGACGGGGCGGCCGACATCGGCGTGGGCGACGGCGGGCGCGACACAGGCGGCGGCGGTGGCGGCGACGACGAGGAACCGAGCGAACATGACCTGCCTAACGCCCCACCTTCCAGGTCGGCACGGGCGGCACGGTCAGGAAGGACTTTGCCCTGCGGCCTGCCTGCCTAGTACCGTGGGAGCCGATTGGTGACACCACGCTCGACTGTGTCATCATCTGCACGCACCACTCGCGCTCGCGCGGGCGGCTGTGCTGGAGGCGTCGCCTAGTCCGGTCTATGGCGCCGCACTGCTAATGCGGTTTGGGCCTTAAAGCCCATCGAGGGTTCAAATCCCTCCGCCTCCGCGCATGATCACCGAAGCCCCGGTCCGAGCGACCGGGGCTTCGTCGTTCCCAGAGGTGCCTGTAGAGGTGTTTCCGCAGCTCACAAGGGGTGCGGCAAACGGATTTCACATGGCGGCGGCAGTCATGTAATGTTCTTCCTGTCGCCGCGAGCGGGCCGAAAGGACCAGGACCGGCGGGGAACAAAACAAGCACTCGTAGCTTAACGGATAGAGCATCTGACTACGGATCAGAAGGTTGCAGGTTCGAATCCTGCCGAGTGCACACAGCTTAGAGGCCCCGGAGAGATCCGGGGCCTCTTGCGTTTCGGGGGCGTACAGCAGGGTCGATTTTCGCCTCATCCGATCTCGAAAGACCAGGTCAGTGGCGTGACGCGGATTGTCACGAGGGGATCTGTGCCCACGGCCACAGCGAGCGGGATGCGCGAAGGCGCATACTGAGCCATGACTAAGCCTGCGGCACCGAAGCGTCATTTGCCTACCAGCCCCTTCAAGGCCCCGGTCACACCGGCTCCCAAGCACTTCGCCATGGGCGACCAGGTCACACATGACGTGTACGGCCTCGGCCGGGTGGTCGGCATCGAGGACGGAATCGCGGCGCTCGTCGATTTCGGCTCGGCGCAAATGCGGATCTTGAGCCCGTACGCCAAGATGACCAAGCTCTAGGACCGCTGTGCCCGGTCACGGCACGCCAGGCCCCATCGGGGACCTGTAACGAAAGGCAGACCTCTCATCGACCCGACTTCGCTGTTCTCCGCCCTGGAAGGGCAACCCCGCCGTTCCACTGCGGTATCGCCGCCTCCGACGACAAAACCCTTCCAGGCCCCGGACTTTGGAGAAGACGAGAGCTTCTGGTCCGAGGACGCACAGGAGTCCGCCCCACGCACGCGTGCGGCGCGGCCCGACGCCGCCTAGCGAGGCGGGACCCGAAGCCGTACCGGCATCGGAAAGCGTGTTGGCCCAAGGCGCTCTCTCGGCGGGGGAGAGCGTCAGCTGTCCGTCTCCGGTCCCCAGCGTTCCGGCCCCGCTCCGCGCCAGTCGATCCACGGCGCCGCCGCGACCTCGGCAGGGTCGATCTCCAGGCCGGCCCGGCGGAGGAACTCGGCGACGTCGGCCACACTGTGGGCCAGCCCGAGGATCTCGCCGTCCACGCGCACGCGCCGGCCGCCTGTGGGCGACGGCGGATGCACGATCACGCGAATCGGTCCGGACACGCCTTCAGGATCATCCGGTATGTACGGCCCCGCATTCCAGCGCGTCATTCGAGGACCCTCAGTGTCCGGACGGCAGAGCGAAGCGTCGCGCTGAAGCCGTGGGCGGATCCGGTGATGAAGCCACTCAGCTCACGTCCCGATCCGAACGTCGTCCCAGGGCACGCAGTTGCCACCACTCCGCGGCACTCGGCCGCCGTTGCCGCCAGTAGGGGTGGAAGAACAGCTGAGCCGACAGCCGGTACAGATGTCGGCGCAACTCGGTACGCCCGGGCTGCACTGCAAGCTGCCGGTAGGTGGCGCTCCACTCCTGCTGCGCCCGGGCGAGGTCGGCGGGAATCGGTCGCATGCATGAATTCAAGCACGTGTTCGATTTATGAGTCCATCGAGGAGGAGGACGTCGCCTGTGGCGTGGTGTCTGAGTGCTTCAGTTGGCCACTGAGCGTCTCAGTTGGCCGCCCTGGCGTCCTAGCCGTTGATCAACATCTGACGGACTCCGCCCACGTCCAACCGCCACGAGTGGCTTCTCGGAGTCCTGATCAAGTGCGTGCCGCAGGGGATTCGGGTCCCAGGCCGGCCTGAGGATCTCCGGCCATGTGGTCGTGGCGGGCGCGCGCGTGGCGGATGTCGTCGCGGTGTGCCACAGCCCATATGGTCGTCCACTTCTACGACGAGCTGTTCCGGCACGGCGACCTCACCGTCATCGACATCTTCCGGGTCCGGGACGGCAAGGTCGTCGGGCACTGGGACGTCATCCAGCCGGTCCCGGAGAAGTCCGCCAACGACAACACCATGTTCTAGCCGTGGTTGCACGGTTCGCAGGCGTCGATTGGGCTCCGGGTGACCGTCAGGCCCCGGGGCGACCGTCAGTCTCTTTCATTTTTGCGGGACTCGGCAGTGCAGGGTCACCACGATGCGTTGTCGGAGCCCGGTGACAGGGTGCGCCCATGGACACGCTCTCCGAGCTCCCCGAAGCGCAGTCACCGGACAAGCCGTCATCGCCCACTACCGACTGGGTGACGGTCAGTACGGCTCGGCCGTGCTGTACGCCTACGGGGCGGACGCCGAAGCGCTCTTCAAGGTCATGGAGCCGACCCTTCGCGGCCTGCTGTTCAGGTCGGCGTACGTCGTGCTGCGACCGGGGAGCCGAGAGGCGGAGTCCTGAGTGGAACTGTGAGCTGTGACGCGAGTGTGCACAGGTGAGAGGCCCCGGAAAGATCCGGGGCCTCTTGCGTTTCAGGGGGCGGTGGCCCGTGGGCGGAGACAGCGCTCGGCGCCCGGAGCTGTGCTCCGGGCGCCGAGACCCAAGTCGGTCAGCTACGTGACGCGATCAGTGGCCACCTAGTCGCAGGTACTGGAGCCGACGTGGTTGTTCTGGCCGCCCGCGTTGCCCTCGCCGTTAAGCGCATTGCCCAGCAGGCCGTTGAGCAACCCGACCTGGCCGAGGACGTCGACGTTCAGGTCGTGGGACCTGCACCCTCCGCCTTCATGCATGAGGTTCGCGGGCTGGGCGGTGGCGGTGCCGGTGGCTATGAAGGTGAAGCTACCGAGGATGGCGGCCGCGACAGCGGCCTTGTGAAGCTTGCGCATGACTCCTCCTTGGGTGAATGGAGCGCACATCAAAGATCCACTAGGCGCTCATTTGGGAGGCTAATCCGATATGTCCCCCCGCGCTCTTCGGAGCTGGCATAAGGGGTCAATTACGCGCAACCGGGCGAACCGGGCATCGTTCCTCCGGTCGCGTAGCAGGCCCGAATCCTGTTGATTTCACACGCATTTGAGGCCCCAACGGATTCCAGGGCCTCGTGTTTTTCGTGATCTGACACCGACACAGATGGGCGGACACATCTGGACGAGTTCAAGCGGCGGCCGCCAGGCGGTGGAAGGCCTGAGTGGTGCGGGGGTGGGCGATCTCGTTCAGCAGGTGCCGCCGCTCGGGGTCGGCGAGGACCGGGTGTGCCAGGTCCCGGGCGGCGAGCAGCGGGGCGAGGTCGTTCTCGTGGAGGTGCTCCTCGGTCAGGTCGTCCATGGTGGTGCTCGTCCGGGAGGGCAGGAGCGGCTTCATGGCGGTTTCCTTGAGTGTGTTCAGGCGGGCGTAGTACGGCTCGTAGACCTCGCAGGCGCGGGCCTCCGCGTCCGACAGGGCGGCTACGCGGACCTGGTGTCGGTCCGCCGGGTCGGGACGGCGGGTGACGTAGCTGGCGCGTTCCAGGCGGTTGAGGGTTCCGGTGACCGCGCCCGTGGTGATGTGGGCGCGGGCTGCCAGGCCACCGGTCGTGAGCAGGTTCTCGCCGGCCTCGATGGCGTAGGCGAAGCAGGTCAGGTCGGTGACGTTCAGGTCGGAGCCTGCGGCTGCCGAGCCGGGGGCTGAGCTGGGGCGGGTTGCCTCGGGGTGGGAAGAATCGATACCTCTGACACCGGTCTACGCGCTGCCACAGCCCGGAGCAGCGAGAGCAGGCCCAAAGTCGCAAGAGCTGGTTGCGGCTTCGGACCCCCGCGTACGGTATCCCCTTCCCGCCGCGCCAGGCCGTTGTCAGTGCCCCCTCTTACTCTCGTGAGCGATGGCACAGTCATGGAAATGCACGGGACTGCGGTGGTCGGGGGACGGCCCCGTGCTGGTGTGGGACGGCGGGCGGGTGAGCTCGCTGCCGTGGGGGAAACGGGTGGCCTTCGGGGTCGCGGACGGGGGTGTGCGGACATGTGTGGGCGCGCGTGGACATGCGTGTCCGGTACGGGCGGTCGTGCCGGGGCGGAGTACGGGGGCGCGGTGCGAGGAGTGTGCGCGGCTGGACCGGGCGCACTCGGTGGCCGCCGACACGATCGCGGACGACCCGCGGCCGTACCACGTGTATCTGGCGTGGTTCGGGCCCGGCATGGTCAAGGTCGGGATCACGGCCGAGGAGCGAGGCTCCGCACGGCTGCTTGAGCAGGGTGCGGTGTGCTTCAGCTGGCTGGGGGTGGGGCCGCTGATGGCGGCGCGGCGCACCGAGGAGTTGCTGCGGGCCGCGCTCCAGGTGCCGGACCGGATTCCGTACGCCGAGAAGCGGGCAGTGCGGTCCGGGTTGCCGGTGGCGGAGGCGGAGCGGGCGGCAGAGGTCGAGGAGTTGCACGGGCGGGCGCTCGCACTTGACGGCTGGCCGGAGTCACTCGCCCGTGAGCCCTGCCAACCGGTCGATCACGCCGAGGTGTTCGGGCTCGCCGACCTGCCGGCCGCCGTCGGCGAGGTGACCGAGCTTGTCGCGGGCGGGGCGGTGAGCGGGCGGTTGGTTGCGGCGGCCGGGCCGGATCTGCATCTGGTGGCCGGGCGTGGCGTCGTTGTGCTGGATACGCGGTTGATGCGGGGGTGGGAGTTGCTTCCTGTCGAGGGACCTGTAGGAGAGGGCGAACTCACCCTTCCGATAAAGGAGTTCAAGCGTGGACCCAGCGCGCAGGACGGCTTGTTCTGAGTGTCGGTCGAACCTGGACGGGCCGGCGTGCGGCGCCTCGGCCATGCGGTTCAGGTTGGGAGCCGGTCAGTAAGGCGGAGGAAGGCTGTCCAGACCCCTGGCGTGACCTGGAGCATTGGCCCGTCCGCGTCCTTGGAGTCTCGGACGGCGACGGTGCCGGGGATGTTGCGGGCGACTTTGTGTTGTGACGTGCGGCGTCGGCCTCGCTGAAGCTTGACGTTGGGCAGACGAGACGCCTCGACCAGGTGCGCCAGTTGTACGCGCATGACCTCACGGCCGCCCACCAACTGACGCAACGCCCCCTCGCCCACAACGGCCCACAGGCCGAGCGGATTGCCTCGATCGTCGCGCCGCCTTCTACGGGGAGCTCGGCTCCCTGTCCGACTTTGGTGGCTTCGAGGCATTCCTCAACCACTGGTGGACCCAGGCACTCGCCGACTCGGCCCCTGATGAGGATGCGCGCGAGCAGGCGATCGACTTCGCTGATGTGGCGGTGTCCCTGCATGTGCGAGCCACTGGCGGACCGACGTCCCGCCAGGCTGAGATCGACGCAATCGTCACCGGAGCGGAAGCCTCTTGAGCCACACGATCATCCGGGAGAGGTCGGCCTCCGAAGTGGCGACCGCCCTGGTGAGGGCCCTGCTGGTGCTGACGAACCACGAAGTATCCCGCTGGCCGACGATCTTCACCGAAGTCATCCGCCCGCCGCCGGCCCGAGCATCCCGAACCCCGCGCACACCAGACCCGTGGCCTGCAACTTCACGATGCACACTGCCCAGTGCTACGACGTGCCATCGCAGGGCGTGCCGCCGCGGTCGCCCTGTCTGGTTGGCCACCGGGACAGCGCCCGACACCCAACGGGGCCGCTACGACCATGGTGCGGGCGCGGCCCCCGCGTTGGGGCTCGGCTCGGTCATCCGTGTCCCGCCAAGCCGGACCGGCCGCGGGATCGTTGAATCAGGCTACTTCGAAGGCCGCTGGCCACGAGCGGCAACCAACGTTTCAACAACCAAGATGAGTAGTGAATTGGCAAACCCGACAAACCTCTGGGCTACTCCGGCAGTAGCAGGCTGCCTCCTGGATCTGGGTCTATGGCGAGGCCGACACCGACCGCGGCATATTCGTAGAGTGAGTGTTACGCGTTAGGGAGACAGAGGAGGAAATGACAGGCATAAAGCCCTCCTCCTCTGCCTGCCCCTATCTCACGCGGGGATAGGTGTCATGCGCACTGGTTGCCTACGCCGTCGCAGTCGCCATCATCCCCGCCGTGGTAATAGGCGATCGGGCTGGACTGGACCGTTGTGGTCTTCGTGGCGGTGTGAAGGACTGACGGCGCGGCCATCGCGGATCCGGCCGTGGCTGCGAGAGCGAAGCCAAGGGCGGCGCCGATCGCGATTATTCGTGACATGGATATCTCCAAGCGTGTTTGGTGTGTTGCTTCTTGTCCACCACTCTGCATACTCCTGCGGCAGGTTTCATCTCGGGTGCGGCCAATCGTGTGACCCCCGCAGAATCGTCCCGTCATGTCTCTCACGAGCGGGAATACCTGCGTTCCTGCTCCCGATTCCCCGATAGTCGCTCTCTGGTTGGCGCGATGGCGTCGCACGGTTCGCGGGCTACGGCCAAGAACGCGGAGTGCAACCTCGACAACAGAGGCTCCACTGTGGCCCATTGTTCGCCCGTCAGATCTCCACATGCCGCGAACCCAAATCCGCCGGCACACGGATTCGGCTCGTCAGTTCGCCCCAGGCGAGCGATGATCCGCTCCAGGTCTCCCATACCCTGCACCCTCCCGCGATCTCACCGCGTACCGCCCCGGTCACGGATCGTAGGAGCGGCCCCGGGACGAGCGCAGCGGACCTGCAACTTCACGATGCGCAGTGCTCAATGGGGCGCACCCGAGGAGACGTCCCGGCGCCGTTGGCAGCCCCGCAACCCCTACTGGATCTCTTTTGGTAGGCGCTATGGACACCCCATCCCTCTCCGGTCGATCGTGGACGACATGAGCGATCAGCCCGTTGCGCCGTCGCCTGTCGTCACCTCTTCCGTACCGTCCACCGCCTGGGCGAGCGCAGTTACGGATTCGCGAGGGCGTATGCCTGAGGCCGAGGATGTGCGGCGGTTCTGGCAGCGGCTCGGGCTGCCCGGGCTGGTCGACGTGCACACCCACTTCATGCCTGAGCGGGTGCTGCGCAAGGTCTGGGGCTACTTCGACTCACTGGGGCCGCTGACCGGCGGCGTCGAATGGCCCATCACCTACCGGAAGGAGGAAGAGGAACGGGTCGCACTGATACGGGAGTTCGGCGTGCGGCGCTTCACCGCCATGCTCTACCCGCACAAGCCCGGCATGGCGCAGTGGCTCAACAGCTGGGCTGTGGACTTCGCCGGCCGCACCCCGGACTGTCTGCACACCTCGACCCTCTTTCCGGAGGCGGGGGTTGAGGCCTACGTCCAGGAAGCCCTCGATGCGGGGGCGCGGGTCTTCAAGGCGCATGTGCAGGTGGGAGCGTACGACCCGGCGAGTGAACTCCTCGACCCTGCTTGGGGGTTGCTGGCCGAGGCGGGGGTTCCTGTGGTTATGCACTGCGGGTCGGGGCCCGCGCCCGGCAAGCACACCGGGCCCGAGCCGATCGGGCGCGTGCTGGCCCGGCATCCGCGGCTGCGGCTGGTCGTCGCGCACATGGGCATGCCGGAGTACGAGGACTTCATCGACCTTGCCGAGCGGTACCGGGAGGTGCGGCTGGACACGACGATGGCGTTCACGGACTTCAGCGAGCGGTTCGCGCCGTTCCCGCGGCGGGCGCTGTCACGGCTGGGCGACCTCGGCGACCGGATCCTGCTGGGCAGCGACTTCCCCAACATCCCTTATCCGTACGTCCATCAGCTGCACGCGCTGGAGCGGCTGGGGCTCGGGGAGGAGTGGCTGCGGGCCGTCTGCCATGACAACGGGGCGCGGTTGTTCCGGCTGTGAGCATCCGTGCCGTCGCGTGCCCGCGCGTCACTGGAGTCCCACAGGGAGCCTTTACGCCCTGATCATCACGGGCCGCGGATGATGGGTGCCGGCCCGTGCGGAGGCCGCTGGGCAAGAGCTTCCCAGGGATTCCCTGAGAGGTGCCTGTGCGTTTCTCAGGGAAATCACAGGTTGTCGAAAGGGTGCTCTCAGAGGATCCAGACAGTGTGTCCACCATGACCACGACCTCGCCCCAGGGGCGCACCGAACTGCTGAGGCCGGACGGGAGCCCCGTCCGAGTGCTTGTGGTGGACGACGAGATGTCGATCACCGAGCTGCTGTCCATGGCCCTTCGCTATGAGGGATGGCAGATCCGTAGTGCGGGGGATGGCACGGGTGCCATCCAGACCGCGCGGGAGTTCCGGCCCGACGCCGTCGTTCTCGACATGATGCTGCCGGACATGGACGGGCTGACCGTGCTCGGGCGGCTGCGCCGTGAGCTGCCGGATGTTCCTGTCCTGTTCCTCACGGCCAAGGACGCGGTCGAGGACCGGATCGCGGGCCTCACCGCCGGTGGCGACGACTACGTCACCAAGCCGTTCAGCCTGGAAGAGGTCGTCGCACGGCTCCGCGGGCTGATCCGGCGCTCCGGTGCCGCCGACCGGCGCTCGGACTCCGTGCTCGTCGTCGGTGATCTGACGCTGGACGAGGACAGTCACGAGGTCAGTCGCGCCGGGGAGGGCATCCATCTCACCGCCACCGAGTTCGAGCTGCTGCGCTTCCTGATGCGCAACCCGCGGCGCGTGCTCAGCAAGGCGCAGATACTCGACCGTGTGTGGTCGTACGACTTCGGTGGGCAGGCCAATGTGGTCGAGCTCTACATCTCGTATCTGCGCCGGAAGATCGACGCCGGTCGTGAGCCGATGATCCACACCCGGCGTGGGGCCGGTTATCTGATCAAGCCTGCCGCGTCATGAGCGGACGGCGACGACCGCGTACGCAGAAGCGACGAGCGGGACAGCCGCGCACCCTGCGGGCGCGGCTCGTCGTCGCGTCGGTTGTGTTGATCGCCACCGTGTGTGCGGTGATCGGTACCGTGACGACGTTGGCGCTCAGGACTCATCTCTACGGCCAGCTGGACGAACAGCTGGTTCAGGTCTCCGGGCGGGCGGCAGGGTTCGGCGGGCCCATCGGTGGTGGCCCCGACAAGAAGAACTCGGCCGGGAGCAGCAAAGCCGGGAGCAGCAACACCCAGACCCTCGACCTGACCGAGTTCGTCACGCACGGCCCCCAGCCTGAGCGCACGGTCATCGCCAAGGTCCAGAACGGCCAGATCACCGACGCCAAGTACGGCGAGAGGTCGGACGACAGCCCTGACCTCAGCGGGATGGTTCCCAACTCCCTCAGCGAGGCGGCCCGCACCTCGCTCAACACCGTGCCCCAGGACAACAAGATCCACACGGTGGAGATCAGCGGACTGGGCAAGTACCGCGTCAAGTACGTCAGCAGTGAGAACGGCAGCTACTACGTGGCCGTCCCCACCAAGGTTCCCGACAACACCATCAACACCCTCATCCTCGTCGAAGTAAGCGTCACCGCCGCCGGCCTCGGTGCCGCCGTAATCGCCGGCTACGTCCTCGTAGGCGTAGCCACCCGCCCCCTCCGTCGCGTCGCCGCCACCGCCACCCGGGTATCCGAACTCCCCCTCCACACCGGTGAGGTGAACCTCTCCGAGCGCGTCGCCGAGTCCGAGACCGACCCGCATACCGAGGTCGGGCAGGTCGGGGCCGCGCTCAATCGGATGTTGGACCATGTCCACGGTGCGCTGCACTCGCGGCAGCAGAGTGAGATGCGGGTGCGGCAGTTCGTGGCCGACGCCAGTCATGAGCTGCGGACACCGCTCGCGTCCATCCGGGGGTACGCCGAGCTGACCAGACGCGGCAGAGAGCAGGTCGGCCCCGACACCCGGCACGCCCTCGGCCGTATCGAGTCCGAGGCGGGCCGTATGACGCTGCTGGTCGAGGATCTGCTGCTGCTCGCCCGGCTGGATGCCGGACGCCCGCTGCAGTTCGAGCAGACCGACCTCATCCCGCTGGTCGTCGACACGATCAGCGACTCCCGCGCGGCCGGCATGGACCACAACTGGCGGCTGGACCTGCCCGACGAACCGGCCCTCGTGTCCGCGGACGCGGCCCGGATCCAGCAGGTGCTCGTCAACCTGCTCGGCAACGCCCGCAAACACACCCCGCCCGGTACGACCGTCACGGCACGTGTGCAGCGGCGCGGCCCGTGGATGTGTGTGGACGTCGAGGACAACGGGCAGGGGATCCCGGCAGAGCTGCTGCCGCATGTCTTCGAACGGTTCGCGCGCGGCGACTCCTCGCGCTCCCGTGCCTCTGGTTCGACGGGCCTCGGGCTTGCGATCGTGCAGGCCGTTGCGACCGCGCACGGCGGTGCCGTGACCGTGGACAGTGTTCCGGGGCGCACGGTGTTCACCGTGCATTTGCCGGCGCTTGCCCCGGTGATGCCCCGGCCGGCCGCCGAAACGAATTGGCAATCGCACTCACAGGCAGACCACAGTGCCACCACATGGGTGCAACAGGGCACTTGACCAGAGTCGTTCCCATGCGAACCGACTCTTCTCCCGGCACCCTGCCGGCGCGGGAGCACCTCCCGGCCGGCGACGCCGGTACGCCTGTCCTGGACGTAGTGATCCCCGTCTACAACGAGGAGAAGGACCTCCAGCCGTGTGTGCTGAGACTGCATGAGCATTTGAAGCGCACGTTCCCCTACGCGTTCCGCATCACGATCGCGGACAACGCGTCGACCGACACCACCCCGCTGGTGGCGGCGCGGCTGGAGGCGGAGATCCCCGAGGTCTCCAACTTCCGACTGGAGCAGAAGGGCCGCGGTCGCGCCCTGCGGACGGTGTGGTCCGCCTCCGAGGCGCCGATCCTCGCCTACATGGACGTGGACCTCTCCACCGACCTCAATGCGCTGCTGCCCCTGGTGGCGCCGCTGATCTCGGGTCACTCGGACCTGGCGATCGGCTCCCGGCTGGCCCGCTCCTCCCGCGTCGTACGCGGCCCCAAGCGGGAGTTCATCAGCCGGGCGTACAACCTCATCCTGCGCGGCTCGCTGCAGGCCCGCTTCTCCGACGCGCAGTGCGGCTTCAAGGCGATCCGGCGTGATGTCGCCCAGGTGCTGCTGCCGATGGTCGAGGACACCGGCTGGTTCTTCGACACCGAGATGCTGGTCATCGCCGAGCGCGCGGGGCTTCGTATCCACGAAGTGCCCGTCGACTGGGTCGACGACCCGAACTCCACCGTCCACATCGTGAAGACGGCGACCGAGGACCTCAAGGGGGTGTGGCGCGTGGGCAAGGCTCTGGCCACCGGGTCGCTGCCGCTGGACCGGATCACCCGGCCCTTCGGCGACGACCCGCGCGACCGCGACATCAAGGACGTACCGAAGGGGCTGGCCCGCCAGCTCGTCGGGTTCTGCGTCGTCGGCGGACTGTCGACCCTCTTCTATCTCGTCCTCTACAGCCTCTTCCGTCAGTTCGGCGGTTCGCAGGTCGCCAACGCACTGGCCCTGCTGGTCTCCGCGGTCGCCAATACGGCGGCCAACCGGCGCCTCACCTTCGGAGTGCGCGGCAGCGGCGGCGCCGTCCGGCACCAGGCGCAGGGCCTGGTCGTCTTCGGCATCGGGCTCGCCCTGACCAGCGGTTCGCTCGCCGCCCTGAACGCGGCGACGTCCGACCCCGGGCACTCCACCGAACTGGCGGTCCTCGTCGCCGCCAACCTCGCGGCGACCGTACTGCGCTTCCTCCTCTTCCGCGCGTGGGTCTTCCCCGACAAGAGCGACAGCGGGCAGTCCACCGTGGTGGCCTCGCACACCCCGTCCTCGCCGACCTACGCGACGGCCCAGTACCCGCAGCCGTACCAGCAGCAGGCGTACCAGCCGCTGCCGCAGCGCCCGGGCGCGCACCCGAACGTGCCGTACCAGAACCGCCAGACGACCCAGTTCCGCGCCGGTGAAGTCGCGGACCAGCGCTGGGAGGACGCCACCATGCATCTGCAGCCGGTGCGCCCGACCGACACCGATCCGAGGGACTCCCGATGACCACCCACTACGACCAGACGACCCAGCCGGGTCCCTCCGCGTGGGGGCCGCCACCGACGGCGACCACGGACGTGGCGGAGCCCGTTGCTCCGCCGGCCGCCCCGGCTCCGGACTCCGGTGAACCCAAGCAGCCCTTCGTACGCAGACTCTGGCGCGGCCGCCCCGAGGATCCCCGCTGGGTACGCCCGGCCTTCCTCGGCCTGCTGCTCGCCACCGGCCTGCTCTACCTCTACAACCTGAGCGCCTCCGGGTACGCCAACTCCTTCTACTCGGCGGCCGTCCAGGCCGGCAGCAAGAGCTGGAAGGCGTTCTTCTTCGGCTCGCTGGACGCGGGCAACGCCATCACCGTCGACAAGCCGCCGGCTTCGCTGTGGCCGATGGAGCTGTCGGTCCGGATCTTCGGCCTCAACTCTTGGGCGATCCTCGTCCCCGAGGTCCTCATGGGCCTCGCGACGGTCGCCGTCGTCTACGCGTCCGTGCGCCGCCGGTTCAGCCCCGCGGCCGGGCTGATCGCGGGCGCGGTGCTCGCGCTCACTCCCGTCGCGGCGCTGATGTTCCGGTTCAACAACCCGGACGCCATGCTGGCGCTGCTGATGTCGGTCGCCTGCTACTTCGTGGTCCGCGCCCTGGAGGACGGCCGTACGAAGTGGCTGGTGTGGGCCGGTGCCGCGATCGGCTTCGCGTTCCTCGGCAAGACCCTGCAGGCCTTCCTGATCCTTCCGGCGCTCGCGATCGTCTACGCGGTCTGCGCGCCGGTGTCGCTGAAGAAGCGCTTCGGGCAGCTGGCCGCGGCGACCGCCTCGCTGGTGGTCGCCGGTGGCTGGTGGGTCGCGATCGTCGAGCTGTGGCCCGCCTCCTCCCGCCCGTACATCGGCGGTTCGCAGAACAACAGCTTCCTCGAGCTGACCTTCGGCTACAACGGCCTCGGCCGCCTGAGCGGCAACGAGACCGGCAGTGTCGGCGGCGGTGGCGGTGGTGGCGGCACCGGCATGTGGGGCGAGACCGGCTGGAACCGGATGTTCAGCTCCGAGGTCGGCAGCCAGATCTCCTGGCTGCTGCCGGCCGCGCTGATCCTCTTCGTCGCGGGCCTGGTGGCCACGCGCAAGTACAAGCGGACGTCCGTGACCCGCGGTTCGTTCCTGGTCTGGGGCGGATCCCTGCTCCTGACCATGGTCGTCTTCAGCTACATGGCGGGCATCTTCCACCAGTACTACACGGTGGCCCTCGCCCCCTACCTCGCCGCCGTGGTCGGCATGGGCTCCGCGCTCCTGTGGGAGAAGCGGCGCGAGATCTGGGCGTCCCTCACCCTCGCGGCCGCGGTCGTGGCGAGCGCCGCCTGGGGCTACGTACTGCTCAACCGCACCTCGGACTATCTGCCCTGGCTGAAGTATCTGGTCCTGGTCGGCGGCCTGGTGGCCGCCCTCGGCCTGATCTTCGCGGGCCGGATCAACCGACAGCTCGCCCTGGGGGCGGCGGCCGTGGGCATCCTGGCCTCGCTGGCCGGCCCGACCGCGTACACCCTGTCCACCGTGAACAGTGCGCACACCGGCTCCATCGTCACGGCCGGTCCGGCCGGCGCGAGCATGATGGGCGGCGGCCGGGGCGGTCCCGGCGGCGGTGGCGGTATGCGGGGCGGCATGGGCGGCGGCATGCCGGGCCAGCAGAACCAGCAGAACGGCAACGGCTTCCCGGGCGGCGGCACCACCGGCAACGGCAACGGCGGCTTCGGCGGCGGCATGCCGGGCCAGAACCAGCAGAACGGGAACGGGAACACCCAGGGCAACGGCAACACCCAGCAGGGCGGCCCGACCATGGGTGACGGCGGCGGCATGGGCGGCGGCGGTGGCGTCGGCGGCCTGCTGAACGGCGCGAGCGTCAGCTCCGAGGCCAAGAAGCTCCTGGAGACCGACTCGTCCAAGTACACCTGGGCAGCGGCGGCCATCGGCGCACAGAACGCGGCGAGCTACCAGCTCTCCACCGGCGACCCGGTGATGGCCATCGGCGGCTTCAACGGCACCGACCCGTCCCCGACCCTCGCGCAGTTCAAGCAGTACGTGGCCGACGGAAAGATCCACTACTTCATCTCGTCCGGCACCGGCGGCGGCATGGGCGGCAGCAGCAGCGGTACGTCCTCGCAGATCACGTCGTGGGTCGAGAAGAACTTCAAGAAGGTGACGGTCGGTTCGTCGACCTTCTACGACCTGACGCAGAAGGCGAGCAGCTGACAGTAAGTCGCTGAGAAGGGGCGGTGACCGCTGGTCACCGCCCCTTCTCGTGTCCCCGTATCTCCGTTGTACGCTGTATGGCAACTGTTCTACGGTGTACAGCATGCCCACTCCCCAAGGCCACCCCCAGCGCTGGCTGATCCTCGGCGTCATCTGTCTCGCCCAGCTCACCGTGCTGCTCGACAACACCGTCCTGAACGTGGCGATCCCCTCCCTCACCAAGGAGTTGGGCGCGGAGACCTCCGACATCCAGTGGATGATCAACGCGTACTCGCTGGTCCAGTCCGGCCTGCTGCTCACCGCGGGCAGCGCGGCGGACCGCTACGGCCGCAAGAAGCTGCTGATCGCCGGACTGGCCCTGTTCGGCATCGGTTCGCTGGTGGCCGGACTCGCGGGCAGCACCGGCCAGTTGATCGCGGCGCGGGCCGGCATGGGCGTCGGCGGCGCACTACTGCTGACTACCACCCTCGCCGTCGCGATGCAGATCTTCACCCCCGAGGAGCAGCCGAAGGCGATCGGCATCTGGGCAGCGGTCAACGCGCTCGGATTCGCGATCGGCCCACTGCTCGGCGGCTTCATGCTGAACCACTTCTGGTGGGGCGCGATCTTCCTGATCAACCTGCCGGTGGTGGCACTGGGGCTGGTGGCCGTCGTAGCCCTGGTCCCCGAGTCGAAGAACCCCCGCGGCGACCGCCCCGACCTCCTCGGCGCCCTGCTCTCCACGATCGGCATGGCCTCCCTCGTGTACGCGATCATCTCCGGGCCGGAGCACGGGTGGACGTCGGGCCGGGTGCTGGGCACGGCGGGCGTCGCGGTCCTGGTCCTGGGCGCCTTCGCGTACTGGGAGAGCCGGATCCCGTACCCCATGCTCGACCTGCACTTCTTCCGGGACCGCCGGTTCACGGGTGCCGTCACCGGAGCGGTGCTGATCACCTTCGGCATGGGCGGCGCGCTCTTCCTGCTCACCCAGCATCTGCAATTCGTGCTCGGTTACGGCCCCTTGGAGGCCGGTCTGCGAACGGCACCGCTCGCTCTGACGGTCGTCGTACTCAACTTCTCGGGGCTGTCCGCGAAGTGGTCGGGCAGGCTCGGTACGCCGGTGTCCATCGCGCTGGGGATGGTGCTGATGTCGGCCGGGCTCGTCTCCATCGCGCTGCTGGACTCCGGCGGTTACGCCGGGACGCTGCTGGGGCTGTTGCTGATCGGGGGTGGCTGCGCGGTCGCCAATCCGGCGATGGCGCACGCGATCATGAGTGCGATTCCTCCGGAGAAGGCGGGGGTCGGAGCCGGTCTGAACGGGACGTTGGCCGAGTTCGGGAACGGGCTGGGGGTTGCCGTACTCGGAGCGGTGCTGAGTTCTCGGGTGCCGAGGGTAGGACTGGCCGCCGGTCTGGAGGCGGGGCAGTTGGTGGGGGCCTGTGCTGTGCTGTTGGGTGGGTTGTTGGCGGCGGCGTTGCTGCGCAGGGCTGAGCGGGCAGACTCGGTGGTGGCCGCCTAAGAGCTCGGGTGGCTCTGTTGTCGTGCGACTGCGGGTCGTGTGTGGTTGATCGCGCCCACGCGGCGGTAGCCGCATATCGACACAGCCCCGCGCCCCTTGAGGGGCGCCTAGCATGACCGGCGTTCGAAAGGTGAGGAAAGGTGCGCCAATGGTGAGGGCAGCCGAGCGGGCGGCGCGGACCAGTGTGTGGCTGGGGGGCAAGACGCGCCGGGGCGGGCGCGGCGGCGGGCAGCCCTCCGGGCTCGACCGCGACCGGATCACCGAGGTGACCGTCCGTCTCCTGGACGCGGAGGGGCTGGCCAAGTTCTCCATGCGCCGGCTGGCCGCCGAGCTGAACGTCACCGCGATGTCCGTCTACTGGTACGTCGACACCAAGGACGACCTCCTCGAACTCGCCCTGGACGCGGCCTTCGGCGAGATCAGCCTGCCGGACCCGGACGCCGACGAGGACTGGCGAGACCAGCTGCGCGCGCTGGCCAGGGAGTACCGCTCGCTGCTGGTCCGCCATCCCTGGCTGTCACCGCTGGGCGGCACCTTCCTCAACATCGGCCCCAAC
This sequence comes from Streptomyces sp. NPDC001401, assembly GCF_042895385.1. Lineage (NCBI taxonomy): Bacteria > Bacillati > Actinomycetota > Actinomycetes > Kitasatosporales > Streptomycetaceae > Streptomyces > Streptomyces sp. NPDC001401. Next base: position 29,898 of record NZ_JBIAWI010000025.1, read on the forward strand.
AACCTGGCCTTCGCCCGCGTCGTACAACGCGTCATCCGCCGCACCGGCCTGCCCACGTACGGCCTGGCGGCCGCCATCTCCTCCGTCTTCCAGTTCGTGTACGGCTTCGGCACGATCGAGGGCCACTTCAACGCCCGCAGCGCCGACTTCGGCATGACCGCCGACGAGTACTTCAAGCACGCCATGACCGCCGTGACACAGGACCCCCAGGCCGCCGAGGTGGTCAAGGAGTCCGAGGACATCATGGCGGCCCGCGGCGGCGACACCGTGCACGAGATGTGGGAGCGGGACTTCGACTTCGCCCTGGACCTGCTGGTGGCGGGAATCGAGGCGATGGTGGCCCGGGGCTGAGCTACTCCCCGGACACCAGCCGGGCCGGGAAGCCTCCGGTGGCCACCGGCCCCCACTTCTGGGGTGTGACCCGGATGATGGACTTGCCCTGCTTGTCCATGGCCGCCCGGGCCCCTTCTTTCTGCGCCCCTCGCACTGCTTCGCAGGCTTCGGAGCGCTGCGCCGGACTCCGTCCGTCGAGTGGTGTTGGGCGGCGGCGACTAGTTCTCGGACGCCAGCCGGGCCGGGAAGCCTCCGGTGGCCACTGGCCCCCACTTCTGGGGTGTGACCCGGATGATGGACTTGCCCTGCTTGTCCATGGCCGCCCGGGCCCCTTCTTTCTGCGCCCCTCGCACTGCTTCGCAGGCTTCGGAGCGCTGCGCCGGACTCCGTCCGTCGAGTGGTGTTGGGCGGCGGCGACTAGTCCTCGGACACCAGCCGCGCCGGGAAGCCGCCGGTCGCCACCGGCCCCCACTTCTCCGGAGTGACCCGGATGATCGACTTCCCCTGCTTCAGCATCGCCTGCCGGTACTCGTCCCAGTCCGGGTGCTCACCCGCGATGTTCCGGTAGTACTCCACCAGCGGCTCCACGGACTCCGGCGAGTCGATGACCTCCGCCGTCCCGTCCACCTGCACCCACGGCCCGTTCCAGTCGTCGCTCAGCACGACGAGGGCGACCCGCTCGTCCCGCTTGGCGTTGCGGGTCTTCGCGCGCTCCGGGTAGGTGGAGACCACGATCCGCCCGGAGTCGTCGACCCCGCAGGTCAGCGGCGACGCCTGCGGGCTGCCGTCGGCCCGGCGCGTGAGCAGGATCGCGCGATGGCGGGGGCGTACGAAGTCCAGCAGTTCGTCCAGGGAGACGCGGGTGTTGGTCGCGATGTTCGGTGCCATGGCGTCAGCCTAGGGGTACGACGGCCCGCCGAGCCTGACCCTGTCGTGCCTACGCCTGCGGCAGCGACTCCCCCTGTACCGCCTGGATGTCCAGCTCCACCTTCAGCGTCGTACCGATCGCGGCGATACCCGCCTGGAGCACCTGGTTGTAGTTCATGGCGAAGTCCTCGCGACGGAGTTCCGTGGTCGCCCGGAACGCGGCCCGCGTCCCGCCCCACGGGTCCGCGCCCGTCCCCAGATACGCCAGGTCCAGGTCCACCGGCCGTACGACCCCGTGGAGGGTCAGCTCCCCGTGCACCGTCCAGCGGTCCGCGCCGGCCGCCGTGAGCCCCGTGGACCGGTAGGTGATCTCCGGGTGCTTCTCGACGTCCAGGAAGTCGGGCGAGCGCAGGTGGTCGTCCCGCATGCCGTTGCCCGTGTCGATGGACGCGGCCCGGATCACCGCCTCCACGCGCGACTTCTCCACCTCGTCCGGGGCGATCTCGACACGCCCGGCGAACTCCGTGAACCGCCCGTGGACGCTGGAGATCCCCAGGTGCTGGGCGACCGCACCCACCGAGGAGTGCGCGGGGTCGATGGCCCACGGCCCGGGCGGCGGCAGCTCCGTGCCGCCCTGCCGGGCCAGTGTCACCGCGCCGAGCTCGGCGCGTCCGCTCGCCGTGACGAGCGCGCTAGAGGCCACGGGTGCGTACCCGACGGCCGTGACGATGACGGTGTACGCCCCCGGGTCGAGCTCGGTGGCGTCCCGTACGGCGCCCTCGGCGTCCGTCTCCGCCCGCAGCACCTGTGTGCCGGTCATGTCGGTCACCGTGACGACCGCGTGCGACACGGCCCATCCGTCCCGCGTACGGATCTTCGCGGTCAGTCCCATCCCGTTTCTCCCTGCAGAACTACTGGTCACTACTGGTCATAGCTGCTTGTAAAAGAACCGGCCCGTGGCGCCGGGCGCGCACCTCCGCTCAGAGCGCGCACGCCGTCCGCCACGGGCCGGGGTCCAACTACTCGCCCGGGTGGGCCAGTTCGATGTCGTGGTCGTCGACTCCGCGGCCGTTCACCGTCAGTGCGGTTGCCACCGGCGGGTAGCCCGTCGCGATGACCGTGTAGTCGCCGCCGTTCAGGTCGGTGAAGGCGTACGCCCCGTCCGTGCCGGTGGTGGCCGTCCCGACCACGTTGCCCGCCGCGTCGACCAGGGTGACCCGTGCGTCGGCCAGCGGCCCGTGCGGGGCGCGTACGACGCCCTGGAGCTGGGCGCCCGAGTCGAGGTCGATCTCGATCCGGGTGACGCCGGTGCCGCCCACCTCGACGGGCAGGGCGCGCGGCCGGTACCCGGCGGCGTTCACCGCGACGGTCACGGCACCCGGCACCAGCTCCGCGAAGGAGAACTCGCCCTGCTCACCGGTGGCGGCGGTGGCCAGCAGATCCCCGCGCACATCGGTCACGATGACCATCGCGTCCTTGACGGGCAGCGTGGTCTCGGTGGCCCGCACCACTCCGCTCAGCCCGCTGGTTCCGCTGAGCAGGATGTCGTACGAGACCGGCTCACCGTTCACCACGACGGTGGACGCCTGCGGCTGGAACCCGTCGGCGGCGGCGATCAGGACGTAACTGCCCACGCTCGGCGCATCGAGGGCGTAGGAGCCGTCGGCCTGCGCGACCGACCGGCCCAGCTGCCGTCCGGCCAGGGAGATCAGCGTGACGGCGGCCTGCGGCACCGGAGCGCTCTCGTTGCCGCGGACGAAGCCGCGCACCGGGATCCCGCCGGAACCGGCCGACTCCTCGGGCCGGGCGATGGTCGCCACGGCGGCGAGCCGCTGCGTGCCGTCGACGGCGGTCTCGGTGTCGGAAGACACGGCCCAGCTCGGGACGTGCTCGGCAGCCGGAGCAGTGGGAGCCTCGGCGGCAGCCGGAGCGGCCTTGGACTCGGCCGGCGTCCCGTCCGCGGCAGCGGCCTGCGCCAGCGCGCCCTTGGTCTTCAGCGGGACCTCCTTGATGAACAGGGTGATGAGGAAGGCGACGGCCGCCAGACCACCCGCGATGAGGAAGACATCGGCGATGCCGTGGCCGTAGGCGCTCTCCATGAGGGTGCGCAGCGGCGCCGGGAGCTTGTCCATGTCCGGGATGCTGTCGGTCGAGGAGTTCGAACCGGCCAGCGCGGCCTGGTACTTGGGGTCGAGGGCGGCGATGCCGTCCTTGACGTAGTGCGTGATCCGGTGGGACATCACCGCACCCAGCGCGGACACGCCGACCGCACCGCCGAGGGAGCGGAAGAAGGTGACCGTGGAGCTGGCGGAGCCGAGGTCGCTCGCGTCGACCTGGTTCTGCGTGCTCAGCACCAGGTTCTGCATCATCATGCCGATGCCGAGACCCAGCAGGGCCATGAAGATCGACATCTTCCAGTACGCCGTGTCGTAGCGGATGGTTCCCAGCAGGCCGAGGCCGGCCGTCACCAGCACACCACCGCCGACCAGCCACGCCTTCCAGCGCCCTGTGCGGGTGATGAACTGCCCCGAGACGGTCGAGGAGATGAACAGACCGCCGATCATCGGGATCGTCATGACGCCGGACATGGTCGGCGACTTGTCGCGGGCCAGCTGGAAGTACTGGCTGAAGAAGACCGTGCCGGTGAACATCGCGACACCGACGAACAGCGACGCGAGCGAGGCGAGCGTGATGGTGCGGTTGCGGAACAGCCTCAGCGGGATGATCGGCTCGCTCGCCTTGGACTCGACGAGCACGAAGATCAGACCGAGGACGATCGAACCGCCGACCATCGCGTACGTCTGCCAGGACACCCAGTCGTACTTGTCACCGGCGAAGGTGACCCAGACCAGCAGCAGCGAGACGGCGGCGGCGATGAAGAACGCGCCGGCCCAGTCGACCTTCACGTCCCGCTTCACGACCGGCAGGTGCAGGGTCTTCTGCAGCACGATCAGGGCGAGGACGGCGAAGGGGACACCGACGTAGAAGCACCAGCGCCAGCCGAGCCAGCTGGTGTCGGTGATGACGCCGCCGAGCAGCGGGCCGCCGACGGTGGCGACGGCGAAGGTCGCGCCGAGGTAGCCGGAGTAACGGCCGCGCTCGCGCGGGGAGATCATCGCGGCCATGACGATCTGGGCGAGGGCGGACAGACCGCCGACGCCGATGCCCTGGACGACACGGCAGGCGATCAGCATGCCGGCGTTCTGCGACAGACCCGCGGCCGCGGACCCGAGCACGTAGATGACCAGGGCTATCTGGACGAGCGCCTTCTTGCTGTACAGGTCGGCGAGCTTGCCCCACAGGGGGGTGGCCGCGGTCATCGACAGCAGGGCGGCGGTGACGACCCAGGTGTAGGCAGACTGGCCGCCGCCGAGGTCGCTGATGATGTGCGGCAGGGCGTTGGTGACGATCGTGGACGACAGGATCGCCACGAACATGCCGAGCAGCAGACCGGAGATCGCCTCCATGATCTGCCGGTGCGTCATCGGGGTGTACTCGGCGGAGCCTCCCCCGTGCTTGGCATGAGCCCGCACACCGGCTGGTGTGGTCGTTGCCATGGGCTTCCTTCTCTTAAGTGCTTGCGGGTGTACGGGTGGTTTGTTCGAGTTCGAGTTCGCGTACGGGGGGCGGGAGCCGGGGCGGTACGGCGCGGCAGTCGTCGAAGCTGGCCCGCAGGCGTTCCATGAGCCGCGTGAGCTGGGCGACCTCCTCGTCGCTCCAGTCGGCGAGCCGCTCGGCCAGCAGCTGTGCGGTCCGCTCGGACAGCGCTTCCAGCTGGGCCAGGCCCGCGGGTGTGAGGTGCAGGATCCGGGACCGTTTGTCCGCCGGGTCGGGGGACCGGTCGATCCAGCCGCGCTCGGCGAGGTGCGCGACATGGCGGCTGGTGACCGACATGTCCACGGAGAGCAGCTCCGCGAGCCTGCTCATCCGCATGTCGCCGTGGCGTCCGAGCAGCGTCAGCACGGCGGCGGATCCGCTCGGGCAGTCGGACGGCAGAATCCGCCCGAGTTCCCTCTTCACGGCACCGAAGGCGCTGAACTGACGTATCAGCTCCTCGTACTGCGCCCGCTCGGCCATCACACCTCCCGCATTCGTTGCTTGGGGCAACCATAGAAGTTGTTGGTTGCTGCAGGCAAACAAAATGGCCCGGGTACGGGACAAAAACTTGGCAAAGGCAAGTATTGCGAATGTAAATGCGCAGGTGAGGGCGGTTGTCGCTGTGGACCGCCCCCCACTTGGGCCACAACCACTGATTCGCTAGGGTCTCGGGCTATGGCTAACCCCCAGGGCCCCCAGGGCAACCACGACCCCGCAGGCAACACCCAGATGTTCCGTGCGTTCGTCGACGAGGGCCCGCAGGGCCGCCGTCAGCAGCAGGCGCCCGCGCCGGCCGGTCCGCGCATTGGCCTGATCATCGGCGTCGTCGTGGCCGTGGCGGTCGTGGCGGCCGTCGCCTGGCTCGCGCTGAAGTAGGAGCGAATCGCCGCTTCAGGCGAATCGCTACTTCCACTGGACGGCGACGTCCCGCGTCTCGATGTGCATGCCGAGCGGCACACGCCACTCGTCGACGCACATCGTCCAGGTCTTCTCCTTCCGTGCGCCGGCCCCGATCGGCGCCGGCAGCCCGGCGGTCGACTCGACCGTCCCCCAGTCGATCCCGAGCGCCCCGATGATGTGCGTCCCGAAGGTCACCGTGCCCGAACGCACCGCGGTTCCGCCGGAGTTGGTGAAGGCCAGCGTCACGTCCTCGCACCAGCGCTTGTCCGTGGCCTTGCGAACCGGGTCGCTCCAGCTCAGAGCGGCGGGGCCAGTGGGCGCCGTACGACCGGGAGTTGCCGTCGGCGACGGTGGAGCGGGCGTCGTACGACCGGACTCGGCGCCGCCACCGGACGTGGACGGCCCCGGATCGGCGGGTGCGGGTGCGCCCGTCTCCGGTACGTCGCCCGAACCGGCGCCTGTTGCAGGGGAGCCGCCGTTCTCCGGGCCGCCGTCCAGCGGCACGAGCGTCACACCGCCCGTCGGGGCCGCTGCCGTACCGGAGGCCTGAGGCGCACCGCCGACCGCCCCGGTCGCCACGTATCCCTCGCCTCTGCCGCCGCCTCCGCAGGCGGCCAGTGCGGCACCCAGGCAGACGACGGCCGCCGACGCGCCGATCACGGCGCCTCGACGGCCATGTGTCCATGTCGTCCCAGGAATCCCACGCAGCATCGCGCCATGGTGGCTGACACTCCGTCAAATAGGAACCCTCAGGGCCCCCTGATGACTCCTGTTGATTCCTGAGGAGGATCAGTCGGAGATGAGCCCCTCCCGCAGCTGCGCCAGCGTCCGCGTCAGCAGCCGGGAGACGTGCATCTGGGAGATGCCGACCTCCTCGCCGATCTGCGACTGGGTCATGTTGGCGAAGAAGCGGAGCATGATGATCTGTCGCTCGCGGGGCGGGAGTTTGGCCAGCAGGGGCTTGAGGGACTCGCGGTACTCGACGCCCTCCAGGGCCGTGTCCTCGTAGCCGAGGCGGTCCGCGAGGGAGCCCTCGCCGCCGTCGTCCTCGGGGGCCGGGGAGTCCAGCGAGGAGGCCGTGTACGCGTTGCCGACCGCGAGGCCGTCGACCACGTCCTCCTCGGACACGCCCAGTACGGCGGCGAGTTCGGGGACGGTCGGGGAGCGGTCCAGCTTCTGGGAGAGCTCGTCGCTGGCCTTGGTGAGGGCCAGGCGCAGCTCCTGCAGCCGGCGCGGCACACGCACCGACCACGAGGTGTCGCGGAAGAACCGCTTGATCTCGCCGACGACCGTCGGCATCGCGAACGTCGGGAACTCCACGCCCCGTTCGCAGTCGAAGCGGTCGATCGCCTTGATCAGGCCGATGGTGCCGACCTGGACGATGTCCTCCATCGGCTCGTTGCGCGAGCGGAAGCGGGCCGCCGCGTAGCGCACCAGCGGGAGGTTGAGTTCGATGAGGGTGTCCCGGACGTACGCGCGCTCGGGGCTGTTCTCGTCGAGTGCGGCGAGCCGCAGGAAAAGGGAGCGGGACAGGGTGCGGGTGTCGATGGCATCCGAGGCCGGCGGGGCCGGGATGTCAGCGGCCGTAAGGGCCGGGGCCGGTGCGGTGTCGACGGCTGCCACCTCATCGATGGAACCGAGCACGGCGTCGGCGGGCGCGGACTCGCTCTTCGTGAGCGTGAGCACCTTCGAGCTGCCCTGGTCTGCGGACATGCCACCCCCTCTGGGTCGCGGGACGGTCGTGGCCGATGCTCCCCTGGTGAGGAGTTCAGCCTTCACCTGAATACCGGAGCCGAAGCCGCGGCAAACGCGCTTGGGGAAGAATGTCACATGTCGGCAACACGCTGTAGTGACATGTCGACATGCAAGATACGAATCAGCCCTGGAAAGAGGGGGTCTGAGCCTTTTTCGACGCAGAACTGTCGGGAACAGCCCTGGTGAGCGATTCGCTCTTGCCGGTTACGCCTCGATCCTGTTTGCGGATCGCAGCCGCTGGAAGCTACGCGCGAGTAGCCGTGAGACATGCATCTGCGAGACACCGAGTTCCGCACTGATCTGCGACTGGGTGAGGTTGCTGTAGTAGCGCAGGAGAAGGATTCTCTGTTCCCGTTCCGGGAGTTGTACGAGGAGATGGCGGACGAGGTCGCGGTGCTCGACGCCGTCCAGGGCGGGGTCCTCGTAGCCGAGCCGGTCGAGGAGCCCCGGCAGTCCGTCGCCCTCCTGGGCGGCCTCCAGGGAGGTCGCGTGGTACGACCGGCCGGCCTCGATGCAGGAGAGCACCTCCTCCTCGGTGATGCGCAGCCGTTCGGCGATCTCGGCGGTCGTGGGGGTGCGCCCGAAGGAGGTCGTCAGGTCCTCGGTCGCGCTGTTGACCTGCACCCACAGCTCGTGCAGGCGGCGCGGGACATGGACCGTGCGGACGTTGTCGCGGAAGTACCGCTTGATCTCGCCGACGACGGTCGGCATCGCGAAGGTCGGGAACTGCACGCCCCGGTCCGGGTCGAAGCGGTCGATCGCGTTGATGAGCCCGATCGTGCCGACCTGGATCACGTCCTCCATCGGCTCGTTGCGGGAGCGGAAGCGTGCGGCCGCGTAGCGCACGAGCGGGAGGTTGGCCTCGATCAGCGCCCCGCGCACCCGGTTGTGTTCCGGTGTGCCCGGCCCGAGCCCCTTGAGTTCGCCGAAGAGCACCTGGGTGAGGGCCCGGGTGTCGGCGCCGCGGCTGCGCGGCGGTGCGGCCTCCGGTGGGGCCTCGACGACCTCCAGGGGCGGTGCTTGAGGCGCAGTACTGGCCGGCACGGTCAACTCCACCTCGCAATCGATCAACGTCTTCGGCAAAAGCGGTCATAGCATCACAAGAGATGTGCACTGTGTGCAAGCACCGCATAACGCCGTGTTGAGGGCAAGTTGGGGCCAAATACGCACAAAGGCCCTGCGCCATTCCGGCGCAGGGCCCAGCGGGTCCGGCTCAGTACTCGTAGTCGGCGATCACCCAGGTGGAGAACTCCTTCCACAGCGTCACGCCCGCCTGGTGCTCCGGGTGCTCGACGTAGCGCCGCAGCGCGGCCGCGTCGTCGAAGCCGGAGTTGATGGCGAAGTCGTACGCGATGGGGCGGTCGCTGATGTTCCAGCCCAGCTCCCAGAAGCGGATCTCGGGGATCTTCCCGTCCAGCGACCGGAAGGCATCGACGCCCTCCAGCACGCGCGGGTCGTCGCGCTCGACGCCCTCGTCGAGCTTGAAGAGGACGAGATGGCGGATCATGTGCGCTCCTTGCCGGTCCTAGTGGGCGCCGTTGGCGAGCCAGGTGAAGAAGTCGCCTATCGCCTTGGCGGCGTCCGATATGCCCTCGAACCCTATCTGGACGTAGTCGGCCGCCTTGGCCGGGTCCGTGATGATGATGTACAGCGCGAAGACCACGAGCACATAGACGGCGATCTTCTTGGCATTCACCGCCATTGCGGCCTCCCCAGTGACTGTTGCCCAACGACCGCACATGATCGCACGAAGGGCCCCGTCTCTCGACGGGGCCCTTCACAAAGCGGTAGCGGAGGGATTTGAACCCTCGGTGACTTGCGCCACACTCGCTTTCGAGGCGAGCTCCTTCGGCCGCTCGGACACGCTACCGAGGGAGACCTTACAGCACGCCGGGCAGTGCTCTGAAATCGGTATTCGGGGACGGTGTTCAGGGGCCGGTCTTCAGCGGGAGCGGAAGAATTCGGTGAGGATTCGTGCGCAGTCGTCGGCGAGTACGCCCTCGATCACCTCGGGGCGGTGGTTGAGCCGTCGGTCGCGTACGACGTCCCAGAGGGAGCCGGCCGCGCCGGCCTTCTCGTCGCGGGCTCCGTAGACGACACGGTCCACGCGGGACTGCACGAGCGCACCCGCGCACATCGTGCAGGGCTCCAGCGTGACGACGAGCGTGCAGCCGGACAGCCGCCACTCCCCGAGGTCGGCTGCGGCCCGGCGGATCGCGAGAACCTCGGCATGCGCCGTCGGATCACCGGTGGCCTCGCGCTCGTTGTGCCCGGCCCCGAGCACGGTCGTACCGTCCGAGGCCAGTACGACGGCACCCACGGGCACATCGGCGCCGGCCCGCCCGGCCTCGTCCAGGGCGAGCCGCATAGCGGCCCGCCAGCGGTCGCGTACCGGGTCGGGGGTGCCGTGTTTCGTCGCCGAGGTCAGCGGACGGTCTCCAGGACCTCCGAGGCGCCCAGGGCCTCGGCGATCGCGTTCAGGGCGTCCTCGTCCAGGGAGCGCAGCTCCTTCGCGCTGACACCGAGGTCGTCGAGGATCTCGACGTCGCCGACGGGGCTGTGCGGCACGGACTCGGCGGACGGCGTGTCCTCGTCGCCGTCGTCCTCGTCCTCACCGTCCTCTGTGCCGTCGAGGTCGAGGGAGTCCAGGTCGGCGTCGTCGTCGCCGGGCTCCCTTCCGAGCAGTTCGTCGGTGAGCAGGATCTCGCCGTAGCTGCTGCGGGCAGCGGCGGCGGCGTCCGAGACGTAGATACGAGGGTCGTCCTCGCCGTCGATACGGACGACGCCGAACCACGTTTCTTCCTGCTCGATCAGTACGAGCACCGTGTCGTCCTCGGTCGAGGCTTCCCGGGCGAGGTCGGCAAGATCCGACAGGGTTTCCACATCGTCGAGCTCTGTGTCGCTCGCTTCCCACCCGTCTTCGGTGCGCGCGAGCAGTGCGGCGAAGTACACCGTGACTCTCCCACTGGTCTTAGGCGTGCCGGTTGGAGGTCCCCCCGGCGGGGTTCAGGGCGGGGAGAGCTGTGCTCCGAGCCCCACCCACTCGGAATCGTGGCAGAAACAAGGCGTTCAGGGGACGTCTTCGGCACCCTGTGTCCGCCCGTTTTGATCGACCACGAGCGGGATCGTACGCGGCGATCGGTGTGTGCACGCAACGGGTTGCCCTTACGCGCGTCCCGAGTCGGGCCGGAGCTACCAGCGGAAGGTGCGCATGCGCATGGCGTGGCGCAGGCGTGCGGTCTTGGCGCGCCTGGGCTGGACACGGTCCCGCAGCTCACGGGCTTCGGCGAGGTCACGCAGGAACTGGGCCCTGCGGCGCCGGCGCTCGGCGTCGGTCTCGGCCGACGGCGAGTCCTCTCGGGCTTCGCGCTCAGGCAGGTCAGGCATAGACACACCACCCCCCGGTCCGTCCTCCCACTTTCCCTCTGATGGGCGGTTTGATGCCAGCGCAAGCGTTACGGGGGCGCGGTTACTGTTAGGGCATGCGTCTCCACGTCGTCGACCACCCTCTGGTCGCCCACAAGCTCACCACGCTGCGCGACCAGCGCACCGACTCCGCGACCTTCCGCCGTCTCGCCGACGAGCTGGTCACCCTGCTCGCCTACGAGGCCACGCGCGACGTGCGCACCGAGGCGGTCGACATCACGACCCCGGTCACCTCCACCACCGGCGTCAAGCTCTCCCACCCCCGCCCGCTGGTGGTGCCGATCCTGCGGGCCGGCCTCGGCATGCTGGACGGCATGGTCCGGCTGCTGCCGACCGCCGAGGTGGGCTTCCTCGGCATGATCCGCAACGAGGAGACGCTGCAGGCGTCCACGTACGCCTCCCGCATGCCGGAGGACCTCTCCGGCCGCCAGGTGTACGTCCTCGACCCGATGCTGGCCACCGGCGGCACGCTGGTCGCGGCGATCCAGGAACTGATCAAGCGCGGCGCGGACGATGTGACCGCGGTGGTGCTGCTCGCTGCGCCCGAGGGCGTCGAGGTCATGGAGCGGGAGCTGGCGGGTACGCCGGTGACCGTGGTGACGGCGGCCGTCGATGAGCGGCTCAACGAACACGGGTACATCGTGCCGGGGCTGGGGGATGCCGGGGATCGCCTCTACGGGGCGGCTGAGTAGAGCTTTCGCCTTGGCACCGTAGGGATGCGGTTGTTCGGCGGCTGCAGGTTGTGTGTGGCTTGTCGCGCAGTTCCCCGCGCCCCTGACGGGGCGCTTCTCAGCAGGCCTTCTTCTTGGACGTGGGCGTCGGCTGGGGGTTGGCCAGTGCGGCCAGCGCCTTGTCGGCGTCCGCCTTGTTTGTGAGGTCCTTGAAGGCCGTGCCGATGATCAGGTCGACGTCGGTGCCCTTGCGGGTGTCGGTGCGCTTCTCGGCGGTGGTGAGCTGGGTGGCGAGGACCGGCATGGAGGTGTTCAGGGCGGACGACGGGCCCAGCAGCACCCCGGTGCCCTTGACCTTCTTGTCGAAGTCCTTGGACGCGTTGCCGACGTCGCCGATCTTGAAGCCGCGCTTCTTCAGCTCGTCCGCCGTGCTCTTGGCCAGACCGCTGCGGGACGTGGCGTTGTAGACGTTGACCGTGATCGCGCCGGGTTTGGGGAGGGCGGCCTTCTTGGGGCCGGCCGACGGGCTCGCCTTGGCCGTGCAGTCCGCCTTGGGACCGGCCGCCGAGGCCTTCTCGCCGCCGCCGGTGAAGAGGTCGATGAGCTGCAGCGTGCCCCAGCCGACCAGGCCGAGCGCGGCGACGGAGGCCACCAGGGCGATCCCGAGCCTGCCGCGCCGGCGCCTGCGCATCCGTGGGTATTTGTCCCCCGTGATCCGGTACTTGCCGCCCATGCCCGGGGGAGTCAGCATGCTCATGAGCGCAGCGTAGTGCGCCCGGGCGGCGATGCCTACTAGATGATCATTCGAGGCCGCACAGGTGAACCCGAAAGGGCCAAGCCTTTACCGGCAGGCCGTTGGGGGCGCGGGTCAGTCCAGTTCGAGCACGCGTGCGTGCAGCACCTGGCGCTGCTGCAGCGCGGCCCGCACCGCGCGGTGGAGGCCGTCCTCGAGATACAGGTCGCCCTGCCACTTGACGACGTGTGCGAACAGGTCGCCGTAGAAGGTCGAGTCCTCGGCCAGGAGGGTCTCCAGGTCGAGCTGTCCCTTGGTGGTGACGAGCTGATCGAGGCGGACCGGGCGCGGCGCGACGTCCGCCCACTGCCGGGTGCTTTCCCGGCCGTGGTCGGGGTACGGCCGGCCGTTTCCGATGCGCTTGAAGATCACACGGAAAGCCTACCGGTCAAGACCTTCCGGGCGCAGCCATGGAGACGGAGTGCGGCGCTGGAAAAGAAGTTGCAAATCGTCGTAAACGTGGAAAGGGGGGCAAGGGGCGCCGCTTCCGGGCGCGCCTTCACCGGACCGGCCGCCCGCTGAATGGGCGTTACGCACAGGCTGTGGACAGAGAGTCGGGGCACACAAGGAGCCGACGGCCCGGCGGAGGCGGTGGGTCCACGGGGGACGTTCGCCTCCGCCGGCGGGGTCAGCGGTCCCGTTCCTTCTGGGGCTGCTTGGGTTCCGGCTGCTTCAGGTTCTGTTTCGGCGCGTTGCGTGCGGCTTCCGCGCGCAGCAGGGCGCGCAGGACCGCGTACGGGTCGGTGGGCATGGCTGTGTTCCCTGGTTCCTTGCGTGGTGACTGACGGACTTTTCCGGGGAGCCGGGATCTGTCAGCAGCGCAGGACCACGGAGCGCAGGGCGTTCAGGGCGTGCGGCGGCCGGGGCGGGGCGGGGAGCGGGTGGTCCGCCGGGGTGCCGGGTGCCGGGGCCGGGAGGGGAGTGGCGCGCAGGGCCGCGACGGTTCGGCACAGGGCGTCGGCGGGTGGCCGCAGGGCCGCGTCCAGGGCGTCGAACTCGACGATCTCCGTGGCCGTGGACGGTGCGGCATGCACCTCCGCGTGGGTGCCCGGTACCAGCAGGGCGAGCAGCAGGACGAGCGTCCGCAGCCAGGCGTGGCCGCGGGGGAGGCTTCGTACGGTGCTCACGGGAGGTCATCTGCCCACGCGGTGTCCGGCGTTCAGCATGTCGGGCGCGAGAACCGCCCGTTCGGGCGAACGCGGCGCGGCTCAGAGGGCGCGCGGCACCTGCCGGACACGGCTCCGGATGCCGATCGCGGTGACGATCTCGACCACGCCGACCGCGACCAGCCAGATGCCGCCGACCAGGGTGAGGACGGCGACCGATTCGAAGGGCGAGTCGATCAGCACGACTCCGCCGATGAAGGTGACGATCCCGAGGAAGATCTGCCAGCCGCGGGCCGGCATGTTGCTGTCGGAGGCTGCGGCCAGGGTCTGGGTGATTCCGCGGATGAGCCAGCCGATGCCGATCCACAGGGCCAGCAGCAGGATCGACCGCATCGGGCCGCGCAGGCAGAACAGGCCCAGCAGGATCGACAGGGAGCCGCTGATGAAGGCGAGGACGCGCAGCGCCGTGGTCTTGTGGGTGCCGAACGCGGCGACCAGCTGGAAGATGCCGCTGATCAGGAGGTAGAGGCCGAACAGGACGCCGGCCGCGAGCAGGGAGGCGCCCGGCCAGACCAGGACCAGGACGCCGAGGATCAGGGAGGCGACGCCGGTGATCAGGACGACCTGCCAGGCGGCGCGGGAGAGGGCGTGCAGGGGACCTTCGAAGGGTGGCTCGGGCTCCTGCGGGCCCGAAGCGCGTCCGGCAGCGTGGACCTTGCGGTCGTCGTACTGCGGGCCCCGGGAGGAGCCGCTCGATGGCTCGGTCATGCTCCATGCTCGGACCGGCAGCGGGCGCGGCGCCACCCCTGGGAGCCGGTCGGCTGACGGCTATTTCCCGGCGGCCTTCGCGGCCTTCGCGGCCGCCTTCATCTCCTGCTTGTGCGCCCGGACCTTGGCCAGCGACTCGGGTCCCTCGATGTCGGCGACGGAGCGATGGCAGTTCGCCTCGCCGTATCCGCCCGCGGCCTCCCGCCAGCCCTTGGGCCGTACGCCGAGCTGCTTGCCCAGCAGGGCCAGGAAGATCTGCGCCTTCTGCTTGCCGAAGCCGGGCAGGTCCTGCAGCCGTTTCAGGAGCTCCCGCCCGTCGGCCACGCCCTTCCAGACGAGCTCGGCGTTGCCGTCGTAGTGCTCGACGAGGTACTGGCACAGCTGCTGGACGCGCTTGGCCATGGACCCCGGGTAGCGGTGCACGGCCGGCTTCTCGGACAGGAGCGCGGCGAATGCCTCCGGATCCATCACGGCGATCTCGTGCGCGTCCAGGTCGTCGGTGCCGAGCCGGTCCGCGATCGTGCGGGGGCCCTTGAACGCCCACTCCATCGGGACCTGCTGGTCCAGCAGCATCCCGGTGAGCGCGGCGAGCGGGGAGCGTCCCAGGAGCTCGTCGGCCTCGGGGTCCTGGGCGAGATGCAGGGTGACGTCCATGACCCCGATCATGCCTCGGGGCGGGGCAGAGCTCCAGATGAGGGCCGAGCAGGGCGTACGATCCCTCCACAACTAATTTAGGCAAGGCTAACCTAAAGCGCACTGGCCTGAAGTGCAGTAAGGGGCACACAGGGTGACGATCGAGATCCACCGCGACGAGTGGGGCATCCCGCACCTGCGCGCCGGCAGCGCCCGCGAACTCGCCCGCGCCCAGGGCCTGGTGACCGCCCGCGACCGCGCCTGGCAGCTCGAGGACGGGCGGCATCGCGCGCAGGGCACCTCGGCGTCCTTCCTCGGCACCGAGGCCCTGCACTGGGACCTGTTCGCCCGGCGCGCCCGCCTCGACGACACCGCCCGGCGCTGCTGGGCGGCCCTGGAGGAACGGGACCCCGAGACGGCGGACTGGATACGGGCGTACGTCGACGGGGTCAACGACGGCCTGGAAAGCGGCCCCACGGCCCCGGAGTTCAGCCGCGTCGGTCTCAACCCCGGCCGCTGGGAGCCCTGGACCCCGCTCGGCATCTGGCTCGCCACGCACATCCTGTTCGCCGGGTTCCCCGCCAAGCTGTGGCGCGAGGAGGCCGCGGCGCACCTGGGCGAGGAGGCCGTCGGCCTGTTCGCCGCCGACGGGCCCGGCAGCTCCGGCAGCAACGGCTGGCTGGTCGGCGGGGCCCGGACCACGACCGGTCACGCCGTCATCGCGGGCGACCCGCACCGCTTCATCGAGGACCCCGGCGTCTACCAGCAGATCCACCTCTGCTGCCCGGAGTTCGACGTCGTCGGCCTCGCCGTGCCCGGCGTCCCCGGCCTCGCCCACTTCGGCCACACCGGCACGGTCGCCTGGGCGATCACCAACGCGATGGCCGACTACCAGGACCTGTACCGGGAGCGGCTGCGGCGTACCGGCGCGGGGGTGGAGGCCCTCGGCCCGGACGGCGTGTGGCGGCGGGCGTCCCGGCACACGGAGACCGTCGAGGTGGCCGGCGAGGAACCGGTCGAGGCCGAGGTGATCGAGACGGAACGGGGGCCGGTGGTCATCGGCGGCCCCGAAGGGCTGGAGGAGGGCGTGCCCGGCACGCTTCCGGTCGCGGTCAGCCTCCGCTACCCGCCCCGCGTCACCGGCGACCTCGGCTTCAGCGCCCTCCTCCCCCTCCTGCGGTCCCGCCGGGCCGCCGACGTGGACCGCGCCGTGGACCTGTGGGCCGAACCCGTCAACGTCGTCCAGGCCGCCGACACCGAGGGCGGCCTGCTGCACCGCGTCGCGGGGCGGGTGCCGGTGCGCGCCGAGGCCAACCGCCGCCGGCTGGTCCCGGCCTGGCAACCCGGTCACGAGTGGCAGGGCTGGCACGAGATGCCGCGAGCCGCCGAACTCACCGACTCCGTCGCGGTGATGGCCAACCAGCGCGGCCTCGCGACCCCGCTCGGCGTCGAGTTCGCCCCGCCCCACCGCGCCGACCGGATCGCCGCGCTCCTGGCGCAGCGGGAGCACTGGTCGCCCGGCGACATGCCGGCGATCCACACGGACACCCATCTCGGCTCCGCCGCACCCCTGTTGGACCGCCTGGCCGCCCTCGAAGACCTCTCCCCCGAGGCCGCCGCCCTGCGCGACCGTCTCCTCGACTGGGACCGCCGCATGGACGCGAGCAGCACCGACGCGGCCGTCTACGCGGCGGTGCGCGGCGCGGTCGTACGCCACCTCGCGGCACACCCTGCCTTCGCCGCACTCTCCACTCCGCCCGCCTACCCCGAGGTCTTCCTCCCCTGGCTCGCCCTGCTCCCGCGCATCGGCTTCGCCCTCGAACACCTGCTGCGTGCCGAGGAGTTGTACGGCGTCGACCGCGCGGACGTCGTGCGGACGGCCCTGGAGGAGGTGGCCGCCGAGCCGCCCGCCGGCACCTGGGGGGACACCCACCGCCTCGCCCCCTGGCGGGCGCTCGCCGGGACGCCGTACGACGGGCCGGGTCTGTCCGGTGACCACGACTGCGTGCTGTGCACCTCCGCCGTGCCCGGGCTGACGGATCTGGCCGCGCGCGGGCCGGCCGCCCGCTATGTGTGGGACCTGGCCCGCCGCGAGGACAGCCGCTGGGTCGTCCCGCTCGGCGCGTCCGGTGTCCCGGGCTCGCTCCACCACGACGACCAACTCCCCTTGTGGCTCAAGGGAGATCTCGTCCCGGTCGTCACCGACTTCGCCCGCCTGGAGAAGGAGACCCATGACTGACGGGTACGTCCACGAGGAGACCGTCGACGGTTTCGGCACCGTCCGTATCCGTCCCCTCGACCCGCGCGCCGACGCGGAAGCCGTCCACCGCTGGGTCGCCGAGGAGCGCGCGGCCCTCTGGGGCATGAACGGCCTCACCCGGGACCAGGTGGCCGAGATCTACGCCCACCTGGACACCCTCGACACCCATCACGCCTTCCTGCTGCTCAAGGACGGCACACCGGCCGCACTGCTCCAGACGTACGAGCCGGCGGCCGACCGCGTCAGCGAGTGCTACGAGGTGCGGGGCGGCGACATCGGCGTCCATGTCCTGCTCGCGCCCGCCGGTCCGGACGGCGCGCGGCCGGGCTGGTCGGCGGCGCTCTTCGGCGTCATCACGTCGTACGTACTGAAGGGCCTGGACCGGCGCCGGATCGTGGTCGATCCCGATGTGCGCAACGAGAAGGCGACCGCCCGTTTCCTGCGGCAGGGTTTCGAGGCCGGTCCGGTGGTCGTGCTCCCCGAGATCGACATCCCGGACGTGTATCTGCCCGAGAAGAAGGCCCAACTGGCCTTTCTGCGCCGGGAGGTAGCCTTCCCCGAATGACTCCTGAGGACCTCGTCGCGCACTACGGACTGGAACCCATCCCGCGCGAGGGCGGCCTGTTCCGCCAGACCTGGGCGGGCCCCGAACGGGCCGACGGCCGGCCGGAGGGCACCGCCATAGTCGCCCTGCTGACGCCGGACGACTACTCGGCCCTGCACCGCCTGCCCACCGACGAGATCTGGCACTTCTATCTGGGCGATCCGCTGGAGCTGCTGCTCCTCGCTGCGGACGGGACGTCGAGTACGGCGGTGCTCGGACCGGACGTCCTGGGCGGCCAGCACCTCCAGTTGACCGTTCCCGCCGGTACCTGGATGGGCGGGCGGACCGTCGGCGCGTGGACGCTCTTCGGGTGCACGATGGCGCCCGGGTTCACCTACGAGGGCTACGAGCACGGGGATGCGGCCGAGCTCACGGCGCGGTACCCGGCCGAGGCCGACCGGATTGCGGAACTGTGCCGTCCATGAAATTGCTGGAGGGACAGGTCGCCCTGGTCACGGGTGCGAGCGGCGGTATCGGCCGGGGCATCGCGCTGCGCTTCGCCGAGGAGGGCGCGGCGGTCGCCGTGCACTGCCGTACGGCGGTGGAGGCGGCGCGGGCAGTGGCCGCACGGATCGAGGAGCTGGGCCGGCGGGCCGTCGTCCTGCAGGGCGACCTGACCGACGAGGACGTGTGCCGGCGGGTGGTCGGTGAGGCGGCCGAGTGGGGCGGCGGGCTGACCGCGCTGGTCAACAACGCGGGCGTGCAGCCGACCCGGGCACTGCCCGGCATGACGGCGGCCGAGTGGCGGGCCGTCGTGGACGCCAACGTGTCGAGCGTCTTCGCATGCACGCAGGCCGCCGCGGAGGTCATGCGGGAGCGCGGCGGCGGAGGTTCCGTGACCCACATCGCGTCGATCGAGGCGCGCCGGCCTGCTCCGCTGCACGCCCACTACAGCTCCGCCAAGGCGGCCGTCGTGATGCATGCGCGTTCGGCGGCCCTGGAGTACGGGCCGTACGGCATCCGCGTCAACACCGTCTCGCCCGGCCTGATCGACCGGGAGGGGCTGGCGGAGGCCTGGCCTGACGGGGTGCAGAGGTGGCAGGCGGCGGCCCCGCTCGGGCGCCTCGGGCGGCCGGAGGACGTGGGGGACGCATGCGTCTTCCTGGCCTCGCGACTGGCGTCCTGGGTGACGGGACACGACCTGGTCGTGGACGGAGGGGTGTCGGCCCGGCCGGGGTGGTGAGCGGTGGCGGCTTGCGGCCGTTTTTGTTCGGGGGCGGCGGTCCTGGGGCGGCTGGGGGACGTGGGGGGACGGGTGTGTTGTCGACGGCCTTGCGGCTGGCGTCGTGGGTGACGGGGCGCGATCTGGTCGTGGATGGAGGGGTGTCGGCCCGGTCGGTGTGGTGAGCGGGGGCGGTTTGCGGCCGTTTTTGTTCGGGGGCGGCGGTCCTGGGGCGGCGGTCCTGGGGCGGCTGGAGGTCGTGGGGGGACGGGTGTGTTGTCGGCCTGGTGGCTGGCGTCGTGGGTGACGGGGCGCGATCTGGTCGTGGATGGAGGGGTGTCGGCTTGGCCGGGGTGGTGAGCGGGGTGGCTTGCGGGCGTTTTTGTTCGGGGGCGGCGGTCCTGGGCGGCTGGAGGTCGTGGGGGGATGGGTGTGTTGTCGGCCTGGTGGCTGGTGTCCTGGGTGACGGGGCGCGATCTGGTCGTGGATGGAGGGGTGTCGGCCCGGTCGGTGTGGTGAGCGCTCGGCGGCTCGTATGCGTACCTATCCGGAAGGCGGTAGGGCCCGAGACGGAGAGTGGCGTGCGGTGTGACGGTGAAGACAGGGGGCGGCGAGGGCTCCGCGGGCACCGGGGAGTTCAAGGGCTGGTGCTGCTGGGCGCCTTGCTGGGCCTGCTCGTCCTCGGCGGCGCCGGAACAGCGGCTGCCCACGCAGCACTCAAGTCCACCGACCCCGAGGACGCAGCCGTCCTCAAGTCGGCCCCCCGCCACATCACCCTGACCTTCACGGAGTCCGTCGGCCTGCTCGACGACTCCTTCCGCGTCCTGGACCCCGACAACCGGCGCGTGCACATCGGCGAGGCCGAGCACGCGAAGGGCCGTTCCGACACGGCGAGCGTGACCCTGCCCGCGAAGCTCGCCAAGGGCACGTACGTGGTGGCCTGGCGGGTCGTCTCGGCGGACAGCCACCCGGTGGGGGGCGCGTTCACCTTCTCTGTCGGCAAAGCCTCCGCGACGGTCGCTCCGGTGGACACCGGGCCGGTCGAGAACCCGGCGACCGCCGCCCTCTACAACATCGCCCGCTACCTGGCGTACCTGGCGGTGGCTCTGGTCATCGGTACGGCCGCCTTCGTCGCCCTGTGCCGCCCTGCCGACCGCGGACCGCTCCGGAAGCCGCTGGTGGCGGGCTGGTGGGTCCTGTTGGGGTCGACCCTGGCCCTGCTGGCGCTGCGCGCCCCGTACGAGACCGGCACGGGCCCGGCGACCGCCTTCGACGCCTCCGCCTTCACCCGCACCCTGACGGGCCGCCCGGGGCTGGCCCTGCTGGCCCGGCTCGCCCTGCTGCTGACCGCCGCCGCGTTCGCCGTACGACTGCGCAAACGCGACGCCTGGCCGCGCCCCCTGCTCGCCGCAGGCACCGCCCTCGCCGTGGCCCTCGCGCTCACCTGGGCCGCCTCCGAGCACGCCTCGGCGGGCATCCAGGTGCCGGTGGCGATGGCGTCCTCGGTGCTGCACCTGCTGGCCATGGCGGTCTGGCTGGGCGGCCTCACGGCGCTGCTGATCCTGCTCCACCGCAGTGAGGTGCCCCCGGCCGCCGTGGCCCGGTTCTCCCGGATCGCCTTCGCCTCCGTGGCCGTCCTGGTCGTCACCGGCGTCTACCAGTCCTGGCGGGGCCTCGGCTCCTGGAGCGCGCTCACGGAGACCACGTACGGGCGCCTGCTGGTCGTCAAGCTGGCCGCGGTGGTGCTGCTGCTGACAGCGGCCGGGCTCTCGCGGCGCTGGACGGTACGGCTGCTGACGGCGGACGCCGAGACGGCCGTACGGGAACGGGTGCCGGAGCCGGTCGGCGGGCCGCCCGCGAGCGCTCCGCAGGAGCCGGCCGCCGCGGCCGCCGGGGGAGCGAGCCGTCGCAGTCTGCGCCGCAGTGTGCTCGCCGAAGTCGCCGTCGGTGTCGTGGTGCTGGTGATCACGACCGTGCTCAGCAGCACGCTGCCGGGGCGCGCGGCCGCCGAGGCGGCGCAGGCGCCCGCGACGGCCGGCGGGCTGCCCGCCGCGTCGGTGACGACGATCCCGTTCCAGGTCGGCCGCGCGCGCGGCAAGGTGCAGATCACGCTCGACCCGGGCCGGGTCGGCGACAACACCGTGCAGGCGGTCGTCTTCGGGCCCGACGGCGGCATCGTCACCGTTCCGGAGCTCCGGCTCTCTCTCACCCTGCCCGCGCAGAAGATCGGCCCGCTCGACGCGAAACTGACCGACCAGGGCGGCTACTGGGGCACGAATTCCCTCACGCTCCCCATCGCCGGGACCTGGACCATGAAGGCCACGGTCAGGACCTCCGAGATCGACCAGGTCAGTGTGACGAAGTCGGTCCGCATCTCCGCCTAGCGGCGACACGAAACCGGCAATTACTCTCAACTCCGGGCAGCGTCGTTCGATCATCCGGACGAAAATGATCACGAACGTATCGGTCACGTTTCCACAAAGGTCCCCGTCGGCTCTTGACGCATGACCGGACATAGGGCTGATATAAGCGCCACGATGTTCGGTCGAGTTGATTTCTGGTCGGTTTCGACTTTTTTCGACGTGGCGTAGTTGTGGCCGAACCCCTGCCCTCAGGAGCCGTACATGGACCTCTCACCCTCGGGTCTCTCTCTCCCCTCCCCCAGCCGTCGCGGTCTGCTGCGCGGCGTGGGTGGCGCAGCCCTGCTCGCAGGTGCGGGCATACCCCTGCTGTCCGCGTGCGGCAGCAGTGGCGGCTCGTCCGACCCGAAGACCGTCAGCCTCGGTTCCAACGCCTCGGACGCGGTGCCGAAGAAGGCGTTCGCCGAGATCTACGCGGCCTACAAGAAGCAGTCCGGGATCACGGTCGACGTGAACACCAAGGACCACAACACCTTCCAGGAGCAGATCAACTCGTATCTGCAGGGCACGCCGGACGACGTGTTCAACTGGTTCGCGGGCTACCGCATGCAGTTCTTCGCGGCGAAGAAGCTGGCCTCGCCGATCGACGACGTGTGGGCGAAGATCGGCGACAACTTCCCCGACGCGATGAAGAAGCTGTCCAAGGGCGAGGACGGCAAGTACTACTTCGTGCCGCTGTACACGTACCCGTGGGCGATCTTCTACCGCAAGAGCGTCTTCAAGCAGCACGGCTACCAGGTCCCCACCACCTGGGACCAGTTGGTCGCCCTCTGCAAGCAGATGAAGAAGGACGGGCTGGTCCCGATCGCGTTCGGCGACAAGGACGCCTGGCCGGCGATGGGCACCTTCGACCAGATCAACTTCCGGCTCAACGGCTACGACTTCCACGTCGAGCTGATGGGCGGCAAGGCGTCCTGGACCGACGCCAAGGTCAAGGCGGTCTTCGACCACTGGGCCGAGCTGCTGCCGTATCACCAGGACGGCTTCATGGGCCGCACCTGGCAGGACGCCGCCCAGACCCTGGTGTCGAAGAAGGCCGGCATGTACCTGCTGGGCTCGTTCGTGGCCCAGCAGTTCACCAACAAGGCCGACCTCGACGACCTCGACTTCTTCGCCTTCCCGGAGATCAACTCCGCGTACGGCCAGGACACGGTCGAGGCGCCCACCGACGGCTTCATGGTCTCCAAGGCCCCGAAGAACAAGGCGGGTGTCACCAAGCTCCTCGAGTTCCTGGGCACTCCGGAGGCCGAGGCCATCTACCTCAAGGCCGACTCCAGCGTGGTGGCCGCCTCCAGCAAGGCCGACACCTCGTCGTACACCCCGCTGCAGAAGAAGGCGTACGACATGATCTCGGGCGCCAAGTCCCTGACCCAGTTCATGGACCGCGACTCCCGGCCGGACTTCACCTCCACGGTGATGCAGCCCGGTCTGCAGAAGTTCCTCCAGAACCCCAAGGGCGTCGACAGCCTGCTGTCCTCGATCGAGCGCCAGAAGAAGACGATCTTCGCGTCCTCATGAGCTCCGAGACCCCCACGAAGACCCCGGAGGCGGCCGCCGTGCCGTCTCCGGGGCCCGCGCCTGTCAAGAAGCGGGTCCCGCAGGGCCACAAGCGCCTGCTGACCCGCCGTGACCGCATCACGCTCGGCTTCATGGCCGGCGTGCCCACGGTCCTGCACGTGGCCCTTGTCTGGGTCACCGCCCTCGCCTCGATCGCCCTGGCCTTCACCAGCTGGGACGGCATCGGCTTCGACTCCATCAAGTGGGTCGGCCTGGACAACTTCAAGCAGTTGTTCACCGACAACCCGCAGTTCTGGCCCGCCGTCGAGCACAACATCATCTGGTTCGTCGTGCTCATCCTGATCCCGACGCCGATGGGCCTGTTCCTGGCCGTCCAGCTGGACAAGAAGATCCGCTTCAGCCGGGTCTACCAGACCGCGTTCTTCCTCCCGGTCGTCGTCTCGCTGGCGGTGACCGGCTTTGTCTGGCAGCTGGTCTACAACCCCGACACCGGCCTGATCAACAGCCTGATCGGGGCCAACAAGCCCGGCCACTACATCGACTGGATCGGCAACCCGCACCTCAACCTGTGGGCGGTTCTGATCGCCGCGTCCTGGCGGCACACCGGCTACATGATGATCCTGTACCTGGCCGGCCTGAAGGGCGTCGACCCGTCCCTGCGCGAGGCCTCCTCGCTGGACGGCGCCAACGAGTGGCAGACGTTCAAGAACGTCATCTTCCCCACCCTGCGCCCGACCAACACGGTCGTCCTGGTCGTCACCATCATCGAGGCACTGCGCGCCTTCGACCTGGTCTTCGTCTTCAACAAGGGCGCCCAGGGCACCGAGCTGCTGTCGATCCTGATCACCAACAACATCATCGGCGAGTCCAGCCGGATCGGTTACGGCTCCGCGATCGCCGTCGTCCTGCTGGTCATCTCCCTCGCGGTCATCATCCCGTACCTGATCGCGACCTTCCGGAAGGAGCGGCGCGCATGAGCACCAACGCCGCGGCGCTCGGCAAGCAGCGCACGCCCGTCCGGCCCGCCCGGATCCTGCTGCACACCTTCCTGGTGGTCACCGCGCTGGCCTGGCTCGCCCCGCTGCTGTGGGCCGTGTTCGCGGCCCTGCGCCCGTACTCGGAGACCAGCACCAAGGGGTACGTGTCCTGGCCGGACACGCTGAACTTCGACAACTTCAAGAACGCGTTCGAGCAGTCGGACATGATGCACTACTTCGGCAACACGCTGATCATCGCGGTCCCGGCCGTGCTGATCACGCTGCTGCTGTCGTCGATGGTCGCGTTCTACGTCAGCCGCTTCGACTTCCGGCTGAACATCTTCCTGCTGCTCGTCTTCACGGCCGGCAACCTGCTGCCGCAGCAGGTCATCATCACCCCGCTGTACCGGATGTACCTGCTGATCGACCTGCCCGGCATCACCGTGTCCGGCAAGCTGTACGACTCCGCGCTCGGCCTGGTCCTCATCCACGTGGCGTTCCAGTCCGGCTTCTGCGCCTTCGTGCTGAGCAACTACATGCGGATGCTGCCGCACGAGCTGACCGAGGCCGCCCTGGTCGACGGCGCCTCGGTGTGGCGGATGTACTGGCAGATCGTGCTGCCGCTGTGCAAGCCGGCGATGGCGGCCCTGGCCACCCTGCTCTCCATCTGGATCTACAACGATTTCTTCTGGGCGATCGTGTTGATCTCGACCGGCGAGAACATGCCGATCACCTCGGCCCTGAACAACCTCTCCGGTCAGTACTTCACCGACCCCAACCTGGTCGCCGCGGGCGCCCTGCTCACCGCGATCCCGACCCTGATCGTCTACTTCGTGCTGCAGCGGCAGTTCGTCAGCGGTCTGACGCTCGGCGCCAACAAGGGCTGACAGTCCCTTCTTTGAAAGCTCCTTGAAAGAGAACCACCGTGCCCCACGCCTTCACGCCGGTCGCCTCAGTCCTCGTGGACCCGGCCAACGCCCGTGTCCACGAGGAGGGCTGGCAGTCCTGGAGCCCCAGCGGCGCCTACGCCCTCGACGCGACGCCGTACCGGCCGACCAACGACAACTGGGCGACCGTCTGCTACCGCCCGGGCGTCACCGCTCCGGAAGGGACCTTCCAGGGCGAGGGTCTGCTGGCCCTCGACCCGGGCGACGGCTCACCGGCCCGGCTGTGGGCGGCAGCCGAGCCCACCCGTGAGGTCCCGTCGATCCGCCTCACCGTGACGGACGGCCGGGCGGAGGTCGGCGCGGACGGCCCGGTGAAGGAGTGGACCGGCACGGACATCCAGTCGGTGCTGGCCGACTGGGCCTCCGGACTCGGTGTCGGGGCCCCGCGCCCGGCCCCGACCGTCTGGTGCTCCTGGTACGAGTACTTCACCGCCGTCACCGAGGACGACATCCACGAGAACCTCCGCGCGATGGACACCCTCGACCTGCCCGTCGACGTCGTACAGATCG
This sequence comes from Streptomyces sp. NPDC001401, assembly GCF_042895385.1. Taxonomy (NCBI): domain Bacteria; kingdom Bacillati; phylum Actinomycetota; class Actinomycetes; order Kitasatosporales; family Streptomycetaceae; genus Streptomyces; species Streptomyces sp. NPDC001401. The sequence continues at coordinate 55,145 of NZ_JBIAWI010000025.1, forward strand.
ACGACGGCTACCAGAAGGCCCTCGGCGACTGGCTCACCCTCTCCGGCCGCTTCCGCTCCCGCCAGGGCATCGCGGACGCCATCCGGGCCCGCGGCCGCAGGGCCGGCATCTGGACCGCCCCCTTCCTGGTCGACCCGGCGAGTGACCTGGCCACCGAGCACCCCGACTGGCTGGTCCGCGACACCGCCGGCGGCTTCACCCACGCCGGCCGCAACTGGGGCCACGACCTGCGCGTACTGGACACCACGCACCCCGAGGCGGCGGCGTATCTGACCGAGGTCTTCCGCACCCTCCGCACCGAGGGCTACGACTACTTCAAGGTCGACTTCCTGTACGCGGGCGCCCTGGAAGGCGTACGGCACAAGGAAGTCGACGCCCTCACCGCGTACCGCGAGGGCATCGAGCTGATCCGCGAGGCGATCGGCCCGGAGGCCTACCTCCTGGGCTGCGGCGCGCCGATCCTGCCCTCCATCGGCCTGTTCGACGCGATGCGCGTCAGCCCCGACACGGCCCCGCACCGCCGCCCCGAGGCCGACGACTACAGCCAACCCGGCCAGGACCCGGCCGAGTTCACCGGCGCCGGACGCCAGTGGCAGCACGGCCGGCTCTGGGTCAACGACCCCGACTGCCTGATGGCCCGCCCGGCCGTGGAGACACGGGAGCGCTGGGCCGCACACGTGGAGGCGACCGGCGGCCTGATGGCGTCCAGCGACCGCCTGTTGTCGCTCGACGAGTGGGGCGTGCAGACAACTCGCCGTCTTCTCTCAGGAGTTGACCGATGACCGCCCGCGCCCTGAACGTCCCGGGCATCGCATACGGCGGCGACTACAACCCCGAGCAGTGGCCCGAGGAGGTCTGGGCCGAGGACATGCGCCTGATGGCCGAGGCCGGGGTCACCATGGTCAGCGTCAACATCTTCTCCTGGGCGCTGCTCGAACCGTCCGAGGGCGCGTACGACTTCTCGCGCCTCGACCGCATCCTCGACATGCTGCACGCCCACGGGATCGCCGCCGACCTCGCGACCCCGACGGCGGCCCCGCCGGCCTGGTTCTTCGTGCAGCACCCGGAAGCGCTGCCGGTGGACAAGGACGGCCGGCGACTGTCGTACGGCAGCCGCCAGACGTTCTGCCCGTCCAGCCCGGCCTACCGCGAGGCGGCCCTGCGGATCACGGGCGAACTGGCCCGCCGCTACGCCGACCACCCGGCGGTCGTGATGTGGCACGTCCACAACGAGTACGGCTGCCACAACGCGGAGTGCCACTGCGACACCAGCGCGGAGGCGTTCCGCGTCTGGCTCCAGGACAGGTACGCGAGCCTGGACGCGCTCAACCACGCCTGGGGAACGACCTTCTGGAGCCAGTGGTACTACGACTGGGACCAGATCCTGCCCCCGCGCGCGACCGGCGCGGTCCCGAACCCGACCCACCAGCTGGACTGGCGCCGCTTCTGCAGCGACGCACTGCTGTCCCTGTACGAGGCGGAGCGGGACGTCCTGCGGGCGGCAGCCCCCGCGACCCCCGCCACCACCAACTTCATGGTGATGTACAACTTCGACGCCCTCGACTACTGGCGCTGGGCCCCGCAGCTGGACATCGTCTCCAACGACCACTACCTCCAGTCCGCCGACCCGGAGTCGCAGATCGACATCGCCCTCAGCGGCGATCTGGTCCGCTCGCTGGCCGGCGGCCCGTGGCTCCTGATGGAGCACTCGACGGGTGCGGTGAACTGGCAGCCGGTCAACCGGGCCAAGACGGCGGGGGAGTTGCGCCGCAACGCCCTCGGCCATGTGGCGCGCGGCGCCGACGGCATCGCCTACTTCCAGTGGCGGGCGGCGAAGGCGGGCGCCGAGCAGTGGCACTCGGCGATGCTGCCGCACGCGGGCACCGACAGCCGGATCTGGCAGGACGTGGTGCAACTGGGCGCGGACCTGCGGGCGTTGGCGGAGGTGCGCGGCAGCACCACCCCGGCGCAGGTGGCCGTCGCCTGGGACTGGAACGCCCGCTGGGCGCTGGAACTGCCCTCGCAACCGAGCGGCGAACTGCACTTCCAGGACCTGGTGAGGGCCTGGTACGAGCCCTTGTGGCGGGCGGGCGTCGCGGTGGACTTCGTACGCCCGGACGCGGACCTGTCGCCGTACCGCCTGGTTCTTGCGCCTTCTCTCTACCTGGTCGACGACGAGGGTGCCGCGAACCTCACGGCGTTCGCCGAGCAGGGCGGCACACTCGCCGTCGGCTTCCACAGCGGGATGGTGGACGCCAACTGCCATGTACGGCTGGGCGGTTACCCGGGTGCGTTCCGGGAGGCCCTGGGCGTGCGGACGGACGAGCTGTTCCCGCTGCTGCCGGGGGAGTCGGTGGGGTTGAGCGACGGCGGGACGGGCGTCCTGTGGTCGGAGCGGGTACGGCTGGAGGGCGCGGAAGCGGTGGCCTCGTACACGGACGGCCCGCTGACAGGAGTCCCGGCGGTCACCCGCAACGCCCACGGCGCGGGCACCGCCTGGTACCTGGCGACCCAGCCCGACCCGACGACCCTGGCCGGCCTGCTGGACCGCATCCGCACGGAATCCGGCGTCGACCCCGTCCGCACGACCGCGCCGGGCGTGGAAGCGGCCCTGCGGCGGGGTCCCGACGCCGACTACCTCTTCCTGATCAACCACACCGACCGGGCCACCGAGGTCGCGGTCGCACCCGGGGCGACGGAACTCCTCACGGGCAAGCCGGTACCGGGGACGGTGACCGTGCCTGCGGGGGAGGTGGCGGTGGTGCGGGAGCCGCGCGGGCAGTGATGCGGTGCTGCCCGCGCGTCCAGGCTTGATCGCCGGGTGCGTACACTGCCTGCACTTGTCAGCGGCCTGCCGGGGAGGGCGGGCCCGTCCTTGGGGGTTCCATGCGAAGATCGGTGATCGGCTCCGCCCTGCTCGGCGCGCTGGCGGCAGCCGCTCTCCTCACGCCGAGCGCGCAGGCGGACGAGAAGGTCGGCAACGTCGATCTCAACGACTTCCGGATCACCGGCGGCGGCGGCTCGGGCAACGACGTCGTCCTGGGGATCACCGACTCGAGGACGATCACGGTCAAGCTGACGGCCAGTGACGACTCGGGCATCAAGAAGGCGGACTTCACGCTCTACCACGGCAGCAGCCTCGCCAACGCGGACGCGGTCCTGAAGCCCACAGAGACGGCGGCCGTGTGCACGGCCAACGGGAACACGTCCGTCTGCACCAGGCACTACACGATCGACCCCCGGCGCGATCTGAAGAACTCGCTGGCCGGCATCTGGAAGATCTACGCCGAGGCGCACGCCAACGACGGGGACTACGTGCAGGCGGACGGCTGGACCTCGTTCTTCATGAAGCGCTACGGCAAGCTGACCGCCAACGCCTCCCCCGAGCCGGTCGCCAAGGGCAGCACCCTCACCGTCACGGGCAAGCTCTCCCGGGCCAACTGGGACACCCACGACTACCGCGGCTACACCAACCAGCGCGCCTACCTGGAGTTCCGCACCCCCGGCAACGACTACTACGAGTCCCTCGGCTACGTCACCACGAACTCCACCGGGATCGCCACCGCCAAGGTCACCGCGACCGCCGACCGCTACTGGCGGTACGAGTTCAGGCCCACCATGACGACCAGCGCCGTCAAGGCGACGGGTGACTTCGTGGACGTCCGCTAGCGGCCCTGGCCCTGCTCAGCCGCTGTTCAGGCCTTGCGCCAGGCGCTGAGCAGTTCCTCGGGACCGTACGCGGCCTGGAGCCCGGAGCAGCCGACCCCGCTGCGGGAGACCGCCACGAGCGGCACCGGTTCGTCGGTGATCGCTGCCCGGTGCTTCTGCAGCGCGGCCAGGTCGTGGCTGTCGAAGGCGGAGGTCTCCAGCCACTTGACCGAGCCGAGGAAGAGCAACTGCCTCGCCACCGGCTGCCGGTCGGCACCCACCAGGTCGATCTCGACGTCGTTGCTGCGGGTCCAGTACCCGCCGATCGCCGGAGCGGCGGGCAGGGGCCCGTCCGGCAGGAGCCGGGCGAGGGACTCCCGCACCAGCGGCTCGATCGCACGACCCCGCCAGCTCGTCCACCGCTCCTTGATGCGGCTCAGCGTGAGATCGCCGCGCATCCGCTCGATCTCCGCCATATGGGGATCCAGAAAGGCCAGCCAGAACCGCAGATAGGGGTCGGCCACCCGGTAGCGGCGTTCCTTGGACGGCCGCAGGGAGAGCGGCAGTTCGGCCGCCACGACCCTTTTCTCGGTCAGGACATCGGTGGCCCGGGTGAGCGTGGTGTGTGCGATGCCGCCGGCGGCACGCGCGATGTTGGTGAAGGTCCGCTCCCCGCTTCCGACGGCCCGCAGGACCTCCCTGCTCATGGCCTGCGGCGGGAACTCCGCGGCGAGCGACCGCTCGGCGGAGACCAGCAGTGCCGAGATCGGGTTGTCCAGCGAGTCGCGGAGGAACTCCCACACGTCCGCTCCGACCCGCCACTCCGCGCAGATCAGCGGAAGCCCGCCCGTGATCAGAGCGGCGTCGAAGGCGGCCGCGGGCTCGAGCCCGAGCATCTCGCCGATGTCGACCGGATTGAGCGGCCCCACGACCATCTCCCGACCGCGCTGGTGGAAAGGACGGTCGTAGCTGTTGAGGGCCTCCATCATCGACAGATCGGAGCCGACCAGGAGGAGAAGCACCGGCTTGCGGCTGAGCAGGCGGTCCCAGGCCCGCTGCAGCATGCCCTCGAAGGCGTCGACACGGTCCATGAGATACGGCACCTCGTCGATGACGACCACGCTCGGGCTGTCGTCGGGCAGCACCTCGGCAAGGAGCCTGAACGCCGCGTTCCACTGCTCCGGGGCCTCCTCCGCGAACAGCCCTCGCTCCGGGAGCGTGGACCGGGATACGGCGTCGAGCAGCTCCCTGAGCTCGTCCTGCGCCGTCCCGCCCGCCGCGGTGAAGAAGAGATACGGCGTCCCGGTGCGCCGCAGAAACTCCTCGACGAGGCTGGACTTGCCGACCCGCCGCCGACCGCGCACGAGGATGCACTGACCCGGCTTCTGCGACCCGGCGCCGTCCTGAACCCCCTGCAAGGCGTTGCCGAGCACCTTCAGCTCCCGGTCCCGCCCGATGAAACGACGCATGGGAACACCTCCGCGGCCAATAGTATCGCCGGAGATACTATTGCGATTGTTACCATCCGCGGATGATGGGGCGATGACGGGTCGCAGTCAGCGCGTGGAGCCTCTGCGCAGGACCTTGTCGACGGCGACCGTGACGACGACGAGGGTCCCGGTGGCGACGTCCTGGTAGAGGCTGTCGATACCCGCCTGGGTGAGGCCCGAGCGGAGCACGGTGACGATGAGCGTCCCGATGAGCGTTCCGACAACGCCTCCCCGGCCGCCGAAGAGGCTGGTCCCGCCGATGACGACGGCCGTGATGCTCTCCAGATTCGCCGTCTGGTAGGAGTTGGGATCGGCGTTGGGGATACGGCCGAGGGCCTGCCAGGCGGCGATGCCGTAGAGGAGACCGGCGGTGAGGTAGACCGACAGGATGGTGCGCCGCACGTTGATGCCGGTCAGGCGGGCGGACTCGGGTGCGTTGCCGACGGCGTAGATGTGCCGGCCCCAGGCCGTCTTGGCGAGCACGTACCAGAAGTACGCGTACAGGCCCACGAGCAGGAACGTTCCCCAGGTGACGAGGACGCTGCCGAGGTGGATGCCGTTCCCCCAGAAGACCAGCAGATCGGCGGTCACCGGATAGCTGCGGGAATCGGAGTAGAGCCTGCCGACGGCGTAGACGACGGTCAGCGCACCCAGGGTCACGATGAAAGGGGGCAGGCCCAGCTGGGCCACGAGCAGGCCGTTGACCAGCCCGATACAGGTCGCCACGACCAGGCCGAGCAGCAGCGCCCCCGCCGGGCTGTGTCCCTCGAAGACGAGCTTGGCCATGACGAGCGTGCCGAGGACCGCGATGGCCCCGTTCGACAGATCGATGCCCGCGGTGAGGATGATCAGGGTCTGGCCCAGTGCCAGCGTGCCGATCACGATGGACTGCTGCAGCACCAGGGAGAGGTTCTCCGGCGTCAGGAACGTGTCCGTCGTGAGCGAGAAGGCCAGTACGGCGAGGGCCAGGGCCGCGAGGGGGCCGACGGTCGGTGTGCGCAGGGCGTAGCGGAACGCGTCCCGCAGCGCGGTGCCCCTCTCGCTGTCGGCGGCTGGACTGGTCGTGACGGGAGATCTCATGATCCGTTGTTGATCCCTTCGCCCGGTCGGCGCCCGAAGGTCATCCCCAGCAGTGCTTCAGTCCCCAGTCCGTGCTCCGGGACGCCAGTCCCCGCACCGGCTTGTCGGTGATGAGGACCGTGCCCGTGTCCGTGAAGCCGGACGGTTTCCTCCCGTGCCGGGCGAAGTCGGTGACCGCGGCCACCCCCAGGTCGGCCATCCTGACCGGGAACTGCATGACGGTGGCCGCGTACTTGCCGGATCTGACGTCGTGCACGCCGTCGCATCCGCCGTCGATGGAGCCGACGGTCACCTTGCGGGTGAGGCCGCGTGCGGCCAGGGCCGTGTAGGCGCCGTTGGCCACCGGTTCGTTGATGGTGTAGACCGAGTTCACGTCGCTCGTGCGCTGCAGCAGGTTCTCCATCGCGGCCTGCGCCTGATTGCGGTCGCCGTTGGTGTTTGCCCGTCCGCGGATCGCCGGTGAGTCGTTCTTGATCCCGAAGCCGCCGAGGAAGCCGTCGTGGCGCTCTTGGCTGACCGTGGAGCCCTCGGTGCCGTCGAGCATGAACAGCTTGGGGGCCCGGCCGGCGAGGACGGTCCGGACATAGGCGCCCTGGAGGCGTCCGGCCTTGAAGTTGTCGGTCGCGTACGTGGCGTTCGCCGCGTCCGCCGGGTCCGTCGCGGTGTCCAGCGCGATCACCAGGATGCCCTGCCGGCGGGCCTCCGCGATGACGCCCAGGATCCCCGTCGTGTTCGAGGGTGTGATCAGGATTCCCTGCACATGGCGGGTGATCAGGCTCTCCACCGCGGCGACCTGGCCCTCGTTGTCTCCGTCGAACTTGCCGGACAGGGCGATCAGTTCGGCGTGTGTCTTCTTCGCCGCGTTCTCGGCGGCCCTGCGCATGGTCACGAAGAACGGGTTGGTCTCGGTCTTGGTCACCAGACCGATGGTGACCTTCCGCGCCCCGTCGCCGCCCGTGGAGTCCTTGCTCCCGCCGCAGGCGGCACTGCCGAGCAGCAGTGTTCCCACCAGGAAGAGCATCGTCCCCTGCCGGGAACGCCGTGTCCGGCTGTGCCTGCGGACGGTGTGGTGGTGTGCCATCGGTGACACCCTCCTCCGGCCGGGTCCAGCGTCGTGGAAGTCACTGCGTCGTAGAAGTCCCTGGGCTCCGCGCCATGTCCAGATTGTTAATACATATCGCACTGTGCGGCTTCAGTCTTGTCTTCGGCCTCCTTGTCCGCGTCGGCCTCCTTGTTCACGTCCTGCATTGCATACGTCCCGACGGCGACGAAAGATGGTGATCGGGACAGGGAGCCCCCTGGTCCTGTCGAGGAGCGGGCCGGACCCGCCCCGGGCAGGGGCTCCACCGAGGCCGTGCGGCGTCAGCTCGGTCGCGCGGAGAAGGAGAGGTTCGCGTGACTGGGCCTCCCCTGCTCGCGCTGCACGGGATTTCCAAGCGGTTCGGCGCCGTCCAGGCCCTCAAGGACGTCGACCTGGAAGTCCACGAGGGCGAGGTCGTCGCCCTCCTGGGAGACAACGGTGCCGGAAAGTCCACCCTCATCAGGGTCATCGCGGGCGTCGACCCCGCGGACAAGGGCGTCATCGAGTGGGAGGGCCGAAGCGTCCACATCAGGACCCCCCGGATCGCCCAGCGCCTCGGCATCGCGACCGTGTACCAGAACCTGGCGCTGTGCGACGACCTCGATGTCGCTGAGAACCTCTTCCTGGGGCGGGAGCGGCGGTCCCCCGGTGTGCGGGGCCGCCTGTTCCGGCTGATGGACGACGGCGGCATGCGCAGGGAGGCACGCGGTCAGCTCGACACACTCGGCATCCGCGTCCCCGATGTGCGTGCCCCGATCGCTTCACTGTCCGCGGGCCAGCGCCAGACGGTCGCCATCTCCCGCGCACTCCTCGGCCACCCGAAGGCCGTCCTCCTCGACGAGCCCACCGCGGCGCTCGGCGTCGCCCAGTCCGGCCACGTCCTCGACCTCGTCGACGAGCTCCGCGAGCAGGGCATCGGAGTGATCCTCATCAGCCACAACCTGGGAGACGTCAAGGCGGTCGCGGACGAGGCGGCGGTACTGCGGCTCGGCTGCAACAACGGCTTCTTCCATGTGCCGACCACCCCGCAGGACCGGATCTTCTCCGCGATCGTCGGCGCCACGAGCAATGCCTGACCGATGTCTCCGCCCGGCGGACAGCCGAGTGCAACGCCAGAGGGCCGGACCACTGATGCGGCTCGGCACGCCGGACCGTCACGCGGTCCGGCTAGTGGCCCACCGGGATCGACTCACTCGTGATCCTCACCGCCAGGAGGCCGTGGTCGAGGCCGACGACGAGATGGTCCCCGGCGCCGACCACCGCGTAGGCCTCTCGGCGTACCGGAATATCCGTCACCGGTTCCAGGGTGTCGCTCGCCCACAGGCCCACGGAGCGTGTGTTCTGACCGGCGGTCGCGACCAGCCTGCGGCCGTGGATCTCCACAGGCCGAACTTCGTTCACCCACCCGCTGTGCAGGGCGCGGACAAGAACCTTGCGTCCCGTGAGAGGGTCCAGGCCCCACAGCGTGCCGCTGCCGAAATCATCGTCGCCCTCGGTGCCGTCCTGCTGTTTGACTGCCAAGAGGACACCCCCTTCGGTCTTCAGCTCGAACAGGTCCGAGATGCCCTCGTCGGGCACGTCCCAGGAGGCGATCAACGCGCCCTCATCCATGTCCCACACGGTGACCCGGCCGGAACCGTGACTCCGCCCGCTGTGGAGTTCCGCGACGGCGTTGCGCCCCGCGACGCGAACGGGGAGGAAGGTGTCCGCAGTGATGCCTGTGCCCTGGCCGACGGTCCGGACGATCTCCTTCGACGCCGGATCCCAGACGGAGATGCGGTACGCCTCCCCGTCCCGGACGACCACTGCCAGACACGGCCGGCCGTCGACTTCGACCGGGCACATCTGCCTGACTTCCAGGCCTGTCAACGCCTGGGTCGTAACCGCTGTGAGGGGATCCCAGATCTGAACCGTGGGCGTCCCGCCGCCGGCTCCGGCGATAGCCAGACAGTCGCGGTCCTCGAACCGCAGAGGGCAGAAGGCCCAGACCGTTTCGTGGCCGGTGTCGACCCGGTCGACCAGCCTGCCGGTCGCCACATCGTGGATGCGCAGGGATCCGCCGCGCAGCCCGTTGCCGGCGACGAGCATCCGGTCCCGGACCTCGAGTGAGCACAGGGACGTGACCCGGGTCCCCGCGTCGTCGTGATCTTCCGGGCCCGGGCTTCTGTCGAGGTCCCACAACCGCACGGTGTAGTCCCCACCGGCGCTTGCCAGGAGCAGTTCGCCCTGCGATTGCGCGGCACACACCGCGCCGACCCATTCGTCATGACCGTCCAGGCAGTGGACCTTCTCGCCCGTGAACGGATCCAGGAGCATGACGCCGCCCGCTCCGTCACCGCCGTAACCGACCGCCATGAGAAGGCCGTTCCGGGTGCGCACGGTGGAGAGCGCGCAGAGCCAGTCGTCTGCTGCCATGATTCGTTCGGTCCTGCCGGATTGCGGATCCCACAGCCTGACGCAGTCGTAACCGCTGAACGTGGCCAGGAGAGGGCCGTTCGGACCCGGTACGGAGACCAAGGGTCGCCTGACGACGTCGCTGCGAGCGGACTCGAAGTCGTCCACGTCGAATCTGCGCAGAGTCGCGCCGGTCACGGGGTCCCAGAGATGGATCAGGTCGGATCTCGGCGTGAAGGCGGTGGCGATGGCCAGGACGGGGCTGCCGTCCAGTTCCAGCGCGCCCACCCCGGTGATCCGACGGCCGTCGGCCGGGAAGGCGCTCAGCACGTCACCGTTCTCCGGGTCCCGGACCAGCACGCGCCCGTGGTGCCCGGCACTGACCAGGAAGGTGCGCTCCGAGATGTCGATGGTGCACAGATGGACGACCGGCGCGTCATGTCCCGTCAGGGTACGGACCATCGCGCCGACGCCTGCGTCCCACAACCGCACCGAGCCGTCGCCTTCGCCACTGGCCAGGAGCGTACGGCCGGAGACCGAGACCGCGCACAGCGCGCTGAGCCACCGTTCGGAGCGGCCCTCCAGCGTGTGGAGGGTGTCACCGGTCGCCACGTCCCACAGCCTGATGGAGGCACCGTCGGCACTGGCGAGGACCCCGCGTTCGCCGACGTCGACGAAACAGAGGGCGTCCACCTGCCGGTCGTGCCCTTCCAGGACTGCCACTTCCGGCGCAGGTGGCGCGGTGGACCACACAGCTCGGTAGGGGGCGGCCGCGGCATTGGATCGGTAGGTCGTGCCGAGGCGTTCCTGGACCTCGGTCACGCTGAAGAGGGCGGCTCGCTCCTGTGGAGGGGCGTCGATGGCCCGGGGCGTACGACGCAGCACTTCGGCACGTCGACGGGTGGCCGAAGTGCCGGCGTCCCGTGCCTGCGGGATCAGTCGGCGCAGATCGGCGTACAGCGGATAGTCGTCCTCGGACAGGAGCTCGTCGATGACGCCTCCGCGTCTCGCATGGCCGGCGAGCGAGCGCAGCAGATAGGGGTGCGCGCGGGACCAGCCGTGCTGCACGCCGTCAAAGAGCAGGGCACGTGCGATGGCACGTTCGTCGCGGACGAGGTCCGCCATGTCGGCGCGCATGGCGCGCAGCGCCTCGTTCAAGGCCTGGTGGAAGAGTTGGAAGGCGATACCGTCCGGCCCTTGGCCCGTGGTCTCGACGAGGAAATTGGCGGCGGAGGAGCGAGCGAAGGACAACAGCTCGTCCTCGGTGGGGGCCGTGCCGAACAGAGCCGTCAGAGCCGTACGCCACAGCGGGAGCGGGAGGCCGGGGGACTCGGCGTGGGCGAGGGGGACGAGCAGCTTCTCCGCGGTGAGCGTTCCCAGCTCCGGCAGCAGGTGCAGATACTCGCGGAGCGAGGCGTCCACCGTCACCGGGAAGGACACCTTCCGCGGATCCGCGGCCTGTACGTCGTGCAGCCCGTGGGTCCGTGCCACAAGCCCGGCGACCAGGAAGTTGCCGTCGGCGAGGGCGGCGATCCGCTCGGCCAGGGGCAGGGCGGCCCCCAGGTCGGAGTACGGGCTGCCGGAGCGTTCGTCCCCCTGTAACTGGAGCGTCGCCACCGTGTACGCAGTGAGGTCCGAGAGGGCGGAGAACTCCGGTGAGTCCAGGTCCAGGACACGTGCCGCCTGCCCGAAGGCGCCCAGCAGGTCGCCGGCATCGTCACGACGCCTGGTGCCGACCACCACACGCACTCCCAGATCCGCGCAGGTCTCCGCGAGCGGAACCACGATGTGGCTGATGACGGCGCGTGCGTCGGCGGGGGACGTGGCCTCGTCCAAGCCGTCGACGACGAGCGTGAATTGATGGCGATGACGCTCGCGCAGACATTCCCGCAACGAGGGCAGCAGATCGCCGACCTGCCGGGGCAGGGGAGCCGAAGCGGCACGTGCGATCTCCTGCGCGACCTCGAGCGCAGTCTTGCCTTTGGTGTGGACGGCGCAGGCGACGGATCCCAGTGGGGCCCGCACGGCCGTGTCCTCGGGTGGCAAGGATGCGGCCACCTCCCGGTCGGCAGTGGTGACGATCCGGCCCAGAACGGCTGACTTGCCCGAGCCCGGTGCGCCGGTGATCACGAGGACCTGTCGGCTCGGCGGGGTGGCGGTGATCCATGCGGTGACGTCACTCAGTACGGCGGTCCGCCCCCGGAAGCGGAATCCGCGCTCGGCGTCCGTGCTCACGCCTCGGGCACGGGGCCGCCAATGCCTGCCGGCTTCCGGGTCGGTCTCCAGCGACCAGCCCCACGAAGTCAGAGGTGCCTCATCGACGGCATCCAGCGACCGTTCGACGAGATTGCACAGCTTTTCCTCGGGCAGAAGCCTGTCGATCTCCCGCACGGTGAGGGCCAGAGCGTCGCCCGTGGTGCTGTGGGCCTGCCCCACCATGCCGACGACAGCCTGGACATCGGGCGACCAGACGGCTGCCCCGCTGTAGCCGCCCTTGACCGGATAACGGGACTCATCCGTGTCGAGGCGCACCCATCCATGGGCGAGTTCCTCTCCCACGGTGCCGCTCGCCGAGTTGCCGAGCGCTCCTTCCGGGAAGCCGAACGACCACCACTTCTTGCCGACGAGATCCCCGGGGGCCGCTCGCTGCAGCCGGGCCGCCAAGCCGCTGGGCACGTCCTCGGTCAGGTGGAGGACAGCCACGTCGCGAACGCCTTGGTCGTCGGCCGGCAGGGACACCGCGGAAACCCGCAGACGGCGCTCGACGACTTCCTCGGCCTTGGGAAAGGCGACCCAAAGGTCACCCTTCCTGTCCCAGATGGGCCGGACCACGTGCGCACAGGTCAGCACGCGTCGGCTGTCGATCAGAAAACCGGAGCCCAGCGGGCGCACGTCCTGTGGAGTGCTGTGGATGGCGGCCACCCAGGTGTCCCGCCTGGGACGCACCCCGCGCGAAGTCGCATTCATGCCCCAGAGGGCTCCGAATTCGCACCGGATCCCGTCGGTGACTGCGGATCCCAGGTGAGGGTGATCTCGAAGTTGGCTTCAGTGGCCGCTTTGGCGATGATCCAGTTGGCGGTGCCGTTCACCTTGACGCCGAATTTGACCTGGACATTGTCAGGGCGCAGTCCTGAGACCCGGTTCAGGACGCTGCGCGCGGCCTCGATCGCAGGGCCGACCGCATCCCCGACACGACCCACCACCTCGGCTGTACCGACGGGGTGCCAGTCCCCCGTCGGTTCGACCTCGAACTGGACGACCGTCTCGTCGTCCAGCGAGTACGACACGATCTGCGTTGCCACTCAGCCCCCTAGCCTTGCGTGGGCGAAGAGCCTACTGTCCCGGAGACCCAGGAATCGGGGACAGCCACGGCTCGTCTGCTTCGGTGGAACAGGCTTCAACGACAAGGCACATGCCGTGGCGGGGGCCGACCCCGACATCCGACAGATCGACCTGGCAGACCTCCATGGCCAGGGCTGGTGCCGGTCGTGTCACCCGCGATACGCCGAGGACCCCGGCCGCTGAGCGGTCCGGGGTCCTCGTTTCGCCTGTTCAGGCGGCTGCGGAGGATACGAGATTCGAACTCGTGAGGGGTTGCCCCCAACACGCTTTCCAAATGTTCGTCTGGGGTCCGGATGCCGCGCTGGCCGCGCTGTCACCCAGGCCGTGCGAGCGTCCATGCCCGGCCCGAACTCGGCTCAGGCCGCTTGCCTGCGGGAGCAGGTGACGCCCTGCCTCGGCAGTCGAGGCAGGGCGTCACCGGTGGGTTGCGCGACAGGAAGCATTCATGCCGTCGAGCTCGTTCAGGCCATGTCGAGCCCGAACTTGCAGGCCAGGGTCTGGTGATAGGTCTGACCGGCCTGGGTGTAGTCCGCCTCGCAGCCCGAGATGGGTGCTTTCACCTGTGCGGTGACCTTGAGCCGTACCACCGCGTACTTGTCGCTGAGCGCCCCCGGCTTGACGGTGTAAGGGTGCCCGGCGTAGTTCGGGTACTTGTCGAGGTCCACGTCGCCGGCGGTGGGGTGGGCGGTCTCCCGGTAGCCCAGCCGGTAGCCGGGTGTGTCCTTCACCGAGTAGACCGCGTAGCCAAGGACCTTGGCGCCCGCCGGGACGTTGAGGAGCTTGACCCCCGTGACGGAGACGGCTTGTCTGGACGTGTTCCTCGTGAGGGGGAAGGCCATGCGGTAGACGTCGCCGACCTTCACGTCCGAGAAGCCGAGGGAACCGGATGTTCCCGGCCCCTCCGCCTGCAGCGCCGTCCCCACGGTGACCCGGTCCGTGCCGGTGGCACCCGCGCAACCTGTCGCGAAGGCCAGCAGTGCTGTCGCGGCGAGCGCCCAGGCGCGGCCGCTAGTACGAGTAGATGACACCGGGGTTCCCCGAAATCTTGCCCTTGGCGCCCCAGATGTCGTGCTCCGAGCCACCCGACCCCGCAGTGATTTTCTGGAAGTGCGAGGTGCCGTACTCGGTGTCGAGGCTGATCGTCACTCCGAACACCTTGGCGGCGTAGCCGATGGTGATGGAGGTTCCGGAGGTGATGGTCGCGTACTGCTTCTTGCCGAGAACCGCACGATAGGACGGATTGGAATTCCGGTACGCCGCCACTCCGTCCTTGTTGCGGACATCGCCGCCGTACCTCGCCACCGCTCCCCCGGCAGGAATGTCGTACTTGACCGGGAGAATGGAGTACGAATGCGTGACCCTGTGGTTGGGGCAGGCGACCTGATGGTCGACGTCCTGGTATTCGACCGGAATCTGGAATCGCTTGGCCCAGTGCGGACCCTGGTTCGCGAACCCCACGGCGTGGCCGGTGCTGCTCTTGCGCGAGACCTTTCCGGTGATGGACCAGTGCTCGCCGTCGACGCTGGTTGCCACGCCCCAGGTGCTGGACAGGGTGTTGTTGTACTCGAAGGCGGCGGTGGTGTCGTAGTACGCGTGCGCTTCACCGACGGATGTGTAGTAGTCGTGCTGCTTGATCACGTGCTTGCTCGGCACGCAGACCGGCACGCCGATCTTCGGCTTCACGGCGCTGTAGTCCACGCCGTCGACCACGTCCGGATTGAAGGTGGTGGCCGACGTGCCGTCCGCCGACTGCCAGGTGTTCATGGCCGTGTCGGAAGGGGTGTCCGCGGTGTCGACCAGGGTCGAGTCCGCTGGAGTCACCTGCGTCTCGTCCGTGTCGGGGTGGATCGCCACGGTGTCCGTCGCCTCGGCACGGGCCGCGGCCGAGCCCTCCGTGGTCGCGGAACCGGTGGCCACGCCCGCGTCCACGTAGTCGGTACCGGTCAGCACAGTGCCGTCCGGGGCCTGGCCGTAGAAGGACGCTTCCAGGGAGAGCACGCCTCCGTTGTCGTCCGCGTAGGTCTGCAGATTGCTGGGGAGGGTCGAGGGCAGCGTGAACGACCAGCTGCCGTCCGCGGCTGTGGTCGCCGTGCCCACGGTCGTCGGCGTGATCGTGCTGCCGTCCGCCGGCAGCGCCTCGTCCACCGGGGTCAGGGTCACCGTGGCGCCGGCCAGCGGTGAGCCGTTGCCCAGGGTGAAGATGCCCTTGACCATGGCGGCGCCGGACACAGGGGTCAGGGTGCTCGGGCTGGGCGCCGCGGTGATCGTCGGCCCACTGGAGGGCGGCGGCGCCGAGTCCGTGGGCTTGACCTCGGTGGCCGACGGCGAGGGCGAAGTGCTGGGGGACGGGCTGCTGGTGCTGCCGCAGCCCGATGAGTCGCTGGAGCCCTGTGTGCAGACGGCATTGGCCGGCGACGACAGTCCCAGGCCGATCACCGCCGATGCGGCGACGACGCTCAACGCAGTGGCCAGAGACAGACGTCTGCCAGATATTTTGGTCATTAAGGAAATCCCCGATTCCCCTATTTCACCGGCGCACCCCGCTTTTGCAGGTCGCTCGGTGGGTCAAATGAAGCCCCACGAAGTGTGGCTGTGAATTCGGCGGGGACATGGCCGATCGCCGTTGATGTGCCCCCCGCTTGCACCCCGCTGATCTGGTCGTTTGCGGCGTGACTGGAAGCTAGCCCGGTGAAACTTGAAAGGTCAACAAGCTTGGTGATCGCTTTGCCATTGAGATCAACTCGCTTTGCCGCTGAGCTCAGATCCGCCTCAAGTCTTACGAAGGCAGCCGGATTTCACGGCCGCCCCAGGGGCTGGGAGTGTAAATCCAACGGCGGATCCGGCAATCATGGGAGAGACGTCAAGTGACTGACACCGCCGTGGAGTTGGAGACCGCGGAGCCTGTCGAGAGTGCCCAGCCTGGGCAGCCTGTGCCCGTCTCCGACGAGCAGTTTGTCGCGAGCTGGTGGAGCGGGCCCGGTCGGAGGGCTTCAGCTGACCGGGCAGTGTGGGCTGCTGTAGCAGCTGACCAAGCGGACCTTGGAATCTGCCCTGGAAGGTGAGATCACCGATCACCTCGGCTATAAGAAGCACGATGCCGGTGGCCGGGGCAGCGGCAACTCTCGTGCGGCCCTCACCCCGACGCCGGAGCAAACCCCCGGATCAGGTCGCACCCGTAGACCATTTCCCTGGACGCAACCCTCCTCCTTGGCCTGAGGCATCCTTGACCGCTCAGCGTGCGCCTGATGCGCTTGGACAAGTCGGGCGTCGGTTGCGAGGGTCCCTTGGCGTCCAGGCTCGTTCCACCTGCGCTCTCACGGTTCGCCGACAGCGGCACGGTGACCGCATGAGACTGCGACGCGGCGTAGCGATCGCCGCCGTCGCCGCGGGCGGTGCCGTCACCACGATGCGCGTGGGCCCGGTCACGAACGCGGTGTCGCAGCAGTCGCGTTGGCCACGTGCCCGACGCCATGCTCAAGGACGTGGCCCGGAAGACCGGCGGAGCCCTCTGGGGAACCCCAGAAACACCGCCTGTGGACAAAAACCAGGACAACGAAGGCTGAGGACGACAACGAAGGGGCCCAACGACGAAGGGGCCCGCTGAAGATCAGCGGGCCCCTTCGTCTTGCCTGTTCAGGCGGCTGCGGAGGATACGAGA
Organism: Streptomyces sp. NPDC001401; assembly: GCF_042895385.1. Lineage (NCBI taxonomy): Bacteria > Bacillati > Actinomycetota > Actinomycetes > Kitasatosporales > Streptomycetaceae > Streptomyces > Streptomyces sp. NPDC001401. The sequence goes on from NZ_JBIAWI010000025.1 coordinate 71,838, forward strand.
TTCGAACTCGTGAGGGGTTGCCCCCAACACGCTTTCCAAGCGTGCGCCCTAGGCCTCTAGGCGAATCCTCCGCCGGAAACATTACATGACGTTGGAGGGTGCTAGCGAACTCGTTCGGGCGCCCGGCGATCGGGTAGGCTGGGGCTCAGCCCCTCACGCGGCGCTATCTGACTGAACTCCCCCAGGGCCGGAAGGCAGCAAGGGTAGGTCGGCTCTGGCGGGTGCGTGGGGGGTCTTTGCGTTCCCGGGGGACAGGTCGCGGCGGTGTGCGCGGAGGAAGATCCGCTCGTCGACGTAGACCGCGAGGAAGAAGACCAGCGCGACGCCCAGGCCGATGACCGAGGGGTGGTGGCCGGTCGTGGGGGCGAGGACCGCGGTCATGGCGAGCCACAGGAAGACGTTGGGCGTGTTCTGGGTGATGAACATGTCGCGGCCGAGGCCGGTGCCGTGCGGGCGCAGGCGGAGGAAGAGCGCCGTCAGGCCCCGGAGGGCCGTCAGGGCTGCGGCGGTGACGGTTGTCGTCAACAGCAGGTGAGCGGCGAGCGCTGCCGTCAGGCCCGTCGGCGGGGTCAGCGCGAACGTGGCCAGGCCTGCCAAGGGGATCAGGGCGAGGCCGCCCAGCCAGTTCCAGTTGGTGCTGAGGGCGCCGGCACGGATCGGGTCGCGGCGGCGCAGGGCCTGAGCGCCCGCGCCGGGCAGGACGAGGGCGGCGAGCAGTACGGCCGCGTACGTGAGCAGCGCCGGTTCGAGGGTGGTGAGCGTATGGGCCTGCGCCACGCCGCCCGGCAGCATCACCGGGAGCGCCAGACCGGCCAGCAGCAGCACCGGAAGGGTCAGCGAGGCGGCCACCGTGTGTCGTACGGCGAAGAAGTAGTCGCCTCCCCAGAGGAGGGAGAGGGTGGGGACCACGAGGGCCGGGGGGAGCAGGAGAAAGAGGCCGGCGAGTTCCAGGGGGAGGGAGTGGCCCGCCCAGAGGAGGGTCAGGCCCAGGGCGAGGCGGGGGAGGAGCAGGGGCCAGGCCGTGTGGAGGCTCGCGAGCGGGCGGCGGAGGGTGCGCGGGTTGACGCGCAGCATGGCGAAGAAGGAGCCGACCGCGAGCAGGGCCGTCAGCGTCACGGTGAACACCCAGGCGGGCACGCGAACGCCCACGGCGAGTTGGGCGACCGTCCCCGCCCCGGCCGCCGCGGCGACGAGCAGCGGGAGGCGGATCTCGACGATCTCGCCGAGGTCGTTCAGCAGGCCGGCGGCTGCCGGGGCCGCGACCGCGCGGCGCAGGTCGTCCTCGGAGAGCGGGCGGGCGTTGGGGATCTTGAAGTCGCGGTACGACTCGGGGCGGGCGCCTGCGACGACCAGCGCGAACATCTCCACGATGTACTTGTGGGCGACGACGAGGACGGTACGGCCCGCGCGGGAGGCGGGGAGGAGAACCTCGTCGTAGTACGCGGCCACACGCGCGTACATATCGGTCCAGGTCTCGCCGCCGGGTGGCCGGCCGGTCGGGGAGTGGAATGCGTCGGTGTAGCCGGCGAAGCCGATGGTCTTCTTCACCAGGCTCTTGTTGCGACCGCTGTAGACACCGAAGTCGCGTTCTATGAGGGCCTCGTCGATCGTGACCCGGTCGGGCGGTTCGGGCAGTCGGTCGATGATCGTCCGGGCGGTCTCCTGGGCGCGGCGGAGGGTGGACGTGTGCACTTCGTCGATGCGTATGCCGCTCGCCGCGAGGGTGGCGACCCGGTCGGCCGCCTGCTCGGCCTGGCGGAGGCCGAGCGTGGTGAGCGGGGCGTCCAGCCGTCCGGCGAACCGGTTCTGCTCGTTCGCCTGTGACTCGCCATGGCGAATGAAGTAGAGGGGCATGAGTGTCCTTGCGGGATGTGGGGGGTGTGGGGGGTGTGGGGAGAGGGGCGGCAGGGGCACTGTGCGTTTGCTGTTGTATTTGAGCATTCAACTTAATCATGAGGGGTGCTCGGTTTCTGTGAAGCGGCCGTCAAGAGACGCTTGGGTTTCGTCCGGCGCCCGTCTCGGCATCCGGGCGGCCCGCGTTGTCAGTGGGCGCCTATAACCTCGTATGTGTGTCGTCTCTCGCGCTGTACCGCCGCTATCGCCCGGAGTCGTTCGCCGAGGTCATCGGGCAGGAGCATGTAACCGACCCGCTGCAGCAGGCGCTGCGGAACAACCGGGTCAATCACGCGTACCTGTTCAGCGGGCCGCGCGGATGCGGGAAGACGACCAGCGCGCGCATCCTGGCCCGCTGCCTCAACTGCGAACAGGGACCTACGCCGACGCCCTGCGGCGAGTGCCAGTCGTGCCAGGACCTGGCGCGCAACGGCCCGGGATCGATCGACGTCATCGAGATCGACGCCGCTTCGCACGGTGGCGTGGACGACGCGCGTGAGCTGCGCGAGAAGGCCTTCTTCGGGCCCGCCGCCAGCCGGTACAAGATCTACATTATCGACGAGGCCCACATGGTCACGTCGGCCGGTTTCAACGCGCTGCTGAAGGTCGTCGAGGAGCCCCCGGAGCACCTCAAGTTCATCTTCGCGACCACCGAGCCCGAGAAGGTCATCGGGACCATTCGGTCACGGACGCATCACTATCCCTTCCGGCTCGTGCCGCCGGGCACCCTGCGCGACTACCTCGGCGAGGTGTGCGGGCGGGAGGACATCCCCGTCGAGGAGGGCGTACTTCCGCTGGTCGTGCGGGCGGGGCAGGGGTCCGTGCGTGACTCCATGTCCGTCATGGACCAGCTGCTCGCCGGAGCGCGGGAGGAGGGTGTGACGTATGCCATGGCCACCTCCCTCCTCGGCTACACGGACGGTTCGCTCCTGGACTCCGTCGTCGAGGCCTTCGCCACCGGTGACGGGGCCGCCGCCTTCGAGGTCGTCGACCGCATCATCGAGGGCGGCAACGACCCGCGCCGCTTCGTCGCCGACCTGCTGGAGCGACTGCGCGACCTGGTGATCCTCGCCGCCGTGCCGGACGCCGCGGAGAAGGGGCTCATCGATGCCCCGGCCGATGTCGTCGAGCGCATGCAGGCCCAGGCGGGCACGTTCGGCGCCGCCGAGCTCAGCCGCGCCGCCGACCTGGTCAACGAGGGCCTGACCGAGATGCGTGGCGCCAACTCGCCCCGCCTCCAGCTCGAGCTGATCTGCGCACGCGTGCTGCTGCCGGCCGCGTACGGGGACGAGCGTTCGGTGATGGCCCGCCTCGACCGGATCGAGCGGGGCGTGAACTTCTCCGCGGGCAGCGGTGCACCGGCCATGGGGTATGTGCCCGGGCCCGAAGCGCACGGGGCAGCGGTGCCCTCGGCGACGGGCGGGGAACCGGTTCCGCCCGGAGGCGGCCCGGCCGCGGCCAGGGCGGCGGTACGCGCATCGGGTGCACCGGCGGGCGGGGGGACGCCGTCCGGCGGTGCGGGCGCATGGCCGGGGGCAGGAGGCGTCGGGCCGTCCGGCCAGGGCGCTCCCGCAGCCACCGAACCCCCGGCTCGGACAGCTGCTGCCCCGGCCGCCGCCCCGTCCGAACCGGCCGCTCCTGCAGCACCCCCGGCGCCGGCCCCCGCGGTAGCCCAGCAGCCCCAGGCACCCGCGTCCGCTCCCGCCCCCGGCGCCTGGCCCACCGCGGCCAGCGCGGGCGGCGGCCGCCGCCCCGGCGGCTGGCCCACGGCCACCCCCGCAGGCGCCGGACAGCCCACGCCCCCACCCAGCGCACCGTCCCCGCCCCCGGCAGCCACACCCCAGCCCACCGCGCCCGCCACCGGCTACGCCCCGCCGAGCGGCGGCCTTGACCCCCGCATGCTCTGGCCGAACATCCTGGAGGCCGTCAAGAACCGCCGCCGCTTCACCTGGATCCTGCTCAGCCAGAACGCCCAGGTGGCCGGCTTCGACGGCACGACCCTCCAGCTCGGCTTCGTCAACGCGGGCGCCCGCGACAACTTCGCGAGCAGCGGCAGCGAGGACGTACTGCGCCAGGCGCTGGCCGAGCAGTTCAACGTGCAGTGGAAGGTCGAGGCGATCGTCGACCCGTCCGGCGGCTCCGCCCCGCCGCCATCCCCCGCCCCCTCCAACGGCGCCTACGGCGGCGGCACCCCGGGCGGCTACGGCGGCGGCACGGCAACGCAGCGCCCCGCGTCCCCACCGTCCCCCGCCCCCACGTCACCGGCCCCGACGGCCCAGGCCACACCCACCGCCGCACCCGTCTCCCAGCCAACGGCCCCGGAACCCCCACCCCCGGTCTCCCCCGAGGACGACATCCCGGAGGACGACGACCCCGACCTCAACGAATCGGCCCTCTCCGGCCACGATCTGATCGTGCGGGAGCTGGGGGCGACGGTGGTGGAGGAATTCTCGAACGAGTAGCGATGAATCCCAGCCCGTCCGGTTGCGTTTGAGGACGAGGCCCCTTAAGGGCCGAAGCGGGGGGTCTGGGGGTGGCAGTCCCAGCGGGCACCAGCGGCACCCCCGAGCCACTTTCGGAGGAACATACAGTGCCCCGACCCCCCTGCCCTCGGCAACCCGCACAAAGCACCACCCCCGACGCCGGTTAGGCTGACCCCCGTGAAGGTCCTCGTCATCGGTAACGGCGCCCGCGAACACGCCCTGTGCCGTTCCCTGTCCCTCGACCCCGACGTCACCGCGCTGCACTGCGCCCCCGGCAACGCCGGCATCGCCGAGGTCGCCGAGCTGCACCAGGTCGACGCGCTGGACGGCAAAGCCGTATCCGCGCTGGCCGAACAGCTCGGCGCCGACCTCGTGGTCGTGGGCCCGGAGGCACCCCTCGTCGCCGGGGTCGCCGACGCCGTGCGCGAGGCGGGCATCCCGGTCTTCGGCCCCGCCAAGCAGGCCGCCCAGATCGAGGGCTCCAAGGCCTTCGCGAAGGACGTCATGGCGGGAGCGGGGGTGCCCACCGCCCGCTCGTACGTCTGCACGACCCCGGACGAGGTCGACGAGGCCCTCGACGCCTTCGGTGCCCCCTACGTCGTCAAGGACGACGGCCTCGCAGCAGGCAAGGGCGTAGTCGTCACCAGTGACCTCGAGGCGGCCAGGGCGCACGCCAACTCCTGCGAGCGCGTCGTCATCGAGGAGTTCCTCGACGGCCCCGAGGTCTCCCTCTTCGCCATCACCGACGGCGAGACGGTCGTCCCGCTCCAGCCGGCCCAGGACTTCAAGCGCGCCCTGGACGGCGACGAGGGCCCGAACACCGGCGGCATGGGCGCGTACTCCCCGCTGCCGTGGGCCGACCCGAAGCTGGTCGAGGAGATCCTGCAGACCGTCCTCCAGCCGACCGTCGACGAGATGCGCCGCCGCGGCACCCCCTTCTCCGGCCTCCTCTACGCCGGTCTCGCGATCACATCGCGCGGCGTGCGGGTCATCGAGTTCAACGCCCGCTTCGGCGACCCCGAGACCCAGGTGGTCCTCGCCCGTCTGAAGACCCCGCTGGCGGGCGTCCTGCTCGCCGCCGCGAACGGCACCCTCGAGGACCTGCCGCCCCTGCGCTGGAGCGACGACGCCGCGGTCACCGTGGTCGTCGCCTCGCACAACTACCCCGGCACCCCCCGCACCGGCGACCCGATCACCGGCCTCGACGAGGTGGCCGCCCAGGACGCCCCGCATGCCTACGTCCTGCACGCCGGCACCAAGCACGACGGCTCCACGGTGGTCAGCGCCGGCGGCCGCGTCCTGTCCGTCACGGCGACCGGCAAGGACCTCACCCAGGCCCGCGACCGCGCGTACCGGGCCGTCTCCCGCATCCGCCTCGACGGTTCCCAGCACCGCACGGACATCGCGGCGAAGGCGGCGCAGAACGCCTGACCCACTGCCTCGTCCCCAGCCGCCGACCAACCCATCGGGCCCCGGATCCGTCTAAGGATCCGGGGCCCGATGGGTTGGGGATCGGGGGCCTGATCTTTGCTTTCCGTCATCCACCTCTCCCCAAAGCCATTCCATCGAGTGACCGATGCCCCATCCGGCTGACGTGGGCCGAGGCCCCAACTAGGGTGCGGCGCAAGCGGTCCGGCACTTGGCCCACCGGCATTGCGATGTCAGTGGCGGGTGCCACAGTGGGGGAGTGAGCAACGCCAGGACAGCCGCGCAGCCAGGACAGCTGGGGAGGGGGTGAGGCCCGGTGGTGACCGGTACCGGTATGGGTGTGGAAGCGGGCGCGCAGGCAGCGCGCTCGAGGGCCCTCGCCGTGCTGCGCATCCGCAGCAGGGCGCTGGCCGTTGCACTGTTGCCTGCGGCGGTCGCCGTGATCCTGCTGGCCGGCGGTTCGACGGACCACCTGGTGGGCCCCTTCTGGCATGTCGCCCGCTGGGCCATGACCCCCGTCGCCGTCCTCGTACTGCTCGCCGCGGGCGCCATCGCCCTGGTTGTCGCCCGCGCCCGCCCGGCCGTCAGCCCGACGGTCCCGATCGCCGAGGAGTCGGCCCCGGACCTGTACCGGATGGTGCGCGACCTCGCCGACCGGCTCGACGTCCCCGCCCCCTCCGCGATAGCGCTCACCCCGGACTGCGACAGCTGGCTGGAGGACCGCACCCACCCGGCGCACGGCCCGCCCCCCGCGGCGGACCGCGACGAGATAGCGGGCGTGCGCGGCGCCCACCGGCGCACGGCCGCCGCACCGGTCCTCGTCATCGGCTCCCCCTTCCTGTGGTGGATGCGCGTCGGCGAACTGCGCGCGGTCCTCGCCCCGGTCGTCGCCGGTACGGGACCCTCCGCACACCCCGACATAGCAGCGGCCCGCCGCTTCGTACGGGGTCTGGACGCCGCGGTGGCCGTCGCCTCGACGCCCGGCCGCTGCCCCCTGACCCGCGCGGTGTGCGCGAGCATCGGCTGGGTGGCCCGCCTGCTGTTGCGCAGCTGCCGGGAGCACGCGGCACAGATGGAGCGCGGTGTCGCGGCCGCGGCGTCCGAGCGTGCACAGGCTGTGGACTACGGCCTCAGGATCGTCGCCCAGGAACAGGTGGGCCTGGCATACGCCGGCTGGGACCGCCTGCTGACCCGCGTCGCACTGCCCGCCTGGCGGATGGGCCGCTGGCCAGCCCGCCTCGACGCGGGAGTGGTGGCGGCCCTCACCGAACTGTCCCGCCGCGACCGCCTGGCCGAGGGCTTCGCCTCCCGCCTGGGCGAGCGCCCCGCCTGCGACCTGCTGGAAGAGCCCGGCACGGTGGACGAGGCGGCCTCGCTGCTCGCCGCCCGCCTCTTCCACGGCGGCCCTGCCGAACCCGGCCCCGACTGGGCCCCGGTCGACTGGGACGAATACCCGGACGAGGTCGTGGACCGCAAATGGCGCACCGACGCGGCCCGCCTCCACCGAGTCCTCGACACCCTGGGCGTAAGCCACACCCCCGACCCGGCCACCCCGCCCCCCGACGGCCCCACCCTCTCCAGAATCCTCGACCACCTGTCGACCCCCGAGACGCCCGAACCCGCAGCCGCCGACGGCGAGGAAGCCCCACAGGGGCCACCCGCACCCGACGACGAAAGCGTCACGGGTGGTGCGGGTGGGAACAACAAGGCCGATGGCGAAGCCGAGGCGGAAGAACCCGAAAACGAACGCACCGCCACCCTCGCCGCAGGCCTCACCGCAGAGCTCGCCCGCGAGGAAGCCACCGCCACCCCCGCGGAGCGAACCACCCCCGACACCGCCCTCTGGGACGACGCCACGCTCCCCCTCTTCCCGCTCCAACCCCCGCGCACAGCCCGCGAGTTGCTGGCCGACCACGTCACCGCGATGGTCTGCTGCGCCGCCATGGACACCGCAGGCGCAACCCCCGGCCTCGACTGGCTCGACGGCCCGTCCCTCCTCGTCAACGGGGAACGGGCCACGGACCTGACCCCCCGCGTCCTCAGCCTCGTGGAGGACGGCGACCCGGCCCCCCTGCGGGCCTGGCTTCTCGAATCCGGCATACGCCCGGAGAAGCCCGTCCGGCTTGTGTGACGGTTGCCGGTTCCGGAATCCCGCATTCCACTTTCGGCCAATTCGCAACGAATAGTGACCGCATGCGTGCGCAATGTGATGTGCTGGGACCGATCGGGCACATGGCAAGGGCTTACGGCACAAGCCAGGCACGCGAGACGCGACCACGGGGGATCGAGGGAGGGGAGCGACCATGGGGCAGGAGCAGATCCGCCGCTGGGAATCCGGAGCGCTGGCGCATGCCGTGACCGACCCCTTCGGCCAGGGCCCCGTCCCGTGGCTCCGCGGCAGCGAGACGTACTTCGACGACACCGGCCAGGTGGTCCCCTGGTACGTGGACGCACCCCAGCAGTCGCCCGCGGGGGACTCCCCGAACACCCCCCGCGTCCCGGCCCCGCGAGCCGCCGGCGGCCCCCGCTCCGCGGACGACGTCCGCCGCCAGATCAAGGGTTTCATCTCCACCGGCGCGGTCTCCCCCGGCGAGGCCGTCGACTTCCACATCACGGTCGACCCGCCCCAGGAATTCAGCGTCGACATCTACCGCATCGGCCACTTCGGCGGCGACGGCGCGGCCAAGATCACCACCAGCCCCCGTCTCTCCGGCATCGTCCAGCCCCCGCCGCTCGCCGCGGACCGCACGGTCTCCTGCCACCACTGGTGGCTCTCCTGGCGCCTGCAGATCCCGAGCTACTGGAGCATCGGCGCATACGTCGCCGTACTCACCACCGTCGACGGCTACCGCTCCCACATCCCCTTCACGGTCCGCGACAACCACCCCGCGGACCTGCTTCTGCTCCTGCCCGACGTCACCTGGCAGGCGTACAACCTCTACCCGGAGGACGGCCGCACGGGCGCGAGCCTCTACCACGCCTGGGACGAACAGGGCCGTCTGCTCGGCGAGTCCGACGCCGCGACCACGGTCTCCTTCGACCGCCCGTACGCCGGAGCCGGCCTCCCCCTGCACGTCGGCCACGCCTACGACTTCATCCGCTGGGCCGAGCGCTACGGCTACGACCTCGCCTACGCCGACGCCCGCGACCTGCACGCAGGGCACGTGGACCCCACCCGCTACCGCGGCCTGGTCTTCCCGGGACACGACGAGTACTGGTCGGCCAACATGCGCCGCACCGTCGAACTCGCCCGGGAGCACGGCACGTCTCTCGTCTTCCTCTCCGCCAACACCATGTACTGGCAGGTGGAGTTGGGCCCGTCCCCGTCCGGCGTCCCCGACCGCCTGCTGACCTGCCGCAAGCGCAAGGGCCCCGGCCGCCCTGTCCTGTGGCGCGAAGTCGACCGCCCCGAGCAGCAACTGGTCGGCATCCAGTACGCGGGCCGGGTCCCCGATCCCCACCCCCTGATCGTCCGCAACGCCGACCACTGGCTGTGGGAGGCGACCGGCGCCCACGAGGGTGACGAGATCGAAGGCCTGGTCGCAGGCGAGGCGGACCGCTACTTCCCGCGCACCCCGCTCCCCGAGCACGAGGAGCGCATCCTGCTCGCCCACTCCCCGTACACCGACTCCGAGGGCACCCTCCGCCACCAGGAGACATCCCTCTACCGAGCCCCCTCCGGCGCCCTGGTCTTCGCATCCGGGACGTTCGCCTGGTCCCCGTCCCTGGACCGTCCGGGCCACGTCGACACCCGAGTGCAGCGCGCCACGGCAAACCTGCTGGACCGCATCTGCAAACGTGACTGAGCTCCACAGCAGCACAAGCCCGCACCCCCCGCTCCACCACCCCCCACCAAGACCGATTCCAGCCATACGGGAGAATCGACCCCACTTGGTCATAACCACGGGGAGGAACCGTGTCCGGATTCGTAGAAAAGCCCGAGCCGATCCAGGTTCCGGGCCTGGTTCATCTCCACACCGGCAAGGTGCGCGAGCTGTACCAGAACGAGGCCGGCGACCTCGTGATGGTCGCCAGCGACCGCATCTCCGCCTTCGACTGGGTGCTGCCGACCGAGATCACCGACAAGGGCCGCGTCCTCACCCAGCTGTCCCTGTGGTGGTTCGAGCAGATCGCCGATCTGATCCCCAACCACGTCCTGAGCACCGAACTGCCCGCCGGCGCCCCCGCCGACTGGGCCGGCCGCACCCTCGTCTGCAAGTCGCTGCAGATGGTCCCGGTCGAGGCCGTGGCCCGCGGCTATCTCACCGGCTCGGGCCTGCTGGAGTACAACGAGTCCCGTACGGTCTGCGGCCTCGCCCTGCCCGAGGGCCTGGTCGACGGCAGCGAACTCCCGGCCCCGATCTTCACCCCGGCCACCAAGGCCGAGGTCGGCGAGCACGACGAGAACGTCTCGTACGAGGAGGTCGCCCGCCAGGTCGGCGCCGACACCGCCGCCCAGCTGCGCCAGGCCACGCTCGCCGTCTATGCGCGCGGCCGTGACATCGCCCGGGACCGCGGCATCATCCTCGCGGACACCAAGTTCGAGTTCGGCTTCGACGGCGAGACCCTGGTCCTCGCGGACGAGATCCTCACCCCGGACTCCTCCCGCTTCTGGCCGGCCGACCTGTGGGAGCCGGGTCACGCGCAGCCGTCGTACGACAAGCAGTTCGTGCGTGACTGGCTGACCTCGCCGGCCTCCGGCTGGGACCGCAAGAGCGAGCAGCCCCCGCCGCCGCTGCCGCAGGAGGTCGTGGAGGCGACCCGGGCGAAGTACGTCGAGGCGTACGAGCGCCTGACGGGCACGAGCTGGTCGTAGGACTCAGGGAACAGGACACGAAGAAGCCCCCCGGCAGAAGCCGGGGGGCTTGATCTGGAGCGGACGACGAGGCTCGAACTCGCGACCTCAACCTTGGCAAGGTTGCGCTCTACCAACTGAGCTACGTCCGCAGTGCGCCGTGGCGCGGGGCCAACTATACCCAACCCCGCTCCCGCGCGAGCCGCACCGCCGCATGACGGTTCTCGGCTCCCAGCTTGGAGACGGCCGACGACAGGTAATTCCGTACGGTCCCCTGCGACAGCGCTGCCCGCTCGGCGATCTCCGCGACGGGCGCCCCGTCGGCGGCGAGTTCCAGCACCTCGGCCTCCCGCACGGTCAGCGGCGAGTCCCCGGAGGCGATCGCGTCGGCGGCCAACTCGGGGTCGACATAACGGTTCCCGGCATGCACGGTCCGGATGATCTCCGCGAGCCGCTGCGCGCTGACCGTCTTCGGAACGAACCCCCGCACACCCGCCGCAAGCGCCCGCTTCAAATGCCCGGGCCGTCCGTGACTGGTGACGATCAGCACCTGGCAGCCGGGCAGTTCGGCCCGCAGGGATGTGGCGACCTTCACACCGTCGGCGCCAGGCATCTGAAGATCGAGCACGGCCACCTCCGGCTCATGCGCCCGCGCCATCGCCAGCGCCTCGGGCCCGGTCGCGGCCTCGGCCACGACCACGAGATCGTCCTCCAGCGCGAGCAGCGCGGCGAGCGCACCCCGGATGAGGTGCTCGTCGTCGGCGAGCAGCAGTCGTACGGGACCCGTCACGCCGTGACCTCACTCACGCCCAGGGGCACTTCGGCCACCACCCGGAACACGTTTCCGCCGACGGGCCCGGCCTCCAGCGTCCCGCCCACCGCCGACAGCCGCTCCCGCAGCCCGGCCAGCCCGGACCCGCGGCCACCCGTGGGCGTGGCCGCGCCGTCGTTCTCCACGGTCAGCACCACACACCTCTCGCCTGACTTCAGTGCTATGTCACATCGCACCGCGTCCCCGTGCCGCAGCACGTTCGTCGTCGCCTCCCGCACGACCCACCCGAGCACCGACTGAACCCCGACCTCCAGCCCGCCGGCCTCCCCGCTCACCTCGCAGCGGATCCCTGCCGCGGTCAACACGCCCTGCGCACCCGCGAGTTCGACCCCGAGATCGGCGTCCCGATACCCCCGTACGACATCCCGCACCTCTCGCTGCGACTCCTGCGCAATCCGCTGCACCTCGATCATCTGGTCCACGGCCTCGGGCCGCCCGCGGCGAGCCAGCTGTACGGCGAGCTCGCTCTTCAGCGCGATGACGGCGAGGTTCCGCCCCATGACGTCATGCAGATCCCGCCCGAACCGCAACCGTTCCTCGGCGACAGCGAGCCGGGCGCGGGTCTCGCGGGCCGCGTCGAGTTCGTAGACGGCGTCGAGCAGCCAGACGGAGAAGACTGCGGTGAAGGCGAGGAATCCGGCGCCGAGGAGCACGCCCACCATGGTGAGCAGGGTGGCGGGCCCGGGCGTGCCCAGCGGGAAGGAGATGATCCCCGCGCCGAGAGCGAAGCCGCCCACGATCGCGTACACGCGCCGCCGCTCGCGCACTCCGAGCGAGATGACCCCGGCCGCGACGACCAGGACGACCCCGAAGACCGCGCCCGCCGTGTTGTCGACGCCGTTGCCGTCCGGTCCGCGCTCCGCGATCCCCACCGCAGTGACGGCGACCACGGCGGTGACGGCAGCGAGCGCCCACAGCAGCCGGACGGGCTGCTCGCGCCGCCCCCGCGTCCAGTCCAGCGCCCGCGACACGGTCACCATGCACGCCACCGCGTGTACCGCCACCAGGCCCAGCAGCGCCCCGCCGAGCCCGGGCCCCAGCGTGCCGACGGCGGGCAGCCCGATCGCCAGAATCTCGGCGACCCCGAAGAAGTGGAACGACCACCGCGTGTACGTCTCGACCTTCGCCGGTGTGCTCTTGCGCCGCCACCAGCCGCCCGCCCGGCTCATCCTCGCGCTCCCCCGCTCCTCAGCGCCGCGGCTCCCACCGGAACCACCGCCGTACAGCAAACACCGCCACAACCGTCCAGGCCAGCGCGGTCGCCACCGCGCCCAGCGCCTCGTAGCCGCTCAGCTGCCCGGTGAACCCGCCCCGGACCAGCCGGATCGCGGGAGACAGCGGCAGCAGCTCGCACACCGAGGCGACCCGGTCCGGCAGGACCTCCGTCGGGATCGCGATGCCCGAGCCCATCATCGACACGAACACCAGCGGCGCCGCGGTCACCTGGGCGCTCTCCACGGTCCTGGTGAAGGACGCGGTGAGCGCGGCCAGCGCGGCACAGAGCACCAGCCCCGACAGCACACCCAGCACGCTCAGATACGGCGCCGGGGGCGCCCCCGTGCCGAGCAGCACCGCGCAGCCGACGGACAGCACGACGGCCTGAGCGAGACCCACACAGACCGCGGGCAGGGCGGTGCCGACGAGGATCTCGGCGTCGCCGAGCTCGCCGGTGCGCAGTCGCTTGAGGACGAGTTCCTCGCGGCGGGCGACGAGGGCGCTCACCAGAGCCGTGTACACGGCGAACAGGAAGGAGAAGCCGATCGCGGCTGTCAGCATCACCGTGCCGACGCTGAGCCCCTCCCCCTTGAGGTCCATCTGGTCGACCGCGGGCCGCACAGTGAATGGCACCGCTAGCGGCATCAGCAGCGCCGTGACCACCGCACTCCGGTTCCGCCCGAGCAGGGTCAGCTCCGCCCGTGCCAGCGCCCGCAGCCGCCGCCCGACGGGAGAGAGAGCCATGCCGCTCATGCCGCCACCTCCTGCTCCCGCGCGATCCCGAGGAACGCCTCTTCCAGCGAGGCCGACCGCACATCCAGCCCCCGCAGCTCCACCCGCGCCCCCTCGGCCCACACCAGCAGCCCCGTGGCCGCCCGCTGCAGCTCCCGCGTCCGCAGCCGTACGACGCTCCCGTCCACCTCGTGCCCGCACACCCCCAGCTCACCGAGCGGCGGCAGGTCTCCGAGGAAGTAGCCGTCGGGCAGTTGGAAGGAGATCCGCGAGGGCTGCGCGGCGGTCACCTCGGCGGGCGTCCCGGTGGCCGCGACGCGCCCCTCGTGCAGGATCGCGATCCGGTCGGCGAGGCCCTCCGCCTCCTCCAGGTAGTGCGTGGTGAGCAGCACGGTGGTGCCACTGTCGCGCAGCGCCCGCACCAACTCCCAGGTGTCCCGCCGCCCTTCGGCGTCGAGCCCGGTCGTCGGCTCGTCCAGGAACAGCACCTCGGGCTCGCCGAGCAGCGCGAGCGCCAGGTCCAGCCGCCGCCGTTCACCCCCGGACAACTGCTTCACACGTACGCCGGCCCGCCGCTCGAGCCCGACCATCGCCAGCGCCTCGGCCTCCGGCCGCGCCCCGCTCACGCACCCCGCCCACATCCGCGCGGTCTCCGCGACGGTCAGCTCGGACGGAAACCCGCCCTCCTGCAGCATCACCCCGACCCGCGGCCGTACGACGGCACGCTCGTCGTACGGATCGTGGCCGAGCACCCGCACCCGGCCTCCGGCCGGCCGGGCGAGCCCCTCCAGCAGTTCGACCGTGGACGTCTTGCCCGCGCCGTTGGTGCCGAGCAGCGCGAAGATCTCGCCGCGGCCCACGGAGAAGGTGATTCCGCGCACCGCCTCGAACCCGCCCCCGTACACACGCCGCAGGTCAGTGACCTCAATCACGTGTTCGTGTTCGTTCGTGTCCATGACTTCAGCGTCCCGGCGACCGGGCCCCGGCAGCAGTGCGCGCTGTCATCACTCGGCATGACAAATGTCAGAGGGACGGAGGGAGAGACGCCGAACACGACGAAGGCCCCAGTCATAAGACTGGGGCCTTCAATCAGAGCGGACGACGAGGCTCGAACTCGCGACCTCAACCTTGGCAAGGTTGCGCTCTACCAACTGAGCTACGTCCGCATTGCCTCCGACCGGCTCCCACCGATCGGCGCGAGCACCAGCCTACCTGATCCACAAGAGTGGTCCGGACCGGCGGTGCAGAGCGGGTGACAGGAATTGCACACTGCGCCTTCCCCCTGGAAGGGGGTTGTTCTGCTACTAAACTACACCCGCATGTACTCCGTGAGCCGGGCCTTTCGGCCTCGCCCCTCGGCGTGCTCCAGACTCTAGCTGACCAGGAGGGGTGCAGCGCAAGTCGGTTCTCCCGAGGGGCGGGTGACCGGTCGTCGGCCGGCGGCTACTGCGCCGCGCTGAACGCCTCGTAGACCTTCTTGGGGATGCGGCCGCGGGCCGGGACGTCCATCTTGTTGGCCTGGGCCCAGGCGCGGACGGCCGCAGGGTCGGGGGCGACCTCCGTCTGCCGGTACGTCCTGCCGGACTTGGACCGCTTGCGGCCGGCCTCCACGTACGGCTCGAGCGCCTTACGCAGTTTCTTGGCATTGGCTTGATTCAGGTCGATCTCGTACGACTTGCCGTCGAGTCCGAAGGCGATCGTTTCCGCCGCTTCCGAGCCGTCGATGTCGTCAAAGAGAGTGACCACGACCTTCTGCGCCACGAATATCGGTCCCTTCGTGCGACACCTCTATCTACGAAGACGTGGATGACATGGATGACGTGCCACGCGTCGCGGAGATGTCGACTGTCCGCCAGTTAATGGGCAAAGTATCGACTAATGACAATTCATTTGTACAGTGCCCGGCATTGCAATGTGAAGCCCGACTAAATCTCCCCGCGTGTCTCCCGCGCAATAGCTATGGGGCATCGATCAGGGATCTTTCCCTGAACTTTTGGTGAAGGCGCCCGTCCGACACCGGATCGTGATGGCCGTCACGTAGTTTCCTACAACTCTACTCGCGTAGAAATTTTGTGCAGGTAGTCTGAAGCCACCTGTTGGAGACACCTGCAGGAACCTGCTCAGCACCACACCACCGGGAGTGCCAGTGGCACGCGTCGTAGTCGACGTCATGCTCAAGCCGGAGATCCTCGACCCCCAGGGCCAGGCGGTGCAGCGCGCACTGCCGCGGCTGGGTTTCGAGGGCATCTCCGACGTACGTCAGGGAAAGCGATTCGAACTGGAAGTTGACGGGCCGGTCGACGAGGCCGCCCTCGCCCGCATCCACGATCTTGCGGAATCCTTCCTCGCCAACACCGTGATCGAGGACTTCACCGTCAAGGTGGAGGAAGTCGCGGAGGCCGCGAAGTGACCGCTCGTATTGGCGTCGTCACTTTCCCCGGCAGCCTCGACGACCGGGACACACAGCGCGCGATCCGCCTCGCGGGTGCCGAGCCGGTCGCCCTCTGGCACAAGGACAAGGACCTCCACCAGGTCGACGCGGTGGTCCTCCCCGGCGGTTTCTCCTACGGCGACTATCTGCGGGCCGGCGCCATCTCCCGCTTCTCGCCGGTGATGGAGACGGTCATCGAGCAGGCGAAGGCCGGCCTTCCGGTCCTCGGTATCTGCAACGGCTTCCAGATCCTCACCGAGGCCCACCTCCTCCCGGGCGGGATGCTCGGCAACGACCATCTGCACTTCATCTGCCGCGACCAGAAGCTGCGGGTGGAGAACGCCTCCACGTCCTGGACCAGCGACTACAGCGAGGGCCAGGAGATCTACATCCCGCTGAAGAACATGGACGGCCGCTACGTCGCCGACCAGTACACGCTGGACAAGCTGGAGGCCGAGGGGCGCGTGACCTTCCGGTATCTGGACTTCAACCCGAACGGCTCGCTCAACGACATCGCCGGCATCACCAACGAGGCCGGGAACGTCGTAGGCCTCATGCCGCACCCGGAGCACGCCGTGGAGCCCCTCATCGGGTCCGGCCGCACCGACGGCCTCCCCTTCTTCACCTCGATCCTCAAGAAGATGGTCAACGCATGAGCCGGACGCCTCTGGACACGGTCGAGCACGCGGCCGCGACCCCCGACGTCGAGCTGCCCTGGGCCGAACTCGGTCTGAAGAAGGACGAGTACGAGCGGGTCGTGGAGATCCTCGGCCGCCGGCCCACCGGCGCCGAGCTCGCCATGTACTCCGTCATGTGGTCCGAGCACTGCTCCTACAAGTCGTCGAAGGTGCACCTGCGCCAGTTCGGCGAGAAGGCCCCGCACAGCGACGCGCTGCTGGTGGGCATCGGCGAGAACGCCGGTGTCGTGGACGTCGGCCAGGGTTACGCCGTGACCTTCAAGGTCGAGTCGCACAACCACCCGTCGTACGTCGAGCCCTACCAGGGCGCGGCCACCGGTGTCGGCGGCATCGTCCGCGACATCATCGCCATGGGTGCGCGGCCGGTCGCGGTCGTCGACCCGCTGCGCTTCGGCGCTGCGGACCACCCGGACACCAAGCGCGTCCTCCCGGGCGTCGTCGCCGGCATCGGCGGCTACGGCAACTGCCTGGGCCTGCCGAACATCGGCGGCGAGGTCGTCTTCGACGCCTGCTACCAGGGCAACCCGCTGGTCAACGCCGGTGCCATCGGTGTCATGCGGCACGAGGACATCCACCTGGCGAAGGCGTCCGGCGCGGGCAACAAGGTCATCCTGTACGGGGCCCGTACGGGTGGTGACGGCATCGGTGGTGCCTCGATCCTGGCTTCCGAGACCTTCGACGACGCCAAGCCGTCGAAGCGCCCGGCCGTGCAGGTCGGCGACCCCTTCCAGGAGAAGCTCCTCATCGAGTGCACCCTGGAGGCCTTCAAGGAGAAGCTGGTCGTCGGCATCCAGGACCTGGGTGCGGCCGGACTGTCGTGTGCGACGAGTGAGCTTGCCTCCAACGGCTCCGGCGGCATGCGCGTCACCCTGGACGACGTACCGCTGCGTGACTCGACCCTCTCGCCCGAGGAAATCCTCATGAGCGAGTCGCAGGAACGCATGTGCGCGGTCGTCGAGCCGGCGAAGGTCGACCGGTTCCTGGAGATCTGCGACAAGTGGGACGTCATCGCCACCGTGATCGGTGAGGTCACGGACGGCGACCGCCTCGAGATCTACTGGCACGGCGGCAAGATCGTCGACGTCGACCCGCGGACGGTCGCGCACGACGGCCCGGTCTACGAGCGGCCGTACGCCCCTCCGGAGTGGCAGGACGCCCTTCAGGCGGACGACGCCAACAAGCTTGCGCGGCCCGCGGGTTCGGCCGAGCTGAAGGACCAGGTCCTGAAGCTGGTGGCCTCTCCCAACCAGGCCTCGAAGAAGTGGATCACTTCCCAGTACGACCACTTCGTGCAGGGCAACACGGTGCTGGCCCAGCCGGAGGACTCCGGCATGATCCGCATCGACGAGGAGTCCGGACTCGGCGTCGCCATCGCGACCGACGGCAACGGACGGTACGCCAAGCTCGACCCGTACGCGGGCGCGCAGCTGGCCCTCGCGGAGGCGTACCGGAACGTCGCCACCACCGGTGCCAAGCCCCTCGCCGTCTCCGACTGCCTGAACTTCGGCTCGCCCGAGGACCCGGCCGTCATGTGGCAGTTCGCGGAGGCCATCCGCGGACTCGCCGACGCCTGCCAGCAGCTCGGCACCCCGGTGACCGGCGGCAACGTCTCGCTCTACAACCAGACGGGCGAGGCGGCCATCCACCCGACCCCGGTCGTGGCCGTACTGGGCGTCATCGACGATGTCGCGCGCCGCACGCCCGTCGCCTTCCAGGAGGAGGGGCAGCTGCTCTACCTCCTCGGCGACACCCGCGAGGAGTTCGGCGGTTCGGCCTGGTCGCAGGTCGTGCACGACCACCTCGGCGGCCTGCCCCCGAAGGTCGACCTGGAGCGCGAGCGCCTCCTCGCCGAGATCCTGATCTCCGCCTCCCGCGACGGAATGATCGACTCGGCGCACGACCTGTCCGACGGCGGTCTGATCCAGGCGGTCGTGGAGTCGGCGCTGCTCGGCGGCAAGGGCGCGCGTCTGGTCGTACCGGACGGGCTCGACGCCTTCACCTTCCTGTTCTCGGAGTCGGCGGGGCGTGCGGTCGTCGCCGTGCCGCGCTCCGAGGAGGTCCGTTTCAACGACATGTGCGGTGCGCGGGGGCTGCCCGTCACGCGCATCGGTGTCGTGGACGGTGACAGCGTGGAGCTGCAGGGCGAGTTCGAGCTGTCCCTGGAGGAGCTGCGCGAGGCGCACGAGGCGACGATCCCGGCGCTGCTTGCCTGATCCCTTTCGGGAGTACGACGACCAAGGCCCCGCCCGTTTCGAACGGGCGGGGCCTTCCGTCATGCCGGGACCGGCTCGGTCTCCCGGGGCGGGCTCGAAGTCCCTTGCATCGGGCCGGACTTGGGCAACCGCAATGCCATCAGCGAGGCCACCGCCATGATTCCCGCGCCGCACCAGAACACCACACTGGTCGCGTCGATGAAGGCGTGCACGCCGTTGACGTGGGCCGTTCCCGTCAGGCGGGCCAGCGCGCTCACGTCGCCGCCGGGGCCGTGGGAGGCGTACAGGCGGGTCAGGACGGTGCCGAAGAGGGCGGTGCCCAGGGCGCTGCCGAAGGTCTGGAAGTAACGGATGGACGTGGTGGCGACGCCCAGCTGGGGGCGCGGCGCCGCGTCCTGCACCAGCAGGATCAGCTGGCCCAGGAGCTGCCCGAGCCCGGCCCCGACCAGCAGGAGTTCGGCTCGGATCAGCCAGAGCGAGGTGTCGGGGGCGATTGTCGTGGCGAGCAGCACGAAGGCGAGGGCGGTGGTGGCCGTACCGCTGATGGTGAAGGTGCGGGAGGTCCAGCCGCGTGCCGCGAGCGGGCCGGAGAGGAGGCCCGCGGCCGACATGCCGACCGCCATCGGAAGCAGATAGAGGCCCGCGGAGGAGCTGCTGAGACCGCGGACGATCTGCAGGTAGATGAGCACGTAGTAGATCGCGCCCATCATGGCCGCACCCATGATCGCCTGGATGGCGAAGCCGAGGCGCAGCTCGCGGATGCGGAACAGGGCGAGGGGGAGGACGGGTTCGGGGGCACGCAGCTGGCGCCAGAGGAACAGGGCCAGGGCCACGGCGGCCCCGACAAGCAGGCCCAGCACGACCGGTGAGGACCAGGCGTACTTCTTGCCGCCCCAGTCGGTGACCAGCAGCAGCGCGCAGGAGAAGGCGGCGGCGAGCGCGGCTCCGGCGTAGTCGAGCGGGCGGCGGACGTGTTGCTCGGGGAGCTTCAGGGCGAAGGCCGAGGCGGCCAGGACCGCGAGGCCGACCGGCAGGTTGACGTAGAAGATCCAGCGCCAGCTCGCGTGGTCCGCCAGCAGACCGCCGATCCAGGGGCCGACGGCCATCGCGCCGCCGGCGACGAGTCCGCCCATGTTGGTGCCCTTGCCGCCGCCCTTCTCCTCCGGGCCCTTGAGATGGGCGATCACCACCATCGTCACGCTCATCAGTCCGCCGCCGCCCAGGCCCTGCACCGCGCGGGCCGCGATGAGCTGGTCCATCGACTGGGCCGCGCCGCACAGCGCGGAGCCGAGCAGGAAGGTGGCGATCGCGCCGGTGAAGACGCGCTTGGGGCCGAGGACGTCGCACAGCTTGCCGTAGAGCGGGAGCAGCGCGGCCGACGCCAGCGCGAAGGCGCTGACCAGCCAAGGGATCTTGTCGATGCCGTGGTCGGGGTCGAGGTCCCGGACGATCGGGACGGTGGCCGCGGACACGATCTGCAGGTCCAGGACGGCCAGGACGATCGTCACGAGGCAGACGAGGAAGCCGATTTTGCGCTGGGTCTCGGTCATGGGCCCCACCATGCCCCGAGTTTGTGTACCCAGTCAATATTTCATCTGGGATGAAACTTCGGTCTGGGCTAAATTTCGTCTTGGTAAGGTGGCAAGATGGCTGATCAGGCGATGGGGCTGCGCGAGCGGAAGAAGCTGCAGACGGCGCAGCGGATCTATCGGGCCGCGGTCATGCTCTTCGTCGAGCGCGGCTTCGACAACGTCTCGGTGCAGGAGATCGCCGACGCCGCCGAGGTCTCGAAGATGACCGTCTTCAACTACTTCGGCACCAAGGAAGACCTGGTCTTCATGCCCGTGGAGGAACACTTCACGGACGCGGCCCGCGCGGTGCGGGAGCGGAAGCCGGGCGAGACGGCCGTGGACGCGGTGCGCCGGCAGTTCCTGGAGATGGTCGAGGCCCGCGAACCCGCGCTCGGGCTGCATGCCGAGCCGTTCGCCCGCCAGGTGCGCCAACTCGTCCGGGACACCCCGGTGTTGATGGAACGCGCGTTCCTCGGCGCCCAGAAGGGCACCCGGGAACTCGCCGACGTGCTCGCCGAGGAGACAGGTGACCGCACCCTCGCCCTGATCGCCGCCGCCACCCTCAGCGCCGCCCGCAACGCCCTGATCGAGGAGCACGTCACCCGCATCGCCGCCGGCGAGAGCCCGGAAGCGGTCGCCGCGGACGCACCCGCGCACGCCGAGCGGGCCTTCGCGCTGGTGGAGCGGGGGCTGGAGGGGTACGCGCGCAAGGCGTGAGCGGACTGGCTAGGCTCCCCGGCATGTCTCCGGCCAAGAAGCGCGCTCGTACGTACGACCCGGTCAGGATCCGCACCGCGGTACTCGCCCAGTTCGGGAACGTACGGGAGGCGGTGGCCGCGCTGACTCCCGAGCAGTTCGCGCTCCCCACCCGGCTCGGGGACTGGACGGTACGGGAGCTGGTCGCGCACATCGGGATGGCGGTGACGGCCGTCCACCGGTCGCTCGACAAGCCCGAGCCGGCGAAGCAGGACGCCGTGCTGCTCGACTGGGCCTTCGCCACCTTCGCCAACTCCTCGGCCATCGACGACTTCACCCGGCGGCTCGCCGAGCAGCACGCCGACCTCGACTCCTACCTCGCCGACGTCGAGCAGAGCCTCGTCCGGCTTCTCGACGAGCACCCCGGCACCCGGCTGCTGGAGACCAACGTCGGCGCCCTGCCGCTCGCCGACTACCTGGTCACCCGCACCGTCGAACTCGTCGTCCACACCGACGACCTGAACGCCGCCGTCCCGGGCCTCGAGGTGCCGTACGACCGCCAGGCCCTCGCCGCCTGCACCCGGCTGCTCGCCGACGCCCTGGCAGCGAAGGCGCCCGGCGGCTCGACCGAGGTGCGGATCCCGCCGTACGCCGTGGTGCAGTGCATCGAGGGCCCCCGGCACACCCGCGGCACCCCGCCGAACGTCGTCGAGACCGACCCGATGACCTGGTTCCGGCTGGCGACCGGGCGGGTGACATGGGCGGACGCGGTCCAGGAGGCCCAGGTCGGCGCCAGCGGAGAACGGGCGGATCTGAGCGGGCTGCTGCCGCTCATGGGGTGAATTGCGGCTGAGCCGGGAACCGGTCTTCCGTCCCTCCCGTCCCATCGGCATGGACAAACAGCGACTCACCCTCGCCGTCCTGACCGTGCTTCCGCTCGTCATGGCGTGCGGAAGCGACACGGGCAGCGCCTCCGTCACGTCGGAAGTGTCCGGCGTCCACTGGAAGGTCGACAGCGTCACCGTGGACGGCACCACCCGGCGCGCTCCCGCCGACGCCGCCCTGCGGATCCGCGAGGACGGAACAGCGGTGGGCAACTACGGCTGCAACGAGTTCGGCGCGAAGGCCGCCTTCACGGACCACCGCGTCGAGCTGACGAACGCCCGCCAGACCCTGATGGCCTGCGAGCCGGCGCGCATGGCCTTCGAACGGAACTTCGCCGCCACCCTCACCGACCACTCCCTCACGGTCGAGACCAAGGGCGACGGCCTGACGCTCACCACCCACGACGGCGACCGCATCCGGCTGACCAAGGAGAAGGACGCTCCCCTGTACGGGACGAAGTGGACGATCACGGCACTCGGTGCCGACGGCACGGCGGCAAGCCTGCCGCAGAAGCAGCAGACGTCCACGTATCTCACCTTCGACAAGAAGTCCGGCAACGTCACCGGCCGCCTCGGCTGCAATCACGTCAACGCGAAGGCCACGGTGCGCGACGGACATATCACCCTGGGCGCCCCGTCCACCACACGAATGATGTGCGACACCTCACTCATGCATACGGAGAGGAGCCTCCTGCGCCTCTTCGACGGCACCGCGACCTATCGGTTGGATCATCAAACCCTCACCCTGACCAGCGCAAACGGAGAAAGCGCCAAGGCGGTCGCCGAGCGGTGATCCATTAGCGGCAGGTATCCCCAATTCGGACCAGTGGTCGATCTCGCCTACACTCGGTGCCGTGCCACGTGGTGACGGTCGACTCAATCATGATCTGCTCCCCGGTGAGAAAGGCCCCCAGGACGCTTGCGGCGTCTTCGGAGTCTGGGCTCCGGGCGAAGAGGTCGCCAAGCTCACTTACTTCGGGCTCTACGCCCTCCAGCATCGGGGCCAGGAATCCGCGGGAATCGCGGTCAGCAACGGCTCCCAGATCCTCGTCTTCAAGGACATGGGCCTCGTCTCCCAGGTCTTCGACGAGACCTCGCTCGGTTCGCTCCAGGGTCATATCGCGGTCGGTCACGCCCGCTACTCGACCACCGGCGCCTCCGTGTGGGAGAACGCCCAGCCGACGTTCCGCGCCACCGCGCACGGCTCCATCGCGCTCGGCCACAACGGCAACCTGGTCAACACGGCGCAGCTCGCCGAGATGGTCGCCGACCTGCCGAAGAAGGAGGGCGGCCGCACCCCGCGCGTGGCGGCCACCAACGACACCGACCTCCTCACGGCCCTGCTCGCCGCCCAGGAGGACGGGGACGGCAAGCCGCTGACCATCGAGGAGGCCGCCCACACGGTCCTTCCGCAGGTCAAGGGCGCCTTCTCGCTCGTCTTCATGGATGAGCACACCCTGTACGCCGCCCGCGACCCGCAGGGCATCCGCCCGCTGGTCCTCGGCCGCCTCGAGCGCGGCTGGGTGGTCGCCTCCGAGTCCGCCGCCCTCGACATCTGCGGCGCGAGCTACGTCCGCGAGATCGAGCCGGGCGAGTTCGTCGCCATCGACGAGAACGGTCTGCGCACCTCCCGATTCGCGGACGCGAAGCCCAAGGGCTGTGTCTTCGAGTACGTGTACCTGGCCCGCCCCGACACCGACATCGCCGGCCGGAACGTGTATCTCTCCCGCGTGGAGATGGGTCGCAAGCTCGCCAAGGAAGCACCGGTCGAGGCCGACCTGGTCATAGCGACCCCGGAGTCCGGCACCCCGGCCGCCATCGGCTACGCGGAGGCCTCCGGCATCCCCTTCGGCGCGGGTCTCGTGAAGAACGCGTACGTCGGCCGGACCTTCATCCAGCCCTCGCAGACGATCCGCCAGCTCGGCATCCGCCTGAAGCTGAACCCGCTGAAGGAAGTCATCAAGGGCAAGCGCCTGGTGGTCGTGGACGACTCGATCGTCCGCGGCAACACCCAGCGTGCGCTGGTGAGGATGCTCCGCGAGGCGGGCGCCGCCGAGGTCCACATCCGGATCTCGTCCCCGCCCGTGAAGTGGCCGTGCTTCTTCGGCATCGACTTCGCCACCCGCGCCGAGCTCATCGCCAACGGCATGACCATCGACGAGATCGGCACCTCGCTCGGCGCCGACTCCCTGGCGTACATCTCCATCGACGGCATGATCGAGGCGACCACCATCGCCAAGCCGAACCTGTGCCGCGCCTGCTTCGACGGCGAGTACCCGATGGAGCTCCCGGACCCCGAACTGCTCGGCAAGCAGCTCCTGGAGACCGAGCTGGCCGCCGGTCCGGCAGCCACGGCGGCGGCCGACGCGATCCGTCGCCCGTAAAGCCCGTGCTGTGCTTTTTTTGAATACGTCTGCAGTACGACACGAAAGTTCTCACCGTCATGTCTGAGACAACTGGTGCCAGCTACGCAGCCGCGGGCGTCGACATCGAAGCGGGCGACCGCGCCGTCGAGCTGATGAAGGAGTGGGTGAAGAAGACGCAGCGCCCCGAGGTCCTCGGCGGCCTCGGCGGATTCGCCGGCCTCTTCGACGCCTCCGCCCTCAAGCGCTTCGAGCGTCCCCTCCTCGCCTCCGCCACCGACGGCGTCGGAACCAAGGTCGACATCGCTCGCCAACTGGGTGTGTACGACACCATCGGCCACGACCTGGTCGCGATGGTCATGGACGACATCGTGGTGTGCGGCGCCGAGCCGCTGTTCATGACCGACTACATCTGCGTCGGCAAGGTCCACCCCGAGCGAGTGGCCGCGATCGTCAAGGGCATCGCGGAGGGATGTGTACTGGCCGGCTGCGCCCTCGTGGGCGGCGAGACGGCCGAACACCCCGGACTGCTCGGCCCGGACGACTTCGACGTCGCCGGCGCCGGTACGGGCGCCGTGGAGGCCGACCGGCTGCTGGGCCCGGATCGCATCCGTACGGGTGACACGGTGATCGCCATGGCGGCCTCCGGGCTTCACTCGAACGGGTACTCGCTCGTCCGGCACGTCCTGCTGAACCAGGCGGGCCTGTCGCTCGACGCCCGGATCGAGGAGCTCGGCCGCACCCTCGGCGAGGAACTGCTGGAGCCGACCAAGATCTACTCGCTGGACTGCCTGGCGCTGACCCGCACCACCGAGGTGCACGCGTTCAGCCATGTCACGGGTGGCGGCCTCGCCGCGAACCTCGCCCGCGTCATCCCGGACGGCCTGCACGCGATCGTCGACCGCTCCACCTGGACCCCGGACCCGATCTTCGACCTCGTCGGCAGGACGGGTCAGGTCGAGCGCCTGGAGCTGGAGAAGACCCTCAACATGGGCGTGGGCATGATCGCCATCGTCCCCGAGGAGTCGACGGACGTGGCCCTGGCGACGCTGGCGGACCGGGGCGTCGAGGCGTGGGTGGCCGGAGAGATCACCGACCGTGGGGACCACGCGACGGGCGCGGAGCTGGTGGGCGACTACAGCGCCTGAGGTCCGCTGGGACAGCGCAAAACCCGGTCCGGTGGTGTGGACCACCCCGGACCGGGTCAAGCACTGCTGAGTGCGTCAAGCGCCGCGGCGATGTTGCGACGACGGACCGGACTCGTCGTCCTCGTCCTCATCGTCGTCGTTATAAAGATCCGCGTACTGGGCGTACGGGTCGTCTTCGTCCTCGTCGTCCTCGAACGGCTCGCCGTTCGGCGGCTGGTTCGAAGTCGAAGCGCCCAGCTCGCTGGCCAGACGCGACAGGTCAGTCCCGCCGCTGTTGTACTTCAGCTGGCGGGCGACCTTCGTCTGCTTGGCCTTGGCCCGGCCGCGCCCCATGGCTCGACCCCCTCGGTGACGGGGCTCGACGGCCCCAGAGTCTTGACACGCGTTCATGATCTGGAACGGGCTCTCCGCAGAGAGACCGGTCCGTAGGGCTTCCACGGTACCTGAGCCCGCGCCCATACGGTACGTCGCCCGCAGGACGGGCCCGGGTCCAGGACCCTCGGGGCGCCCCGTCCCCGCTGGTCAACCGCGATTTTAACCACTTCTCGGCAGGCGACCCGCCGACGAACGTGAGAGTTCTCTCTAAGTGTGCGCCGACGGGTACCGGCCAAACCTCCCGAAGGTCAGAGACTGCGCCCGGCGGCCGCCTCGTGCATCCGCTGCTCGGCGATCCGGTCGGCCGCGGCGGCCGGCGGAATCCCATCCGCCTTCGCACGTGCGAATATGGCCAGCGTGGTGTCGAAGATCTTCGCCGCCTTCGCCTTGCACCGGTCGAAGTCGAAGCCGTGCAGCTCGTCGGCGACCTGGATGACACCGCCGGCGTTCACCACGTAGTCCGGCGCGTAGAGGATCCCGCGGTCGGCGAGGTCCTTCTCGACGCCCGGGTGGGCGAGCTGGTTGTTGGCGGCGCCGCAGACGATCTTCGCGGTCAGCGCGGGCACGGTGTCGTCGTTGAGAGCTCCGCCGAGCGCGCAGGGGGCATAGATGTCGAGGCCCTCGGTGCGGATCAGGGTCGCGGTGTCGGCGACGGCGCTCACGCCCGTCGGATGCGCCGCGAGGATCCGCCCCACGGCCTCCTCGCGCACATCGGTGATGACGACCTCGGCGCCCTCGTCCCGCAGATGCCGGACGAGGTGGTGCCCGACCTTCCCGACGCCCGCGATGCCGACCCTGCGGCCGCGCAGCGACGGGTCGCCCCACAGGTGCTGGGCGCTGGCGCGCATGCCCTGGTAGACGCCGAAGGCGGTGAGCACGGAGGAGTCGCCGGCGCCGCCGTTCTCGGGCGAGCGGCCCGTGGTCCAGCGGCACTCGCGGGCGACGACGTCCATGTCGGCGACGTACGTACCGACGTCGCACGCGGTGACGTAGCGCCCGCCGAGGGAGGCGACGAACCGGCCGTAGGCGAGGAGCAGCTCCTCGGTCTTGATGAGCTCCGGGTCGCCGATGATCACGGCCTTGCCGCCGCCGTGGTCGAGACCGGCCATGGCGTTCTTGTACGACATCCCGCGCGCGAGGTTCAGCGCGTCGGCGACGGCCTCGGCCTCGTTCGCGTACGGGTAGAAGCGCGTACCGCCGAGCGCGGGGCCCAGGGCGGTGGAGTGGATGGCGATGACGGCCTTGAGGCCGCTGGCGCGGTCCTGGCAGAGCACGACTTGCTCATGACCTCCCTGATCCGAGTGGAACAGGGTGTGCAGTACATCAGCAGGTGCGCCGGTTACGTCGGTCACTGTGGTGACTCCTGAAGTAAGTAGCGGCGGTTGGAGACCAGCTCCCGTGCGGGTGGCGGGTGCTGTGAGCATGAGATTAGAGCCTGGGTGCCCCCGGCCACCGCGCAGTGCTCAGGATCACCCACTCGCGGAGTACGTCCGTGCGACGATTTGCATAGATTTCCCGCCCGTTTGTGAGCGGGTTCCGCAGGTTTTCCCGGTGGTGGGCGGGGGAGGGAGCAGGCGTGCCCAAGGTGTCCTCGGTGATCGTCCCGTACGCGACGTATCTGCGCGTGTACGAGCCGCTGGCCGCCTTCCCCGAGCCGGAGCGCAGCCACTGGGCGCGCTACGCCCGGCGCGCCGACCGCCCCTCGTACCAGGACGAACTGCGCCGCTCCCTGGCCGACTTGGTGCCCACCCCGCCGATCCCGGTGCCGGTGCACGAGAGCAGCGACGCGTTCGTGCTCGAGGTCGACGGTGTGCTGTGCGTGTGCCCCTGGCGCACCCGGCTGCGCGGCTGGCAGGCCCTCCAGGAGCTGCCCGAGGAGCTGCCGAAGCCGGTCCTGGACGCGGTGCTGCCGGAGGTCGTACGACGGCAGACGACCCAGGACTACGAGCGCTGGCTGGTCCGCAACCCGGACGCCCGCCCGTGGATCCGCACGGCGACCTGGCAGGTGCCGCTGCACTGGTTCGTGCTGGTCTCGGACCAGGAGCGGCGCTTCGACAAGGGCTCCGGCGAGATTCCCCCGATGCTGCGCTACCAGACGCCCATGGTGCAGGCGCGGCGGCGGGTGGCGCGGGCTCTGCGGGCCCTGAAGGACGGCATCGACGAGGGGCCGCTGATCGACGGCCTGGTGGACGTGGGGCGCTGGCTGGAGGAGTTCCACCCGCGCTCGCTGGTGGAGCTGGACTACGGCGGGCTGGTGCACACGCTGCCCGCCGGCGAGCTCGAGGACGACCACTCGGCGGCGGACGTCGCCGAGGGCATCGAGGCGGTGCGGCAGGGCGACGGCGTGGCCGCGGGGGCGGCGTACGCGCGGCTCGTGGAGCGCTGGCGGTCGGTCCGGGACCGGCGCTCGGCCAACTGAGGGCAACCTCAGGTCACGAACTGACGTTTGACGAATCGCCCGTTTTGGGGTTTCGTCCTCGCACCGAAGTGTGCTCTGAGTTTCCTGAGGTTTCGTCAACATGGGACGTAGGTCCCGATCCGGGCGTTCATCTCAAGCCGTGCCAAGCGTGACGGACCGCACTTACGCGGCCCTTGCGTCCCTTGCCCCTCCTCGTGCCAAAATAGGACAAGGAGTCCGGGGAGGGCTCCGTCCGTCCCAGTGCGTACCACTGTGGGCGGAATCTCAGCATTGCACGCTTTGGGGGGTCTCGTGGCTCCTGATTGTCCTGTGACTGATCGTCACAGTGACGTGACTGTCCGCTATGGCATGGTCCATCGGCTTCCGTCGCTGATGAACACCTGGAGGGGCAATTCCATCGGTTTGGCCGACGCGGCTGGACAGATGGTGTAGTTGTAGTGCCGAGGACAAGCCGTTCGTCCTATAACCGACTCGACCCGCATCCGCCATTTCGGGCAACGCGGGTCAAGGTGCAGAATTTAGAGGAAAGAACCGAGAAGGTTCGGTTCTCCCGAGGAGGCCGCTCATGACCGCTCGCACCCCTGATGCCGAGCCGCTGTTGACCCCGGCTGAGGTCGCCACCATGTTCCGCGTCGACCCCAAGACGGTCACGCGGTGGGCGAAGGCCGGAAAGCTCACTTCGATTCGAACGCTCGGCGGGCACCGCCGCTACCGCGAGGCGGAGGTCCGTGCGCTGCTCGCGGGCATCCCGCAGCAGCGCAGCGAGGCCTGAACAACTGCATAACCGGGCAAACCGGCAGGTCCCCCAACTTGCCGCGGCGCCCGAACCCTAGCTCCAAGCGACGCGGGGTCTGCCCCAACAGGCTCCACGCCCACGCTCTTCAGAGCTTTCCAAGCAAGTAACAGGGTGCGTCGTCGATCGCGCTGGACTCCGCCGGGTCCAGCGCGATCTTTTTTGTGTGCGTGGCGTGCCTGGTCCGGGGCTCTGTGAGTGGCCTTGTCGGAGTCTGGGGAGGGGTGTCGGATCTCCTGTGGGTGCCCGCTGGGCGGCGCCCGGGGGAGCCTCTCGGAGGGGCCCCCGGGTAGTGCAATTGCACATATAAAATTGACCACTTGTAGGCGAGGTGTAAGTACCGCGGTTTCAGAAACTCATGCGGTGACACCCGTCACATGCCGCAGTCCTTGTTGCTGTCAGCGCCCGTGCGCTAAAGGAGGCACACGGTCCGGATTCCCATGGCGGGCGGGTGTTGGGAGCGGCGGGCCGTTATGCGCCGGCGGCATTTTCGTCCTCGACGGCCTCGTCCGGGACCTCGGCGACTCTCGGCGAGTCCAGCGCCAGCCGCAGCAGGTGGTGGCAGATCGGGCAGTGGCGGGTCAGGTGGCCGTACGAGGACGAAGCGGCCGACAGATGCGCACGGAGCAGGGCCCGTGTCTCGTGCCTGACCGACGCCGCCATACGCCACCTCCACCGGACCGAACGGGGAACGGGCCCTGTCTTCTGGGTACCGATGGAAATTGACGCCGTCAAGACGGCGTGGGGCTCCGCCGGACACCTGTGCATGGCGTACCGGAAGTGCTGACGTGGGGTGACGTATCCGGAGAGCCTGGATCCGAGGCGAGGGTGATGTACGCAAAGAGCCCGGATCCGAAGATCCGGGCTCTGCACTGCGGTCCTGACGGGATTTGCTGTACCCGATTGCGGCTGCGCCGCGGGCGCGGCCTCCACCTTGACAGGGTGGCGAGCGGGAGGCGTGGGACATGAGGAAGGGCCCGCGTCCCTTGCGGGATGCGGGCCCTTCTCTCTCACTGCGGTCCTGACGGGATTTGAACCCGCGGCCTCCACCTTGACAGGGTGGCGAGCACTCCAAACTGCTCCACAGGACCAGGTTTCGCGGCGCCATTCGTGCGTTGCGCTGCGAGAAGAGACTGTACAGGAGGGTGAGCCCGCTGGTCGAACTCACCCAGTGTGTGCGGGCGGTTACGGTACGGCCGCGTCGATCGCCTTCACGATCCGCTTGTCGGAGACGGGGTACGCCGTGCCGAGGGCGTGGGCGAAATAGCTGACCCGGAGCTCCTCGATCATCCAGCGGATGTCCAGGACCGAGGAGGGGACGGGACGCCCCTGAGGCATCTGCTCCAGCAGCCACGCGTACTCGTCCTGCATCTCGTGGACCTTCTCCATGCGCGTCGTGTCCCGCTGGACGTTCGTCGGCATCTGCTGGAGCCGGCGGTCCGCGGCGATCAGGTAGCGCATGAGGTCGGGCAGGCGCCGCAGCCCCGTCTCCGTCACGAAGCCGGGCTTCACAAGGGCGTCCAGCTGCCTGCGCACGTCCTGGAGGTTCGGCAGCAGGGCAGGGCTCCGTACGGCCTTCAGGCGGCGCTCACAGGCCTGCCAGGCGGCCAGCACCTGCTGCACCTGCCCCACTGCACGGACCGTCGTGTCCACGATCTCCGCGCGCACCTTGTCGTACAGCTTCCGGTACGACTCCTCGTCCCATGCCGGGCCCCCGAAGTCCCCGATCAGCTTGTCCGCCGCCGCCATCGCGCAGTCGTCGAACAGGCCCTGGATCGAGCCGTGCGGGTTCGCGGACAGGGCGAGCTTCTGGGCGTTGGTCAGCTTCTCGGAAGCGAACTTCGCGGGATTGACGGGGATGTTGCGCAGGATCAGCCGGCGCGTGCCCTTCCACATCGCCTCCGCCTGCTCCGCCTCCGTGTCGAAGAGGCGGACCGAGACCGTGTCGCCGTCGTCGACCAGCGCCGGATACGCCTTCACCGGCTGGCCGGCACGGCGCGTCTCGAAGACGCGGGTGAGGGAGCCGATCGTCCAGTCCGTCAGGCCCTTGCGCTCCAGGGACTCCCCGCCCTCGCGCGAGGCGGTGGCCGCGGCGGCCTGGGAGAGGGCCTTGCGGGCCTTCGGTTTCAGCTGGAGCCTCAGCGCCTCGAGGTCCTTGTCCTCGGCGAGCTTGCGCCGCCGCTCGTCGACGATGCGGAAGGTGATGCGCAGATGGTCCGGCACCTTCGACCAGTCGAAGTCGGACGCCTCGAACGGCACGCCGACCATGCGTTTCAGCTCGCGCGCCATGGTGGTGGTGAGGGGTTCCTGCAAGGGGACGGCAGTGTCCAGGAAACGCTTCGCGAAGTTCGGCGCCGGCACGTAGTTACGGCGGACCGGCTTCGGGAGCGAGCGGATCAGCTCGGTGACGACTTCTTCCCGCAGACCCGGGATCTGCCAGTCGAAGCCCTCGTCCGTGACCTGGTTGAGGACCTGGAGCGGGATGTGGACGGTCACACCGTCGGCGTCCGCACCCGGTTCGAACTGATAGGTGACACGGAACTTCAGCGGACCCTGCCGCCAGGAGTCGGGGTAGTCGGCCTTGGTGACCGCCTCCGCCGACTCCCGGATGAGCATCTCCCGCTCGAAGTCCAGGAACTCCGGCTGCTCGTGCCGCTTCCGCTTCCACCAGGAGTCGAAGTGGGCGCCGGAGACGACGTGTTCGGGCACCTTCTGGTCGTAGAAGTCGAACAGCGTGTCGTCGTCGACGACGATGTCCCGGCGCCGGGCGCGGTGCTCCAACTCCTCGACCTCGCTGAGGAGTCTGCGGTTGTCGGCGAAGAACTTGTGGTGCGTGCGCCAGTCGCCCTCGACGAGTGCGTTGCGGATGAACAGCTCGCGACTCGACTCCGGGTCGATACGGCCGTAGTTCACCTTCCGCTGGGCGACGATCGGGACGCCGTACAGCGTGACCTTCTCGTACGCCATCACGGCCGCCTGGTCCTTCTCCCAGTGCGGTTCGCTGTACGTCCGCTTCAGGAGGTGCTCGGCGAGCGGCTCGACCCACTCCGGCTCGATCTTCGCGTTGACACGGGCCCAGAGGCGGGACGTCTCCACCAGCTCGGCCGACATCACGAACCGCGGCGGCTTCTTGAAGAGGGCGGAGCCCGGGAAGACCGCGAACTTGGCGTTCCGGGCGCCCAGATACTCGTTCTTCGCGCCGTCCTTCACGTCCTTCATGCCGATGTGCGAGAGCAGGCCGGCGAGGAGGGAGACGTGGATACGGTCGCCGGGGGCGTCCTCCTCGTTGAGATGGATGCCCATCTGCTTGGCGACCGTCCGGAGCTGGCTGTAGATGTCCTGCCATTCGCGGATACGCAGGAAGTTGAGGTACTCCTGCTTGCACATACGGCGGAAGGAGCTCGAACCCCGCTCCTTCTGCTGCTCGCGGATGTAGCGCCAGAGGTTGAGATAGGCGAGGAAGTCGCTGGTCTCGTCCTTGAAGCGGGCGTGCTGCTGGTCGGCCTGGGCCTGTTTGTCGGCGGGGCGCTCGCGCGGGTCCTGGATGGAGAGCGCGGCGGCTATGACCATGACCTCGCGCACGCAGCCGTTCTTGTCGGCCTCCAGGACCATGCGGGCCAGGCGGGGGTCGACGGGCAGCTGGGCGAGCTTGCGCCCGCTCTGGGTGAGCCGCTTGCGTACGTCCTTCTCGTTCGGGTCCAGCGCGCCCAGTTCCTGCAGCAGCTGCACGCCGTCGCGGATGTTGCGGTGGTCCGGCGGGTCGATGAACGGGAACTTCTCGATGTCGCCGAGGCCGGCCGCGGTCATCTGCAGGATGACGGAGGCGAGGTTCGTACGGAGGATCTCCGCGTCCGTGAACTCCGGACGGGCGACGAAGTCGTCCTCGGAGTAGAGCCGGATGCAGATGCCGTCGGACGTACGACCGCAGCGGCCCTTGCGCTGGTTGGCGCTGGCCTGGGAGACCGGCTCGATCGGCAGCCGCTGCACCTTCGTACGGTGGCTGTAGCGGGAGATGCGGGCGAAGCCCGGGTCGATGACGTACTTGATGCCCGGGACGGTGAGGGAGGTCTCGGCAACGTTGGTCGCCAGAACGATCCTGCGTCCGGTGTGCGGCTGGAAGACGCGGTGCTGCTCGGCGTGCGAGAGCCGGGCGTAGAGCGGAAGGACCTCCGTGAACCGGTAGTTCTTCCTGACCAGCGCGTCTGCCGTGTCGCGGATCTCCCGCTCGCCCGAGAGGAAGACGAGGATGTCGCCCTTGCCCTCTCCCTGGAGCTCCTCGACGGCGTCGCAGATCGCGGTGATCTGGTCGCGGTCGGCGTCGTCGGAGTCCTCCTCCAGGAGGGGCCGGTACCGCACCTCCACCGGATACGTACGCCCGCTGACCTCGACGATCGGCGCATCGCCGAAGTGCCGGGAGAAGCGCTCGGGGTCGATGGTCGCGGAGGTGATGACGACCTTGAGATCGGGCCGCTTGGGCAGCAGCTGCGCGAGATAACCGAGCAGGAAGTCGATGTTGAGGGACCGCTCGTGGGCCTCGTCGATGATGATCGTGTCGTAGGCGCGCAGCTCGCGGTCGGTCTGGATCTCGGCGAGCAGGATGCCGTCCGTCATCAGTTTGATGAAGGTGGCGTCCTGGTTCACCTGGTCGGTGAACCGCACCTTCCAGCCGACGGCCTCGCCGAGCGGGGTGTCCATCTCCTCGGCCACGCGCTCGGCGACGGTACGGGCGGCGATACGACGGGGCTGGGTGTGCCCGATCATGCCCCGCACCCCCCGTCCGAGCTCGAGACAGATCTTGGGGATCTGGGTGGTCTTTCCGGACCCGGTCTCACCGGCGACGATCACGACCTGGTGATCGCGGATGGCCTCCGCGATGACGTCCTTCTTCTGGCTGACCGGCAGCTGCTCGGGATAGGAGACGGCGGGAACCCGGCCGCGCCGCTCGCCCATCCGCCCCTCGGCCTTCGCGATCTCCGCCTCGATCTCGGCGAGGACGGCGGCCTGGGCCTCCGGCTTACGGATCTTGCGCGCGCCTTCGAGCCTGCGCCCGAGCCGGTGCGCGTCGCGCAGGGAGAGCTCGGTCAGGCGGGGGGCGAGGGTGCCGAGGGCCGGGGTGGCGGGGGCAGGGTGCGTAGACATACGCGATCCAGGATCTCATCCCGGGGAAATCTCTGGCGAACGATTTGCCGCCCGGCGGCTGAGCAGGGGGTTTGTTCGCAGGCTCTCAGGTGGTCCGCTGCCCTGGCGGCGCCGTGGGCGCGGGCTGCTGCTGTTGCCGCATGCCGCCCTCCCCCAGCGCGATGGACCTGGCGGTGTTGGAGACGGCCTTGATCCCCAGGTAGGCCGTGGTCATGCTGCTCACCGCGGTGAACGCGGCCGTGAGCACCCCCACGATCACCGCCTTGTCCCCGTCGAGCCGCCACACCCCGAAGATCGCGACCCCCGCGATCGCAAGATTGCTGATCACCACGGACAGCAGCCCGTATCGAGCCCGGTCCTTCTCCAGCTCGACATCCCGAATGGCCTTGGCCTCGTCCCGACTCATCGTCCCCCGCCCCCCTTGGCCCTACGCCGACCAGCCAGAACGTAGCGCTGCACCGCAGCGCTGCCAAGCGTCCGGCCCGACAACCTCAGCCGGCCCGCAGCTCGGCGATCCGGGCGTCGACCTGGCCCCGGTCGTAGCCGCGGCGGGCGAGGTCGAAGGCGGGCGGTGCGGTGGGGGCGGTGCCCGCCGCGAGGAGCCGGAGGTACTCGTCGACCTGGGAGCGGTCGTAGCCGCGCCGCACGACGTCGAAGCCCCGGAAACCCTGGCTGCCGTCTGTCACCGGTGCCCTCCACTCGCCGTATGCACGAACCGTGCGCACTACCCGTATGCACGACGAAAGCCCCGTCCGGAGACGGGGCTTTCGTACCGTGTGGCTGGGGCCGGGGTCGAACCGGCGACCTATCGCTTTTCAGGCGATCGCTCGTACCAACTGAGCTACCCAGCCACGAGGCTTCCGAGGAAACCTCAGCGGTCCTGACGGGATTTGAACCCGCGGCCTCCACCTTGACAGGGTGGCGAGCACTCCAAACTGCTCCACAGGACCAAGCTGTTGCGTACGACAGTGTCGCACACGGTGTTGCGTGCCCCCAACGGGATTCGAACCCGTGCTACCGCCTTGAAAGGGCGGCGTCCTAGGCCGCTAGACGATGAGGGCTATCGGCCCGCCTGGGCGCCTCTCAGCGCGTCGGGGACGTGAGAAGCATATGGGATGGCGGGAGGTATCGCCAAAACGGTTTAGGGGGCTGAGGTGGCAGGGGTCGGTGCGGTGGGGTTGGAGGGGGAGGAGGGGGCCGATGGAGTGGGTGTCGTGGCTCCCGGCTGGTTCTCCTTCGGGAGGTGGCGGGTGACCTCCGCCGTCGTCTCGCCCAGGCCGCCGAGTTTGATCGCGTCCCAGGCCTGGAGGCGGCGGGTGTCGCGGTCGAAGTAGAGGATCGAGGCCTCGATCGGGGCCGGGTATTTGTGTTCGAGGGCGCGCAGGCCGCTGCCGCCCGTCGAGCCCTCCATGCGCAGGCGGGTGCCGTTCTTCAGGATCTCGTCGCCCTCGTGGTGCAGGTGGCCGCACAGGACGAGGGGCACCTCGCCGTCGACCTCGCGGGCCGCCGACGGTTCGTGGGCCATGGCCACGTCGACCGGGGTGCCCGTGTTCTTCTGGTCGCTCAGGGCCGCGGCCAGGCGGTCCCCGGCCAGCTGCTCCGACTCGTCGGCGCCGATCACCTTCGAGCGGTCGGGGGTGAACTGCGGGTCGCCGATGCCGGCGAAGCGCAGGCCCCCGATCGTCTCCGCCCGGCCGTTGTCCAGGACGTGCACGTTCTTCATGCGGGACAGGTAGCGCTGGGTGATGTTCGAGTCGTGGTTGCCCCTGACCCAGACGTACGGCGCTCCGAGGTCCGCGATCGGGTCGAGGAAGCCGTTCTCCGCCGCCGTGCCGTGGTCCATCGTGTCGCCGGTGTCGACGATCACGTTCACCTTGTACTGGTCCACCAGCGACGCGATGATCTTCCAGCTCGCGGGGTTGAGGTGGATGTCCGAGACGTGCAGGACGCGGACGGTCGTCGGGTCCGGCTGGTAGGCGGGGAGGGTGGACGTGACGTCGTAGAGCTTCGTCACGTTGGTCACCAGGCGCGCCAACTCCTTCTGGTAGACGTCGAATTCGGTGACGATGTTGCGGGCGTTGCCGACCACGGAGGGCGCGGAGGAGAGCAGGCCCGAGTACTTCGGTTCGAGGACGGATTCGGGGTTCCAGGTGGCGTACGCCGTGGCGCCGCAGGCCATGAGGAGGGTCAGGGCCGTGCCGCCGGCGGCGAGGGCGCGGCGGGGGCGGCGGTAGACCGCGAGGCCCAGGGCCGTGGCTCCCGACACGACGGCGACGCAGGAGCGCACGGCCAGGTCGAGGGTGCCGTGCTCGACGTCGTGGACGACCTCGTCCTGGAGGCCGGAGAGGCGCTCGGGGTGGTCGACCAGGGCCTGGGCGCGGACGGGGTCCAGCTGGTCGACGTTCACGTCCAGGCGGAGCGGCGCGCGGTGGCTGTTCAGCTGCAGGGCGCCGAGCGGCGAGACGTTGATCTTCGTGCCGCCGCTGAGGGACGGGCGCAGGGTCATCGTCGTGTTCATGGGGCCGACCGGGACCCGTACGTTGCCGACGATCAGCAGCCCCAGCCAGGCGCCGAGCAGGACCACGGCGACCAGCCCCAGGGCGCGCGGCCAGGGGTGCGGCTGGCGGACGAGCTCGAGGGTCGGGAGGGGACGCCGGGAGCGGTAGTGGCGGGTGAGGGTGCGCGGGGACTTGCGTACCCGGTTCAGGACGGTGGCGGCGATGGCGGGGGCGCGGCCCATTGGTCCCGTATGCCCAAGTGCGGGGGTGGATATGCGGGTGGGTCCATGACTCTCGTACGGGCGTGCTGTGGCTGACAATGGGCCTGTGCTGGAGATGACGCGCGAGGAGTTCGAGGAACTGGTCGCCGAGGCGCTCGACCGGATCCCTCCGGAGCTGACGCGGCTGATGGACAACGTCGCGGTGTTCGTCGAGGACGAGCCGCCGGCGGACGATCCCGAGCTGCTCGGGCTGTACGAGGGGACTCCGCTGACGGACCGGGGTGAGTGGTACGCCGGGGTGCTGCCGGACCGGATCACGATCTACCGGGGGCCGACACTCAGGATGTGCGAGTCGCGGGAGGACGTCGTTGCGGAGACCGAGGTGACCGTCGTGCACGAGATCGCGCACCACTTCGGGATCGACGACGCGCGGCTGCACGCCCTGGGATACGGATGACCGGGGCGCGTGTCCTCTTGTGGGCGGCGGGAGTTGGGCAGGTTGACTCCTTCCCCCGCCTCGGAGGTGGCTTTCCGTGCGCCGCATGTACGTACCCGTCCGTCTGGCCGCCACGGTCATGGCCGTCGCCGCTGCCGCCGGCTGCATGAGCGTGGGCGAGGACGGGGGAGGCGGCAGCGCGAAGCCGTCGCACTCCGCGGGGCAGCGGGGCGGTGAGGCGCCCGACGGGGGAACGGGCGTGTCCGGCCGGGGCGGTGGGGCCGGTGTCACCGTCGACGGCAAGCACAAGGACGGCAAGCGGGACAAGGACAAGGGCAAGAAGTCGCCGTCCCCCTCGGCCTCGCCGTCCGCGGGAGCCGGCCAGTCCGCTCCTGCGGCGGGCAAGCCCGGCAACGGGAAGAGCGAGAAGCCCGGGGACCCTGCGCCGACCGTTGCGACGCCGACTCCGACGCGCACGGCCGAGCCGCAGCCGACGCCGAGCGAGCAGCCGACCTCCGCCTCGCCCGCGCCCACGGTCGCCGAGCCGTCGTCGTCGGCGCACGAGGAGACGGCGCCGCAGATGGCGGAGCGGGAGCCCGCGCCTACAGCGGGGTCGCCGGCGTAGGAGTGTGATCTGGCCTACGTCCTTGGGGTTTGGTTTGCCCTCGGGGGTGATGGGTGCGTATGGTGGTAGATCGTTTGATCCCATTGCCCGGCGCCAACGCAGAGCGCGCCGTGTGGCGCGTTCTCTCCCTTGCCGTGGCTGACCGCATAGAGGCGGTCGTATTGCGAATCACGGAGTTGACGGGCGCGTGCCGACGAGACTCCGGAAGGTTTCGCTTAAGCATGTCCATTTCCAGTACTGATCACGTCGTCGTGCCCGAGAACGAAGGCACTGAGGGCGCGGCGGACGCTCCCGAGGTCACCTTCGCGGACCTCGGCCTCCCCGAGGGCGTCGTCCGCAAGCTCGCCCAGAACGGCGTGACCACCCCCTTCCCGATCCAGGCCGCGACCATCCCGGACGCCCTGGCCGGCAAGGACATCCTCGGCCGTGGCCGCACCGGCTCCGGCAAGACCCTCTCCTTCGGTCTGCCGACCCTGGCCACGCTGGCCGGCGGCCGCACCGAGAAGCACAAGCCCCGCGCCGTCATCCTCACCCCGACCCGCGAGCTCGCCATGCAGGTGGCGGACGCGCTCCAGCCCTACGGCGACGTCCTCGGCCTCAAGATGAAGGTCGTCTGCGGCGGTACCTCCATGGGCAACCAGATCTACGCCCTGGAGCGCGGCGTCGACGTCCTCGTCGCCACCCCCGGCCGTCTCCGCGACATCATCAACCGCGGCGCCTGCTCGCTCGAGGACGTGCAGATCGCCGTTCTCGACGAGGCCGACCAGATGTCCGACCTGGGCTTCCTGCCCGAGGTCACCGAGCTGCTCGACCAGGTCCCGGCCGGCGGTCAGCGGATGCTCTTCTCCGCCACCATGGAGAACGAGATCTCCACGCTGGTCAAGCGCTACCTGAGCAACCCGGTCACGCACGAGGTCGACAGCGCCCAGGGCAACGTCACGACGATGTCCCACCACATCCTCATCGTGAAGCCCAAGGACAAGGCGCCGGTCACCGCCGCGATCGCCTCCCGCAAGGGCCGCACCATCATCTTCGTCCGCACCCAGCTGGGCGCCGACCGTATCGCCGAGCAGCTGCGCGAAGCGGGTGTGAAGGCGGACGCGCTGCACGGCGGTATGACGCAGGGCGCGCGGACGCGGACGCTGGCCGACTTCAAGGACGGTTACGTCAACGCGCTCGTCGCGACCGACGTCGCCGCCCGCGGTATCCACGTCGACGGCATCGACCTGGTCCTGAACGTCGACCCCGCCGGTGACCACAAGGACTACCTGCACCGCGCCGGCCGTACGGCCCGTGCCGGCCGCACCGGCACCGTCGTGTCGCTGTCGCTGCCGCACCAGCGCCGCCAGATCTTCCGGCTGATGGAGGACGCGGGCGTCGACGCCGGGCGTCACATCATCAACTCCGGTACGGCCTTCGAGCCCGAGGTCGCCGAGATCACCGGCGCCCGTTCGATGACCGAGGTCCAGTCCGAGTCCGCGGCCAACGCGGCGCAGCTGGCCGAGCGCGAGGTCTCCCACCTCACCAAGCAGCTGGAGCGGGCGCAGCGCCGCGCGACCGAGCTGCGCGAGGAGGCCGACCGGCTGATCGCCCGGGTCGCCCGCGAGCGCGGCGAGGACCCCGAGGCCGCGGTGGCCGAGGCGCAGGCTGCGGTCGCCGAGACCGTCGAGGCGGCCGAGGTGTCCGTGCCCGAGCAGCCCGTCGCGCAGGACGTCGACCGGGCGCCGGCTTCGTCGTCGTACGAGCGTCGTGAGCGTCGGGACAACGACCGTGGCGGCTTCCGTCGCGACGAGCGTCGGGACGACCGTGGTGGCCGTTCCTTCGAGCGCCGCGACAACGACCGCGGCGGGTTCAACCGTGACCGTGGCGACCGTGGTTTCGAGCGTCGGGACAACGACCGTGGCGGGTTCCGCCGTGACGACCGTCGGGACGACCGTGGTGGCCGTTCCTTCGAGCGTCGTGACGACCGTGGTGGCCGTGGTTTCGAGCGTCGGGACAACGACCGTGGCGGGTTCCGTCGCGATGACCGTCGGGACGACCGTGGTGGCCGTTCCTTCGAGCGTCGTGACGACCGTGGTGGCCGTGGTTTCGAGCGTCGGGACAACGACCGTGGCGGCTTCCGCCGCGACGACCGTCCCGCTGACCGTCCGGCCGGCCGTTCCTTCGAGCGTCGTGACGAGCGCGGCGGGCACCGCGGCAGCGACCGTCCCTTCAACCGTGACCGCCAGGGCGACCGCCCGGGCTTCCGCTCCGGCGGCCACGAGCGTCCCTACGGCCGCCGTGACGACCACCGCGGCACCGGCGGCTCCTCCTTCGGCCGCCGTGACGACAAGCCGCGCTGGAAGCGCAACGGCTGACGGCGAGTGAGCTGAGCAAGGGCCCGTACGACTTCGGTCGTACGGGCCCTTTCGCGTGCTCGGGAACACACGGCAGTTGGAGGACCGCGCAAAGGTCTCCAGCGGCGGGGGAGCCGCGTGGAACGCGGTCGTCGGCGTCGGCGACCTCACCGGTGACGGGAAGAACGGCCTGGTCGCGCGGGACACCTCGGGCAGCCCTTACCGCTACGACGGCAAGGCCAATGGTTCCTGCGGCGCGCGGGTGAAGATCGGGGCCCGCCGGCAGGGCTGCAAGGGCCTTTTTTAGCCATACTGTGATGCATGTCACGCCCCTGGCGAGGGAATCGCTGGGGGCATGACAGATGACGGCATAGCGAGCGGGCACTCGGGTCTCTCGAAACCTTCGGACTCTTCGGACTCTTCGGACTCTTCGGGTTCTTCGGGTTCCTCGGCACTCTCGGACGAGGAACGGCTTGCCCAGCTCGGCTACACGCAGGTTCTCGCCCGCCGCATGTCGGCGTTCTCCAACTACGCGGTCTCCTTCACGATCATCTCGGTCCTGTCGGGCTGCCTGACCCTCTACCTGTTCGGCATGAACACGGGCGGCCCGGCGGTGATCACCTGGGGCTGGGTCGCCGTAGGCCTGATGACGCTGTTCGTCGGCCTGTCGATGGCCGAGATCTGTTCGGCCTACCCGACCTCCGCGGGCCTGTACTTCTGGGCCCACCGCCTCGCGCCCCCTCGTTCGGCCGCCGCCTGGGCGTGGTTCACGGGCTGGTTCAACGTGCTGGGCCAGGTGGCCGTGACGGCGGGCATCGACTTCGGTGCCGCGTCCTTCCTCGGCGCCTACCTGAACCTGCAGTTCGACTTCGAGGTGACACCGGGCCGGACGGTGCTGCTCTTCGCGGGCATCCTGATCCTGCACGGCGTGCTCAACACCTTCGGCGTCCGTATCGTCGCCTTCCTCAACGACGTGAGCGTGTGGTGGCACGTGCTCGGCGTCGGGGTGATCGTCGGCGCGCTGGCCTTCGTACCGGACCACCACCAGTCGGCGTCCTTCGTGTTCACGAAGTTCGTGAACAACACGGGCTGGGGCAGCGGTGTGTACGTCGTGCTCCTGGGCCTGCTGATGGCGCAGTACACCTTCACCGGCTACGACGCCTCGGCCCATATGACGGAGGAGACGCACGACGCGTCGACGGCGGGCCCGAAGGGCATCGTCCAGTCCATCTGGACCTCGTGGATAGCGGGCTTCGTGCTGCTGCTGGGCTTCACCTTCGCCATCCAGTCCTACGACAAGGAACTCGCCTCGCCCACCGGTGCGCCACCGGCCCAGATCCTGCTGGACGCGCTGGGCGCGACGGCGGGCAAGCTGCTGCTCCTGGTCGTCATCGGCGCGCAGCTGTTCTGCGGCATGGCGTCGGTGACGGCCAACAGCCGCATGATCTACGCCTTTTCACGCGACGGCGCCCTGCCCTTCTCGCACGTGTGGCACACGGTGAGCCCGCGGACCCGGACGCCCGTGGCCGCCGTGTGGCTGGCGGCGGCCGGGGCGCTCGTGCTGGGGCTGCCGTATCTGATCAATGTGACGGCGTACGCGGCGGTGACCTCGATCGCCGTCATCGGCCTCTACATCGCGTACGTCATCCCGACGCTGCTGCGGCTGGGCAAGGGCGACGACTTCGCACGGGGGCCGTGGCACCTGGGCCGCTGGTCCCGTCCGATCGGCATCGTCTCGGTGGTATGGGTGGGCGTCATCACGTTCCTCTTCATGCTGCCCCAGGTCTCACCGGTCACCTGGGAGAGCTTCAACTACGCCCCGGTCGCCGTCCTGGCCGTCCTCGGCTTCGCGGCGGCTTGGTGGGGGGCGTCGGCCCGGAACTGGTTCCTCAACCCTGACCACGAACGCACGCTCGCCAGGGAGGCATCCCGAGCGGCGGCCTCCGGAGGCGCTCCCGGAGGTGCCCCCGAAAAGGTAGATCCCTGACACTCCGGCTGGATCTTCTCCTCCGGCGCGGCCGAGTCCCCGATACCCGATCGGAGACGCGGCCGTGTCCGGCTATGCTCGGGGAGGCAACATCGCCAGGGGCCCTTAGCTCAATTGGCAGAGCAGTGGACTTTTAATCCATTGGTTGTGGGTTCGAGTCCCACAGGGCCTACCGGTGGTAGGCGGGGGATATGCCCTCTGACCTGCTACGCAGCGTCCGGGTCGGCTTCGGTCGGCTCGGGCGCTGCTTCGTTTTCGGGCGCGTGGGTGAGCGATGCGCGAGCGGGAGCGCTCGTGGCACGCGCGG
Organism: Streptomyces sp. NPDC001401; assembly: GCF_042895385.1. Classification (NCBI taxonomy): domain Bacteria; kingdom Bacillati; phylum Actinomycetota; class Actinomycetes; order Kitasatosporales; family Streptomycetaceae; genus Streptomyces; species Streptomyces sp. NPDC001401. The sequence goes on from NZ_JBIAWI010000025.1 coordinate 114,356, forward strand.
CAGGACCTCGGCCAGGTGCCCGGCCGACAGGCCGATGTGCGGATCAGGCTGCACCAGACGGGGCGTCAGGCAGGCCCTTCAGCCCATCGGGCTGCGATCAGCTGCTCGACGCTCACCGCGCTCGACTCGGCTCTTTCGGCGAGCTGGATCGGGAAATGCCGTGCCCCGCCGCTCGCCGCACGGCCCCGGTCCGCTGACCTCCGCCGCCGTCGTGAACTTCGCTCCCCCGACCGGGCCGAACTCGGCATCAGCATCCGCTGCTACGACAACGACCGGCTCGACCGGGCGATCGCCGCCGTCCACCGCATCGTATCCGCCACGAGATCACGAAACCTGGCGCGCTGCCGTCCGTTTTGGGGTATTTCGCACTAATCTCCCGTTCCAGCAAGGGGTTGATCTGTCACAGGTCGTATTCACTTCACTCCACCGGAGATGACATGCACAAGCTTCGCAAGGCTGCCGTACTGGTCGTCGCCCTCGGGAGCGTCGGACTTCTGAGTGCCGGCGGCGCCCGTGCCGACGGCGGCTCCGGCATCCAGCAGAGCAGCACCTGCAGGTCGCACGACCTGAACATCACCGTCCTGGGCCAAGTCGGGCTGATCGACGGCCTGTTGGGCAACGCCCTCAACGGCGAGGGCAACTCGGGTGCACAGGAGACTCCCGAGGGCTCGAACATGGGCTGCAGCAACGGCGTCGGCAAGTAAGTCGTCAACGGCGAGTAAGTCGTCGGCAACTGCCTCGGTGCCCCGGTCGCAGGTCGGGGTGCCGGGGCTTTTGTGCCGGAGGAAAGGTCTGGCCCGGCAGGCCGCGGCCGTGACCGCGGTCTGCCGGGCGGGGCTTCGTTACTTGCTGGGCGCCGGAGCGGTGATGTTGCCGAGGTCGAAGCCGTTCGTCGGCGTGATGGCCGGGGCCGCATCAGGGCTGCCGTGGCGCCCGCTGTGACTGTCGTCGTCGTAGGCCACGGCGTTGGACTGCGAGTTGGCCAAAGCGGTGACGCCGTCGTCGTCGTGGTCGTGCTCGTGGGCGAAGCTGACACCGGCGCCGAGGGCGGACAGGCCCGCGATCGCTGCGGCTACGACGGCAACGCGCTGAAACTTGCGCATGGGTTGACCCTTTCTTACCCGGGCAGGACGCCCTGGCTTGACTACGTATTGTGACAATATATGCACTTATAGTAGTCATTTGGGATCTTTGGCTTGTCCGCGCGCCGTGTCGGTTCTCCGACTCCCGAAGCCGGTCCTCGTCTGACCTCAGCCGCGGCGCGGTCGTCCCACCGCAACCGGTGCGGACATGGACAGGCCTACGAGGTCGGTCCATACGGCGTCGCCGACACCGTCAAGGGTCTGCTTCGCGGCGCGTTCCTCGGCGGTGAGGATGCCGAGGCCGGCCCGGACTTCGTAGGGCAGGTGGTCGAGGGCGAGGCGGCGGCCGACGTAGTCCATGACGGAGCCCGCCTGTTTGATGTCCGGGTCGTTGGTGAGACCGGAGGGTTCGAAGCGCGTCCCGACGTAGTCGGCGACGAGGATTTCGAGCGGGACGCCGTGCTGGAGGCCCCGGGTGACGGTCGAGGAGAAGGCGTCCATCATGCCCGCGAGCGTGGAGCCCTGCTTGGCCATGCGGACCATCACCTCGGCGACGCGGCCGTCGGGAGTGTGCGCGACGGTGAGGTATCCCTTGCCCTCGCCGACGCTGAACGACCGGGTCGTCGACCGCATGCGCCTCGCCGGGCGGGGTACGGCAGGCCGCGCCGCCGCCCGCTCCTCGCCGGCCACCCGTGTCGTACCGTCCCCGAATCGCTCAATCATGAACGCCCTCACTCGTCGTCGATCTGCGGCAACCCTGGCCATCCGTGGTCGAATTCCGGCAGAGCGCACCCTTGTACACAATCTGTGGGTGTCAACTCGCCGGTGACCACAACATGTTGGGGTTGAAGATACGGGTGGGAGAGTGGGGAACCAACCGTGGCACGCCGGGAGCGGGCCCGGACGTGGGTTCTCCCGATCCCTCCGACTGCCCTTGATCCGCAGCAAGTTGGGCGGCTGGGTGACACCCCTCCGACCTGTGCCTGACCTGCCCCTGACCTGGACCTGACCGGCACACATGGTGTAGCCCGCTACACCGCGCCGCAGCCCCGGTTCGCTTAGCGTGGCGGCATGGGGAAAACGGTGCGGCAGGCGTGGCGGGCCACGGTCCATCTCGTGCTGGCCGCGGTGATGGCGTTCTGCCTGTGGATCTTCATCACGGTGCTGATCATCACCGCCGTCGCCACGCTGGTGGTGGTCGGCGCCTGGATGCTGCCCGAGACGGTGCTGATCGTCCGGCGGATCGCGGGCGCCAAGCGAAGCCAGACGGCCGCGTGGACCGGGCAGCGGATCCCCGAGGCGTACCAGCCCCTCACCGGGACACTCCGCGAGCGGATCCGTACGGCCGTACGCGACCCCGGCACGTTCACCGACCTGCGCTGGATGGTCGCCGACTACTTCTACGGCGCCCTGCTCGTCCTGGCGCTGCCGCTGTGGCCCGTCGGCCTGGTCGTCGACGGGGTGTGGGGTGGGCTGCTGCGGCGTACACCCCTCGTCCTGCCGCTGATCGTGCGGCTCGCGGACCTCGAGGCGGACTGGTCGACCGCCCTGCTCAAGCCGTCCCCGAAGGCTCAACTAGCCGCGCGGGTCGAGGAGTTGGCCGCGACCCGCGCCGACGCGATCGCCGCGCACGGCGCCGAACTGCGCCGTATCGAACGCGATCTGCACGACGGCGCGCAGGCCAACCTGGTCGCCCTGTCCATGCGGATCGGGCTCGCCAAACGTGCCTACGACCAGGACCCGGAGACCGCGCGCAAGCTGCTGGACGAAGCCCAGGCGCAGGCCGAGCAGGCGTTGGCCGAACTGCGCAACGTGGTCCGCGGCATCCACCCGCCGATCCTGACCGACCGCGGCCTGGTCGGCGCTGTACGGGCGCTGGCCGCGAGCAGCGGACTGCAGGTGACCGTGGAGGTGGACCGGCTGGAGGAGGACGGGCTGCGGGCGCCTGCCGCGGTGGAGGCGGCCGCGTACTTCGTGGTGGCGGAGGCGCTGACCAACGCCGCCAAGTACAGCGGCTCACCGCGGGTTTCGGTCCGGCTCGAGCGGCTCAAGCGCGGGCTGCGTGTGCGGGTGGCCGACGAGGGACCCGGCGGCGCCGACGAGACGGGCGGCTCGGGGCTGCTCGGTATGCGGCGGCGGGTGGCGGCGCTGGACGGGACCGTCGAGGTGTCCAGCCCGGCCGGCGGGCCGACGGTGATCGACGTGATGCTGCCGTGCGTGTGGTGAGCGGCCGCGGGAAGGCGGCGCCCGGTACAGACAGACGGGAAGACCGGACGCCGCCGCTGCGAACGTAAGCCGCTCACGAGTGGATCGTCAACAATTTTGTTGTCTTTTTAGGGGGCCTGGGACCCCTCGGGGCCCGGTCGTCAGCCCGCGTTCAGCTCCGCCAGCGGCAGCGTGTGCTGGGTCTGGAGGACCTTCGCGCGCAGGTAGCGGACGTTGTGGGCGGTGGTGAAGACCCCCGTGGGGACGCGGTCATGGACGTCGATGCCCAGGTCGCGGAGCTGGCCGGCCTTGTCGGGGTTGTTGGAGAGCAGGTCCAGGCTGTCGATGCCCAGCGCCCGGAGCATCTGCGCCGCCGCCGTGTAGTCGCGGTCGTCCTCGGGCAGCCCCAGGGCCGCGTTCGCCTCGTACGTGTCGAGGCCCTGGTCCTGGAGGGCGTATGCGTCCAGCTTGTTGTAGAGGCCGATGCCGCGGCCCTCCTGGCGGAGGTAGAGCAGCACGCCGCCGCGGTCCGCGATCCGCTCGACCGCCTCCCGCAGCTGCGGGCCGCAGTCGCAGCGGGCCGAGCCGAAGACGTCGCCGGTCAGGCACTCGGAATGCAGCCGGACCAGGGGCGTTGTACCGGGGGCGGGGTCGCCCAGGACGACGGCCACGTGTTCCTGGCCGTCGGTCAGGCCGTGGAAGGTGACCAGTTCGGCGTCGACGCTGTAGCCGTCCTGGAAGCGCAGCGGTACCCGGACGCGGGCGCGCGGCGTGGCGGCGGGGAAGTCGGGCATGCGGGTTCTCCCGGGTCCGGTCGGCACCTGCTTCAGATTTGAAGCAGATCTACGATCCCGGACACTACCCCATGCTTTAAATTTGAAGCAACCTGTTTGTGGAGCACGTCACGAGCCCGTCATGAACAGGGCGACGACCGGCGCCGCCACGGCACGTCGTCGGCCGTGGGGCGCACCCCGTCGTCCTCCAGCGCCCGAGTGACCCCCGAGAAGATCTCCTCCAGCTGCCCCACCTGCTCCTCGGTGAGGTGCTCGAAGAGGAAGGTGCGCACGGTCTCGACATGGCCGGGTGCCGTGCGTTCCAGTACGGCCATGCCCTCGTCGGTGAGCGCGGCGATGCTGCCCCGCTTGTCCCACTTGCAGTTCTCGCGGCGGATCAGGCCGTCCTTCTCCAGCCGGGTCACGGCGTAAGTCAGCCGGCTGCGGGTGATCTTCGTCCGCTCGGCGAGATCGGTCATCCGCAGCCGCCGCTCGGGCGCCTCGGAGAGGTTGGCCAGGATGGAGTAGTACAGGTGCGGCATACCGGCGTCCTGCTGGAGCTGCCGGTCGATCGCGTCCTCCAGGAGGTGCGTCGCGGCGATGTACGCGCGCCAGGCGCGCTGCTCCTTGGAGGTGAGCCAGCGAGTCGTCATACCCCCAGTGTAGGTTTGTTTCAAACTTGAACCAAGAGTGCCTTTCCGGACCGGCCCCGCCTGTCCGAAGCCGCCCCGCCCGCCACCGAGAGTGAGCGCGTCCGATGCCGTACCCCTACGTCCTGCTGTCCGCCGCCGTCTCCCTCGACGGCTACCTCGACGACACCGGCCCCGAGCGCCTGCTGCTCTCCAGCCCGGCGGACTTCGACCGGGTGGACGAGGTCCGCGCCTCCGTCGACGCGATCCTGATCGGCGCCGGCACGATCCGCGCCGACAACCCGCGCCTGCTGGTCAACTCGCCCGACCGCCGCGCCGCCCGGGTGGCCGCCGGAAAGCCGGAGTACCCCCTCAAGGTCACGGTCAGCGGCTCGGGCGACCTGGACCCGGACGCCAAGTTCTGGCACACGGGCGGCGAGAAGATCGTCTGTACGACCGACAAGGGCGCCGAACGGGCCCTCGCCCTCGGCCTCGCCGCCGACGTCGTCCCGCTCGGCCCCGACCTCGACTGGCGCCGCCTCCTGGAGCACCTGCACGACGTACGCGGCGTACGGCGCCTGATGGTCGAGGGCGGTGGCACGATTCACACGCAGCTTCTCCAGCAGGGCCTCGCCGACGAACTCCAGCTCGTCCTGGCCCCCCTCTTCGTGGGCGACCCGGACGCCCCCCGCCTCTTCGGCCCCGGCGCCTACCAGGCCGGCCGCCTGCGCCTGACGGAAACCCGCCGGATCGAGGACGTGGTCCTCATGCGCTACGAGCCCACGGCCCCCGGCACCGGCCCGCTCCCCGCCGCCGCCGACCACCACTGGCTGGCCCTCGCCTGCGACCTCGCGGCGCAGTGCCCGCCCTCCCGCACGGCCTTCAGCGTCGGCGCGGTGATCGTCGCCGCCGACGGCACGGAGCTCGCCCGCGGCCACTCGCGCGAGGGCGACGACCCCGTCGTCCACGCCGAGGAGGCGGCCCTGGCCAAGCTGGACCCGACCGACCCGAGGCTGGCGTCCGCGACGGTCTACAGCAGCCTGGAACCCTGCGCCCACCGCGCCTCCCGCCCCAAGCCGTGCGCACGGCTGATCCTCGACGCGGGGGTACGACGGGTGGTCACGGCATGGCGGGAGCCGGACACCTTCGTGGCGGGGGCCGACGGGAGTGGGCTGCTGGCGGCGCAGGGCGTCGAGGTGGTCGTACTGCCCGAGCACGAGGAGCGGGCAAAGGCGCCGAACCGCCATCTGGCGGGGTGACTCTTCGAGGCCGCCGAGCACACCGCCCACCGGCCGATCGGCCCAACAGATCCTGCGGCCGGCTCCCCCACGAGCGACGCTGACCGTGACCGGCCGGAGGCGATCGCGGAGGTAGTGCCAGTGAGGTCAGTTCCCAGACGTGCGGCGGCAGTTCTCCTCGTCCTCCTGCTGACGGCGCTCGCCTCCTGCGGCACCACCGACCCCGGCACCCGGACGATGGCGAGGGCGCTGCCCCCGGGTGCACCGTTCACCCATCCCGGTGTGCTCGTCAGCAAGGCCCAGCTGGACGCCGTACGCAAGAACGTCACGGCGGGCAAACAGCCCTGGCTGCAGGCGTTCTACGACATGCGGGACAGCAAGTACGGGTCGTACAAGTACGTGGCCCAGCCGTACGCGACCGTCAACTGCCCCTGGGGCGGCAAGGGCGCGCAGGGCTGTCTCGAGGAGCGGCAGGACGCCATCGCCGCCTACACACAGGCCCTTCTGTACAGCGTCACCGGCCAGCGGCAGCACGCCGTCAAGGCCCGGGAGATCATGGACGCCTGGTCGGCGAAGCTGAAGCGGCACACGGCGCAGGACGCCCAGCTGCAGTCCTCGTGGGCCGGGTCGACCTGGGCGCGGGCCGCGGAGATCGTGCGGTACGCACCGGGCGCCGGCTGGCCCGCCGAGCGCGTGCGGCGGTTCGCGACCATGCTGCGCACCGCCTACCTGCCCGAGGTCACCAGGGACCTTCCCGACTACAACGGCAACTGGGACCTCGCGATGAACGACGCCGCCATCGGGATCGCCGTCTTCACCGACGACCACAAGACCTTCGACGCCGCCGTCAGGCGCTTCCGCGGCCTGGTGCCCGACTACTTCTATCTGCGCAAGGACGGCAAGGTGCCGCTCACCCCGGCCGGCTCCGACGCCAACACCGTGCAGAAACTCGAGACGTACTGGTTCAAGGAGACGAAGTTCGAGGACGGGATCGCGCAGGAGACCTGCCGCAACTTCAAGCACGTCGGCTACTCCCTCGCCGCCACCGCGCACATCGCCGAGACCGCCTGGCACCAGGGCGTCGATCTGTACAGCGACGTCAAGGACCGGCTGAAGGCGGCCCTCGACTTCCACGCCCGCTTCGAGATGGGGGAGAAGCCCCCGTCGTGGCTGTGCGGCGGCAGGGTGGTCGGGAACATGGGACCCGACCTGGAGGTCGCCCTCAACCACCTGGAGAACCGGCTCGGCACCCCCGTCCCGGCCGCCCACAAGCTGGTCGAGCAGACCCGCCCGGCCGGCACCGACGACCTCTTCGTCTCCTGGGAGACCCTCACCCACGCGGACAACCCGGCCGCCTGACGTCAGGCCTTGCGGACCCCGGAAAACACAGGTGAACGGGGGCGGACGTAAACCTTGGTGCTGGTGGTCCCGCGGATGGCGTATGCTGGTGTCACACCGACGCGGGGTGGAGCAGCTCGGTAGCTCGCTGGGCTCATAACCCAGAGGTCGCAGGTTCAAATCCTGTCCCCGCTACTCAAGGCTCAGGGCCGGAGTCCAGTCACTGGACTCCGGCCCTGAGTGTTTCCCCCGATCGGCCTTCACGGCTCGCCCCTTGCCCCGGCCGGGGCAAATCTGGGTGTGTGGAGCAGGAGGGGCCGATCTCGTACGCGCGCACCTTCGTGCGCATGCTTCCGGGGCTGCTGCTCGTCGTCGGGGCGTTCTACGACTACCTCACCCCGTCGGAGTTCACCGCGGCCCCCCTCTTCACCGCCGCGCCCCTGATCGCCGCCCCGCTGTACTCGCGGCGCGGCACGATCCTCACCGGTCTCGCGTCCGGTCTTGTCGTCCTTGCCATCCACGTCCAGCTCGACATCGCCTTCGACGTCGCCGCGGTCACGGAGCTCGCGACCGTGCTGACGGTCGCCGTCCTGGCCGTCCTCATCAACGTCCTCGTCCGCCGCAGCCGCGAGGAGCTCGCCTCGCAGCGCGAGATCGCCGAGGCCGCCCAGCGTGCCGTGCTGCCCGAACCCGCCGAGCGGATCGGGGGGTTCGCGATCGCGGCACGGTACGAGGCGGCGCAGGCGGACGCGTCCATCGGCGGCGACCTGTACGCCGTGCAGGACACCCCGCACGGCGTACGGCTGGTCGTGGGCGACGTACGGGGAAAGGGGATGGGGGCGGTGGCCGCCGTGGCCGTCGTCATCGGGGCGTTCCGGGAGGCCGCCGAGCAGGAGGCCAGCCTGGAGGCGGTCGCTCAGCGGCTGGACCGGGCGCTGGAGCGCGAGGCAGTGCGGCGCGCGGGCATCGAGTTGTTCGAGGGGTTCGCGACCGCCGTGCTGGCCGAACTCCCGCACGGCGACGGCGTCGTACGCATCGTCACCCGCGGCCACCCGCCCCCGCTGCTGCTGCGCCCGGACGGCACCGTGCAAACCCTGTACGCCCGTGAGCCCGCCCTGCCGCTCGGCATGGGCGACTTCGGGAGCTGGCCCGACCGCGCGGAGGAGACGGAGTTCCGGAGCGGGACCACGCTGCTGCTCTACACCGACGGGCTGTCCGAGGCACGGGACGAGCAGGGGATCTTCTTCGACCCCGCCGACCGGCTCGCCGGCCGGGTCTTCCACGACCCCTCCGCGCTGCTCGCCGCCCTCGCGCATGAGGTGCGCCGGCACGCCGGGGAGGCCACGACGGACGACATGGCGCTGCTCGCCGTAAGACGGCCCTGAGCAGTTGGGGCCGGATGTGACCGGGTGTGATCGGTCGACCGCCCTCCGCATAACAACTGACATACCGTCAACACCTGTGGGATTCCTGAGGCGCGGTCAACTCGCCCGTTTTTCGCCGTTCATGCGCCGTCTGTCCAGGTCAGAAAGGTTAATGATCAAGGGGAACGCCTTGGAATCGGCACCCCGGGTCTATTAACGTTCGATAACGCAGCGCGGTCGTCCCAGCCGTCACAAGAGGCGGCTCCGTGCGCACGCGCCGAATCCCGCAAGGGAACCGGGGAACCACCACCCTGGGGTGAATCGCGCGGATACCGCCGTGGACCCACGGCAGGTATACGCGCGTAGGAGACCTTCCTGCTCCGAACCCGTCAGCTAACCCGGTAGGCGAGAAGGAAGGAAAGGAGCACGCCCACGTGGCGTCCAACCCGCCTGCCCCGGCAGCCCCGTTCGTGCCGAGCACCGAGCCCTTCGGCTTCGCCGGCCCCCGCACCGACGAGGGCCCGTGGGAGGAGTGGAACCCCACCGAGGACTCCCTCCGCCCGGTACGCGGCCGGCACCGCGTCGGCAAGCAGCGCGGCGGGGGACTCGCCCGCAGCTCCACGGTCCTGGGCGTCGGCGTCATAGCCGCCGTCGGCGCGGGCGGCATGGCCAGCGCCAACACCGGCAAGCCGCCGGTGTCCATCTCCATGCCCGATCTGGGCTCCGTGAGCCATGTTTTCGACGGCTCCTCCGACGCCCCCAAGGGCTCCGCGACCGTGCTCAGCGACGTCGCCACCTCCGAGGTCACCGCGCAGGGCGCCAAGGGCGCCGGTGAGGCGCTGCGCGACCGGATCATGGCGCAGGCCGAGTCGCAGCAGGTCCAGATCGACAGCAAGAGCCAGGCGGCCACCGAGGCGGCCCTCGCCAAGCAGACCGACGCCGCCGCCGCCAAGGCCGAGCAGGAGGCCGCGGCCAAGGCCGCCGCCGCGAAGGAGAAGGCGGAGGCGGCGGCCAAGAAGGCGGCCGAGGCCGCGAAGCTCGCCGAGCTGGCCAAGCAGTTCACGCTGCCGGTCGTGTCGTACACGATCACCGGCACCTTCGGACAGGCCGGCTCCATGTGGTCCTCCGGCTACCACACGGGCCTCGACTTCGCCGCCCCCACGGGCACGCTCATCAAGGCCATCCACAGCGGGACGATCACCGAGGCCGGCTGGGCGGGTTCGTACGGCTACCGCACGATCCTCACCCTCGACGACGGCACCGAGCTGTGGTTCTGCCACCAGTCGTCGATCAGCGTCAGCGTCGGCCAGAAGGTCAGCACCGGCGACGTCATCGGCCGCGTGGGCGCCACGGGCAACGTGACCGGGCCGCACCTGCACCTCGAGGTCCACCCGGACGGCCAGGCCACCGGCATCGACCCGGCGCCGTGGCTGCGCAGCAAGGGCCTCAACCCCTGAGAGCCTGTGTCATTTACGTGATCTTTGCGGGCGTGCCGGAATGGACTGTTCTGGCACGCCCGTTGACGTAGTACATGACTTCTCTTCGCAAGCTCGGCTCCTCCGGCCTCGAGGTCTTCCCGCTCTCCCTCGGCGGCAACGTCTTCGGCTGGACCGCGGACGAGGCCACGTCCTTCGCGGTGCTCGACGCCTATGCGGCCGCGGGCGGCAACTTCGTCGACACCGCCGACACCTACTCGGCGTGGGCCGACGGCAACAAGGGCGGCGAGTCCGAGACGATCATCGGCAAGTGGGTCAGGGCGCGCGGCAACCGCGACGACGTGGTGATCGCGACCAAGGTCAGCCAGCATCCCGAGTTCCAGGGCTTGTCCGCCGCCAACATCAAGGCCGCGGCCGAGGCCTCCCTGCGCCGCCTCGACACCGACCACATCGATCTCTACTACACCCACTTCGACAGGCCCGAGGTGCCGGTCGAGGAGATCATCGGCGCGCTCGACGAGCTGGTGAAGGCGGGCAAGGTGCGGCACATCGCCGCGTCCAACATCTCGCCCGACCGGCTCCGTGCGTCCCTGGAGTTCTCCGACCGCGAGGGCCTGGCCAAGTACGTGGCCCTGCAGCCCCACTACAACCTCGTCTCGCGCGACACCTACGAGGGCGAGCTGCAGGACCTGGCCGCGCACTACGGCCTGGCCGCCGTCCCGTACTACGCCCTCGCCTCCGGCTTCCTCACCGGCAAGTACCGGCCCGGTACGAAGGTCGACAGCCCGCGGGCGGGCGGCGCCGCCAAGCACCTGGAGTCCGAGCGGGGGCAGCGGGTCCTGACCGCCCTCGACGAGATCGCCCAGGCTCACGACGCCCAGGTCCCCACGGTCGCCCTGGCCTGGCTCGCGGCCCAGCCGACGATCGCCGCCCCGATCGCGTCCGCGCGGACGCCGGAGCAGCTGCCGGCGCTGCTGGCGGTGGGCGAACTGACGCTCACCGAGGCCGAGGTCGCGCACCTGACGGAAGCGTCGGCCTGACCCCCTCAGGTCCTACGACTGGTGCGGGCAGGTGCTACGACTGGTACGGGTTGTACGCGGGATTCGGCGCCGTCGGGTACCCGTACACCCCGTACACCGGCCAGGGCGGCGCTGCCACCGGCACCGGAGGCGCCGTGACCCGCGCCGCGTGGTCCAAAGCCGGGCGCGCCACCTCCCGGCGCCGCCACAGCTCGTGCAGCAACTCCCGTTCCCTTACGACGAAGTCGGCGCCGGCGCGGCCGCGGCGCCCGCGGTGCCGCAGGAAGGCCAGGGAGGTCGCATACGCCTCGTACTGGGCGACCGCCCGGGCGGCGGGCTTGCCGAGGTGGTGGGCGGCGTACTGGCGGGCCAGCCGGCGCGCCCGCATCGAGCCGAGGGCGTAGGGCTCGGCGGGGGTGAGCCAGCCCGCGACGGCGTAGGCGGGCAGTTCCTCGCGCACGGTGCGCAGTTCGCGCTGGCGGGTCCAGATGACCAGCCAGGTCAGCAGGCCGAACGCGGGGAGCATGAAGACGGCGTACACGGCGAAGAACCCGTACTCGCCGAAGGTCGAGGAGCCGTTCCAGATCGCGTGCATGCTCATCGCGAGCAGCAGTCCGGACAGCGGGACCAGGACGCGCCGCAGATGCTGGCGCTCCGCGGAGAGCGCGGCGATGCCGAAGCCGATGCCGGTCAGGACGGTGAACAGCGGGTGCGCGAACGGGGACATGATGATGCGCACGAAGAACGTCGCCGCGGTGACGGAGGCGATGCCACGGTCGCCGGTCAACTGGTCGGTGCCGAAGGCGGTGCCCAGGTAGAGGATGTTCTCGGTGAACGCGAAGCCGGTCGCGGTGACGCCGGCTATCACCACCCCGTCGACGATCCCGGTGAAGTCCCGTCTGCGGAACAGGAAGACGAGCAGCACGGCGGCCGCCTTCGAGGACTCCTCGACTATGGGCGCTATGACGGTCGCACCGAGGGTGTCCGCGCTGGACGGGTCCGCGGTCGCCGTCGCTATCCACTTCGTGGCGAAGCTGTTGGCGACGATCGCTATCAGCGCCGCCGCGCAGGCCCCCCAGGCGAAGGCGAACAGCAGGTTGCGCCAGGGGCCGGGGGCGACCCGGTCGAGCCAGCGGAAGGCGGCTATGAGAAGCGGCACGGGCAGGACGGCCAGCCCGAGCCCGACCAGGAACCCTTCGGTGCCGGTCTGTTCGCGCACCAGGGCCAGGATGACCAGCCCGGAGAGCGCGAGCAGGGTGCAGAGCGCGCCGTAGCGCACCGATCTGCGCTGCCACCAGTGAGCATGCCCGAGCGCACCGCCGGCCGGGCCGCCGGGGTGTGGCGGATGCGTCGGGTACGGGGGAAAGGTGGCCACGGCATTGACCCTAACGAGGGAGGACGCCGCCCGCGACGGTACTTCGGATTGCCCGCAGGGCCGTGGGGCTTCAGGCGCCGGTGGGGGGCTGGTTGTGGTGCTGTACGCGACGGAAGAGCAGGTCGTTCACGACATGTCCCTTGTCCAGTCCCTGGCCCTCGAAACGGGTCAGCGGCCGGAACTCGGGACGGGGCGCAAAACCGCCCTCCGGCTGTGTGTTCTCGAACTCCGGATGCGCCGACAGCACCTCGAGCATCTGTTCGGCGTACGGCTCCCAGTCGGTCGCGCAGTGCACGATGCCGCCGGGCCTGATCCTGGCCGCGGCGAGGTCGAGGAACTCCGGCTGGATCAGCCGCCGCTTGTGGTGCCGCTTCTTGGGCCAGGGGTCGGGGAAATAGACCCGCAGCCCGTCCAGCGAATCCGGGGTGAGCATCTCGCGCAGCAGGATGATCGCGTCCCCGTTGGCCACGCGGACGTTGGACAGCCCGTCGTGGTCGGCGAGGTTGAGCAGATTCCCCTGCCCCGGGGTGTGCACGTCCACGGCGAGGATGTTCGTGTCCGGGTCCGCCGCGGCCATCTGCGCGGTGGCCTCACCCATCCCGAACCCGATCTCGAGCACGACGCGACTGCTGTTACCGAACAGTTCCCCGAGATCGATGGTCCGCTGCCCGTCGATGTCCAGCCCCCACTTGGGCCACAGCCGCTGCAGCGCATCCGCCTGCCCGGCCGTCACCCGACTCCGCCGCGGCTGAAAACTCCGAATCCGCCGCTCGAAGTGCGACCCGGCGGGATCGGCCTTCGGCCCGTCGGGAAACCGGGGCTCACCCTTGGCCCGGGTATGCCGGACGGACACCCCGGGAACATGCGGCATGTGCTCACCGGACTCGCCGGAGAGACCGGCCTCGCCGCGATCGGCGGGCCGGGGGACTTCGGAGGCATTGAGGGAGTCAGACACAGTGAAGCCGATTTTACGGCGGCGCCGAGGCAATCAGCCCGCCCGGCGTTCGAGGCCGCGACCTGCGGGCCGGCGGGGGCTGGTCGCGCAGTTCCCCGCGCAGCGGACTTCGCGAAGGCCACCAGGCGTCTCTCAGCCCGTCCGGCGTTTGAGGACGAGGCCGTCCGGGCCGATCGGGGTCCGGGGCGGAGCCCCGGCGGGGTTCAGGGGCGGAGCCCCTGGCGGGGTCGAAGGGGCAGCGCCCCTGGGGATGGGACGGGTAGGGGCGGCGGGGGCGACAAAAGCCGACGCCCGCGCCACGCACGCCTCACACCGACCCCAGCATGGCCAGCGCCCGCCTCGCCACCTCCCTCCCGATCGGCAGCGAAGCCGTCGCCGCAGGCGAGGGCGCATTCAGCACATGCACAGCCCGCGCCCCCTCCTTGATCAGAAAGTCATCCACCAGCGACCCGTCCCGCAGCACCGCCTGCGCCCGCACCCCCGCCGCCGTAGGCACCAGATCGTCCACCGTCACCGCCGGCAGCAGCCGACGCACGGCCGTGCCGAACGCCCCCTTGGACACCGACCGCCGCAGCTCACCGGCCCCGTACCGCCAATGCCGCCCGGCCATCCGCCACGCTCCCGGCCAGGACAGCGTCCGCGCCACCTCCCGCGGGCGTACGACACCCCAGCCGTACCCCTCCCGAGCCAGCGCCGGCACCGCGTTCGGCCCGATGTGCACGCCCCCGTCGATCCCGCGCGTGAGGTGCACGCCGAGGAACGGAAACGCCGGATCCGGCACCGGATACACCAGCCCGCGCACCAGCTCGGGGCGGGCCAGCTCGTAGTACTCGCCCCGGAACGGCACGATCCGCATCTCGGGGTCGTCCCCGGTCAGCCATGCCACCTCGTCGCAGTACAGCCCGGCACAGTTCACCAGCACGCGCGCACGGACGACCTCACCGCTCGCCGTCCGCACGGCGACCCCGAGCTCCGGCCGCCGATCGATCCGCTCGACCCGAGCCCCGTACCGGATCTCCGCCCCCGATGCCTCGGCCAGCTGCCGGGCGACCCCCACGAAGTCGCACACCCCGGTCGTCCCGACGTGTATCGCCGCGAGCCCGCGCACCTCCGGCTCGTACTCCGCGATCTGGGCGGTGCCCAGCTCCCGCACCGGAATCCCGTTCTCCCGCCCGCGCTGCACGAGGGCGTGCAGCCGCGGCAGCTCGTCCTTCTCGGTCGCGACGATCAGCTTGCCGGTGACGGCATGCGCGATCCCGTACTCCGCGCAGAACTTCACCATCTCGGCGGCGCCCCGCACCGCGTACTGCGCCTTGAGCGACCCCGGACGGTAGTAGATCCCGCTGTGGATCACCCCGCTGTTGCGCCCCGTCTGGTGCCGGGCCGGCCCGGGCTCCTTCTCCAGCACGGTCACCCGGGTCCCCGGCGCGACTCGCGTGATCGCGAACGCCGTGGACAGCCCGACGATCCCACCCCCGATCACCAGCACATCACAGTCGTAAGCGATCCCCGGCCGCACCTGCACCACCTCCCGCTACCGATAGTGCACTGCGCCACTGACAACCACTTCAAACGCCGGGGACGGCAGCACCGCATTTTTGCCCTCAGAGGCGCGGCAAGCCGCAACGCACCCGCCCCCGCGAAACGACACAAACCCGGCAGTCGATCGCGCGATCTCTACGCCGGCGCCATCAACAACGGCCGAGCCCGCTCCCGCAGCTCCACCACCCGCGGCTCGTCCCCATACGGCTCCAGCCGATGCAGAAGATCCTTCACGTACTCGGTGGTGCGAGCGGACGAGATGCGCCCCGCGACCTCCACCGCCCGCACGCCCTGCTCGCACGCGGCATCGAGATTGCCCGACTCGAGCTCGGCGACCGCCGACACGACGAGCCGCAGGCCGTGCGAGCGCACGAACTCCTCCGTCGGCTTCGACAGCGCCTGCTCCGTGAATCGCCGCACCTGACGCGGCGCCTTCAGATCGCGGTAGCACTCCGCCGCGTCCGCCGCAAAACGGTCGTAGGAGTAGAAACCGAGCCAGGACGGGTCATTGTCCCCGTCACGGGCCCGCTCCAGCCAGCCTTCGGCGGCGCGCAGTGCCGCGCCCGCCGCCTGCGCGTCACCGGCGCGCGCGTGCGCACGTGCCTCGACGAGCCGGAAGAAGCTCATGGTGCGGGCGGTCGCCAGCCCCCGGTTGCGCTCCAGGGCGGCCTGCGCGAGATCGACGCCTTCGTCGCCGAAGCCGCGATAGGTCGCCTGCAGCGACATGGACGCCAGCACGTACCCCCCGAGGGGCACATCCGCCGCGGCCCGCGCCAGTCGCAGCGCCTGGATGTAGTACCTCTGCGCGGCCTCCTGCTGCCCGGTGTCGAAGGCCATCCAGCCCGCGAGCCGGGTCAGTTCGGCGCTCGCCCCGAACAGGGCGCGCCCGACCTCGTCCGAGTACGCACCGAGCAGCAGCGGAGCCGCCTCCACCCTCAAGCACTCGGGCACCATCGACGAACGCCAGTCGCCTCCGCCGTACTTGGAGTCCCAGCGCCGGGCGTCCTCGGCGGCCTCCCGCAGCTTCTGCACATCGCTGTGGCCGACTTTGAGCGGTGCGCCCGAGCCGTCGGCGGAGTTCGCCTCGCGCGCGACCGAGCTGTCGGCCGGTGTTATCAGCCATCGTGAGGCGGGCGTTGCGTATGCGCTTACTGCGAACGATCCGGCCAGCGACTGCCAGATGCCGCCGGAGCCGGCCCGGCGCCCGGCGAGGTCGAGACGGTAGAGCTCCGTCGCCGACCGCACTGCCTGTCCTACGTCCCTGGGGAAGGCGAGGCCCACTTCGGGTGCGGGATCCGCGTCCGCCAGGCCGATCTCGTGGAGCGGCACCGGGCGGCCGAGCTTCTGGCCTATCGCGGCGGCGATGAGGTGCGGCGCGGCACCCTGCGGCACCATGCCCTTCGACACCCAGCGCGCCACCGAGGTCTTGTCGTAGCGAAGAGTCAACCCGCGTTGAGCGCCAAGATCGTTGACGCGTCGCGCGAGTCCTGCGTTGCTGATTCCCGCGAGGGCGAGAACGGCGCCGAGCTTTTCGTTCGGCCCGCGTTGCTCCCTGGACATGCGCCACCCCTCGACACAGACGGCTGCCGCGCTGGCATAACCACGCGGCATTCGTAAACCCAGCGTAGTTCGCCGCATCCCAAGCGTTAAGGGGCATTGTTCCGGATGGCGGGATTGTGGTCCGCACTGAAGTGCGGGTCCGATACGCGCAGTTGCGCCGTGCTCCCGCTGTGTGGCCGTGCGCCCGTCCGTGCGCTCTTCTCCGGCCATCGGGGGAGCGCTTCCATGGGCGGTGCGTGGGTCGGCCCGCTGTACTGGATCCAGCGGGCTGGGGGACACCGCCGCCTTCATCCCCGCGGGCGGCGGACGGGCCCGGGGGGCGAACTCCGTCTCCCGGGCTGCGCACGGGTGATGCGATGCTCAGAGCCTGTACGGAGCGTGTCCAAGACTGTTCCGCCATCACCGATTTGGCTGAAAATCGCCCCCGTGCTGCCCGGTCAATTTCCGCTCCCACCATGGAACTTGAGGGCGCGAAGGGTGTTTTCGGGGAGCGTTTCGGGGGCGCATTCGCGTCGCAGACGCCTTGCCGAGTACGGGTGTTCGGCTCACCCGGCGGTTGAGCGCCAAGGCACGTTCCGGGGATCGTAAGCGGCTCCACCGCCCCTCCGGCGTGCGCCCTTCATGGCAGCATGGTGAACCAGTTCGTACGGTGCACTGGTTGTCCACAGCCTGTGGAGGCGTCCATGCGGTGGTTGGTGGGGTGGAGCAGCACCGCCGCGGGGGCTTTGGAGATCGGTTCGGCGGGGGCCACCGGACAGGGCGGCGAGACCGTGCACCCGGTGGGTTCCCAGCTCCTGTGGGGCGACCCGGATCCGCTCTGGGCGGTCGGCGACTGGCGCCCCGACGAGGTGCGGGTGGTGAAGGCCGACGCCCAGACCCGGATCGCGGTCCTGGGCACGTGCGGGGCGTCCGACGAGGAGCTGCGGGTCGGTCTCTTCGCCGCGCGCGGAGGCGCACTGCGCCACCTGACGGCGTGGCCGGGCAGCTACACGGCGATCGTTCAGGTCGGCCGCCGGGTCACCGTCTGCGGCGACCTCGCGGGCGCCCGCCCCGTCTTCTACACCCCCTGGGCGGGCGGCACTGCCTACGCCACCGCCGCGCTCCCCCTCGCCGACCTCATCGAGGCCAACCTCGACTTCGGCCACCTCGCCGCGCTCCTCGCCGCCCCCGACGTACCGGCCGCGCTGCACGACTCCACGCCCTACGACGGCGTACGGCGCATTCCGCCGGGGCATGCGCTGATCCTGCGCGCGGGGGCGCGTGAGATCGCCGGCTACGAGCCGGTCGCGTCCCTCGCGGTGGCGGCGCCCTCGGCGGACCCGGACAGCGCGGTCGACGCGGTGCGCGACGCGCTGGTGGAGGCGGTACGCACGCGCTTGTCGGCGCCCAGGCACGTCCCCGGGGCGGACATAGACCCGGGCCCGGTCCCGGGCATGGGCCCGGCGGAGCGCCGCGCCGCGCGCGGGATGCCGGTGGCGGGCATCGGCGCGGACCTTTCCGGCGGCCCTGCGTCCGGCACGCTCGCCCTGCTGGCGGCCGGCCTGCCGGGCATGCCGGGCACAGTCCTGGGCCACGGCACGGGCGCGGGCGAACGCCTGCTGGCGGTCACCTTCAACGACCTGGCGGTGGGCGGCCGCGAGGCGGAACTGGAGCGGGCGGGATCCCTGGCGGCCAACCCCCGCCTCCACCACGTGGTGGTGACCGGCGGCGAGGAGGCCCTGCCGTACGCCGAACTGGACGGCCCGCTGACGGACGAACCGGGCCAGTCCCTGGTCACGGCGGCCCGCCACCGCGCCCGCCTGGCGTCGGGCAGCGCAGACCACTTCACGGGCTACGGCGCCCGCCAGGTCCTGGACGCACACCCGGCCCGCCTGGCCGACCTCCTCATGGACCGCAAACGCCGCCACCTGGTCCGCCCCGTCGCGGCACTCGCGAAGGCGGACGGCTCGGTGATGGTCCCCGCGCGCGTGTACGGCGCGGCCCGCCGCCTGGCCCGCACCCCGTACCGGGAGGGCCTCGAACTGCTCGCCGAACGCCTCCTGCAGCGCCGTTTCGACGAACCCGGGGGCGCCGTCGGTGCCTCCCTGGCCGCTCTCACCTGGGCCAGACCGGGCCCGGCGGCACGCTGGCTGACCGGCGAGGCCCTAGCTGAAGTATCGGTTCGCCTGCAGGCGTCGACGAACCGCTCGGGCGTGGGCCCGGGCCAACGCCCAGGCGACTACCGAGCACGCGCAGCCCTTGCCCGCCAAGCAGCGGACCTGCGCATCCTGGAACAAGCAGCCGAGATCCGCTCCCAGCGCCTGCACGCGCCGTTCCTCGACAACCAGGTGGTCCGCGCCTGCCGCGCCCTCCCCGAGGCTCTACGCGTCCAGCCGGGCGCCCGCGCCGCCATCCTCCGCACGGTCCTGGAAGGCGCCGGCGTGAGCGACCTCCCACCCGGCTGGGGCGCCCCTTCCCACGCCTCGGCAGCGGTGGCGGCCCGCACGGGCCTCCGCGTCGCCGCAGACTCCCTGATGGCCCTGTTCGGCACACCGCTGCTCGCGGAAGCGGGCCTGGTGGAGGCCCGAGTCGTCCGCAAGGCCCTACGCGCAGCAGCCGCAGGCGAACCCCTCCCCCTCGACGGCCTGGCAGACCTGGTCTCCCTGGAACTCTGGCTACGCCGCCTACTGGCCCGCCGAGGAACCTGCTGGACAGGCACACCGGCCCGCCAGAGGGCGGTACCAGCAGGAATCACCCCACGGAGGGGAGCACTGGCTTCCGGTGGCGGAGCCGGGGTCGCATGAGGACGGAGGCTTCCGGCCGAGGAGGGCGCTGTGAGGGCCACTGCCCCCGGCGGGGGAGCGCCGCCTTGACGCCGTCCCGGTGTCCGAGACCGCTGCCACCCTCCTGATCTCCCGCCCACCCACGGCGGCCATAGCCTCCCGATGTCTGCCGGCATCCCTCTGCCCGTCCGGTGTCAGAGCCGCTGTTGCCGTCGGGATTCCCCACTCACCTGCGGGGTGCACGCTCTGGATGTTGGCCGTCGTCAGCCCGTCGGGCGTTTGAGGCCGATGTCGCCGTCCCGATCCCCCACCCACCCGAGGGGCGCGCTCTTGGGGCCCCGGTCCGTGTCTTTCAGCCCGTCGGGCGTTTGAGGCCGATGTCGCCGTCCCGATCCCCACCCACCCGAGGGGCACGCTCTTGGGGCCCCGGTCCGTGTCTTTCAGCCCGTCCGGCGTTTGAGGACGAGGCCGTTCAGGCCGATCGGGGTGCGGGGCGGAGCCCCGCGGGGGTGCGGGGGGCCAGGCCCCCGAAGTTGGGGGCCGGGGCAGAGCCCCGTGAGGGGTGCTGGGGACGTGGTCCTCGCCGGGGTTCAGGGGCGGAGCCCCTGGTGGGGTCGAAGGGGCGGCAGCCCCTGGGGATGGGACGGGTAGGGGCGGCGGGGGCGAAAAACGCCCCGGCGCCCACCGCCCCGCACTGGCCCCCGAAACACCCACCGCCACAAAACACCGTGCCCCACCCCCAACCCCCGGCGACAATGACCCGGTGCGGTACAGAATCCTGGGCGTCACCCAGGCCGAGGACGACCACGGCACCGCCATACCCGTCCCCGGCCAACGCCTCCGCACCCTCCTCACCGCCCTGGCCCTACGCCCAGGCCGAGTCACGACCCCCGACACCCTGATCGACGAGGTCTGGTCGGACACCCCGCCCCACGACGCCCCCGCCGCCCTCCAGGCCCTCATCGGCCGCCTCCGCCGCACCCTGGGCAAGGACAAGATCACCTCCGCCCCCGGCGGCTACCGCCTGGAGGCGACCCAGGACGACGTAGACCTGTTCGTCTTCGAGCGACTGGTACGGCAGGGCACAACGGCCCTCGACCACGGCGACCCGCACACAGCCGCGCACACACTGGACGAGGCCCTCGCCCTGTACCGCGGCCCGGCCCTCGCCGACCTCCCCGACCGCCTCGCCGCCACCCGCCCCGAAGCCCTGCACCGCGAGGCGACGAGAACCCGCATCGATGCGGACCTGCACCTCGGCCGCGCCCACACCGCCGTACCGCACCTGAAGGAACTGACCGCGGCGCACCCGTACGACGAACCGCTGCACGCCCTCCTCATCCGCGCCCTGCGCGACACGGGCCGCACAGCCGACGCCCTGGCCGCATACGAGACCGCCCGCTGCGCCCTCGCCGAAGGCCTGGGCACCGACCCGGGCCCCCAACTGCGCGCCCTGCACACGGAACTGCTCACCCCGACGGCAACGACGGCAACGACGGCAACGACGGCAAAACCGCAACCCACCCCGACACACCCCGCGCCCACTCCCGCCCAACCCGAACCCCCCACCCGCACCGGCAACATCCGTCCCCGCCTTACCTCTTTCGTGGGCCGGGAACCAGAACTCGACGCCATCCGTTCCGAATTGCACAGGGCAAGACTCGTCACCCTCACCGGACCGGGCGGCTCCGGAAAGACCCGCCTCGCCGAGGAAGCCGCCGCCGGGCTCCCACAGGCGTGGCTGGTCGAACTGGCACCGCTGGACCGGCCGGAGGCGGTGCCCGGCGCGGTGGTCAGCGCGCTCGGTCTGCGCGAGACCGTGCTGATGACCACCGAGCTGACGGCCCCGCAGGACGACCCCCTCGCCCTGCTCGTCGAGTACTGCGCCCCGCGCAGCCAACTCCTGATCCTTGACAACTGCGAACATGTCATCGAAGCAGCGGCAGCCCTCGCCGAGACGCTGCTCACCCGCTGCCCCGGGCTCACGATCCTCGCCACCAGCCGTGAACCCCTGGGCGTCCCCGGCGAGTCGGTACGCCCGGTCGAGCCCCTCGTCCTCGACCAGGCACACCGCCTCTTCGAGGAGCGCGCGTCCGCCGTCCGCCCCGACGCGGCCGCGGTGCTCCGCGACCGGGCGGCCGTGGACGAGATCTGCCGCCGCCTGGACGGCCTGCCGCTCGCCATCGAACTGGCCGCGGCCCGGCTCCGTCTGCTCACGCCCCGCCAGATCGCCGACCGCCTTGACGACCGCTTCCGCCTCCTCACCTCCGGAAGCCGTACGGTCCTGCCCCGCCAGCAGACCCTGCGCGCGGTCGTCGACTGGTCCTGGGAGCTGCTCGACGAGCGGGAGCGCACGGTGCTGCGCGAGGTCTCCGTGTTCGCCGGCGGCTGGGACCTCGCGGCGGCGGAGGCCGTGTGCACAGGCCCCGCGACCGATCTCGTCGGGGCGCTCGTCGACAAGTCCCTGATCGTGGCCACCCCGTACGGGACTCCGTACGGCCGTACCGGCTCCGGCGGCATGCGGTACCGCATGCTGGAGACCATCCACGAGTACGCCGTGGAGCGCGCCGCCGAGGTCCCCGAACTGCGCGCTGCCGCCGAGCGCCGGCACAGCGCATGGGTGCGTGCACTGGTGGAGGAGGCCGATCCGGTCCTCCGCTCGTCCGGCCAACTCCCGTGGATCTCCCGCCTGGAGACCGAGCTGGACAACATCCGCGCCGCCCTCCACCGTGCCCTCACCTCGGGCGCCGAGCCGGAGGCCGCCGTCCTCGCCCTGTCCATGGGCTGGTTCTGGTGGCTGCGCAACTACCGCCACGAGGCCGAATCCTGGCTGGACCAGGTCCTGCGCCTGGGCGCCGCCCTGGACAACACCGCCGCCTCCTCGCCGGCCCCGGCCCCTGCCCCTGCCCCAGAAGCGGCTCCGGCCTATCAGGCCGCACTCCCCGCAGTCCCACCAGCCCCTAACGCCCCTACAGCTCCCACAGAGCCCATAGACGCCTTCCTCTCCGCCCCCCACGCCGAAGCACACCACCCCCACCACACCTTCCGCATGAACCTCCGAATGCTGCACCTCTTCATGAAGTCGGACACCGCACCGATGGACTGGCTGCTGGACGATCGGATGCGTCAGTACGTCGGCCGGCTGCGGGACTTCTTCGAGCGGGGCGGTCCGGAGGCGGCCCGTATGCCGGGCCTCGTCTGGCCGTTCACCACTTTCGTCCTGGACGGCTCGCAGGACGTCCGCGCCGCCTTGGACGTCGCCGTCGCCAACTCCCGTGCCCACGGCGACGACTGGGCGATCGGTGTCGCCCTGATGTTCCGTACGCACATGGCCGTCGACTCACTGGGCGGTATGAAAGGCGTGGACGAGGACCTCGCGGAGCTCAGGGTGCTGAGCCGGCGCGTCGGCGACCGCTGGATGCGGGCCCAGGTGTGCAGCGCGGCCGGCGAGGCGGCGATGGCCCGCAGCCGCCTGGAGGAGGCCAAGGGCGAGTACGAGGAGGCGCTGCGGCTCGCCTACGAGGTGGGCGCGTACGCCGAGACGCCGTTCCTGCTGGCGCGGCTCGCCGAGATCGCCTACCGAGCGGGCGACCGCGCGGCCGCGTCGAGCGGGCTGGACGAGGCGACCGCGGCCGCCGACCGCTACGGCGTACCGGACTCGAGGGCGTTCGTCCTGCTGATGCGCGCCCAGCTCGCGCTGGACGAGAAGGACACCACCCGGGCACGCGCGCTGCACGAGGCGGCTCGCGCGGAGGTCGGACGTGGCACGCCACCGCCCCAGTTCACGGTGATGCTGAACGCGATCGACGGCCTGGTGACGGTCGCCGAGTCGGGCCCGGCGCAAGGACTGCCCAAGCTCGCCGACACCGTCCGCGAGTCGGTGGAGCGGCGCTGCGCCGATGTGGTCACGGCGACCGTCGTGGACAGCACGGCGGTCCTGCTGTCCGATCTCGGGGACCATCCGCGCGCGGTCCGCCTGCTCGCCGTCGCGGAGCGCTGGCGCGGCGGCGCACCGCGCCCCGTGCCGGAGCGCGCCGAGTCCGAGCGCGCCGAAGCCGCCGCGCGCGCCGCGCTGTGTGCCGAGGAGTACGAGGCGGAGTACACCAAGGGCGCCGCCCTCACCGCCGACGACCTCCTCACCGAACTCGGCGAGGCCCTGCGCAGACACCCTGCCGGGCAGCTTCCGTAGAGGGGAGTCCGACCGCACAACGCCACCAGCAGGCGAACCAGGTGCAGGCGCACCAGGCGCTGATGAACTACGAGCAGGTGAACTTCGACTCGGCCCAGTCCGCGAGCGTCAGGGTGTCGAAGCTGCTCTGCGGCTGTACGACCAGCCGTACGGTCCTGTGCCCGGCGAGGTTCACATGGACCGGGACCGCGGGGCCGCCGCCCTGGATCATCCAGGACTGCCACAGCCGGACGCCGTCGGCGTAGACCGAGAAGTAGACCTTGCCGAGGCCCAGCGTCATGTCGTCGACGCCGACCATGGCGTCGTAGGCGGAGCAGGTGCGGTTGAGGTCGACGGTGACGGAGGACTGGCCGTGCACGGTCACGCCGTGCGTGTACTGCTTGCCGGCGATCGACATGCCGTACCGCTGCCACACCCAGCTGCTCTCGCCGATCCGCATCTCGGGCTTGGTGCCGTCGCCGCCGAGGTTGTAGGACAGCTCGCTCCACTCGTAGACGGCTGGAGCGGGCGGGGGAGTCGGGGTGGGCGTGGGTGTGGGCTTCGGGGTCGGCTTCGGCGTGGGAGTGGGGGTCGGGGTGGGGGTGGCCTTCGGCCGGGGAGCCGGGGTCGGAGTCGGCGTGGGAGCCGCTGCGGGCACGATCACCCGCGGCTTCGGCTCGGGCTGCTTCTTCGGCGGCGTCGGCTTGGGTGACTCGGGCCGGACGGCGGGCGCGGAGGCGGGCGGCTTTGCGTCCGGCTTCCTGACCGGGGTGCTGCCCCCGGACAGCGCGAGGGCGACCGCCACGCCCGCCGCGGCGACGACACCGGCGGCGATACCGATCTTCGCCGGCGCCCCGAGCCCCTCGGAGGCCGCCGCGCCACCGGCGCCTGCCCCACTGGACGAGCCGCCGCTCGCCGCGGCGGCCGCACCCGCGGCGCCCGCCGCACCGGCTCCGGCACCGCCGGCGATGAGCGCGGCCACCTTGGCGTACCCGGCGGCACCGAACCAACCGATGACCGCGACCGGCACGACGCCCGGGATACCGCTGGCGACTTCCTTGATCTGGCCGGCGGCCAGCCGGCACTTGGCGCACTCCTCAAGGTGCTTGCGCAGCCCCCGCTCGGCACGTGTGCGCAGTCCGCCGCGGGCGTAGGCGCCCAGCCGGTCGGCGTAGCGGGCGCACTCCTCGTCGCCGACGAGCGTGGCGCTGACGTGGGCCTGGAGGTAGGCCTGCTTGAGGCCCTCGCGGGCGCGGCTGGCCAGCACGCGCGTGCCGTTGGCGTCCAGCCCGAAGAGCGTGGCGACCTCGCTCGGCGACTCGTCCTCGACCTCGGTGTGCCACAGCACGGCCTGCCAGCGCTCGGGCAGCGACCGGAAGGCCTGCATGGCCATGGACTGCTCGGCCTCGTGCATCGCGCGCACGTCGGCGCCCAGGTCGAGGGTGTCGTTGTCGGACACCTCGGAGGAGCGCGCGGCCTGCGCCGCGAACACCGCGAAGTCGTCGACCAGTTGCTCCCGCTTCGCGGACTTCGTCCAGTTCGCGGCCACGCGCCGGACAGTGGTGAGCAGATACGCCCGTACGGCGTGCTCGGGGCCGTGGCCGCCGCGCACTGCCTGGAGCATGCGGGCGAAGACCTCGGCGGTGAGGTCGTCCGCGGTGTGGGCGTCGCGGCAGCAGGTGCGGGCGTAGCGGCGTACCGCGTCCGCGTGGCGCCGGTACAGCTCCTCGTACGCGGTGTCGTCGCCCGAGCGCATCCGCCCGATCAGGTCGGCGTCGGAGGGCGGAAGGTCTCTCGGTGGCGGCAGGACGCTGTCCTCGCGCCGGTCGCGCTGCGCCGGGACACTGCCCTCGACGGGCTCGACCGGCTCGCCGCCCTGCGGCGGGATGACGGTCTCCGGGCGGCCACCGCCCCGCGGGCCGCCCGCCCGTCCGCCCGGCCCGCCCTGACTCGGCACCTGCGGCGAACCACCGGCCTCCGCGTCACCGTCACCCAGTGACTCGTCCCGCCCGTCAACGCTCATCGCGGAAAGCCCCCGACGCCTGCCCAACCAGTCCCGACCACCGGGTCAGAGTGCCATATTGGCTTTTGTTCAGGCCCCATCCGGGCGGACCATCCACCCGTCCGTGGGGACTTGTCGTGCCGTAGTACTAGCCATCACCCATTAGGGGAAGGCTCAATTGACGCTCGCCAGACGGAAGTTGAGCGGGAAATGAGTGGCATGCCGGAAATGCCCCGCTGATTCCCGGCGGCCGGTGTATTTCTGGTGTCCAGTCGCATTCCCGGCTGACGCCGGGTGCGCGGGCTGCGCAGCGCCCACGCCCCACCGCCACCGTCACGCGCGCGTCCAGTCGCGCACCGTCACTCGCGGCCGGGCTCTCAAGCCGGCCGTGACCGCAGCCCCTCCAGCAGGATGTCGAGCAGCCGCGCCGAGGCCGCCGCCTGCTGGGCCGCGTCCGGCAGCGAGGGCGCCGCCGTGGCGATGACCAGCAGTACGTCCGACACCGACACGTCGGCCCGCAGCTCACCCGCCGCGCGCGCCCGCTCCACGAGCTGGCCCACGACCTCGAGCAGCGCCGCCGCGCCCGTGTCGTCCTCCGCCGAGACCCTCGGGGCCTCCTCGGGAACGAGCCGCAGCTCCCCGGAACCCGGCTGCACCCGCTGCTGCGGCACGCGGGCCTCGTCGAAGACCGTGCCGTCGGCCCGCTCGGACTCTTCGTCGGCGACCGAGACCCGCAGCACCTGCGGCGGCAGCAGCCGCCCGGCGCCCGAGGCCACCGACGTCCGCAGGAAGCGCGAGAGCGCCGACCACGGCTCGTCCTCCTGGCCGAGCGCCGCCCGGGCCTGGTCGGTCAGCCGGGAGGTCTCCTCCTCGGCTATCCGCCGCACCAGGACGTCCTTGCTCGGGAACCGCCGGTACACGGTCCCCACACCCACCCGCGCCCGCCGCGCCACGTCCTCCATCGGCGCGCCGTATCCCAGCTCGCCGAAGACCTCGCGCGCCGCACGCAGCACGTGCTCCAGATTGCGCTGTGCATCCACGCGCAGTGGCGTCGTACGCGCTGCGTCCGCGCGTCCGTTTCCCGCCGCCGCGCTCACGATGCCGCCCGATGTCAGTGCAGACGCGGACGACCAATGAGAGTCCTGAACATGCATAAGTGATCCCCCGGTAATGACGTCTCCCCCCGGAGACTCTCCCCGCCATTCATTGGTTGCCGGGACGTGGGAACAAGCCCGGTTCACCGGACCCGCCCGTCGCGGACTCGATGAGCGATGAGCGCATCCCCCTACACCCCGTCGAGACACGAACATAGTTGAGAGGGAGTCAATTCAGAAGGGGCAGGTTCCGCACGGAGCGCCCCCCGATCGGAGTACGAGTCGCATACGTCCCGATTGCGCCCCCCAAGGTCATCCGGTACACACCCGCTGACCTGCAATCCTTCCGAGCACTCGGGCAATTCGGCCAACCCTGGGCGTCCCCGGCCCCCCGTCACACAAATTGTCGGGGCTGTGGACAAACTCAAGCGCTGGGTGCGTCATGGGATGGTGAAGGAACGTGCGCGCATTCTCGTTGTCGGCGGCGGCTACGTCGGGATGTACACGGCCCTGCGCCTCCAGCAGAAGCTGAAACGGGAACTCGGGCGGGGCGAGGCCGAGATCACAGTCGTCACTCCCGACCCGTACATGACTTATCAGCCATTCCTTCCCGAAGCGGCCGCCGGTGCCATTTCACCCCGGCACGTGGTCGTACCGCTGCGCCGAGTCCTGGATCAGTGCCATGTCGTCATCGGCGAGGTCCTGTCGATCGACCACGCCAAGCGCACCGCCACCCTCACCACCCTCGCGACGGAGGAGGAGGGAGCGGGCCCGGAGCAGCTGACGTACGACGAACTGGTCCTCGCCCCCGGCTCGATCTCGCGCACGCTCCCCATCCCCGGCCTGGCCGACCACGGCATCGGTTTCAAGTCGGTCGAGGAGGCCATCGGCCTGCGCAACCACGTCATCGAGCAGATGGACATCGCCTCCTCCACCCGCGACCCCGAGATCCGCGACGCGGCGCTGACCTTCGTCTTCGTCGGCGGCGGATTCGCCGGAGTCGAGGCGCTCGGCGAACTCGAGGACATGGCCCGCTACGCCGCCCGCTACTACCACAACGTCCAGCCCGAGGACATGAAGTGGATCCTCGTGGAGGCCTCGGACCGCATCCTGCCCGAGGTCGGCGAGGAGATGGGCCGCTACACGGTCACCGAACTGCGCCGCCGCAACATCGACGTACGCCTGCACACCCGCCTGGAGTCCTGCGTGGACCGCGTTGCCGTCCTCAGCGACGGCGCCCGCTTCCCGACCCGTACGGTCGTCTGGACGGCCGGCGTGAAGCCCAGCCCGCTGCTCGCCGCCACCGACCTCCCGCTCACCGGACGAGGTCGGCTGAAATGCACCCCCCAGCTGACGATCGACGGCGCCACGCACGCGTGGGCGGCAGGAGACGCGGCCGCCGTCCCCGACGTCACCGCCGCCGAACCCGGCACGGAGACGGCCCCCAACGCCCAGCACGCGGTCCGTCAGGCCAAGCTCCTCGGCGACAACATCGCGCACTCCCTGCGCGGCGAACCCCTCGAGACGTACTCGCACAAGTACGTCGGCTCGGTGGCCTCCCTGGGCCTCCACAAGGGCGTCGCCCACGTCTACGGGCGCAAGCTGAAGGGCTACCCTGCCTGGTTCATGCACCGCGTCTACCACCTCAGCCGGGTGCCGACCTTCAACCGCAAGGCCCGTGTCCTGGCCGAATGGACCCTTTCGGGCCTCTTCAAGCGGGAGATCGTCTCCCTCGGTTCGCTCGAACATCCCCGAGCGGAGTTCGAACTCGCGGCCGGTGGAAAGCCTCCTACCGACCCGATGAACGACCCGAAGGGGTCGTCCTGACCGGACCCAGGAACTCCACCGACCGGGTGGGCGTCTCACGGATGTCGCCCCGGTAGGCCACACTGCCAGACTGATCCCCGCCCCCAGGGCGAGCAGATGCTCGCCCTTCGAACCCAAGAGGCTCTCTCCACCGTGCTGCATCCCGGGGGTGTCACCCCCCAGCCCTCCGGCCGGGTCCGGAGTCGGCCGAAGACGCCGAAGACGACGACACGAGGCAAGGATTCGTGAACTTCACGCGCTGGAGCGCCCGGCTCCCCGGAACGCAGCGCCGCGCCGCAGCGCGGACCGATCATTCGGCCGCGCCCGACCGGCCGGCCGAGAACCCGAGCGCCGTCCCCGCGGCCCGCGCCGAACAGCTCACCGACGAGCACGCACCCGTACCGGCCGTCGACGAACTCCCCGTCCGCGAGGTGCTCGACCGCGTCCCGGCTCTCGTGGCCCTCGTCCACGGCCCCGACCACCGCGTCGCCTACGTCAACGACGCCTACGTGACGGCCTTCGGCGTACGACCGCTTGGCGAGCCAACCCGCGAATCCCTCCCGGAACTCGACGAACTGGGCCTGCTCCCGCTCCTCGACCAGGTCCTGCGCAGCCGCAAGCCCCGCACCCTCAAGTCCCGCAAGGCCCCCGACGGCCGCTCCTACACCTTCACCTGCACCCCGGTGACGGAAGGCGAAAACGCGGGCGTATTGGTCTTCGCGACCGACGTCACCGACCACGCCGAAGCAGCCGAACGCCTACGCGCCAGCGAGCGCCGCCAACGCGAAACAGCAGTCACCCTCCAGCGCTCGCTGCTGCCCCAGGAACTGGAAGAACCGGACGACCTGCGCATCGCCGCCACCTACCAGCCCGGCGGCACGGAGGCGGCGGTCGGCGGCGACTGGTACGACGTCATCACCCTCGGCGGCGGCCGCACGGCCCTGGTCATCGGCGACGTGATGGGCCGAGGCGTACGAGCCGCGGCCGTCATGGGCCAACTCCGCACGGCGGTCCGCGCGTACGCCCGCCTGGACCTCCCTCCGCACGAGGTCCTGCAACTCCTCGACGGCCTGGCGACGGAGATCGACGCCAACCAGATCGCCACCTGCGTGTACGCCATCCACGACCCGAACGAGGGCCGCCTGGTGTACGCCTCCGCGGGCCACCTCCCGATCCTCGTCCGCGACGAAAGCGGTGTGGTCCTGCGCGCCGACGAACCGACCGGTCCGCCGCTCGGCACGGGCGGCTGGATGCACGCCTCGGGCTCGATCCCGCTGGGCCCCGGCTCCACGGCCGTGCTCTACACGGACGGCCTGGTGGAACGCAGGGACGAGGACCTGGACGAGGGCATCGCATCCTTGGAGCGAGCTCTGTCGGGCGCCACCGGCACGCCCCAGGTCGTCTGCGACCGCCTCGTCCGCTCAGCGGGCGTGACCGCGGACCACGACGACGACGTGGCCGTCCTGGTCCTCCAGCACCCGGCCCGCACGGGCCCGGACAGCGACCTCTTCCGCAACGCCGCCCTGGAACTCCTGGGAGGCATCGAAGCAGCCCCACGCGCGCGTGCCTTCGCCTCCGGCGTCCTGACGAGCTGGCGCTTTCCGACCGAACTCCATGACCTGGGCGTCCTCGCAGCCAGCGAACTGGTCGCCAACTCCCTCCAGCACGGCACACCACCCATGCGCCTGCGCCTGCGCCGCACCGACCGCCGCCTGATCATCGAGGTCACCGACGGCGACGACCACCTCCCGCGCCGCCGCCGAGCCGAACCCGGCGACGAGTCGGGCCGGGGCATCGCCATCGTCGCGACGATCGCGTCGAACTGGGGCTCACGACGCACCCCGGGCGGAGGCAAGGCGGTCTGGTGCGAGTTCGTACTCCCCAAGAACTCGGCCTGAGCCCCGCTCAGGCCTCCGCGGCCACCGGCTCCGCAGCCGCCCCACCCCGGGCAACCACCCGACTCCTCCCGAGCCACGGCCGATCCTGGACGGCGGTGAGCTGCCGTCCCAGCCGCAGCGCGAGGAAGGTGATCCCCAGCGAGAACAGCAGGAACGCCACGATGTACGGCGCGTGCAGCGAGGCCCCCATCGGCCCGCCCACCGCCGGCCCCACGGCCAGCGCAAGCTGCTTCACCAGGGCGAAGGCGGAGTTGTACTGCCCCGCCATCCCCGTCGGCGCAAGATCGGCGACCAGCGGAGCGACGGTCGGCGACAGCATCGCCTCACCCAGCCCGAACAAGGCATACGTCGAAACGAACGCGGCGGTCGCCATCTCCTGGCTGCCGTGCCCGAGCCCGGCATACCCGGCCATGACCCACGCCACGGCCCAGATCAGCCCGACCCCGGCGATCACCCGGGACCGACGCCGACGCTCGACGAACTTCAGCACGGCGAACTGCGCGACGACGATCATCAGCGTGTTGGCGGCCAGCGCCGTCCCCAGCGCGGACGTCGAGATGCCCGCCGCCTCGACCCCGTACGCACTCAGCCCCGACTCGAACTGCCCGTAGCAGGCGAAGAACAGCACAAAGCCCAGCACGCACAGCTGCACCATGGCCCGATTGCCGAGCAGCTGCTTCCAGCTGCCCTTCGCCGACTGCGCGGGCGCACCCTCGATGCGCGGGGAGTGCGGCATCCGCACGGTGGCCATCACGACCGCGAGCAGCAGGAACACCGCAGCCTCGATCGAGAACAGCAGGGTGAAGGAGTCGACGCGCGTAGAGTCAACGAGATGGCCGCCGATGAGCCCACCGACGCCGAGCCCCAGGTTCTGCAGGAAGAACTGCATGGCAAACGCACGCGAGCGCGTGTCCGCCGTGGAACAGTCCACGATCATCGTCGCGAGCGCCGGCTGCATCACGGCCTGCCCGGCCCCGAGCGCCGCCGCCGACAACAGCACGGCGTTGGCACTGCTCGCCAGCCCCAGACTCAGCGCCCCCAGCGCGGCGGTGACCAGGGCGGCGAACAGGACCGGTAGCGGACCGCGCCGGACGATGGCCCGCCCGGCGAACGGCAGCACGATCAGCGCGGCCACAGCAAAGACAGCGAGCACGAGCCCCGCTGTCATGGCCCCCAGCCCCCGCACCTGCGCCACATAGACGTACAGGTAGGGGACGGTGAAGCCGAGCCCGAACGCGCTGAGTGCGTTACCCACATGGATCCGGCGCATCGCTGCGCCCATCGCCCTGGTCACGTTCACCTCTCTCAGTAGTTAGGAGTGAAGACTTAGAACCTAAAGTTCGAAGCTAAACAGTACACCCAGAAGAACTTCAACGCCAAGCACGCCCATGCCATACTTCGGCCATGGGCGACACCCCCGGCACCCTCGGCGAACCGACACTCGAAGAGCAGATCGCCGCCTACCAGCGCGAGTTCCGGGACCTCGACCCTCAGGTCGAAAAGATCGTCTCGGCCCTGTCCCGCCTGAACCGCCGCATGAACGTCGCCTACGGCCGCCAGACCTCCGCCCTCGGCATCAGCAACGCCGAATGGGAGGTCCTCAAGGCCCTCGTCCTCTCCGGCGCCCCATACCGCCTGGGCCCGAGCGATCTCGCCAAGCGCCTGGGCCTGACGCCGGCCGCCATGACCCACCGGATCGACCGCATGGTCGCCGAGGGCCTGGTGACCCGGGAGCGCGACGAGTCCAACCGAGTGCGCGTGATCGTGGAGCTCACCGCGGAGGGCCGCGAGAAGTGGCTCGAGGCGATGCGCCTCGCCACGGTCTTCGAGGAGGACCTCCTCCAGGACCTGTCCCCCGACGAGCGCACCACCCTCGGCGAGGTCCTCACCCGCCTCCTGCGTAGGGTGGAACACGCCCAGCCGGACGCGGGCGGACGCCTCACCGACCTGGACTGAGGCCGACATAAAAGATCTTGACAGGGGGCGCTTGACAGCCCTCTCCCGGATCCGTAAAGTTCTCCGGGTTGCCACGGAGCCGTAACGGTTCTGCGACAGCACCTCCGCCGCACAAGCGGCACCTCAAACCATCAGCACGATCTCCCAATGGGATTGATTTCGGCATGCCCGAATTCAATTCGATTCGGACCGGCAGCCCGATTAGGAACTGCCGAAGGGATCCGCTAAGGTTTGAGACGTCGGAACGGCCCAACGGCCTGGAAGGCAGCCCCCTCTGACTGGGAGTCAGGCCCGAAAGGATCTGATAGAGTCGGAAGCGCCGGAAAGGGAAACGCGAAAGCGGGATCCTGGAAAGCACCG